>CAYQKX010000007.1:0-37125 GCA_964418155.1 uncultured Candidatus Obscuribacterales bacterium | reverse complement strand
GAGACCTCAACCGGATGACACGACGAAACCCGACACCATTGCGAACAAGAACAATAGTGGATTTCTTGTCGCACGTCCGGCGACTGGGCTGAGACCTCAACCGGATGACACAACCAAGCCCCGTCCGAAGAACGCAGATCCCAATCGCGATCTAATCGATCCGCTTAATCAATCTCCAGGAGCAAAACAGTGCGATCCGGCAGGGATAGATTCTTTCAATCGACGATCTATGAAGATCAACATCGACAAAAAGCAGAACGAGTGATTTCCGACTGCGGGTCCTCACCATCGTCGTGCTGGTCGTGGTTCTAATTTGCGAGCGATTTTGACCGCCTCCTGAAAATTCTTGTTTTTGTGGGCTTCATTCAGCTCTGACATTGAATCCATCCATGCGTTATGCACCAACCTATGGTCGTGATGTATCATTCGAGTCATCAGCTTGACAGCGTCGTCATGCTTGCCGTGACATCCGAAAGCTTCCACCAGTCTGCGCTGACCCCTCTCCAAGGCTATCATTGCATGGAAAGCGATACTGAGACTTTTACTTTCAAAATGGTGAAACATAAGCTCACCAAAGGTGGTTTCCCACTGCTTCTGGATCGCTTCGCTTAGTCCTTTTCGCATTGTCTCGTGCGCCATATGATCGACGGTATCATAAAGTGCAGCACGCTTATCCTCTGCCCAGTTACTGACAAGGTTTTTGCGTCCAGTAGCCTTATCGACTATTTCTGCGAAGCTCTTGTCCTTGAATGCGCCTGCGTCTCTGGCAATCACTATAAAACTTGCGGAGTCTCTGAGCTGAGGATTTGCAGTGATCGCATCACCCAGGATCTTAATCGCCTTCCCTTTGTCACCAGACTTGGTCAAGGCGTCGGCGAAGTCTAGACGAACTTGATCCACTGGGGGAACCTGCTTAGTTGCGCACAGCTCGCTCCTTTCTCTTAATGCTTTCAGGCGATCCATCTTGATGCCTTGTCGATTGTAGGCCGTCTGGTCCAATTTATCCAGTCGGATATCAAACTCTTCGTCGCTCATAAAGTGCCCATCCATAGCCTTTATGAGTTTTTCAAATTTTTCTGCTGTCTTTGGTGAGATCTTTCTGTCTGCAGCAATCTCGGCAAGGGCCTCGTTGTGTGTTGCTGTCACATTAGATTGTTTAGTTAACGGTAGCTCGGATATCCATCGCATTATTTCGCCCGACCTCATGCGGATTTTTAGATCTGGGTGCGAGCGTGCTTTTTCCAGCGAATTCCAGGCGGCCGATCCTATTTTGCGCAGCTCCTTCCTTGCAGGTTCGAGCTTGTCGAGATCATCGTCACCCAGCGACTCTATAAGTCCGTCAATCTTTTTCTGAAGAGCATCTGGGAGCTTCCGAACTGGCTTGTCGCCGCTTTTCTGACCTTTCTGATCTTGCTGTTCTTTGAGAGCAGCTCCGTCGGAGCTCACGTAGCTGTCATCGGAACTGTCGGAACTCTCGCGCTTCTCGTCAGAACTTTCGCTGCTCTCGTCAGGTCTTTCGTTCTTTCCGTCGGAACCAAAAATTTCTCTATAGTCTCGAAAGCCTGCCTTCAAGACGTCATTGTTGTTCGCATTCTTCTCGCTGTTTTGCGCATCAGCGTCTATGATTTTGTAACTGCTGCCTGCAGTTTCCGATAGCAAACAGGGCACCGATTCTGGTGCGCGGTAGCTTTGCTGATCGATAAGCCTGTCATTGGTGGGTCTGTCGAAAGAGTCAGGATTACTGTTTGTCATGCATTCAAACTCCAGATTAGTCTGTTTTCCACGAAATTTCCGCAGAGCAATTAGAAAGCCCCTAACAAAAGGCGTCCTAATAGGCTTTTCAAAAGCCACACTGCGATGGTAACGTCGAGAATTCTCCCCTCATGGCATTTCTGCCGCTCAATTGAGAGTAAGTCAAAATAATTGCACAACAATGAGATCGTGAACCGCCAACATTAATCTCTATTGAATACTTCGGGTGGTTCCTTTGGTAGTTTGGACCTTTCTGTCACAACTAATCGCGACCTTTCCAATTCAAATAGCGGCGGCTACGGTCCAGGGAGAAAACTATGACAAGAATGGAAGCAGGCGACAGCGTAAGTCGTAGTCAGCAAAATTACCAATCTGAGGTATCCTCATCGCAACCAATCGCGGATTTGCTGGATGCTCGATGGAAAGAACAATTTCAAAAATGCAATCAAGGCGATGCACACAGATGCTCGGCAATCGACGACCACGTGTAGGACTGGTCGCCGACGCCTCTAGCTTTCCCGACTACGGGTCCTGACCATCGTATTGTCGTGGTACCGTCTTGCGGGCTGTTTTAACCGCCTCACTATACTCCTTGTTATTGCGGGCTTCGTTCAAGTTTGACATTGAATACATCCACGCGGTGTTCACCCACTGTGGGTCTTCCTTGATCATTTGAGTCATCAGTTTGACTGCGTCGTCATGTTTTCCGTGACGACCGAAGGCCTCCACCAGGCTGCGCTGACCATTCTGCTTGGCTATCTCCGCAATTCCAGCGAGACCTTTTTCGTCTTTGGCTTGCCTTGCCAGCTCGTCAAAGGTAGTTTTCCACTGCTTCTGGATTGCGTCGCTTGGTCCTTTTCGCATTGTTTCGTGCGTCATATGATCGACGGTATCATAAAGTGCTGCACGCCTATTCTCTGCCCAGTTACTGACAAGATTTTTGCGTCCAGTAGCCTTATCGACTGTTTCTGCGAAGCTCTTGTCTTTGAATGCGCCTGCGTCTCGGGCAAGCAATCTAAAACTTGCGGAGCCTCTCAGCTCAGGATTTGCCTTGATCGCATCACCAAGTACTTTAATCGCCTTCCCTTTGTCACCAGACTTGGTCAAGGCATCGGCGAAGTCTAGACGAACTTGATCCACTGGGGGAACCTGAGTAGTTGCGAACAGCTCGCTCGTTTTTCTTAATGCGTCCAGGCGATCCTTCTTGTCGCCTTGTTGGTTGTAGGCCGTCTTGTCCAATTTATCCCGTCGGACTTCATACTCTTTGTCGCTCATAAAATGCCCGTCCATAGCCTTTATGAGTTTTTCAAATTTTTCCGCAGTCTTTGGTGAGATCTTTCCGGCCTTAGCGATCTCGGCAAGGGCCTCATTGTGTGTTGCTGCCACATTAGATTGTTTAGTTAACGGTTGCTCGGATATCGATTGCATTATCCTGCCCGACCTAAAGCGGATTTCCAGATCTGGGTGCGAGCGCGCTTTTTCCAGTGAATTCCAGGCGGTCGATCCTAACTCGCGCAGCTCCTTACTTGCTTTTTCGCGCTTGCCGAATTCATCGTCACCCAGCAACTCTATCAATCCGTCAATCTTTTTCTGGAGAGCTTCCGGGATTTTCCGACCTGGCTTGTCCTCGCCTTTCTGATCTTTCGGATCTTCGAGAGCAGCTCCGTCGGAGCTTACGAAGCTTTCATCGGAACTGTCGGAACTCTCGTTGCTCTCATCGTAAGTCTCGTTGCTCTCGTCGGAACTCTCGCTGTTCTCGTCAGAACCTTCGCTGCTCTCGTCAGACGTTTCGTTCTTCTCGTCGGAACCAAGAATTTCTCTATAGTCCCGAAAGCCTGCCTTCAAGACGTCATTGTTGTTCGCATTTTTCTCGATATTTTGCGCGTCAGCGTCTTTGATTTTGTAACTGCTGCCTGCAGTTTCCGATAGCAAACATGGCACCGATTCTGGTGCTCTATAACTTTGTTGATCGATACGCCCCTCATTGGTTGGTCTGTCGAAAACATCAGGATTACTGTTTGTCATACATTCAAACTCCAGCTTTAGTTTGTTTTTGATAAACACTTTGTAATTCAGAGGAGGGATAGAAAGCCTCAATTAAAATGGCATTCCAACAGTCTTTCCAACGGAACTCCGAGAAGTTGACGTCGAAAATTCTCCCTGTAGTGGCATTTCTGCCGCTCAGTTGAGCTTAAGGGAAAATGATTGCAAAACAATGTACTCGTGAGCCGCCAACGTTAATCGCTAAATTTTTGACGAGTTGGAGCAGAAAGCACGCGCCTCCGAGGCCGCCCGAAAGGACAAAGAGCTCGATAACGAACTGGAAAAACTGTTCTACTTCATGAGATTTTCATGATTGCAAGTGACAAAGCAAATAGGTGCTGCTACCCTCTTACGGATGCAACGGCCGAGCGCTCCCTCGCGTTACGTTTTTACTTGAGAAATGGTAAGTTCTCTGCAAATCCGCAGAGAGAAGCTGGTCACATTCTGCAACGAAGGAGATCGAAATGAACCCTTGTGCAAAAACGCTGACATCTTGCATTATCGCTTTGAGTGGTTCGCTCATGCTCTCCTCAATGCAAGAAGCGAAGGCAGAACGCGGAGATGGTAGCAACGGATTTCGTGCTTTTCGCGAACAAAATCCAGAGTTAAGTCGACTGGCAGCTCGTAAGACATTTTCAGGCGAACGAAAAGATACATCCTTTAAAGAGATGCGAACGCTCATGCGCGCGGAGCGATCGATCACCAGCGGACGTGATGCTGCGCTGCTTCGAGTTACGACTCAGAATAACTATATTGATAGGACTAGAAACCAATCAGTCCAGATAACCAGTGCTGGCGCGGTGCGCTTGAGTCAAGGCGTGGATCTGGATTTGAATTCGCAGAATCGAAACATCACGCTTGGTTCCAATATATTTCCAGAAGGCACTGAGTCCGTAGTTATCTCTACGGGGGGTGAAACAAGAACAGTCAACGCTGGTTCACAAGTGACAGCAGCGGAATTTGTGGCTGTGAAACAGGTTTTGTCTGGTGGCGTTCAAAAACTCAACGTTGGTCATGATGGCAAGGCCATTGGTGGCGAAGTAGATCTTGCCGCGCTCACCTCCGAGGGAGATCTAATGAGAGCCTCCGAGTTGGTTGTGCCCTCTAAAGTCACCGCTTTCGGTGACTTTGCTAAACGATCTGATTTCAGATTACTTGGCGATCTCGATAACTTCGGAACAATTCAAACAGTTTCTTCCAACAATAGCAAAAGTGGATTGTTTCAGGCCGATAGCATCAACAATCGAAGTGGTGCGAGCATCGTTTCGGCGGTAGATCTGACAATCGAGGCCAAAGGCAATCTCACGAACGACGGCGTCATTTCGTCAACCCAGGGACTGACCTTATCGGCTGCAGGCCAGATTAACAATAGTGGTGAGATTAGTGCGGAGAAAAGTCTAAAGTTCAATTCAAACGGCATTAGCAACAGCGGTTTGATTGAATCGAAGACGGCTGACGTTAACTTCGATGGTCTGGATACCGCTCTAACAATCAACAATCACGGAGGAACTGTTGCTGCCAATGGCGCAATCAATCTACGTGCTAGTTCATACTCGGGTACTGGAGATAGTTCCATATACGGTGGCAGTTTAAATGCGAAGGATTTGAACCTGAATTCGGGGTTGGGTTTCGCGAATGTGCACGTCGACGACCTCACCGCGATGGTCAATGAGACCGGACTCGCCGCTCATGTATCTGCCGATACTGATGTTTTAAACATTGGCAATGTTTGCCTCACTGGGGATCCTACTTTCTACAATACGGGCGGATCGATCAACATCAATTCCGACCTCACGGTCGCGGAGGATCTGGTAATTGTTGCTTCAGGAGACATCACAAGCGCGGCTGGCATAACTATCACTGCGGGCACTGCAACTGAAGGACAGCCGATAACGCTGATAGCAGGCGCTGATTTCACCGTGTCAGGCGGAGCCAATTCACCAACCCTGCCTGCCGCGCCTGCGAATGCCGGCGCCGTATCACTTAGTGGCGAGGGCTCCACTGCGGGTGGCAAGATTGCGATGGGTGCGGCAACAACTATAACCACGCGGAACACGGACTCAGCACAAGCCGGTTCCGCTGGCAATGTTTATATGTATGCTTTCGTCGGCGAAACAGCTGGTTCCGGCGTTATCGATCTCGGGGGATCGACAATTTTGACCGGTGGCAGATCCGGCGGCGATAGTGGAGACATTGAGCTGTATGCCGGTGCCCAATCAGGCAATGCGATTGTTATCGGCGAGATTGATACTACTGGGGGGGCAGTACAAACCGGACTCCTTTTTGCGCTTGTATCGCAACCTGAAAGCAGCGTAAAAGGCGTCAGAGTGGAATACGATCAATTCGGGGTGCGTACAAGTACGGCGAGATTGGTTGAGGCGGAGCCGGATATATTCAACAACGGTAACATCTTGGTTCAGGGACCGGTCAATCTCAACATCAATGCGAATTTGCTTACCGCCGGTGCCATCGAAATACAGGACAGTTTCAATGCCGGTAATGGCGTGCTGATTGAAGGCTCGGATATTATTTGTGGTCCGTCAGGATCGGTAACTTTCAGCGGCACCGGATTTCTGTTTGCTGATAACAACATAGGATCGGACGCCAACCCCCTGGTCATACAAGGCGACGAAATTCGATTTTCAACCGGAGCCGGTAACGCTTTTGTCAGAGTAACCAACACCGGCAATGTCGAAATTAACAATGTCCGTGGTGTCGCAGGCGAAACGTATCGATTAGATGCCGCTAATGCCACGTTAAAAGGCGCACTGAGAGGGGGAGGTGATACAAACCTCATCGTGGATGCGTTCTCCATTGATGAGTCGGATTTGCTGATCGAAGACGTTGGTGGAGTTGACCTCACAATTGGCGATGACCTCGAAAATTTTGCGTTTGGCGGGCTGAATTCGCTCGTAATCAGATCTGCGGGCAAAATCGGTACTGCAGCAAATCCCCTAGTAGTAGCGGGGCCCATTGGTAACGTCGTCCTGGATGCTACAACCGACATCTTTCTCTCTCAAACAAACACTCAGAACAGCGGGTCTCTTGACCTCACCGCAGGCGGTGACGTTGAAGTAGTAGCGGCTGGTTCGATGCTCGTAGAGCATGCAAAAGCAGGCAATCGGGTTTTCATGACGGTCGAGGGCAGCGGTACTCTAACAGTGGGCGGCGATATCGAGGCGGTGAACAGCATCAACCTCGAAACTTCCGGAACGAATAAGAAGAGTAAAATCAACTTCCTGGCAAACTCGTCGCTGACGACAACCGCCAAAACTGCTGGTCTCGGTGATATCTACATTTCTGTCGGACCGACTAAATCTGAGAATCCTAATCCTCAGGTTAACATAGACGAAGTAGAGATTGGGCCTGGTGTCGTTACCTTCTTAGGCTCCCGAGTGTCATCAGCAAAGAAAGCGCCGGTCAACACGCTGACGGCGCAAGGTGCTAATGTCACTATCAACAATGGTTTCAAAAAGAAGAACATAACTTTTGGTGGTGGTGTGACTATGCTTGCGGACCCGCCGGTGGATGCTGGTGCTCTGACGCATATTGTGCACGGACCTACTAAAGGCGCCGACAATAAGCTTCTGGATGTTTTACAGACAACGCCTCTTACTTCGGACCCGGCACAATCGCTGTTATCGGCAAGCACTCACCCCGCGTTCGAACTGAATCTAGAATTGTGCGCAAATGCATATTCGAATGCGATAAAACGGCCGATGTTCAAACCATATGACTCTTACATTGAAGTCAGTCAACCGACAAGCTATGAGCATGATGCTTTGCTTTGCAGCGATCAATTGCTATCTTCAGGTAGTATCGAATCTAGTGCTGGACATAAGCAGCCAGTCGCATTTAAAGAGCAGTTCGATTTGGAAAACGGCAGCATGGTCTTTTATCCATCCAAAGACATGACTGTTTCTGCCGGCGCTGCCACAATTCACATCGCGGGCGGATCCGTCGCACTCGTCTCCGTTGGGGAGATGAAAGTCTCGGTATACGATTTGCACGATTCGCAAAGAGATGGCATCGTCGTGCAAATCGACGGTGTTGAAAGATCATTGAGTCCTGGGCAGCATTTGACGGCGACGATAGACCGCATACAATCGTTCTCCGAAGTCAATCCAATCGAAGCGATTGGACATCGCACTCTAAGTCGTCAAACTTTGCCGACGGGAAAATGTCTCTTCTCATCGGAGTTTGCGATTCCGCACGCGTTGTCTGCCGTAAACCCAATAAAGACGCTTCTGTCAACAAATGGCTCCGAAGCGAGGAAAGTAGCATTGAAGTTGATTAAGACCGCCGCCGTGCTAATCCACCTTCGCGATTCAGCCCAGCCTTTTGAGTATCACGTTACTCCGAAGACTGTTGCTCTCAATTTTGCCCAAGACCGCAGCCAGTCAGATTAGTAAGTTGAGGAAACAGTATCCGTCCGCACTTCGGAAATTTCGACAACGCCTAGATCGCGTGACGAAACGGAAGGTAGGTACATGCCATCTGCTACACAATCTCAGATTGCGGTTTAGATTTTTCCAAGCGTCGGCCTTGAATGGCAATTTGCAAACTAGCGCCTGCGGAGTAGTAAGTCCCACGGGGAGACTTTCTTGAGTCACCGTCTCCGAAATTATTAGTTGCCCTGGAGACGGTCTGCGCGTCGATCTTCTCGGTTCTGGAAAATGATTGTAAAACAATGTACTCGTGAGCCGCCAACATTAGTCTCTATAGAAAATTTTTGACCGCCCATTAATGGTCGAGCCTTCATTTTCATACCAATTTTTCCTTAGACATTTTTGTCACAACTACTAATCATTATGGAAACAGCGTGGCGGCACTAAAGGAAGGAGAATTAGACGATGACTAGACTTGACGCGAGTGATGCCGGCCGTTTTTCCCAACCTACATTCCGAACAGATGAACCGTTGCCACAATTTCTTTGCGAGAAGAGCACTTCGCATTGGAATGGACTGATACAAGAATTAAAAAAATCAGATAGCGCCAATTCGCCTCATAATGCCACCACTGAAGTTGCCCTTTCCAACCAGACGGGTGAGTATCAAGTCGCCTACGAAAAGCCAGAGCCTGAGCGCGGAGCAGACGAGCCGAAAAAGGACAAAGGTCAGAAAGACAAAGATGAGAAAAAGGAGAACTCATTTTCCGAAAGAATGAACATGAAAAGGCCTCTGACGCCGGGTCCTGAGCTACCAGCCTTCAAGTACGCTCCGGAAGATAGCGATAAAAAAGATACGTTGACTCCAGAACAGCGGGAAAAACGGGATAACGAAAGTTTGCTCAGATTTCAGTACGAAATGGACCAAAGAACGCTCGAGCTGCAACAGATCAAGACGAGAACGAGGGAACAACAGGCGGAGTTAATTGCGCTGTTGGAATTTCCAGACGCCAGAGACACAGATGTTCGATACATCGCTCAGTATTGGGCACTAAACGGTATCGAACCAGCCGAGAAAGGCCAGTTCAACCGTTCTATCACGCTTGAAGACGTGTATCTACTGGAAAGCCATCGCGCATTCCCGAGACCGAACAGCCCAGCAGCCAAATCTTTGGGTTTGGGAGTCGACGACTATACCGATGCGACGGCAAAGAAGCTGAGAGAATGCCATCAAAAACTAGCAGCCAACCAGCCACTATCCAAAGAAGATCAAGCACTTTACGATGCCTGGACTGAATTCCCGCCGACACGCCCCAATTTCGATCCCGAGGGCAAGTCTGCAGACGGCAAAGCAAAGGGCTCCCTAGATCGAACGCCGATCTTCAAGAATGCAAAAGAGGGCATGGAGCTCCGCGAGATCGCCATGCAAGAGAAGTTACAGAAAAGAATCCCAGATAACGAATTCATAAAGCTACAAGTCTGGCGAGCCTTCCCTGCTAACGAAGAAGCAAGGAAGCTGTTATCGATAGACCTTGCAGATAAGCTCAACCGTCGTCCGTCATCACTAACTGAAGAGCAAACAAAAACTCTAAAGTCTTTCGAGAAGAAAAAGACTGACGAGGAAGAGCTTCAAAAGCGGAAATCTGAACCCGGACAGAGGTATCCGAAAAGCTCAAAATTCTATCTGGAAGAAATGCACAACAGCATTGAGCGGCGCTCGAGCTAAAAGAGCTTAAGCCGCCTCAGAGATGAAGTCAGAGACCGGGTTCGGCGACTTTCGTCAGAAACGACGCGAGTCTCCGCACCTCGTCTGGCTAACTATACTTAAAATTTCAGAAAACCGATGCGCCGAGCTCGCTTGCGCGATACTAAATATGGTGCCTTGATCGCGAACGCCTTCTCACTGTTTGAACTTGACGATTGGTTCTTGAAAACCAAATTGGACTGGCATAGAAGCTCAGAAACAGCTGCTGGCGAGGTGCTAATTCTTACGACGTTTCTGTCACAACTAATCGCTACTATTCAATTCAAGCGGAGTGGATTGGTCTCAAGGAAGGAGAACGGATATGACTAGACTAGATTCGAGTGATACAGGAAGTTTTTCCCAGACCAGATATCAATCTGAAGAGCCGCTGTCTCAGCAAGTAACTGAAAAGATCAGTTCTCATTGGAACAATCAAATTGAAGAACTTAGAAAAAAGGACGACGATGGTATACCAGAATCGACTGCCGGGATTGAAGCTGCAGATAAACCGAATGGGAGCTTCCTGCTAACAAGAAATACTGCAAATGCAGCAGCCGAACCTGAAGGGCAAGAATCCCCAAAGGATAAGGGGTCAGAGGTTGATGATCGAAAGAAGAACGAGAAAAAAGGCTTGTTCTCGGATTACGCTAAGCCACCCCGGGGACCAGCCTATCCTGAGTCGCCAAAGAACGACAGACCAGACACTCCTCAAGGGCCCGGAGTAGATGGGCAAAAGCCTGGAGCGGACGCCCAGAAAGACAAATCGGCTGAATCGGACAAACCTGCTCAAAAAGCAAAGTCAGATGGAACAAAAGTTCTGAGCAATCAAACAGAAATGAATCGCAGAGCCAGGGATCTACGGGAAAAGAAGAGTAGGACGACAGAAGAAGAAATTGAACTAAAGGCACTCACGGAATTCCCTGATGCGAGGGATACAGAGATTCGACTGATGTCCGAGAAATCTGAACTTATCTTGAAGATTAGAAAAGTTCCTTCGCATCTCGAGCAAGTAAAGATTGACTCCGCTCTGTTGGAGAGCCGGCGACGATATCCGCGACCGAACAGTTCTGAAGCAAGAGACTTAGGTCTCAATGTCGACGACTATACGGAGGACACGGCGCAAAAACTTCGAGATTGCTACAAAAAATCCCTCGCAAATCAGCCTTTGACAAAAGAAGAGCAAGCGCTGTACGAGGCGTGGACTGAGTTTCCGCCGACACCGCCCGATGTGGATTCGACTGGAACCGAAAAACGCAGTGCCTTGATGTTTACAAAATGGAGTGTGCACAGAGCAATTGGGATGGAATCACTACGCCCACCCAGGCCGGTTTTCCAAGATCCGAAAGAAGGAGCAAAGCTCCGCGAAATCGCCGTCCAAGAAAAGTTAAAGCCGAGAATTCCGGACGAACAGTACATAAAGCTAGAGGTCTGGAGATCATTTCCAGACAATGCTGAAGCTCGAAAGTTGTTAACGACAGAACTTTCTGACTCGCTCAATGGCCGTCCTTCCTCTCTGACAGAAGAGCAAAGAAAGTCGCTAAAGACCTTTCAGCAGGAGAAAGAGGAGTCGGATAAGCGGAGATCGCAAGCTCTTGACGAAGCTTGGCGTAGGAATACCCTAGCGTTAGGTTTAGGTTCAAAGTGGTCAGGCCTTCCCAGAGAAATTCCTCCCTCTATTCTAATGTCTGATCTGTTTTTAAATCGTCCAAAGTATCCAGCACCTGTGGCACCTTCGAAAGATGGTCCGAGTCGGGAAAAGGAAAAATAAGAGGAATAGACGAGACATTTAATGAATGACGTCATCGGAAGGTTTTATGATCTCGCAGCCGCTCGGGTTGAACGACCTCACCGTTACCGAACAGGTAATAGCTCACTATGGTAAACGCAATACTTATCCTTAGTGAGATCCGGCAAATCACAAATCGATGCTTCGAGTTTGAGATCAGATACCTCGACAGGTTCGTCTACTTTGTAGATGCCGTATTGCAGCACATCCCACCAGGGCCGACCGCAAATGAGAATGCGGGCGGAGCAATCAAAACCGTCGACTTGTTCTACCGGAATAAGATCGACGAACGCAAATTGCTTGCCTTCAGAGCTACAGGGGACTAACTCAGGCGCCATCGGTGCCATAGTCTCCTGCTGCATTGCGGACGATTTGATTGTCGTAATTACTGCAAAACTTACTTTGCCTTCAGCATTCAATTTGGAATGGCATCGGCCACTCAGTCGCAGTTTAATAGAATTACCCTGCTTGTTTCTGACGGCATCCAACAACGGACGAAGCTTCTCGGACGGCACTGGAAGTGTGACGACTTTGTTGCCCTTCTTGTCGATCGTGTGATTGCCGAGTTCAATGGTAACAAGTGGCGGAGATACTTCACTCGCGCTACCACCATCGGTGGTAGCGACGGAAAGGAGCAATACACGAGGACGAATCTTACCCGCTTGACCGTCGGCGATGGCAGAAGCCTTCTCTGAGAGACGCATATCGAGAGGAGGATTAATGGTGAAGCCTTTTGTCCAGGAGAACTGCAGCAGTGAAATCGGCGACACAACTTTTCGTGACTCGATCAAATCGCACATCACAAGAGATTTGCATTTCGCCTCTCCAATGTTGGTGAATTCGACTCGATTCTCGCCGGCTCTGATAACTGACAAAGGCACAGGCACACAATACCACTGACGAATGCCAGTCAAGTCTTTCTGCCCACTGTGAGCAAATGCCTTCTGATATACGAAAGACTCACGCTGACTCTTGTCTCTTGCCATGAGCGGTAACAAGTCGCCTTCCAACAAAACGCCATTGACCTTAAGGCGGCAACTTTTCAGAGCATCAAGTGAGAATCCCTCGAAAGACGGATCAATTACAAGCAACCAATTCGCTTGCTTGGTTGCTTGTAATTGTGTAATTTTGATTGTCGTGGCTATAGCATCGCGTGCGACCGCGACTTGCTGGAGTCCGTAGAAGGAGGCGAAAGAAACCCACAGAGAAATCAGAAGACTTGCACCTAGATAGATTTGGCGCTGTTTTCCAGAGCTCAACTCTCTTCCTTGATAGAGAGCCACCGCAACTGCAAATCCAATGATTAAGGCTATCAACCCGGACACCAACGATGGTCCCAGTGCCGCCATAATATCAGGCAACACCGCATATGGTGGCTGCCTCAAACCTTCGATAAATTTCGAGACGACAGGCGCCAAAAATACCGCAGCCAGCACACCGTTGCGCTTGGGGTTGTTCCACGTCGCAGCCAGGCCACAGGCGGCAAGCACAATAGCACAAGGCATAATCGGGTAGCTGTAGCGTGCCATACTGATGAATAAACAATGGACAAAATTGTAGACAACGATGAGAGTGAGCAATAACGCAGTAGAAAAGTCCGGTAATGACTTGGAAATCCTCGCTCTGGTCCACAACGCGAACATACCTAAGTAAGCGAACAACAAAACAACTTCATGGCCATACCGTTGAGCCAACCACGGCACACCTAAACAACTGTTCTGGTAATCATTCCAAGGCGAGTCCAGGAGACGAACAGGCTTGAGCGCCAACATGGTCGCGAATTCGGTGGGCTCCTTGAGCGCATTGTCAGCCAATACGTGGAGCGCGTCGCCTAGAGACATTTTGAATCTCTCCGGATGCGCGACAAGATCGCTGGGCAATACGTCAAATCCCAGATTCCTGGCATTGAGACCAGTGTATAGGTTATAAACGGCAAAACGATCGATAGTGATGGAAGCCTTCCCGGTCAGTATTTTATTGCATAGCGCCCATGGCGCGAGCAACAAAGCCGCACCACATATGACACCAGCCAACCATTTTTTGGAAAACGGATTCTCGAGTTTGAGTCTCCAGGCAGCTATCGAAATCGCGCAGATGAGCAGCACTGGCAGCAAGAGGAACGGAGGCCGAGCCAGAGCCAGAAATCCCAATACCAGGCCTGCAACAAGACCGGCGCCAAGATTCTTCGTCACACGAAACTTTGCCTTGGCATAGTATAAAAACAGCGTCATCGTCAAGGTTATGCCAAAGCATGCCTGAGTTTCTGTCGACAAGCGATTGCTGTTTATCACAAAAGCGGGATAGAACATGCCAATCAACGCCGCCACCCGCGCCACCGTCGGATTGAATGCAAGGCGACAGGAGAGCCACATAAGTCCGACAGTTAATGCCTGAGTCAGCCACATAGACCAGGTTGCCACCAGCCAGAATTGCGGAGCCGGTGTTTTTGCGGTGATGGTATACGCGGTCCCTAAGAGTAGTGGAAGCAACGGACCGCAGCGCACGATACCCTGCGCAGGCGCCAACTTATCCACCAGGACTTGTCTCGTCGACTCGCTGAAACCAGTCGCACAATAGGAGAAGATTTGCCCAAACGAATCCCAATTAAAGACGGAACAGCACCCGGCAGTTGTGGCGAGAAAGCCGAATCCATCAAAGAGAAGGCAGAGATTAGCACCTCTCAAGACGAACAAGTGCAACGCCGCCACTCCACAGACCAGCGCACATACAAGCAAAAACTCACCAGCAGGAAGCAGACGTGCAACGACATTGACCGGCGCCCTCGTGGGCTCGGTCGGCAGCACGGACTTTGTATTCTCCTCGGAAATATTGCTGCTCAACGGATTGCTGCGGTCTAAGGACAGTCGAGCCTCGAGCGCTCAACTTCTATACCTGCGCGAGTATATCAGAGAGGGTGCATCTTAACCGGTTCTCAGAGAAAGACACGACGAACGCCACAACGCGGAAAATTGACAGGGCAAGTCGCTTGTAACCATAAAGGCGGCAGACTTCCTTCGCTACGGTCGGGTTTCTGCATATGTCGCAGGGAAACTCAAAACGCCTCGGCTCAATGCTCCGTGAGCGATGCAGGTCGCGCGTGTCAGTCTTTTCGGAACTCGCACCGTTATATCTGCCAGTCGCGTTGCGTGGACATTCTTGTCACAAATTCCAGCTATCTTAGAGACACAAAAGGAAATCGATCAAAGCAATGACGACATACAGTTACTGATTAAGTTTGTCTGGAATAGGGGCAGAGAGCGCCGGAATAGCAGTTACCGTAACTGCTGCTGGCGCTCTCGCACTTCGTGCTGCTGCACACGAATCATAGTCGAGCGGTGAAGAACTCGAAAACTCCGCTGAGGCAGCCGATTCGCGACGCGAGTCCATGAGGATCGTCGCGGCCAAACTCCATAGACCATGCCTTGCGGTCTCAGATTGTCGTTTTTCTCACTCCGAAAACCAAGCTTGGTCCCACAAAGAAAGCATGAGCTTATCTCTTTTCGGGTAAAGTGCCTTCGATACCTTCTACGAGCGTAGTATCCACAAAGCATTTTACTCAGAGTTGAATATCCGCCGCCATTTTCACCCACGATAGCGTGGATATAGCCACTTTCAATCTGAAAAGTGACAGAGTCGTTGGCCAAAACCGAGCCGAACTTCTTGGTCAGATTGTCAAAACGCAGCACCATCTTTTGAGACGGCGCACTAGATGAGTCCGATTGACAAGCGATGTTCCGAGAAGAGGCATGCTTTGTGTTCTGCCAGGATTTCTCCAGGCCTACGCAGAGCTAGTGTTTCAGACAAGGGGAGAAGCACGAATCGCGCTACAATTCGAAGTCGAAATATCCAAAGCCAAGCACTGATCCGTGATGTGTGGCGCTGCGTGGACCAGAAATAAAACTAAGCGAAACAATTGAACTTTTATGAGACGAACTTCGTCATATCTAAGTAAGTACGCATCGCGCTAACCGGAGTAGGTGGGGAGATTTGCTCCGGTCGCGTGACGCGTCTCGCCGAGACAACGTAGCGGCAGAGCGCCGGCTCGATTCGCCAATGGACCTTTTCTAAGTCATCGATGCAAACGCAGTCGTTCTCGCAAGCTGTTGATTCTGTCCAAGGCTTTATCGGCTTTGATGATAGTCTCTTTTGCCCTGGAGACAGATTCGCGTCCACGGTCCATAGCGGTACCGCCAGCAGTGGTACGAGACGTGACCGCGCCGGACGCGGACGACACTTCCGGTGGTAGTCCTTGTATGGCTCGAGCCTCCTGCTTCAAAGTCTTTGCGCGAGAAGCTTGGCCGGATCGAGAGAGATAGTTGGAGTAATATTCTAGCGTGCGAGCTTGGAATATCTTGTCGGCTGGCACGGAGTGTTTCGCCGAATCGATAGCTTGTTTGTACAGTATCTCCGACTCTGCCTTCTTGTTGAGTTGAGTATCGAGAATATAGGCAAGATTCAAAGATTCACGACTGATAGCAGCGAAGTTTTTCTCAGGAAGCTTTGCTTGAATAGCCAGGGCCGCCCGAAGGTGTTTTTCTGCAAGCACATAATTATGGGTATGCATATAGGCGCCACCGAGACCAGCTAGCAGATTAGCGTACTTTCCCCGGGCTCGTGGTTCTCTGGCACGAATGGGTTCGAGCTTTTTGTACATTTCCACCGCTAGCTGCCAGTTTTCCGTCTGCTGCGCCAGCTCTGCGATATCAGTGGCAATCCACTCCACGTCAGTACCGCCGGGACCCTCTATTGACTCATAGAGGGGGAGTGCGCGCATCAACAGCGGCATCGCTTCATGCTTACGATTCTGCGAATAATAAAGGAGACCGAGCTTGGAAAGCACCAGCGCAAGATCCTTTTTGTCACTCTCCACGCCATCTAGTGCGGAGAGCGCCATATTAAGCCGAGTCTCGGCCTCTCGCTCATTTCCTACTGCAGCACTCTTCGTGGCCTGCTCGAGAAAGACCTTCCACTCAGGGACGGGCGACGTCGCAGGTGTCCGGGGCCAAAACGCAAATGCGCAAGCACCAATAACTGCAATGACAATCGCTATGACAGTATAATTGCTGGATGATCCTTCCAGTGAAGCCCGTTTCGACTGCACCGCAACCGGTGGCGACTCCACCTGACGAGATACCGAACCGTCGACTGCAGTCGTTTTCCCTTGCGCGGCATCGCCGAGTGCGCGCTCGATTTCCTTCAACGTTACCGGGCGCGAAATTGGATCTTTTGCAAGCGACCGCATAACTATGCGATTGAGCACGTCCGGAGGTTCATGACGTGCTACTGTTTTCAACTCTGGGGGCGTTACGCTAATCTGCTTGCACATTATCTCGAGCTGCTCGCCCTCATCAAATGGCGGATGCCCGCAGAGTGCCTCGTACATGGTGCACCCGAGCGCGTAGATGTCGGTAGCAGCACTGACAGACTCGCCGCGCGCTTGTTCAGGACTGAGATATCGTGAATCATGGCGGGCACAGCGCTCGCGCTCCTCATTCGTTTCCATCGGCACCATTCGTGATACCGCAAAGTCGACAACCTTCACGAAATCAGCCCTGCGTCCTGCTTCTTTCGTGATGATAATATTTTCCGGCTTGAGGCTGAGGTGCAGCACACCATTGTCGTGTGCATATGAAAGAGCATCGACTACCTGTAAGAAAATGTCGCAGAAGCGCTGTGTATCCAGGCTTCCCTCTTGATCGATAAGCTGTGCGAGACTGACACCCTCGACATAATCGCGAGCGATGAACGGAACGTTTGTAGCAGATAGACCATAGTCATACACGGCGCTGATATGCGGATGCGTGAGCGATGTAACCGCCTTACCTTCTTGCTGTAGCTTGCGCTGAGCGGTTCTATCAGTAACAGGTTGACCCTTTATGGTTTTTACGGCAAAGACCTGCTCAGTCTCAGTATGCCGCCCCTGATAAATTGAGGAGCGCTCGCTTTCGTGGACAACGTCCGATAGCACATAATTCGCAAGCGGACCCTGGAGCTGAGCCGGAGAGGTGGGGCCGCAGCAACACTGAGTGGTTGGAAATCCGCACTCCGCACAGATTTGCGAAAGCTTGATGTCCTGCTTTTCCCTGAACTCCATATGCCTCACCAATCGCGCCTTTAGGATCTTACCCAAGCGATCAACGCCATAACATGGGGTAAATTCGGATCTTTAGACTTGCTTTTGGCATTATCAGCGGTTTCAATAGAGAGTTGATAGTGTGTATATTAGGTGGGAGTTTGAGGGTAGAGAATGTGGTGGAAAGGAAGTCCCGCAAGAGCCCAATCGGAGTCGACAATGCCCTATAAAACATCAGCCTCTCTTACGTCATTGTGCACGCTGACTGCCGTTGCGTGCCTGACATTGTCGACTGGACCAGCATACGCCGACCGACCGGACAAGGACTCACCACTGACAGTCAATCAACAGCGAGACTTGAGACGCGCCGTGGGCTATGCCAAGAAGGGTCGCGCCGATAAGGCGACTCCTATCTACAACGAAATTCTCTCTGCCTGCACCGATCTTCCTAAGTGTATAGCCGTCGCGAGCTACACTGAGCAGTATGGCTTCGCCACTGTAGACGCACGCCGCGCCATCATGGAGAAGGCGTTGGAGATGTGCAGGACATACGACGATTACATCCTCGTAGCAATGAAGTCCAGACAGTACGAGTGCTTCGACGTAACTCGCAAGGCTGTTCAACAGCTCATCAGCGTATCCGAGACTCCGGAGCAATTGATGGATCTCGCTACCAAAGCGCTCGAAGTGTCCATGACCGATGTAGCTCACCTGGCGATGGAGAAAGCCTACACTGGGCTCGACTCGATCCCAGAGGCAATAGAGTACTCTCGTTTGGCTGGTCTCATGGGCATGGTGGATCTTCAACGCAAAGTAGTGCGAGAGATGATCGACGATGAGCCCAGCGCGCATGAACTTTGCATAATTCTCCGAAAGATAGAGCCGATGAAGCTCAAAGATCTCAACCGGTACCTGCTCAAGAAGGCGCTCGACCAGGCGAGTACGGTCGGCGAGTTCAACGACATCTGGGAAGCCGCTCGCCGACATAACTACAAAGACATCTTCGATCTAGCCGCATATCGAGGCAAGAAAATGCAGCTCATCAAGCGGATGCAATCAGATCGTGCCGCGCACCAGGAAAGAGTAGATCAGTGGAAGCAAGGTAACGATGCAGCTCAGCAGAGAGTCATCAAAGATTTACAGGGCGGTGGATCAACTCCGCCACCAAGTGGCTTTTAGTGGTTGCGACACCGGGGCGTGATCGTGACGGTCAGGACGTAACTGCACCAGGACCAGGGTGGATACGAATACTAATCAGGTCTTAATTGGTTTAAAACGTAATTGCTTTAAGCACGCGGACAATTCAAAGTCCGCGGCAATCGGGAATTGCTCAATCATTTAGCAACAGCAATCTGAAGCGTGATTAGCTCATTCCGACCAAAGGATAGCTCCATTGGCTGATCCAGCGATTGCGGATCGCTCTGTCCTTCTCCCTTCAGATTGACTCGTCTCACATGAGCCTGAAATTTCGAATCGCCATTTTTGACGGTGGCACTCTGAGCACTGTCAGCGACATTGAGCAGACGGACAAAGAAATTGCGCCCTCTGTCCCTGGAGTAAAACGCAGTACAGCGAATGTGTGGATTGTCCACCGAAAGTATGGATCCTTCGAAACCAAGATTCTTCGATGCCGGAGTTAGAGGCGAAAGCCAGAGGGAGCCTTCGAATGCATCCGCAAGACTGTAGGCCAGCGACCGTTGCTGATCGGACATATCCTCTGCTTCGGCGCTCGCGTCGGATGCTAACACCGCCAGCGGTGCCCATCCATAGCTAACTCTGTTGTCACCAATGCAGTTGCCTTGCGGAACAGGCAGATACGGTCCGGCCCCACCGCCGCGTGTCATCAGCCGCCGCCGCGACAGCATCGAGATTGCTCGCAGCGCGGTCATAGTAACAACATCGTCTTCTGCACCATATTCAGGCATTCCCAAATTGAAGAACACCTGCCCGTTGGCGACGAAGAAGCGCTGGCATGGATAACGGTCCAACGGCGCTTCAGTGTATTTCTCCACCGGAAGCTTAGCCGCAGGATTTTCAACAGGCCTTTTCACAAGACTCATGTGATTCTCCGACCAGGTACTCTTTACTGGAGAACCGGTGCCAAAAACGACTTCAAGACGATGGTCGGTAGACCGATTGTTGATCGTCGAATCAAAGAAGACGATTGGCACGCCCCGGCGTAAGGATACAATCGTCTCGATTTCGTGCACAATCATCGAATCCGAGCGTTTAAACGATACGAGGAACTCGACACCGGAATCCTTTGAATCATCAACCACAATAGCTGCCGGCAGCTCTATTTCATAGACAATTTTCAGAGAGGAGACGAGCGGTCCGCCTTGAAGTACATCCACTGATTTGACTCGCCCGGTCACCGGCGTATCATCAAGGACAGGATCGAAGTTGTAAGAGTCGCCTGCATCTGCGACATCACGCCAAAAATGATTAAGGGGAAAGGACGATGATGATGATGATGATGATGATGATCCATCCTTGACGTAGTTAACGGTAATCGCACCGGATGTATCGACTTTTACGTCTAGAATGCCATTGCTGAGAGACCGCGAGGACGCTTCGGCCTGAGGTAGTTGCGGTCCAGCTCCAATCGCAGACAACTTGGATTGGATACATCCGATCTTCGGTATTTCATTGGCCCAGATCCAGCCGTTCAGGTAATAGACATCTTTGTACAGCGGAACACCGCAGGACTCGCCGAAGAGCTCCATCTCATAGCCGGTAGAATCAATCTGATAGAGCTTCTCGGCAGACAGCTCCTCCGAAAGATAACGCTCGGCAGCCTCCCTGATTCGAGGTCCGGACATGGTACCACTGGCGGCACTATTAGACTCGGGGAAATACTTTGCGGGAATTGGCAATGTGATTCGAATTGGTGCGCTCACCAGATCCGTAGACGTATTAAAGATCGCCAGCCCCTCTACAGGCACGTCCGGATCGAGCAAGGTCAGCATTCCACGACCAAAGCCGGCATTCTCGTATTTCGCTTTCGGATCATCGGAATGACGCAGACTCCACTCATGGACACCCGGCACGAGCAGTTCTTGCCCACAACGTTGATCGAGTACATCGATAATCTGATCGATCGAAGCAAAACGAGTCATCATCTCTGCATGAACCTCGTCTGCACTACACCCACACATGCTGTCGTGAGGATGATTCTTGAGCAGATAGCGCCAGGCATTAGCAAGCTCTACCGCGGGATAGCGTGTCAGACCCATAAGAGTCATCATCGAGTTGACCGGTTCGCAAAGTCTAGTCAATCGATGTTCAATCATCCTGTTTGCGCGCTTCAGATACAGACGCGTTGATAGAACGCCAGGAAGCATGTATCCAGCGGCATGCGCGACTGCGCTAGTATTTTCTCGCAGCTCTCCTTCAATCACATCGATTCCGTTGAGGGAATTGCGAACCGCGTTGGCAGCCAACCACGTGTAGTCGGTCAAAAGCACAGGATCCAGGTCAACCGCAGACAGATATTCGACATTATCAGGATCGGCGAGAAGCTCGGTCAGACGGCGTTCTGCCTGGGTAATTATATTGGTCAGATTCGCTGGTGGCTTCTGATGGTCACCACCAACGGGGACAAGACAGCCGGACAAATTCGACGACATAACCAGAGAGCCATCAGCATTACGCTCGATTTTACCTGTCTCGACATTGAGCTTGAACCCAAGCCACTGCAACATGTTTTCCGCAATGGTATCAACTTTAGCCTTTTCGACGCTCCCTTCGGCTTCGTGGAAAAGTGTCTGATGATAGCCTTTTGCGAGAAGTGTTGCCACCACTTCACTTCCATCCGGACTGCGCCAGAAGAACTCCGGACCATGCTTCAGCTCGGGAACACCGCGCCACACAATCGCGTTGTCGATGCCAAAACCTTTGAGAATGCGCGGCAAGTCCTGGCTATGTCCGAACGTGTCGGGACAATAACCGACCATCATTGGCGGACCCAGTCTCCTCGTGCGATCCATCCCATATTCCATGTTGCGAACTAGACTCTCGCCGCTCACCAGCATCTGATCGGCAAGCACATACCAGGGACCAACCGACAACCGCCGCTCGGCGATCAGTCTCTTGAATCGGTCTTCATAGCCAGGCTCGAGTTCCAAAAAATCATCAAGCGCACATGATTGTCCATCCAGATGAAAGTTAGGCAAGTCGCCCTTCTCGAGCGCATCCACAACAAGCCGCATTGCAGTGATCAATACTGTTCTGTATCGTTCGAACGCCCAGTACCACTCACGATCCCAGTGGGTGTGGACATAAAGATAGAGCTTAGCGTTCAGGGCGTTCATTTGAATTGATCTCTCGAAACAAGCAGCCGCGGCTAAACGACCTAACCTTTCAGCAATGGTGCAATTCGTTGAATTCCGTCATCCAGCGCATTCGCCAATGCCAGTTCGTCGCCATCGATAAATTCGTCATCAAGATGAATCGAGAACACACCCTGGTAATCGTAGAATTTAAGCGCTTCTATGAACTGCGTCCAGTCTACCTGACCTTTGCCGATCTGTCGGTACCGCCACCACAACGGACCAAACATGCCGCTATCTTTGAGCATTGAGCGATTGATCTCGATGTCGTGAGCTTCGATATGTTCGATTGCAGAAGTGACACCAGATAGAATCTGCAAATAATCAATGCCGAGCCACAGACAGTCACCAGGTGAAAAACTCAATGAAAGCTCGGGACATCCGGATATCAAATCACGCCAGTCCTGAGGCTCCATCGCATGCCACCGCTTGAGCGATACGCCCCGATAATCGAGCGGCGTGGCAAGCCGGAGTAATGGCTTGACTACTCGCGATTGAAACATCGGCAATAGTTGTTGAAATTCTTGCTCGAATTTCTCTTTCCAGGCAGCGTCTTCGCCAGGATTGAGCAGAAAAGCGACTCGATGGCAGTCAAGAATCGACGCGACCTCAGCCAGCTTCGTAAGCATACCTTCGAACTTTTTGAAAGATGTCTTGTCGCCAGGTTTGTGCAGATAATCCAGACTGAGGCAGGCGATTTCAACGCTTTTGTCTTTAGCGCTTTTCGCGGTCGTCTCGAGGTAGTTTTTTTCCTTACCCTTTACTTCTTGCACACCCTTAGCTGGGGTCGTGAAGGCGGCGAAGGTGTACTCGATTGCGGGCAAGCCTTTTGCAGCCGCCAGCTCAATCGCCCCATCCAGTCCGCCACCAAACTTAGTGGCATCAAAGCATAATCTCATGCAGCAAAGTGTATCAGAAGTTTTAATCCGATACCTTATATTAAAGCGGACTATAGGTGATACATGTAAGCGTGCTTAATCCGCGGATCCCTCATGTCATTGAGATCCATGCGATTCATAGTGCGCACGAAAAAATTGTGCCCGCGACGCAGCGACAGTGTGACCGGAGTATTGGGTGTGCCGATAATGAGGTCATAGCACTCATCGCGAGTCAGACCGGACGTAGGCACACCATCCACAGCCACAATTAAATCGTTGGGCACGATGCCTGCCACAGCCGCCGGTGTATTAGAAAAAACGGTATTGATAACCGGTGGTGACCCAATCATAGCGACGAAACGAACGCCAATGATGCCGATACTTCTCTCTGCACTTGCATCAAGACGACTCTCATCCACCTGGGCGTTAAAAGCATTATTGTCAAGCGCGCCGCCTGTGCGCGACCGCCCACTAAACGGGCTTTGCGAGGCAGCAGCTTTGAGCTTCTTCTTCTGCTTCTTCTCCGACTGCGCCTTGGTGTGGTGCTCGATACCGCCCTTCAGGGGCTCCTTCGACGGCAGGATGTCCATTTTAGGGACATCGGGCTTCAAAACAGGCTCTTCTTGAGCGATACCCACTGAAGGCAGCATGAGAATCGCTGCCAGAGCTAGAGAAATGTAATTGTAGTTACGAATCGTCTTCACTGACCAGTATTCCTATTCAAACCAACACACGTAGGCGGTGAAAATGCCTAACTGTCGACCTTGCTTTGATTGGCACCCAGCTTCCTGATAGACGCAAGGGTGACCGGGGAGTTCCCTCTCGTTCGGACTTCTTATTCAAAGCATAAGCCAAGTTAATGAAATCGTCCACGGGCTTTTCACCATGCCGGGTAGGGGAATCCCGCATCTTTGGAACAGTACAACTGCTAGATCGATGTCTTTTAGGAGAGCGCCCTTCTGAAACACGTAATTTCGATGAAGCCAAAGACCGAACGAATGCTTAAGCTCGAAGGAAACAAGCCGATCACGTGATACCCTAAACCTTCTTCGCAGCACATATCTACCGGAGGTTACCGACGTGAGTAAGGTCACAGTAGTGGGCGCAGGCAATGTTGGAGCGACAGTTGCTCAATACGTTGCGGAAAAAAATTTAGCAGACGTAGTTTTGGTCGACGTCGTCGATGGTTTGCCGCAGGGCAAAGGGCTCGACTTGAGCCAAGCCTCGCCGATTCATTATCATGACCGCAAACTGGAAGGTTCTAACGATTACGCCGCCACCAAAGGCTCGGACATAGTCGTCATCACCGCCGGTGTCGCCAGAAAGCCCGGTATGAGCCGCGATGATTTGCTGAAAATCAACGCAAATATCGTCAAGGAAGTAGCATCGCAGGCAGTCAAGCAATCGCCTGATGCTATCTTCATCGTCGTAAGCAATCCGCTTGACGTGATGACCTACCTCACCTGGAAGACCACAAAGCTGCCTCACAACCGTGTTATCGGGATGGCAGGCGTGCTTGACAGCGCCAGATTCCAGACATTCATTTCTATGGAAACCGGCTACTCGGTCGAAGATGTTCGGGCGATGGTTCTCGGCGGTCACGGTGATCTGATGGTTCCGCTTACCCGCTTCGCTACAATCAACGGCATCCCACTTTCCGAGTTCCTCTCTAAAGAGAAAATCAACGAGCTCGTTGCTCGCACTCGGGACGGTGGTGCTGAGATTGTCAAATATCTAAAGACTGGAAGCGCCTATTATGCGCCTGGAGCATCGGCCGCCCAAATGGTGGAAGCGATTCTTCGGGACAAAAACCGCTTGCTGCCATGCGCAGTACTCGCTGATGGTCACTATGGTCTGAAGGATGTTTACATCGGTCTGCCATGCGTCCTTGGAAAAGAAGGTCTCACCAAGATCGTAGACATCAAGCTCACCGATGAAGAAGCACAAGAGCTCAAGAAATCGGCAGAATCAATCCGCGAAAACATCGACAAGATGAACGAACTTTTGGCAGTTGGCTGCGCAAGCTAAGAGCCGCTGATCGGAAGCATTGTAGACACCCCTCAAATAATGAGGGGTGTTTTCTTTAGTCGGGCTCTCCTTGGTCGTGTTTTTCAGACCTGTTTTTCAGCAGTGGTTTTTCAGCGTGCTTCCTCCTTCGCGCTTTACGGCAGTCGTTCGTCGCGCGATTACAATAGACGTTGAACGCTGACAGTACTGCCGCAGCCGCTAGAATTCGAAGGCAGCTTGAATCGTAGACAACCGGCGGGTTCTTGCTCAATAACGCGAACTACTGAAATCTAATCTAATTTACTCTAAGTCCAGCAGCCACGGTGCGTAGTAAAATTGGACACTTCTTCTCGTCGACTGACGAGAATGCTTTAATTTGAAACCGATCAGTGCATCCGTATTGCACGCCACTAGCGGGAAAAGAGGTAACAAGCATGATGATTGATTCCAATACTCCGAAGGAATCACGAAAGACAGCTCGACTCTTTCTGTTGTTGAGTCTCTCGATCTTTATCAGTCCGCTACAAAGTGCGCATGCGGTAGACACCCCCAGCATGAGGGACTTTCGGAACCAGAACACGAATCTGAGCAGTCGCGAAGCACGCCAACTGTACCGAGACACCTACAGGCGCGGCGCAGTCTCCGTGCCCGGCATCAAATTACCTCCGGAATACATTCCCACGACAAAACCAGGCGACACCAATCCTGGTGGCGTCATCGTCAACCCCATTCCGATCCCTAAAGGCGAGTTTCCAGAGCTTCCTCAAACATCCAACCACACGCTACAACGCAATGACAATCAGCGCCTGGTAAGGCTCCACAGCGGCGTAGATTTGGATTTGACTTCAACTAATAAGAACATTGTGCTGGGTGAAAACCTCTTTAAGAGTACTCAGTCGATCGATATCTCCGTGGGCGGTGCAACTAAAACCCTTGGAGCCGGCTCACAGGTAACAGCTGCAGAATACATCGCAGTCAAACAAGCTCTAGGCGGGGCTGGACAGCAATTGAGCGTGAGCGCCAACGGAACCGCCAATGGTGGCTCTGTCGATTTAACACAAATCACTGCCAACAACGATCACTTACGCGCGTCCAACTTGACAGTTGCCTCTGGTGTAACCACATATGGTGACTTTGGAAAACGCTCCGATTTCGATTTGCTCGGCAATCTGAACAATTTCGGTTCGGTCGTTGCTCTCTCGACTTCCAACTCGGTAAAGGGCGGGACGATACGAGCAGAAGATATAACCAACCAGCAGGGTGCATCGATCTCTTCGCATGTGCCGTCAGAATTGTCCGCCGATTCTAGCCTGCAGTCTTCAGTTGATTTGGAACTCAATGCTCGCGGAATGCTGTCCAATGCCGGCACGATTTCTTCAAGCGGGAACCTCACACTCACAGCAGCAAGCGAGATTAAGAATTCTGGCAACGTCGCTGCGAACCAGTCTGTAAATCTATACGCGTCGAAAATCACCAACAACGGACGAGTCGAGTCGCTGGGTGGTAGTGTCAATATTGACGGACCGCAAGATGCAGCTCTATCAGTAGATAACACCAATGGCGTTATCGCGGCTCATAACGCCATCTATGTGAGAACGCCAGACTTCTCCGGTGCATTCGATAACACAGTCAACGGTGGTGACTTACTGAGCCAACAACTCAATCTACATGCCGGCGCCGGTACCAACTTTGTCAATGTCAACCAACTCACCGGCACCATCACGCAGACTGGACTTGCCGGTCACGTCATCTCGTCGACCGATGTCTTGAACATCGGTGAGACGTGCCTGACCGGTGACCCAACCTTTTTCAATGCAGCTGGCGACATTTCGATCACAGGCAACATATCAGTAGCAGAGGCGCTGACGATAGTCGCCACCGGCAACATCTTCTCGGCCTCTGGTACGTCCATCGATGCAAGGGATAGCAACACCGGATACGATATCACCATGATCGCCGGCGCCAACATCACCGGCAGTACCGGAAGCAACTCTACCACTCTTCCCGGAGGGACGGCCGGCTCGGTCACGATCAATGGCTCCGCATCAGCAACCGGCGGATCAATCGCCCTTCAGAGCACTATCACCACGACACCGACAGGCACCAATGGCGCAGGCGGTGGAGTGTCGCTTTTCGCGTTCGCTGGCGCCACTCCCGTGACCGGATTAATAGACGTTGATCTGTCATCTATTAACACCGGCGGCGTCGGATCCGGAACTAACGGCAACGTCCTGATGGTAGGCGGCGGAGTTAACGGACCGCTCGGGAGTGCCATACAGACTGGTTCTATCAATACAACAGGCGGCACAGGGGGTAGTGGCAATCTCACCGTCATCACATCTCAGCCACAGTCGTCCGGTGGAGCAATCACATACAACGCCGACGGAACCAGAGCTACTTCAGCTCAACTGGTCGCAGGTCCGGGACTCACATTAGGAGCCGATATCGGCATGATTGGATCCACAGTGGCAGTTGTCGCTGGAGACGTCCTCATGCGAGCTGGTGAGGACATAGGTCAGGCTGGCGGAGCAGTGCTCTTCACCAACAACTTCAATGCAAATGTAGTACTAGAAGCGAATCAAAATATAGGCGCCGGATTTTTCGATCCCCTCGACATAAATGGCTTCAACACTCTCTTCACCAAGAAAGTACTGAAGACAACGGATCCAGGCAATAGCACTCTTAAGGCGACATCTCTTAACGGAAGCGTCTACATTCAGCGGAATGCAACGACCCGACTCAACCTGCTGGACTCATTCGCGCACAATGATTTCAAAGTGAATACTGCCGGTGAACTCAACATAAACGGCAACATCAGCTCAGTCGCTGGAAGCATCCAATTAGAGAACCTGGGCGGCAATCTGAACATCGCGGCAAACAAACAGATCACTGCATTCAATTTTATTGAAGTCACCAATGGCAGTACCAAAAAAGTAAAGCCAACTTTCAGCATTGGACAAAACGTGCTGATCCAGACAAGCACGACAGTGGCACAACAAGGTTCAATCAGCCTCGCTCTGGATCCAGGAATTCTGGTGACATCGAACAGCTTCAACTTGGCGGATGCGAGAAATCAACGCAACATCCCGCCACCGCACTATGCGGGTTCGGGGCTGAAGCCGATTGAGTTTAGAAACAGTCTGTTAGTCGTTAATACCTTAGCTGGTGGATCTGTCACGTTTTTTGGAAAAGATCCGGCTGTGCAAGGTCCTGAAAATACAATTAATGCAAAACAAAATTCCGTGCAGGTCAGCAATTATAAGAAGGAACAGCTCACGTTCGGCGGTGGAGTCATCGTAAACGCTGGTCAATAGGAATGTTTCTTACAAATTCTTTTCTGGCACGTTCGCCTCTCGCCTGGTATTGCGCAGAAAGAGCTAATTTACCTGTGTTCTTGTAAACCATTCCTAAGTTTATTAAAGCGGATGCACGCGCCTCTTGGAATGACAGCGGCAGGACCTTATTGTCTTCGAAAGCCCGTATGGACTCCAAAAGACAATCTTCCGCCTCAGGATACATTTTCCTTCTTCCATAGAGGTACCCCAGTTCCGCAAGGACGACTGGTCGGCCGAGAGTATTTCTAGGATCATAATTCTTATAACGCGAGAGTAACGAATTTAACTCCGATTCAGCATCTCCAAACCTACCGAGCTCGCTGTATACGTCGGCCAATTCAAGTGCAACTAATTCCCTGCTGGAAATTCGTTCATTTGTGACAAGCTCACATTCTGTAATTGCTTTCGCCCGAAGAAGAAGTGGAAGCGCCCGCGCCGGACTATCGGCCTGCCTATAAGTAGCCAAAGTCATGAGAACGTCAACCATCAGTGAGTAATTTCGAGGAAAGACCGATTCGACGGGAAGGAGGCAATCTGTTACTTCCGCAGTCGCTAGTAGTTTTCTATCCAACATCCAGTCGATCTTGGCTCGTGTAAGCATTGCGTGAATTGACGCTGCTGACTTTCCGTCAGTTTTGACAGATCGGAGTAGGTTATCGCAGGCATCCAGATCAATATTCGATCCACTTAAGGCAAGCAGAACAGCCCATGTTCGCATCCGAGTGCTCAAGGTCGATTCACTTGCCAAAACAGTTTTCAGCGCAGCGCTTTCTACTTCAGAGGGAACCTGCTCCATACGTCCGCGCCGACACACGGCTTCAAGAACCTGGAGCTGCGCAACCAGTAACTTATTTTGATCGAGCTTCCTAACAAGGTTCTTCAAAGAAGCAAGGGTTTCATCCGAGGCTGGTTTAGAAAGGACCAGTTCAGCAACTTCATCAATCAAAGCTCGCTCTTCTTGAGGCGAGCTACTTCGGTTCAGAAGCGAAGCCTCTTCAAAAACTTCTGCCCATGTGTAAGGAGCTTTGTAGGGCGGAACAGTCGAATTGACTATTTCCTCGGCCGCCCAAGCAAATCGTTCATTATTCTTCAACACATAGTAAATGATCCGCAGTTCGCGAAGGCTCGCATTTATGTGCGTCAACCTGTTCTTCGACTTCTCTGACTTCGCCTTGTTGAGCGCCTTCACAAAATACTTTTCCGCTCTGTCATAGGCTCCCTGATCAAAAAGCTGCTGACCTTTCAGATCATATGTCGCCCATGGTGTCTTATCAATTGGCACCGGCTGCGGTGCTTTGCTTTGTGTCCACAAGACTAACGAAGTCACAATTCCCGCGAACGCCAACACGCTCACGGCAAGTAGGATCTTGTGTTTGTTGGGCGGCTCCGGTTTCTTCGTTAGCTTCTTCTGTAGAAGAAGCAATTCCTCCGCCAATTCTTGAGCGCTCGGGTATCGGTCCGACGTTTTTTTCGAGAGCATCTTGGCAAAAATGGAGTTGAGTGCGGGCGCAAACTTTGCTAGCTCCGGTGACTTGACCAAAACAGATGGTGGCGATGCACTTTTATGCATGTCCAGGGTTTCAAAAGGTGTCGCGCCCATAAAAGGAGGTCCACCGGTGAGCATCTCGAAGAACACACAACCCACCGAATAAATATCGGTTGTGCGATCGACTTTCTGCCCCGAGCATTGTTCGGGGCTCATGTAGTGCGGGCTTCCGAACAACTCTCCGGTTTTCGTGAGTTTGAGAATAGTGTCATCGTCAGCGGAATGCAACTTGGCGATACCGAAATCCAATAGTTTTACAGTATCGCCACCGGTGGCATTCTTGACGAGCATGATGTTACTCGGTTTAATATCACGGTGAACTACACCCTTTGAATGAGCGTGTTGAAGAGCGTCGCATATCTCGAGCATTAACTGCAGAGCGCGCTCCAGCGGCAGCTTCTTATGAGTGCGAAGTTCCTGAGACAACGAACATCCGTCTAAATACTCCAGTACAAAAAACGGGTCACCGTCAGCGGTGACTGACATGTCGTGCACCCGAATAATATTATTATGGTCGAGACTTGCGATAGCCTTTGCTTCCAGGTGAAAGCGCGACATCTCTAGCGCACCAACGCCGGTCCTTGCCTTCAGGAATTTGATAGCAACAACTCGATCGAGAATGGCGTCGCGCGCCCTGTACACGACTCCCATGCCGCCTTGTCCTATGTGTCCGAGAATTTCGTACTTGCCACCGAAGAACTCTCCGGGGTTGAAGCGCCCTCCAACACGAGGTGGCTGACTATTACTCCCGCCGGACTTGCTATCAGACTTACCTTGCGCGGCATCGTCAGCTAGCGGATCGTTGTGCTTTGGTGCGCTTTGCACCTGACTCTCGGGCTCCGGAGCTGCTCCTGAGGGCTTGCTTCGAGCGAAGGAAGGTCTTGTGACATCGGTATCTGGTATCAACACTTCGCTTGAGCCTTTCACATCGGTTCGGAAACTCTGCTCAGGAGTGGTGGCATTGCCGTCGCTACCAGAGCTGAGAGTAGTTAGCCTGTGACTGGATGAGACTGGTAGGACGCAATCATTGTTGTCTCGCGAACTTTCGCTCAGCGCGTCCGCCCCAGCAGGCTGTCCGTTACCTGGAATGTTTTCCACAGACTTAGCGCGAGAGCCCTGCTCGGGGGTTGTCGCGTTTTGGTCGACCTCATGGTCATTGGAGCTGGGCGGATTTGTCGGAATAGCGGTTTCCTCTTCAGCTTATTCGACAGGCTTCCATTTATAGAATGATGTTAGCAGGGAGAGCAACTACAGAAGGCTGTGCGAATCGTCTTAGGAGCGACCGTACGGGCGATCAGAGCTTCGTCGACGATTTGACACAACGAAGCAACAACTATTCTAAGTCACACGTCGGCGCTCAAATACGACGGAACAGCGCAATTGCCCGGCACCGGATAAAGTTTCATCTACTTAGAAGTCGATCCAGCCGGCCAGGAGTCGAACACTTCATGGGTCTTATTTTAGGGGTCTAAGAACAACCCTAATCTGAACGTGGTCGATCTAGCTCGGTGCCGACGAGTCGCCGGCGGTCCCAGTAGCTGCGCCATTCCAGCAGTTTTCTGGCAGCCGACCCGGCTTTGTCGAGGCTGTCGATCCAAGCCATGCAGAGCTGAAAACCCCAGCTATTTTTGAATCTAGAGGGTTCTGCTAATTAAAATTACCACGGAGAACCGCCGGAATTCCCAGGCAGCAACTCTTAACCAGGCGACAATTAAGCGGTAGATTGCGGATATAATTCAATCTATTGGTAACACCTTAGCTTGGTGGAGGCATTCATGCGATACAGCGCACGAGAGTTGCAACAGAGAAAACGACCGTCAATCAGTGGCATTCTGTCACTTTCTCTGCTCATCGCCATGTCGACGACTCTTGGCACATTCAGTCCTGCAGCCGCATCGACGACATCGGGTGTCGCGTTAACCGCAGCAAATCCCGAGGAAGCGGACGGATCGAAACCGGATGCCAATATCGAGCCGGATAAAGCCAAGTACAAAGCCGAACACCAGGAGGTCGAAGCGCTGCTCGGAGACATCGAGACGCAGTGGAACGCGCACAACCTCGACGCCGTGATGAATTTCTACCACGACGATTACGTCAACAATGACGGCTTGAACAAGGTCGCCGTCAAAGAGCTGACCAAGGATTTCTGGAAGACCTATCCAGATGCGAAGTCGACCTCGTTGACCAAAAATGTGCGCGTGGAAGGACGGTTCGCAACCGTCGAATCCCGAGATAAAGCGACAGGTAGCACAGCCAGAGAGATGCCGGGCATTGGTTCGAAGGGCGCACTGACTTCGATCTCCGAAGGACAACTTTATCTGCGTAAGCTTGGAAAAGACTGGAAGATTGTCGGCGACCGCATCGACTATGAGAAAGTTCGAGTCGCTTTTGGTCTGGCGCAGGACCTGGAGACATCTTTTGTGGCACCGGAGCAGGTCAAATCCGGACAAGAGTATTCCGCGCGGTTGAAGGTCTCACTCCCTACAGACCTGGTTGCAGTCGGCTCGATCACCAGTGAGCCGCTTCAGTATCCTCAACCTCAGCACAAGGACTTCTGGAGACCGATAGACAATCAGTCTCTCGAGCGGATAATTCATGCCAACACAAGTAATCATAACGAGCTCTTGATGGCAACAATAGGAATAACCGACCGTTCGCGACAGAATCTCCGGGGTCTCACATATCTCACAAGAAGGCTGAATGTCGTCCCCGAGACTAAAGGTGTCCCTCCGGAAGGCAAGGACGTGACTCAGACCGCGCACGAAGATGAAGACGCGGCTGGTTTAATCAAAATATCGCCACCTGCAGGGTCCGGTGCGACCGACGCACAGCCGAAAGACAAAGATAGTAGCGGCGACAAAGACTGAGTCGACTAGCGGATTTAGAACAGCAGAACGTTTCGGAGCCACACAATGACTCAGCCAAAGCAGGTAGCCGCACGAGGTATCCTGATTTTGTCGGTCGCGCTTGCCTGCATCGCTGCCGACCAGTGGAGCAAGCAATGGGCAAAAGCCACATTGATTGTAGGCAATTCAAAGTCGTTTATCCCTGGATTTCTCAACCTGACTCTTACATCCAACCCTGGTGCCGCATTCTCACTGGGAAGCGATCACGGGCAAATCATGGGAATCGTGGCCACCATTCTGACGATTGCTATTCTTGCCTGGATCATCAAAAGCATCTGCTCGAGCACGCCACCGCGGGCGGTGGAGCAAGTCGGCATGGGCTGTTTGATCGGCGGCGCCATCGGCAACTTGATCGATCGCTACAGTCAAGGACAGGTCACGGATTTCCTCGATTTCGCTTTTGTCTCATTTCCGGTATTCAATGTGGCAGACTCTTTAATAGATGTGGGCATCGGATTGTTGCTCATTTCGATACTTTGCACGGCCAAGGAATCGCAAGATACAGCCGCAACTGAGAATTCCGTTGACGACACGATCAGCGCAGGTAACAGGTAAGACCACCACGAGCAACCCGTAGGGTGCGTATTCCAATGAATGATAAGGAAGATTTTGATTCGCTCGCACCATCCGAAGAGCTTGCACTGCTCGTACCGGAAGATGCTGCAGAAGCCAAGCTGCGCCTCGATGCCTTCGTTGCAAAAGAGCTGATCGAACTCAGTCGGGGACAGATTCAAAAGTTGATCGAAACAGAACTCATCCTAGTTAATGGCGGCGTCGCCAAATCCTCATTACGCCTGAAGGGCGGCGAGACAGTTACGGTGCGGATTCCAGCGTCCGAGCCGCTCGATCTCAAAGCGGAAGCGATACCACTAGATGTGGTATTTGAAGACGAGTTTCTGATTGTGATCAACAAGGCAGCCGGCATGGTAACTCATCCTGGAGCAGGCACCAATAGTGGTACCCTCGTTAATGCGTTGTTGCACCATTGCCAAACGAGCTTGTCGGGAATCTCCGGCGTCGAGCGGCCAGGCATTGTTCATCGCCTCGACAAGGACACAACCGGCTTGTTGGTCGTAGCCAAAGAAGACTTCACGCATCGAGAGTTAGCACAGCAACTGGCTCTGCGTACGGTCAAACGCGTCTATCGAGCTCTTGTCGAAGGGTTGGTAACGGACGACCGCGGCACTATATCGAAACCGATTGGCAGGCACCCGACCAGGCGCAAAGAGATGGCTGTGGTAGAGAAAGGCAGAAGCGCGGTCACTCATTTCGAAGTTATAGAACGTTATCGAAACTTCACCCTTCTCGAACTGCGACTGCAGACCGGACGCACACACCAGATACGCGTTCATATGGCACATATGGGCTATCCGGTAGTCGGGGATCTCGTTTATAATCGCAAATCTACGGGCTCCGAGAAAGCACGCAATAAGCTTGGACTTGAGGGTCATGCACTTCATGCCGCGAGGCTGTCGTTTGTCCATCCCAAGACCGGTGCTTCTCTAGAGTTTTCAGCGCCGCTACCGGCTGGCTATCAGCTTCTGCTGGAATCGCTTCGAAATTAGAGGTCCAACATCGTGCAACGCAATATTCTTATACTGGTCTCCGCCGTACTCGGCCTGTTGGTTGCGATCATCTCGGTGCAAAACGGCACCGCAGTTACCATCAGCATATTCGGAGCGCAGTTGGCGCTGGCGCTTGGTGGTATCACGTTCGGCGCATTCGCGATCGGCTTGATGGTTGCACTTATCGGTGGTGCGGGAACGATGAAGCTCAAGGACAAGATCTCCGAGCAAAAGCAAATCGAGTGGCAAAAGCAGGACAACAAGCTCGCCAAAGAGATTCAGTCTGATAAAGAGCAACAGTTACAAGCCAAAATCGAGACTCTGGAAGCAGCTCTCAAATCAGCGCTCGCAAAGCAAAAGAAAACCCAGAGCTAACCCTCGCTGCTGCCCGGCTTCTTAAAGTCGGAAGCCTTGAGATTGTCGATGAACTTTTTGAACTCTTTCGTCTCTTCCTCATCACGCTCCAGATCGGCGGGGATAGTCCCGTCCGCCACTACCTGAGCGGAGACGAAGATAGGCGCCTTGGCTCGCAGCGCAAGCGCGATTGCGTCCGAGGGGCGAGAATCGATCGCCTTGGCACCATCAATCCGCTTGTCATCCAGTACGAGTCGGATGGTCGCAAAGTAGGTGTTGGCAGACAGTTCGTTGATCTCAATTCGATCTATCTTATAGCCGAGCGCGAGGATTACATTCAGCAGCAAGTCATGGGTCATCGGACGTTCAGGCTTATGATTGTCAAGCGCCTTGCTTATGGCTTGAGCTTCGGCGACCCCAATCCATATAGGTAACGCGCGCCTCTCGGTGCTGTCATTCAGAACGACAATCGGATGCCCGTTCCGAGCATCGAGAGCGATCCCTTTGACGTGCATCTCAATCATAGATTCGTGCTTATCCATAACCTCATATCGCTGCTCACCAACTGACTTTCAAAACTTTTTACGTTACAAACCTAAATACTAGCCTCAGCTAGTTTATTCCCAAGAATGCTCGACCTTATATGCTTCCAAGATAAATTTTTAGAATTTCAATCACTCTAAAACGTGATGTTGAGCGGCATTCGCCATATTCTAGTTATAGCACCTCGCCGATAATGTGTCCTGACGTTGCGATGGACTGCGGAGTTGACAGAGACTTAGCCTTCTTTGCTAAACTAAGGGTCTAGATTCGAGGCAAGTCAGATTGTGACTGATCGCCCCGACGATTGCCATATATTCCCTTCTAATGGCAATGGCCCCCTAGACACTAGTCCGGATGGCGGAACTGGTAGACGCGCACGTTTGAGGGGCGTGTGGCTTAGCCGTGAGGGTTCAAGTCCCTCTCCGGACATATTTTTCACCTTAAGTAGTAGCATCCCTGACCTCAGGGATGGGGCGTTGTGTTTGTCGGAAAGCGGCGCTCGGCACTGAGAGAGGATTAGTGATGTTTATAACCAGGGCCCAATGGCCTCACACCGTCCAGGATATTGTGAAATCGCTCGACGGGGTCTGGGGCGTCGTTGGCGCCACTGCGCCGAACGGAAATCTCTATCGTCTCGAACGCAGCTTGACGCCTCCGACAAGTTACAAGCTGACCGAGTACAAGGGCGAAGACGAGGCTGCAATCGTAAGCCAGAAAGACTTTTCCGGCGACGAGCGCGAAGATGCCATCAAGCAGTTTGCGCGACATATTGGCTTTTCTGTTTGAAACAGCCAACATTGGTTTAAACAAAAAACAGTCTTTTTCAGTACACTACAGTAGGCGTTGATTGCAACGCATAAATCATGTTGAGCCGAAGCCGCGAATTCCAACGGGCTTCGCACTAGAGGACTGGAATTGCCTCGACCTCGCGCCAACCAGTTAGGCATCATCACGCAAGGCTCGCTCTCGCAGGGGCTGGAGATGCGGCTCGACCCGACGCACAGCGTCGAAGATCTGAGGGTGGGCAGATTCGTCGTGGTCGAGGGGCAGAAATCCCGATTTTTCTCGATGCTGACGGACGTCACGTTATCAGCCGCCAACCAGTCGATTTTGCTGAACCCTCCTTCCGATGATGATTTCCTACTCTCTGTTTTATCGGGCGGCGCCACCTTTGGTACCGTCAAAGTACAGCCGATGTTGATGATGGAGCGCGGCGGCGAGCACGAGCTCTTGCCGGTCAAAACTATTCCGCACCACTTTTCACCTGTCTTCGAGGCAAACAGTACAGACTTTGCATTGGTGTTCGGCGAAGAAAATGAAACGATTTCGGACAACTTCTATTTCAACATAGGCAAACCGCTCAACATGGAGACACCGGTTTGTGTTGATCTAGCCAGATTTATCGAGCGCTCCAACGGCATCTTCGGCAAATCCGGAACAGGAAAATCTTTCCTTACACGCATCTTCCTGAGTGGTATCATTCACCGCGACGTGGCTTCTGTCCTTGTTTTTGATATGCACAATGAGTATGGATGGCAGGCCATGTCGGAGAGCAAGGCAGCTCCTCGAGTAAAGGGTCTCAAGCAACTATTCGGACACAAAGTCGTTGTCTTCAGCCTCGATTCGGAGTCGTCCAAAGCGCGCGGTATCCCTGATGCCCATGAGTTATACATCGGCTATAACCAGATCGAGATTGAAGATCTCGATCTATTAAAGGTAGAGCTCGCGCTTTCGGAAGCTACTCTCGAAAATGCTTACATCGCGAAAGAGAAGCTTGGTCAGGACTGGATCAGTACCCTATTAGATATGTCCGGCGAGGAAATCGAAGAGTTCACCCAAAACTACAAAGGACATCCGACCGCCCTTAAAACCTTG
>CAYQKX010000006.1:149530-207132 GCA_964418155.1 uncultured Candidatus Obscuribacterales bacterium | reverse complement strand
CACAGCCTGATAGAGCTTTTCCTTATCCTCGAAATAGTAGTAGATCATCGCCTTGGTGACTTTCGTATTGGCTGCAATCGCCTCCGTTCTCGCGCCTAGAAGACCCGCTTTGGCAAACTCTGCCTCGGCGGCATCCAAAATCCGAGCCCTGGTCAACTCCGGGTCACGCGAAGAGGCTGGCTCTCTTGCCGATTTCTTGGTTGAACCGCTCGCCTTGCTCAAATCCGTCACCTCACTAACCGTTTAGTTTAACACTTGAAAATCAGGTCGGTCAAACCTGATCCAAGCTTATATATAAAGGATGCCGCAATAATTGACAAACTGGTCAAATCGTTTTATAGTATTAACTAACTGGATAGTTAGTTATCCAAGGAAGGGAAATTATGAACGGAAAGGGCAGTTTTACGGTCACCGAAGCCAGAAGCGCCGGCTATACAGGGTCACCTGATAGTCCCAAAGAGTTGTCCGGGCGTCTCAATGTTGACAATGGCGGCGTTGTTGTTAAACGTGGCGAGCCACAGGAGCGCACAATAATCAGCATGACACCGACCGAAGCACATGCCAACGTCGAGTTGCTGGATTCAGGAGCCTTTGCTTCGCCCTTAGCGTCGCTGCAACCAGAAAGCACAAAATCGGGCATAGCCAACACCACCATTAAGAGCGAAGACACGGAAGTGTCGCCGAAGGAAGTCCGCCACGCTTTTCCCATAAAGAAGATATTGGTCTCGATTCTTATACTCGGAGTCCTTGCGGCAGGCGGGCTATCCGGCTATCAATTGATCAATCACATCATGGCTCACCAGGAGACTGATGACGCATACACTACAGGGCACCAGCACCAGATAAGCAGTCGCATCAACGCGACGGTTGAAAAAGTCCTCGTGGACGACAATCAACACGTCAAGAAAGGACAGGTTCTCGCCATCCTCGACCCCCGCGACTTTGAAGTCAAAGTAGCGCAGGCCAAGGCGAAATTGGAATTGTCACGACACCAAGCCGAAGCAGCCAAGACTTCAATCGTGTTGTCGTCCACCACCGCCATTGGCAAGAGCACGGAAGCCGAAGCCGGCGTAGTCGACGCCGAAGCCACTGTACAAAAGGCAGAAGCGGCATTACTAGAGGCACGCGCGTCGGTGCCCAAAGCAGAAGCCGATCTTAGAGCCAAAGAATCTGAGGAAAAACGAGCGAAGATGGATGGAAAGAGATTCATCAATCTCGCAGGCGAAGGGGCTGTCTCGCTGCAGCAACGAGACGCTGCAATTCGCGATTTCGAAGTCGCGAAGAGTGCTCGAGAAGCGGCTCAAGAGATGTTGGTTCAAAGCAAATTTAGACTCGAGCAAGCCAACCAGGCAGTTAAAAGCGCTAAGGCACAGGTGTTCCAATCCAAGGGTGTAGTGCAGCAAGCACAGGCCACACACGTACAAACCCAAGTCAACGAGCGCCAATATGCTGTCGCGCAAGCGTCGATTCACGAAGCCGAAGCGCAATTGCAAGACGCCGAGTTACAACTTTCGTATACAAAAGTTGTTGCTCCTGTCGACGGTCGAGTCGGCAAGAAAATTGTCGAAGCCGGTCAACGCATACAACCCGGTCAACAGCTGATGACCGTTGTCGCGGACGATGTCTGGATTGTCGCTAACTTCAAGGAGACACAGTTAGAGAATATGCGCCCTAATCAAGAGGTCGAGATCAAGATCGACTCTTATCCACACCACAAATTTTATGGCACCATCGACAGTGTCTCGCCCGGCTCAGGAGCTACATTCGCCCTGCTCCCACCGGACAACGCCACCGGCAATTTCACAAAAATCGTCCAACGTATTCCTGTTAAAATTCGATTCGACAAATCGAGTGTCAAAGGATTTGAGAATCTCCTGGTACCAGGGATGTCGGCCAATGTGAGCGTCGACGTGCAACCAATCAGGCTTGATTCGTCGTCGGCGCTGGCAAGCCACAAAGTGAAAGGCTACACACAACAAACAGTGAATGTTCTTCATAAGGGCTAACAGCAAAAGAGCACAGGTTTGTATCATGGACCTCCCGGCCAACAAAATTGCGCAAGTTGAAAAACAGCCACCCGACGCCAATGAACAAATACCGCTGAAGAGCTGGATCGCTGTTTTGGGTGCCGCGCTCGGAGCATTTATGGCGGTGCTCGATATCCAGATCGTCAATTCGTCGTTGCAGGACATCCAGGGTGCAATTGGAGCGACGCTTGACGAAGGTACATGGGTCGCAACATCATATTTGGTGGCAGAAATCATCACCATACCACTGACCGCCTACTTTTCACGAGTGTTTTCAACCAGACTGTATGTGGTGACCAACGCCTTCTTGTTCGTAATCTTCTCGATGTGCTGCGCCTTTGCCTGGGACCTGCATTCTATGATTGCCTTCAGGGCATTGCAAGGTTTTACCGGTGGCACCCTGATTCCGATGTCGTTGACGATTATCTTGACCAGCTTACCGAAGTCGAAGCGAACGATCGGTATGGCAATTTTCGCTGTCACAGCGACATTCGCACCTTCAATCGGTCCAGCAATCGGAGGATGGTTAACCGATACATTCAACTGGCGGTATATCTTTTACTTGAATTTGATACCAGGAATAGTGCTCATCGCTTTGATGCTGTTCAGTCTTCCGAAAGAAAAGTTGCAGCTAAACTTGCTGAAAGAAGGAGATTGGATCGGCATCATTACGATGGCAATAGGTCTCGGTTGCCTCGAAGTGGTACTGGAAGAGGGCAACCGGAAAGACTGGTTCGGCTCACCGATGATTGTGAACCTGACAATCGTGACGGTTGTTTCGATGACCTTGTTAATATGGCATGAATTAAGAACGAAAAAACCGCTGCTGAAACTTCGCCTCCTAACCAATCGAAATTTCGGTCTAGGGAGCATCGCAAATGTGGCGCTGGGAATCGGACTGTATGGTTCGATCTATCTACTTCCCACATACCTGGCGCAGATGCAAGGATACAGTCCGCTCCAGATAGGCAGTGTACTCGTGTGGCTCGGCTTACCACAGTTGTTGCTGATACCATTTGTGCCCAAACTTATGCAACGATTCGATCCTCGCTGGCTTCTCGCAATTGGACTGATTCTATTCGCATTCAGCTCGCTGATGAGCTCGTCTATGACCTATCTCACCTCCGGACCGCAATTCCTGATCTCCAATCTGGTTCGTGCGATGGGTCAGCCACTGATAATGGTGCCTTTGTCCACTTTAACGACTGGTGACATCCCACAAGAAGAAGCTGCACCGGCCTCATCTCTCTTCAACATGATGAGAAATCTGGGAGGATCGATCGGCGTTGCAATGGTTTCTACATTCGTAACTCAAAGAGAGCAACTGCATTCCTCAAGAATCGGCGAAGCCGTGACGATGACAGCCACTGCAGTTCAAGATCGACTGAATCAATACACGCAACTATTCATCAATCGAGGAGCTGACTCTGCACTCGCGATGCAAGAAGCTACAAAAATGCTTGATCGATTGGTTAGAAGAGAGGCATACATTCAAGCGTATAACGATGCGTTCTTTCTACTTGCAATCGTCATCGGGGTCAGTGTTTTCGCGGTCATGTTTTTAAAACGGACAGCGAGCCAGGGTGAATCGCATGCACATTGATGTTTGAAGGCGTTAGCGATCTGGTTTCCTTTCGATCGGAAACATTCGCAGCAACTTACGGGTCTGGTTCTCGTTGACGACTTTCCAGGTGCTCTTGTCTTTAATCACGTAGTCGCCGGCCACTTCACTGGAGAGCCTGGGATACACCTGTATCGATTCGCCATCGCTTGCGGTACCACCATGCAAATGCGCAAAGTTTTCCAGATATGAGATCGGTATCGTTCCTTCATTTTGTGTAGCAACTTCAAGGAGATCTTGTGACAGCAAAGCACTTCGGTGAGAACGGAAGAGTTCCAATTGATCGATAGCCGGTTTTCTGAATACTGCAGGAGGGTCGACTTTTTTAGATGAAGGATCGGTCGGCTTCCAGCGGGCACTGAACGCGGGTGCCACAGGAGGTGTTTCATCTAGCAGGCGCCCCAATTCCCAGTCGAGGTTCAGGCGATGCGAAGTATCCCTCTGTTTTCGCACAGCATCGAAGCTCGAGACGGCTGCCTCTCGCTCCTTCGGATTGAGCTTCGAGCGCCAGAGTTGATCAGGCATTCCGATGCTGAGAGGGGAGGTGGTATCAGCGACAGTATCGCTGATCATTTCCACTGGTCGTCCACGCAAGCTCTGTACGTACATATCGGCAAGAATCTCCGGTTTGATTCCCGCGGATGACCGAATTTCAGGACGTGATTTGAGAAGTTGCATGAAGAATTTTGCGAGTTCCTCTTTTGGAGCGGATTCTCGAAATCGGGTCAGCTCATCGTAGTTACCGGACAAAACGCGGCGCTCATCAACGCCGACGACGAAGGTTGACCCCTTTTCCGGATCAAATTTGAATTCAGCATCTTCAAGTCCATAATAGTTGTTATCACGCATCCACTTCGCCATTACCGGACCGACTTTCTCGCCATCCAGCCCGCGTTCAGTACCAGGTTGAGGAGACAAAGGCCAAGTGCGCCCACTACGAGTCGAATTCAAGAATGTGTCAATCGCTGGAGCATACGGAGAAGTGCGTCTTCCCGAGAAGAAATCCTGGGGAGCAGATGGATAAAGTCCACCATTTGTCGAAAGTGGGCTTCCCGTGAAGACGGTACTGGACAGACCTGTCAGAGGAATGAAGGACGGCATTGTTCTTGCATCGAGCTGAGCCTCCGACATTGGTCGATCCGGATTCATAGCTCTGTGCATTTGCAGCACGATCGCCTTTTTATCTTCGACGGAGCGGCTGAACAAATTGTATTCCGAATGAGTTTCTTGCAGATGGCGGAAATACCGTCTGGCTTGACCAACATCTTCAACCGCTAGTGACTTCGTATCTGGTGGCTTTCTGTCCTCGTGTTTTTCACCACTCGAAGAATAGGCGTCCTGCCATAGGTCTAGAGCATGCCGTCTCTCGCGATCACCACCATAGAAGATCATGTCTTCGAGAAGGGCTCGCGCCTCTCCTCGGATGGTATCGGAGATCGCGCCATTGACATACATTTCTGCTACCGCTCTGGTACCATCCGCGACATCTTGGCGTGCGGCGCTGTTGATTAGCATCCAGGCTGCGGCCAGCCTAACTCTGTCATTTTTATGATTGAGTGCTACGTCCTTGAAGACATCCCGCCTTGGATCCGGCTGGTATGGAACTAGCGCCTGATCTTTGAAGGTGGAGTACAGTGCTTCGACGACGCAGCGATCATTTCCGGGTTGTTCTTCTTTGAGTAATGCTTGCAGAAGCTTCAGATCGGCGTTGATGGAACCTGCTAGCTTGGCTGAAGCACGATCGTGCAAACTGCCTGCTCCGGAGAACAGCGCGCTCGCTTCTTGATCGCTCATCACCCCATGTTCCCTCACTTTCAATCGATTCATATCCGGGGCATCAATGGCATGCGATGGGGTCCAACGGGGTAGGGTTCGAGCATTATGAGCCTGCTCAGACTCGCTCCAAGGGGGGCGCCGATCTTGCTGAGACAACCCGGTCCAATCTGTCTCCATGCTCAAGCCTTCAAACTTACCATCGGACAGAGAAGCTATCCTTGCCTGCACCCGCAAGTCGCCCAACCTGTCCGATGACAGGAGATCTCGGACTCGAATGTTGGAGGAGTCGAGTTTGGCCTGCGACTGTACAAGCTTGGCGACAATCAAATCTACTGCCTGACCTTGCTGAGTCTCAGTCAAGGCCGGCTCCGCGAAATCGCGAACAGGATTCTTATGATGTTCGGGGTTGTGGCTAGCACACTTGACGCCGCTGAACAAAGCCGACATGCGGGCAGCTTCGAAGTCTCCATCGGCCATGCGTGGTCGAATACTGTTATCGTACTCTGCTCGTATTGCAGCGTTGAGCTGCACACTGCTCAGACCCGTAATCGCCATAATGGCATCTTTCAACTCGCTCAAACTGCCATCTTCTCGGATAGATTGCAGACATGAGCGAGGCGATCTCTCAAGGTAATTTATCGCCCTCGAATATTCATTTGGTATTGCAAACGGTGGCACCGCCCCTGCACCGTCTCTTGCCACCATAACATCTTTCAGAGTGTTATATGCAAACAGTTGATCGTCTAGGTTGCCGTAACTCGTAATGTCGGACAATATAGTCATTGCTTCTTCACGTCCGACTTCGTGGCTGGAGTGAACAGCTAAATGTGATAGTTTTCGAATTGCAGTCTCTCGATCTAGCGGCATCGCACTCTGGGACATCATCCATGCGGAGGCCAGAGCAACCCGCTCGTTATCATGATCGATCGCATCGAGAAGCAACTTTCTGCGAGGATCTTCCTTCAACTTAATTGGTGAGTCGGCATTAGCCGTGATTATGGTTCGTGCCATTGCTTCTTGATTGATGGTATAAAGCCTGGCTTTGGCGGACTCAAACATAGCAAGCTCTGGCTCGGCACTGACTCTGTCCTGCTCTATGACGCTAGTGCGGAGCACGTGCGCCGCGGCAAACCGGACTCGCTCATCTTCGGACTCGAGAGCCTGAAGTAGCTTTCCTCTGCGAGTATCGTTGTCAGAGGTGATAGCGACAACCTTTCCATCAGAAGTATATGAATGTTTGACTAACGGATTTTTCTTATCGATTAATTGATCGAAGTTTTTGCTAACGAGTTCTATTTTAGACGCGGTCAGAGCGTTCTGCATACGCTCGAGCATTACGGCCTGGTCGCCTTCGGGTCTTACAGTGTGCGCCATCCAGGCTACGCCATGAATCAATTGCTCCGGCGTCCCAATCTTATCGGTGCCGTACTCACGCTCTTTCATTGCAACCAGGACCTCACCTGCCTCTTTCTGAAAGATGCGCCTTCGTCCATATTCCGTTAACGCATAGAGTCTATCGCGTGCGTCAATCATCTCCTTTCTGTCTGGTGGCAGTCTCGACTGAGACAGAGCCTCGGCCGCAGCGAGCTGCACACGTTCGACACTATGTCTCAGTGCATGGTGCAACACAGCGACTCGAGGGTCTTCAGTATCACCAAGTTGATTATCTAACTGTGACCGGTATATTTTGAAAGCGAGTTGTTCGAAGTTACGTTCCTGCTGATTTTCTACCAACTGGCTCTCAATGGACGCGGCCTCAGCATCAAGTTGTGCTCGCAAGGCCGAATCGGCTGGAACAGGCACAGATTTGACATCGGTATCGACGCTAGATGTGGTGCGCGCACCAGAGCCGGTCGCATCGTGCCTATTGACCCCATCCTCGATACCAGCTCTGGTTTTGACTGAATTAGCCGTCTCTTCACGAATCCACCCCACCCCGTAATAGAGGTCCTCTACGACGTCTCGTGCACGTTGCTTCACCTTATCAATTCGACTGCCGCGTGCCGACGGATCCAGAGCAGGATCGCACCCGCGTTCGTTCAATTCTTTAAAACTTCCTAGATCACGCAGTTGATATAGAGAATTGATCAACGCTAATTGAACCTTTTCACTATATTTCCCATCCGGCGGATCAAATCTGTAGTGCGGAGACTCCGGTCGATGCGCGAGAGCCTCGTTCTCTGCTTCTTTAGTCAATTGCGCGCGGAATAGGGCAGCCGCCCGCTGCGGTGTGATGACAGTATTGTCCGTGGGCTGAGAACCGGATGGCGAACCTTTACCAAAATTTCGATCGGTCAGCGAATTGAGTGCGTCGATCAGGTGCATGCGAGCCGGACCCGGCATATCGCTCGGCATGGAGTCAAAGGCCAACACGACTGCAGCGCGCAGCAGTCGCCTGTCTTTGACAATCTCGCTGTTGTCCGCCGAGACTTCGGCCAGATGAGCAAGTTTTCTCGCGGCGAAAGTACGGAAGACTGCCTCATCCTCCTGTTTGATCAAGTTCTGATTTGCGTCACGACAAAGGTGTAACAGAGTGTGGATGGCCATTTGCTGATCACGTTGTGACAACAGCTGGAAGTCGCCCATCTCCTCCAATTGCTTGTCTCTACCGACCTCCAGTTTGACGGACTCATACTCCTCACTGGTACCAAATCCGAAAAAGGCTCTCGCCGATTTCCACTCTAACCATCCGCCCGAATTATAAGCAGCTGTCGCCTGGTTGGCATCCGCCTTAATCGCACGCTGATCGACGTACTGGAACCGACTGTCTGAAAGCCACTCGTGGATCTCCTTTTCAGTGACATCAACGAAATCGACAGAGCGTAGGTCGTTGACATAGATGCTGGATTCTATCTCTGCACGGAGAGATGCAGGATCACTGTAAGTGAGTGACTCCTGGCCAATTTCTAGCAAAGTAGCTACTGCCAGGGGATCCGATTCAGTCCTGAGCATGTGTTCGACATTCAGGTTTGGTAGCCCCCGCTTCGCCAATTCCGCAGGCGACGCCCGGAAGACAGAATTTGCCGTAATCGAACTCAGAGCCTGAATCGCACGAGCTCGCACATATGGGTCTCTCACTTCGGCGCCGAGCAGGTTGGCAATTTTTATGACGTTAGCATCGCGCAAACCTGGTCCGAACTTTTCCAATCCTTGAATAGCCGCGACCCGCAGAGGATTGAATTGCCCCCAGCCTTCCCGTGTCATCAGCATCTCTTGCAATGACTGCTCCACCATCTGTCGTTCTTCCTGGTACTGCGACTGGTGCTCGGCGCTGTCACTGTAATTGATACCAGGAAAAATCTTCACGAGGTTATCGACAACCTGCATTTTTGCCACGTAAGCGTCGGTGTTGCCTCTACGGGCGATATCACTCTCAACGCGACTGTCGAAGGCAATCTCCATAATCGCGCTCGACGCCGATCGCAACTGGGATCTTTGGTCCTGGTCGATCAGATTTCTGCGCTCGGCAAGCATCATGACCGCTTCCATCGTGAGATTGATATTGGGTTTTTCGCTATGCAATCGTTGTGCAGACGTCCATTCATCATCCGGTATCTCAAGCGTCGAGACGAGCGCGGCATTAATCGCCTCGGTGTGATTACTTTCCCCGAAACCTCCTTCAAGGTGAGAAAGCGCTCGGGCTGCACGAACCTTCTCTTTTCGCAGAGCATCAAACTCTTGAAGAGAATGGCTTTCGGAAAATCGGTAGGGAGGCATCGGCAATTCGAGCGTCTGCTTCAAATCGGCGATAAGGTCATCGTGAAACTTGCCGGGCTCCGCGCCGCCATCAAAACGATCAAGCAAATTGTCTTGAACGTTGCCAATGCCGTCATCCAATTGCAGTTCATGCTCATACAACAACGCCACTGCAAGCGCTCTTACATCCGCATTCTCATGTTGCTTTGCAATCGTCTCGATGAACTTACTTAAGTGCTCTTCGGATAGACCAAAACTGTCTGCATCTTTCTGCGCTCTCTGCTCGACGGTCATGGCAGGATCAGTCTCTTCAATGTGTTTGAGCATAAGGGCACCAGCCAGTTGCTTCATCGCTTTCTCCTGTATTGACCGATCAGATTTCTTGTTGTTTACGACGTCTAGAAGTGTCCCTGCATAGCGCCCGGCTGGCATCGCACCGGCGCGGAATAGCGCGTCGGCAGCGACCATCTGAGTGGCTGGAGAAGTCGCATCGAAGGCCGCCTCTCGCAGAACCCGGATGACGTCCTTTGTCGTGACCGTTTGTTCCACCTTTTCCGCCGGAAGAACATGAATGTCAATTCCGGCCAACGCCTTTGCAGCAGTGACCGAAGCATCCGTGATGCGCTTCATCACTACGTCAGCGTCATCGTTGACACTGTTCGATTCGGCGTCACCTTCCTGGTCTTTTCCTACTCTAATTGTCGGAAGCCCAGGCTTGTGAAGGAATGATGACATACCTACATGGGCTTCCCTTTTAACCAACACGCCATCTGCAGGCAACTTGCCGTTCTGTTGCGCTAGGTAGAGAAGGCTTATGGCAACAGCAACTTTCTCTTTACTGTCAGTCACGACCTCCGGCTTGAGATCACCTGGTCTTATCCGTCGCGCAGAGACACTCTTGAGTGGCACCCACTGCCCAGCGTACTGTTGATCGCGCCACTCCGTCAGAGAGTCAGCACTCGGGTGAAACATCTGCAGATACTTGGCCGCCATGTCGGATCGCTCGTCCGCAGTCAACGCACTCAAACACTCGTCGAAGATGCGGCGGGCATTGGTATCATTAATAGTATCACCATACAGAGAGAAGACTTTCCCTGCTGATTGAAGAACATCAGCAGTTTGACCGGTCGCAATCGGATTTTGCGTCAGCTCGCTACCTAGCGGTGAGCCTCTGTCTTTCAATCCCCGCTCCAAATATCGCGATGGATTCTGACCCCGCATTCGTTCTATGTGATGCGTGGCTTCCGTGCCCATGAGTGGCAACCACACACCATCGGCGGCACCAAAGACATAGCGCATTGCTGATTCGGTGCGCCGCATCGTATTGGACGCTTCGATAATCTTCGCAACCTCGGCAGCTTTAGCAGACTCAAACAGAAGCTTGCCACCATTGACCATTGCCAGTCCTTGTCGACCGAGCCCTTGGGTGACATCCGCGATCATGATGACGTGACGGGCCGTTCGAACGGCGTCGCCGGTAACTCCCATTTGGCGGAAAGCAGGATCGAGTAGACCGCCAACGCCCAGCATGATTCGACCACCATTGACTAATGCCATGGTGGTTGACTTGGCCGCGAGCGAGGCGCCGAAACTCATACCACCGGTTATAATCATGCCAAAATCGAGAGCGGCACTGCCGAACTTCGAACCGTGGTGGAAAAAAGCCTGTATCGCCTGGAACTCTCGCAGCCTGTCAGCTCGAATTAGCTGCTCTCGACCAGTCTGTCCTTGAGCAATAATGTATTGATCAAACTTCAGATGGCGATTGTCAACAGAGTCGGCCTGATGAGTACCAAACCAGTGTTGATAGTTGAGCGCATGATCCTCGTAGTACGTTTTGAATGATTGAATATTTACGTACTCGCCATCCTCAGCAACACTGAACTTTTGATTGATATAGTCAAATGGTTTTGAGACTGCCATTTCCTTGCTTCGTGCAAAGAGCTCTTTCACTTTTTCCAGCGACACTTCCTGACCGTAGGGAAGACGACTTTCGCCGTCTCCATCAGGATTAGCCTGGTAGAAAAACGTCGCTCCATCTATGCCGCGGTTAATCATCAATTTGTTGTCAGGATCGAAGACTGCAACCGGTCCATTCGAATCCTCGACATATGCAATGTCCCCATCGCCTCTCACACCCACAACACCCTTCTGGTGCAGGTCCATGTAGCGGATGAATTCACCTCTCATGTATTCATCCATAGCTTGATCTACAGGACCGCGATTTTCAACGAGCCAGTCTTTCAAATCTTGAATCGGCTTGTCGTTAACCGAAGTACCAACCAAACTCTCAGGCAGGATCAATTTCAACTCGGTAACTCTTTTTCGCGCTTGATCAAAATGAAATCCGCCTGGCACAGTCAGCTTTTGCAGATCCTTAAAAGCCTTTGCTGGATCGAAGTCACCCTTGACGTTGTCGAGCGACTGCATGGCCTCAACGGTATTTCTTACCTGGAGAGTTAGATTCAGGACATCTCGTAACCGGGTATTGTAAGCTTCCAGGTCTTTGTCAGCCACCTTATCTGGTGCCCAGTTAGGCTTGTCGATACGAAGATAGTTTGAAAGAAACTTGTACTGATTGTTAGCATCAATGCGATTACGCGAATTTGCTACTCGGACCTGATTGACATATAGCCAATCAAAGCTGTTCGACATCTTGTCCAGATTCGATGAATCAGGGATGCCATTGGGTTCGAAGATAAGGCTCGACTTGAGGTGCCCGGACTCTGCCATCTTGCAAAACCGCTCGACATCCAATTGCCCATCCTTGATGAGACTCGATATGGTATCAGGGTGAGCAGGAACTCCTTCATCAGGATGTTCTGGATCGGTGCCGATCCTGACGATGCCGAGCGGGTCTCCTGGACCCATCGAAAGCTTGAGCTCGTGAAGAATATCGTGCGATTCAACAACGGCTGTATTCAGGAATTGGTTGACATCTTTGTAAATTGATTCAGTAGCTTTGAACTTGGTGAATTCGCCAAACCCGGGCACATCTCGTTCTAACTTCATTAAGATCTGCAACTCGGCCGGCGTCATACCAACAAAGTCTCGGCGCGATATCTTGTCGGAAAGAACCTGATGATCGACCGGTTGGTTGAAAGCGGGATTTACTGGCAGACGGCCGAACAGGTCATTCAATTCGGAAAAAACAGACTTCAGCTTTGTACGATTACGATCGCCGTCTCTCGTACTTTCCTCTCGAGGAAGTTTTTCAAGAATATACGCGGCATCCGATGCAGCTTTCTCAGCCGCGTTATCGCTCTGCGTTTTCTCTGAAACGGCAGGCCGTTCCGCTGACTTCTGGATCGGTTGGGAGGGACTCTGCGTCGTGCTGGCGGATGGGAGGACAGAAGCTGACTTGGAGCGCTTGCCCGTCGACTCCACTCGATGCTCGTCCCCTTTCGGCTGCGAGATTCTATCAGCTGATGTCGTCGAAGGCGCCGGTTGTCTATCTTCAGTGGTTGCAACATTCGGTGCCGTCTTCTCCGCATCAGTCAAGGCATCCTCCGACACCAAGTCTGGTTCAGTAGGTGCAAATGGTGCCAGACCCCCTTCCAGATTTTCTATAGCCGCCTCGTCGGCCGCAACAGTTTGATGTGCATCAGTCGTCCGTTGGGCCGCCACTCGCGCAAACCGCGGGCTATACGCGCCACCGTACTCCTCATTAAGGGAGCGCGCTGCAGAGACACTCAGCACACCAGGCACCTTCGCCTCGATATTGAAGAGGTTATGAGGATCTATCTTGTGCGATGGCGTCCATCTAGGAAGTGTCCGAGCCTCTGCGTGCGGCTTGCACCATGCAGGGCTTCGGTCTGTCCTGGCTAACACAGACCAATCATTCAGACCGTGGCCGGTCAGAATCTGGCCGTCTTTAAGCAAACCGACGAAGTCCTTCAACGCCGATTCGATATGCTCAATGGTGGAGCCCATGTCTCGAACTCTCACGTTCGGCGACGACGTCCTCGAGCTTTGTCGATCATCGGCAATCAGCTTAGAGACGATCGACTGCAGGGTCTTCGATTCCTGAGCATCTGTCAGGGCTGGTTCGGAGAACAAGAGTTCACTCTTATCTTCGGGTCTGTGGCTAGCGCACTTGACGCCCCTGGAAAGTGTCGCCGCAGCAGAGAAATCCTGTTCGCCAGATTGGCGACTCACAATGCTAGAGCGGTATTCCGACTTAATTGCCCTATCAAGCTGTTCCTTATCCAAGCCGGTTATCGCCATAATCGCATTTTTCAAATCGGTAGGCGAACCATCTTCGAAAATCGTGAGCAACGATGTCCTTGGTGCTCTTTCAAAATAGTTAATCGCCGACGAATATTCGTTTGGTATTGAGAACGGTGGCACAGCGGAAGGTCCATCCTTAGCAACCATGACATCCATTAGCACGTTGTATGCAAACAACTGATCTTCGAGATTTCCATAATTAGTAATGTCCGACAGAATGGTTAACGCCTCTTCACGTCCGACCTCGTGAGCGGAGTGCACAGCAAGAACAGCAAGCTTTTTCATTGCCGCCTCTCGGTCATCGGGAAGCGAACTCTGAGCCATAATCCAGGCCGATGCGAGCTCTACCCGTTCGTTGCCGTGCTCGAGACTGTCAATTAGGAAATCTCGACGTGGATCATTTATAGAAGTAATCGGAGAATCGAAATTCGCTGTAATAATCGCTCTTGCCAGCGCTTCTTGATTGACGGTGCTAAGACTTTCTCTCGCCGATTCCAGCTCCTTGAGAGGCCCTTCAGCACTCACTCTGTCCCCTTCGATAATGCTCGTGTGAAGAACTCGCGCTGCTGCAAATCGAACCCTTTCATCGGAAGATTCGAGTGCCTGACTAAGCTGAGTCCGCCTGGGATCGTCTTCCGTCGTTATTGGAACAATCAGACCAGCCGCGTTATACGAGTCTTTGACCAGCGCGTTCTTCTTATCGATCAAGACGTCAAAACTCTTATCGTCGTCCTTCTCCGATTCGGTCACGGCGCTTTGCATGCGCTCGAGCATCTCTGCTGGTCCGCCGCGCGGTCTGTCCGTGTGCGCCATCCATGCTACGCCATGAATCAACTGGGCGGGTGTACGAATTTTATCGGTACCGTATTCTCGCTCTTTCATAGCGACGAGAAGCTCGCCGGCCTCATTCTGGAAAACACGTCTCTGTCCAAAATTGGCAAGCTCATACAGCGTGTTTCGAGCATCAATCATTTCAGGGGACGTTGGCGGCAATGCCGATTCGGAAAGAGCATTCGCGGCCGCTAACCGAACTCTTTCCACTTGGTGTCGGAGTGCTTGCTGCAAAACGCCAACCCGAGGATCGTCAGCACCACCAATTCGATAGTCCTTTTGCGACCTGAAAATCATTCTCGTGAGCGGTTCAAAGTTGCGATCCTGCTGGTCGGCAATCAGCTGACTTTGAATAGCCATCGCATCATTTGTCAAATTCGAACGTACTGCTGACTCTTCCGGAATTTCGGAAACGACAAGAGCGGAAGCACCACCATCAATACTGCGATTGGTGCGTGCACCAGATTCGGTATCGATGCCACTGCGCTGTGAGGAAACACCAGATCCGGTACTGGAAGTAGTACTATCTCCTTGCCCTTTCTTGCGGGAATCCTCTCGAAGCCAGTCGACTCCGTAATAGAGGTCTTCAACAACTTCACGAGCACGATTTTTTACGGTATCGATGCGGCTACCGCGCGACGCCGGACCAGCTTCAAGCTCGGGCGCTGGACCTCGCTCTCTCAACTCCTTGTAACAGCCTAGATCGCGCAAGCGGTAGAGCGAGTCTATCAGTTCTAATTGAACCTTTTCGCTGTATTTTCCAGCCGTCGGATCGAATCGATAAGCTGGAGCATCGGTTCGAAGAGCAATCGCTTCATTCTGGGCTTCCTTGGTTAGTCGCGCTCTAAACAGTGCAGCAGCTCTTTGCGGTGTGATCACAGTGTAGTCGGATGGTTGATCGCCTGACTTGAGATCTCTCCCAAAGTCACGATCGGTCAAAGAGTTGACAGCTTTAACTAGATCCATGCGAGCTTCACCCGGCATGTCGCTCGGCATAGAGTTAAACGCCATAACCACCGCGGCCCGTAACAGGCGTTTGTCCTTAACAACATCACCATTCGCAGACGAAATCTCAGCTAACTGTGAGAGCTTCTTTGCAGCAAAGGTTCGGAAAAGTGCCTCGTCGTTCTGTTTTATTAGATTTTGACAGGCATCTCTGCAAAGATGCAACAGGGTGTGTATGGCCATGCGCTGATCTTTATCCGACAGTTGCTGAAAGTCTGTCATCTCCTGCAACTGTTGATCTCGATCGATCTCTAACTTGAGGCCTTCAAACTCTTTGCTGGTGCCGTGACCGAAAAATGCACGCACCGAGTTCCATCCCAACCAACCACCAGAATTGTACTTTTCAGCTGCACGATTGGCATCTTTTGCGATCGTCTGCTGATCCAAGTATTGGAATCGGCTATTGTCCAACCAGGAGCGAATATCACTTTCATTAACATCGACAAAATCAACCGCACGCAAATCGTTTACATAGGTGCTGGCCTCTACCTGCGCCTGGAAAGACGCTGGATCTCTATAAGAGAGCGACTCCCGAGCTATTTCAAGCAAGGTTGCTTGTGCCACGGGATCAGAGTCGGTTCGAAGCAAGTGCTCCACATTCAGGTTAGGGAGCCCTTCCTTAGCAAGCTGTTCCGGAGATTTGCGAAAAATCGACCTGTCGGTCATGGAGTTCAAAGATTGAATCGCACGTACTCGAACCTGCTCGTCCTCTCTTTGTGCAAGATCTAATCTTCCGGCAATTGCTCGAATGTTAGCGTCGTTAAGACCTGGTCCGAAGGTTTCCAAACCCCGAACTGCAGATCCCCTCATCTCCGAGTCCTTGCCCCAGCCCTGTTTAGAGATCAACAGCTCGCGCAAGATTTGCTCAGCAACCTGTTTTTGGTCTTGGTACTGCCGGTGGTGGTCGGTAGTCTCTTTACTGTTGAAGCCAGAATATAACTTGCTAAGATTCTCGATCAGAAGCATCTTCGAGTGTCTTGCATCGGCATTTCCCTGCTGGGCTTTATCACTCTCGACCCGGTCATCGAAGTCGATATCTAGAATTGCATTGGAAGAAGCGCGCAGAGCACTCCTTTGCTCTTCGCTCAGCCCTCCTCTCCTATCGATGAGCATCATAACAGCAACGGTAGTCGCCTTGATGTCAGGTTTTTCACTATGTTGGCGCAACGACGACATCCATCCACGATCGTCAAACTCAATGGCGGAGACTAAGGCCCGATTGATAGCCTGCGTGAAGTTGCCCTCGCCAACTCCGCCTTCCAGATAAGACAGTGCTCTGCAAGCGCAAATTTTCTCCTTGCGCCTGGCATCGAATTCAGTCAATGACTCCTTGTCGGAATAATCATAACCCGGCAAAGGTAGCTCAAGAGACTTCTTCAGGTCGGCGACCAGACGATCATGAAAGGTCCCTGACTCTGAAGAAGCGTCGTAGTCCGGAGAAAGAGGTCGATCGCTTCCTCCCATACCAGCCAGGTGTAACTCATGTCTGTATAAAAATGCCACCGCAAGAGCTCGCGTATCAGAGTCATTGTGATGCCTGGCAATTGTCGCAACTTGTTCTTCCAACTGATCTTCTGACAGCTCATCACCTTCTGCCGACGGATCATGGATCAATTGGTCCTCGGCGATCGTGCGGTCGGAGATGTGATTGCGCATGAGAGCATCGGAAAGTCTTTGCATCGCCAGGTCACGAACCGCCTGGTCACTGGTTCTATTGCTGACAATATTAATCAAGCCAATCGCATACCGATCTCGTGCGATTTGGAAAAGTGCGTCGATAGGATTGGCAGACTTAGTCTGGTCAGTTACGTCGCTTTCTGTGTCATCAACCGGATTCGACTCTGATGCTTTGCCTGACCCAGGAATGTCGAAAGAGACAGAGGGGAGTCCACCGACTTCTCCGCGCGAACCTTTAGCTCCGCTCAGCTGCTGTAGGGTGACATCATCCAGATCATCAGACAAGAGCTCGCCCGCTCTGTCTTCGAAACTCCATTCTTCCGTGTCCAAACGATCGTTGACGTCTTCGTCGAGCAGCATCTCCACCCTGGGTTGAGGCGGTGTAGGCTTAGCATCCGGTTCGGATGCAGGTCCTTGATTGTTATTCGTTTCACCACCCATGGTATTGCTACTCCCATTGCAATCCAATCAATTTTTCCGCGGACTATTCGCCAATTCTGAAGTTTTACCCCCCCGGTCTCAATCGCTCATATTCAAGAGGCTCGTACTCCAACTCTGGAGCGAAAGCGTTGAAAAGCAAGAGCACACCTGTGATCAGACCGCCCTTGCCCATTATCTCCTTGAAGGCGCTCTTCGGTGCAGCTTTCACAGCATGAAGCTTGCCTTCGCAGAAGCGCACCCCGGCTTCCCTCATCGCCACTCTATCGCCGGTGCCGGAGACCTCGCCAACCTTGGCATCGTATTCAGCTTTCAGTATTGCCAGCTCTTGCATCCCCTTGAGCCGCTCCGTCTCCTGTTTCGCGAGGACTTTATCATTCGCGGCCTCAGCAGTTTTCACCTTGTCCTTCGCCAGGGCGATCTTTTTGTCAAGTTCCTGTGCGTTCAAGCGTTCGAGTTTGACATCAAGCATTTCAGACGTTATATCTACCAATCGCATCGGCTTCGCAGTGACGACACCATCCCTCGCGACAAAGCGAACGGTGATGCAAATATCGCCTAGATTCCGACCGCGAACTTGCAGTCCATCAATCTGATTGTGCCTTTCACCCGTGGCGACATCTTGGGCGGTGCGAGTATGGCGTTGCTGAGTGGCATTCGAATCCTCTCCGGCGATTGGCAACTTCAGTTGCTCCAACATGATCTCCAGATTGCTATTAACGGCTGTGACTCTGCTCTCGAGTCTGTTCGGATTATTGACATAGACGCCGAACTCCCGAAGAGATTCGTTATGCTCTAGCAATGTCAGAATGTTCTTCGCGAAATTTCGAACCTTTGGATTTTCGCTTCGGTTCCAGCTTTCAATGGCTGCCTTTTGTTTGTTGTCCGTGATCTTATCGAGACGTTCTTGAGTGACCTCTTTAGATTCGCTGTGAGCCAGGCTCGGCTGAAGCGTAATTTCGTGAGGTGCCTTGTCTTGTGCATAACCAAACACGACTTCAGCAAAGTCGTCGCTGGAATAAACAAGCTTCGAATCCTTGACCATACCGTGTAGAGTGGCTTCAACGGCAGGACGACGATCGGCCATTTCTTCGAAGAACACCAACTCGATAGTCTCTGCTCTAAGAATGCCTCGCCGCAATCCCTCTATGTAATCGGCTTGAACACCTTTGTCCAATTTGACGAGCTTGTCCAGTGTTCCTGCAGTGAGTCTTTTTAGCTGTGCTAAACCTTCATCACCAACTCCTGACTGCCGACACTGCTCGACAAAACCTTCATGAATCGCCGCTCTTTCTTCAGCACCTGGCGTTGTGAATTCGGGCGTTGTTCCGCTGGCCACAGGTGCTTCGGGTCGGCCGCCTGGCTGTTCTACTCGAGTACGGCGTGCTCCATTCCCTTCACCAGTTTTGGTGCCCTGAGTTTCGACAGAGTCGCTGAATTTAATCGCGTCAACATCGGTAATTACAGGTTTGAACTCAATCGCAGAATCTACATTAACAGTCTGATTATGTTGCGACGCTTTGGCCCGTCTGAGCTCACGTGCCATATCCTTGCCCATCTGTCGGTCCAAATTTTGCAGATAGTCGATTGCGAGCGATACTCTGTCAGCTTGGGCAGTGGCACCAGGACTCTCCTTTGTTATATCCTGAGCATCTTTCGAGAAGTCGCCGTACCAGTGGTGCTCGATCGGATCTAGCTGTGGAGTGTTACTCTGATCGAATGAATAGACTGACAGACGTCCGTCCTTATCCACTTGAATGGCTCTGACTGTTAACTCAGTCGGACCTTCTCCAATAAGAATGGGTTCTCTCAGCAGGTATTCGGTGCTTCCGCCCGTTATTGTATAGGTATCTTTAACAGCCGCCGACAACGAGAATTCGCCGAGGCGAATCTTGCTCATCGACATGGCACGGGCACGGCCGCCGTTCCTATCGAAGCCTTCCAGTGACGCAGGTAGGTCGTTTGGCTGCACGAGTCCGTTCTCGAGAAGGAAGTCGATATGATCGGCATACGCGGTTACGTCGTAAGTCATCATTCCGACCAATTCTTTTGCCAATCGCTTGGACTCGCTAATATCGTCGCGAAGCAAGGCTTGATGCAATTGCTGCTGGCGCGTAGTCATGATCAGGAAGTCTGTCAATTCGGTAAAGGATTGCTCGAGACTCTCTCTCCTACTTCCGATTGGCTGCCTATCGGCACCGCTTGTTGGCACGTTCTCGCCAGGCGATGACATTGCTGATGGTTCTCCGAGTTCCCGAAGTTCTCGAGCAACACCCCTGGCACGCTCGGCCACTTCCCATTTTCTAGCGGCAACCTCGTCGGAGGAGAATGCGTATTCGGCTGCACCATCGCTTCTTGCGACAGCATCAATCGAGGAAGTAAGTAAGAGCTTCTGCAAATACGGATAATCTCGAAGACTTCGATTACTTGCTTCAAATTGTCTCCTGGCAGTTGAGTTGCTAGCGAACACTGCTGCATATTCACGGGCGATGCGAGCTTCGTTCGCCGATGGCGCTGATACAGCACTCGGGGCCACTGAGTCGATGAATCCATCGGAAACTCGGATTCCAGTTGCCGAGTTGCCTGATTCCGTCGCAGTCATCAGCGCCACTCGCTCTCTGACAGCCTCACGGAATTCGGTTTCGGACAGTTGTCGTTCGGAACTCTCTACTCGCACCTGCCTGATAGCATGCTTGACGACGGACTCGCCGCGTGTGCCCTCCGACCAGGCCTTGTATTCAGCCGACTTTCGTTTGACATAGTCACCGGACGCAGCATCTCCGATTACTTCCGAAGTTGTTTCGACCATGTCGACAATGCCGCCGAAGTTACGACATTCATTTGAAATTGCCATTTCGATAGCCATTTCCGAGAATCCAAATTCACTGAGCAAAGAAGGTGAGTAAGGCTTCTCTGGCGGTATATCAGAATTGATGAATGGAGGCTCTTTGCTCAAGCGCATCCGAATTCGTCGTTCTACTTGCTGACTGAACTCGTGAGCAGTATCAGCATCTTTGAATACAGGTCTCGCCTCGTTGCCGATTCCACCCTTAATCCGTCTGGTCTTACCAATCGAATCGAGGCAATTGTCTAACAAGGCTAACCGGGCGCCCTGTGGGTCCGCCTGGAAGGCAGCCACGAGGTCGAGCCAGCGCATTTTGTGCACGAGCTCATGCATCGCAGTGCTCACCATACTTTGAGAGGAAGGATTTATGGTGATACGATCGGCATTTAGCGTGTAGACGCCCTGCCCATCAGCCAGAGCAATGCGGATAGAGTCACTGGTCACCATATCTGGAGACATCCCCAAGGTCTGCGCATATTTCTTCATTGTTGGCAATAGCTTATCCAGCGCATCCCGATAAAGGAGCTCACGCTCCGTCGAGGGCATCTTATCGAGCTCTGCCCGAGAAGCGTTATTCAAGACTTTACGAAGCTCTAGATCGAGTTCTTTGATTTCAGAACTGACAGGTAGGTCATCATACGCGACCAGTTCACCAGCGAGCGGTCCTTCAACCAACGGCACCGCGCCGGTATCAACTTCAGTACCAATAGTGGTATTACTATCGGATTTACGTCTGGTATCAGGTTTGGTCTTATCGACAATACCACGTTCAGGTACTGTACTCGAAGATTGAGAGCGCACCGACTGTTCTCCGGGTGATGTCAGTCCCAGATATGCTCTGAGCATCTTCATATGTTCAAAGCCTTTTGAACCTGGAGTCAGGTCGACGAGCGATTCTCGGATCATTCGCAGGGCATGAGACTCACGTTTCGAAAGACTGCCGGTCTCGAGAACTCGATCCATCGCAGTGACTATCGAAGCATCAGTAACTCTTCTCGATGATAGACCAAGCTGCTCCGTCATCAGCCGAAGCGGCTTTGCGTAAGTATCGACACTGAGCTTGTTGGACTGAGCACTTCCTAGATTCTTCGCGAACTGAACATACTTCTTGGCACAATTATTAGGAACGCCGTAGAAAGTCGCCACTAATGGTGTCATTTTGGACGCATACCACTGAGACTCACCTATTGCGGCGAGCAGCTCAGGTATAGGTCCAGATTCGCTCGGGCTCAGCCTCGTCCTGATGTTCGTCTCCATGCTAGACAGTTCGCGTGCAGCTATATGACTTGCTCCGTCGAGCCTCTCTACCTCACCTTCGAATTGTCCCAACATCGCCGCTATGACCCTGGGACGCTGGCCACTAGATAAATCGGTGACAGAGACCAGTTCCTTGACCCGCTTCATACTATCTGGTCCGCTATCAAGACAATCATCCAGATAGATCAAGGCGCTTACTCCACCATCGTTAAGTCGACCGGCAGAAGCAAGCCTTTGAACGTGCTCCAATGTGACAAACTGACTGTCTGCGAACTCAGGATTGGCCTCGCGAAACATGGTTGTTATCAGATGCGAGCTCCCTTCCCTGTCGAGATCGACGACAAAAAGCGCTTTCTTGCAATCAATTTCCTGGGACAGCATTTCGTTGAGCCTGACGCTCAGACGCATGATTTCGCCGGGTGAGATAAAGTCCGTAGCTTTAGCGAAGACCTGGGCTTGCTTGAGAGCCATTTCCTGGTTGCGCATGTTGTGGAAGTGCAACAAACCACGGAATTCCAGGAGCTCCTGATGATTTCCGGAGGCTCGCGCAATCGAGTCCATGACTCGAGTCACCTGCCCGTCTGCTCCATGATCGGCTTCTGTAGAAGTGCTCTGCATTGACCCTGTGGACTCGTGGGCGGCCATCTCCTTTCTGATTGCCTTTTCCACGGCATTCAGGTGTTCTTCACTCAAAGGAGCCTTTGCCATATCGATGAAGTTAACACCCCGCTCGAAGCTCAGCACCTCCTGTGGTACCACTATTCGACCGTCGGAAGGTGCGACCGTTTGCCTTCTGGCAATTGCTTCGCTGAGCGCGCCCTCGCCAATGGAATCAAATAGAACGGCAGGTCCGGCGGGCAAATCGGCCGCAGATTTGACAATCTTGATGTCTACAGACATGCCCGTTTCATTACGGTACATGACGGCAAGCGCGTGTCCGGGCGATGATTCAGATGAGACGAGTACGGTCAAACGTTCGGCAGGTTGAAATCCGGTGCGAACATCGCTGTATGCCTGGACAACCCCAAAGTTATCTTTAGACCTGAGCTGATCGGCAAGCTCTCTCAACTGTCTTCCAGTTGCGCGCGCAGTGAGGAACTGAGACCTGTCAGCCAAAACATCAGCCGCCTGAGCGCGTTCACCGGCATCACCAAAACGCTGCAATATTTTTTCAACAGCAGCCTTTGTCTCTGCTGCACCCGCAACCTTCTCGGCATACTCTCTGACAAACGGCTCTATTGGACCTTCAAGTGGTGCGACCTCTCCGGCCCGCTCCGCCTCGTCTCTCAGGTGTCGACGCAAGAGACTCTGCAGATAGCTAACATCGAGTGGGTTCATCCTTTCCAATGCATTGAATGGAGCTTCGGTGATAAGCCTGGCAACCAGATCAAAGCCCAGGTTACTGATGTCTCCCGGACGCAGATTGCCAAGGATTTTTTCGCACTGTTCTGCTCTCAGCGCTGGGTTATCCGCCAGTCCAAGTTCCGCTGCCCTCGCCCAGGCACGGATGAACCTGACTCGCTCTAGATCAGGCATATCCGTTAGTTGACTAGAACGCTCGCCGGCCTGTAGGAGTAGTAACTGCTGAATTTTGATGCCGTCAGCTGGTGGCAATTCGCCTAACCAATCGGCGCTGGCAGATCCCATCAACGCAGCCAAGCTGTTGTTGGATGCAGTTCGCAAATACTGGTCGAAAGTCAGGTCACCACGGATAGTATCGGCTTTTACTAGAGGTTCAACAACCCCCCAGACGGCACCACTTATAGCCGCTCTCTCGATAGGTGTAGCTGTCCTGTTCTGCTCCAGCATGGGCTCCAGGCAGGTGGAGATCACAGCGGCGCGCTGCTCGTGATCTAACAACAGCAAATGGTCTTCCGAAATGCGCTGCAACAGTTGCCCATACCGCTCGGGTGTCAACGCCTTCAACTGCGCCGGCGATAACATCGTTAGAGAGCGCGCCTCAGTGGCCAATGTCGTCGCAGCATCAACAAATACATCGCTGGCTGGAGTCTGCGTAGTTAGCAAAGTCTGCAATTTCGACCATCGCTCTTTTGTCCCCTGGTCGTTCTCAGTAGCAGTTCGCTGGGATACATACTTTGTTAGTGCGGCTCGCCTGGTCTCTCCTTCACGTGGCGTGAGATCGAGATTGGCAGATTGACCATGGGACAGTTCGGCTAACTCATGTGCGGCTTTCAGCCCTTCATATGCTGTTCTAAGATTACTACCGCCCCTGGTGGCAGCCACGGCATCCCAGTGCTCGTATAGATGAAGTGCCTTTCTCATGTCCTGCAAATTTCCGACTCTCAAGCTCGGATCAATATAAGCAATCATCATCGCGCGCAGCGCCGACTGGCGAGCCGGTCCATAGCTATCGAGAGAGCGACTCTCACCAACAATGGGGACGAATCGCTCGGCAATCTTGACGATCTCCTTACATGCTTCGAGTGAGTCGAGTCCCAGGGTATCCCGAACGTGCAGCATATCGTAGCGCTGCTTGAAGGACCGATTGGTGTCTCCAAAGTCGCCGAAAGGTTTTAGCGCATCGGAATATGCCTCGGTCAATAACTTCTCGGCCCGCTGTACCATTTCCGGTTGAGCAGGATCGAGTCCCTCATGGTAAATGATGTACGAAAGCTGAGTTTGCCTTTCCGCATATTTCGATGGTCTGGCAGCGTCAGGATGATTCTCCAGTTCCAGCATGATCCGCATTATCCGGCTCGCTTCGATTGGACTGCTCAAGTCGAAGGTCTGCATTATGAATTCAATCTCTCTTGCTTGCTCATAGCTCAGGGCCTCGCCGTTTCGCGTCGGCACATTGCGAATAATTCGATCGAGACTGTCTATCTGGTTAATCGCCACATCGATTAAGTTGGACCATTCAATGGTTGGATGGAGTCTTCGCTTATCGTGATTGACGACCTTGTCGGTATGCAAGCAGTCGATAAACTCGGCAATCTGCTTTGCCTGTTCCACTCCAAGACCGGGTCGCCGCGCCAAGACTGCATCCTGGATCACACTTTCCCAGTGATTCCGTTTGTTGCCTCGGCCGGCATGCAGCGGGATGTTCTCAGGACTTCTGCCGGCGACATCTTTCGTGAGCCGCTCTATGAATGGGCTGGTTGCAGCATGGTCCGTCGCCTCTGGGGTTGCCAGCGGTAGCTCACGCTCTGGTCGCCCCCAGTTGCGTCGGCCTGCCGATTTACCGGTTGCCGGTTGGGATTCGGCGCGGTCAGATTGGAACTGCTTTAGATCAGCCGCATCCAATTCCTGTTGTATTCGCAAATCGGCAAGCGGTCGCACCGGGTCCCGACCTTCGAGCTGAGCCAATTCAATGTATCGTTCATAAATGCGACTCAGACCATCTTTCCCATCCATGGTTGCCTTGGAGAATACCATCGCGATTCGCACGACAGGGGTAACCTTCGTCTTTCCAGAGATACTGGAAAGTGCATCGCCACCGTTGACCGCAACCGGATTGATGTTATCTGTACGGCTGGCTCGTCTGCTGTCGTTGACGACGAAGAAAGTCTTATCAGATTTTCCTGTGCCTGTACTATCAGGTCGCAAGCCTCTGGTCGAGTTTCCCTTGGCTGTTGTCACTTCGATCTGAGCTTTTTCCATGGATTCGGGAAGGTTGAGTCCGAGCGACTTGAGCTTTGCTTCCAGGGCTGTGCGAAATCTAGTTTCTAAGTTCTCGCTTGTCTGGATCAGACGCTCGATTTCACCGATACCCGAATTACCCCAGAGGTTTGGTCTATTGACCTCGCGTAGGATCGATTCCATGAACGCCTCGTTCATCATCGCCTCAGCCACACGTCGACCGTTTTCATAACGGCTTAAGCGCTCCGTCGTTTCAGGTGCGACTCCTTCAGTAGCATCTCTTGACTTAAGAGCGTCGGCTGCCACACGAGCATCGGCAGCTGCACGATCGGTCACATCCTTACGAGGAGGGCTGACGCCCTTCTCGTATGCTTCAATTTGTTTGAGATAGTCCCGAACAGTTATTTCTTCGGGGGAAACAGAAGGCGGTTTTTCCACATCAAAGAATTTTGATGTGACACTATTACCGGTGGCTTCTGCGATCTTTGTTCTTGCCGCCTCGAGGTCGATTTCGTTGATGATATCGCGCTCCAGCAGCCACTCGACTGCGTCACAGCTCGTCGATGTATCACGAAGAAAACGGAGTAGACCGGTCTCAGGGTTGACAACCGCGTCTTTCAATTGTTGCTTCAATTGAGGAGCTGATTCGCTCTCCGGTCCTGCGTCGAGATAGCGGTTCCACAAATTCAAAATATCTGTCTGCCTGGCGTTCACCCTCATACCATCAGTAACCATGCTTGGTGCCTGTCCAGATGAGCTAGAAGACTCGAGAGCTCTGGTGATGAGCTGTCCTGTCTGCTGCCGTCTGCGCTGTTGGATCTCCCATGGGCTGAAGGGATAATCTCGCTCTGATGTCAATCCCAAAGCGTCAATTTGCGTATGCTCGAACATATGGCGGACTTCCGGCAGTTGATCGAGCGGCACGGGTGTCGCCCGCCTGGTCTGCGTCGACACCTGCTGCGGAACACCCGGGTCTTGTACACGTGTAGCAGCATGCCTTATTGCCGCAGTCTTGCGGAACTCTGGCGTTGCCGATTCAATTTCAGATGTTCGCCTGATGCGGGCCGCCTCTTCGCCAACGAACGCTATTGCATCCGCGGACGCAAAGTTGTTAGTCACTGCGGAGCATCCTCGGCATGAATTGACCGTCATGAAATTGATTGTTTCGAGCTGAACTTCACGAACGAAACGCTCATAACCATCCGCGCGCATCTTCCCATCAAGCGCGGACGAAGCAGGTTTGTCGCTCAGCAATGTCAGAAGCAGACTGTCTGGGACTTCGGAAGGCTTGTAGTAGCTTCTCACAGATTCGGACGTGCTCAGATCTACATGTTCGTAGGGCGAGGTGCCGACGTACCGCCGCACCATGTCCTTGAGCGCGCGAACACCTTCGGCTTGCACCTTTCGATCCTGAGGGGATGCGTCTGGATTATAAAGCCGCGGACGATCGACTGAATCTTTTCCAATACATCGTCTGCCACCCATCCCAATCTCACGAACACAATCTTCTGCAACCAGACGCTGAATTTCGCGGCGATTCTTTGGCGACTCGTTGACAAGATTGACTACACCTTGTTCTCTAAGATCTCGGATACGGTGACCGACTTCATGCATGAGATTCTCTGAGGGGACCGTTGAGTATATATCCAGGGATATCAAATCTTTCGACGGTTCGTATGAGGCGTTCGCCGTATCGCAGAAGCCAAGCCGAACTTGACGGTTGCCACCGTCGGCGACACCAGGCTGTGGCGCAATCAAACCTTTCGGTCCAACTAGCGGAGCCTGCTCGACGACCAATCGAGGTACTCTTAGTTGGCCAGAACGCAGCTGTTCAACAACATCGATCGCAACCGCCTCTCTAGAGCGGGGCTCCACAACCTTCGCAGCAACCTGAGCAGCCAACTCAGACTTGATCTGTCGTTTTATCGTCTCTGCCACTCTAGGGTCGAGCGTTTTCAAAGCAGCTTGTACTTCGAGAGAGAAAAATCTATGTTGATTGCTCCCCAGCAATTGGGCGATTGAATCAAGCGACCCAACCTCGACTTTGAATGTACCAGCCTGCTTCGTGAGCGAAAGTTGAACGAAGTCTAAAATCGCTTGCCGAATTTTCGGTTCGACCTCTTTGAGTGCAGCTTTGACCTCTTGTGAATTTTGAACCTCGGGAGAATCAGCGCCGTAAAGTTGTATGCCGCCTCTGTTCAGGCGGTAGATGGCATCATCAACCGCTTCTCGGACTGGCTTCATCGCCTCATTGTAGCGTTCGTCGAATCTGGTATTGCTCTGCGAAGCATCGCTGGCAGAGCGTTTTTCGAGAGATTCTCCCACATCCGGAGGCGACTCGACTACGGTTTCGCTGTTAGTGCCGTCGGCAGTCTCGAACGCCCCGGAAGTAGCAGCAGCCCGCTTAGTCTCGCCACCAACCTGACTCTTAGACGGCGAAGTATTCTCACTCTTAGTCGAGTCGCGGGCTTCTTTGCCCGTGCCACCAGAGCCTTCTTTGCCTTCTGCTGCGGCTTCGGTTCCAGAGGATTCGCGCTGCTCGGCCAAGGCACGATAGCGATTGCGCACCTGCAAAGCCGCTCTCAGCCCCAACCCGACTCCAAATGCGAACAACCCGATACTAGTTATCGTGTCAACAGAATAGGGCTTGACCGGCTTGTCTTCATCATCGAAATTAGCTGGTAATTGCAGATCTTTGTATGCGACCTTCACCGGCTGGGTAGATGTTTCCTTTGGCTCTCCGCCGGAACTCTCGGCAGGTCGGTTTTCGTAATGGGCTTTGAAGGCACCTCTTCTACACTCTTTGAAATCTGCCGACAATCCGATCGCCGGATTATCACGCAAATACGATGTTATCTCATCTTGTGCTGCAACAAACAGCTCCTTCTTTCCGCTTGCGATCTTCGCGAATGCACAATCGATGATGGCAGCCGAGTTGCGGCTCGAAGCTTCCTGCCAGCGCGTGTACGAAGCTCTCGATAAATCTTCGAGGTTAAATCGCTGTCCTGACAGCTCATCGATATCGCCGCCATTGTGGGCAACAAGGGCAGTCTTCGTGTCGTGCTTTAAGGACTGAATGAATAAACCAACTCGCTCTCTTTGAGCAAGATCGAGCTCGACTCCCGCCTGTAGCTTGGCTCGATCAAAGATAGGAAGGGCACCGTCAATGCCACTATCGAAAAAAGTATCAGCCGCCTCTTGGAGTAGGGTGGGGGCTGATTTACCTTCGATCCTATCGCCGGGCTTTACATCGAGAGCGCCTACAGGACCTGTCTTTAAGGCAATATCAAATATGTCCTCCATTTGCAACGAACTATTCCAAACCGGCAGTCCTCGCGCAGCTCGAATAGCCACCATCTCTGACAATGCGCGATTATGCGTATCTCGAAAGTTCTGGTCGATGGTCAATTCTGGATTGTCTCTAACAAGGCGAGCAAGCTCCTTCTCCCCTTCCTCGACGTTGGCATCGACTCCGCTTGCAATTAGATAGCAGCCACGAGATATCTTCAAATCACGTGACTTGTTGAGAACCGCGTCAAATCGCCGTTCTTCCTCGCGTTCGGTAAGAAAAGCGGTCTGTTCGAATTGCCTACCCGCCGCCACGTCGTCCTTCTGCGAGCCTGCGTTGAAAGCGGCAAGTCGTTCTGCAGCCTGGGACGACTGCAATTGAGACGAGGAAAGCAGTTCTGACTTAGCAAAATAGTCGTGGTCGGCGGATTTTATGTGAGCATTGAGTTTTTCGAATGATGCCGGGAAGAGCGCATCGTACAGTTTGACTTTCTTCTTGAGCGCCTCGTCATCTGGACCGGCGACCCGGTCAGACGAGTCTTGCTCGGACATGACGCGCAATGCCGGTTGCTTATCAGAAGCGACAGCATCCATGCCTGCCGGTGCATCAGCCGGTTTTCCATCTTTCTTTCGCCCCGCAGCCGGGTCGTGCGGTTGCATCTCGTCATCGACATCGGCGAAGAGGTTCTGGCTGGTCTCTTCTAACTCATCATCCTGGCCATCCAGCAAAGCCGAGTCTGCCGGTACGAATGTACCGAAGAGCTCGTCACTCGGCTTTTCTACAGCACCAGCACCTTTAGGCCGCTGCTGACCTTCCTCACCCATGTCTGGGGCAACCCTCAATTTCTCCGCTATTACTTATATGCCCGTCTCGGCTATTTTGGATGCGGAAGTCCCAATTGAGACGCAATATCAAAAGAAAAAGTTTTGGATTTTTGGGGTGCTCGGGTCGGCCGGGTGACTATCTGACAAGATACGCAACGGTGAACTGCACAGCAAGGCTTTTGCGAAAGCCATCCGGCAGCTTGGTCAAAGGCGATCACCAGTACATCCAATCGCAACAAAATCCAAACTGACTGCCTCCAAAGTCGCATCTCCGACCTGAAGGTCTGGGATTACGGTGCATTGAGTAAACAACAGAGGCTATCTGCCTGAGCCAACACGATTCGCCGATTTACTCCGAGGTCCTTCAACTACTCTCATTTTTCCTCTACCACAGCGACATATTGATAAAACTCCATTACATCTCATTATCAATAGGGAGAAAATCTCATCCAAAACCCGCACCGCCTTCGGCGGCTCATCAAGAGCAGATTCGCACCACGTACACTCAGAACAACTGGGTAATGATTGCTTTGACTGGGACAGAGGCGGGTAGATCTTATGTGGTGCGTTAACGCTGGGTGTCATGGCAGGAATTATGAGTAAAATTATTCTCCGCGGTTTACTCGTCGGAGGTCTAGTCTTAGGCATAAGCAGCGCGATGTCATCGCAACCGGCCCTGGCGGACGACGAAGACTCTGGCAGCTCCACTCGAGAATCCACGCCCGTCCATGACGATAAGACCGTATCGTCGGAACAATGGGAATCTGCTGCAAGTCAAGTCGAAGAGGTCTTCCAAGAATTTTTTCCTAAAGCGGTCGTTGAGAGAAAAGGTCAAAGTATACACATCGCCTTCAAATGTAAGAAGCTCCAGGACACGAATGGAAGGACAAGACTGACTCCTCAATTAGACGGAGTTCTACTGGACATGGAGATGCGCAAGGGTCCGTTTCCCGATAAGGACGTACTTCCTAAAAGAGAAAACGAGCTTCTCTATGTTTCATATCTGGTGGCACCCTATTTTCCAGAAACCAACCAACACCTGCATGTAAAGCTGCTCTTTGCACACAACACTCCTGAGGATTTTGTTCAAAAGTTTCAGTCCACGATGCTAGCAATCCACAAGTCCGATGTCGCCGGAGCTAACAAGAAGAATAAAAATGTGGCTGCTGCTTCATCGTCAGGCAGCGACACCACAGACAGTACTAGAGACAGTACTAGAGACAGTACCAGAGACAATTCTTCCACGACAGATGATACCATATCCGCCGACGTAGGCTCGACAGCTGCTTCTTCGATTGCTCCAACTGCCTCCAACGGCATCGATTTCGATGAAGCAAGACTTTCGCTTTATACTTTCAGTGACGGGCGCTTCCAAATGAAGCTGCCCGGGACGCCGAACAGTAACTCGAGAATCCACAAAGGCATCACATTCAGGCAGTACAACTATGATGAACCACAAGGCAGTTACAAGGTCGGTTACGCAGTGCTGCAATACCCAGTCCGATTAGCGGCTCAAGATAAAGTCATAACCGATTTGATAAAGAACATCGCGGTCTCGTCAAAAGGAAAAGCTAGTAATCTGATATCCTGCCCTTGGGACGGTTACGCTGGACGGCAGATCGACTTGGAACTCCCCGGCGGAAAGAACTCTCGATTGCGAGTAATACTAGTGAGACGATATCTGTATCTCGTCGAAGCCGTGGGCACGAAAGCCTGGTTAGAATCGCAAGCAGCTACAGACGTGATCGATTCACTGGTCGTTCGGCCTGAACTTACAGCCGGCGAACAACGAACGCTGCAGAACCAGGAGTTATCGAAAGAGGCGCATCGCTTGGAGAACGATGCAGAAAGCGCGATTCGTAATTCGCGTCCGACCCCCGATAACGAGGCGGAGAAGTGATACGCCGACACAGCAAATACCGACGACGGTAAGCCAGTCGTTGCAAGGAAGCACACGATTTGCTCACGTAGCTAATTCATGAAAACAATCCGGTCAGTGCTCGTGATCACAACAAGTGTGTTCTTCGACCTTGGCTTCTACATCATGCGCTGAGGTCGTGAATTTCTGGTCGGCGACGAACAGCATCGAGCTTCCCGCGCGGATAATCTTAACGGTATCACCTTTCTTGAATTCGGCTTCGTCATCTTCCGCGCGAGCGCTAAAGTTAAGGCGAGAGGCACCCGCCACGACAACGACCTCTCCGACTGCACCCTTTTTGATGGTAGCGCAGACCTCAGCAGACAATCCGATCAAATCATCGGGTTTGACCAGCTCTTTGGACCCTTCCATGCGCTTACCCAGCCAGCTAGCCAGATCCAGCACTCCATCTGCAATCTCCACCGCTTTCTTTAAGTAGATAGACATGCTTCAACCTCCCAGAAAAGGACTTCAGATGATTTGAACTGTGCGACGCCGCTCAAGCAGTTTTATCCAATCAAATGTCATCTTAATTATTTGTCCAATCTTATCTTGACATCTATTCAATCAAATTGATTCTCATGAAATATTCGTTTTTACCTATTCGGAAATCTAAGGCGGCGTCTTAATAGCCCCAGAAGTTAATCCGTTAAATAGACGGGTTGACACCCAGTCGGGGAATATCTGATCTGCCCTCCGAACTCTGGGTAATCACTTCAGGTGATTACGGCAGAGAACTGCTTTATTGTCTTCAGAAGGATTTGATCGCGATGACTAGCCAAAATTCACTCAGCGCTGAAAAGAAAAGATTGCAGCAAGCCCGTGACAACAAGCTCCGGTGGAAGAAATGGGGACCCTATTTGAGTGAGCGCCAATGGGGGACTGTACGCGAGGATTACAGCACGGATGGTGATGCCTGGCGGCACTTTACTCACGATCAATCCAGGTCCCGAGCGTATCGGTGGGGAGAGGACGGCATCGGTGGAATCAGCGATGATCATCAACTGCTTTGTTTTTCACTGGCAATGTGGAACGGCAACGACCCAATCCTCAAGGAACGCCTTTTCGGTCTAACCAACAGCGAAGGCAACCATGGTGAAGACGGCAAAGAATACTACTTCTACATAGACAGCACTCCTACGCATTCTTACATGAAGTATCTGTACAAGTATCCGCAGAGAGCCTTTCCATATGAGCAGTTAATCGCGGGTAACCGCGATCGCAGCAGAGAAGAGCTTGAATACGAACTGCTCGATACGGGTGTTTTTGATGATGACAGATACTTCGATGTATTCGCAGAATACGCGAAGGAAGGTCCGGACGACCTGTTGATCAAGATAACCGCGTTCAATCGCGGACCAGAGACAGCAGATCTAGAGCTGCTTCCTACTCTTTTGTTTCGCAATACCTGGACCTGGCAAGAAGGCGCGACCAAGCCCATCATGCAAGCGCTCAACGTCAAAGGACATTCCGCAGCGGTCGCGCGACATACAGACGACACATACCTGGATCAACTGCCGGAGTATTACATTTATTTTGACAACGAGGTCCCTCTGTTATTTACGGAAAATGAAACCAACAACCAAAGACTTTTTGGCGGAGAGAATTCAACCCCGTACGTGAAGGATGGCATCAACAACTTTGTGGTCAACAAGCAACTCGACGCGGTAAATCCGGCAAAGGTCGGAACCAAGCTGTCTGCACATTATAAGCTCAGCATCGCCGCTGGTGACTCGAAGAGCGTCTGTATTCGACTAGGAGTGAAGAAGTCGGACGAACCGATGAAGTATTTCGATACTATCATGGACTCGCGTCGAGCTGAAGCTGACGAATTTTATCAGGAAATAATGCCACCAGAGTTGCAAAAAAACAAAGAGAAAGCATCGGTAATGCGCTCGGCACTTGGCGGAATGCTCTGGAGCAAACAGTACTTCTACTACGACGTGGATCAATGGCTTCGGGAGCACAATGCTGGGCCTCTTGCCGGGCATCATGGCTCCACTGTTCGTAACCGAGCCTGGTTCCACATGTATAACAATGACATCATATCCATGCCGGACAAATGGGAATATCCCTGGTTCGCCGCATGGGATTTGGCATTTCACATAATCCCGCTGAATATGATCGATCCCGACTTCGGCAAGTCTCAGCTTGCCATGATGCTCAAGAGCTCTTACCTGCACCCCAATGGGCAGATTCCGGCGTACGAGTGGAACTTCAGTGACGTCAATCCCCCGGTTCATGCCTTTGCGACATTCTGGGCCTATTTATTCGACAAGGCTCAAAATAACGGCGTAGGCGATCGAGATTTTCTAAAATACGCATTCTCCAAACTTCTCGTTAACTTCACCTGGTGGATCAATCGAAAAGATCCCTCTGGGCACAATGTGTTCGAAGGTGGCTTCCTCGGGTTGGACAATATTGGCGTATTCGACAGAAGCCATTCTCTGCCGACCGGCGGTCAGCTAGAACAGGCAGATGGCACTGCCTGGATGGTCTTTTTCAGCCAGCAGATGCTCAACATCGCTGTCGAGCTTGCTCAGGACAACCCGTTGTATGAAAGATTTGCTTTGAAATTCTTCGAACACACTATATGGATAGCATCGGCGATGGATCGCCCGGGTCTGCATAGAGATGAGCTTTGGGACGAGGCAGACGGATTCTTCTACGATGTGTTGAGGCTTCCCAACGGACAAGCAACAAGATTGAAAGTCAGGTCTTTGGTTGGTCTTCTGCCACTGTGTTCGGTGGTGGTCTTCGAAGAAGATATGTGGGAAAAACTTACTGGGTTTAACACTAAAGCAATGAAGTTTGCTAACAGGCAAAAAGATGTGTGCGAGAACATTCATCTGCCGAACAAGCCTGGACATCTAGGTCGTCGTATGCTGTCGGTATGCAACGAACACAAGCTTCGTCAAATCCTGAAACATATGTTCGACGAAAATGAGTTCCTCAGCCCGTACGGTATTAGAAGCTTGTCGCGATACCATGCCGATCATCCGTTCGTGATTAATTGCGATGGCACCGAATTTCGCGTGGACTACGTGCCTGCCGAATCGAATACAGGAATGTTCGGCGGCAATTCCAATTGGCGAGGTCCAATTTGGATACCGGTCAACTTTCTGTTGATCCGGTCGCTGCTCAACTATTATTCCTATTACGGAAATGATTTCACGATCGAATATCCGACCGGCTCCGGCGTACAGCGCAATCTGTTCGAGATTTCCCAGGATCTGATTGGACGACTGGTGAACATGTTCCTCCGAGACGACCAGGGACATCGCCCCATATATGGTGGCTCACAGAAGTTTCAAACAGATCCGCACTGGAAAGATCTGCATCTATACTATGAATACTTCCACGGAGACAATGGTGCCGGACTTGGTGCCTCGCACCAGACCGGATGGACAGGCATCGTAGCGAAACTGATCTATCTGCAGTACGTCATGACAGAGGAAACCTGGCTGAGCCCGTCGCCACTTCGAGAGCTCGCCAGAATGTCGCCCACTCTCACCAGGTAAACGCGTTGATACCGCATTCAGTACTGTTAACCAACGAAGATCAACTACTGGACGACACCATAGGTGGAGGTGAGCATGCTCAAGGTGAAAGCGGAGATTAACACTCGAAATCCTGTTCTCTTTCAGGTGAACACACGCGTTTGGCTTACAGAACTATCGAAAAAGCTTGGACGATCAGCAACCCTTGATGATATCAATGATAATTGGATTGATGATCTAGTGCAACAAGGGTTTGCCTGGGTCTATTTCTTGAGCGTTTGGCAAACCGGTGAAGTCGGTCGCGACATCTCCAGGAACAATTCAGCCTGGGTTGAAGGCTTTCGACAAGACATGCCCGATTTAAAAGTAGATGACATCTGTGGTTCTGGCTTTGCCGTTACAGATTATGTCCTCAATTCGAACTTTGGAACAAACGATCAGTTAGCTAGACTTCACAACCGCCTCAATGAGCGCGGTATCAAGTTGATGCTGGATTTGGTGCCAAACCACACTGCAGTCGATCATGTATGGGTGAAGCAACATCCCGACTACTACATGCCCGGCACCGAGGAGATGAGAGCACACTCCCCGCAGAACTTCATCGAGGTGGGAGGGAGAATATTTGCTCACGGACGCGATCCATACTTCGATGGGTGGCCCGACACACTTCAGCTGAATTACGGTAATCCTGAATTTCAGCAGGCAATGAAAAGACAACTCGAAACCATGGCGAAGACTTGCGACGGATTGCGCTGCGATATGGCAATGCTGCTCTTGCCGGACGTTTTCAGCAACACCTGGGGCGTGGAGGTGCAACCATTTTGGTCTGATGCTATAGCGACCATCAAGAAAACTCATCCGGGCTTCACCTTTATGGCGGAAGTATATTGGGACAGAGAGTGGGATTTACAGCAACAAGGCTTCGATTTCACATACGACAAAAAGCTTTACGATAGACTGAGAGAGGGCAATGCCAGAGCAATTCGTGAGCATTTCTGGGCGGATAAAGACTATCAGCAAAAATCTGCTCGCTTTTTGGAGAATCACGACGAGCCGCGAGCAGCGGGGACTTTCCCCTGGTCAGAGCACAAAGCAGCAGCGATCTTGACTTTTCTCTGCCCCGGACTGCGATTTCTCCACCAGGGGCAGTTCGAAGGGTATCGCAAGAGGGTCTCTGTACATCTTTCCAGACGCCCAAGCGAGGATGTTAGTAGCGAGATTGCAGCATTCTACGATTCACTACTGGCAGTATTGAAACTACCTGTAGTGCACCGCGGTGATTGGAGTCTGCTCGAATGCAAAGAGGCCTGGGAGGGGAATTGGACATGGGACGGCTTCATCGGATTCTCATGGACGGATGAAGAAACCAGTGAAATACTCGTCGTAATTGTGAATTACTCAGGCAATCAAGCTCAATGCTATGTCCAGCCCCCAATTGACTATGCCGGAAATTTAGAAGCAGACATAATTCTCAAAACTTCAGATGAAATTTCTCCCAAAATCACGGATGGCGGAATATTTATTGATCTGCAGCCTTGGGGGTTCTCAGTCTTCACGATTCAGATCGACTAATCGACGCCTTGTGCTGGGAGCGGACGTGGGTGCTCCTGGACGCGCTCACAAGGGCTCGTTGGTTACGCACTCGTTCAAAATCGACACATGTTCTTGTGAAAACCTAACCGATAATTGAGGTTCACTTCATCGAGGTCGTTTTTGAGGTTGCCTGGGCGAAATCAACAACCTCTTTTTCCTCACGATTGAACGAGACTGCTCTATTGGTCCTCCACCTGTGACTCGTGGCTGAGCCACAACTTGCCTGATGGGCTCACGTAGAGTGTTTGCCGCGTGACTCCAAGCTCTCTCCATCTCCGGAGTTGCGATTTCTGATCGTCGTCCCAATGGCAAAACCGTCGATGGAACGAAAACTCGGTACATCCATGCAGGCATCAAGATGATAGCCGAATACGACAATGCGGGGGACTTCGCGAAGCGCTATGTCCACCGCACAGCTCTCGACGAGGTCTTCCTGGAGATCGACGATTCCAACGAAGTCACTTACCTGCATCACGATCGCATCGGATCTATATTGCCACCACCAACGATACTGGCGTAACGATTGACACGTATGCTTATTCTCCGTGGGTGCGATGACATGAGTGGAACGACATTCGGGTCCCAGGGTCAACGTTTCGACCATGAAACCGGCATCTATTTCATGAAAGCGCGTCAGTACGATCCCCAGATTGGTTGACCTCGTACGGTCAAAACGCTCAGAAGAGTCCGGACCAACGCTCAACACAAGTTTGCACGCCACAAGCGGAAGCGAATTTTGTGACAAACGAAGCCGAGAAAAGTTGGTAGTCTTTCGTCAATAACATCGCCAAGGGAAGCGCCATAAGGGTCGGCGGCGCTCAACCGACAAGAGACCTAGGCACAGGGCGATCAGCAGGTGGAACATTTGGGCATAATAGGGATAGGTGGACGAACAGTCGAAAAATCACGAGGAATAGACTTTATGGCAACTCAAGCACACGCTGAGAAGACAGCAAGTCATCCGAATAAAGGCGACAGCCTCAAAGTATGGAACGCTAAACTGACAGCGACATACCGAACCATCAGACTGCTTGCGATGATACACGGAACGTTGGGGCTGATTGGAGCCGGAGTTCTATCGCTGATTTTCTGTTTTCTTTTCCATCTCGATCCTCTAATGGCATTTGCGGGCAGCTTCGTCGGTTGTGTAATCGTGTGTCTTTCCTTGATTCCGGTTAAACCAATCTGGTTATCGAAATTCACCTCTGTGTGTCAAGAACGAAAATTGTACGAGCTGGCGGACAAACTAGCATACGAAGGAATTGAAGGAAGTGTGCAAGAGATTCTCGCCGGGAGAAAACCTCGGGAAGAGACGCCTGAGTTGAGGCTAAAGTTGTCTCAACTGCAGCTACTCTACATTCGAAAAGGCGAGCTCAGGACGGCAATGAAAATCGCTGAATACATGGTCAGCACTGCAGACTCGCCGTATCACGACAACACGATCGCCACAATGTATGTCGAAGTCGGCCGTTTTGAGGATGGAATTAGAATCCTCCGAAGTTCGCAAGTAGGACTGAACATGGAAGGTCGCGGCAACTCTCCGGCCGCAGTCACCACATACCTGGGACTGATATCAGCGGAGTTGTCCATGAGAAGATTCTCTGATGCGGAGGGAAGTCTCAAGAAGTTGAAGGAGGTCCTGGACGGAGATCAAGAATGCCAACAGTCAACAGATCGACTCGTTCGAATCGAAGTGGCCAAAAGAGAAATCGATACAGCATTCTATCTCTACCTACTTGGAAAACTGCAGACTCTTACGGGCGATGAATCCGCAGAATCCAACCTGACAGAAGCACTCAAGATTATGGAGAGAAAATCAAACAGGAGGGCTGTTCAACTTCTCCATCCTGAAATCAGACTATCATTGGCCAAATTGGCGTTGGACAGAGGCCAGTTCGAAAAGGCAAGAACTGAGGCTGAACAAGCTCTTCGGGTTTATGAAACAGAATCGAGATATCGTGGGATCGATTATCATAAAGCACGAGCGATTGTGGCATATTCAAAGTTTCGCCTGGGAATGGATTCTGCAACTGATCAACTTAAAGAGGCGTTGAAAGGGATGTCGACTCAATTGGAAGACAACCATCCAGATTTGGCAACTCATATGTTCTGGCTAGCGGAGAGTCAGATCAACGAGAGTGATATCCAGTCTGCAATCGCCAATCTCCAGCGCGCCTATGAAATTCGGAATGCGTTGTTTGGTGCAAACGATCAGCTCACTCTCGAAGCAAAGAACATGCTTGCCATCACCAGCGGTGAATCACAAATATCTTAGTTCCTCAGTCCTGGACTAATATTTGGTTGATCGCCTTATCGTCAAAGAAGAACTCGTTGATATAGGCATCGATCATACGCTCCGTCACGATAAAGAGTGGAGATGGCAATTCGTCCCTACAATACCACTTCCATTCCGAGCATTTTTCAGGTTCTCGTGCTATCGGCTCGCCCTGCGGACATTCTGCAACCATATCGATATCGACATACTGTTTTCCATTGAAGCGATAATTGCCTATGAGCAAGAATCGCACATTTGTCGCCACCAGTCCCGTCTCCTCTTCCACTTCTCTCTTGGCACACTCGACAAAAGACTCTCCAGGTTCTAAATGTCCGCCCGGTGCCGCGTAATATCCGGGCATATGGGCGCCACATCGTTTACCGAGCAGAAATCGATCGCCGCGCAAGACCAGGACACCGACACCAACTCTGGGGCTATCCACTATGTTTCTCCATACCACCAGAGCACTACTTACGATACCACTATGCAGGTGGATGTTACTTCGAGAGACCGGTTGCAGTTTTACGGTAAGGGTTGTTACTGTCGTAGATCACAATTGTCTCAGAGAGTTGACCGAGCTGTTGGGCGAGATCTTTCACATTTTGCGACATTCCGGTATGAATGGCAAAGCGATACAACTGTTGCCCGATGAGACCTAATCGCTGTTTCAAGGGAGGCACCACGAACGGATCAAGTACTGGAGTCTCATACGGATCGACGTCGCCACGCTGAAACGCGCAGGCCACGCTTATTCTAGGACCGCTGCCTTTGTCGCTGCTTCGTCCCCCCCAATGAATAAGCGATTCATTCCAGGACAAAATTGAACCGGCTGAAGCAGGTAAAGCTCTCACGTCCTGGACATTCGGCACTGCAAAAGTCCCAGGGCTATGCGGGTAGTTGGGATCGAACGAAGCAGGCAAAACATACATGCAGCCGTTGAGTGGGGTCGCGTCGGTGAGGGCGATCCAAATAGTCATACTGTTAGGCCGGCCATCGCTTCTAATTGTGTGCATCTGGGCGCGGTCTCTGTGTGGCGCCCAACCAGAGCTGCCCTTTTCATTGGCAACGTAGTAAACCCAATAGTTCGCAAGCTGCTTATATCCAGGTCCGAGCATATGTTCCAAAAGACCAGAAGCGCGCTGATAGACTTGCCAGAACTCGTCATAGACCATTGCAAACACGGTCGGCCAGCGATCCGCCCACAACACCTCGACAGCGTCCGCCAGTATGGCAACCTCTTCGAGATCGAGCAGTGGTGAAGTCGTGAAATAACCGTCTCCCACCATGTCGAGCGTCAGGTTCGACAGATCTTGAGCGCCAATTTCGACCGGCTTCCAGGGGCTCCCTACATCTTTTCCTTCAATGTGAAGATCAGGGTTCAGCTTCAGCCAGTAATCGGGTGACGTCGCTTTGTCGTAATAAGAGCTATATGTCATAAATCATCTCGAGCTACCAGTTGAGGGCGTAAACAACCGCTCCATATATTGTATCAGCCTTAAAAAAATATTCTGGCGACTGACATTCCATCGGTTGTTCGGGCCAAAAGTATCTGCCGGCTCAAATAAATAAGCGATAGACGCTACGGGCTTCACGAAGGAACGCGATCCCTATTTTCGGCTTGCGATAATGAGTCCGTTCACCCCACCTTAAAGTCAGCGTTCTTCGAAAGTCACGGGGGACGGAACTTTGTCGCAAACAACGATATGGCACGGTTGAGTGATCATCTGAGCAGTCATCGCCCCTGGCGCGGGTTTCTTAACTGAATATACGACCTTGGTTGCGTTCGGTGCAGCCGTTATCGAGAGGATTTCGACGCTATAGCCGGCATTCGGTCTTTCTCCCAGAAAAACAGCGAGCACAATCTTCTTTGAAAAATCGATAGTCGGGATCTTATTAAGTTTTGATGGATCATGCCGCTCCCACAGCTTTTGCCAATCTTCCCGGTTGGTGATGACGTCTGTTTCCATTTGAGTGATACCGCTTTGCCTTCCCTTTTTTATCACTTCGAACTTCATCGAAAGCTCCTTTTTCTGAGCAATCCTGACGGTCTTCGACTCTTGGTCAGATCGCTCTTGGGCACACACTGACAACGTGGCTCCGAGAGCCAGGGAAGCGCCGATCGCCACCAGGAAATTCTTTTTACTCATGCGATTTTCCGTTTTTTGAATAAAAGTTATGATTATCACTTTACTTTATCTCAGGGGCGAAGTGATGACACCAATTTTCACTTCGGTGATTATCTTTCTCGTAGTACTGAAATCCTCTCCTCGGTTGGCGCGGTCCTTATTTTGAAGTTGATTCCACTACAAGATCGCCTTTCGCTCCGTGTCGTCACTCAGCCCACGCTGAACGTAACCGGCATGATGTTCTCGGTGTTGCCCGGATTCTTTATCGCTGAATCGCTCAAATCGTACAGTTCGATCAATGTCTCGCTTGTCAATGAGGCCAACGCGGTAGGTGAAGTTTTCCGAGATGCGCGAGGGTTACCAGAGAAGGATAGAAAAAGGATACGCCGTTTGTGCAGAGCCTACATCGATTCTGTCATCAATGACGAATGACCGCTCCTTGTGGAAGCCAAAGAATGCCCTGCGACACGGCACATCATGAATGAGTTGAGGGAAGCGTCATTATCGGTTGAGCCGACGCCCCTCAGAGAGCAGGTTATTCATTCATCGTTTTTCAATGCGATGAACGAGCTGGGCGGTTATCGACGTGTGCGGACCTCGTAGATGAACTTCGGTTTGGCAGCACACTTTTGGGTCATTATCGGCACTGGGGCTTCTGCGATCGTATTGTTGACGTTCTTATTTGATTGATTCTAGATGATAGGCATGCCGTCGTTCTGTCCAAAAGAGAGTCTGTGGCTGACAATCAGAAATACGAGCACCACCGACTGCCATCGCAGACGGTGCGCAAGGTCCGTGGGCGCGCGCATGCTCGTGAAATGACGCTGGTTGCTTAGAATCCAGCGAGGAACTCTTTAATCTTTCTTGGAAGATCATTCTCTTTGACCTTCTTTGCTTCATAGTCCCAGGCATGCTTGTCTGTTTTAATCTCACCCGCCGGCATCTGTTCGTCACCGATATCACCACCCTCGGTGATATCGCTTATTTTTTCGTCGTCTCTAATAAGCTCTTTAGCCATCACAAAACACCTCAATCGTTTTGCAGCAACGACGCGATTGTCCAAAATTGGTTCCACGCTCGTTCGATTGACTTAAGGTCGCAAGGGAGTCGAAGGATTTCAAGAACTATGCAAGAGATACGTCAGACTGTGGAAAAACCGCAGAAATCAAATCTTCTTTTCGAACCATACCAACGAGCTGCTGTTTGTCATCGGTCACGGCCAGCCTGGTAAATTTGTAACGCGCAAATAGAAACAGAAGATCCTCAGCCGTGTCATGTGGTGCAACCGATAGCGGCGGTTTTGACATCACCTGATCTACGGATGTATTCAACTGCTCGTCTGGATCGGTGGGAGACAAATCTTTTGAGAAAAAACCGATAAGAGTCCTTCCTTTTACGACTGGCAGCGAGCTTTCTGAGCTTGCCTCTATCATCTCGAGCGCGTCCTTCACCGTAACTCCGGCCCGTATTTTCTGTACGTCAACTTCCATCACTTGATTTGCATACACCGATTCCACAACGGCGCCTGGTTCGCCCGGTCCGTGCAAATTCAACCCGTTCCATACCATTAGCAGATCGTAAAGCCCACCTTTGTAGAAATAGTCTCCAACAAAAGAGGCGAGCACACACGTCAACATCAACGGTGGAACAAGCACAAAGTCACTAGCCATTTCGAACACTATTACAATCGATGTTAGTGGTGCCCTGGAGACGGCGCTGAAGAAAGCCCCCATTCCGACCAGGGAGAAAAGATGCACGGAGCCCGGCACTCCAGTCCAAAACTGTTCCGCTACCGCCGTCATAAATCCAAGAGCAGAGCCGATGGTCAGCGCCGGTGCAAACAGTCCACCGGGTGCACCGGATCCATATGCCAACAGCGTCAGAATCGAGAATGCACAAAATACCGACGGAACGAGGTCACCACTGATAGTGCCGGCATTAATCATCGCCCTGGTTCCAGCATAATCATGCAAGCTGGTAGGAAGTAGGGCAACGACCAGGCCTGTAATCAGCCCGGCAATACCGACCTTGAGCGGCTTGCCTACCGGGAAGCGTTTGAACACTCGCAAACCCAAAAGTATTCCTCGATTGAACAATGCACCGAGAAATCCGGCGGCGAAAGCAAGTAAGACATAGAACAACAGGTCTTGCCATGAGGCAATTGCTTCACCCAGACCGTCTGGTAGTACAAACTTATGCGGCGTTCCAAACACCTGCTCTATAAGGAATGCTGAAAAACACGCCACTATAGCTAATGCCACAGCGGAGGCTTTGAATTCTTTGAGGAGTTCTTCCACTACAAAGATTATTCCGGCGATTGGGGCGCTGAAAGCCGCGGCTAGTCCAGCTCCTGCACCTGCCGCTATGAGATAGCGCCTGTGCTCTACAGTGGTCGGGAACCACCGTGAGAATTGTCCAGCCAGAGCTGCGCCGACCTGCACGGTCGGGCCTTCTCTCCCCATGAACAGACCAGATCCAAGAGCAATTGTGCCTCCCAACAATTTGGCAAGCGCTATGCGCAAGTTGAGAGGCAGACTCATCCTGTTAAGGACAGCTCGTACCTGTGGGATTCCACTGCCCGATGTGTCTGGAGCAACAATCAATACACAACCGGACAAGAGCCCACCCAATAGACCAATTGCAGGCAGCACCATCTGTGGTGGGTACCTGTCTGAGAAAAAGACTCGCAAAGAACCGAGCCAGTTGATACCAGCACCAAGCAAGAGTGCGGATGCACCAGCAGCAATGCCAATCAGACATGCTTCGATTACTGGGAAGTAACCAGATATTCTGATGTCTCTTTTCCAACCGGTCACTTGGTGGCGTTAGATTCCGCAGCGCCGCTTATCTCGATATTGGCTCTGCTGTCGCCGATTTTACCGACACGCAAATCCATGACGATGACGGGAGGATCATTCTTGATATCGGCTCGCCCGCTGCGCATCCGTCGAGCGAACACCGTGAGGTGAGAATCATGCTGAAAAGCGAACACGTTATACGGTTCTCCGCCATCCTTAGGTTTGACTTCAAAACTAGAGATCGCTTTCAGCCCCTGTAGACCAGGCACAGGCAATCCGGTCTCACGTGAGATGCGCTCGTTGGGATAACTCACCTCACGAACATGATTGGTTTTCAGGAAATCTTTGGAGACGCGATTAAGGCTCATCGGACCGATTTGTCCCGATTCATAGCACTCGATAATAACGGTCTCAGGGCTTTGCGAGATCGTCATGTTGGTGAAGTCTTCCGACACCTTGAGAGCTTTGATCAGGGGACGCTCTAGAAAGTGGATGTCATTGTTGGTGTAGGACGAAGTCTTCACAGGAACGAAGGTTTTGTTGTTGTACTTGACCGTCAGTTCGCAATCAGGCAATGCCAGGACGTCATGGTCGGCATCGAAGGCCAGACCATCTGCAAGCGTAGGACCGGCCAGTCCGATGGTCGAAATAAGCATAGTTCCCGCAACGAATAAAAACTTACTCGCGTTAGTTCGCATGATTGCAACCTCAATTTCGGAGCGTACAGACAGCAAACTCGGGCTCGTCCAAATTTGGTAGTCCACCCGATCCCCTGTCCGAACTAGTCAATATGATCGCATATACCAGCACCGACGCCATAGTGTTATCGGCTGCCGGACAGTCCGTGCTCGAAGTTCCAAACCGATGACTCTGTCACCATTTCGAGCCGCGCCTCCGTCAAAAACGAGGAAAAGGAATAAACATTAATCCTGAAACTTTCTCTTTCATACCGCCCCGATAACCTATTAAACTCCCCAGGTGATATTCTGCCATGACTGAGCATTGAAGTCGGATATCGTGCTCAGATAGCACGTTTACGGCTGTGGTCCGTTAAGTTTCGGACATCGGAATGTCGGGGGGTTGGACATGAGAGGAAGACTGAGGCGCTACGTAGAAAAGAAGCGGATTTCACCCGCTCAACATCGCCACCTGGTCGCGATGTTAGCTCTCTCGTCTGCAGCTCTGTTTAACAACCAACCGGCGCTTGCCGACTTCGGTCAACAGCTACAAATGCTTCAAGACCGTGGCATGAGAATCCCAGACAGCGTTCGCAATAACCCCGTATTCAGCCGAGAGCCGGTCCGCACACCCGTCAACATCCCTGTGATCCCGGCTATCAACAATGATGTCTCCTCCCGAATCATCAACTCCAGACCGGTTATGCAGATCGATTCGATGGTCACCAAGACTCTCATGGCGAGACCCGACTTTTCGATCGAGCGCGCCACGCCGAGAATGCCGACACTACCGAGCTACAATCCAGTAAGCTCACAGTCGAGCCGTCCAATGACCATACCGGTGAGCATGCCCATCATGGTTCAGCCGATCCAGCCCGGCGGCAACAATGACAACAACAGCGCCAACAACGGCAACTCTTTCGCCAACCTGGACAGCATGTTGCCCAAGAATTCTGGTCCTAACTCAGACGGTTTTTCCAAGGGTCTCGCGCCGAACATCGACGCCATGTCGAGGGGCAATGACTCGTCGACGCGGAGAGAGGGCGGGGGCAACCGCGGCAACGTCCAGTTCGCGATTGCGCAACCAACTACCAACCAGACTGACTCCAGGCAAGCCGATATCAATGCCTCCAGCCCAACAACAATCAATCAGGAGCAGGCTGACACACAAGCAAATGTTTTCACAGGTAAGAGTCTCGGCTCGGTCGTGACCTCGACCTTTGTTGGGGACGAGCCTGACAAAGCAGCGGTCAGGAAAGCTCTATCGGAAAAGGTTGCCCTTTTTGAAGGCACTACACTATTCATTCCGGATGGGGACCTCGAACTGGATACACGGCATGGCAGAATTCACATCGGCTCTCGGGCAGTCGTGCTCGTTTCTTCGTCGCAGAATGAAGTGGCGGTATACGACATTCACGATCACAAGAAAGGCTCAGTAAGCGTCCACATCGACGGGAAAAAACTGACTCTCGCACCAGGCAGACACTTAGTTATCACGACGGATCAAACAGGCGATTTCGCTATGGCAAATGCGATCGAATCGATCCCGCACTGCGACATTGCGAGAATTCAAAACTCTGAGACGAAGAAGGTTTTTACATCCGAGTTCTCGATTCCAGCGACGATTCAGTCGGTTAGCGCCTTGAAATCGTTGACGGTTTCACAAGAACCCGAGTTGCAAAAGGTCTCCCACAACATCATGAAGACGGCAGCCATCGTAATGTATATGAGAGGCTCCCAATACAAGCATTATCTGCGTCCTCGGGTCACGCTGTTATCCGCACAGTAGCGACTTTCAACCTCGTACAGCATCATATATGGTGCCCGAATAGTTCGAACAATTTCCCACGAAGGCGCTCCGGCTATGGTTGAGACATACCGGCATCCGCGCGAGTGAAGGTTTTTCGACCCCAACCGTGGGGTTCGAAGCTCTGGGTCTCTGCATCTCTCCCGCAGAGCCAATCGGTTTCGACTGTTTTAGAACAAGCGTCTACTACGCCTACTCTGTTAAACAAACTGTCCAGTGACTGCATAACCCGGACCGGCAAAACCAGCTCAGTCTTAGAGCAGCGCACGGCGTTGCCATTGCTCCAATCACCAGAGAGATCCGGTTGTAATCGATCCAAGTCCGATTCGTTTTTGCTATCACTAATTGCCGATCGTGCCTCGAGTCTGTCGCCTCGTGACATATCTGAGTCATCGGACATCTTTCTGGTCTTACTCCGCCAATCCAAGTCAATGCACAAGGGCATGTTTATTCAGCTAATAATACCTTGCCGCTTGACAACAAAGCAATCGGTTAATGCCGATTTTATGATTAAGCAATCGAGCGCCGAGCCGGTCATCGGCAATAATATTCTTCTACGGGTTCCAATCCCGCCGACTAGCATGACAGAGCCGGAGGGCCAATGACGGCACTTACTTCCACAACCTCGGTAGAATACGCGGCTTACGAGCTGACTAACTTCGATATTGATTCCATAAGACCAGCCACAAAGATGTCCGAACCTCTTGGTCCCAGAGACGTTCTTGTTCGGTTGAAGGCGGCATCGCTCAACTACAGAGACCTTCTGGTCGCAACCGGGCGATATCGCAAGAATCTCCAATTGCCAAGAGTGCCATTATCAGATGGAGCAGGCGATGTCATAGAAGTTGGCTCGGCAGTCACCAGCGTCAAACCTGGAATGCGAGTCTCTCCCAACTTCATGACCGGTTGGCATGCCGGTGCGATCATGCCCGAGTATGTAACGACCGACCTGGGTGCTGGTGAAGACGGGGTGTTGAGACAGTTCGCCGTATTTGACGAACGAGCTCTAGTAAAGATTCCCGATTACTTGAGTTATGAAGAGGCAGCAACGTTACCGTGCGCCGCATTAACCGCTTGGAATGGGCTGGTCGAGCAAGGACAGGTCAAAGCCGGCGAGGTTGTTCTTGTCATGGGAACCGGCGGTGTCTCTATCTTCGCTTTGCAGTTTGCAAAAATGTGCGGAGCCGAGGTAATTGCGACTTCGAGCAGCGATGACAAGCTTCGCAAGCTAAAAGAGCTCGGGGCGTCGCACGTCATCAACTACAAGACAACTCCGTCCTGGGACAAAGAAGTAGTGAAATACACGCGCGGTCGCGGCGTCGATCATGTAATCGAGGTCGGGGGTGCCGGGACGCTAGAGAAATCCGCGACCTCAGTGAAACTCGGTGGTCACATCAGTCTCATCGGAGTTCTTGCCGATCCTAACCAACAAGGCAATCACGCAGTCCACCTACTTATGAAGGCGGTAAAACTGCAAGGGATTTTCGTTGGTTCGGTCGAAATGTACGAACGAATGAACTCCGCTCTTAATCTTCATAAGACAAAGCCTGTTATCGACAAAGTCTTTCCATCGCACGATGTAATCGAAGCGCTGCGCTATATGCAGAGCGGTGCGCATTTCGGAAAAGTAGTTCTGACGATATAAACTGCAGAGAATTTAGCCCGGAAATCGTTGCTGCTAGCGCAGTGGCAGAGCGCTGATCTGCAACTCCTTTAAAAACTGCCCGGAATGACTCATCATAGATCGGACAAAAAAGGCGAGCACCAAATGTGGTGCTCGCCCAATTGCTGAGAGAAGAGACTCGAACTATCTATGTTCGATAATCACTTGTTTGATTACTTCGTCTTTGACGGGTTTGTCATTGGCTCCGACTCTGGTAGAGCCAATTTTATGCACCACATTCATGCCGGAGACAACTTCGCCGAAAATCGAATGCTTGTTGTCCAGGTGTTGAGTCGGTCCGAGGGTGATGAAGAACTGGCTGCCATTAGTATTGGGGCCGGCATTCGCCATCGAAAGCATACCCTCTTTGGTGTGCCGGAGCTGAGGATTGAATTCATCTTCAAATTCATATCCGGGTCCACCGGTTCCGTTGCCGAGCGGATCTCCACCCTGGATCATGAAACCATCGATTACACGGTGAAACTTGAGACCGTTATACAAAGGCTTCTTCACCATCTTTCCGCTGTTAGGATCCTTCCATGATTTGGTTCCTTCAGCTAATCCAACAAAGTTGGCAACTGTTTTGGGAGCTTGCTTGTCAAATAGTTTGACAGTGAACTCGCCTTCAGTAGTTACAAATTTTGCATAAGTACCTGAATCTGCGGCAAAGCACATGTTGGCCGTCAACCCGCCAATTGCTACAAGCGCCGCCATTCCGGACATAAGAGCGCGACGTGAAATGCTCATACCATTGCTCCTTCCATAATGACATCTAAGTCTGCAATGCAGTCGCAGACAGTCGGTCATCTTATCATGATTTTCAAGCTTCGCCCTGAAAATGGCAATTCACGTTCAACAAAGACTCACAGCACTTTCACGTCTATTTCACGAGTGTTGCACCTCAGTTCGCGCATGGAATCCAAAATGATGACAGCACCAGCTTCGCTCGAACCATGTCCGTTCGAGATATGGAATAGAAAAATCGTCGGTATCCTTGAGAATGCAAGTTCAAATAATCCTGGTGGTCAGGACAAACTCTGCCTGCGACCGAAGGAGTTGTTTGTTTCACGACCGACTGTTGGCGCTAAGGATTTCATGGTCGGAACCAATACGAATTGCACCAGGCCGCCTAGTGGCATCCCGAATGTAACTGTCAGAGCGTGGACACACTTAATTTACCGGCATCTATTGCAATTGGCCTTGCAGCTCAAGGCAATTCGAACTACTCGAGGACTTACACGTATCCGATTCTCGTGTGCCCATCATTGCCTCAAATGATAGAGCGAAACCAATCAATTCACACGTTTATCGACTGATGAACCACCAGTAACACCAACTGGGCAGCCACCGACAACACCTCCTCCAGCTCCGCCGAGACCGCCGAACAATCCAAAAACAGATCCGCCCGGTCCTCCCGTGACCCGCTACCAACGACACCACTTGTGATACCGCCCACGACACCGATGGAACCACCACCCATGACACCAGTAACAACACCTCCAACGCACCCGATAGAATAACCACCCATGACACCACTGACGGCACCTTTTACGACACCGCCCAGGGACACCGACTGAACTCCTCATGAGCCATCACAAACACCACCGCCGAGTTGAGTTACTACCTGGTGACCCAGCGATACTGAATGGACAGCAATCAGGGAATTCATACGGTCAGCCTTAGAATTGCTGACGACACGCCACTGTATCTGGTACTACATAAATCGTACTAAGCGTTTTTCCAAAAATTCAATCTTGTGCCCGCTCGCATGTGCCGGTCTGGCAACGCACAGTCGGTCAGCGAAAGTTCATATCCGCCACCGATGAAATCAAAACATCCATTTCGAAGTCTTGCCGAATAAGAAACAGAGCTGCATCGGCTATGCATTATCCCTTTTCGGCCGATTGCTCCAGCTCCTTGAGGTCCTGGGGTAGATCTCCGAATTTCGAGATGAGGTCGCTCAACTGATCGGGTTTATCTGTTTTCCATTGGGTGGTTACGTATGGCGCACGACGAAGCGGAACAGAGTAGCGAACAGTCATAGCAGTATTCAACGGTGGCTCCACGACAGTCAGGGTCCCGTCTTCCCAGCGCTCGGTGCCTTTAATCCAGCCTGTCGGTGTCAAATGACGATCCGAGTATACAACTTTCGACATTTTGTCCACGCAGCAACCTTCATCGCAAGTTTATCCTATATGTTACTTGCCCTTCGCCCTTAATGGATCAACATTAGATCTCTAAGTTATTAGGTTTAGATCAAAAATAGAATGAGTATCTAAATCTGTTTCTGGTTTTCATTTGGTTTAGTAATCATGACTCTTCGCTCTTTACTGTCAGAAGTAACTGAAATAGAGGGTACTAAAAGATTTTCAAATACATATGTTTCATTCATCAATACGGAAAACCCGCATCATCACAGCGAATTGCACATTAAATCGTAAATACCCCCTTCCATTTTTTTTGGGGACTGTGGTACTATGATTAGTGTCGACCAAATAGGGCGACGATTCGGAGTAGGAAAATGTTGTTTAGATCAACACAAATGAATATATGCCGCGAGTGGCGCTATGAGCCGGGAAGCAAAGGCTTAGACATCAGAGCGACCGCGCGACGGAAAATATACCCAGGTGTGATCTGACTTTAAAGTCTTATCCAAATCGTCAAGCCTGGGTCGAGCACCCAGGCATTTTTTTTATAGACCTGGTTTTCGATCCCCAACAACGACAGATCATGCGCCTTCGCACAATGCGAAGCGCCGGTCTTGCTGCGACCCAACGCGCAAGAACAACCCGCACCCTGAAAATCTAACCCGCGTAACGCACTTTGAGTGCTTGTGCTCGACAGTCTAGTATCGACTGACTTGTGCAAAATTCAGTCGAAAAGCTGTTGGATGCAAACACTCAAAGTAGCAAAACGCTAACACGTATCCCTGGTGTAACGGCAACATTGCGTGCTCCAAACACGTCAGATCCGGGTTCAAATCCTGGGGGGTGCGTAGTCGCGAAACATAGCAGAGTGGTGTAACGGTCAACATCTCAGGCTCATACCCTGAAGACTGCCGGTTCGAATCCGGTCTCTGCAACCATGGGGACTTAGCTCAAATGGTAGAGCACCTCGCTTGCAACGAGAAGGTTGTCGGTTCGATGCCGATCGTCTCCATTACCAATGCGCCGTACTCCAACAGGAAGTGCTTACATACAATAGCTCAAACGGTTAGAGCATCTGATTTTCATCAGAGAGTTTGAGGTTCGATTCCTCATTGAATGACCACAAAAGCACCCCAACTCGTACGGCCTGTGCCCCTGTAGCAGAATGGAATATGCAACCGTCTTAAACACGGTGTTTGAAGGTTCGAATCCTTCCAAGGGCAAATTTCCAAATAGACAAAAGAAGCGACGTGCCTTTGTAGCAGAACGGTATATGCAGCTGTCTCAAAAACAGCAGTTTGAAGGTTCGAATCCTTCCGGAGGCACCATGCTTACGTAGCTCGAAATGGTAGAGCGGCAGGTTGAAGCCCTGTGCGGTGTTGGTTCGACCCCAACCGTAAGCACCATACCCGGTTAGCTCAATGGCAGAGCGACTCCCTTACAAGGAGAGGGTTGTAGGTTCAAGTCCTTCACTGGGTAATTCGATGCCGTATAAATCAACGCAGAATGTTTACTTCATGAGTATTCATGTGCAGGTGCAAGACCTGCTGCGGCAATATTAAACCGTACTCCAACTGCAGATGCATACAATCCTTCAAAACAGCAATGTGAGTCTTGCCCCACGGAATGACGGGCTGCGAAATGTAAAGGCTCATGCAGCATGCGCGACTTGTACGGTTTATGTGCCTACCTGTTTCAACGGTAGAATTTCATCTCGCCAAAGATGAAGGAATCGGTTCAATTCCGGTGGTAGGCCAAATCAAACGATCGTGCTCCAACAGGCGATACTTACAAGCAAGTACGAGTGGAAGCTAGTTGGTTCAACAACCATTATCCTGAGGGTGCGTGGTTAAACAAAGATGACCAGGACGTCGGCTTGAAAGCAGCCATCGTTTAAAGAAAGCGTAACAGCTCACTGGTTTTGTTTCGCCATGTCGGTAACACGTGATGTTATCCGTAACGTCGACTTGCGCGATCAAAAGAAGCAAAGAAGCATTCATCAGTGGATAGCTACCAGTGATGAGTTTAAACAAAAACAGCCGTACTCTAACAGGCGATACATACAATCATTGGTAAAACATTAGTTTCATAAGCTAAGTACGTTGGTTCGAATCCAACCATCGCCGCTATCCGGCGATGTAGTTAAAGACAAATTGTATCTCTCACTTGTACGGCTCCTTACCCTTGTAGCTCAACGGAAGAGCACCTGGCTACGAACCAGAAGACTCCAGGTTCAAATCCTGGCAGGGGTTCCATGGAGGCATGGCAGAATGGCTATGCACCTGGCTCTTAACCAGAGGTCGGGCAGACCGACGTGGGTTCGATTCCTACTGCCTCCACCATATTCAGTACCACATCATTTTCTATGCCGCATAACTTAACAGCAGAGAACTCACCCGATAAGTGAGCGCGTGTAGGTGCAACTCCTACTGCGGCAACCACGTGACCGTACTCCGACTGTAGTTGCCTACAACCCACTCCAACTGGCTAAAAACAGCAATTGCGAATCGTACGGTCCATGCCTGTCTAGTCTAAGGGTAGAATCCCGCCGTGCCATGGCGGAGGTATCGGTTCGAATCCGATGATAGGCTCCATGTCCCTTTGTCCGAACAGCCAGGTGGCCGGCTGCAAACCGGCTTATACAGGTGCAAATCCTGTAAGGGACTCCATAAATCTACTGAAAATCGATCGGTGATTCTGCAAATTGAACTTCGGAAGTTCAGGTTACAGTGCAGTTCTTTGTCCTCCGCGACGAATCGTCGATCAATAGAAAAGCCCATCGGTGGGTATGCAAGTGGACAAAGCAGTGTGGCTGTAACCCACGCGTCTCCATGACTTCGCAGGTTCGAATCCATGCCCCATCGACCATTTTCCGTGTTCAAACTAAGATGGATACACCCAACCGATTTCAAATAAGTTTTTGAACTTATCGGCTCTTCGCTGGCGCAAGACTCGCATCTTTGACTCTCACGGATTTAAATTCGCCGTACTCTCACAGGAAACACTTACACACGGAATGTAGCCTTATAAGCTATTTTGGTTCGAATCCAAACGTCCGCCCATATGCGGACGTATCGACAAAATCGTATTCCCGACTCGTACGGCAATCTGCCCTTGTAGCTCAACGGAAGAGCATCTGGTACCGATCCAGAAGTGTCCGGGTTCAAATCCTGGCAGGGGTTCTTTAATCGCGCTGATAAAGCGCCTTGTGGCACTGTCCTCTAAAGGCTCAGGAGAGCGGATTTTCACTCCGTTAATGCGAGTTCGATTCTCGTCAGTGCTCCCAATTTCTTCTGCCCGACCGGCGCTTTTCACGAAGCGCCCGTCACCTTTTTTGACCGGATGATCTCGACGGAAGCCTCGCAAATGAAAACTTCCGAAAAGCAGGCGGTCCCAGTGTATTTAATTTTCAAAATGGAGGTATGGCAGAATGGCTATGCATCTGGCTTTTAACCAGTTCGAAGTGGGTTCGATTCCTACTGCCTCCAGTTAGTCTTTTGAACCAGTGTAGCTCAATCGGCAGAGCGGCCGGCTTATACCCGGTATAGCGCCAGATAAGCGCGAGGTTGTAGGTTCGAGCCCTACCACTGGTATCAATTTAAACATGCCGCATTAGCTCAGTGGACAGAGCTATGGACTTCTAACCCATTGGTCCCAGGTTCGAATCCTGGATGCGGTTCCATGCCGTTGTGGCTCAATAGGTAGAGCTGCTGTCTTGTAAACAGCGGGTTGCAGGTTCGATTCCTGTCAACGGCTTACACCGTGTTGCTCGAGATGAGCACTACCAGTGATACCAAGGAGAAACACCCTCCCTGGCAACTCCTTCGATCGAAATCTCTTTGCTTATTGAAGGGAGAGAAACAAACCGTCCTGAGCAAAGTTCGACGAATGGTATCACTTTTGTGGGTGCAACTCCCACGCACGGGCAGTCGCAGTAGCCGGTCTACAGACCAACCCACAAGCGCCCCCGGCTTGACGCGATCTTAAAATCGCCTGCGACTTACGGAAGCAAACCGGCTGGATGAGGACGCTGTCTTGAAAACAGTTGGCCGCAAGGTTTGGGGGTTCGAGTCCCTCTGCTTCCTTATTGCTCAGTAGTTCAGAGGCAGAACAACCGGCTGTTAACCGGAGCGTCGCAGGTTCGATCCCTGCCTGGGCAGTTACTAGGCGTCGTGGCCAAATTGGTTTAAGGCACCGGGCTTTCACCTCGGAAACTGGGGGTTCGAATCCCCTCGACGTCATTGAGTTTAAAACGGAGATTGACATTCCTGACCAGTGGCAACACGCTTCCGGGGGCAGGCGGTCTCGTCCACCTGCTAGAAAGTGGGATGTACAAAACTTCTCCGGGATACAGGTGATTGTAGTCAGGGCCGATGGTCTGCCTACACGCGGCGCCCCTTCCCTGGCGCCGCACGGTCACCGCATTTAGTACTGATACCAGTCAATAAACATTCATCATATTTAATACCACATGGAGCAGGTCCGACTGGCCGAGGAGACCGTTTGCTAAACGGCTTGCCTGCAAGGGTTACAGGTTCGAATCCTGTCTGTTCCGGTATTTTTCTACGCGGGTTTGACTTTCAGATATGTAAGCTTAAGTTGATTCATTCTCGGGAATAGTTCGTCTAGCCTATGAGGTAGACCTGACTATGCCGCAAGTCGATCGAAGCCAATCAAAAAACAAGCCTCAAAACAAATCGTCCAGATTCCTCGTCATTCTGATCACCTTATTTTGTGTGGGATCGGTAGCCTGGGGAATTGCCTCTATCTGTTTCGACGCAAGCGCATGCCGAGCCTACTTTGAAGGTATAAACTTAAAAAAACAGGGGCTGACGGACGCAGCAAATCAAAAGTTCAAAGAAGCTGAAGTTTCCATTCGTCAGGCACTTGAAGCACGAAAGAAGCAAAATGGCTCCCTTGACGCTGACGTCGCCAACGACACCCGCAACCTGGCTAAAGTTCTCTTTGAGCTCGGAAAAACCGAAGATAGCTTGAAAGAATTTTCCAACGCGGAAGATCTGTTCGTTCGCATACATGCCGAGTCGAACATAGACTATCCCGCTACATTGCAGGACCATTCGGACGTGCTGGTATCACTGAATCGAATTCTCGAAGCCGAACAACTTATTCAGAAGTCACTTTCCGCAATCAAAGGTATGCCCGAGCCAGACAAGTTCGGGTTGGCTTATGGATACCAGAGATTGAGCATCATATACAATCGACTGGGGCGCGTCGGCGAAGCTAGAGAGGCTAAGGCGAAGGCCGAGGTCTACTTGAATGGCGGCACACCGCATTAAGTGCGCAAGCAAACAACTCGACTTGTCACGGTCCGCTAGAGTCGAATCCCCAAATATTGTTGAAGCATCGGGAACAGGACCCCGGCCAGAGTCATAAGTACAAACAAGCCCATACCGACCTTCCAGATTGTGAGCTTAGCAATCCACTTCACAGAGGATAAGCCGACAGCCCAGCTAATTAAGGGGAAGTAAACAGCGCTTGCACAGCCGAGTCCGAGAGCCGGTTGAATAAAAAACAGCACTCCAAAGTAACGACCAATTGCAAAAACGAAGAAGAAGACAAGGTACAAGTGAAGACCCCCCAGCACAACACCAGCAAAAGCGCCTTTTAAAAATCGAATCAGACTTTGCTTTAGGTTGAGCGGTCGCAGTTTACCAAGACCAACTGCAAGCAACCCACTCAACAGCCCCGGGTAGACGATGAACAGAGTGAGTTCCTGCGGATGCTTTACGATAAAAACATCGTAGAGTCCAATTAATACATAGCTACCACCGCACATTACTCCGCACCAGGCACCAGCTTCGATTTTCCTCTGTCTCCAGCCTAGCCAAGCACCAACTACAGATAGGTAGCTAAATCCGACGAGCATAGCGATCGCATTGAACTGATTATTCAATGGAATAAGACGACTAATCATAAAAGAAATTGAGCTGACTAAGAACCCACAAGCAAAACCGATGAGCATGTTTTTTGTCATTGATAAATTGTCTCTACTCATCGTCTGCACCCTTAAATTATCGCTGATTCACTAGTATATACCTTGCAGCGTGAAGTACATTGGCAGCGCGGTTAAGCGGTGATTGAACAGTCGTTACGACAACGATCATCTCGACGTGATCGAGTTGGAAAAGAAGATTCCTGCGATGAACATCAGCACGGCCGCGACGGTCCCCACTCGCCAGATCGTCAGTTTTGAAATCCAACCGGCCGGACCGACACCTGTTGCCCAACTCATAAGCGGGAAATAGACAATGCTTGCGCAGGCGAGGGAAAGTCCTCCGAACAGGAACGGTATCTCAGCGAACCAAGAGAGAGAATTCCGGAAATACATAGCACCGAAGACTAAGAGAAGAAGGATACCCAAGTGAATTGCACCAAGCACAACCCCCGCAAAGAGTCCCTTTGAAAATCGAACAGCCACGCCCTTTGCAGTTAGCGGACTGACGCCTCCTACAATCAGAGCGATCAGACCGCTGAATATGCCAGGATTCAAGATAAACAGTTGAAGCATCTGGAATGCTCCACCAAAACTAGCTTCGTGGCCAAATAGTATGTAGGCAGACCCAACAAGCCCACCCGTAAGTGCACCAAAATTGTTTCGTCCCAAAGATTTTTGTCGCTTACCTAGCCACAGACAGACTAAGACAATATACGTGAACCCAACTATCATTGCGATAGCACTCTCGGAATTCGCGGAAGGTAAGCATCTCCAGACAGCATATGCTACAAGATTGGCGCCGATGCCACTAAGACAGGCGATCCCCCTGTCGCTTGTTACCCGGTTACCCTCATTGGCCATTCCTACCTCGCCGGCTCGACGCAGTGCTTAGCTTCATTGATTGGAATCATATTAGAGAATGCGATACCGGCGACTGTCATCAATACGAACAAAACGATTCCCACGCGCCAGACCGTAAGCTTAGCAAGCCATGCAGGTTGGCGAGCCTCGGATTGTAAGCCGAGGGTTTTGCCAACCATCGGGAAGTAGAGCGCACTGGCGCAGCCTAGTGCGAGAGCCGGAGCGTAAAAGGGAAACGACGAAGCACTATAATCGCCAAACATTCGATAAATTGCACTTCCTAAGAAGAGAAAAACAAACACGAGAGCAAAATGCGATGCGCCAAGCAGCATACCGGCTCCTGCACCTTTCCAAAATCTAGCGAAGGCGCCGCCAAAAGTCCATGGAGTACTGCTGCCCATTAGAACCATAATAATGCCACTCAGAATTGCCGGATAAGTGACGAATAGACCGATGAACTCGTCGGTAAAAAATCCAAACCAACTGCGGAAAACGTGCTCATACGTGGCCAATCCGAGATAGGCAAGTCCGCACGCCAATCCAATTCCGACACCACGGACGGTGCGCTCTCGAGTTCCCTGGCGCCAACCTATCCATATGCAGAGCAATGCAATGTAGGTAAAACCGATTATCATCGCCATCCCGACGAATTGATTCGGAGCCAAGAAACTTGAAGACGAAAAGGCAACCAAACTCGAGCCCGTTCCGCATAAAAATCCGGCTAGCCAATTCTTCCTCCTGGGGAGGTCCATTAGACTCATGCTCTGTACCTCAGCAATGTCGAATAAAATCAGTATAGTCCAGCGCTAGGCAGGATTGCTTGCGCTATTGAAGAATCGCGTTAAAAGTCGGTTGCCAATTCGTCAGATTTCAACTTCTGGTTTCGGCAATACGTCCCCCATAAACAGAACGAATCTTCGCCTGGAAATTGGTCGCGGTCCGTCGCTCAGTAGGATTTTGTCCTACTGGCCTCTGTTGGAAGATCAGAAACAGGTCAGGCGAAAGGCTGGACATGGTTCTCGGCGGTCTGGTCAGAGTTGAGCATTGACGGATGCCTGCACGTTTCGTACAGCGTTTTAATCGACATCGAATAACCTCACACAGGCGAGTCTTGACGATTACCCGCGCTTCTCGTACAGCATTTTAATCGACATCGAATAACCTC
>CAYQKX010000006.1:60023-149430 GCA_964418155.1 uncultured Candidatus Obscuribacterales bacterium | reverse complement strand
TCGAATAACCTCACACAGGCAGCGCCTTGACGATTACCCGCGCTTCTCGTAAAGCTATCTGATGGCAGACCAGCTACTCTTTTTATCCTTAACTCGCCAGATAAAACCGTCAAGCACATAGTGCGTCGATTGAGGAAGGGACAACAGCGGAACCAGCACTGCGAGAATGGCGGCATCGGTGACCGTCGGAAGACCTGAGAATGGACTGAAGAACGTAAGGTGCTCGCGCCAGACGAAGCCGTCCCATAGTCCCTCTTCAAGATACGCGAGCATGACCAGGAACAGCACGAAGGCTGGAGCAAACGTAAGAGCAATATCACGAACAGCGACAAAACTAAAGTTCTTCCTGCCACTATCTGCGGTGTCAGGCACTTTTATGTCATCACTCCGTTTTTTGTAATGGTACAACCAGATCAGCGCCATGTAGGGAATTCCGTGGGTCAGTACATTTGTCATCGTAAATGCCAGGTCGGAATTCAGCGTGACGATGCCGACCCACCAACTGAACGCGGTGCCTCCGACAATTAGATTTTTCGGTAAGTTGAGAAATCCTGTCTTTCGAAACAGTACCAACTCCTTAACTAGGTAACCGAGACACACCCCCGCATAGACACAGAATCCAGCTTCTGCCAATGAACCTGGGACATTAGATACAAAATCACCTTTGATGAACCAATGAAAGTTTCTGGGCAGATGCGTGTGCCAATACAGCAAAGGAAACAAAGTCACAGTGTAGACGGTAAGATAATCGAGCCACTTAGCTTTTGCAAAATCCTGCGGATCCTGTCTCGAATAAAGGGCTACAAAGCCGTACTGTTGCCTGATGAAGTGGAAGACGGCGAGGTAAGCCAGTGCTCTCCAGAAGTAGATGTCATCTAATGAGTACAGAATCCAACCGGAGAACCAACAGGCAGCTGGTATCAGAAGCAATATCGGTTTGTTTTCCGAGAACGACCGCGTGTCGAGATATGTACGGAAGAGAGTGGCATACACATGCGCAACATCGACAACCAGAACAAAGCTGACCCACGCCCAAAGAGGCATATACTGGCTGTTGTCCAATTGTGTTTTAAAAATCAGAGCAACCAGAGCACTCAAAAAAGCGGGAGCAATAATGAGCAAGCTGTCCCAGGAAGGCGACGACAACCAGGGCTGTGACCTGAGCATCATCAAATTGGGTTTTGCCACAGCCTGCGTCATGAGTGTAAAGATGGTTACCTCGCCCGAATTATCCTATACCTGCTTCGGCCAATACCATTTTAGCCGCCTCTACGCCCCGGTATTGAGCCTCTTCAAAATTGGAGATGCCGCTCATGTCTGAATGCGCAAAAAAAACGTTGCCGGCTGGTTGTCGCATCTTTTTGCGAGCTTCGCCCCAAATAAAACCTACGGAGGGTCGAATCATACCGTGTCCCCACGGCCACAGATCCATAGACACAATCTGTCTTCCGATGCCCGGATTCATTTTCTCCAGATCTTCGACGATTCGCTTCGACCACTCTTCGGTATCAATCTTCGTCAGACTCTGCCTCGCCTTCTGAGGATCTCCCTGAGCAAGAGGATAGTAGTATGTTATTACGGTCGGTGCATTCTTTCGAGTGGTGATGTTTTGATGGGTTGCAACTACATATCCGAGTGAAGGACTGCCATAGCGCACATTGTCCCAGGCCAAACCCACTCCCTTGGATTCTGTCATCATCTTCAGCGTGATGTTTGCGACCATCCATGGTCCATAGACCAGCTCAGAACGATCCAGCAAGGGTGGATCCGCCATTATGTGTTGAGCCAGAAATCGTGGCGTCGCACAGATGCAAAAGTCCGAAGAATAGAGACCGAGCGAACGCTCCTTAGTATCATAGAAAGTAGTGCTAAGGCGTCCAGCATCATTTTTCTCCAGCCTGATCACGGCAGCATCAGTCCTCACAAACTGATGAAGCATCGACTTCAACTGATCAATCAAAAATCCGTTGCCGTTAGGCCAAGTCACGACTGAGTTGGTCTCTGCATTGGCAGCCGTTCCATTGCGACCGGCAAAATAATGGATACCGGCCCAGGCAGAAACGTTCTTCGGCGAGGAGCCGTAGTCATCGCGACAGCAATAGTCGATGTACCACTTCAGCGGTCTTGTACTAAAACCGTTCGTCGTCATCCACTCGTCCATCGAAATTTTGTCGAGAGCCAGCAGCTCCGCATCCTGCGAACTTAACTCGAGTGGAATCGCGAAGGCACGCTTACCATCGTTACCCCGCAACTGACGGTATGTTCCCATTAGCGCGAAAAAACGATTAACTTCTTCCTTATCCTTTCTCTGCAGTCCACGACGTGGTATCAAACCCTCTTGAAAGGTGCCGTCCTTGAACAATCGTTCTTCCGGATCATGACACATATAAAGGTCATTGTAGATTGGTAGACCGGAAGGAGCGATACCGTTAATGATACCAATCTCTTCGAACAAAGTTCTCACGATGGTGGATTCTTCGTTTGCAAGAGGCACATAGTGGGCCCCCCACGGGTAAGAACTCACATTGTTGGCGCCGGAAGAGGAATTACCTCCTACACTTTTCTCTAACTCCAGCAATGTGAAATCGGTAAAGCCGCTGCGATTTAGCCACCACGCCGCCGACAAGCCGGCCACACCACCTCCGATAATAACCAACTTCTTGTCGTGAGCAGGCGATTCGACTTTGGCATTTTTAAACTCAAGATCTCGAATCTTATGTCCGACATCCATTGACGGACCCAATATCCGGCAGGGGAACTTAGGTTGGTCGTCCACCGAGTCTAAGGCGATTTTCCCCGCTGCAAGCGCCGCAGAACATCCCAATAGCCCCTTGAGAAACGTTGCTCGGCTAATACGTCTCGACATACTCGCTCCACTCCGTCTCGAAAAGATGAACGAGCTTCTGATTATTGAGCTTATTAATACACTGCTCCGTCGGCATCATATCCGGAGGGAAAATCAACATTTGGGCCAATGATTCTCTTGATACATAACGCAATCCTGCTGGATAGTTCTCCGCCGCAACGAATGGCCGATTAGAAGCAATGACATAACCCCAGTCGCCGAACGATGGCACATAGACATGATATGGCGTGGTCTGGAGCCCTACCGACTTCAAGGTATTAACAACGCACCAGTACGAATTCTTCGCGACATATGGCGAAGTGCTTTGAATAACCGCAATGCCGTCCGGCTTCAGCGCCCGCTTTACGGCTCTGTAGAACGTATCGCTATACAACTTTCCGAGAGAGAAATTGCTAGGGTCAGGAAAATCGATGATTGCACAATCAAACTTCGCAGCACTTCCACGGAGCCAGACGAAAGCATCTTGATTGATGACTTTTACCCGAGGATCAACGAGCGCATTGTTGTTGAGCTGAGCGAGCAGACCTTTGTTCTTAAAAAGTTCTGTAATCTGTGGATCGAGATCGACCAGAGTGATCGACTTGACCGCCGGGTACTTGAGCAACTCCCTGACAGCCATTCCGTCTCCGCCACCCAACACCAGAATATCTTGCGGATCCTTCAGGCTCGCCATCGCGGGGTGTACCAGCGCTTCATGGTATCTGTATTCGTCTCTAGAGTTGAATTGCAGATTGCCATTGAGAAACAGTCGTACTTCTTTGCCTCTGCAAGTAATGACAATGCGTTGATAAGGGCTCGATTTCGAAAAAATGATCGGTTCTTGATATGTTGAAGTCTCCGCTACCGTCATCAGTTGATCAGAAAAAATAAAGCCCCCGGTAAGAACGAGAGCGACTGCGATTGCCATCGCCCGTAATACTAAAAGATTTTTCAAATCCTTTCGGAAAAGCTGTAGTGTCCAAATTGATACAGCAGCATTCAAGATACCAAACAAAAACGAAGAACGAACCAATCCCAGGTACGGTACTAGAAGCAGAGGAAACAAAAGCGAAGCCAGCAAAGCACCGACATAGTCAAAGGTAAAGACCTGTGATACCAGCTCTTTGAATTCGAGACGATCCTTGAGAATCCGCATCAAGAGTGGAATCTCAAGTCCGACCAAAATTCCGATGATGGTCACTAATGAATAGAGAAGTATTCGGAAGTTCTCAACATGTTCGAAAGATAGGAAAAGAAGAGCAGCAGAACAGCCACCAACAAGCCCGACAAGCATCTCGACTTGGACAAAAGTTCGAATAATCTCTTTGTCCACATATCTGGAAAGAAAAGAGCCAATCCCCATCGAAAACAGGTACACGCCGATAACAGTGGAGAATTGAGTGACAGAATCACCAAGCAGGTAGCTGGCAACGGTGCCAGCAATCAGCTCATAAATGAGACCGCAAGTCGATATAACAAATGCCGTGATTAAAAGCGCGTAAGTCAATCAACTACCCGTGGATTGCTGAAGCTACGATGTTACCTACAGCGATGGTCATTGCGGCAAGCGTAATCGCAAGAGGCAAATTCTTCTCTTCGACTATTTCCTTCCACATCTTTCCCGGCGTAATCCAGTCAAAAATGACAAACGAGGCGCTCAAAATAGCAATTCCAAGGCCGGCATACACGATAGCGCCAACGAAGTGATTCAGCTGGAATACTTGGTCCACAATCTTTCCCCCTATTTATGATGAACTCCCGGACCACTTGGTCTGGTATGTCCTGCCGTCTCTCCTTCGAAAAACCTGATGTTATTCACGTTGGCGTACCAGAAGTAGATACACAACAATACTCCGAAAATTCCATAGACTTTATCCATAGTTTCTTACCACCCCTCAGCTCGACGATTGGTACGGAGAATAATCGCTGTCGGACCAGCGAGCGACTTCAGTCGCTCTACTTCTGAAGAAGACGCAAATCGGTAAAATAGATATAAAGAGCAGGCACCACAGGTAGTTAGCGTATCCGGCGATATCTCTCTTCAGCTCGAGATACATTGTTTTTCTCTCGGTTGACTTGGCGCCACCATTATCGATATCAAGGTTGAAGTAGTACTTTCCACCCGGTACATTGCCTATTGTGATTCGATCGGTGGTGTGACCCTCGCTCCAGGATTCACCATCATCTACGCCATGGTAGTACTCTACGGTGCGCTCGAAGCTGAACGTCTCGTTCGTATCATCGTTGACAAGCTCACCATAAACATACAACCAGCTGTTATCAACATCGCCCTTTATGGATATCTCTACGTTGGCTTTGTCCTTGGCTATCTCGAAAACCGGAGATGTCCAGGACTCCGCCTTCTTAGTGTCGGCGATCAATGTGCTGTCTTGCTTCGTCATGTACGGAACGTTGACTTCGTACTCGACTTTGTTGAGCACGGTAGCGCAATGCAAAACTTGTAAGGCGGTTAGAACAGCAAGAAATGTGCCCCAATACATTCCAACTTTTTTCCACGCCTGCGTTTCAGCAGAAGGTTGGTTAGGAGCTACGCCGACGGGAGTCGCGATAGACCCGTCATCGACATTGAAGGCTTCTTTTACGACCTTAGGCTCAATATATTCACTGATGCTCCAGACCTTTTGAGCGCGGTCCTCTTCCATCGAAAGCATTTCGGGCGGTCTTATATAGTCCGCCATCCATACCTCTTCGCCGACAGCTACCTTCCAGTAGAATTCACCGAGAACGAAGAATACTTTGGCGCGTCCTCTGTAGAAGAGCTTATATTTTTTATCGCCTATCTTGGCGTCGTTCGAAGAAAAATCAGGCTTCTCTTTGACCGTGGTAACCAAACTCCAGTGCCCGTTATTGCAAGTCAGCCAACGGTATCCATAGTAAGGATTGAACAGAAGATATTCTTCCCATTTGAATGCGCTTGTTATATCTTCTCTGACAACAAAACCAATTACCTCCCACGTCTTGTCACGGAGCTCGCCACGGCTGCCCAACTCGATCCGGGGATGAACCTGCATCTGTTTGAAGTAGGTTTCGATTACACGGAACGCATCATTGGTAGTATCAATAACCGAAAAGCATCGATCGCATACGGCAGACATCGAATGACCTGGATATCGAACAGAGACCGGTGCACCACATTTCGAGCAAGAGAAGGTGGTAACTTTTTTGGCAGGTTTGGTTCCAGCGCTACCAGCCATCGAGTCTCCTCAGATTCTGAAACGTGAAATCATCGAACTCCTGATAGAGCCCGGTGTAAACACGAACAGTCTCGCCGTACTCGATCGTCGCCATCTTGCCATTCGCACCAGCAAGATCGACGCTTGTGGACCGTCGTCCCTGCACGGCGTTTATCGGGAGCTCACCTTCACTGAAAATGCAATGAACGCGGCGAATATCCTCGACCTCATAGTATCCGTTGGGTTTGATTTCAATGAGCTTACCTGGTTGCACAGTCTCAACGCTCGGCATCTGACTCGTGTCATTGTGAGCGAAGCACATTCCCAAAAATCCCTGCGCTTCTGCAAGCCAACCGGTATCGTCGCCACCAAATATGGTGTACCATTCGTTCCAAAAACCGTCATTGTAAGCTACTTTGAGCCTTCCAATAATCTCGAATTTGCGATTGTCGTACATGCCGGTCGTGCCGATTTGAAACGGTGTGATTTCGAACTGGAGTTCGGCCATCTTACCTATCGATTCGAGATCCATGTCGTGCCTAACTAAAGTAGACTTGCAAAAACTGCAGACCGCAAACACGGAGGCTCTTGACCGAAAGCCCACAGGAGCACCACAAGCTGGGCAGCTAAGCTCTAGCATCAAATTTTCTTCAGTATCTCGGCCTTCTTCTGTTCAAACTCTTCCTTGGAAAGTATTCCTTTCTCAAGCAATACTTGCAGCTTTTCCAGGAGCACGAAAGGATCTTCCTGCGGAGCGGCTTGAGCCGGAGCACCCTGACCAAGAGCGGCGGCCGATTGCGCAAATTGCTGACCAAGAAGAGCACCAGCACCAACTCCGACTCCAAGTCCGGCCAGACCGCCGGAATTCTCCGCGGCAGCAGGAATGCTCTCAGTCACCTGGAAATTGGCATACTTTTGCATATCGCCGACCAAGTTCATCTGCGATTGCTTGTCGAGGTATGCTTGCAGCTCCTCGGGAAGGGTCACGCTCTGGACGACGAACGATTCAAGCTTTAGTCCGTATTCAAAGAACTTGGGGTCAAGTTCCTTTTTCAACTCATCGGAAAACTTAGTTTGGTTGCCGGCCATGTCGAGGAATGCGACCTCGCCTTGACCGAACTTCGTGGCTATGGACATCGTAACCAGCGAGCGAAGCTGACCATCGAGTTCGCTGACCGTATATTGTCCACGCGAGCCGCTTATCTTTTGGTAAAACGTGGAGGGCTCGTCTATTTTGTAGGAGAAAGTGCCAAATGCTCGAAGTCTGATTACTCCGAACTCTTTATCTCTGATTTGGACCGGCGTCGGTGTTCCCCAGCGTTGATCGATTTGCTCGCGGGTCGAAAAGTAATAGACATCGGATTTGAAGGGAGACTTGAATGCCTTATCCCAGTTGAGCAGTGTGGTGAGGATCGGAAGCGTCTTAGTCGAGAGCTGATAGCGACCCGGGCTAAATACGTCCGCGATGTTGCCTTCATTCACGAAGAGCGCCATCTGAGACTCTCTAACAGTCAGCTGAGCTCCGTTTTGAATCTCACGATCTTCTGCGGGAAAACGCCAAGCCAGGACACCATTGCTCGTTTCAGTCCATTCGATTACGTCTATGAATTGTTTTTTGAAAAGGTCGAACATACTATTGCACCACCTGACTCTACCGGACAAAACCCATCATACCTTTCATCCATCATATGCATGGATTAGATAATCAATCGTTAACAACTGCGCAATTGCAACCGTTTGCGGCACATAAAGCGTGGTCAGACTTCGGGTTTGGGCTTTTCGGCAATTCTGGCATAATGCCATAGATCAAGGTCCGAATTTCCGGAAAGTGCCATCCCAAGCCTTGCACAAAGTTGATGTGCCTTCATTCGGTTATCGGCAAAGTAGTCGCAGATATGCACATCAACCAGTATTTTGTTGATCTCTGGCCAACAATGGGCCGCGACATGGGATTCCTTGAGAATCACTACTGCCGAAAGTCCAAACGGATGGAATTCCGCTTCAGCCTCGGCTACCGCAGTCAGTTCGGACTCAAGGATGCTTTTTTTGAGCAAGGTTATCAGCTCTTCGGCCGTCGCCTGAGCGACAGCCGGACTCATCGGCAAGATCGCAGAAAAACGATGCGAAGACAGGGGACGCCCCGTCTGGGCAACAGATTCGGCGGATGTCAGCGGGAACAAGTCTCTCATATTCTCGAAGTATATCAGTCGCCCTGAACAAGACATTTGAAACGGAAAAGTCCGGAACTATTGTCTCTTGGCTTGCTCTAGACTAAAGTTGTATCGATTAGGGACCCGGCGAAAGTTAATCAACCATTCCAATTTCGGGTTTTAACAAATGCTTTTTATTGTTTTGTCGTTCCTCGTTCTGGCTACCTCCTTCAACGGAGAGAAAGTGGCAGATTGGTATTGGGACAACAAGTACAAGACGGAGCAGCAAGCAGCGATTAGTTTGGTCAAGCAAAATCTTATCACCAACGTAGCCTTCATTAAGACGCGCGGTGTCTATGAACTAGGCGATCTCATCGACTTCGAGATTCAAACTCAAGACGGACCCTATTTAGTCCAACGTTACCAACCGTCTGCGCTTGAGCAGGAGTATGTCAGACAGGCTTACTCGTCGGGGCAACTTGTAGTGCACTATGAGGTCAGATTTCCGAACCGCTGCGTGCTAAAACCAACTATGCTGGCAGCTCAGCGTATCGCACACCGACCGAAGCCGGCAAGGATGCCGGAAGACAAGATCTCCAGATTCATCTCATTGTGGGGCAAAGTAGTTGCTGGGTTGCTATTCGCAGCCGGATTGTATTCATTTCGTCGATATCCGTAGGGCGCTAACCACTTGTCTCGACAACTTGTCCACTCTCATGTTCTTGCGGAAGCAAGCCATGTTTGACATACGCTGGAATCGCTTCAGTCCGCAAGCGCGGCATGAACGAAGAAAAAATTAGGGCAATAGTCAGACAATAGACCCCACAGCCCATCACCGTCGTTTGAAAACCGAAGTGGTTGGCGACGTATCCGCTCACCATTCCACCCAGAGGCGCAGTCCCCATGAAGGACATTGCGAAAAAACTCATCACTCGACCTCGTTTATCTTCGTCTACTACCGACTGAAGGATTGTGCTACACGACGCCATCATTAGCATCATCATCGCACCGATAAAGGACAGCCCGACTATCGCCGGCCAAAACGAATTGATGAACGAGAATGCAATCAAGGCAAGCGAAAACAGAATGGCTGACGCAACTACCCATTTACCAAGTCCCAGAACGCTCTTGCGAGAAGCCAAAGTAAGCGTTCCGACAAGCGAACCCGCTGCAGAAGCAGACATCAGATATCCTAGTGTATTAGCATCGCCTCCAATTTGTTTGACAAACACCGGCAACAGCAAAATGTATGAGGCAGCGCCAATTCCGAAAATGCAGACAAGCAAAAGCACAGCTCTGATTGGACTGGTAGACCAGGTATAACTCAAGCCTTCCTTGAGTTCACCCAGAACACCGAGTGAAGACTTAGGTTTCGCACGGAAATTACCTTTTATGAGCAGCAACGCCACGATCACGGCGACATAACTTACCGCATTCAGAAAAAAACAAGTTCCCGCGCCGAAAGCCGCAACGATAAATCCAGCTAGAGCCGGTCCAATCAATCTAGTGATGTTGAGCAACGATGAATTCATCGCCACTGCGGCAGCAAGATCCTTTTTCTCGACTAGACTTATGACAAATGCAGATCTGGCTGGCATGTCGAATGAATTGATAATACCCGCGATAATTCCTAGTAGTATCAAATGCGGTACCTGAACTTGATCTGTCAAAGTGAGATAGGCTAGCACCGTCGCTTGCACCATCGCCAGTATCTGAGTCGAAATTATAATTTTGTGCCGATTGAGACGGTCCGCTAACACACCGGCAACTGGCATGATAAGGAGGGCCGGCAATTGGCTCGATACACCGACTACAGCAAGAAGAAATGCCGATTTAGTGATTTCATAGGTGTACCAGGCGAGCGCCACCTGCTGCATCCAGGTGCCGACAAAAGAGACTAACTGCCCAGCAAAATATAGAGAGTAGCGCGAGTTCGCAAATATTCGGAAGGGTCCCAGGTTGTCGGTCTGCATAATGATTGAGCGATACTCGAAGCTGCTAACACTACAGAGACGAAAGTTACTGTCGAGAGTGCCCGCATTTAAGAAATTCGCAGTAAAGAACTAATCGACAGAACAACAACGAGCATACAGATTGATTAATGCGCTTGCAAGTCTCAAGAACAGAATTAGAGATCGCGCTGGAGTCCAACGGATTCCATGCCGACGAAAGTGTCCATTAAATAAGAGCGATCGGAACATGAGCTCTTACCGCAAACCTGTCTTCGAAAAGTTGACGAGAACACTTTTCAGACCAACTCACGTTGCGGCACAGTCCGCTCTGTCAAACGGTACATCGATATCGATTTACCCCTGTGCAAAAGAGCTGCCACTTTGAAAAGTTGGCGAGATCATTTTCAGACGACTCAGGTTGCAGCACAGTCCTCTCTGTCAAACGGCACATCGATATCGATTTACCCGTATACTGAGATGCGACACCTTTGCAAAGTTGGCGAAAGCGCTTCGCTCGCGAAACTCCTTATTGGGGCGCTCATGTAGATTCAAGCAAGCCTGGTCGATCGAAGATCTGCTGGACACGTTCGTCCGGAATTCCGCCGTAGCCCTTATCCGATGCCATATCGACCGGTAGATTTCCACGCAACCTCTTTAGTCCGTAGAAGCTGTTCATGAACAATGACAGCCATGCGGCGCCAGGTCTGAGTTGGGTTACGGCACGCTGCATCCTTTGGGTCACGTGAGAAGGTGAGAATGCTTTTCTCCACAATTTACGGTGTGCGTCAAGCAACTCTTCCGGCGTCATATTCTTAGGGCGAAAGGCCACATTAAAACCGTTGTAGTATTCCCAACCCCGCTCGTCTAGCAGGCGCTGTTCATCCTTCAATTTCTCGTACAACGGCGTACCCTTGTACGGAGTCAAGATACTCATGAATGGTACGTCCACTCCGACATCAAGCAGGTTGTCCGCCATCTCTTCGACACTATCTGCGGTATCATGATCGAATCCGGCGATGAATCCCGCCATTACAGCAATCCCGTTAGCATGGACTATGTCGAAGATCTCCTTGTAATGATCGATTTTATTCTGCCTTTTGTTGGCATCTTTTAGTGAGTCCGAAAGGAAGCTCTCAACTCCGAAGAATACACCTATGCAACCGGAGTCGCGCATCAACGCCATCAACTCCTCATCCTTGACAATGTCCATGCTCGCCTGAGTAAGCCACCATTTCTTGAGAGGAATCATTTCCTTCAAGAGAGATTTAACATATGTCCTTTGAGCGGTCAGATTGTCGTCCCAGAACCAGACCACTTTTCGCTGCCACCAGAATGGGAAATCGTCGTATTCGATGTCTTTCAAAACGGCTTCAACAGGTCGAACTCTAAATCCAGGATTGATAGTCGGAACGGAACAAAATGAACAACTGAACGGACAGCCCCTAGTGGCTTGAACAACCCGCCTCACAAAGTAATTGTTGGGCAGGAGGTCGTATCGAGGGGTCGGAACCTCGTCCAGAGGCAAAGGCTCTCCCCGATAAACAGGTTTCAGCTCCCCAATGGCAGCGTCTCGTAACATCCCAGCCCAAACAGATTCCGCTTCACCGGTAATGACTGAATCACAATGTTGAAGCACCTCTTCCGGCCAGAAAGTAGCATGCGGTCCTCCGCCAACGACCAATTTTCCGCGCCGCCGAAACTCGAAGGCGAGACGATAGGCCTCCGGTGTAAATCCGCTGAAGAACGAGAGACAGACAAGGTCAGCATCAGTATCAAAGTTGACCTTTCCAACCTGCTGATGAATCACCCTTACCTGGTGCTCAGGAGGCGTCAGTGCAGCCAGGTGAATGCCTGTGATAGGCGGAACAAAATCAACCTCGTGACCTTTGTTGTAGCGTTGAATATAGACTACGATGATATCGATTTTCAATTTCATCCGCCCACACGGACTTTGAACATGTGATGAACTTGAAGATATATACCCGCGTTTTTTCCCCACGAATCCCCATAGAGACAGGCTTCAATAGAAACAACCAAACCAAACCAAACCAAACCAAAAGGCCGCTCGATTGATGCTAAGCAGTTCGCACCAAATGCAATACCGTCAATTGCCTATCAGTAACACGCTTCGTGACATTGCGCCTCAAGAATGATTCTGACTCATCCGCTATTCGAAAGACTGGTTGTATTGACTGCACTTTGATAAGATAAACTGGGCGCTTGTGCAATTTCAGGGTGGTGGCATGGCAAAAATCTTGATCGTTGAAGATGACCTGGAGCTGCTATCCGGTCTGAAGGACGCTATGGCATCTCAAGGCTATACAGTTGAGGTGAGCACGAATGGCGAAGACGCGCTTGACAAACTCAAAGCTTATAAGTTCGACCTAATCGTTCTCGACTGGCAGCTTCCGGGCACATCGGGAGTTGATGTTTGTGCACAATTCCGCGGCACCGGTGGCTTGACACCAATTATTATGCTGACCGGTAGATCACTCATCGAGAATAAAGAGGAAGGTCTGTACGCAGGTGCTGACGATTATTTGACGAAACCGTTCGAGATGCGCGAACTCCTAGCTCGAGTTCGTGCATGCCTGAGACGCCCCTACACTTTCACGGGCGACGTCCTCACGGTCCAAGACATTGCCATCGAATTCGACACAAGAAAAGTACTAAAAAACGGAACATCGATTGAACTGTTACCGATGGAGTATAAGCTTCTTGAATTTCTCATGCGGCATAGAGGGCAGACCTTTAGCGCGTCCGCGTTGCTCGACAGAGTCTGGAAGTCGACATCTGATGTAAGCGAAGATGCAGTCAGGACGTGCGTTAAGACACTACGAAGAAAGATAGCCAACAGCGATGGTTCTTCTGTGCTAGAAACCGTATATGGTGTCGGATACAAAATATCCTGAGCCGACTAATCATCTTATGCATTTGGCAGTATGAACCAAAACGTGCTGCCCTTAGCGGCCAAAGAGGTCACTCCAATTGAACCACCATGGAGCTCTACAAGGTTTTTGCAGATTGAGAGTCCCAACCCGCTGCTTCCGACTTTCGCGGCATCGTCCAATTGCTCGAAGCTTTCGAATATGATCTTTTCCTTGCCCAATTCGATTCCCGGTCCTTGATCAGTGATGCTCACCCGAACGCCACCATCGACGATATTGGCTGCTATCTCAATCTCGCCGCGCGGCGGGGAGAATTTTATTGAGTTTGCCAGCAAATTGATAATTACTTGAATCACTCGATCGCCGTCCGCGAACAGATCTATGTCAGTATCACGCTCTGAAATCTTGAGATTCTTACTCTCAGCAAGAGAACGAATTGCATCAATTGAGTTGGCCACCAGGACATCAAGATTGATCTTTTTCTTCTTCAGTTCAAGTTTGCCGCTCTGTAATTTTTCCAGGTCGAGGAAGTCATTAATCAATCGCACCATTCTCGAGGTACTGCCTCCCATCTTCCTGAGCTCCGCCGAGGCTTCGAGCGGAAGCGCGCCTTTGACACCGCTCTCCATAATATCGATCGATACTTGAATTGAAGTCAGAGGCGAACGAAGATCGTGCGACACCATTGCAATGACATCTTTACGGAGCTGCTCTGCTCGCTTTCGATCTGTTATATCGTGTACGACACAGAACAGCAATTTGTCACTCTCCGACCATTGCACAGACCATATGGAATCGACTGGACGACCAGCCTGGTTTAGGACTACCAGTTCAAAAACCTGATTTGCCTTGGCTTCGATTGCTTTCTGGAAGTGCGATATCGACTGCTCACCTTTGAGAAAGAGAATGTCTTCGACGCGTCGCCCCGTTAACTCCTTTCGACTGTAACCCCATTGCTTTTCACAGGCTGGATTGACGGCGATGAATTTGTAATTCTTATCGACACTACAGATGACATCAACAGCGTTATCCACTACCGCCCTCTCTTTGCGCGTCGCCTCATTAAGAGCAACAGCCATCTCCCTGAACACAGTGTCCAACTTTGCGATCTCGTCGTAGCCGCCGGTTGGGGGAAGAAGCTCTTCCGCCCGGCCGAGGCGCTTTGTATTGTCCATAAGCACTGTCAATCGGCGGGTCGTACTAGCGTTAAAGTAAAGAACCAGACCAACTGCGATTAAAACATTCATAGCAACGCCCATGGCGAGCCACTGATCGACAAGCATTCGCAACCGCCCCTCGGAGGCCGGAGCATCCTTGAGTATGGTTCGTTCGCTCTGAACTAGTTCGTCCAACAAATTGGAAAATGCAAGGGCGTTAGCCTGTAGCTTCGCATATGGTACATGCACTAGTGCATCGTCTCGATCGATGCGATCGTACATTTGCTGCATTTCTTTGAGTTCGACTTGAACCAGGTTAGAGATTTTCTTGACCAGCGCCTTACGCGATTCGTCTTGGCCGGCCAAATCTGCAAGCAGTCCCAACTGAATTAGAATTTTCGATTTCACCTCACCAAGCTCGGCGGTGAACAGTGGATTTTGAGAAGAGTTGAATCCAGCTATCGCAGTCCCAGCCTCGAAAAACAAGCGTTGCAAATTTTCGGTTTCCAGAACGAGATTGCGAGACTGTTCTATAACGCGTGCTTCCTGTTCCACCTGAAAAAGCAAAAAACTAAGTACACTGATAAACACAATCTCGAATCCAAGCGGTATCGCCACCAGAATCAATACCTTCTGCCATATTTGCAATCTAAATATAGACAGCCTGCTCTTTGTCGCCATTCAGTTGCTCTCCTTGAGCGACCTCATTTTGGCTACTGCCTGGTCAAAATCGGAATCGAATATTTTAACAGTATCGTGATTGGTGATAAACAAGTACGTGCGATTTGCCTTGTTCAAAGCAGCGATAGAGGCATCTTTGTTCCCCAGTTTCCTCTCCAGATCGGCAAGCTGTGTATACGTATACAGCTTGCCAAAAGGGTCTAGGTCGGTAAGAACCGATCCACCTTCAACTGTCCATTTGAGGGCAAGATCGAGCTTCTGCTGATGTTCCAGAGCGTTGGCGACAAGCAATCTGGCCCTGTTGAGCCGGATTGTGTCCCTTTTTTCTCCCTTGGATAAAATAGTGTTCGCCTTCTCTGCAAGCTCCTGAGCATCTGCAAAACGGTGCTGAGCCGTTCGAAGATAGGCGAGATTCAAGTATATGATGGACGTCATATAATGTTTTTCTCCAAAGTATCGAATGGACAGTGACAGCGATTCATTTAAGATACGTTCTGCCTCTTCCAGTTTGCCCAACTTCAGACAGGTTACACCAAACCTACTGAGTGGTCCGACAACGGCGCGATCATCCTTACCGAACCGTTGACGCTGAATCTCAACTGTCTCCAGAAGCAACGGATAGGATTCTTCTCTCCTACCGCTTGTAGCATAGAGAAATCCGAGATATTGGACTGATCTATAAAGTCGGATACCCTTATCGCCGGCTTTTCGAAGAACAGAGATAGCACTCTTGTAGTATCGTTCGGCCTTTGCATTGTCCTGCGCTTTCTCCGCTCGCTGCCCTCCTCTGACAAAGGTTTCCCACTTCCTTTGTGTCTCCCTGTCTATTTTGTCGTCGAGACGACTGACGCTGGATGAGCCATCCTCGATCGATGAATCATCGGGTTGAACGACATCGGGTGTGGTATCGCCATCAGTACCAGCTTGTTTAATGGCGATTGAAGGTACAAGGCTCTTCTCCAGTAACAATCGCGAGGCAAGACAAGCGCTCTCGAAAAATGGTCCCTTCTTGCGCGGCGGCTGTTTTTCGTACCAACGGTCAAACTTTGTACCTTCGGAATCAGCGAAATATAGGCCCCAAGCGCAACAACTCTGACACAAGTCAACGGGAAACGAATGTCTAGAGGCGCTTTCAACGTCCGACTTGTATCGTTCTTGAGCATCGGCAAAAGCTCGTGCAGCCTTTCTATACTCACCCATTTTTAGATAACAAAAGCCAATACCACACAAAGCGGATGCACTTAGCTCGACGTTTTGACTGACCGATTTGGAGTCGATAACCGCCGGCTCATTATATAGTTTCAAGGCTTCAGCAGGTTTTCCACATAATAAATTCGCCCCCGCCACCTCCGCCTTGAAGTCCGATAGCTGGGACGGGTCGACCTTTGCTTGCTCGAGCTCAGTGAGCGCATCGGCATATGTCGATAGACTCCGTTTGTACCTTCCGGCGATAAGGTCGTGTTGAGCGGTCAGCCTATAACGATCGAAGAGCCGCAGGTGATGCTCCCTTGACCACTCAGACATATTACCGCAACCCTGGATAGGCAGAAGCAACAACACGGCGAAACCTATGCAAATAGCTAGTTTTTCGCGAGCTAATAATTTGTTGTCAATCCGGCGAATCTCGAGTCACTCCGCATTTGCCAATACTGTGATTGTACTTCCATTCTGGTTCATCCATTCAGGTGCTTGCCACAGACGTGCGACAGACTCATAAATACCCAAAAGTGAAGGAGGTACGGATTCCGACCGTTCTTGGTTTTACTTGATACCCGAACGGCGATGAGACTGAATTGAACTGCATCGAAATTTCGAAGTTTCGGATGGCGGCCGTCTTGCACAGATTTCACGACAGCTATCAAAGCTCCCGTTATGGTGCGAATCCACAAAGCGATCTGGGATGTGACAAATCCAAAATCAGGGTCCCGTCAACTTCTTGCCTCAAGACAAAACAAGCCAATTCTATATGTAGGAGCTCTGGGCACAGGCAGAATCATTCGAAGACATCTTGAAAAAGGATCTCACGACTTTCTCATAATGATTCACTATTCTATTCACATTGAAGGCGGTACGAACATCACATAAGGACCTTCTTCGATAGTTCAAGTCCATTCTTCCTAATCACAATTCCTCTTTCTTTTCCGTTACGTCGAACGCTCCCGCCTCAGGCTGCATCTTGAGGCGGCGAGTTCAAACTACAACTGAGTTTCTCCGCCGCGCAAAGGTGCCGTGCCCAAAACCCCATGGAGCTCGGCATTTTTTGCATCTACCTTTTGGCGTTTCTCCAAGCGCTACATGACGCAGCAACGTTTTAATCCCCTTGCAGGTGGACCTAATTCAGACCTGGTTTACTTCACCTCTTTGAAGAAAACGATTCGGAAGCCTTCGCTTCGTAGGTCACCACATCCACGCAAAAGCGCTTGAACTCTAGTGTTCAAACGAATACATTCGTCAAGAATTGACAAAAAAGGGACTGCTATCCGTAGACCGCGTAACTTTTTGTTTACACGCCAGTCGATTCAGTGCATAATTATTCGGAAGGAATGTATGATTATGCAAACAAGGACAGACCGGCACAAAAAAATTCTAGATCTGGTCGCCAACCAAAATATTGGTACGCAAACAGATTTAGAGAAAGCGCTCAAGAAAGAAGGGTTCCGCGTTACGCAAGCGACCCTCTCGAGAGACATCCGAGAGCTAGGTCTCGTCAAGATTGCAAGTGGAGAGGGCTACCGATATGCAAGTCGTCAAAATATACAACCGTCGACGACGACGACGCATACGATGCATGCGTCGCTTGCAAGTGTAAAACGCTTCGTAAGAAAAATCGATTGGTCAGGGAATACGGTAGTAATCATAACTGACAGCGGCGCAGCAGCTCATGTAGCCGAGGCTATTGATTGCCTTGAGATGGGTCAACTGCTCGGAACCGTTGCCGGAGATAACACCATTCTTCTAATCGTGCATCGGGATGCAGCTGCTAAAAAGGTCGTGAAACACCTTGAGACGCTGCTCGGTTAAGACACAACCGAAGCAATACATAAAGAGGGTTTTGAAATGAAGAAAATTTTGCTTGCCTACAGTGGTGGGCTGGATACGTCGTGCATTCTGACGTGGCTCAAGGACACTTACAATGTTCCTGTAGTCGCATACTGTGCAGATGTCGGGCAGGGCGAAGACCTCGAGTTGGTCGCCGAGAAGGCTATTAAGACCGGGGCCGAGAAATGCGTTATCGATGATCTCCGAGCAGATTTCGTCAGTAACTATGTGTTTCAATCCATCAAAGCCAACGCCATGTATGAAGGCGTTTACCTGCTGGGGACCTCTTTGGCGCGTCCGTGCATCGCACAGGGCATGATTACTGCGGCACTGAAGGAAGGCTGTGATGCCATTGCCCATGGTGCAACTGGTAAAGGCAACGATCAAGTGCGTTTCGAGCTTGCTATCAAGTCTCTGGCTCCCCATTTGCAAATCGTCGCACCATGGCGTGAGTGGAACTTCACTGGACGCAATGACCTGATCGCTTATGCGGCTAGCAAAGGAATTCCGGTACCTGTAACTAAGGAAAAACCGTATTCGATGGACGCCAATCTCATGCACATCAGCTACGAAGGTGGCATCCTCGAAGACCCTTCTGTCGCACCACCAGGCGATATCTATCTCTGGACAACCGACCCGGAAGCGGCACCAGATCAGTCAGAAGAGATAACCATTGAGTTTGAATCCGGAGTACCGGTAAAGGTTAATGGCGAGGTCCTCAATCCAGTCGCATTGCTCGACAAAGTCAATACAATTGGCGCGAAGCACGGAATTGGACGCGTAGACCTCGTAGAGAACCGATTCGTCGGAATCAAATCCAGAGGAGTCTATGAGACACCAGGTGCAACACTACTCATGCAGGCGCACATGGCTCTCGAATCGCTGACCCTCGACAGAGAAGTCGCTCACCTCAAACAAAGCTTCGCACTAAAATTTGCCGAGCTCACCTACAACGGTTTCTGGTTCGCCCCGGAGATGACACTGATTAAAAAACTAATCGACGCATCTCAATCGAACGTCAACGGCTGGGCAAAACTCAAGCTCTTCAAGGGCAATTCAATTGTTTTAGCTCGGCACTCCTCCAACAGTCTCTACGATACAAAGCTTTCGAGCTTTGAAGAGATGGGCATGTTCGACAAACATGACTCGGGTGGATTCATTAACGTCAACGGACTCAGATTAACTGCCTGGAGTAAGTGCAATGAAAGTCTTAAGAACAGCCTTCAGCCAACCGCTTGATCCTTTGGTGACATCATTCGTGTCATCGATTGATGAAGACAAACATATAATCAGCGCCGATCTCGCCGGCAGTCTTGCCCACGTCTCAATGTTAGCGGCCGTCGGTTTGATCAACGCAGCTCAGGCGGAAAGCATCAAAGATGGTCTGGCCATCATAAAAGAACAATACGCCGATGGCACCTTCAATCTCTCCGAAGAGTGCGAAGATGTCCACATGAATATCGAAGTCAAACTCGAACAATTGATCGGATCTGACGCCAAGCTTTTGCATACAGCTCGCAGCCGGAACGATCAAGTAGCACTAGACATCAGACTCTACGTCCTTCAACAAATCAGAGGCATCTCTTTATTGCTACAGGAGTTGATCGAAACAATTGCTGCCAAAGCGGCTAAATATAGTGATACCATCATGCCAGGGTACACACATCTTCAGCATGCTCAGCCTGTTTCGGTCTCACATACCCTCCTGTCCTTTGCCGAGATGTTGAAGCGCGATCTGGAGCGTCTCCAGGACTGTGCCAAGCACACTGACTGCAGCCCTCTGGGGGCAGGTGCTCTAGCCGGTTCGTCATTGCCTATACAACCAGAGCTCTCAGCCAGAGCGCTAGGCTTTTCGAAAACATTCAGCAATTCAATCGATGCAGTAAGCGATAGAGACTTTGTGTGCGAGTTTGTTTTCGTCTGTTCAATGATTGCAATCCATCTTTCGCAAATCTCGGAGAACCTGATTATCTGGACCACAAAGGAGTTTGGCTTCGTTACATTCTCTGATGCAGTGACAACAACATCTAGTTTGATGCCCCAGAAGAAAAATCCAGATCCGATCGAGATTGTTCGTGCAAAGGCTGGTGCTGTCTGCGGAGACCTCTTCAACATACTGATGGTGCTCAAAGCGCAACCGGTCGGATACAACAGAGATCTTCAAGAGACTAAAAAACCTGCTATCAATACCGCCAATGTCATCATTGAATCACTGAAAGTGATGGTTTTGGCGTTCTCAGAGATGACAATCAACGGAGAGAAAACACTTGAGGCCGCAAGCGATCCCGAGCTGTTCGCAACCGATCTCCTCGAGTATCTGGTATTGAAAGGAGTGCCTTTTCGCGAGGCGCATGAAACAGTTGCCGAGCTGGTTAGTTCGGCGCGGGAGAAGTCTCAGAGTTTAAAACATCTGCCATTAACACATTACAGGCAGATATCACCGTTGTTTCGCGATGACATCTACGACTTGTATCAACCCGCAGCCTCGGTGGCGCGAAAGAGCTCACCGGGAGGCACCGGCTCGCGAAAGCCGAAGTAAACACAAAATCTCGAGTACCTACAAGTAACTGAAATAGCGAAGCTATCGCTTCCGCGAATTGAAGCCGCGCGGCCGGCTGAGGAGAAAATTCTATGTTGAGCGTATTGCCAGTTTTAAAACACATCAAGGAAAAATATTCGAATGCGTCTTCGCAGCGCATGACACCACCGACGGGATCATCGCCACTTCAATATGTTTTGAAGGAAAACCTGTTGAGAGGCAAAGACATACTCGGTATCGCGGATTTGTCCACAGAGGAGATCCTCCTCATCATTCAAACAGCACAGAATCTTAAGAGCAATAAATTTGATGAGACTCAGACCCTCTTCGGTAAAGGGCAAACTCTGGTGATGCTGTTCGAAAAACCATCGCTTCGCACAAGGGTGACCTTCGAAGCCGGTATGACGCAGATTGGTGGACATGCAATCTACATGGAAGGTCCACTAGGCTTGCGCGAACCGGTTAGTGATGTCTCGAAAAATCTAGATCGCTGGGTAGATGGAATAATGGCGCGGACGTTCGCACATGAAACGTTGGAAGTGCTGGCGGCTAACGCTAAAATTCCAGTCATCAATGGGCTAAGCGATCTCGAACATCCATGCCAGGCCCTAGCAGACTTCCAAACCATTCTGGAACACAAGGGCAAGCTCAAAGGACTGAAACTTGCGTTTATCGGCGATGGTAACAATGTGGCCAACTCACTGCTTCTCCTGGCCGCCAAGGTTGGAGTAGACTTTGCAATCGGCTGCCCCAAAGGGTTTGAGCCGAATCCAATTATCTGGCAGAAGGCGCTGGAAGCAGCTCAAAAGACTGGGGCGTCCTTGACGATAACCAACGAGCCCGACGAAGCTGCTTCGAATGCGGATGTGGTCTACACGGACGTTTGGGTCTCCATGGGTCAGGAGAGTGACGAGCACGAGAAGGTCCTGGCCTTCAAAGACTACCAGGTTAACTCGAAGACCTTGGATTATGCAAAGAAGGACTGCATTTTTATGCACTGCCTACCGGCGCATCGTGGAGAAGAGGTGGATAGCACGGTCATCGATGGTCCACATTCAGTTGTCTATGACCAGGCAGAAAACAGATTGCATGCACAAAAAGCGATACTGTCGCTGGTGCTCTAATCCAGATTCAGTTGGTTTTCAGCCAGAATCGTCGGACCCAATATTCAAAAGAGACACACTTCAATTCAGTTTTGACAAAAGGGAGGCTCCGGTGGTGAGTCTAAAATCTGCAATCGACAACAGTGTTGCGGCCAAAGACAACATCAAAAAGGTTAAAACCAAGATTGGTGTAGCAGGCGCTACGGGCTATACGGGGCAAGAGCTCATCAGGTTGCTCGCACAGCACCCGCACGTTGAGCTGGTTGCGTTGGCATCCAAGTCCTTCGACGGTAATGATTTTGCAAGTTGTTTCCCTGGGTTTCGCGGCTTCGTGAATACCGTGCTCTGCCCAGTAGATCTCGATTACTTGACCGACGTGAGCGACATCGTATTTCTGGCGCTGCCCCACGGGATAGCGACCAATCTTGTCACTAAATCGGCTCTATCAAAAGCGAAGATTATCGACCTGAGTGGAGATTTCAGAGTCAAATCCAAGTCCGATTTGCAAAACAATGAGATTCGAGAGACGGCAGTCTATGGGCTTTGCGAATTCAATAGAGCGGAAATCAGCCATAGCAGCCTGATAGCCAATCCCGGTTGCTATGCCACCGCAGCCAATCTGGGACTTGCCCCTTTGGTCAAAGCGGGCGTTATTGCTCCTGGCTCAATCATCATCGATGGCAAATCCGGCGTCTCTGGAGCAGGACGATCGCCATCGCTAACGACGCAGTACAACGAGTGTAATGAATCGATGACAGCCTACCAGCTTCCGACTCATCGGCATACGCCTGAGATTGAAGCAGCTCTTGGTCAGTTCACCAAAAGCGATGTCATCACAACTTTCGCGGCGCATCTCATACCTGCCAACAGAGGCATTCTACTAACGGCCTACGCCAATCTGAACCACGAGATTTCAACCGAGGAGGTGAGAACTATGTTTGAACAATTCTATTTATCCGAGCCTTTCATTCGCATAATGCCTGGGTCCACCTACCCAGAAACGCGATGGGTAAAAGGCACGAACTACTGTGACATCGGCTTCGCGGTCGACGAACGGGCCGGTCGAATAGTGGTCGTCAGCGCAATCGACAATCTAGGAAAGGGCGCTGCCGGCCAAGCTGTACAGAACATGAACATCTTAATGGGCATCGATGAAACAACTGGTCTAAGGCAAATTCCTACATTCTTGTAGCGAATCCGACGATCAAAAGGGGGTAGGTCAAATGAAAATCGTATCTGGTGGCGTTACAGCGCCGAAAGGCTTTAGAGCTGCAGGAGCGCACGTTGGGCTCAAGCGCAAGCGCAAAGATCTAGCCATCCTTTTGAGTGATGTCGCTGCAACCGTAGCTGGTGTATTCACGACCAACGTCGTGAAAGGTGCACCAGTCATATGGACTCAGAAGGTCACCTCTAGTGATTCATCGATCCGTGCCGTTGTGGTCAATAGCGGTCACGCCAATTCATGCACTGGACCTCAAGGATACGAACACTGCGTACAAATGGCAGAGTCTGCGGCGACGGCACTGGGAGTCTCGACAGAAGAAGTGGCGATTGCCTCTACTGGATACATCGGCGTTCCTATTCCGATAGACAAAATAGTAGCGGGTTTGCCTGTTGTCGCTTCGCTTTTGGATAGCTCGCTGAGCGCCGGAACAAGTGCTGCCGAAGCAATTCGGACAACCGACCAGTTCACAAAAGAGATCGCTATTCAGTTAGAGTTGAACGGCAAGATCGTAACCATCGGCGGAATGGCCAAGGGATCGGGTATGGTGCACCCGAACATGGCTACAATGCTAGCCTTCATCACAAGCGACATTAACATATCGAAAGAGCTTCTTTTAGCTGCGCTCAAGGAAAGTGTTGCCACCACATACAATATGATCTCAGTAGACGGCGACACCAGCACCAACGACATGGCAATTGCTATGTGCAACGGATTGGCGGGCAACAAGCCCATTGTCGATAGAGACGACGAAAATTACCGACTGTTTGTACAAGCCCTGCACTCGATCAACGAGAACCTGGCTAAAGCCGTGGCACGGGATGGAGAAGGCGCGACCAAGTTTGTCGAGGTATCCATAGTAGGTGGTGAGTCCGCTGAAGACGCCCAAAAACTAGCTAAATCAGTCGTATCATCCAGCCTTGTAAAAACTGCAATGTTCGGACAAGATGCCAACTGGGGACGAGTCATGGCGGCTCTGGGAATGGGTGGAGTACTCTTTGATCCGGCCCGCCTTTCGATAGGATTCGAGAGCGACGCGGGTGTGTTGGCATTAATGGAGTGCGGGACCCCATTATCAGTCGATTCGCATGCGGCACAAAAGGTCCTCAGTGAAAAGGACATCCGCATCAACATCGATCTAATGGCAGGAGCCTCAGCCGCTCGAGCCTGGGGATGCGACCTAAGCTATGACTACGTCCGAATCAATGGTGCCTATCGACCATAATGCGCTGGTCGCGAAACAGAAGTTGAATTAACCGGTTGCTTTTGCAGGGGATAAGAGAATGTGTATTAATCAAGCCAATCAAATAAAACTGAATGCTGCGGTATCAAGCAAAGAAGCAGCAAAACTGAAAAGCATTGAGGGCCAAACCATTGTCGTAAAAATTGGTGGCAGCTCTATTACAACAGACGAAGCTCTGAATGGGTTCTTAAAGGATGTAGCGCTGCTGCACCAGTCTGGTATCAATGTGGTGCTCGTCCACGGCGGTGGACCGGCAATCTCGGAGGCATTAGAGAAAAGTGGTGTTGAAGCTCATTTCATTGACGGGCTTCGTGTGACGGACAGTCGGACATTGGAAGTTGTTCAAAACGTACTTGATGAAATCAACATCAAAATAGTATCGAAACTGCTCGATTTTGGAGTAACAGCCCAGGGATACAACTCACAGTCCGAATTACATCTTTCCGCTAGCAAGAAGTTGGTGCAATGCAGCTCCGGAGCCAGGCTAGACATCGGTTTTGTCGGCGAGATAAGCGGCGTCGATATAACGCTTCTTGCGAACTTGACGAAGGTGGTGCCGGTTTTTGCATCTCTTGCACACGACTCTGAAGGACAGCTGTTAAACGTTAATGCAGATAACGTAGCGATGGCGCTGGCGGTGGCATGTAAGGCGGCAAAACTGATCTATATTACCGATGTACCTGGAATCCTGATGGATTCTAATTATGTAATCCCAACGGTATCGGTGGACGAGATTGGACTCCTGATTGATAGCGGCATAATTCGTGGAGGCATGATACCAAAGGTACGCAACTGTGCGTCGGGAATAAGAAAGGGCATTGGTACGGTCGTTATCGGCAGCGCCGATTCAGACGGACACTTTCTTGACTCAATCTTGAAGCCCGGTAGGTCAGGTACGATGATAACGAAAAAGCAGCTCGTCGCCTGATAGCGGTTTCGGCGTCCGGCAGAGAATAGTAGTGCACGCCCATGCTCGGGCCAGCGAGACGAGTAAGAAACGCCTCTTCGTTAATTTTGCAATTGGGTATATATTGGTGGCGAAGTCGGCTCTTCTCCAGGACTCGACAGCGGACAAACTTGGCATTGCGCCGTCAGGCCACTGGCAAAGGCAAACTGAATGCATGTGTTGGTAGTCGAAAAAAGTCGTAAGCTCCTCAAGGAGCTTAGTGTCGGTCTGGAGCAGCGCGGTATCGAAATTACGTCAGCAAACACACTCCAGCAAGCCTTCAGGCGGCTTGCGCTGCACACGTTCGACGCCATACTCCTAGATCTTTCACTGTCAGATAGTGAAGGTATCGCCACATTCTATCGAATCAGAGAGCTGGCTCTGGACATTCCTATAATTGTCTCTACGGATCTCAACGAGGAGGACCTGGCACTAGCCTGTGTACAGGCTGGAGCCCAAGGGCATGTGGTCAAGCAAGCTGTAAGTTGCGATGCAATCCAGAGACGTCTCGAGTTCGCAATCGAAGAGACGAAAGTCGCCAACGCCTTGCAAAAGAGTGAAAAACGCCTTCGAATCATTCTCGAAAACTCCTATGATGCGTTTATCTCCGTAGATAGATCCTGGCAGATTACAGACTGGAATGTGCAAGCGGAGAGAACTTTCGGATGGACAAAGCAAGAGGCCCTGGGCAGACCGCTATCATCGATTGTACCCAAGCATCTTCGGAGGCAATACGCGAGACTTGTCGAAAAGCGGTTCGACAAAGGCGATAGCGGAGTACTTCGCGCCACCTATGAGCTCCAGGCGATCAATCGGGACGGCGAGCAGTTTCCCATTGAATTCGTAATTTTCAAAATCAAGGAAGATCTCGATTATCTCTATTGCGCGTTCGTTCGGGACATCACAGAAAGCAAACGTTTGAATGATGAGCTCGAGCGCCTGGTCGCAGAGCGAACAGAACGACTGACTCAGAGCAATGAAGAGCTCAAGCAATTCGCTAAAATAGCTTCGCACGATTTGCAGGAGCCACTACGAGCGGTGCAGGGCTTTGCCAATTTACTTCACGAAAATACACGAGGGAAATTGGATACCGATTCTGAAGAGTTCATCGGTTTCATCTTAGATGGTACCGAGCGCATGCAAAAACTTATCCAAGCTGTCTTGACCCATTCGAGCATCAGCAGAGACGATGCAACAGACCCTGTCACAAAATGCAATGATGTAATCGATGACGTTTTAAGAAATCTGAGTGTCACTATCAGAGAAACCGAGGCTGTTTTTGACATTGACAATCTACCTGAAGTTTCTGTCGAACGAAGCCACCTTGTTCAACTATTTCAGAATTTGATCAGTAACGCGCTAAAATATCGGAGCAAAGACAAGCCTCCCCACATCTATATTCGAGCAGATATCAGCGGGGACTACTGGCTTTTCTCTCTACGTGACAACGGAATCGGCATCGAACCCAGGTACACGGACAAGATATTCGACATGTTTGCAAGACTTCATGGAAAAACAGAGTACTCTGGGACTGGAATGGGTCTGGCCATTTGCAAGCGAATCGTCAACTCCCATGGAGGAACGATTTCAGTACAATCCGAGCCCGGGGAAGGCTCAATTTTCCTGTTCACTCTCCCTGCGGTAACCAAGACAAGGAGCGCTTAGATGAAAGAAAAAATTCAGATACTTCTCGTTGAGGACACACCTTCAGATGTGCGTTTGACGGAAGAGGCGCTGAAGCGTTCTGATTTGTCCTACGAATTGAAAGTTGTCGACGACGGAGAGAAGGCGACAGCGTTTCTGCTGGATGCAAAGAAGTCTGGACAATATCCGGACGTAATTCTCCTCGACCTTAACATGCCGAAAAAAAATGGTCACGAAGTCTTGGCGGACATCAAAGATGACACGGAGCTGAGCAAAATTCCCGTCGTGCTTCTGACCGTCTCCCAACAAGATGAAGACGTGATGGAAGCACTTAAATTGAAGATGAACTACTACATCGCAAAGCCTGTGACATCACCGAAGCTATCATCGCTATTGAGTTCGATCTACCAGTTAGAAAATGAGTTAGGTGGCGAACGCGGGAGTAAAACCGAGGACGTCTTGATTCGCATGGTGCTAGCTGGAAATCCGCACTCGTCAGCAGCAGTTCTGACACAGCTCTCTAACGACCAGGACGAGCGCGTCCGCCGTCGCGTGGCAGAGAACGAGAATACCCCCGCAAGTATATTGAAGGCGTTAGTGCACGACAAAAGCGCCGAGGTCAGAAGCAGCGCAGCAGAAAATCCTGCCATTCCCGAAGCGTTGCTCACGAGTCTTGCAGAAGATCCTGACGACGATGTAAGACTAGGTCTATCGATGAATCGAAAATTGCCGGTGCACATCTTAGAAAAGCTTGCGTCCGATGAGAATGTCTATGTTTCCTCCAACGCCACCAAAACGCTTTCCGAAATCTCGACTAAATAGATGCGCTTGCGCGCAGCGAGGACGACATGAACGTAAATCCGATCATGCTTATTACGTTGAGCGTAGCTCCTGAAAAGGAAGGCGAGTTCAATGAGTTTTATCACCACAGATTTCTGCCCGGTATTCTCGCCTCGGCTCCTGAGATCATATCTATCCGCCGCTACGGCGAGCTCAATGTAAGCGGTTCGCTTCGCTGGTACAACAAGCAATACGTAACGATCTACGAATTCCGTGATGCCGAATCCATCAACAAGGGCGATGAGATCTTCGGACGCGAAGGAATCAAAGATCTGGTCATGGAGTTTCAAACCTGGAAAAACAACGACCTGCGCAATTTCAGCCGAATCACCTATACACCCAGGTGGGAGCATGAGCGATTGCCCGCCGATGGTCACTTTTCCAATCGCCCGTTCTTGCTCTGGTCGTTAGAGATGAAGCCTGAGTTTGACCAAGAATTCCAAGACTGGTATGAAAAACAGTACCTGCCGTTGCAGGTTGCAGATATACCTGGATGGGTGGCATGTCGCCGCTACACAAGCGTCAATCGAGATCCGGTTCGTCATCTGACCATTTTCGAATCGCTTGACGAAAATACTCTAATGAGATGTCTCGAGGATCTGCGAGCTTTGCACAGAGTCGGGCAGAACCGGGAATGGAAAAGACGGGTTGATCCGGCAGTGCAATGGCATGATGCCACCAGCTTCTCGTGCATCTATCGTCGCCCCGGTTAACCAACATCAGGAAACATGACTACGCTGGATGAATCGCAGCATTTTGCCTTCACCTCGGTTCTTTTTCTAGGTCGTGATTTCTCGGAATATCGAGACATGTTCAATCTCGATCAAGCAGAATTAAGAGGGAAACGAATTCTAGACTGCGCTGCCGGTCCCTCCTCATTTGCCTGCGAGATGAACTTGTCCGGTTTCGACGTGACCGCATGTGACCCTATCTATGGTGGCAGCTTAGAAGTACTGATTGACATCTGCAATCAAGACGCCCACCAGGTTGGGCAAAGACAGCAAAAGGCGGCTCATCTTTTCCATGATTATGCATTGTCCTGCGAATTCAAGGACAGGAAGAGAAGCTCTCGTCGACAATTCCTCGACGATTACGTTAAGGGGGAAAAAACAGGTCGATATGTGAGGGCTAGCCTTCCGCAACTACCATTTGCCGATCAGTCATTCGATCTGATTCTATGCGCGAACTTTCTATTTCTCTATACTCCACTTGCTACGGGCGGAATGTTAATAGAAAATCGATTCGATTTTGATTTTCACAAGAACTCCGTTCTGGAACTTATGCGTGCTTGTCGTGGAGAAGCTAGAATCTATCCTATCAAGGGACCGCACCATGACGAACAACATGATTATCTGAAACGCCTTTTCGACGATCACTCAATGAGAGAATTTGATCTGGTGGTAGATCCGGTAACATATCGTGATATTAGAGATGCTCATCACATGCTCAGACTATCGAGGCGTGACGCCAAGTAACTCGGAACATTCAATCGGTGAAGCCGTCCTGAATGACATGAAGGGAACCGCTGTCGCTGATCGACAACAGCCGAGCCTGATAAGCTATACATTTCTCGCTCCAAAAGCAGGAGGACAATTATGAAGAAGAGCCTATTGATCGTGTGCGCTGCAATTCTCGCTACTGCAACGCCTGCCTTTGCACAGACCGAGGAAAAGAAACCGGCCTCTGAAAGTGCAGTTACCACCACCAAGACAGTGTCGACGACAACCACGGATGCAACGGCCAAAGAGGCCACGACGACAGCAGCCGCAGATACAAACTCGAAATCCGCAGTAGGATCGACAGCAGCAATTCAGGCGGCAGCAGATGATGCTGCAGCAAAGGCAAGAGAAGGGCGAAGACTTGCTAGAGTCAAGAAGTTCGATCGCAACAAAAATGGCAAGTTAGAGCGCAGCGAACGATACTGGATGCAATCCCAGAAGTACGCAAACAAGGCAAAAGCAACCGAAAAAAACCCGCCGAAACCTAAGAAGCAGGCGACTACTCCGGTGAAGACAACGGTTGTGACCACTAAGTCGGCTGCAAACACTAAGACTCCAGCAAAGCAGGCGACCACAAAGGCACCAGCAAAGCCTGCGGCAAAGTAAGTAGCGTTTTCGTGGTGGAAGAGAGCAGTATGTCTGCGACCCTTACATCCATGAACTCCGTTCGACCTTTTCGAAGACAAAATTCACAGTCGGCACGCGGAAGCAAATCGGCAATAGCGCTTCGCCAAGAAGTTCGTTGATTGTGCGCGAGTACACACTCCCTTCAAGCGGCATGCAGTCAGACAGTGGAATGTTCAGATTGATTTCCTGCCTCGTAGTTCGCTCGTACCAGGGCTGAGAAGACATGGCGCGGTCTTGTGGTACGCAATAGGCTAGCAACTGTTCGTAATCCTCGAAGGCTTCAGTCCAGAGTCCAGAAAGTGCGGGCACCTTCGATGCCCGTAGGGTTGCCTCCAGATGCGGTGCGGAACCGCGTCCTGGTTCCAGTCGCAAATCAACGCCTTCATTAACGCGAATGGCACCGTTTTTCAAAACATGCATAGGGACACCATCTGAGAGCCACCGAGCCGCCAACGCAAGCAGCGTGTCGTCGATAGCCGTGCTGATGAAGTAAATGCCTTGAGCGCCACTGGAATCTGTGACATGAATGCGCCAATTGCTTTGAACAGGCGACGGACAAAATTTTCGCAGCGGTCCAAAACATCGAGGACCAAAATTCCCATGTGTATATGTCAAAACGGAAAACAAGGCGTAGCCACATGTCGGACCGATCTTCCGAAGAGTAAGTCCTGGTGGCACGAACTGTTCAACAGTTTTTGCGTCAACCAGATAATTGATATAGACAACATCCTTTATATCACTTACTAGAGCGACTGGTTTTACATACTCGCCCACATACTGAAGCAACCTGCTATTAGCAATGATGCCGAGACATTTACCAATAAGCCCAGCGTCAGGATGTTTCCATGGCATCATGCGACCATATCTTTCATCGGGTCTCGAGCGCAATAGAACACATTCCGTGATGAGCACCATCCATAGTGCCATGATATTGAAACCAATTCCGGTGGCAACATTGACTAGCCCGAGTGGAACGTTAGTTAAGGGAGCCAGAGCTGCCACAGCCATAAGAGGCCAGTTCACGGCGGAGAGAACTGTCAACGTGCAGGACCAGGTTCTTGAAAATGCGAAACAGCAGCTCCATCCGATCGCCCCAATCGCATAGAAGACTGCAGCGAATACACAAACCGGTAGGTAAACAGCCGACTCAAAACCCGTATAGGGAGTCAAATCACCCGTCTCCAAGAACAGCCTGGCCAGACGAACTCCTTCCAGGTTCCATAGTATTTCGTTCGGCTGTTCCACAGCTACTGCAAGGACAGTCATTACCAGAACGAACAACGATGAGAGCTTGGGAATCCAACTTGTTTTCAATAGAGCGAATGCCAGAACAAGATCGGAGAGGGCAGCTAGGTGCCAGGGTATCCAACCTAGATGCCACTGCCAGGGATGCTCGGCTATCCAGGCAACCCGCTCTGGATATGACAGGAACGAGCCGGGCATAGCCGGCATCAAGCACGTCACCATCGAAACCATAGCGAGCAGGTGCGTCCAGAGAAGGAAAAGCAATGAGAATTCGATTAGCCGAGATGCTTTTTCAGTCACGATAGCTGGTGTCATATATGGGGTCGCTAGTGTTATCACCGTGGTGCACAGGCGGCATCCACGATGTACCACAATATCGCAAAAGCGTTTTGGTGTGCTCTACAAGAAAGTTCGGTCTGAATACCTCATATTCAGCCGATTTTCGCGCCTTCACCGCCAAGTTGTCAACATATTAAACAGTCGTCATATCCCCGCCAAAGTCCAGCGAGCTGCAGTCCCAATTACTCTAGTCTTGGTTGCAAAGATGTGTCAGCCGCGCCACCGGCGCCATGGACCAAACTGTACTTTAATCCGGAGTCGCGCATACACTGAGCCGAAAAGCCACTTGTCAAGACACTGTACAACGTCCCAAATATTTTACATTTACAACCATGCCGCCAGATATGGTGTCGCGATATCATTAACCCGAAGTTTTTCAGGACCGCTACGGTCCAGAGGTCGAGGCAAACCATATGGGCGCCGGAACGGGAATTCTATTCATCGATATGCTGGTCCGACCGCTGCTTCGGTTCGGGTTCAAGTTTTACTTTATTGGTTTCACGGTTCTCTTCATCGTCTACGGCTACATTGCCTACAAGGCCATCAAATCCGCCTACCTTGCGGACCGAGGATACTAGGCGCGACGCCGATTCCAAGTAGCAAGTGAGATTTCACAGCGCCGATTTGCCGGCTGTGGGGCACTCTGCGCCGCGAATTTATATCGATGTCGACTTACCGTTTGACAAGAAAGCGTGCCCGCGCATCGATCTTATTCCGGGAGGTGCTTGCCAACTTGGCAAATGCTGCGCTTTTTTCCACAGAACTTTATTCGATGTCGACTTACCGTTTGACAGGAAAGCCTCCCGCTCGCATAGATCTAATTCAGAAAGATGTTTGCCAACTTGGCAAAGATGCTTGGGCTTACTGCTCCGACGGGCTCATCAGAACCATCTCTTTCATAATCGCTTCGCACAGGGCGCGCGGCTGGTCGGTGCCTATGAAGGTCTTACTTCCGTCCAAGAGTTCAACCTCGACAGCATCGAGTCCATAGACGTTATATAGCCAACCATTGCCTACGAAGTGAATGCCCCAACCGTGCAGGGGACTCATTCTAGCAGTCGCGCAGCCCTTTATAGCGACGAGCGGAATGTGTTTTGCCTCCAACCACTCTCCGAATCGAACGACGATCTCATACTCATTGACCGAAACAGTAAGAGACCGAAAAGTACTCATCAAACCGGCTACTAGCGCGCCGCCAATCAACTTCAACTTGCCCGGCACTAACAGGGCACCAACAGTGGCGAGCGCACCAACACCGACCAGGGCTCCAGAGGGAACGATTTGAGTATGCGAATAAGTCATAACAGTACCGAATCTCCGTACCGCTGGGGGCAATAAATTCACTTACACTCAGTATACGCTGCTCCGTCGGTCCATGACAAAATATTGTCTATGCCAGACTGGACTTACATACCTGTTTTCAAGCCATTGCTTTTCCGACTGCCTAGTCGCCAGGCAAGGGATTTAACGCTCTCAGCGACCGGCGGGCTTTCCAACCTGCCGATGGGTACAAGTATCCTCAATCTCATCGGGTGCATGCGCCCGACCCAACCGCCTCTTCGGCTTCTGGACGCGGAGTGGGTCAGTCGCGTGGGACTGGGATCCGGTCTCGTGTTCGATTCAGGCAGTATTGTAGCCTTCGCTCAATTCGGATTGGGATTCATTGAGATTGGGCCAATCACGGTATCACCCGTAATACCGCCCTCCAAAGAAATTTATCGCGACGAAACCAGTACAGCAATTAGATATTTGGATGTTCCAGAAAATCCTGGTGCGGATTTGGTATCACGGGAGTTGGACAAAGCACGCAGAAAGCTCGCGACAGAGAATCGTGCAATTCGACTTGGTGTTAGTATAGCAAATCAATCTTCAGATTTAGAAAACACATTGGATGAGTTGCAAAAACTAGCAAGACTATTCGCCGCGAACGCAAACTTCGTTACAGTAGATACTCGCTGGTTTCATGATAGCTGGGGAGCAGATGAGCTTACCAAGATCTTTAGCGCAGTATCGGGGGCGCTCCAGGAGCAACAAACAGCATCACCGGTCTCGCTTTTCGTCCTCGTATCACCGAGCGAACGAGAAGAAATGATCGAACAAATTGTCACGAGCGCAACCAAGAACTCGATACAGGGCTTTGTTGTGGGTGGTGGCATGGTCGACGAGATACAAACTGCCCATATTCAAAATCAGAATTACCGAGTGTTCGGAAGGCCGGTTAAGAGGATGTCGGTTGAGATCGTCAAGAAAATAAAAAAAATGTCTCCTGAAATGATTGTGATCGGATCAGGCGGCATCATCGAGCCACAAGATGCCCTCGACTTCATCAAAAGCGGGGCAGACCTACTCCAACTCCATAGTGGTCTGGTATTTTCCGGTCCTGGACTGGGCAAACGCATCAACGAGTATTTGGCTTTTCGTTCTGGTGACACAATACCATCGACTCAAAACCTGTCTGCATCCACACTAACCGAGGGTTGGCTTTCTTTCACGATTGTGGCGACTGGATTGATAATCGCAGCAGTTAGTGTAATTTACGTCGGATTGACGCGTGTACTTTTGCCCTACGATGAAGCCTTTCTTGGTGTCACAATGAACAAGATATCGGAGATCAATCCGCATCTTCTTCAGTTCATGAGTCATGACAGAGTCACCTTAGGCGGAACGTCTCTATCGGGCGCAGTCTTATTTTACTTCGTTGCTGTCTTCGGTGTGAGGAACCGCCACCGCTGGGCGTATACCACAGAAGTGGCCGGGCTCGCCGCCGGATTCATGGCGTTTTTTCTATATCTAGGCTTCAAATACTTCGATCCCCTGCATGCACTTGTTTGTGTTCTCGTTCTGCCATTTTTCATATGGGGTGTCACACATCGCCCCCAATTCGTCACGGAGCAATCGCCCAACTCGACAAACTCAGTCGCCTGGAAGAATGGAATGATTGGTCAGTTGATGTTCGTGATGATTGGAGCGGGGTTGCTCACCGCTGGAATCACCATCGCGTGCGTCGGTTGTTCAACAATATTCGTCAACGAAGATTTACTATACATGGGCACCACTCGGTGCCAATTGGAGAACGTAGGTCCTCATATGTTACCTCTTATAGCCCATGATAGGGCATCATTCGGAGGCTGCCTATGGGCTGTTGGAACGGTGGAGTTGTTGACGTCGATGTATGGATTCCGTCAAGGAAATCGCTGGATCTGGTGGGCGCTTCTTCTCGGAGGATTGCCAGGATTTTTCGCTGTGTTCGGCATTCATTTTGCAATAGGATATACACACCTCATGCATCTCCTCCCAGCCTACATTGCTGTGATTATGTATCTCGTCGGTCTCTATTGTTCGTATGACTACCTCTGTTCCAAAGGCGATTGAGTTCTCGCACAGCCAACAGTTGCTCAACAATTAAGTCGTACTGTGTCCTCTGCCCCGCACTGATCGAGGCAAAAAAATCAACCAATAGAGCACTCGCGGCACAACTCCCGAGCGAGGAATTGTCGTCCATAACCACGCAAAAGACCGTCCGGGGTCCCGAAGATCCTTGATACCAAATACGATGACGGAGAAATAAAAGATGACTCGTGAAATCAACACAGACTTCGCGTCAAATCAAGCCACGCCTCAGTTGTGCCTACTTGATCTGATCGGAAGTGATAATGAAAAAGCTTCAGTCATAAGGTCACTATCAGAACCTGTCAATCTACGAAACCTCACAAAGGCGCTTCCGGGCACTGGACAGGAGAACCTCGAGTCCTGTAACGGCCCAACTCCAAATCCTCCTGGACCTAGTGAAGGGCCGCTGCCACCACTCGGAATTCGCAACTCGGATAACAGCAGAACGACACCAGCAACCACCAGTCCAAAGCCAGGGGACCACAACTCTGGTACAGTCCCCAAACCATCCGATCGCAAACCCGATCCTGCGCCTAAACCATCTGAGCATAACGCAGGTTCGAACCAGAAGCCAAGCGACCACGGGCCGGCTGCTGTTGCGGGCCCAAAATCCGGCGATCGCGGCCCGAACCTCCCAACGACACCAAGAACGGAGCCGCTTAAAGACAAAGGCGATAGACCGCATGGGTCACCAACGGGTTCGGAGGCAGATATGGTCGGAAAAGTTGAAAGAAGCCTGAGAGCTAAAAACGTTGAGGCACCATTGAAAGAGTTGAATGATCTCGCTAAAAAACTGGGAGTCAAACCCGAAGTTCTGAACATAGAAAAGGTCAAGGGAGCACTTGAATACATTACAGAAAAGACAGCCAAGATTCAGAAAGCAATTTTCGAGGGAGACTTAAAAGGTCTGCAAAAGAGCATCGACGGAATGTCGGAAGACGACTTGAAAGTGTCTGCCGGAATGATTCGAAAAAATTTGGACGACCTCGGTGTGCACCTCTCCATTGGCGTGGTGAACGGGCAGTTAGCCATCGGCGCACCAGGGCGAGAGATAACCAGCTTTATTTCTAGCTCCAGGGCTGGTGCCTTGAACCTGAACACCGGAGAGCAATCGGACGTGGGCGAAGAGATGAAGCAGCTGGTCCGCAGTCTACATAGCGCCATGGCAAACCCTTTCCAGAGGCACTATCCAACGCCTATCCCAGGGAAATAAGTCGCAACAATGCGTTTCACAACAGGCTCCTAGCACAGCAGAGAGGTGTTGCCCCAGCAGCACTTCTCTTTGTGTAAAATCACTGACCTGTCGACTTCTTGAAAGTATCTCGCGACAGCACCAGAGTGCCCACATGCGAAGCGTCTTCCGCATCCATCGCCTTGCCCGTATCAGCACCACCCCTGATGGCATAGTCTTTTCCACCATTGATAGGACTATACTCGATCACCCCTTTTCCGATTTGTTCAGGCGTGGTTGTGCGAGCTGCAACCAGGTCAGTCACCTTACCAATGACGGGCCATTCCGGATTGCCTGTAAATGGATTGAGCGGAGCCTTTCCAGGCTTCTTCGTTGCCGGATCGCCTTCTGGAAAACAAGCCTTGAAGTCGTCATCAATCTGGGTCGGATATAGGTACAGGTGTTCTTTCGCGTACTTCTCGGCAGCGTTTTGTACCACTTCCAGATTCGCCCGAGCAGAAATTGCTCGAGCGCGCTCGTTATAGGTATCGGCGACCTGGGCACCCTGGCACCCGGCAAGCAAAATCAAACAGACCACTGAAGCCTTAATCAGATAAATCCTGTTACTCACGCCGAACATGGTTGTGCCCCTTTGATTCCGATTTAACTAATCCATCTATGTACATTGTGCCCTTTTCCGGCGTTTACCGGTTTAATATTTCCGACTTATAGGTTTGCCTATACAACTATATGTTGCTGCTTATAGATGCTAAGAGAAGGGATCAGTTAGCTTGGTAAGAGAGGAAGTTACCGAGAAGCATTTCCTCGTCAATTATATAGGTATCTATATGTACGAAAAGATAAACCTACTAGCGAAGTCGCTGGTATCCAAGTTTTCTGGTGCGAAGGAACAACAGCAATCGGAACCAGCGGAACTATCGAGACTTCAACGGCTCAACGAAAAACGCAATCCCACCTTATCCTCACGAGCCTTCCTCCAAAATGACAAACGCATTAACGCACACCTGAACCATCAAAGCGAGGGTGCACAGGTATCCCGAGGACTTACCCGCTGGTGCGGAGACTCTGGACGCTATATGCGCCAGGAAATAAGACAGGGAGAACAGCTCAAAGGTGCTCAAACATCATTTGAAATCGACCCGCTCATGCACCGCACAACCTGGTCATCGTAAAAGAGCGGCAATTCGCCGCAGATGAGAATAAAGCAACCGCAGCCAGCTTAATGTTAAGAGTGATGAAAAACGAATCTTGGTGTGGTCGCTTGTATGCCCGGTCATTTTTAGATAGCATATGCCAACCATAAACAACCAACACTAGGTTTCGGTTTTCACTATGCATCTAACAGAACTTGGGTCGAAGATCCTGATTGCCAGCTGGATCAGCCTCAGCCTCTCCTTGATGTTCCAGTATCGTGCTTCGGCGGATGCAGGAGCTATCACGCAGACGGTCGGCGCTATTCAAGGGCACAGTAACAGTGGGTCGCCAAGCGCGATTACGTCGCCTAGCACGCTGCAGCGTGGACGGGAAGCCGCGACACTGGGTGTAACGGGCGATGTTCTACTCGACGCAATGAGCAAGGAGCTGGAACGAAGCTATCAGAGCCTCAAGGCGAAAGGCTCTACACCCTTGTATTTCCTCGGATATCGGGTTTACGACACCGAAGATCTCAACCTCACAGCATCGTTCGGTGCTATCGACGGCGACAGCCAGAGCCGCCGTCGCATACTCGATGTAGAAGCACGAGTCGGCGACATGCAGGTGGACAGCAGTCATAAGTTACGCGGGGATTTCGACCTTCCGACCGAAAGATATTTCCTCGACTCGAGAGCACCGGTTGAGTTCTCCATCGATGATGATGAGCCGGCAATTAGAACAGCTTTGTGGTTAGTGACCGATGACGCGTTTAAACGGGCGCAGCGCGACTATATTCAAGTTCAGGCAAATCGAACAGTCAAAGTGATCGAAGAAGATCAATCGGCTGATTTTTCCTCAGCACCATCAGTGGTGAGTCTGGAGAAGGCGCAAAAACCAACAATCGATGCGGAATCATGGCGCGAGCGCTTGCGGCGCCTATCAGCAATCTATAAAGAGTACCCGGAAATCACAGAGTCAAACGTCAGTCTCGACATCGATCTGGACGAGCGTTACGTAACAACGAGCGAAGGAACGAAACTGCGAACCCAGGATCGGCAAGCTCGAATCGCCACAAACGTAAGCACGATTGCTAACGACGGTATGGTTTTGTTTTTGTATGACAGCATCGATGTATTCGATCCGAAAGACCTTCCTGACGATGCTACCATCGAAAAAAAAATACGAAAACTAGCTGACTCAATCATCAGCCTCCGCAAGGCACCTGTAGCAGAGCCTTATGTTGGTCCGGCAATTCTACGTGGGCGAGCGTCCGGAGTGTTCTTTCATGAAGTCCTAGGTCATCGAGTCGAAGGTCACAGACAAAAAGACGAAGACGAAGGTCGCACTTTCGCGAAGAAAGTAAATCAGAAGATCATGCCTGATTTCATAAGTGTTTATGACGATCCAACGCTCTCCAAAATCTCTGATCGTCCACTTGTTGGTTATTACAAATTCGACAATGAAGGCGTACCGGCCCAAAGGGTGACCATAGTCGAGAATGGGGTGCTGAAGAACTTCCTCATGGGCAGAAGTCCCATTAACGCCTTCAATCACTCCAACGGGCATTGTCGATGCGAGCCTGGCAATAGACCGGTCGCGCGGCAAGGCAACCTGATCGTCGACTCCAGCAAAAAGGTTGACTACGAAACGCTCAAGAAACAACTAGTCGACGAGGCAAAGAAACAAGGCAAGCCTTATGGACTTATCTTTGACGAAATCGCGGGCGGTTTTGCTCTGACCCAAGCATTTATGCCCCAATCTTTTCAGTTGCTTCCACTTCGAGTCACCCGCGTTTGGGCTGATGGAAAGCCCGATGAACTCCTGAGGGGCGTCAACCTGGTCGGAACACCGCTGGCATCACTGGAAACGATTATGTGTTCCGCTGACGATGTAGATACGTTTAGTGGCGTATGTGGTGCCGAGTCGGGATGGGTACCTGTATCAGCGACATCACCTAGTCTGTTGGTCAAGACCGTAGAGGTCGCGCGAGAGTGGAAAGAGCAAGACAAGCCGCCGATCCTGCCTCCACCCACCGCCAACGGCATCAATCCATTTAAAGGGAAGTAAGAATGAGAAAAGCAAATCAGCTCGCAACAATCTCGATAATGCTTCTCCTGTACGCCGGAGCCGCGGCAGAGGGCGCACCCAAGATTGAATCCTCCAAGGAGCAACAAAAACCAACAGCAGTCAAATCGGAGAACAAAGACACTCCGGCTACGCCACCGAAGGTAGCACCAACGGATTCGATAAAAAATGCCTCCAAGTTTGCTGACGATACCATAAGCAAAGCTATGGAGGATGAACTGCTCCGCAGCATAACCGAGTTAAAAATCAAGGGCAATGACAACCCCTATTTTGTTTCGTATCTGGCTACCGATTCACAGCAGTTTTCCGTCTACGGAAGCTTTGGAGCGCTCGATCAGGTCAATGATTCGCGCTATCGAACCATCAGCAGCGACGTCAGAGTAGGCGACTACAAACTCGACAGCTCGAACCGACGAGGATTGATGGCTATTTTTGGACTGCGCGGCGGCGGCGGCACGTGCTGCATTGACGACAACTACGATGCGATTCGTCATGCGTTATGGTTGGACAGCGATTACAAATATAAACGCGCAATCGAAGGGCTGGAAAGTAAAAAGGCTATCCTGCAGCAAAAAAAAGTCGAAGATCTGCCGGACTCAATGTGCAAAACAGAACCGGTTGTGTCAATGAAACCCGCGAGCAATCTCGAGCTCGACAAAGAACGCTGGAAGAAAACGGTTCGAGACATATCAGGAGTTTTCAGAGACTATCCAGCGGTGGTTGACTCTACAGTCGCTATGATTGGTCGCGTAAGAACGCGATGGTTTGCTAATTCTGAGGGCTCAATCAACAGAGAAGGTAATCACGGAATTCTGCTAGGCATCAGCGCCAATGGTCAAGCCGAAGACGGTATGCGTGTTACCGATTTCGAACTGTTCGCCGCAAGAGATCCGGACGCAATTCCAACAAAAACGGAGATCGAAGCGAAGGCTCGAGACCTGGCGAAACGAGTAAAAGCGTTGACTGACGCAAAACCGATTGACGACTACCGAGGTCCTATTTTGTTCGAGAAGCAGGCCGCTGCGGAGTTGTTCGCCCAAGCTCTGGCACCGCGACTGACTAACAAATCCGACTCGGTAGCAGCTCTGACTGCAAAGTGGGGACCAGAAAACGATAAAATCGGAAGAAGAATCTTACCAAACTTCATCTCAGTGGTAGACGATCCGACAGCTTTGGACTACAAAGGACAGCAGCTCAAGGGTGGATACGCGGTCGACGACGAAGGGGTAAAAGCACAGCGAGTGACCCTTGTAGACAATGGATATCTAAGAACATTTTGTTCAGGAAGATCGCCAAGTCGCGATGTCAAAGAAAGCAACGGACACTGGATTGATGGTAACGCGTCGACGAGTCAATTATTTATTGAATCGTCAAAAGAAGAGTCGCTTTCCAAACTCAAGGAACGGTTAATCGAATTGGGTAAGGAAGAAGGACTGGACTATGTGGTAATCGTCCGTCACATCTCGTCAGGAGTCCTGAGTACGATTACCCCGGGAAGGAGTGCCTTCTTCATGGGAAGTGGGCGCGAAGTACACATATCCGAGCCCACTTTGCTCTACAAGGTTTACGTCAAGGATGGCAAAGAGGAGCTAGTCAGAGGGGCAAACTTCACAAGATTGTCTCACCGGTTATTCCGAGACATTGTCAGCACAGGTGATGACAGCGCCGCTTATACAGTCCGTTTTTCCGGCGCCTACGGCACCACGGGTAATAGCGTTGTGACACCATCGGTCTTAATTTCTGAAGTAGACCTCGAACGAGAATCACACCAGAACGACATGCCGATGATTCTCAAGAACTCGTTCTTCTCTGCGGCACTGCCCAAACAGCCGAAGGCCGCCAAGTAGCACAAGTCGACGAACTCCGGAGTGCCTCGGATGCACTCTTACCGCAGTGAAAGAAACGCACGAATTCGTCAAGTTCTGAGTCGGGTGCAAATCGATATCGATTAAAATTCCGTGCGAAAGGCTAGCCCTTTCGTCAAGGTGCAGTCCGCTCAGAGTGCTTATCGAGCCAGGCGATGGTTGCAGTCATTGCATTCTGGTCCACATTAATGTCTTCATAGACGTAGTGATCGCCGTTCTCTACCGGCAGATACTCTTTTGCTTTCGTAGCAAGATTGTCAAAGACCTTTTTGGCCCCTTCTGGTCGCGACTCCCCGTCTTTTTGCCCCTGAACAATCATGATTGGAAGGTCTTTGATCTGCCGCGCGAACCGGCGGGTCTTGTACATATAAAACTGACAGTCCATTAACTCTTTTGGCGCAAGATCCAATCGAACGCTAGAGTCATTCTTCAAAGCATCCTGCAACTCTTTCCTCGGAGTCGCAATAGCCAATAACTCCTCACCTTTACCGAAGCGCTTGTTTCCCAAGGCGAATCGACCTCCGACACTTAGGAAGTTATCCAGTGTATGAAAATGCTCGCCGCCTGGCGCCGATGAGATAGCACCAGATATCAGGTCTGGAAACTTGGAGGCAGCCTCGAGTGCCAGTGCCCCGCCCATCGCCTCGCCCAGCAAGAACACCTTTTTGTCGGATTGTTTCTTGCGAATTGCTTCTGCGGCGCTCTTGATGTCGGCAAGGGTGTTTTTCAAATCCATTTTGCCTTCAGCACCTTTGTCGGTCCATCCGCCAAAACCACGGAGATCCATAGAATAAACCGAGTATCCGTTGTCCTTGAGCTTACTTCCGAGGTCCTCGAATATTCCGCTGTACATGCCAAGTTCATGGAGACACAGGACGACGCCTTTGGAGTCGCTGCGGCCTTCCCAATAGAGGAACGGCGGCATGCCTTGAACTAGATCGACTGAAGTGGCCGTGGTGGTGCGTTTTTCCCGTTTTATTGAAGACGTGTCTTCACCCTTCTTCGACTTCGCTGAAACCGAAATCGAAGGTGCTGCCACAACGATAACAATAAGGCAAAATACCAATCGCTGAATCCAGCTAGTATTCATTTTTCCATTCGAAGACATAGGTTACTCCTGCGGCAAGAATTTGGTTACCGTCGTCGTTCAAATTGCTTTGACGTCCATATTATATTGTTTGAGGCATTGTGGTGTGACAAGAGTGGCAAGTTAAAAAGCGACTTACTTCGGTGTTGTTTTCTTCACAGCAGGCGGCTTATTCGTAGACAACACGGCTGAATGCCCGCCTTTTAAATCGACTAAACGAGGGGCCTGCGGCTTGACGCCGAGCATAATATCGCCACCATGCCAGTCATTAGCCACCATTATTGGTGTCTGAATTTCCGAGCGAGAACGGAGAACCTCCTGTTCCACCTTATTACGCATTTGCTTGAACGCCGAAATGAGAGGAGTGGCTTCTCCCTTGGTACGCAAAGCCTCAATCAGCTGCCTTGTAAATACTCCGTTTGGATAACTCTTCGACTCCCACGAGACCTGATCGGACTCGCTGGACGCCAGTACTATTTGTCCTGATCCGATGTTGAGCCCGGACCGAGGACTCAAGTCAGGATGTCTGATTAATGTCTTGCTTCCTGTACCGGCGGCAGCCTGAGTATGAGTCTCCGAAAGCTTCGTCGAAGGCGATCGGAGGGCGCCACCATGACAGACATCCATTATGATAACGACGCGCTGGCAATTGATCATATCTTTGATACCGGTGGTAAACCACTGCATCGGGATGCCGCTCAGCACTGCGTTTGATAGGTTGGTCTCGTACGCAACGATGAAATTGGCATCGCCAATCTCCTTTCGCGCCGAGGTACCGTGTGAGGAAACATAGATTACGACGAGATCTTCGTTGCGTGCTACCTTCTTCAGCCATTTTTCACCCAGGTGGCCAACGATATTGTCTCTGGTGGCATTTTGATCGAGAAGCAGCTTGACGTGGTCAGGTCGAAAGTTGGCCTCGAAAATTAGATAGTTACGAAAGTCCATCGCATCTTTAGCAGCATACTGAAGGTTGATGGTGGAATCTTTGAAGTTGCTGATACCGACCACCAGGGCCCACTTATCCGCCACTATTTTTGGTGGCACCTTAATTGTCTGCAGCGAGGCGATTGCTAAACCGTGACTTTGATGGTCGTCTCGTACACTTCCCGGCAGAGTCGCTTTGATTGTCTTAGCTCTCGCAATGTAAGTCTTGGCTTCCTCCGTACGATCTTGTTCGACCAAGGCATGAGCGATGAGTTCCAGGTCGGCAGCTACGGTCGCGCTGCCCTTCCCTTCAGCAACCTCGTCGAACGCGAGCAGTTTCTTGTAGAGCTCCTCGGCTTCAGCAAATCGCTTGGATTTTTGCATGAGATCGGCCAGATCGCTCATCGTAGCTATCGTATCCGGATGATTAGCACCAAGCGCATCCTTCTGAATCTTGAAAGCCTGTTCGAGCAGTCGTTGAGCTTCATCTAGCTTGCTCTCTTCTAAACAGACCTTGGCCAGATTGTGCAGATTGCGCGCCACCACAGGATGGTCCTTGCCCAATGCTTTTTCGCGAATTGCCAAACCTCTTTCGATAAGCGGGCGAGCTTCGGAAAACTTGCGCTGGTTATCGTATAGCCAAGCGAGGTTGTTCAAACAAGCGGCTACATCGGGATGTTCCAAGCCGCACTTGCGTTCGGTGATACTCAGCGCTCGGCGGTACAAAGGTTCGGCTTCTGCATACTGCCCTTGAAAGACGTAGAACATGCCCAAAGCGTTGAGATCAAGAGCCAATTCCGCTCCATCTTTTCCAAACGAGGCTTCGTCAATGGACAGTGCCCTGCGTAAAAGCGGCTCCGCCCGACCGTACTGGCTGCAATTCATGTAGTCCGAGGCAAGCTGTCGTAAGAACTCTGCATAGCGCGGACTTTCATCGCCAACGGTCTGCTCCAGAATGGGACGCAACCTTTCCAACTCTGAAGCCGCGTCTTTGTAAGCATTGACATCCTCATACAGCCTGGCCAGCTCTAGCGCCGATTCGATGACGTTGGCGTGCTGATCACCCAGAATCTTCTTGCGCATCTTGATGGAACGGTTAATGTAATCGAGAGCCTCGTCAGTTTTTCCCTGTTCTCTCAAGAAGCGGCCCATGCTTAGCAAAGCGCCTGACGTCTCGATTCCGCCCTCGGGCTCCACACGCTGGTCGACCTTAAGAGCCCGAGCCAGCAAGGAAGAAGCCTCATCGTAACGGCCGAGTCGATCGTAGAGCAACGCCAAGGCTTCCAGAGCGCGCGCAAGCAAGACATTATCGTCTCGGCTCTTCTCGGCTAGATTCAGTGCGTTGCGTAAATTTCGCTCGCCCTGCTTGTAGTCGCCCATGTCGCTGTAGACGCCAGCCAGGTTGATCAACAGCGTGATTCTTGCGTCCTCGCCGATAGCCGCGTCAGTTTTTTCTTCAGAGCCGAGTACGCTTAAATAAGTGTCTATCGATTCTTTGAATCGGCTCTGGTTCCTGAGATTGAGAGCCAGAGCACTAACACTACTGACAACATCGGATGATCTGTCTCCGATTTTGGTATCAATTTCAATTATGCGCCGAAGCAGAGGTTCTGCAAGGTCATAATTCTTTTCCGCTTCATAGCCTTGAGCCAGTGCCTTGAGTGTGTTGCGAAGGCGAGAGTCGCCGGGCGCCAGAAGCTCAGCTTCCTTTAGCGCTGACTTCAGCTTCTTGATTGCTTCCGCAAAGCGCCCTTCCCTTAGCGCCGCGCTTCCCGCATCAAACATCGAGGAAAACAGGCTGTCTTCAGCATCGGCTGGATAAAAACCGAGCAGCAAAACAACAAGCAGAATAAAGGCTATCGATAAATTTGGTTGGCGCATCTATACAAACCTTCCAGATAGAGCATTGCAGACAATATAGTAAATCGCTGCATGCTACAATCTGCCGATTAAATAGCCTGGAAAACCCCAGTACATTGGAAGTAAAGGAATGCATAGAGAGTATCATAAGTGGCGCAGTGACTCCCTCGGTCGGGACATGGAACTGCTTGTCTTCGGTCATAATGGTGCAAGAGTATTTGTTTTTCCGACGTCGATGGGACGGTTCTACGACTGGGAAAATCGCGAGATGCTCAATGTGCTGAACAAACATATTGAAAGCGGCTGGCTGCAGGTCTATTGCGTAGACAGCGTTGACACAGAGAGCTGGTACAACTACGACGCCAGTCCCAAGTATCGAGCGCACCGACATTTGCAGTACCACGGCTACATAGTCGACGAAGTTCTTCCATTCTCCAAGCAGAAAAATGACAATCCTTTCGTCATCGCTACAGGCGCCAGTTTCGGTGCCTATCATGCCGTCAACATTGCACTGCGCTACCCGGAATTGTTCAATCGCGCACTTGGAATGAGCGGAATTTACGACATTAGCAAATGGACCGATGGACAGTATGACGATGCTATTCACCAGAGCAATCCAATTGAACTGGTTCGCCGTATGAACGACTGTCCTCAGCACCTTGCTAAAGTCAAAAACCTGGACATTATTTTCCCAATCGGCAGAGATGATCCAGCCTATCGGGTGAACGCCAACTTTTCGCAAGTTCTATGGGACCGTGGCGTATGGCACGCATTCCGCGAGTGGGACGGCAATGCTCATGACTGGCCGTTCTGGCAAGAAATGATTCTCCACTACATCGGCGGACCGGAGACCCGAGGCTAGAGTTTTTGCCAGGTAAATCGATATCGATTTACTTTATAACGCAGGACTCGGTCGCCGAGAAACAGCCCCCACTCGACAACCGTCCTTTGGGTCTGTCCTGAGTACGGTCCAATAAGTCCTGCTCCATTCTAAAAATTTAGTAGTTTTGCTCGTCAGTTTGAGGCCATGCGATCTTTCAAACTTAATTGATAGTAAGATTTTCTAGGCATCTTGTGTTCACACTACATAACGGGTTCCACGAGCATGAAAGTAGGGCTTTTGGTGGGGCGTGAAGTTTCGTTCCCCGAAGAATTCATCAAATACGTTAACAACTCCAATCTTGGCATCGAAGCTGAAATGGTTAGAGTCGGCGGATTCAAAGCCGACGAGTTGTGCAAATACAAAGTAATCATCGATCGCATCTCGCACGAGATTCCTTTCTATCGCTGTTTTCTAAAAACAGCTGCATTGTCCGGTACTGTGGTAATCAACAACCCTTTCTGGTGGTCGGCCGACGACAAATTCTTCGGAACCGCTCTGTTAGAGAGACTGGGAATCGCTATACCGAAAAGCGTTTTGCTTCCGCAAAAGGGCTACATCAAGGACATCTCGAGCGAATCGCTCCGCAATCTAGAACATCCGCTGGATTGGAAAGGCATCCTCGAGTACACCGGTTTGCCCGCCATCATGAAACCCTACGATGGTGGTGGTTGGAAGCATGTGTACAAAATTCATTCGATAGAAGAATTGCTCCACTACTACGATCAGACCGACACGATCTGTATGATGCTGCAGGAGTTCATCAATTTCGATCGTTATGTGCGCTGCTATACAATCGGCCGCAAGAATGTCTTGATCATGCCGTATGATCCGTCAAAGCCATATCTGCAGGGGCAGTACTTCCTCGATAAGAATTACCTCGAACCAGCCCTCGAAAAGCGCATCATTGCTGATTGCATCAAGCTCAATGAAGCCCTGGGCTATGATATGAACACAGCGGAATTCGCAATCCGCGACGGCATACCATACGCGATTGACTTCACCAATCCCGCGCCTGATGCCGATAAGCATTCTGTGGGTGAGGAAAACCAGCGCTGGTTAATCCAGAATCTCGCAGAACTAGCAGCCGAGTACGCGAAGAAACCTCCCAAGGCGCATACAGAGCTTAGGTGGTCTGAATTCCTCAGCCCAAAGATGGTTGCCGCGAGATAGATTGAAGAAAGTGCGCACGCGGTCGTCCGCCGCTTGCGCGGTTTTCGTTTTATAAGTTTGCCCCTCCCACAACAATTGGTAAATCAAAATGTCCGTCGCCCTTCCCACGCCAGCCGCGGAAATCTCCACCATGCACGATCTGGAAAAACAGGCTATCAGTTACTATCATGAACTGTTGCAGTCGTCTCCGGAGCTTTTGACAAAGACGAAAGACGACGTCTGGCGAAAGCTCAACGAAGTTCAGTTTATCTTCGGCGGGCGCATGCTGAGCCCGTATCTCAGACCTCACTTTATAGCCCGCAGCGACTTTAATCGCGTCACTTCGGTCTGCGAAGAGATCTGGGGTGCCGTATTGAAAGTAGGTGATCTGGCAATAGCCAGCCGCGAGCTGCAAGACTACCTCGGTTTGACCGCCGACGAACGTCGTTTGATCGCGACCGATCCCAAATTCAAAGGCGTCTCGCGCCTATCGCGATTTGACTCATTTCTGACCGACGAAGCTCTTTCATTCGTCGAACTCAATGCCGAGACACCAGCCGGAGTGGCATATGCCGATGTCGCTTCAGAGATTTTTCTGCAACTCGATGTGATGAAACAGTTCCAGCAAAAATTCCGAGTGTCGAGACTGGATGGATTAAAACATCTTCTCGAGGTACTGCTTTCAGCACACAAGGAGTTCTCCGGCAACGGCAAACGACCGCAAATTGCTATCGTCGACTACAAAGGTCTGCCTACTCAACGAGAGTTCGAGCTTGTTCAAGCGTATTTCGAGAAAGAAGGATACAAAACCATCATTGCCGATCCACGAGAGCTGGAGTATGAGAGCGGTCGTCTAAGCAAAGACGGTTTCGAAATCGATTTGGTATACAAGCGGCTATTGGTCAACGAATTCCTGGAGAAAGAACAAGAATGCAGCAACCTGCTCAAAGCCTATGAATCGCAGTCGATTTGCATGGTCAATTCCTTCCGTGGGAAATTGGTGCACAAGAAGCTGCTATTTGGTCTTCTGACTGACGAACGCTTCCATGACTTCTTCACGAAGCGCGAGCACGAGCTGATTTCTGCACATGTTCCGTGGACGCGGCGGGTAGAAGAGCGAAAGACAGAGTACAAAGGTAAGGAGGTCGACCTGCTCGAGTTCACGAGAGAGAATCGCGATATGCTCGTGCTCAAGCCCAACGACGAATACGGAGGTAAAGGTATCTTTATCGGCTGGCAAGCAAGCGAATCGGAATGGGACCAGTCCATCGAGATTGCACTAGCCGGAGACTATCTGGTCCAAGAGCGAGTGAACACGTCCAGGCAGGTCTTTCCTCACATCACCGATAATGGCGACGTGGAATTCATCCAACAACTGATAGATCTCGATCCGCTACTTTACGATGGCAAGGTAGGCAGCGCTTTCACACGACTGTCCGCAACTGAGCTTGCCAATGTCACCGCGGGCGGTGGCATGGTACCCGTTTTCATAGTCGAAGAGCAGTATTAATTTTAGAGCCGGAGGTTGCTTCACCATGGAGCAGAAGTTCACCATTGGGATCGAAGAAGAGTACCAAATTATCGACCCGGAAACCCGTGATCTGGTATCGAGAGCGCCAGAGATTTACGACAAAGCCCGCCACGAGCTGGGTGAGCAGGTCAAGCCAGAGATGCACCAGTGCATGATCGAAATTGGCACCAACATTTGCAACGACGTCCATGAGGCCAAGAAAGATTTGTACAATCTGCGCGGCACCATGGGTGATATCGCAAAAGAAAAGGGATTGGCTATTGTCGCGGCTTCCACTCATCCTTTCGGACACTGGGCAGACCAGAAGATTTCCGAACACGAAAGATATGTGAAACTCGTCGAAGACATGCAAGTCTTATCTCGAAGTTTGCTTATCTTCGGCATGCATGTCCACGTAGCGATGGAAGATCGCGACATGGCTATTCATATCGCCAATGCGGCTCGCTACTTCCTGCCACATATTCTCACGCTGTCCACCAGTTCGCCGTTCTGGCGGGGAATCGACACCGGTCTCAAATCCTACCGTTGCGAGATTTTCAAAAAGTATCCGCGCACCGAATTGCCGGATTACTTTAGTTCTTACAGCGAGTACGACAATTTCCTCAAGCTTTTGATAAAAACAAATTGCATCGACGACGGTAAGAAAATTTGGTGGGATTTGAGACTACATCCTGTTTATCCCACGTTGGAATTTCGTATCTGCGATATTCCAACAAGGGCGCAAGACAGCATAGCGATTGCGGCATTGATTCAAGCCGTCGTGGCAAAACTCTACAAGTTGATTAAGCAAAATCTCGGTTTTCGTTTGTATCGTCGCGCTCTTCTTCAAGAAAACAAATGGCGCGCGCTACGTTACGGCATCGATGGCAAGCTCATCGACTTCGGCAAACAGGAAGAGGTACCGGTCAAAGACCTCATCCGTGAACTGGTTGAATTTGTAGACGATGTTGTCGACGATCTCGGCAGCCGCGAAGAAATCAATCGCGTCTTCGACATCCTTGAGCGGGGGACGAGTGCAGATAGGCAAATTCAGGTTTATCGAGAGTCGAACGACTTGAAAAAAGTCGTCGACCATCTCATCGAAGAAACGCTTTTAGACTGCTGTTCGGCTAATCACAGGAAAGAAGTTGCGTCCGTATAGGTGAGCTAGGCGCTCAAAAGGTCTAGCTCGACCACTCACCGAACACTCCAGATCGAGCAGGCGTCTTTCAGCGCATTGACAACCAGGAAACCATTTTAGCGGTTTCTAAAACCAGCTTTGCACCAGCACGACTCCGACTCGTCAGTCTTTCAATTATCTAAGCAACGGAAGCGTAGACGCGCGTTATAGCCGGCATCCTGATGGTGCCCGGTGAAACATAAACTGCTATGTCACGCCGGGTTTTCCGTTTCGATCGAAGGCAGGCGATCAGTAAAGCATCTTTACCCCAACGTTGTTGGTCCATTATGCACCAAAAATTCGCTACATAAAGTTGAACATACTTTCGAGCCATCCCTTGGTACCGATAAGTAATATAGTTGATAAATACAGCAACCTGCTCCATATTGCTGGGCTTCTTCGATCGCAGAACGTTTTCAACCCCTGCACGCAGTCTATACCGGGTCCCGTCAAGTTCAATCAGCTTTTCGAATACGTCGAGAGTCAAAACGGATTCGCTTAGTTCAGGAATCGTCAATTTAGTTCGTGCCAACAGAGTATCGAATGAAATTGAATCAGCAGAAATCTCGTTGAATACAAGTTGATCATTGTGCGATAGATTCGGTGCGGCATTTGATGGCTCGTCATGACCTTCGTAGATTGGCGCGCTCTCTCGTTGCAACTGAAATGGTTCTTCCTCGGCTCGAGGATGTGAGAAACTCGGGGTCGCGGTAGAGCGCTTTTGATACAACTCCATGAATAACAAGGAGCTGAACGACTCGCCCTCATCGCCAATTTCGTCCGCAACAACCATCGATACTTTTTTATGAATTAAAGAGGCCGTCGACGAAGAAACCCCAGTCACAGAAGCTATCTCACAGGGAAGCGCATCCATGCCTCGCATCTTAAGATAAATCGCGATGACATACGGTTGTAGATTCTTCACACCATGAAACAGTGTACCGGCAGTGATCCACCAGTCTCGATTACAGACGCTACATTTAGAAAGGCGTTGGCGGGTCTCACTCGGTAGTTGAGTATTTCCGCATTTGCAATGAAATAAATCGCCCAGATTCTGATGTAGCGCAACGATCCTTTGAATAACGTCTTCTTCTGTCCTGTTAAGCTGCTTAAATTCTTCGACTAAACGTTGTATCTGCTGGGCTCGAGCTTTTTTCACCAGTCTATATTCTGCTCTAGTCATCATATTTAGTGCCTCCGTTTTCTTCAACACACAGTCCGTATTCTTTAAAACGTAGGCAGAAGCAAAAAAGTTCAATTGCAACCGAATCTTCGCAAATACACTGCCAGTCGGAGTCTTCGCGTATTTCGGGGAGGAAGTGCAAATCGATATCGATTTGCACTTCCAACCACGAGCACAACACCATCCCTGAAAGGCCTGACATACAGCTCATTTCCAGAGATTGCTGGATGTCGATCCTACCGACAAGTCTTGTAGAAATATTTGATTACAGTCAACGATTGAAATTAATGGGATTCAGGCAAGTACTCAGTTACCAGTAGCGCAACCGCTTCGACTTTCGGCCCAGATTCTATTCACCGGCTAAAGCAAGCTGAACTGCTAAACTACGGAGAACCGTCTCGACCCGGCGTCAGAGTGGTTGGCTTACTAGAATCAGCCTTCGAGGCATCACTGCTTTCCTTCTGTTTTCCGATGGCGCCATCTTCGTCGTCGAACCAGAATCTATACCGAGGAAAACCAGAGTTGGTCTCGCCCACGCGCTCGAGATAACCATGGGGTCCATCTGGACGGGCATGATGAAACTTGAACTGACCCTTTTGACCGGTTGGCTCACAAATCACCTCGCAAGGTCCGTCTGGCTTCCAGCCTTTCCAAAAGCGCACCACACCTGGTCTCATTCGAATAATTGTTCGTTTGAAGGAAGGGATATGCCATCGAAACTCCTTCTTGAGTGGGTGAATCTGATAGAAAGAGTACATGTACATTTCTTCGTTGGAGAAAACCTTCCCTTTGATCCATGTCGGCGGATGCGAAGTCTCTTCTAATCGACCAGTCAGTGGATGCAGGACGGGCTCTTCGCGCTTGTCGTCGTCGTTAACAGCTTCCGTGGTCGCCCCGGTATCTACCAGGTCCATGCTCGCACGTCCTTCCAAACCGCGCGCCTGAGTTGGCATTGACGAGCACGCCAGCAGCACGAGCAGAATTGGGACAATCAAGCACCGCATCAACTTACCCATCGAACTTTCTTCTTTACTCCATCACGTCTATCTATTCTAAATGAGGTCCGAAAGCTTGCCAAATTCCCAAGTGAACGGCGAAAGCGGCTCAATGGTTTAATGAAAAGCCGCGACATGAGCCGTGATTTCACCATAGGCAACTGTCATTTACGAGAGAAGAATGGATTAGCGGCAAGAAAAAAACACTAGTCAAAAGGAAATAATGTGAGCCTTACCAACTTGCCGATGCTCTGCTACTTCGTCCACTGGGACGAAGTAACCGGTACACATATCTTGGGATTCATCGGACTCTCGATCCTCTTTATTGCCTGTGTCGCGACCTGGCACCAGATCAAAAATGACAAGAGCGTGGATTGCAGTCCGTATTAAATCGACTAATCAACGCCGGTAACTGTGTGCAGTCGGACTAGGAGCTAGTCCGACTTTTCTGACTTCGTTCACAAGCAACGACGAGAGGGTTATCCTTGTGCTAATCAGACAATTTGCATTTCTTGCATCAGGGAAAGAAACCTGAGCTATAAATCAGCCACTAGTCTCAACCACACCAGAAACCCGTTTTCGGAGGTAAACGCTAATGACCATCCGCGTTCTTGTGCTGCAAGAAAAGCCAGAAAATATTGCAAACATTGAGCTAAGTCTCCCGGACTGCGATCTCGTGCACGTCGGCACGGTCGATGAAGCACTCGATCGCCTCAGTTCCGAAGTAGATCTTATTGTCTCTGCGGTTCATCTTGAGCACGACGGCAGCGTTTTCGACTTTCTCAAGCTAGCTAAGGAAAATCCGGAGACGAGCCATATTCCGTTTGTTTTTTACTGCTCGCAATCATCAAGGTTCGCTCGTTCCGTACGTGACGGATTGCAAATTGCCGCTATGGCGATAGGAGCAGACAAGTACGTCACAATGGAGACGTTCAACTCCATGGAACTCCGGGACGAACTTCTTGAAACGATTGCAGATAAGATCCCTCGTTATGAAGGAAGGCTGTGGTGAAGGTTCTCACGTCTCACTCCATTCTCGGTTGAACGAAAAGCCAGGCACCAATTTCGGTGACTATCTGCGAGATCGAATGCCAAGACGGAAGACAAATCGAAAGCATGCCAAAAATCAGTCCCGACTACAGAGGACTACTTGGTACTGTAGCTGGTGCGATGTAAGCGCCCGAGTCCGATTCTAGACGGCAATCGGCTTGCGTTTTTCGTCTTCGGCAGTGACCCCATCTTCGCGATTGTAGAGCGCTTCCAGCTCAAGGCGGCGAAACTCTGTGTTCAGCTTCAGCGCAACTACCACCCAGGCCGTTGCACACAGGACTCCGAGCGTTAGTACTCCGGTTGTTCCCAACCCGAGCACCGAGTTAGCAAGAAGAATCAAGACCCCGGCGAAACCTCGAGAAAACCGATAGAAAAACATTTCTATGACAGGCTTGACCGAATACAGCACTTCGCGACTCGTCACCGTGTAGGTCAACTCTTTCGCTGCTTTGAACCAGGAATGTCGAAGGGCTTCGTCGACGTGGAAAATCGCAACGATAATCAGTGGATTGGCGAAAATCGCGAAGGTAAGCAAACTTCCCACGATAGCTACACCAGATGAGGCAAGACAAGGAGCCGAACCGACACGCTTTAAGACGGCCGCTACAAGAAACAACTCGATGACGAATTCGCACATCGCACGCCATCTCTCCAAATTTGCGTCGAGAGCGGCAATGGCGTCACGACCGGTGGCCATCGAATGCAGAACTTCGTGATAAACAAACTGGACCAAGTCAGGAGTTATACGCTCCAAACAGACGACAAGTGTCAATAACAGAAGGAGCTTGTTACTGGCGAGCAGGGAGAAGGCCTTACCCAACCCGGAAGACTTCTCCTCGACTTTGCAGTCAGACTCCACTGCTCGCTGGGTGAGCGCCTTGCCTTCATTTATTTTCTCGATGTAGAGAAAGATGGCTAATGTTGCAGCGACGAATCCAGCCGCGACCAACAGCATATTGGTCGCACCGATGACTTGAACTAACGAGGCGGTCAGCGAGCTTCCAAGCACGGCGCCTAGACCGCCTCCGGCTGCCACGATTCCGAACAGACGCTTGGCGCTCGAGCTGTTAAACAGATCGTTTGCATACATCCAGAATAGGGTGACTCCCATAATTGAGAAGACATCCAACCAGATCCAGAACAGGCCGGAGGTAATCTTGGATTCAAACTGGAATGCTTGCCACCACAAGAGAAGATTTACGAAGAAAATACCGTAGATCGAGCCTATCAGCTTTTTCCGAGGCAAATAGGCGAATTTGGAATAAACCCAGACTACAAGCCCTGTCACAAGAGCGGTACCCATATATACGAACGGCATATACTCGTTACCGAGTCCGTCAAGCACCATTCCGCGCCGGATAGGACGCAAGACATAGTAGACACAGATGAACAAAAAGAGCCACATGAAGAGCAAGAAGGTCTTCATGCGTTCACCTTTTTGAACGTTGAAAAAATCACTCAAAGAAGACGAGTTAGACATATCTCATCAAATCCAGCACTGTACGCCCGAATGAATAGTTTAAGCAACGATACATCAGAGACGTCAAGAGTGCGACAAATCAGCAAACAATTCCGAGTCCCCTTGCCAGAAGAGCGTTTCCAGTCGAAGCAGCTTTGATATTGTGAATTAGATCTCTTTGAACTATCAGCAGCAATCAGGAAGACGAGCTAATCATGCCGATGTTCGCTTTGATTATTAGTCTCTTCTTTTGAACGCTTTTTACCATTTTCGTTCACATCGACGAGATCCGAGAGCGGTATGTCGCTACCGCGAGGTTTCGCCCGGTTAGACGTTAACCACTCAAGAAAGCGGATTAGTATTCGAATAACGGCCCTCTTGATCTGTTCTATCACTTCCCAAGCACCGCTTTCATTGCTTTTTCCGCATCAGGAAGTCCAAATCCGAAGTAACGATTCCAGGGCCTGGAACCAGCATTCCGACAGGACGCGATCATAACCCGTTCGATATCCAAGTTAGACATACCCGGATTGGCCCCCCAGAGCAGGGCCGCAATCGATGCTGCAAGCGGAGAGCTAAATGATGTACCCGCCACCGATACAATAGAGCCGTCTCGGTCAGAACAGTAGATGTTGGTACCAGGAGCGGTGAACCAAATACTTCCTCCGTAAGTGGAAAAATAGGCCAACGAATAATCTTCATCCAGAGCGGATACGACGATCAAGTACGGCTGTAAGTTGCTCGGATCGCGAGTTCCGGAGTTGCCGGCCGAATTGAAGACCAACCCCCCCTTATCATCGTGGTACCACTTCAAATACTTGTGAAGAACACGATTGTATTCTTTGCGAGCAAACGTGAAAGGAGGATCACCGTTAGAACTGATGTTGATAATTTTGACGCCGAACTCGCCGCACTTGAGAATGCCTCTGAGAATCGCAGCGACAGAGACGGTCCCATCGGCATAACCTACTCTGACCGGGTAGATGACGGAGTTGGTGGCCGGACCAGCCGTGCCGACACCGTTGTCGGCCGTGGCAGCGGCAGTAGTAGCGACCATGGTGCCATGCCCGTCTACGTCAGCTTGAAGCAAATTCTTATCAACAGCATTGTATCCAGGATAACACTTGTTTTCGAGCTCTTTGAGCTTGCCATTCGTGCCTGAATCCAACACGCCGATCGCGTTACGACTACCCCGACTCAACCCCCAAGCGCCGTAGACATTCAGCGCGGTCATATACCATTCGGAAGCGATATAGGGGTCGTTGAGCGAACCAGGGTCGATTGGGCCATTGTTGTGAAACAGAAAGTCACGTTGTAGTGATGCAACGCGTCTGTCGAAAGTGAGCTTGCGCTCGGCCTCAAGGAACTTTTCAGTGTTCTCGAATTGCACAACCCAGGTCAAAAGAGATCCTTCTCCGATCGTCTCTACAACTTTGCCACCCATGTTCTTTATGGCGGTGGAGAGATCCTCTTCGACTTCTACTTTTTTGTTGCCAGGTTTTACACCAGTTGGCTTGCCAGTCTCAGAAGCCGCACTTGTATTCGTAGATATGCTTCTGCCACCACCAATGATTTGCCCATTTGGTCCGTAGTTCTTGAGCGTCATAGCTCGCAGAGATTGCGGCGGTGCCTTGACTGCCTTCACTAACTTCGGTTCAGGCTTCTTGGCTGCCGCATTTTGCTTCATTGATTCCTGCTGCTGCGCCATGAGCTCGATATCAGGCATGATGACGAGCGTGTTCGGCACCATCTGAGTCGACTTTCGAGCCTTGACCTGTCTCCTCACCCCAGAAGGAAGCTTCAGCCTGGCAGGTGGCATCTGCGCAGAGGCCGCTTCAATGAGGCACGGGTGAACGCCAATAGATAGCCAGGCGAAAATGAGGATTGATGAGTAGATAAACCAATTTCTCAAGTTGGAAACCCGGTTGTCGACATAGAGATCCGTACGCAAAAGAATACGCGTGAGGCTCGAGACTGTCTACTTATTACAAAGTTAGGTAGACATTTTGTGATGTGGCTGTCCGAAATATCTCGATGCTCAAACACAATGAAGAAATTGCAATAAAACCGTATGAGACTGACGGTAACAGTGGTACGAGCGCAAAAAAATAAGGCATAACTTAAGTGGATCCCGAATATCACAAGGACGAGCTGGAGAGGTCTCATTATGTTTGCACTAAAGAAAACCCCAGCCACGGAAAGAAAAATCGAATATCAATGCCAGGAGTGCTTCACCGAATTCTGCTTGTTAAGCGGACATGTAAGCTGTCCGAATTGCGCATCGACCGACCTAAATCACATGGTGATTATCTACGCCGATGACGATCCCGACTATCATGAAATGTTGACGCAAGCCGATCTCAGGGCAGGGGACTGACAAAAATCGCATCAACGAGATCACGTTCCTCGAAAGAGGGATTTCGACGCGCGCTGGTTATCGGAGCTGCGTCGCTACTGTGCCGTCCGAAGTGGAATTTATGATCTCTCCTCGCTTTGCCTGATTAGAAAAATGCTATGTAATCCAGGGCAGAATCGTAATCCGATGATTCGCCGGTTAACCGAGGAAAGCGTGATGAGAACTTTAGTTGCAATTGATGGATCGGACTGTTCAATGAAGGCCCTCGAATTCATCGCCCACCGCCCATGGAATCACGACGATAGTTTCATGGTGTTATCAGTGGTGGAGCTCATACCGGCAGAAATCGGTTTGGGCTATGTCCCGCCCACAGCAACTAGCATCGACGAGCAACTGTACAAAGAGTGCGACGACATCACTCAGCGAGCCAAGCAAAAGATTGAGCACGCTCTACCTGGACTGACCGTGGAAAACCATGTGGAGACAGGTCCGGTCGCCAACACAATTTGCCGCTACGCCGAAAGCTGGAACGCCGATCTCATAATTGTCGGCTCGCACGGACGACGCGGTTTATCGCACTTCTTTCTGGGAAGCATCGCCGAAGAAGTCCTCAAACAATCACCCTGCTCCGTCGAAATCGTCAAATCGAAAATCGAATCACAGGGTCATTGACATCGCGTTCCTACCAATCCCAGGGGTGGTCATAGGAAGGAATTCTCAAAGGTCTAAAATCGATCGATGGTCAATCAAATAACGAAACCAACTTCAGAGGACCAATCAAACAAGACATCGCCGTCGCTGGATTTTCGCTCAGCCGACATTGCAGAAGTAATACGTCACCTAAAATCCGATGCTCGAAGCGGTCTTACTGAAGATGTTGCCCTGGTCCGATTGACCCAGATTGGTCGCAACGAAGTGAAGGGCAGGCAGAGCTCGAGCGTGTTCGACCTTTTCATCCGGCAAGTTCAATCGAGCGTAGTCGTTCTGTTGCTGGTCGCCAGCGCCATCTCATTCATTACGCAGGAAGTCTTGCAAGCTGTAGCAATACTTCTGGCAGTAGTCATTAACGCATTCGTCGGTTTGGCAACCGAGTGGAAAGCACAGATCTCCCTCGCTGCACTTTCCGATATGTCCGGACCAACCGCTCGTGTTGTTAGAACCGGACGGCATCATCAGATATCCGCATGCGAACTTGTTCCGGGCGATATCGTGATACTCGAAGCAGGCTCGAGAGTACCGGCAGACATGCGATTAATTGAAGCACATGCTCTCAGTATCGACGAGTCAATCATGACAGGCGAAAGTATGCCTGTATCAAAATCGGCAAAACCTGTTGATGGCGAAGAGCCTGATATCACCCTGGCTTTCCATGGAACTCACGTATTGGCAGGACGAGGTCGAGCCGTCGTGACCAACACAGGGAAAGACTCCAGTCTCGGTAAACTGCAAACTGCTCTGTTTGAAGAAGAGCGAACGGCCACCCCGCTAGAAGTTCGACTGGATGAATTGGGAAGGCAGCTATCAATCTTGACCGTACTCGTTTGTGTGCTGGTCGCTGGAGTAGGACTGATCTACCGTCACGATGTCTGGTCGATGCTTGAGGCAGGCATCGCCCTGGCCGTCGCTGCTATCCCTGAGGGACTGCCCGTGGTAGCGACGCTCGCACTTGCTATAGGAACCCAGCGCATGGTCAAAGAAGGCGTCCTGATTCGCCAGCTCTCTGCCGTCGAGACGCTCGGATGCACCACAGTAATTTGCTCAGACAAAACCGGAACGTTAACTGAAAACAAACTTCTTGTTACTGACATTTGTGTAGATGGTCGGCAGCTTAAAGTCTCCGGCTTCGGTTACGCTCCAGCAGGCAATATTACGGAGAGAGGCCGAATAATAACGCGCGATTCCGTGTTGGCACTCTTGATGAAAGCTACAGCACTCTGCAACGATGCCAAACTGATTCACAACGACGAAGATGGGACATGGAGAGTGGCTGGAGACCCCACAGAGGGCGCTCTTCTGGCGGCAGCAGGTAAACTAGGACTCGATCTGAAGAGCCTGAGAGATACGAATCCTCGAATTTCAGAGCTGCCATTCGATCTGGTCAGAAAAAAAATGGCCACCGTTCACAATACCGGCGAGCCGCTCAAAATCGCGTATACCAAAGGCTCTCCCGAAGTGATCGTAAAGGACTCCAAACATCTCCAAACGTCAGATGGTCCAATTCTGTTCACTGATGCGATGAAGTCTGAATACCTTAGAGTCAACCAGAGCTACGCAGAGCGCGGATTGCGCGTATTGGGCGTGGCCATGAAGCAGGTCGATTCGGAGAGCAATATCAACGAAGAGATCGACTATGACCTCACATTCCTCGGTCTGGTCGCAATGAAAGATCTTCCGAGAAGGGGCGTTGATCAAGCGATTCAGAAATGCAAGGAAGCTGGCATTCACGTTATGATGCTAACTGGAGATCAACCCAAAACAGCGAAAAGCATCGCCAGCGATTTGTCGATCTTGTCCGAGCAGACCGATCAAGGCACGATTGAAGGGAAACAAATCGCTGAGTTAGAGGAAAGCGAAGTCGCTGAGCGACTCGGTAAGGTCACTGTAGTAGCTCGCGTAACCCCTGACCTGAAGCTGGCAATCGTAAAAGCTTTACAGTCGAAAGGAGAGATCGTCGCCATGACAGGAGACGGTGTCAACGATGCACCATCGTTGCAACAAGCGAACATTGGAATAGCAATGGGGCGGGCCGGCACCGACCTCGCTAAAGAAGTATCGAACATGGTGATAACCGATGATAATTTCACAACAATCGTTATCGCTATCGAGCAAGGGCGAATAATCTACGACAATATCAGGCGTTCGATCTGTTACCTTCTCACAGCAACGGTGGCATCCGTGGTGACAATCGCGACAGCAATGATCTTCATGGGGACACTGGCGTTGAACCCACTACAGCTTCTGTGGCTGAATTTGATTATGCATGTGTTTCCAGGGTTGGGCATCGTCTTACAGGGAGCTGCACCAGGGATGATGCAACGCCCCCCCAGAGATCCATCGGAAAAGCTTCTGGGCGGATTTGAGTGCCGGCAGATACTAATTCGAGCGATTCTGGTTACAGCAGCAGTCATTGGCACAATTGTCTGGTGCAATCGATGCGGTATTAGCGATGACACCACGATGACAATAGCGTTCGCGACAATCTCACTCGGACTGCTTTTCCAAGCCTGGAACTGGCTGTCCGTCAGCGGTCCCGACGATCAATCAAGGCAGTCGGCACCGATCAATAGTTTCATGTATCTGATGATGGCAATCTCTTATGCACTTGTGGCAATAGCCATATATGTACCAGGTCTTGCGACAGTGCTTGGGACGGTGCCACTTTCGATGCCTGACATCGGAATAGCGATAATGGCATCTACGGTGTCGTTGCTTGTCACTAATCTATGTGGTTGGCTTTCCACCAAAGGAAAAAAAACGTCCTTGTTATGAAAGTGTGATCGGACGGGCTGCGCTAACCACCATCCTCTGCTAGTCTTATTATTGGGTACTAGGGGACACGGAAATGGCAAAAGTCCTTTTGGTCGAGGACGAACTGGATCTAGCTTCACTGATCAACAACTGGCTTGCACGAGAACATCACCTGGTAGAGGTTGCTCACGACGGCGCCACAGCGCTTCACAAGCTCAAGGTAGCGAAGTACGACGTAATCATTCTCGATGTAATGCTTCCCGGCATGAATGGTTTTGAAGTCTGCCGACAATACAGACAATCGAGAGGAGCGACTCCGATTCTTTTTTTAACAGCAAAAAGTTCGCTTCAAGATAAGGAGTTGGGATTTCTTGCCGGAGCAGATGACTATCTAACAAAACCGTTCCATTTAAAAGAGCTCGAGTATCGTGTCAAGGCTTTACTCAGACGAGGAAGCGTAGCAGGGTCGAATACATTTCAAATTGGCGACGTACTTGTCGATTCCGATCAACATAAAGTGCTCAAAGACGGTGTGGAGGTTCATCTTCTGCCGAAAGAGTTCAGACTGCTTGAATTTTTCGTCCGTCACCCGCAACGAGTTTTTAGTCCAGAAGAGCTGCTTGAAAACGTTTGGGAGTCCGAGACTTCTGCACATAACGATAGTGTTAGAGGTCACATCACCAGACTAAGGAAAAAACTTGACACGCCGGGGCAGCCATCTATTATCGCTACGGTTTACGGAGTTGGATACAAGCTACAGAGCGACGATGGTTGATAGTATAAGGATCAAACTAGCGCTCTGGTTCGTTTGTATGGTTATGCTGCTCTATTCTATAGACAGCATTGCTTCGGTTATGGTTTTTAAAACGAACCTGATGCGCAGCGTTGACGTCGGTTTGGAAGACTTGATTGCAGAACTCAGACCGTCCGTGAAAATAGTGGACGGACACCCGAGCTTGAAAAACTGGTATGTGGAGGCCAAAAATAACGATCCGATCCTGGCGACGGTTCAGCTGTTCGACGCCAAGGGCAATGCTCTCGAACAGTATGGACCGGACGGTGTCGAACAGCTCTTCAACGGAACGCTCAGGTTAAGAACCGACGACAAAAACTTGCGGTCGATGTACGTCAAGGTTGACCATAAGGGCAAGCACGAGGGCTTCATTCAACTGCAAGTTTCGACAAAACCGCAAGACGACGCAATTGAACAGTTTTTTCTGGTTGTAATGGTGGTGGCACCTTTCATCGCTGCCGGCGTAGGCATTTGCGCCTACCTGTTTTCCGGACAGGCAGTCAAACCGATCGAACGAACTTTGCTCATGTTGCGACGATTCGTCGCTGACGCCGGTCATGAACTCAATACACCCGTTGCCACCATCGAGGCTTGCCTCGAGACCTTGAAGGATCCTGGTAAACTCGGCAACATGTCGGATGATGTTTTTAGAATGATGGAGCGAGCCAGCGAGAGATTGCGGCACCTTTCAAAAGATCTGATCGTGCTGGCACGAATCGAAGATCCAGAAGCAGAGATGATGCGAACACAAGTCAGAATCAGAGACTTGTGCGACACAGTTGTAATGGAATTGATTCCCGTCGCTAGAGATAGGAACATCGAGATTTTTGTTAATCCGTTTCCTGATATCACAATAAGCGCTCATGCAGAGTCGATCCTGGAGATCTTCAATAACCTGATCGACAATGCAATCAAATACAGCGACGAAGACGGGAAGGTCCAGGTGTGGATCGATCAAAAGGATAGTTACTTAACCATCACCGTGACCGATCAGGGTGTGGGAATCCCCCCCGATAGCCTACACAGTATTTTCGATCGTTTTTACAGAGTAGACAAATCGAGATCGAGAGATGTGGGCGGATCCGGACTAGGCTTATCAATCGTAAAGGCTGCCGTAGAGCGGCACGGCGGATCCGTATCTGTGGAAAGCGAAGTCGGAAAAGGCACCACATTCAGGGTCATTTTGCCTGTATCGAAATCGCAAGCATAAATCGAGTCCGTCACAAGTTCATAACATTTGTTGTTTATGCTGGGAAAGCTCGAAGTGTATCTCTGTCAGCGAAATCGGTATCCAACATGTTTTGTAAACAATCCACGGTAGTTTCAGAGCATCAAGTCCTTGCATGCATAACTGAAGTTGATAACGCCTGGCGCCTTTTGGCGGAGGCAGTTGAGCAAGCTAGCTCCCGAAAAGCTAGTTTGCGCCTGGTGGTCTGCCAGACGTTTATAAAGGACCATACAAAAGATGATTTTGCCCACTTCTTCCGCAAGCTCCGGCACGCCGCCACTCAATCCTGTAAGGACAGTGACGTCAGGCTGATCATCGAGATTCTGGACTGCGGAATGCGCGAGCAGGTCGAAGTAGAAAAATTGATTTCAGAAAAAACCACCGATCTGGTGATCCTGAGCGACCTGACGCCCAACAGTTTTATAGGTCGCCTGTTGCCGAGGCGTTCAGCGCAGCTGGCACGCTCGTGCAAATGCTCCGTACTCTTAGTCCGGTAATATCACTGATTCCGATCACAATCTCCGCCGACTCGATGGCGCTCGCGCAAAAGCGTGGTGGTCAATTAATGGTATTGGCTCTTGCCTGAACTCGATCATTTTTCCACACGACTAAATCGATATCGAAAAACCGTTTGAAAAAAGGGTGGCTCTCTTGAACTATTAGCACCCCAAAGCAACTCGGACAATCTTGTCAGAACACCAACTTTCTCTACACGACTACATCGAAATCGAAAAACCGTTTTGAGTAAAAGCAAGATCCATAGCATTATTCGCCTTTGACCGCGTTCCGCCAACTTGCCAAAATGCAAGGGCGCGTTTGGGTAAATCGACAAAGATTTACTTTTGTCAAGGAAGTTGGACTATACGATGATATGAATCTTCTTTTTGTCGTGCCCGATAGGAACAACCATTGCGGAGCACTGACTGTGCGAAACAATCGCACGGGACACGCTGCCCATTCCGGTCTTCCCATGCGAGCCCAGGACAACGACACTGGCATGCCACTCTTTTTCAAGCTCGATAATCTCGGACTTAGCGTCGCCTTCAATCAAAACCTCTTCCACCACTTCTGCGCCGAACACTTCCTTCAAATGCTCCGCGCACTGGCGAACGAATTCGGCACCTTCTTTTCTTCGAGCTTCGGCAATATTCTCCGTGAGCGCTGATGGAAGTAGACTCATGTAACTGTTGACGAGAACAGGGTGCACGACGTGTGCCACTTTGAATCTTGTGAGTCTGGGCCAAGGATAGGCTGCTACGTACGCACCAAGGAGCTCGACACATGTCATGTCTTGGATGGCGATCAAAACTTTCATATCGCCTTCATCACCGCCGGAGACTCCTGTAGCTGACTTCACTACCTCTACAGTGCACGGAGCATGACCGAGCATCGATTCTGCAACACTGCCCAAGAGGAACTTTTGAATGCCCTTCCTACCGTGGGAGCCAAGAATCAGACAATCGGAAGACCACTCACGCGCTTCGTTGAGAATGACATCCCTTGCGTGACCCTGCAACACCTTTACATCCGCGCTACAACCATCGAATTTGGATTGCAGACTGCCAGCCCTGGAGCCCAAAGAACTCTTTACTTCCTGGATTAGGTTTTCCTGAACTGGCTTCAAGTGAGGCACGCTGCTGGCGTCCAGACCCTCGTATTCATGCCGCCCAAGCTCCACCACGCTCAGCAGTCGAAATTCCGTGCCGGCGGGCCATGATCTCGTACTTACCGCGTCCAGTGCGACGTCGGCAAATTTCGATTCATCAAGTGCAATCAATACTTTCATTTGGGCAATGATAACGCAAATAGACCACCGTCAACTCGAATTTTGTTACTGAATTCCAAATTCTCCTCACAGGAGACTACAAAAGTGACATCCAGATAGCATCGTGCAGGTTTCCGCTGTATTGAAAACTGTACAGATGCACTTCAGTGACCGCTCTTACCAACCGCGCCTCACTTAGCTATATTGAGAAACGAAGTCCCCTGTACCCTGACAGTAAGAGCTTACAAACGGGTAAAAGTTCAGCTCATACAACTCGTACAGTACTAAAGACGGCTAACCGATTGGTTAGCCGTCTTGTTTTTGCTGTCCGTCCGGTGTAACAACAAAAGTGACTTTGCATCACAGACGGAACAAATGCAATCGAATGGCAATCTACCACCATGTGGTTTGGTAGCAACAATATACAATAGCAAACAATTGCATATTGCCCCGCCGGCGGTACTAATACTAAATATGGTTGCTCACTGCCGGTAATACCGCCTAAATAGATCACCGACTACGTAGAATGATCAGACCCGAATGGTCTCTAGAATGCAAAGACGAAAAATGAAAACACCTGACACCGCTTCATATCAACAACTCCTAGATGTCCTGGAAGAAAGATTGTGGGACGAATCACAATCTGATGACTTCGGATATCTGATCGAGTTGGTCGACGAGCTGTACCTGAGGACCATCGAGTCCAAAGCCGCAGCTTTTAACGGTTGTATTAGACCGGCAACGGAGTTTAACGCCAGCCCTTATTGACAACGCAATCTGACGAATTACGAAGCCGAGAGCCAAACAGGTACCACACCTGAGCTGTCGAGCTGGCAACGCTTCAAGTAAGCCGGGGCGAGCTCTTGTATAATTTCCCGTTCAATTGCACCGCCCGGCTTTTGGGGAGTTCCTATGGCTGATAAGAACGTCAGTTTTCCGACTGCTGAATACTGCGTAACGTTTCCGCGAAACTTTCTTTGGGGAGCCGCGACCGCTGCTTACCAGATCGAGGGAGCGTGGAACGAGGACGGCAAAGGCGAGTCGATCTGGGATCGCTTCAGTCACACAGAAGGTACGGTGCGAAACTCAGACACCGGAGACGTGGCGTGTGATCACTACCATCGGCTCGATGAAGACATCAAAATCATGAAAGAGATTGGAATTCGGGCATATCGATTCTCGATCTCGTGGTCCCGAATTTTCCCTGACGGGCATGGTCTGGTCAATCTGGCCGGTCTGGACTTCTACAACCGACTGGTCGACAAACTCCTTGCTGCCAGGATACAGCCATTCGCGACACTGTACCACTGGGACCTTCCCCAGAAGCTCCAGGAAATAGGCGGCTGGACGAATCGAGAGGTGAGCTCGCATTTCGCGGACTATGCGGCAGTCCTGTCGAAACATCTTGGAGATCGAGTACAGAACTGGATCACCATTAACGAACCGTGGGTGATAGCGAACATTGGTCACAAAACTGGTGAGCACGCTCCCGGAATCAAGGACGAAAAGATGGCTTTGCAAGTCGCACACCATCTTCTCTTGGCTCATGGCAAAGCGACGCAAGCGTTGCGCGCAGACAATTCAAATACAAAGGTAGGTATAGCCCTCGACATGCGCCCTACCGCTCCAGCATCCGACGCGCCTGAAGACATAGAAGCTGCCAACAAAACTTGGAGCCGCGAAGCGCGCTGGTACATGGACCCCCTTTTCAAAGCTTATTACCCACCGGATATCTGGACCGAATACGGTTCGAAAGTGCCTGTACTCAAACCACGCGACATGTCCGTGATTTCACAAAATCTGGACTTCCTTGGCATCAACTACTACACGAGAACCGTTGTGTCCGATTCGGGCGTAGTCTCGAAAATACCGGGGTCACAATATACCGAAATGAATTGGGAGGTTACTCCGGAATCGTTCTGTCGACTTTTAGTGGACATCTCGCGTGAGTACAACCTACCGCCGATTTACATCACCGAGAATGGTGCCGCGTTCAACGACCGAATCTCACCGACGGGCGAGATTGAAGATGAGGATCGACTCTCTTATCTGAAGAACCATCTCATTCAAGCGCGCGTCGCGATGGAAGACGGAGTCAATCTGCAAGGTTACTTCGTCTGGTCCCTTCTGGACAATTTCGAGTGGGCTCTGGGCTACGAAAAGCGTTTCGGGATCGTACACGTGGATTTCGATACGTTAAAACGAACTATAAAGAAGAGCGGGCATTGGTACTCTAGCGCTATCAAGAATTTCGGATTCCCAAGCGCCAAGGACGAGCATGAGCGGATTGCGTCGGCTGCGGCCCAGCGCTCCGAGCGAAGATAAAAGTGCAAGAGCAGCCGAAATCGTTTTTCCAAGTTGCAATATTAGCGATTAGCGCCCTGTTGTTCAGTGTCGTTCCTGCAGCAGTTTCAGCACATGGCATTGATTCGACCGCATCTAAGATCCAGAAAAATGTCGAAGAATGCGGTTCGAATCATCTGGTTGGGTTCTCTGTTTTTTCAACGACATATACATATAAAGAACACCAGATCCCTTACAAAGTCGCTATCTGGTATCCGGCAGAAACCAATGCCCACGGCACATATTCATATAAAATCGGACCTTCAAAGATCCGGGCCGAAATCTCCCTCGGTGCCAAGGCTCTTGACGGAAGATTTCCTATCGTGTTCTATTCTCATGGTGCCACCGGAGCCGGTACCAGCTCGTTTTTCATTTGCGAACAGCTGGCTCGCAGCGGTTACATTGTAGCCGCACCGGACTATTTAGACACAGTTTGCGTGGCAAGAATTGATGAAACCATTCCGTTCGACGGCTATCTTCAGCTGAAGACGAATCGCTACATTCAGTGGCTCCGCCAAGTCGGTCTCAACAAAGCAGCAAAAGAAGGTCGTTCCATTTATAGCTACCGACCTGAGCAGTTGACACAAGTCATTGAAAAGGTACTATCGATGAACGAAATGCAAGATAGTATTCTTTTCGGGCATATCGACAAAGAGAAAATGGCTTTGTTCGGACACTCCTTTGGTGCATGGACGAGCTTGCTGGTCGCCGGCATTGAGCGCGACTTCGTCGACAAGAGAGTGAAAGCCGTCGTAGCCCTCTCTGGTCCAGTCAACGAATCTGTGTACTCTGTCGACACCCAAAACGACTTGGCGTCAGTACATATTCCTGTTCTATTCGAGTATGGCGAACTCGAACCCGGTCTCGGACGGCAGAATGACGAGACACTTCTATTCGCAAAAGCGAATCGCCCCAAAATGCTTATCTGCATTAAGAATGCCGATCACCTGTCATTTTCCGGAGGGGTTAGAGGCGAGTTCCAGAGAGCGACCGACTACGTCGAGAAGGACCCAGTCAGAAGGACTATAGCCGAGACTACTCAAACTTTTCTGGATGTTTTTGTAAAAAACGACCGGAGTAAATTGTCGCAGCTTAGGTCCCAAAAGGACGGAATTGCCTCTCTCTTGACGGAACTTTAGAGATTAATCTAAATACGGCTGGTGGATAGGGAATATAGTAGCTGAGCCTTCCTGGATTAAATTATGGTCGAAACGCGGTTTGAGCTTGTTGGTTATAAGATCGACCAAGCAATTATCGACAGATGATTGACAGCCAAGATAATCTTCGCACGGCACAGGAACAGACTGTCGACTATCAGCCTGGTACGGTCGTCTTCGACAAGTTCAAGATTATTGAAAAGATTGGTGCCGGCGGAATGGCAAGGGTGTACAAGGCCGAGCAGATCGACCTCAATCGCAATGTCGCCTTGAAAGTCCTCTATTCGTCGATAATCGATCCGCGTGCCATCATGCGGTTTCAAAATGAAGCAAAAACCACAAGCAAAGTCGTCCATCAAAACATAGCGTCGATACTAGACTTCGGAGTCTCCAAAGACGGCGAGCCATATATGGCTATGGAGCTGATTGAAGGGATGACCCTGCAGAGATGGCTTTCGCTCGAGGGGAAGCTCAATTTAGATGACTTCTTCAGCGTGTTCATCCAAACGGCCGACGCACTGGCACACGCTCATGAAAAAGGTGTGATTCATAGGGATATCACACCTGGCAACATTATGATTATCACGGGTCTAGACAATCTTCCCATTGTGAAAGTTCTCGACTTCGGTGTCGCAAAGCTGGTATCGAAAGAAGAGCAGGTCGGGTTTGTGACAGATCCAGGAACCATTCTAGGCAGTCCACTATACATTAGCCCCGAGCAATCCAGATGCGAAACAGCCACGCCGCAAACGGATCTCTACTCGCTGGGCTGCGTTATGTATCAATGCTTGGTAGGTAAACCACCCTTCGACGGAACCACCGCGATCGAAGTTTTCCTTAAGCACAGAGAAGACCCGGTGCCACAAATTACAGAGCTGGAAGACACACCGCCTAATCGTAGTCTGATTGCATTCTTGATGAAGCATCTTGAAAAATCTCCGGCGAATCGTCCGAGCTCCGCTAGTCACTCAAGAGACGAGCTGGCAAGACTCCAGGAGCAGCACCATGTGCAACAGTCAGCGAAGGTTGCGACTACGGAGCAGATCAGTCCGAGTGCAAAACGGCAGCCGACAAGAGAGTTCGCTATTGGAATAGCTACCATATGCGGTGCTACCCTATTGATCTGCGCTGTTTTCGCGGCGGTAGGTTATTCACGAGGTTGGTTCGTCCAGGAGACAACTCCATCGAATACCAAAATAGTAAGTAATCTTCCATTCCGGCAGGATTACCAACACCAGAAAGAAGACGAGATTGAGCAGGTTCTCCGGACCAAAGATTGGAACGACGCGTCCCTGAAGAAGTACACCAAGACGAGCGACGAACTATTCACTCTGCCATTAGCGAATTCCATGGTCACGGACGATGGACTTAAGTATCTGACCACCCAGAAAAGCCTTCGCACGTTAGACCTCAGTAGCACTCATGTGCACTCCCTGAAGTACGTCAAGGGCATTAGCAACCTTGAGGATCTCGATCTTACGAACTGTAAGCTCGATAGTGGTGCGCTCGAGAATCTGCAAAATCTCAGTAGTCTGAAGCTTGTAATTCTCGATAATACTAACGTGACAGCACAGGACGTCACTCTGCTGGCAAAGAATCACTCAGTCAACAAAGTCTCGGTAAAATCGTGCCCAAAGATTGGTCCCAAAGAGTTGGATTACCTACAGAAAGAGATGCCACTATGTCTGGTGCAACCGAAGGAACTCACTCTGGCGCAGGAGCTTGCGATTTATACTGCACAGGAAAATTTCGAGAAGTGCTATTCTCTTGCCAAGGCCCAAGTCGCCTCGATGAACAAATATGATTCGCCACACATTATGAAAGGGCTGACGCAGGCAGCCGCTTCATGCAGATTCGTTGGAAAGTTCGATGAATCACTTCATTACGTCGAAAGACAAAAGCTTCTCGCGAAAAAGACCGGACATCCTTCGGATCGCCTGCTGGCTAACGACAGCGAGATTCAGCACTGGGCGCACGCCAACGAATTGGAAAGATTGATCAAGGCGGTCGACGAGGACAAAGAGTTCAGGAGTATGTATCGGTCTGAATCCAATGAGGTAATTGCTAGAAATTACGACATGATAGCAACAGTGTACACTACCAAAAATCAATTCGGAAAAGCGGCAGAATACGAGCAGCAGACCTATCTTCTGCGATATCGGATGATACCTGCGAACGCGAAAGCAATGGAGCTCTACGGACCCAGGGGAATCATGACATTTGTCGCGAAAGCTCGATTGGGCTCAATCTATTTTGCAGCCAAGGACTATAAAACCGCTAAGAAACATCTGAGGTTTCTACTCAATCCACTGGAGGTGAAGTCGGTCGATGTAGCACTCGTGATCTGTACCGGGTTGCTTGAAATTGCTACTATCTCGTTTCACGAGGGCAGCTACGAAGACGCAAGACTGTACTGCTCTAACGGTATTGCGCTCTGTAACAAGTTTCCGACTCTGAAAGACAAAACTGAATTCGTCAAAATCGTGAACAATTTAGAGAAATTACCTCCACCGCCTCGCCTTAACGCGGGCCCGACTACGTGAAACCTTGGTCTGTCCGCGGGTTGCCATTCCATCGCCAAAAGAGTGATAATGGACCTCAATGAAAGTTGTAGGCAGATTTCTATCTTCTCCGGATCAATGCGGGTATCTTCCCGATAGAGATTGGCGACTCGAGTATGAGTACGTCAGCGAATTGACGCCTTTGGAGTACATGGAGAAGATCCGGCAAGGTTGGCGTAAATATGGGCATGCTCTCTTTCGCCCAGTATGCAAGAATTGCAATGAGTGTCAGCCTATAAGAATAGTCGTCGACAAGTTCGAGCCCAACCGCAGCCAGAAACGCTCGATTAAGGCAAATCAGGATGTGGTTGTCACTATTGGCCATGCCGATCTAGATCGTGTCAAATTCGACCTGTATATGCGTCATCACGATCACCATGCCGAGTCGGTTGGATGGCCTACACCGGACATACGAACTTCTATTTCCCATCTCAACTCATTGTCTGACAATCCATTTCCAATCGAGGAGTGGTGCCACTATCTGGACGAAGAACTGATCGGTGTTGTTTATGTCGATCCACTTCCAGATGGATTCTCCGCTGTTTATTCTTTCTACACACCTGACTATCAAAGACGATCTCTGGGCACCTGGATGATTCTGGCCATTATCGAACGCGCTAGACAGTTAGGTCTCCCCTATGTGTATCTCGGTTATTACGTGGAAGATTGCCGCTCGATGAAATACAAATCGAAGTTTCTTCCTCACGAGATTAGGGGTCTCGATGGGGTCTGGCGCGAGATTTCCAGAGAGAGCTAGGCTCCGTAGTGCAACTCCGTAAAGCATCTGTAACACTACCATTCCATCAAAAAGAGCCCTTACAAGGGCTCTTGCTTGGGCAGCTCAAAAGGGGCAGCCTGAAAACATTGAATATGACGGAGTCTAGGGATATACTTTGTCATTCGATTGCGCAAAGAGTTGCCTATGACAGTCGCCGACACTCTTACAAAGAAGACCGCGCTTGTAATCTTGTCCGGAGGACAAGACAGCACAACGTGCTTGTATTGGGCAAAATCGCGATTTCAAAAGGTATTGGCGCTGTCCTTCGCCTACGGGCAGCGACATATCATCGAACTCGAGAGCGCAAAGCAGATTTGCCATAAGGCAAACATCAAGCATGAGATCGTCGATCTGGGAGCCGTTTTTCAGAATGTGAGCTCACTGACGAATACCAATCTGGAGATTCCGCTTGCCAATGCAGAACACGGTGAAAACCTTCCGAGCACGTTTGTGCCTGGCAGAAATATTCTATTTTTGTCACTGGCAGCAAGTCGAGCCTACGTTCTGAATTGCGATTCCATCATTATTGGTGTGTCGCAAGAAGACTACGCCGGATATCCTGATTGCCGCGAAGATTTCATAGACAGCATGGAAAAATCCATAACACGCGGGTTGGATCGCCCCATCAAGATAGAGGCACCGCTTCTTCATCTGACCAAGAAAGAGACGGTCGAGCTCGCTGTACAACTGCCCGATTGCCTGGAGGCGCTTGCGTTGAGCACTACATGCTATAACGGCAGTTTGCCACCATGTCAAAATTGCAACGCATGCGAGCTACGAGCCCGGGGCTTCCGACAAGCCGGCATCGACGATCCGCTCATTGTCCGTCCGGCTCTGCTAACTGAGGTGGTTCATGCGCGGGACTAATCCGGTCAGACAACAAGACACCGGTGACGGTACCACCCTATGGGTACAAGAGATCTTTCACACACTTCAGGGAGAAGGACCATTTTCTGGACAGCGTGCTGTTTTCATAAGATTGGCAGGATGCAATCTTCGCTGTTTTTGGTGTGATACAGATTTCGAATCGTCAGAATGGCAACCGACGCTTACCGAGATTGTGGAACAAGTGGAAACAATCGCAGGATCAACGAAACTAGTTGTCGTCACTGGGGGTGAGCCATTTCGGCAGAATATCGCACCGCTGGTGAATCAATTGCTCAGTCGAAACTACAAAGTGCAAATAGAGACCAACGGCACCTTATGGGTAGAGCTCCCCGAAAGCGACAGACTTTTCATTGTCGTTAGTCCAAAAACCGAAAAGCTCAATCCAGAGCTTGTTAGACGCGTGACAGCATACAAGTATGCAATTTCTCATAGGGATGGAGCCTCCGAAGATGGATTGCCAATTTCGTCCACTCAAATCATAGGTAATTTCACATTTTTGGCGCGACCAACGACAGACGCACCTGTCTATGTAATGCCAATCGAGACAGATTGTGAAAAAGAAACTCAAGAGAGCATGCAAGCGGCCGTAGCAAGCGCTAAGAACCACGGACACACGCTCACACTGCAGTTACACAAAGTTGTCGGTATCCGTTAACAGGCAGGTTGGAATGCAAGATCTAAAACACCTCGGCAATAAGAGCGAAGTCCGTTACACAGAGCCAGATGCAACCACTCTCGAGTGGGTGCCAAATCCATTCGGCGGTTCAGAAAACCCGAATCAAGTCAAAGGTACAATCAACATTTGCGCATCCGAGTTTACCAGCCTGTGTCCAATCACTGGGCAACCAGACTTCGGCATAATCGAAATCGAGTATGTGCCCCACGAGCGACTAGTGGAAAGCAAATCGCTGAAATTGTACCTTGGTCAGTTTCGCCAACAAGGCGAATTTCACGAAGCGTGCATCAATAGAATTGCAAACGACCTGGTCAGTCTATTGCAACCTGAATTCCTGGTGGTGACAGGAAAATTTACCGCTCGCGGTGGCATCACAATTCATCCTCGAGCAGAGTATCGAAAAAACTGATACACGCCTCCGGGCGTTTATGCTGCGACAAGAATTCCTATACGCGGCTTCGCATTTTAGAAAGTTTCCAGACAGCGACACAGCCAGCTTCACTTTCTCGAAGCTGTGCTACATCTGATTCGGTACTTGTACTAGTGTCGTAATTCAGGTGGTGACGAAATGTATGGACTAGATGACAGGGGAAGACGACAGGCCCTTCCAACTCGAAGAGACGTACATGTTTTGTGTATCGATCACATCTGGATAGTTACGATGCCAGGACGAGACGAAACTGTATTTGATTTGCTCCAGGACGCAGAGCACTATGGCCGCGCTCTGGCCGAAGAAGCAAGAACGAAGCTGTTCGTTCACAGCGAGTACGGTGAGGTGGTCAGGAAAGAGTGTTTCGCACATGAAGGCCGCTGCCGCAGTTTGAGTGCAAGGATGGACAGGGAGGTCCTCTGTTAAAAGCGCTCGATTCTGGCGACGATAGAATCTTCGAAGCTGCAAGACTCCTGCCTGGAGAGCTGGTCGAGACTTGATTTGTCACCCCTGAGATAGGCGTCTAAGAATGGCAACGTCAGCGACATAACAAAATTGAATTTGCCTTTGGCACCAGATTCATTCCGAAAAAGCGATTGTAGACCCAAAGACTTCATAAGATCGGTTCCTACTCTTTCCGTCGAATCAACATCACTAGTCTTGATTTCGTCACCGCCATTTAAACCGTTGCTAGCCTTATTAACGGCAGGTCTTCCAAACGAGGATCGTAGCTTGCGCACAGGATGAAACGAAACTAGTTCGACATTACTATTTTTTATGGCGCGCCGCACCTGCATTAGAGATGGACGCTGTAATTTTGTGACCGGATCGATGGTGAGTATGTACTTATTGCCGGCCGGCGCTCTTTCGATAGCCTTCAAGAGTCGACTCCGCGAACCCTTCAAGTCACCGCCATCCGGATTGACACTGACCATTAACATCGGAAGCTGCACTGCAACGAAATCGTCGGCATCTAGATTTGGCTGGTGCCAATCCTTTCCGGTAATGGCGATCACAGCTCGAACTCGCTGATCGGATCTCGAAGATTTCGTCTTGCGTCCAACAGCAGCTCCGCCTGCGACTTCTGCCGCAAAGGCTCCAGCATGATGACCGGCGATGGCAATTGACGCCAAGTCCATTTTGTGAGATAGACCGGACACTCTCTCTCCTAGCTGTGGCAGCGCGTCCAGCGTTTGAGTCAGATCCAAGCATCGTTGTTCAACAGTGCTGCCATTGACGCCAGCTAGTTTCGCCAATTTAAAAACGCTGATTCTTTCGCCGGGACGCATGTTCAGTGACGCAGCATCACTATGAGTAGGTAGTACACACACATAGCCGTGACTCGCCCAATATGCCGCAAGTGGACGATAGTCCCGTGCCGACGCAACTGCACCGTGAGAAAACACAATCACAGGAAAGAGCCCAGCGCTCTTCGGATAACAGGTCTCAAGGCTGATTCGTTTGTTTCTCGTATCATCTCTGATAGACAGCCCTTCAGCAGCCTCGACTTCGAAAGGACCGCTGTTACCAGCCTCAACAGTCTCGACTCTAGTTGAAATATTGCCTTCCAGTACGATCGTGTCTGCGTATGCGTTTTGAATACAGGCTAGAAGAAGAAGAAGAAGAAGAAGAAGAATGAACAGACAGGACGAAAAAAAACAAATCATTGCGCCCATTCTTCGACGAGCATGAGAATTGATCATCATCCAATCTCCAGAGCCTGCACCCTGGCAATACACCCGTGCGGCCAAAAAGTTGCGGAATTCGACTTGCCGAGACCGCGAAAGTTTTGCATTTATTGTAAAACGACCTGACCGACTAGGACTATTGATGAGAGTTGGAACTTTGCTCACAACAGCCAATCGATATCGATTGGCACTCGAGCCGAAACCATGACGGGCGCAAGTTTTCTTAAATCGAAGGCAACTTCCACTCAAGCAACAAAACCTTGACGATCTTTGTACGGAGAGTAAATCATAATCGATTTACTCTCGAGCTAAGATCACCGTTCTCTCACTGGACACTCAAAGTTCATCTCGCATTGATTGGTCCACGAATGTGGAATTCTCTTGTGTCCAAGCGGATTGAAGAACTCAATGCTGCCATTGGTGCGGAAGGTCCAGCGCTTATTGAGTCGTTGGCTCGCGAGCGTCAGTTCACCGGTCGAGCCGTCAAAGCGTGCATCAGCCAGAAATTTTGTGATGCCAGGAATACTGTCGTTATCAGAGTTATTCACATGCTCCAAGAGCTCCACTTTCGACGCTCGCCACGAACATCCGCAAGAATCGTCCTGTTTCCGAACCTGGGTTAAAACGTGACCGGACGGGTCGGTGCATGACAACTCGACAACATTGCCGGTCAACGCATCGTAAGTGACCTCGAAGTTGTGCCCTCGGGCATCAGAAAAATGGCTGGTCGTGAATTCCGTAATCTCGATCTCGCGATATGGCAATCTAGTCTGGTTCGAATACATTGCTTACATCCTCTCTCGCCCGCACAACCATGACCAAAATGAACTCCGATTTAGCCAGTTGTCAGGCGCCAAAGAACTAAAGTAGCCCCTGTCTGAATTCGTCAAACGCAGCAACAGTAAGAATCTACGACAAAAAATTTGCTAGATCTGGCAGATTAACTGTAGATACTGCGGTTCACAGAAGAATAGCCGCCTCTTCCCTGTCCAAGGTGCGCATTTTAGGGAGACGGCTACTCTTTAATCCACCCTATATAGGCTACACTTGTCCAACCCCTCTCTCCACCTCGTCTACTGAAAACCAGAGCACGCGGCAGATACAACTAGTGAGCGATTATTCTCAAGGTGATCATTTCATTTCCCGGCGCTATTACTGCGCAACTTAACAAGGTAGGCGGCAAAGGCCAGTCACTCATTCGTATGACTCAGCTTGGTCTGCCAGTTCCGCCCGGCTTCGTGTTGACTGTCGATTTCTTCCAGGAATGGATGGACGAGCTCAAGCTCAGCGAGGAGTGGACCAGCTTCGTCAATTCAAGCGCCGAGAACCGCAAATCCTGTTGTGATGCATTGAAATCTCGCGCGCAGAAATTGAAGTTTTCCAAGGATCAAAAGGCTGCGCTCGACCAGGCCTTATCGAGCCTAGATGAAAACGAGCTATTCGCCGTCAGGTCCTCGTCTCCGGCAGAAGACCTGGAGGGCTCCTCGTTTGCTGGTGGTTACGAAACCGTCCTTGGTGTCAAACGAAAGGACATGCTTTCCGCGGTAAGAACAGCGTTTTCATCCAGCATGGACTATCGGGTACTTGCTTATAAATCGCAACACGGCTTTGACATCCACGATCCCAGAATTGCAGTTGTAGTTCAGAAGCAGCTCAATAGCACCGCATCCGGAGTTGCATTTTCGATTAATCCGGTTAACAACGACTACGACGAAGCTGTTTTTAATGCCAACTTCGGCTTGGGTGAATCCGTGGTATCGGGGGTGTGCACACCAGACACCATCGTTGTCGACAAAGTGTCGATGCGCGTTCGAGAAAAGGTCCTTGGAGCCAAGGAGGAACGCATTCTCCTTAATGAACAAGGCGGCACTACCAGCGTGTCGGGCAATGGCGAAGACAATGAATTCGCAATCTCCGACGGTCACGTGCTGTCCCTTACACGATTCATAAAAACTCTTGAAGAAGTATTTCGAAAACCAGTCGATGTAGAGTGGGCACTAGAAGGCGATCAGGAGTTCATTCTGCAGGCCAGACCGGTGACATCTTTCGTGCCGTTACCGCCGTCCCTAATCAGTCCACCCGGACAAAAACGCAAGCTCTATCTCGACGTAAGCCTCACCGTTCAGGCACTGGAAAAGCCGATGTCCATAATGGGTACATCGGTCATCAGAAAACTGCTCAGCATCTTTCCCAATCGAGCCTTCGGAGTCGAGTTTATCGGCGATCTCGATCATTCACTTGTATATCCCACCGACGGACGAATGTATGCGGTGCTCAGTCACGTATTCCAGCTATTGGGAAAAGAACGCGTGGAAAACGCGCTCACGATAATCGATCCACTCTCAGCCCAGGCGATAAAAGAGTTAGACGACGATAGTTACGGCAATTTTCATCTATGGGTGAATTTAATTCCCCTGAAGGCGGCACCAGGACTGGTGCGCATACTTCCGAAACTGATCAACGCCCGAGCCTTTCCCGAAAGGGTTCACGCCAAGAGCGTGAAGGAACTTGAACGATTCAAGCAGGCAGTGCGAAAGGAAGCGAAGTCGAAAGGCAGTATCAGTCAAGTAGCCGAAAGGATTATCAACCTCGCAGTCGACGTTGTGTCCAACCATACCATGCCTGGCTTTTTAGCCTCTCGCGTTGCACTCGAGCGCATCAAACACACCGCTCGTGGTGTCAGTGAAGAGACCATTCGCAACCTCGAATTGGCTATGCCTCACAACATAACGATTGAGATGGGTTTGTCCCTTTATCAGTTGGCTCAGCAGCTCCCTCCAAATTCCGGTGGGGACGTGCAAGATCAGACCCTCTCGCCCGAATTCATGGCCGAGTGGCAGGAGTTTCTAGACGCCAATGGACACCGAGGCCCACGAGAATTGGATATTCAGGAACCTCGCTACCGTGATGCCGCATCTCTATTGTTTGATCAGGTTGTTACCTTGAATAAGGCTTCCTCTGACTCGAACAATCCGAGTCTACGATACAAAAAAAACCGAGAGTTGAGAGAGAAGGCATTTTCGGATATCTGCGATTACCTTGGAAAAACAGATGCGAAGCGCTTAAGACGATTCAAATTCCTCTATCGCACCTGGTTGACTTTTGGTGGATATCGCGAGACACACAAATTCTGCATCATCTATGCAATCGATGCATTAAGAACCAGACTCATCGACGAGGCTAATAAGCTCGTAAGCGAGGGACGTTTAGATAGTGCAAACCAAATTTTTGACTTGACTCTCGAAGACTTCGAAAAACGGGTGTCCAACAAGAAAATCGACCTGGTAGAACTCGGACAACAAAATCGCGTCTATGCCGATAAGCTCGCAAAAGTTCCACAGTTACCGCCATTAATCGATTCAAGGGGACGAATAGTTCGTCCGAAAGCGATCGCTGCTCTCGATGGTCAAGTAGTCGGCACACCCATATCCTCAGGTATTGCGCGAGGCCCAATAAAGGTTCTCAACTCTCCAGACGAAAAACCGCTGAATTATGGCGACATCCTTGTAGCAAGAGCCACGGATCCCGGCTGGACACCTTTGTTTGTCAACGCATCTGCCGTGATTCTCGAGGTCGGCGGTCTATTGCAACACGGAGCTCTCGTAGCGCGAGAATATGGTTTGCCCTGCGTTGGTGGTGTCACCGGAGCCACCACCATTTGGAAGGATGGCACCATAGTAGAAGTTGACGGCACTCGCGGCACTGTCCGAGAAATCGAGTGATCTGATGCGTAAAGATGTCTTGTTAGTCGGACTGGTCTTAGGCTTGCTTGCCTCGGCCGTTTGTCAGATCCCGATCTTCGCAGCTCCAAATAGTAAAGGAAACGCCACTAAGGAGGAAAAATCAAAAGCGAAGGGTAAACGCGCCGCCTATCTGGCAGCAAGGGGCTTTGCAGCGCAGGGGTTTGCGGCGTACCGCCAAAGTAGATTCGATGAAGCGATCGAGCAGTTCAAGCTCGCGTTGGAGAAGACTCCGCTCGATGCAACGGTTCAATATTATCTCGGGCTCACGGCACTCCACAAGGAAGACTATGCCCTTTCGGAGAGAGCGCTCAGCCGCGCTATAGTAATGTCTCCAGCCGATTCTAGCATCGCAGTCAATGTCGGAAAGTGCTTTGATAGCCGTCGCAAAGAGTTTCAACGAGTAAAGCCATATAGTTGCGTCACCAACGGTTCTTTCTTTCGATGGACGAAGGAGCGCATGCCTATTCGGATTTATCTCTCGCATGGCGAGCAGCTTCCAAACGGTTATGTTGGAGCTGAATTGACTGATGCGAAACTGAAAGAAGTAGGGGCGTGGCTTCGCAACCCAAGTTTTGTCACTAAGCTAAAAGTAAATCGCCATTACAGAGATGAGTACGGCGTTGGAGTAAAGAGCGGGCTGAGCGAATGGGCTTGGGCGGATACGGAAGGTTGCCTAAAGTATTCCATCGTGGATGATCCATCACACGCAGATCTTCTGGTCTTCTACTGCCCCAGTTTACCGGGCAACGCACCGGGGTGGACCGTTCGTTCTGCCGGGAAGTATGAGCCCGTGATCGTGCAATTCGCAATCGAATACTTTTATAGACTACCTCTACACCTCTGGCCGGTCATTATCAAATCCATATCCGGGCACGAATTCGGTCATGCTTTCGGTCTGGCAGACAGCCCTTTCAAGCGGGATTTGATGCATCCACCGGAGCGCATCGACTATGTCAACCGCGGTACCGATCAGAGCGGTTTCAACACGGTCACCAACAGCGATGCCTCAACACTGCGCGCGCTCTACGAGATTCCCGCGCCCATTATGAAGTAGCCATTCAGCTCCGATATCGCGCCCGCCAAACCTCTAAAGCAAGATCTCGCTTTTTCATACCGATGTCGCTAAGCCGCTTGCGATCGTCTTCTGTCAAAATCTTATCGAAGATTCGGTCGGCTACGTTGGCTGCCGCCTTCGAGCTCTTGTAGCCCAGGGACTGCGCGATATCGCTCCAGCTGCGCTCTTCAACCAGAAGGTCCATTAAACGTGCTTCTTTGGCAGACACATCGTCGCGGAAAAAGACGTGACGCATTTCGCTAGATACCATAACCACGTCACCAAGCAAGGCCATTTTTAATTCCATGACCATCATCGGAACCTGATCGGCAGGTGCATGTTTGCAAAGGTATCCGTCGCAGCCATTAGCGAGCGCTTCTTTGCCATCCGCCGAATCTCGAGAGTTGGTAAGAACTATGATCGGTCCAAAAAATCGATGACTGTCGCGCAGACAATTCAATATACGCAGTCCAACGCGACTGTCCGTGTGCCGATCGCCTTTTTCAAAGGGCAGTCTCAGATCGAGAATAATGGCATCGATACGGTCGAGTTTGCCTTCCTTGAGCCAGATCTGGGTCTCTTGCTCGGAGCTCAAGTGTTCTACTACCTTGATCAGACCGTCGTCTTCGAGAAAGTCGACAAGAACCTCGACAAAGGCTTCGTCGTCGTCGACTATTAAAACTTTGGTCATTGCCGTAGTTTAGCTCCTTGGCAAATGCTTCCTATCGGGTCGCCCATCGCTCATTAAAACTGCTGTTTGCATAGAGTCCGAAAGCTCACTTATATCAGACATCTCAGCAGCCGATTTGTATCGCTTAAAGGTTATATCAAATTGAGTGCCGACGCCAAGCTCACTTGTGACAATGATTTTACCGCCAATTTTCGCCGCCAGGGTGCTCGCGATACTCAAACCCAGGCCTTGCCCTTCCTGACGTGCCTCACCAGAACGATAGCCTGATTGGAAAATCATTTCAAGATCATCCCTTGCTATGCCACGTCCATTGTCCTTAACCGACAGCACTACGGTGTCGTCGGTCCATACTGACGGATGCAAAATGATGTCGACCCTCGTTCCCGGAGGGTTATGCTTCAGGGCATTTCCGACTATGTTGTCTACAATGCGGGCGAGTTCAAGCTCAGTTCCATAAACCCAGACCTGCTCGTCTGCAGGTGGAATACTCAAATTGAGCTCAGAGTTAGTAATTTCGGCAAGTGATCGCTCCAACTCCGACTGCTTCTTCAGGGCAAGAGTAATCTCACAAATTTTATTCTTCGCCTCGTTACTCAGGTTTTCCTCATCAGAGAGCGAAACGACAATCTCAGACAAGAGAGTAGACAGATGCTCAGAACTTTTCTTCAGTCTTTGAAATATTCCGAACATCGGATCGATTTCGTCGCGGTCCTTTAGAAGTTTCGCAAGTGTCCAGTTAAACACAGAGATAGGGGCTTTGAGATCATGGTTAAGTCGGCGCACCATATCGTGACGCCTTTCTCTATCATCCTCGAGCGCCTTGCGGTCAGCCAAGCTGGCCTGATATAGAAGCTCAGCTTCGTGTTTCTCCTGGGCCAATGCCAGCTTTTCCTGCGACGACTTGAGCTTTTCCTGAATAGAATTCATTTTAATTCGATCGCGCTCCCAGAGCACGGTTACGACGGTAGCAAGCGTGATAGCGACGAAGGGCACCACTAACGGTACTATTAATCTGGCATATGAGAAGAGAAGATTGGCAGACAAGTAAACGGTCGATATCGTGAAAATGAATAGCAGCACATCGCCAAGAACGTTTAAATCAATGCGCCAATGCGAAGGGCGAGCAGCAAATTTTCGAAGCGAAACAAAGAACAGCCCACCAGCGATTGCAGTAGACACTATATAGAAGTATTCTGCAGACTCCGACAACCGGGATAACCAGCTCCCTCGAGCTATTGTATCCATCCCCTGAACCAACAACTCCGAGCCGCTTCGTCGATTCGCGCCGAGGTTAGTTAACGGGGTATCGTATAAATCGCTTATTCCATCTCCGATCACAACGATAGCGTCTTTCACGAACACATCTGTTGAATCAGGCGCACTGATGCGCCGCTTGAGCTCCGGATCCAACAGGTAGGAAAGCGGTCTTACCGGGTAAACAGAGGAGTTCGGCACGGTAGTAAAGTCGACATCAAAAACATCCGGTGCCAAGCTTGCACTATCATCGCCAACCCGTTTCAACACCTTCGTAACCACTGACTCGAACTGCGTTTTTCCATCCAATCGCAATGTCGAGACCAGACGACGAACGACCTGGTCCTCATCCTGCAACACGCCTGTGAGACCGGTGTACTTCTCTATGACATCGCTATTCGGTTCGAGTTCTTGTAGTTGGCGAATGACACCGCTCCTGGTGATTGGCTGATCCAACTGGTTAAGATTGGCACTATTTACAGAATGGATAGAGTTAGCCATGAAGACCGGCGGACCGCCAGGCTTTGAGACGACATCATGTAAGGCTCGAGCGAGCGGTTCGTCACCTTCGGTTACCTGCGGGAAATCATAGTCAAGAACAATGGCACGTGCACCTGCAGATGCAAGAAAGTCGACCATTTCCGCCAGTGTATTGCGTGGCAAAGGATACTTCAGTAGTGGTTTCATCCAGGGATGATAAGCTACCGCATCTAAAGGCGGCTCATCCTCAAGAAGGCGATTAAAGACTATCAATTTGAGAGCAGGAGGAGGATGGTTGTCCTCAATAAGCCAGCTCAATGTGTAGTCCCAGGCCCACCAACGCTTCGGAATCTCATGCTTTTCATGATAATCGATAAGCGTCGTCGGGTTTAAACGGCTCAGGCTGGTTGGTGTCCACTTAATCCAGTTGCGGGCTTCGAATCGATGATTGATCGTTTGCAGTTCAAATCGCTTGAATAGTCCGACGAATTGACAGAATATTCCAGCACAAATTGCGGAGCAGCTAAAGACGATAAAAAGGTCCTTCAGTGCGATTCGATTTTGAGTTTTCTGAATATCCAGGACACTCAAAGAGTAGTCCTCCCGTCCCTGGTGACTACTTTAGCAGACCCCCCAGTCCGCCGCCGAGGGCTCCGCCCAGTCCGCCGCCTAACGCACCACCAAGACCACCAGCAGCTCCGCCCAGTCCACCAACTGCTCCACCGACCGCGCCACCTAGACCACCAATGACACCGCCTCCTCCTCGACTAACTGATGTCGAGCCCACGCCAACCAATCCGCCGACAAGGCGGCCTGCACGGGTGACATTCGACAATGTATTGACTGTAAGTCCCTGCACCGGCGAGAGCACGCCGCGGTTGAGAACGGAGTTCAACACCGGATTGACACCACCTGCGACGCCGCCGATTTTGCCTACGCCGCCAGGCAACCCAGCTATCGGTAGGGCGGTGTTAACGGCTTCCTTACTCCAGCTCACGACTCCATTGGGAGGCCAATGCTTGAAGGCGATCTCTCCAGCCTTAATCTCTTTTAGCGCGTCGGAACCGATACTGTAAGCCGTCAAGACTGGAACTTGCTGCACATTCAGACTCTTGAAAATACTTGTCGTAGACTCGAGTGGGCTCAGCGAATCGGATTTGAGAAGCGGCATCTCGTCCTTAATTAGCGGCAAACTCGAAAGCGGCGAATCAAAAGAGGTGAGCAGCGGATGGAGTAGCACCTGGTCCAACGAGGTGAGAGTGGCGAATGTAGTGTTGAGCACAGAATCAAATAGCACTACGGGATTAATACCGGCAACCGAAAGGTCTGTGAGCTCTGTTGTCGCCAGGTCGATGAGACCAGAGTACGCTTGAGCAGTTTTTGTTAGCGCCGCGTTTTCGAGGTCTTGATGGTGCTGACTTCCTATAATAGCGCTATCTACAGGGTTACTGCTCTTGTTGAGTTGAGCATCACCGGTGGTAGCACCCTCTTTACCGGAGTGCTTTGATTTGACCTCATACACAACTCCAGGCGTCAAAGTGACAACGCTATTATCTATCCGGTTGGTCACATCGATGGTACCTTCCAGTACTGATATTTTGGAGCCGTCTTCAGTGGTCTGGACCAGTATCGTGGTGCCACGCACGCGAGCGTGCAGGTACTTAGTCCAAACCGAATATGGAGCTTTATCTTTTCGGTTCTTGTCCAGATTGAACAGGAGCTCTCCCCCGACCAGATAAACCAACTTCTGATTCGGAGATACCATATATACGGAATTCTCCCAGGCCCTTGCGGTGAAGTGATTGAAAGAACATTGCGTCCATGAATCATTGCCCGTACCAATTTGCATGCCATCGGAGACGGTGTCACCGACATGGGCGGCAACAGGCTTGGCCCAGACCTCTTTGGTATCGTCAGCGAATCCTCTGCGATACACAGTGCCCTTCACTTCAGTGAGACGACCACAGCTTGCTTCAGCGGCAGACAATGATGGATGAGCCATCACAGAACCGGCCGAAAGGATACACCAGGCAAATATGGTCGTTAGTAATATTCGCATTTTTCTCTTATTCCGTGCCGATCAACTAAATAGCACTTCCCCTCTCTACCTATACCGCAATTTCAGTTCGCTCCCATACCTTGCTACCAATAGCAAAATGAGGGTTTTCCTATATTCGCTGATTAAAATTTCTCAAGTAGTGTTTTCAACGAAAAGCGGCATACCGACCAACTTTCAGTTATCTTTCTGTTCACCGATTTTCCAATTGCGCTGTTGGAAAGTCACACTGTAAAGTGAGAAGGGGCCTTGGTGTGAGCAGGACGTGAAATGGTGAAAGCCATGAAAATCACTGTCAGACTGCCTATCAGCGCAGAAGAACAACGTAAAAATAGCGATGACATTGAACAAGCTCAAAGATATGAGCTAAGTTCGTGTGGGCATAACTCTGATAACAGCATCGAGAAAGAAATCGCTCCGCATCCAATTTCGCATACAAGGGAGTCCAGCGATTCTGAAGGCGAAGCAGAGCGGCGAAGTCCCCTCGATCTGAGCGCCAGAACGATCAAGGTGCTCATGCAACTGGTTGAACATTACAACGACACACTGAAGGAGATTGCAAGTTTTACTTACGACCGTCAATCGGCCGTCAATCAGCCACTAGCAAAGGCGGGTCCACCACCATTGAGTTTAGACGAGGTCAAAGCTATTATGATCGCAGGCACTGGAGATCCATCAGAAAAAGATGCCATTAAACGCAGGCAATTGATGATTGCCGAATCCCCAGATGCAACTCCTGAAATCTTGATGGAGTTAGTGCACAGTCATTTCACTGAAGTACGTGAAGCTGTTTCAGACCATTTTAGATGTACCGAAACGATACTTGTATGTCTAAGCGAGGATGAGTCGCCGGAAGTGCGATATGCACTCGCAGAAAATCACCGTTTGAGCTTTAGCATTTTGGAAAAACTGACGCATGATGAGAATCCGTATGTCTCGGTCCGAGCGCAAAGGACAATGCGCAGAGTGCTCTCTAACAACGTCGTGCCGATGGAGAAGCGATCGGACGCCAATGACAGTTCTGCAAGGGCAAATGCTTGACGTTGCTATGGCAACATGAAGACATAGGGACCCTTATGGTCCGTAATGTGCAATAAAGCAGCGGTTTTCGTCACCTCATCGATTACGTCGACGGCGTCATTTTCAGGACTCGTCCTTAACAAACGGAAATGCTCGCTCTTGAGCATCGCATCGAGTATCGAGAAGTCTCCTTTGAAGACGACCATAGTCGGGCTGCTGAACATCTGCGTCAGATCTCTCCTCCGAATCGGATGCCGGATTGCCGTCTCCCAGGCTTTGGTGGAATCAGTCTCCGAAGTAACGACTAGTTCCATTCCCGGCATTAAGTAGACGGTCTTATCATCAGCTTTTACAACCACATGACCCTTCCAACGGTCGTGGAAGTCGCGAATGTATGTAGCTTGCGATAATGACTCTATCGTAACGACGCTTCCTTCTCTGAGCTCTACTGTGCAATGCGGAGTATACAACGTCGTTTTGTTTGCCGGGCAAATTAGAACACTTCCCTTGGTGAGCCGATAATGACAAGCAGATTCTTTTTGAAGAACGGTACCATCAACGGTGACAAGCAATCGGAAGTTTAGATCCTTCTGTATTTGTGCGACTGAGCGATTAGGAAACATCCATTTGACCTTATCGGCTTCCTCGACAAGCGGAGGAGCATCAATAGCCTCAGGCTCGGGAGACGAAGAAGACTGCTCTGGTTCGGGCTGTGTCTTCGGAACGAAAATCGGCTTCCCTGGGACGGCTGGTAAAGCGTCTAATGTCTTGCTCTTTTGTACGCTTTTACGATTAGTCTTTTTCTTCCGGGGTTGTGCAACCGGTCGCACGGATTTGCTGAGGCGGCCAGGTTGGGAGTTCGGCAATCCAGCGCCCTGAATCGTAAGACACAGCAGAATAAGCGAAGATCTGAAGATTAATGAACTCGCTCGCGATGAATCGACCACAAGACTCTCCTCTTATCGTTAGCGCCACAAAGCAGAGAACAACGACCCGTGTGATAATTTCGAGATTCAAGATTCTGACATTCTACCTCATGGCGCAATCCGGTCGAGACGATCTGACGCCCTTCAGGTAGAATATGGACCGACGTGGGATATGGTGCTGGTCATTTTTCTTCGTCGAATGTCCCAGGTCGCCAAGATAAAGTCGCCGGAAATCTCTATGAGTTGTACTGACTATCAGACCATTATCCGCCAGTGGTTCGAAGATGTGATGGATACGCACATTTCGAAGTGCGACTCTTGCGCTGATTTCTTTCGGGGTCTTAATCAGCTAACGCTCAATTACCTTGAGCAGCGTAGGCTTCATGCAATGACCTACTCACCGGAGTCGCCTCCGCCTCCGCCCCAGCCCACTCCTCAACAATCGGCTCCTCTCGAAATTCCGCAGTTTCCGCAGGAGTTGCAAAGATCATTAGCCCGACTCAGCAATCAACCCGAGATAGATCCAGCAAGTCCAGGACTGATCTGTAACATCGGCAGATTTATCCTCGACGATCGAGAGCTGGAGATGTTGAGAGGAATGACGACGGAAGAGCCTTCAGAACTTGGTCTTCGAGTCTTGACCATCAAAGCGCTAGAAGATTTACGCGGCATTCTCAACGACATCACACGGCACGAAGATGTAATCGGCTGGGCAATTCTGGGAAGCGATGGACTCATGGTGGCCGGCGTATTGCCGGAAGAGATCAATGCGGAAAACCTTGCAGTTCGAGCACTCTCAGTCTACATGGGCACCGAAGACATGCTCGAACGAATCGGCACTGACAAGCTTCAACAGATCATTTTGTGGTCCGAAATTGGCTCAGTATTTGTCGCGAACTTCGGGGAAGGGATATTCATCACAATTTCCAGCGCCACCCAACCAGAGAAGGTGGTTCGAACACTGAAGAAAATTCGAGACGTGTCCTAGACTGAAATTCAGGAAACCCATACATGAAAAAATCCGAACTCTCTTTGATGGTTGCCTTGCTCATGGCGATTGGTTTAGCTGCAGGCGCTCGCGCCGAAGTTATCCAGGCAGGCATCGAACACAAGGAATACCTGCCGCCAGTGGCGCAAAGCTATAAAGCGGGAGCTCGCTTTAGCGCTCCGGCTCAGGTTACACGAGTGGCCTGGTTCCCCGTGCCTGATTGGCTGGCCGGCGCCTGGCTCAAACCGGGAGACATGGAAACATACGTAAGAGACTTTCGAACGGGCCAAGAAACAACAAAACCAATTTGGCTGGACAACAAAGTAAGATTGGCGTTCGGACACCAAAGGGACTGCCTGGGTACGGTCTGGCACGCAGAAATCCTGCCGTTTCGAGCAGACGGTAATCGAGGTCCATCGACCGATCGCAGATACGTCATGGACATGTCATGTCTGAAATCGCAACCAGATATGGTATCACTTCGTTTTCACAGCAATGTCTTCCAGGTTGATCCGGAAGATGGCGAAATCGAGACTACGACACAACAGGAAGAGATAGTCACTTTCCGCCCCGACAAGGAAGGAGTAATTGCCAGCACCAGTAGCACGCGCACTTTTGACGAAAATGGACACGCAATAATTCAATCCAACTCCAATGCGGAAAGGAGCAAACTGGCGGACTTTGTCCCGGTCAATGAGCTAAATGGCATCAACCTCGTGGAATCGCTTTCCCAATTCCTGACCTCCAATAATATGACAAATCGTTTGAGCAGTCAGTAGTCAGGCCGTGCTATCTGTCTCGACCTTGCTGATTTGCGTAGAATACGCGCAACCATCCGTTTTTCCAAAAATAGATCAAGAATAGCACCGAGATTGCCACCATGAGGAACAGTGCGAACGGATAGCCCAGGTCCCATGCCAATTCAGGCATGTTCCATGGTGAGTTATGCTCATAGAAATTCATCCCATAGATACTTGCCACCAAACTCGGTGGCAAGAAAATAGCCGCGACAATCGCCAACAGTGTCATGCACTGATTCATTTTGTTGCTGACCGTGGACATGTGAAGACTCATGAGCTCGGATGTTACGTTGAGATAATACTCGACCATATCGAACATGTGGGTTCCGTGCTGCAATAGCTCTCTGGCAACACGCTTATCTCCTTCACCGGAGTAATACTCTGAGTCCCTGGCGTATTGCCGGAGCGTGTTGTGCAAGGGCAACATTATTCGTTTCAATATCAAGAGCTCTTTTCTCGTTCTATGAATTTCTTGCATAGCATTCAACTGCGCCTCGGCAAGAATATCATCCTCTATACACTCCAACTCTCTACTATACTGCTCTAGAATCGGTTGAAAGCAGTCTATCGAGGATTCTACGAAGCGCTGTAGCAAATAAAGTCGACCATCTTTTTCGAGCAAGCTATGCTGATTTCTGACATCTTCCTTGACTTGCTGGACGGTCGGAATCGGGTGCTCATGGAACGTAATTACGGTGTTTCCATTCTGGTAGACGGACAATTGTTGCAGTTCCAACTGCCCGTTGAGCCTGAGAATCGGGACAACCAACAACAGCTCGTGTTTGATTTGCTGGCAAAAGGGCTTCTGATGAACCTGAAAAATATTGCGCTGAATCGCTTCACTTACATCGACAATTTTCAACAGTTCATCGACAGATTCCTCGTCGGACAACCCCTCTACGTCTATCCAGACGTGGGGACACTGCCTGACCATGAGTTCGACTTCCTGCGCATTTTCGACGGTTTTATCCGTTAAACACTGGGCGCTAAAAGAGACAATGCTTATGACAGTGGCTTCGGCTCGGTCCTTGCGCATGAGATCAACAGGTTTGCAGCAATGCGTAAGAGGCTTTCGACTAGCAGTCAGCGGCTTTTCTTTGAGTTGAAGCATCGTCCTCACCTGATTTACGATCGTGATCAGCTTCGTAGACTGTAGTACGACCATCCAGACGTGACAATTCGGAAAATACGAGGAGCCGGATTTATGTCACAATACCGTCCTCAGAGAGGTTTGCATGCTAAAGATATGGTTGGGCAGGATACTGGTACTAATGGTTGCGCTGATGTGCCTGCGCTTCTTTGTTCAGGCACGCTACATCCCGAGCTCCTCGATGGAACCCACGCTGCAAATTGGCGATAGAATTGCGCTTGAAAGGGTCACACACAACTATGAGCGCGGCGCGATCATCTTCTTCAACCCGCCGGCAATCGAGATGGGCAGCGATCTTTCAATGGATCCGTTGAGCATCCTCGGCAGGGTCACTGGACTACCTTTTTTTCCCAGTGACGTAACCTTCGTGAAAAGAGTTATCGGAGTAGCTGGAGACGTGATTGAGATTCGCAACGGTGTTGGCGTTTACGTAAACAATAAACTTCTGGTCGAGCCCTATGCCAAAGAAGCACCCAACTATGACTTGCTCGTAGAAAGCGATATCGGCGGAAGATCGGTGCTGGGTGAGTCAATTCAACCGTACCAAGCTAGCAATAAGCCAATCAAAGTTCCTCCCGGTATGGTCTTCGTTCTCGGCGACAATCGCAACAATAGCGAAGACAGTCATGCGTGGGGATATCTCGCGCTCGACCGCATTACCGGTCGAGGCTGGTACATTTTTTCGCCCATCAAAGAATCCTGCTGGGCGGCTTATTGGTGCCGTACTCAGTAAAAGAAACGCTCACATCGTTATCGGTGTAAGTCCCGCAAACTGCACGAAGCGAAGCACTCTCGCCCACTTGGCGAACCACGCACTTTTTTCAACAGCACTTTATTCGATATCGATGTACCGTTTGACGCACAGAAGAATCTCGCGAAACACTACGCGAGCGAGGCACTCTCGCCTACTTGGCGAACCACGCACTTTTTTCAACAGCACTTTATTCGATATCGATTTACCGTTTGACGCACAGAAGAATCTCGCGAAACACTACGCGAGCGAGGCACTCTC
>CAYQKX010000006.1:0-59923 GCA_964418155.1 uncultured Candidatus Obscuribacterales bacterium | reverse complement strand
TCGCCTACTTGGCGAACCACGCACTTTTTTCAACAGCACTTTATTCGATATCGATGTACCGTTTGACGCACAGAAGAATCTCGCGAAACACTACGCGAGCGAGGCACTCTCGCCTACTTGGCGAACCACGCACTTTTTTCAACAGCACTTTATTCGATATCGATTTACCGTTTGACGCACAGAAGAATCTCGCGAAACACTACGCGGGCGACGCACTTTCGCCGACTTGGCGAACCACGCACCTTTTTCAACAGTGCTTATTCGATTCCGAAAAATCCTTTCAGCTTGTCTGTAGCGTTGATCCGTGGCTTGTAGAACTCCGCTGTCCATCCGGGCTTGCCGCTTGCGACCTGATCGGTGACCTGACTGCTGCCTGCCATATCCTTGATCAACTTGATAATAGAACGACATTCATCTGCTGCGCTGATGCCGAGAGAAGGTAGTGGCTGAGGCATATATCCTTCACCCGGATTACGTAATTTACCGGAGAATCGAGCAAATTCCCGAATAGCGCTGTCACCTTTCCAATGAGCTGGAGCAAATCCGTTAAGGGAATCCAATTCATTGAAGGTCTTTTGAATGAAATCGCTATCCCAGGTCATAAGAGCCTTCTCAGCAAGAAGCTTCAACAACGTCTCTCGGACTTCAACGTAAGGCTTCGCGTTAAAAACGATTGATTGATTGACTCCGTGCTGGGCGATTTCATCATTGGAGACTATTTCGGATGTGCGAATCATCGCTTCCATCAAAGCTTTTCCAGTGTGTTCCGTCACCGCAATCGAGACAATGGAGGGCACCGATTTGCCGGAGGCATCGCTGCGCCTAGTAACCTTTGCCGCCAACAGAATCCAATCGTCGCTGTCCATGTGATATCTGGCCCACATAATCGAGCGATTTCTGTCCATCGGATTAGGATGGGCGACTGTGTCGTGATCCTCGTTAAAACTCATCACGGTTCTCCAACGAAACGCGCAAATGCGAACGGTGCTTTCATTTCCTGTCATTTTAGCTAACCGCGCGGTCTTCGAAATTAGTACTAGTTTACTAACCTGCTGGTCGCCTGAGTTATGGACAAAAACATTCACAGATCTCGTCCACAAGATCAAACGTTTACTCACCGAAGCCGACAAAGCGGCAAGAGCCCTCTATTGCAAGAGAGCTCTTTTGCTGTCTATCAGGTCCAAGTCTATTTCTTTGACGGTGTTACAACTTCGCCTCGAACCTTTTGAGAGGCACCCGGAATAAGCGTTGCCGCGGTTGCAGCCTCACCGGTGAAGTCTTGATGGAATTGAGCTAGAAACTCATCTCCCGGCTTAATCTCTGCTTCTACGCCTTTGATAATCGTATCCGCAATCAGAAATCCACCCGGCACGCCAGAGGCAAGACCCATGGCGAAGCCTTTCAAACGGCGGTGCGGAACATTCTTCCCTACAGGATGGAGAAAGGCAAACGACGGATTGATGGCACCGACGATACCATATGCGACAGGCACGATACCAAAGCTCAACGCCCCACCAGCGGAAGCTGCACCGCGAATAGCCAGGTGAGCAGCTTGATGCTTGAGCTGGGTGGAAAGCGGACCAGCGATCTCGCCATTGTCGTTAACGCCCAGGACACGACCTTCGTTGACGTTCTTCACGATTCTCGATCTTTGAGCAGGCTTGGCGACGAGCGGAAGATGCTCGCCCTTGTCCGTTACGATCTCATCAAACTGTATACCAATAGCCCCATTAGCTCTCATCCAGCGCTTGCCGGAGAGCTCCGCGTGCAACATTCTGCGCGCTTTGTAGCACGACACAACTCGACCGACAACCTTGTCGCCTTTCTTAGCAATCAGTCGGCCGCCAATCTTGATGTCGGTCTTCAGCGCCGCTTCGACAGGATCACCAACTCGCGTGAGCTTACTTGTCAGAGCCGAGCTGACAACAACCGGGAAACATGCGCCTGAGCTTATCTTTGTCATGCCAGGCTCGTCTTTGAGCTCCTGCCAGACTTCGTTCGTCTCGGCGACACTCGCCTCATCGTTGTCGACTACCAATACGTCATCTTGAACTACGCTAGACTCAACCACACCAGTCAGAGGCGATGCCTCATCTTTGAGAACATCCTCGATCTGGAGAACATCGCTTGTCTTATCGGCTGCCGACGACTGTACCGCCGGTCCGTTCAAACTCGCCTGCAGACCAGGGAGCGGTGCCAAACTGGGCAGTGACGCATCAGATAGAATCTTGTCGTTGATTGGCAGCTCGAACCCGCCTGCCTGAGCTGAGTCAGTGACAGCAGCGAGGGCGCCTAGCGGCATCGACAGAGCTATGACCGAGGACGCCAGAAGAAAACTCAAAGGTTTCCTAAGCTTGCTGTACATAAGCACTCCTTTCGAAAAGAACGCAGCACAAAACCGCTCGCTTCGCGCGCTCCATTTGTGCTGGGTCATTCGACCTTCCACTTCCGATGTTATTTACTTACACCGAATGAGACGGAGCTAAACCCTTGAGAACCACCGTTACTCAGCCTTTTCCACTTTGAAACCCGATGCTTTCAGCAGGGTGGCTCGATCACGCTCGGATAACTCCTTCATAGCAGATTTCCAGTACATCACGTCCCTTCCGCTCGGAGAATGTCCCAATCCCAACCCATGCCCGAACTCATGCAGCGCCAGATTATAGAGCTGCTCAATAGCATGGCTAGATAACTGATCGAGATCATGCTCCTGGCAATAGAGGCGTAGGTGGACCTTTTCGATCTCCATTGTCGGTTTTCCATTGCGACCTTGTACGTAACTGGCAGTAGCGACTCCTCCCGAGCCATAAGGGATGAGGTCATAATTGCTCACTCGCTCGAAGTAGATATCCGCTTTCTCACGATCATCTACAAAGACGAATTTGTCTTCCATCCCTTTAGTTCGCTTCCACTCATCCACAGACTTTTTGAGATAACCATATAGCTGCGGGCCGAATCCACGTTCTTCCGTGTTGTCGATAAAAACTCTGAGCGGGTAGCGCTCTTTTCTCCAGTAACTGCGAGGGTAGTATGCTTTCGTGTATTCAGTCGAGTCTTCCGGGCATCTACTTTTTGATTTGAGTTCGAATTCAAGATCTCCGACCATCCAGCCAATCTGTTGAATTTGTTCGGCGTCTTTGATTTTATCGAGCTTTGTCAACGTCTTCTTGTAGTTCTTGATGGCTGTTCTGAAGTCGGCTTTGGCCGCATCGACCTCACCCAGGGAATCGTAGACGACGCCTCTGGAGGACAACCAATCAGCTAAAGGTCTTCCTTGCGTCTTAGCATGGTTTTCGATTAACTCGGAATAGAATCGGACAGCATCATTGTGCTTACCAGAAACACCGCAGATATAAGCCACCTGCCAAAGGCTCCCTAGAACATCTTCGGACGAGCTGGCCGGATTGTGTTTTTTCGTGTCAAGCAACCTTTTGGACACTTCAACAGCCTCATCGTATCGGCGGTTGCTGCTATAGCTATCGGCCAGCACCTGACAAAGATCGTCGATTTGAGGGTGAACCTCTGGATTAGACTCTTTTCGTGTCTCTGCCACCACATCTAGTTGTACGGGCAACGGCTGGGCTGAGAGCTGCCGAACGAACGTCTCTGTATTTCGAGGAGTCTTTAATTGTGATACCACCGGCGGTTCTTCATCTGAGCCCGGGTTGAGCTTATCGCCTTTGATGTCGGACATGAGCCGTGAAATTCTTGACGCCTGCATCTTTTCCCGGCAGATCAAGAGATGAAGCCCTTTCTTCATACATTTGATTGCTGAGCTGCCATCGCCCTTCGCTAGATAGACCCGACCAAGCGTGCTGTGAGTAAGAATGTATGATTTGTCACTCGGATTGATGTCGAGACCAACCTGAATGCAACGCTTAAAAACTTCAGTGGCGACATCAAACTTTTGCTCCCAATAGTAGGACTCAGCCAAGTCATAGAGGGCAATGACAAGCGACTTCCTGTCGGGCAACTGATAGTGCTCGCGAATATAGGCGACCTGCCAGAACAGTCTTTGCGCGATCGGCTTGTTGCGAGGCTTATACTGGTATGCGACATGATAGAGCGCACCTGCCAACGCCTGCAAGTCCTCGGTACTGAATTTCTCCACCGCGGATTTGCCACTAGTCGTGGTATTTCCAGCGATCTGTTGGTTAAGACTGTAATTGTTATATTCGAATCCGTTCACTGAAGGCGCGGGCAACGCACCATTCACTGAGCCTCGTCCGAGGTTGGAAAGCAGTTCGCAGTAGGCGGTCTGGCGAGGCGAAGGCAGGCGCATATTGAATGTCGGAGGCACCACCTCCGATGCTACCACTTGCGAGAATCTGACCTCAATAGAATTGAGCATCTTCCGCAAGGCAGAACGCTCTAGAGCAAGGTAAAACAACCCATCTGGAAAACCATCGACGTGGCGTCTTGAATCCTCGAAGGTGCCGTTGTACTCGAGATAGGCGCCCAACATGTCACCGGACGCAGCGAGATTATCGCCGGACAGCCAAGTAAGGATCTGGCGCTTCAATTTGTCCTGTTCGGAATCAGTTTTAATGGACTGTTTGACTTTCAAGAAACCAGCGGTCGAATCTTTGTATCGGCCTTGCATCTGAAGCGACATTGCCTCTGTCAGAGCTTTTCGAAAGGTCGTAAGATCTGACTGATCGTTGAGTTGCTGTAGACTAGCCTGCGCACCGTCGAACCCAACTCTGTCACCAAGCTTCCTGAAGATGATTGCTTGTATGAAATGGAGATCCGAGTCATCCACTTTGCCGAACTTGTTGGTCATCTTGCCGTCGGCATTAGCAAGCAAAGTACAAATCCGCGTCAGTCGCAGAGACTCGCTGATATTGTCTTCGAACAAAAGAAGTTGTGCTCTTCGGAGCAGAGCAGCTCTCGTGTTCTGTGCGACCATTTTTCTCAAGCCAAGATAGCGCTGATCCAACGCTGTTTCCGACTCCTGGGTCGCTGTTCTCGATGACTTGGGCAACCTCTTCAGTTCTACACTGCGATCGTCCGACAGGTACTGCTCAAGAACAGGCTTCAGATTGCTGACAGCCTTTCCGACCTCACCCTTCTTCAATAAGGCTTCGGCAAGTGCAAGTCTATATGAGCGGATCCTCAGATCGTTGACCGGCAGATCTTCGCGCAGAGTAGTGATGCTTGAATTGAGAAGCTTGATCGCTGATGAGTAATCCTGCTGCCCGATGTACATCTCAGCCAGCTGCCTATCTGGCGTCACTAGATTGAGAGACGTCCACAGTTGATTATCAGTGGATGTTTCGATGTCCTTAACAGAGAGGAAGTTCTCTATGGACCATTTACTCTCTGATGCAATCGCCGCACCGGACGATATGGTCGAAAGAGATAGCAATAACACTAAGAACTTGAGTCGCAAATAGAGTTCTTTCGAACGGGTCTGTCTTAATCCAATTCTTCGCATCCGCGCCAACGTCCACTTCGTTTCCGAACCTTATTCAAAACAATGTATCATAGCTTTGTCTTCATCCACAAATGCGACCTGACAAACGACAAATGAGTGACTATCAAAACAAATTTCAGTCAATTACCGAGCTCGTCCAGGGCACTGCGCAATCGATAATGTCGAAAATCGATCATTTCACATTCAAGATGCTGGTCAATTGCTTGAAGAATGAAGACTACGAGGCGGCAACCACAGCTATCGAGCAACTGGCTAAAGAGAAGCGACCTTTGAGCATTCCTCCGCTCTATTACGTCTGGAAAGCACACCCCAACGCGCGTGTACAAGAGAAAGCGGAGAAAGCGCTTGAGATTATCGGTGACAAGACGCAGATCGATAAGCTCACACAAGGTAAAACGACCGAAGAAGCCGTCAAGGAATTAATTCACTTTTACGGTAATTATAAGCAAGGCTAAACAACAAGATGACGCCCGAAGGACGTCATCTGTCTACCATTACATACTCGCTGTGAAGTCTTCAAATCTGTCACTCGGAATTAGATGCATTGCTCGAGACTGCCGCCATCGGTTTTTCATCCTCAACGGTCGAACTCGAATTTGATCCACTAGAGCTGGTCTTTCCCTGAAGGCGTAAGAAGGCATGCCTCTTTGCTAGTTGCTTAGAAACAAGCCCGGCAAGTAACCAAGATCCCCAGGGCAGAAGCGCAAACCAACAGATCTTCAAAGCAGCCAGCCAGACGATTCCACCTGCAAGATACTTTATTCCATCCTTCTTCTTCTGGAATAGATAAGCGACACCGCGGGCGATGGCACTCATTCCGAGCACGGTACAGACCAAGATTAGAAAGTTCGTCAGGATGCCGAATGCGGCCTCCAGTTGGCTCAAGTTTGCTACACGAACGGTACCGGCAGTGTTGACTCCCATCCTCGATACAGCGTCGAGCGCCTGGGGTCCTAACGATCCATTCGTGGCGCCCTGGAGGAGTGGTGCAAAGCCGCTCACATTGTCCTCTGCCTGCGTTCCAGTATTGTAAAAGGTATTGTTCATTCCCATCTGATCACCTACGACAGCCTGACTGCTGAAAGCGTCGCCAAAACTACCGGCGCCATATGCTGAGCTCGCGGCCGGACGCAGGGTGGGAGTAGGGATGGACGCAACAGGGTCAGAGGAAGACTCTGTTTCTTCACCCGCTGAGGAATTATCAGCGCCAAAACCGATCACATCGATCTTTTCGTTGGGCTTCTCAGTCTTCAAGGTAAACCTGGAGCCGCTCAATACGGAGCCCAAAGAGACGCCATCAGGAACCTCACATGCCACAGCGACAGGAAGGGGAGCACCACCTGCGGTTTGCAAGCCCTGATCGACTGCGATAAAGGAGGTAAATTGTGTCATGAGATGATAATTCACGCCCATACGCGTAATAAGCTCTCGGACTGAGCTGTCCAGCGATCCGTTCTGCACGCCCTTCCAATCAAGCGCCATCAAATCCTCCACAACCGACCGCGCCCAGATTTGGGCAATATGATTGTTCGATTCCGTGCGATCGGGTAGGTCGACATCAACAACCTGGGTGTAGGGTTTTCCACCAGCATAGCCAGCCAGTTTCACTTTCCCATGACCCGGCTTCGTGTACCTCGCCTGAAAATACAAGGGTCTTTCCGCCCAGACATCAGATACTTGTCGCGGAAAAACATCAACCAACTCAACTCCTTCGGCCGACAGCTTCACATCTGTCAGAACCGGAGACGAGATCCGATCGTAGAATTTTTTCGCTACGACCTCGCCCGGGCTATCCAACAAAATGACTTCCGACTCGCCACCACCGACTTTGGCCATTTCATCGATTAGAAAACGGTTGACATCATTACCGGTACCAAATGAGAACCATCTCGCATTTCCTCGGGTCCGTTTTACAACTGACAAAACTTCCATATCGTTGCCAACGAAACCATCTGTCATGAAAGTGACAATGCGAAGTCTGTGCTCATCGGCAGGTATCTTGCAGACAGTTTCGATCGCAGGCTCCATCATCGTGCCGCCGGAGGCTTCAAGAGAGTCGATGTACTTGAGCGCTTTTCGAATCATAATTGGACTTGCCTTCTCTGGTTGCCGAAACAGCGTTTTGGTATCTGAGGAGAATGAGAGTACTTGAAAGGTGTCGTTCGGATTCATTCTCTTGACGATGTAAGACAATGTTTCCTTAGCCTTCTGAATCGGTCTGCCAGACTGAGATCCGGAGGTATCGACAACAAAAATCATCTCTTTGGGTGCCGCTGTCTCTGGTGTCACACGAGCGGGCGGCAACAACATCATGCTCAAATATCCTGACTTTCCAAGTCTCTCAGTAAAATAACCGCCACGAACTTTGTCGCCTGCAACTTTCCACGAGACAACAAAATCTTTGTTTGGTCTAGAGTGTTGATTGGCGAGATCTAAGTGCGCTTTACTCTCGCTTGAAGGGCTGAGATTGACCGAATGAGTAGGACAAAACACTTGATTGACCGAGACCGATGCATCTATATCCATCGAGATGGAGAGATCGTGTCCGGTGACAGTCTCATACGGGGGATTAAGCTTGGAAGCGGAAAGTTCTTCGGAGACTGCGCCAGGGACCTGACCACTCTCCGCGGTTATCATTGAAGGTGGAATAAATCTCGGTCCGACCACAGTGGGGAATGCAAATGTATACGTCCCGGCCTCGTAGGGCAAAACGTCAACATAATGAATCGCTACGCTGACGTCTTTACCGGGTTCTATGTTCGCGACAGACTGAGAAAAAATGTTAGTTCGCTCCTGATCCAATAGCGAGGCGACGTATCCCTGCGATTTGGCGTTATTGTATATGCGACGAGCTTCTTCCTTTCTTCTAATGGTACCGCTTATGGTGCGATTGCCGACATGCATCTCCATCTGATCGACCGCTCCAGTGCTCGAAAGCGGAAAGGTATAGAGCGCTTCTATCTTTTCTTTGAATGGATTGTGAAACTTCTGGATCACATCGACACTGGCAATGTAACCCTTGACCCTGACCGACACGTCAGTGTGTTTCAATACACAGGCGCCCAGCTTCTTGCCGCTGGCATCCATGGCATCCAGATTTCCGGACCCATCGCCACTAAATTGCGGAAGCTTGACTCCAGGAGCCGCGCTGGATACGAGACGAAAGTATTTACCGTCAGGCATTCTGACTGCCTGTTTATCCGGTAGCCACTTAAAAAACGGCAACGATTGCGCATGTGCCGATCCGGAGGAAAGTATAGCTGATAGCAGCAATGCCGCCGTCACCCTCCGAGACCGACACATCTTCTTTACTGTTTGGAAAAACATATCAAAATTCTCCATAGCGATGAAAGAAACACGGCAGGGAATTCGACGCAGACAGCACGAACAACCACACTTGCGGTGTGCAAAATCCGGTCAGATGTTAGTAAGTAGATTTAGCTGCTCAAAAATCGAGCTCTGCCAGCATAGCGGCTCGGTCAATTCAGACCTACGTCAATGGCCCTATTCGACTTCCAGGGAAAACCCGTGTTCACTGACTGACCAGATCTCCACGCCCGGTGGCTTGCAAATGCTCGCTCAGAGAGATTGGCAGATTGACTCCCAATCTCTCGCCCAGAGGCTTAAACGCAGTAGTCCGTCGCATTAACCGAACTGAATTGGTAGTGGATGTAGCATTGCCATTCTCATCGTAAAAACGACTGGTGCTCTTAGCAGTTATCATGTTGTCTCCGGATGGAGCAAACTCGGTCACACGCTCCTCAGTATACGAATCGAATATCGATTGATTGTTCGGATCGTAAATCACATGATAGACCCTCTGCCAGAGCGCAACTCCGTCTGCTCTAATTTCGAGCGGTTTCATCGCGATAGTGAGCTGTGCGTTGGCAAAGTTTTGAAGCGGTATCGTATACATAAATGGCGTAATGTTACAGGACCAGATTGTCCCTTGGCTGTCGACCTGATCGCCGAAGTGATCCGCAATCGGCGCCACGGTTCCACGCGGTATCGTGGTAAGGAACTGTTTTCTATGATCCCAAGATTTCAAGACTCGATAATCTTTAGACAGCCAATCACCCGCCAGCCATTCGGGAATTGCCATCCAATCGATGGTACGCTGATAATTTGGAAAACCGTTGAAAGGCTTGCCAGGATGTGTTTCGTTCGGCAATTCGTCGACCGAGTCGGGAAAAGGCCAGGGACCGAACTCCCCCTGAGGATAGGCCGACGCCGAAAGCGGCATTAAAATCATAAAAGCCAAGGTGAGTATCAGCCGTACCACTTACAACGCACCAAGAGGATAACAACTGTCATTATGGATCAGAACGCGGAAATAAATGAAGAAATTACGCCTGACGATCCGGAGCTCGAATTTATCAACCCGGCGCCGTCCCATCAAGGATCGCTAATCGGGGAGACGGACCTGACGTCGAGCACGCAGGTCAATTGGCCTGTTCGCCTGATCGGCTGCCTGACATTCCTCAGCGGTCTGGTCGCTGCCGTCCAGCCTCTCGCCGCCCGCATCGCGGCACATCCTCGCCTTTTCTCGATCCTCGTTCCCTATGATTCCTATCACTTAAGCAAGTCGCTTCACGTCGTTCTCGGGCTTTTCCTGATTTATCTATCGATTAACCTTTTCAAGCGCAAAGAGAATGCCTGGTACGCAGCGATCCTGCTTGCACTTTTGTCAGCGATCCTGCACGCAGCCCAGATGGGAGCCGAGCACATCGGTTTTATCAGAGATGCGGCACTTCGCGATTTCATTCCGCAAGTGACATTTACCCTGCCGGTACTGACAGTGGTGCTACTCTCTTTTTACAGAAAACAATTCACTGTTAAGAGTGAACGACCAAGATTAAGCGCTGGTTTGGATATCTTCGCATTAAGCTTGTGCCTGGTAATAGCGTATGGAACGGTCGGATTCTTTCTTCTGGAGCCACATGATTTCGGACTCAACTTCGAGCTTGTCGACGCATTCGTACGGGCGGTGCGAGAGATCTTCTTCGTCGGCAACATCGATCTAATTCCACGAACGCGCTTCGCGTATTGGTTCCTTCATTCATTGCACGTGTTCGGCGGATTGGCAGCCGTCTACGTGGCCTATAGTATTTTCCGCCCCATTCATTACAAGCTCACGACCCAGGACAACGAGCGACGCATCGCTGAAAATCTGCTCAAACTGCACGGCAAAGACGCGCTGGATCACTACAAAACATTGCCAGACAAATCATATTTCTTCCTGCCTGACGGAAAGGGATTCATCGCTTACAAAACAGTACTAAATGTCGCCATAGCCCTCGGAGACCCCATAGCGGCCGATGACGAGCTGGAGCGGGTTACACAAGAGTTCCGCACCCTGTGCCGCAATAATGATTGGAAAGTCGCATTTCTTCAGGTAAAACCGGACAATCTCGAGATGTTCAAACGCATAGGACTCGATGTCTTGAAAGTTGGAGAAGAGGCAGTCATTGACCTGGACAAGTTCGTAGCCACGACCTCGAAAGGCAAGAACTTCAAGTCGAAGGTAAAGAAGCTGGAGAAGGACGGCTATGTTCTCGAGTGTCATAAGCCACCACATACGAAACTACTGATTGATTCGATTGAAGCAGTATCTAACGAATGGCTTTCTTTACCAGGGCGCAGAGAGCGGGGTTTCAGCCTGGGATGGTTCGATCGCGAGAGTGTCGAGAAAGAGACTCTGTTCATTTTAAAAGACAAAGAAGGACAACCCCTGGCATTCGTCAACCAGGTGCCCTCCTACGCGCCTGGAGAAGTTTCAATTGACATGATGCGGCATAAAGAGAACGTCCCCAATGGAACCATGGACTTTCTTTTTGTAAAACTGCTTACTGCCTTGCATGACAACGGATTCCACTTCTTCAACCTCGGACTTGCCGCCCTCTCTGGCGTTGGAGACGAGCCCGGAGCCAGCCTTGAAGAAAGAGCGATCAAGGAAATTTACGAGCACATGAATCGCTTCTTTTCGTATAAAGGGCTTCGAAAATACAAAGACAAATTCGATCCGGAATGGAAGGAAAGCTTTCTTGTTTACGAAGGCGGTCCACCAGGACTGTTAAAAACAGCCCTGGCGATTACCAGGGCTGGAGAGTTGACTTGGGATGACTAAACGATTACCAGTAGTTGCGTCTGCCACCACCCATCGAGTATCCGTAACCACCTTGCATGCCGTATCCACCGACACTGTTGAAGGTACCATCTGTAGGCGGTCTTCCCCATGAAGCAGCGCCCATTTCGCTCTGCAGCTCGTTGAAATAATTCATCTGCATCATTTGATCGAACTTCTGCGAATCCTTTCTGTCCTGCACAGTCTCTCTCATTGCAGTGATGTCACTGCCGAGATTGGACATGGTAGTGTTCTGAGACTGTTGCATATTGTTGATGCTTGTTTGCAGCTGATTGATATAGGCCATCTGCTTCGCTTTGAATGCCGCATCCCGTTGCAACCAATCCTTGAAAAATGCAAGCTGAGTGCTATCATCCTTACCCTTCTTAGCACTACCAGTAGTGGCTTTCGATAGCTCTGACACCCGCTTCTCGGCATAGAGGCGATAGGGACCATTTTTGGCATCTTCTGCCTGCAGCTCATTTTCAGCGTCGATTTTCTGTCTTTGGTACTGCTGAAGCTGCGCGTTGTTAATTCGCAACATCTGCGTCTCATCAGAGAAAATGCCCTGGTCGGCGCCGGCTACTTGAGCCGACGCAGGAGCACCGATCAATGCCAAGCACATGATGATTGGTAGACTCTTCAGTAGATTTTCCTTTGCCGGGAGTTTCATAAATTTGCTCCTTGTCACCGTGGCATCTGTTTCACGAGTTTGATCCATCAATATGGTCCAAACCTTTCTACCCAGTACAGGCGAAAAACAAAAGGTTATTTTCCGAGTGTATCTAAGGGTTCATATGATACACAATATTGAACGGTTCGTCAGTGCAACTATACTGTCCAACCGGCTTTGACAAGCTGCTTTGCCCCCTCGCGAACACTTAGACCGGAGAGGCGAGACTTGTTTTTCACGATAAACCGATGAACGGCTTCAGGATTGGCATAGCTGTATTCTCGAAGGGCCCATCCAATCGCCTTTCGAATAAAGAACTCCTTTTCATCGGCGCATTTTAAGCAGTATGAAAACAAGCGCTTGGAATCAGTATTTTTCTTGTGCTTCAGTTGACTCAGAATTGCCGTTCTGCGAATCCAAAAATCATCATCGTCTACCCAGACATCCATGATCGGAGATATCTCAGCTCGGTGACTTTTCAGAAGATGTCCTACCAGATGAGAGGCAATAACATCAACAAAGTCCCACCAGGCGCCGTCTCTGACTAATTCTTCAAACAAATCGAGCGTACCCGGAGCAGCGAAGTCAACAAAAATGGTGGCATAACCCAGAGCAATGTACTTCTCTTCACGATGGTGCAAATTCCAGAGCTGTCTCATCGTTGCTTCGTATTCGCGTCGATCTTTCGGACGGTATCCCTTTTTGATGGCTCGCAAGATTGGTTCTCTGTCGGGCTTTTGAACTCCGTAGAATGGCATGTCGGTCTTCATGTAAGCAGCCATCTCAGGAGCCTTGCTCGGATCGGCAGCCTGCTCCAGCTGAGCTGTTACAAATTTGATGATATCGCTGGTAGTTGCAGCTTTCTTTATGCTCATTTAAACCACTGACGGTAAGAAGGCCGATCGTGAACTGGTCAAGAAAGGAAGGATACAGAATGATTGGTGAAAAATAAATCCTTAAATCTCGTTTTTTTCATCAAAATCATTGAACTCTTTGCAAGGTTTGAACGTTTAAAGAAGTGTGGAGAGAATTTTTGTCCTCTCCCAACACCAAGGAAAGTATTCATAGGAGGTCGCACATGAAATGGCAATTATTGTTGCTGACTCTGGGAGTCGCTGGCTCGGTTTCGTGCCAGGAAGCATGGAGCTACAATCCGCCCGGAGCCGCCGGCGGTCCCGGTCATGGTAAGTACTGGACGAGAAATCCGGCTGGACCAACAGGCGGATGGGGCAGGGGATGGGTCTACAATCCCCCTGGTCCTGGCCTGGTCAGGTATAACAATCACGTTGGCACCAATCCCCCAGGAAGAATTGGTGGCAAAGGCCACGGTAAGTATTGGCATTATAATCCGGTCGGCAAAGCGGGCGGTTGGGGACATGGATGGATATACAATCCACCAGGTCGAGGTAGAGCCAATTTCTCGCACCGATAGAAGATCTGATTAAGCAGACCGGCTCCTAACAAGGTCGGGTCGGCCAGCGGCACAGCACTTATGCTAGCTGAGTGTTTGTCCGAAAGTCCAGCTGGTTGACTAACACAACGTTGACGCGCACCGTTTGCTGGGTCGACGGGCCGGGTACATCGGCAGAAGGAATTTTGCAGGTGGACTTCAAGGTGTTAGGCACGGTTATCGCGGGAAGGTATCAGCTCGTTGAAGAGCTAGGCAGAGGTCATCTCGGCGTTGTATACAAAGCCACACAAGAGTTGAGCGACCAGGAGCCCGTCGCTATAAAAATATTGACTCGAGGAACTGAGCGCGATGTTCAGCGCTTTCAGCGAGAGGTTCGGGCCGCCGGGAAATTGAACCATCCGAATATTGTTCGAGTGTTTGACATGGGTAGCACCGCGGAAGGTGCACCATACATCGTCATGGAACTTCTGGACGGCACCACCCTTCGAAGAGCCATCCGCACAGAAGGAAATATGAATGTCAACGTAAGCCTCGAAATCTTCATCCAGATTTGCGATGCTCTGCAGCACCTGCATGAAAACGGCATAGTGCACAGGGATCTGAAACCCGCCAACATCATGCTTCTCAACAAGAACGGCAACGGACCGCTTGTAGTGAAGCTCGTCGATTTCGGTCTGGCATTACCCGCAGACCCGGAAGCCGCCAAGGCTGAGAAGGTAACTCTGGACGGATATGTCACAGGAACCCCGGCGTATATGAGTCCAGAGCAATGCCTGGCAGGCCATGTCGATTCCCGTTCCGACATCTACTCACTCGGCTGTGTCATGTTCCGAGCACTCACAGGACTGGCTCCAATTGCAGGAGCAAGCCCCAGAGATACCATGACAAAACAGGTCAAACAACCGCCGACGCCATTTGCCCGCGCAGCCGCTGCAACCGAGATCCCAGCCGATCTTCAGATGGTCATCATGAAATGCCTAGAGAAGAAGCCTGACGACCGATATCAAAATGCCAACGAGATTCGAGAAGATCTGGTGATGATGAGAGACGGCTCGGTCACATAGCTGCAAGCTCGGTATCAAACCAGTTCCGGCACAGGAAAATGGGGCGCGCAAACAAGACGACTCCGCTGCAGTTGGCAAAGCCCGGCATTTTTCCAACAGCAGGTACATCGATATCGATTTGCGATTTGACACCCGTGCATGCGGCGCGCAACACAACGCGTCCGCTGCCCGTTCTCCAAGTTGGCAAAGTCCGGCGTTTTTCCAACAGCAGGTACATCGATATCGATTTGCGATTTGACACCCGTGCATGCGGCGCGCAACACAACGCGTCCGCTGCCCGTTCTCCAAGTTGGCAAAGTCCGGCGTTTTTCCAACAGCAGGTACATCGATATCGATTTACTTCCGGCACGATACTAAACTCGACACCACAGCAAGGTCGACGCAATAACGTGCTATGTGAACGGTGTAAGTGGCACGACGAAGGAATTGCAAGGCATCTCTTTACAGTGCGTATTTTCCCGATTGTCACAACCATTGACATTGACTATACTCTCGATTACTAGCGCCGAACGGTAACTCGTCGGCAGATCTGATGCAAAAGGAGCGTCATGAGCGAGTTCTTCAAAGAGTTTGTAGACGACCAGGCTGGAGAAAGCTCCAACGAGTACGGTAGCGTCTATCTGCTCGTCGCTGTCGCGCTTTTCTTTGTATTCGTATCGATGCAAGGTGGACTTATAATCACCGTTCAGACGATCGCAAGCGAGTTCGTCAATAAATTGGATTCTCTGAGCATCGCCGACTCCGGCACGAATAAGAGCATATAGCACGGTGGCAACAGGCGGTGGGTCGCCGCACCGTCCATTCAGCCATAAAGAAATTACCTGATTAGCGTCCTGTAAAAGGACGTAATCAGCAAAAACCGCACTGGCTGCCAAACCTATGCCTGCGAGGGGTTAACGACCTAGCTACCGCATCCGCCGCCGGCACTGCTATTGAGTTCGTTTTCCAGAGCAAGCGCCTCTTCATCTCGGCCCGTCTCCTGAAGCACCTGAATAAGAAGCTCTTTGGCGCTGGGGAGCGCTTCGTCGCCTGATGGCTCGAGTTGCGCTATTGCCTTCCGTGCAATCGCCTCTGCACCTGCGTAATCCTTAGCATCGAACATGATTTCGCCCAGATGAATATTCGCTTCGATAACTTCACCATCGTCTTCGCCGAGATGTTTCGTCTTGGTAGCCACGCCTCGCTTGCACCAGTCTGTGGCCTGCTCGTTTTGCCCACGTTCGTTGAGAACAAGACTATATTCAAGTTCGAAATCAGCAACTTCCAGCGTGCCGTCGCCCGCAATTTTCTTGCGAAGAACATACGAGCGCTCGAACAGTGGGTCGGCCTTGTTGTATCGCTTTCGCGATTCATAAAAATAGGCGACCGAATCAATTGTGGCAGCAAGCGCTTCAGCATCCTGCTCACCAGTCTTTTCTGCGATGGAGAGCGCTCTTTTATAGAGCAATTCAGCATCATCCATTTTCTGCTGACTCTCTCTGACTCGGGCGAGACCCAGATAGGCTCCGGCGAGTAGGTGATGCTCCGGAGAGTAAATTTTTTCACCCAGGCGCAACCATCTCTTCAAGATCGGCTCGGCCTTTAAATATTCCGCTTGTTCGAGCTGCGCAATCGACAAATGCTGCAACGCAGCGAACATCAACTCGCCATCAGGTTGAGGCTCTTCCAGAAGTTCGACCGCTATGGAAAATTCTTTCTCTGCTTCGTCAAATTCTTGCTCAGCCAGTCGGTTCTTTCCATTCGAGATGTGCCGTTCAACCTGCTGGGCAAATTCGGGTTCGAGGTTCGAAGCAGGAAGTGCACTGGGCGCGGAAGCACCAGGCAGAGCACCCATACCAGGCAAACTTGCCATCCCGGGCATTCCGGCCAGACCGCCTAAAGCACCCAGACCGGGCATTCCGCCAGGCATTCCACCAGGCACCGCCCCGGAGCTGAACATCGCCTCGCTGACTGCCTTGGTGACTTCCTCTGGCGTGGGCTCTTTTCCGTGCTTGACTTGCTGAATCAGCAGTTTCGCCATGGCTTTGGCCATCGGCCTTAGCGTGAGATCATTTTTCGGAAAAAACTTCATGCTGTCAATCATGGCTTTTGGCATCTGCGGCATCGCTTTCGCCATCTCATCCGGATTTTCAAGAGCCATTTTCAAAGACTGAAGCATGATTTCCACCACTTCGTCTTCACTGGCATATTTGATTATCTGTTTGACCTCTTCTGGAATCGCTTGATTGGTCTGAAAAAAATTTGACATACATTTTCTCCGGGCTCGTTAAGCCGAGCCTTTACGATTGGTTGCGGTTGTAACCGATGAACAAACGATCTTATTACGACTTGGCTAAAGAATCACTATTTCGGCCTCAAATCTTCCATCATTGAAACGAAGTATTCCCATTGTGTGATCTGGTTGCCTTCGCTTGTCTGTTGGTGAGCCAGGGTTAAACAGCAGCAAATCCTCTTCATCAGAGCAATCTGGAATGTGGCTGTGACCGTATACGACAATTCGCGCCTTCGGAAACAGGTGCCTCATGCGGTCACGCCTTCCATGTCGCGGACCCGAATCGTGAACGACGGCAACGTTTGTGCCCTTGAATTCTAATTCCAGGTGGAGAGGCAAGGCAACACCATGGTCGTTATTACCCATCACAGCATATACCGGGGCACACTGGGCAAGCCTTTCCAGAATAATGTCGTTGACCAGGTCGCCGGCGTGGATGATGGCGTCCGAACGTCTTATTTGATCGTAAGCGCTTCTCGGCAAGTCTTTCCCGGAAGTCTTTATGTGCGTATCAGCAAGAACAGCTACCTGCATCACATTACCATCGACTGAGAAATCGAACCCTGGGCTCAATCACGACATCAGCTCCTGCTGAAATCATTTTCGCAGTCTCGGTGAGAAGCACCCTTATGCGGTCGAAGTCCTTGATGTCAAGCCCAACCCAGCAAAGAGACGAGGGGCCGACAGCAAGGTCCAGGCGTTTGTCGGCAGACGCGGATACTGGTTGAGTGAGGGATTCGCCGGCTGAACCTTCGACGCCAGCGTCCACTTCAGCTGCATAGCTGATCGAAGCTTCTGCTACGCCTACTCGGTCTTGCCAACGCATCGCTCCAAAAGTAGGGAATTCCTCGCTTGCCAAATAGACTCGACCTTGGCGCAGCGTGAGCTGCCTTGGTTGTCTGCGATAGTGGAACCGAATTCTGGAATTAAGCAAGCTGGTCATTTCTTTCGAGACCAGGTACGAGCGCGCAATCCCCATCAGCAAAGAGTCGAGTCGATTAGCAATCTCTTCCGGCGTCAGGTCTTCGTCTTCCAGAAAAATGTCTTCCAGATCGTCATCGGACTCGGTCAATTCCGTATTCGTCTCGGTAGCTACACGTTCGGATGAAGTATCCGATTCTTCGTCCTCATCGGAGTCGTCCTCTGATTCCTGAGTCGCCTCCAACGCCAGCTGTCGCATTGTCCGTTTAGTCGAACGAAACAGAGTCAGTCCCAGGGCGATGAGCTGGCGAGGAGTTGTCCCTTCTTCGAAATCCAAACCATGGCGCTCTAGAAAAAGGTCGATACCTTCGATCAAGTCTTCAATCGTGATATTTTCGAAAAGAACCATAGCATCCGGTATGCCACTATTTATGGTGGCAGCTAGACGGAGCAGAGCATCGATTGCGCGGGGATTAGTCAATGGACCCAGCGTATGAACTTCGTCTTGCGATTCTGAGAACGACAAGAATTCAGGTGATGCAAACAGCAACGATCTACTTCGCTGTTTTAAACTTACGTTGTATGGTGGATCCAAGCGTTTGATCTCATCCGACTCGAGGAGAGCAGCCTCGAGTGGACTGCCGCATTCGATGACCTCGATATCCGCTACCTGGGTTAGCAGTTCCATCGATTTGTTCGTCTTTTTCTTGCGACCTCGAAAGTGACTGTTAACACGACTTTTCAATGATGTTGCTTTGCCAACGTAAAGCACTCGTCCATTTTGGCTCAGCATCCTGTACACACCGGGAACATTAGGTAGCTCCAAACGCTTAAACGCCTGCATTGGGTACTGCAGCTTTCCCGATCGCGAGGCTGCTTTTTCGGACAAAAATTGCTCTAACTGATCCAGTCTGGATACACCAATTTCGTCCAGCTTTGCCACCAGGTGCCGCCAGATCACGCGCGTCGCTTCGACATTTGCACGCGTTCTTTTCAGCTCGTCCATGTCTATCCCCAGGTATCCTCCCAGGGCTCTAATACCGCGAGATGGAAGGTTGGGATAGAGCCGTCGTGCAATTTCGAAGGTGCAGATATTGGTCAACGGCCATTTTTTGCGCCTGCCACCAAACTCTTCGACGAGACAATTCAAGAAAGGAGTTTCGAACCTGGCGTAGTGCATAACGCACAAGAGTGGCTTCGGCAACGGCTTGATAGAAGCCATCAGGTGTTGGTACAGCAAATCTGGAGGAATCGCGCTAACCATCTCTTCGTCTGTGATACCGGTCAACATCTGAATACGACCCGGAATAGGTTGGTCATCGGGTTGCGCGATCAGGAATGAATCAAAGGAGATATCAGAGAAGCCACTGCCATCGCCAACCGTCCAACCCACTTCTAAAAGACTGCCGCCAGCTGCCGGGCTCGCTCCCGTCGTCTGACAGTCTAGAAATAAACACGCGTGCTCAACCAGAGCCGTCTTGCTCTTCGTGCTCTTTCGCCTGACTATGGTCTTAACTGAATTGCCCATCGACTATGACCTGATGTCCATTGAACTTGGCGGCGCCAATACAGTGACTTTCAATTAGTATACTAAGCAAACTCGTTAGTTTAATTAGCTTTCGAGATTGGTTGCTCTGCACTCCCCCAGAAATCCTCGAGGTCCGAGATGATTTTGTTCGATACAAGCTCGTTAACAGAATGGTCATACCAGTCCTTCGGCATGGCAACAACATACTCACTCTGGAGAAATCGACGTCCGAGCAAGACGATCACGCCTCTCTCCGATTGACCCCGAATGACTCGGCCGGCGCTCTGCACAACTTTGGTCATCGCCGGATAAATACAGGCATAGGCATTGCCATCGCCGTACTTGTTATCGAAGTATCGAATCAAGGTCTCGCGCTCGAAATCGTAAGTTGGCAAAGCCGGTCCGACAATAATGCTGCCGATCAACATATCTCCAGGATAGTCTACCCCCTCCGAAAAGACTCCGCCCTGCACCGCAAATAGTATCACCGGATTTTGTCCGACTCGCATGACATTGAGAAACTGCTCAGTCAGCGATTGAGTCATTTCACGATGCTGAACGAGGGTCTCATAGCCGCTCAAATTCGGCATTCGACTTTTGACCTGATACAAGAAATCGAAGCTCGGAAAGAAGACAACATAATTGCCGATTTTGACCTGAGTCAGGCGCTCGATCACCTCTGCAATCTTCCCGTAATTTCGCTCACGATCCCTCAGCTTGGTAGAGATCTGCGGAATCACCAACATTTTGCGATTATCTTTTGGAAACGGTGACTCGAACTCTCGAGTCAAAGTCTTATCAGCGTCCAAGCCCATCAAATCGACGTAATAGTTGAACGGCTTCAAAGTCGCGGAAAAACCGACGACAGATCGGACTTTTTTATATGAATCTTTGAGCATCATCGAAGCATCGCAGCATACCAGCTTAATGGTACCGCCTGCAGTGCGCTGGTAGAGGACGACGAACTCCTCGTCATCGACGTAGCCCAGAGCAGACACGAACGTCTCCAACAGTCGCTGCAATTCCAAAATCGGATCGCTTCCCGATGGCACAGCCAGGCTGGAAAGATGCTGTACAGCAATCTCCTTGGCTCGTGCCAGCAGACTCTTGAACTGCTCTTGCTCGACAGTGATAACATAGTCCTTGTTGCTTTCAGAACGGAATTGAAGAATAGCTTCCACAGCATCTCTTGCCACCGCCTTCGCTCGATGCGCGACATGAAGAGGCATATGTGAAATCTTCTTCTCGAGCTCTTCGAGCTGATTGATTGATAGTGCGGCTGAATAGTATCCACACGCACGAGCAGGCAAGTTATGAGCTTCGTCGATAACGAGGTCGGGCAACTCTCGATGATTGGTCAGCGCATTGGAAAAGCGCCCCATGATGTTGAACGGCGAGAACACATAATTGTAGTCACCAACCACGATATCAGCATTCTTGATTGAATCAAGTGAAAGTTCGAAGGGACAAACCTCATACTTTCTTGCGAACTTGGTAAAACGATGCCTGTCGAGAACATCGACCTTCGCTACTTTCTTTAACAGATCGTTGTCTGCGACCTTGGCGTAGTAGTCTCGAGCGAACTCACAATATTCCGGATTGCAGTAAGTCTCCTCCTTCATGCAGATCTTCGACTTTGCTGTCATGATGACGGCCTTGATCTTGCCGGAAAGCTTTTGTAAACGCTGAATCGCTTCGCGAGCAACTGCATGCTGACTATTTTTCGGAGTGACATAGATGAGTTGAGAACCACGCGACAGGCTAGAGCGCAACGCTGGATATATAACACCCAGAGTTTTCCCTAGACCGGTCGGTGCCTGAACGATCATAGAGTTTCCCTGATCGACGCAGTTACCGACCTCTGAAATAAGCTCGTTTTGTCCAGCGCGCGGTTCATCAAATGGAAAAACAAGAGTGGACGAATTTTTCATCCGCCTACTGATGATGCGTTCCTCAGCTTCAAAGTCCTGGATCACCTCTGCGATGCGCTTATCTAGCCACTCTTCATACTCCTGGAGCGCTAGACTCAGGACTATAGTCTCAAATGACTTGTCTCGGATAGATACTGCAAGCATTCTCAAATCCGGAATTGTGCCGTATTCCAGATAGTAGAGATAGCCGTATGTTTTCAACTGCAAGCAATACGGGTGCTGACTGTTAGCCCCGAGCATCTTAGCCAGTAGCTGATTGTTAAAATCAGTCTTCACCTCTTCCAGGCATTCCAAAGCGTTCGAGTCGCTGCCGTCCCTGTAGAATCCATCTACTCTTCCGGCAACGACAATTTTGTACTCTTGTCGCTCGAAGCTCCTCTTCAGCCTGAGCTCAGTTTGATACCCGGCGATCTCCTTCTTACGACTTTGCAGGAACTGCTCGTGTATCTCCTGGCCCGATATCGGTAATGGTCCATATCCTGAATGAAGCTCGATACTGCCCAGGCGTGGCACCGGCAGCGCGAACTCCCGAACTCCTAATGCAATCGTCTTCACCATCACCATAAATATGTATGGTAAACCAACCCCAAAGGCCAGTCAATAGAAAACGAGACTCTTGTCAGCCTCGGGAACTATGCAACCGGGACGCTTGCTTGTTAATCCCGAGGGCCCACCTGTGAAGTGCGATTTGCGAACTGAAGAAAGCCCTATTTGTTGCTCTTCGGCGGCTTCTTGATCAGCGCCTGACAATGAACGCAGCGCGGGAAATCGCCTTGCCAGTGTTTCGGAAAGGTGTGGCCGTTCTCAGCACAACCGTCGACCCGAAGTCGCCTGCTGGTAAACAGGCTGGAAATCGCTTGAATGATGACGGAGAAAAATCCACCGATTCTTCTGAACAATCCGACAATCGGTGAAGACTCCTTTCTCACCGTAACTTTCATTGCTTTGATTTCGTGGTGAGTAATTCTGGTCGGTCGCTTCGGAGTGTTTGCTTCAGGCTCTGCGCCGGGAATAACGCCGCGCTTCTCATGGACCATGTCGATCAGCTCCTGACTGCTCAACTCAGCCTGATCGCCGGTATTGTCTGGGACATGGTTTCCATAGGACTGATGCGGTCCCGAATACTCGGGAAAGTCTTGCCCACCCTGACTCATGTAGCCCTCCGAGAACAAATTGTTTAGTAAGGTAAAATGCCGACAGATGGCACCTTACTATCAATTTACCAGTTTTCAGCAATCCCTAACAATATAAAGTGACTGTTCCGCCCGAATACAGGGCGCATTCCCACGTCGGCACCGAACGTATCGGCTTTCAGTCAGCATGGCGAGCGGATTTACAGATTGTTGTGAAGTCTTGCGGGCGCACGCCAACTCCGGTTGGGCGCAGTGCGTTCTGATACAATGCAATGCTGATTATAACTTCCCAGACGCTTGTCATATAGCTGACAGAGAGAGAGAGAGACACACACATGGGCAAAACTGTTGGAATTGACCTTGGCACCACCAACTCGGTCGTCGCCGTCATGGAGGGTGGACGCGCCACCGTGATTCCAAATTCGGAGGGTGGGAGGACAACACCGTCAGTGGTGGCATTTAACAAAACCGGTGAAAGACTCGTCGGTCTTTTGGCCAGGCGGCAAGCGGTCGTCAATCCACAGAACACGGTCTACTCGATGAAACGCTTCATCGGAAGAAGGTACTCGGAAGTTTCGGAAGAGGTTAGAATAGTCTCGTACAAGGTGAAAGAGGCATCGGACGGCGGCTGCCGTGTCACGATCAAAGATAAGGATTACACTCCAGAAGAGTTGTCGGCCATGGTGCTGCGCAAACTCAAAGAGGATGCCGAGACTTATCTGGGTGAGACCGTTGACAGCGCAGTGATCACGGTCCCTGCGTATTTCAATGATTCGCAAAGACAGTCGACGAAGAATGCCGGCGCGATTGCCGGTCTCGAGGTCCTGCGTATAATCAATGAACCGACGGCTGCAGCACTAGCCTACGGTATCGAGAAGAAGGTGGATGAAACCATCCTCGTTTTCGACCTGGGCGGCGGAACTTTCGATGTTTCGATTCTGGAAGTTTCCGAAGGTCTCATCGAAGTCCGGTCAACATCCGGAGACACACACCTCGGCGGTGACGATTTCGATCACAAAATCGTGGATTGGATCGCCGAGGAATTCCTCAACTCCGACAAAATAGATTTACGTAAGGATCCGCAGGCACTGCAGAGACTGACGGAAGCAGCCGAGAAGGCGAAGATTGAGCTATCCTCCGTTACTGAGACAACGATCAACCTGCCCTTCATCACTGCCGATGAAGGCGGACCGAAGCACCTCGACATGCGCTTGTCCAGAGCCAAGTTCGATGCTTTGACAAACTCACTGGTAGAACGCTGCAAAGGTCCAGTAGAACAAGCCATCAAAGACGCCAAACTCGAGCTCAAAGATCTCGACGAGATTGTTCTTGTTGGCGGATCGACCAGAATTCCCGCAATCAAAGAACTGGTCAAGACCTTGACTGGCGGGAAAGAGCCCAATCAAAGCGTTAACCCGGATGAAGTCGTTGCCGTGGGGGCTGCGCTTCAGGCCGGCGTCTTAGCAGGTGAAGTCACCGATCTAGTGCTTCTAGACGTCACACCATTGTCGCTCGGTATTGATACCATGGGTGGTGTATTTGCTAAATTAGTCGAACGAAACACCACAATACCGACGCACAAAACACAACTGTGCTCGACCGCCGAAGACAATCAGAATGCGGTCGACATCTTCGTTTACCAGGGCGAACGAGCCATGGCAAAAGATAACAAGCTTCTAGGCAATTTCCGCCTGTCGGGAATTCAAGCCGCACCACGGGGAGTGCCTCGCATCGAAGTATCATTCGACATCGACGCCAACGGGATTTTGAACGTAACCGCCAAAGACCTCAACACCGGGAAGGAACAAAAGATCAAGATAACGGCGAGCACGAACCTCAATAAAGAGGATATCGATCGCATGATGAAAGAAGCGGAATCTCATGCGGGCGATGATCTGATTCGCAAAGCGCAAGTGGAATTGCGAAACCAGGCCGACGCACTGATCTACACAGTCGAGCGCGAGGTCCGGGAAAATGGCGACGAGATTACCCAGGACACGAAGGATCGAGTCCAGGACATCGTAGGCAAACTCAAGGCCGAACTTCTAGCTGACGCCTCAGAGGAGACGATCACAGGAACGATGAACGATTTGAAAGGTGTCCTGAGCCAAATTGCCCAGGAGATCAACGCTGTCAAACAGAAGAAAGCGCAGGAAGAAGAGGCCGCTAAGGCTGCTGCCGAGGCGCGGGCGAAAGAATCGACAGAGTCCGGCAAGGCCGAAGAATCATCAAATTCGACTAACGGCGAGGGAGACTCGGACGACGGAAAGACCCAGGAAGCAAAAGCCGATGGCGCTGAAAGCAAGAAAGCAGCCGCCGGCGCAAGCAAGGACGACGACGTAATAGAACCCGAAGTGATGGACTAACTAAGCTTCTCCTAAAATTCCTCGAGCGGCTGTAGTTAAATCGATAACCAGATCGGAGGTTGTCATTGTTGAGGTCATTTGAAAATGAAAACTAATGCAGGCGGCGGAAAAGCCGCTTTGTTGGCAGGTTTGGTTGCGGCAATTCTGGCTAACTCGACCGAGAGCGCGGAAGCGAAGGTTGTCGTCAAAGACAGCGTTGCCTCTGAGATCCAACTGGATCCAACCGAAGGCGCCAAGACGATGAGCGCAAAACCCGCGGTCGGCTCCGACAAAATCCCCTGCATGGTCTGGATAGATAAGCAATCGCCGAAAGTCGCGATGCTCTGCATCCACGGATTCGGCTTGCACAAAGGCACCTATGACGCCTTCGCCAATGAAATGGCGAAAGAAGGTGTGGCTACATACGCTATAGACGTCCGCGGTTTTGGCGCCTGGGTCAGAAAGGGCAAGAATCGCATCGACTTCAATAGCACAATGTCCGACATCGGACTCGCCCTCAACGAAATTCACAGGATTCACCCTGATCTAAAGATTATCGTTCTCGGTGAATCGATGGGCGGAGCCATAGCGATGAAGACCGCCGAGATGTATCCAAATCTCGTCTATGGACTGATATCATCCGTCCCGGCAGGCGATCGTTTCGACAAGGCGGACTCCGAGATGGGCGTGGTAAAGCACGTCTTCTTGCACGGCTTCAATGCCCCCCTCGACGTCGGACCGGCAATCGTAGGACGCGCAACTAAAAAGGACGCCCTGAAGCAGACATGGCTCAACGATCCTCTCACAAGGACGGAGGTATCGGCCAACGAATTGATCGCATTCAAGAATTTCATGAACAGTACATTCGACATGGCACCCAGAATCAAGAACACGAGAGTTCTGTTTATTCAGGGAAGCAACGATCGACTAGTGAGACCAGCCGGCACTTTCAAACTCTTCGGTAGTCTGGCCACACCACATCGCGAGATTGTTTTGAGTAAAACAGCAGAACACTTGATTTTCGAAGATGGACAATTCAATGCGCAGGATCTCAACTTCGTAACCAAGTGGATCTCCGCTAACGTCGCCCCGATAGGTAACGCAGAACGAGTTGCCAGCCACACTGATTCAGCAGCCAACAAGCCGGCGAGCACTGGTGGCGATACAGGCACGCCAGCAAAGGATGATTCGAAACCAGCGCAGATTGCCAGCCTGCCACCATCGAATCCAGCAAGCAAGCCTCAGGATCAGCCGACAGCCAACCTGGCATCGCACAAGACGGCGATATCGTACTGGATTGAACTGAAGCGCAAAGGCAAAGTCTATCGCTGTAACAACAAGACATCCTTCCGTTCTGGAGACGCAATCAGATTTCACGTCATTCCTGAGAATGACGGATATGCCTATATCGTCCTGCAACAAGGCAGCACCGGATCCAGTGCGGTGCTCTTTCCCTCGAAAGACACAGGCGATCACAACTTTCTTCGGAAGGAACAAGATTACCCGCTCCCCTACGAAGACTGGCTAGCTTTTGATGCGCACCCCGGTCTGGAGAAGGTGCGAATCATGTTTTCCAAACAACAAATCAGCATGGACAAATTGAAACCCACCGATCCAACGAAAATCGCGTATGTCTCGGAAGACTCGAGTGGCGCGAAAGACTTGATCGGCACCAGAATGCAGCTTTCCTGGGATGACTCCAATCCAATAATCATGCCGGAAGAGGTAGCCCCGACAGCGCTGGCGAGCCAAACGAAGAACAGCCAGGTCAGATTGGTATTCGACAATCCAGACGGTACATTAGCAGTAGACGTCGCGTTACTGCACCAATAGTGTCACTGCACCATGAGAATCACTGGTTTGTTTATTCAAAGAAACTTTTATTGAAGGGATTCGCTCATATGCAAGCAACAAGAAGTACGAAACTTCCCGGGCGTGCGACAGCGCTCGAGAGATGGCGTCTTGTTAATTCGACCTTATTGTTAGCGATACTTCTGTCTCTGACACCATTGGCGAAGGCAGCAGACAATACAAATCAACCGGCCCTACCGGGCGTGAAATTCACCAAGATTCAGGATCTCGATCCTAATAAGCAAGGACCCAACAGGCCCATTCGGCAGAAATGGGCGGTTGTAATCGGCATATCCAAGTTCAAAGAAAATCGTCTGGTGTCCAATGATCCGGTGCTTGACTCTTCGGCCAAGGCATTCTACGACTACCTGCTCGATCCGCATGGTGGTCGATTCAGTCAAGACCATGTCCGATTGATCACCAACTCGAAGGCGACCAAACAGACGATGCTGACCAGCATCGGTTCTCAGTGGCTCGGAGCGCTGGCAAAACCAGATGATCTAGTTGTTGTGTTCGTGAGTACCAATAGTTTTCCCACCACCGACGGTGCCTCGTATCTTTGCGCGTATGATTCCGCCCTGGACAACATATATGGAACTTGCGTCTCGATGAACGATCTCATGGAGACTATCAAGCAAAATGTCAAAGCCGAGAGAATTCTACTTGTGCTTCAAGCAGCACACAGCGGCTCGGCTGAGTTGACTAACGAGAATAGCAATCGCCCGAAGAACGTTGATCCCAATAAACTAGTTACAGGAAGCGGCTTCATCATCATCTCTTCCAGCAAACCAGACCAGATGAGCTGGAGCAATATCTTTTCGACGAATCTCATTTCTGCCTTGAAGAGTAACGACGGTCTGATACCACTCGGTGATGCCTTCGACAAGGCCAAGACGCAAACCGAATACGATACCACTCACGGTCAGTACACGGCACAACAGACTCCAGTCCTGAAGAGCGATTGGAAAGGTAAGGATCTGATCATTGGTGCTCAAGCGGTAGAACAGGCGTCGAAAATTCCACTCAACGTCGCAGATTTCCTGGCAGCGGAATCTTACTACTTTCACGCCAACGAGTACGTCACTCAAGGAAAGCTGGATGAGGCAATAGAACAGTACAAAAAGGCAATCGAGACCGATTCGACATATGCAGATGCGCTCGCCGATCTCGGCGCCGTTTACGCACTGAAGAAACAACCTGAGGAAGCGCTCTCTGTTTATCAGAAGGCGATTGCAGAACGACCGAATGATGCATTGTACCGCGCCAACTATGCAAGAGTGCTTGCTCAGCTGCGACGCACCGAAGAAAGCAAAGCCGAATTGGAGAAAGCCTATCAGATCAATCCCAAAGACAAAGTAGTGATCACGGCACTGGCGGGACTTCTGCTAAAGGAAAAACAAAGCAGCAGCGCAATCAAATACCTGACGGAAGGAATCGCAGTTTATCCGGACGCGTCAGATCTGTACGACCGACTGAGCTTCGCCCATGCACAAGCAGGTAACGTCGCCGAAGCCGTAGTCAATGCGCAGAAAGCAGTCGCGCTCGATCCAAAATCTGTGAGCGCCAGACTGAACTTGGGCTCCACTCTCATGATCGCCGGCAACGTCAATCAGGCTACTAAAGCGTACATAGAAGCGACAAAGATGGCGCCGCAAGATGCTAACGCACACTATTTGCTAAGCAGAACCCTGGAGAAGACAGGCGATCTCAATGGTGCCAAAGAAGAGCTTCAAACTTTTATTAAGCTGGTCGATCCCAACGATCCAAGGAAGAAGCCGGCGGAAGAAAAGCTTTCCACCATGTAGCAGGAGCGATAGAGTACTTCTCATCGCGATCCAGACGATACTTGCGTTTTACATAACTAAGTTTAATCCGGTTAATTCCCCTGCTTGACAATCAGTGTATAGTATTTATCTATGACGATGCGTTCGATGACCCTGGTAAGCCCGAATGCATTAGACGCTCCAGTCAGCTGCTACCAAGGGTTACAACTTCAAATGTCAGATATGCAAGAAAACGTTCAACGGGTTCAGGCTATTCCCACGCCGACAGCTCGATCCACCATGACGCTTCCAAGTATGGAGACAGCAAAAGGTGTTCACAGAGCTCTAGGCATCTTTATCCATCCATTCACTCGGATGCATAAAATCCCGGTGTTCAAGCGCCTCTGGCTCTACTTAACCTTGATGGCGGTCTACGCTGTCGGGGTCACATGGGTAGCCGATCAAGGAATCTCGAAACAGATTTTCAAAGAAGCCAGCAATGCGGCGTATATAAGCGCGGTGTTCGGACTTTTGCTCGTCGTCCGCACCAACTCGGCCTATGAGCGTTGGTGGGAAGGTCGAAGGCTCTGGGGACAGCTGGTCAACGATTCCCGCAACCTCGCGCTGAAAGCGCAAGCCTACTGTGCCGTACCCGCCCATGAGAAGGTGAAGCTCGGCGAGCAGATTGTCGCTTTTGCATATGCACTTAAGCATCATCTCAGAGATTCCAGACCAACGAAAAACCTCCCCGGGATGCCGCCAATCGAGCAGATTCCCAAAAGCTATCACCTGCCTTCGCAGGTGGCTTTGAGATTGTATGAAACGGTCAATTCCTGGCGTTTGAAGAATCAAATTTCGGAGATGGGTCTTTTAATTCTCGACCCGCACCTCAAAGCTTTCATGGACGTTTCAGGGGCCTGTGAAAGAATCAAAACAACTCCGCTGGCAGTTTCCTATCGCGCATTCATGCGACAGGGCATCGCGCTCAACCTCGTTATCATGCCGTGGATCGTCGGTCCGCAGCTCGACATCTGGATAAGTCTGCCACTGATCCTAGTGGCATCTTATTTCCTAGTCGGTCTCGAGCTCATCGCTGAGGACATCGAGGATCCGTTCGGTCTTGACGGTGACGACTTACCGCTTGATTCGATTTGCGCCAACATCCAGAAGTCAATCACGGAAATTTCGGCATCATCGATTGTCAAAGATGTGGAAACCGGACTTGACTTCGACCCGTTGAAATACACGAAGTCGATCAAAGCTGTCCATGTAGACCCACTCAAGCTCGAAGAAGATTAGAGCCCGCTAGATCAAAGCAACCGTATTGCCCTGTGTAATCGAGCTTTTGAGCGCCTCGATAGCGCGAGCAACCATATAGTCAGCTGATTTGTCCTCGGCACCGAGATTGGTGCCGCCCACGCTTACCGTAAACGAGAAGCTATTCTTATTGTGGGCGACGTTATGCGCTTCCATCTTAGTACGCAGACGCTCTGCTGCTATCTCGACCCCTGGTGACGGTGTCTCCGGCAGTATCACCCCAAAGGTATCGTCTCGACATCGGCCTGCGATATCGACATCGCGGATGGAGCCCAAAAGGATTCGGCCGGTGCTCAAAATTACAGAGTGTTCGAGCTGCAGCCCATGCTGCTGCGAAATCTCATGCAGCCCGTCTATCGTCACAAGCAACAGTGCCAACTCACGCTCATAACGACGCGCGCGACGGAGTTCGTAATTCAACCTCTTGTAAAAGGTCCAGAAATTGTAGGAAGTCAGATCGAGCAGAGCTCTTCGTTCCACCTCATCGTCAGAGAGATCCGTGTCTTCGATGCAACGGTCCGCAAAAAGTTTTGACTCTTCTTTGGGAATTTCAAAATCTATCGTCGCGTCACCGCCTCCGGTCCATGGAAATTTGTTTTGGGAGGCTCGACGTTCAGCGAGACGCTGCTGAAACAACGCTTCGCGCCTGTAACTCTCTTCATCACGTTCGCTCATTTGTCTGATTTATCCTCTTCGCTCTCTGCCCACTTAACGTATTCACCGCTGAACGAACCCGGTGTCTTCTCGTCTTCCATGTAATTGAAGACCATATCCTGCTCCTTATAGTGAGCAAGAACTGCAGCAGAATTGACTTGCTCTGGATGGACCTGCTCATACGCTCTCCAAAACAGCTCTGAAGCATCGAGTAGCGATTCGTAAATCCACTGAATCTTTTTCTTCTTTTTCTCTTTCTCAAACGACTGCCTGGAATCAGACTTAATCCAGAACTCGTGCGCAAACTTTGCTCGCGTTGAGTATGGGATATAAGACTTTAGGTCCTGAGCCAAGTTTTCCTTCGTCGACTCCAACATTTTCTCGTAAGCGATTGCAAATTCGGCCTTACCTTTTGGGCTTACTCCGGCATAGCCGGTCTTCAATACCCGCGCATTCCGCCCACAAATCCAGGCTTCTTCCAGACCATGGTCGGCACGCTCGGCAATACTCTCGATCTTCTGCTGGATGTTTGCCACATCCTTTGCACGAGCCTCTTCGGTCAGGTTGCTGACTGCCTTAGGCGAAGGGAGTGAGCCACCGCAATTAGATAAGAGCAACGAGAATAAAAAGAGAACGGTTATACGCAGCATCCGAAAGACCTGACCGGCAGCGAGCAATATGGATTATATAGACTTCTCCTGCCAGCGAGCAAAAGAGAGCTTAAAGGTCCCAATTTAGCCCAAGTCAAGATGCTAAAATCGGACGCCCCTGAGACCGGTCTCGAGGCGATACAATAGAAGCCGCGATGGGTGAAAACCCCGTTTTTGGTTGATAATGAGCGAAGAATCCACAGACAAGCTGCAATTGAAGGCGGGACAGAGCGTCCTCTGCAGGGTTGATGCACCCGAGCCAGGCGGATATGCAGCTACAATTCTCAATTTTGAGCTGGGCGCCTTTCTGCCTAGCCGCGAAGAGCTTAATATCGGGCAGACAGTTCCGGCAACATTCGTCTGCATGACGAAAGATCGCGCACTGATGACCTTCGCTTACATGATAGGCACTACAGAGCGGGTCCAGTTCGGCCTGCCGAGCGAGGAAGAGACCGCTTTTGCCGTCTGGGCAGACTCTTATCCACGCAACTTCCGCCTCAGAAGAGCCGTCGACATCATCATGCCGAGCCTGACCGGAAAGCTCAACCATGCCGTAAAATGCGGCGACTATGACATTCGCCAGCTTCTGACAGATATCGAAGCTAGTGAGCTCACGGGCTGTATAAAGGCCGAGTCGAGCGAACTGCTGTCCCGCTCGGCAGCACTGCTTTACAAGGGCAGGGTTGTAGGCTGCATCTACGGTCGAAAGCCGCAGCCCCAGATGCAGGTGCTCGAGCAATCGCTCAAGGCGATGTTGCAGGATCTGATGCACAAGTCAACTGAAATGCACGTATATGAGCTTCCCGAAGAGGTGGTCATATCGATGTCGGCGCTGTTCCTCGGCATTCCGCTTGGGGAAAGCGATCAGGAAAAGGCTCCGCCGAGTAGCTACATAAAAACGTTACTAGACTCTCTCAAAACAAAGAGGGAGACAGCATGTGTAATGGTTTCCAGCCAGGATCGACGATCGCGTTGTCTCGGCTTTCTCCACGAAGGGCACAGTTATGGCTCTTATTCAATCGTAGAGCAGACGTTCGATTCGACAAGTATCCAACCACTGGTCAGCCTGGTCGAAGATTCGGTGGATGCTCAAATCAATGCCTTCCTGCTGCCGAAGGAAATGACCTCGCAATCCGTGGTTTACGGTTACTCCTTCGCAACTTTTTCGAAAAACTGATTCATTACGAATCCACTAAATAAGCTCTGAGGGGCTGGATATTATCTCTTCGATGTAGTAAATCTGTTGGCTGATCTGCGCAGAACAAATGCGTTTTAACCTTCGGCTCGAACGGGCGGAAGAGGAGAGGAAACATTGAATCAAGTATTGAAACAACAGGACGTGACCCTGGGTGTGTGGGGCGATGAGATGCGGCTTTCGTTAAGAGCCTCGGGAGTGGCGGTTTTGTCGCTCGATGCTGGCTCCGTTAACGCACTATCGAATCGCGTTATCGATTATTTCTCCGCCGCGCTTGACTTCATTGCTTCCGAGCCCAGCATCAAAGCCGTGATCTTCTCATCAGAGAAGAAAAACATATTCATCGCAGGAGCGGACATTCGCGAGATCGTCAAGATCGACGTGCTGGCAGAGGCTAATGCGTTGTCGGCAAAGGGGCATTCTGTCCTCAAAAAGGTCACCGAACTTAAGATCCCCACGGTCGCAGCTATCGACGGAATCTGCCTGGGCGGCGGACTCGAGCTCGTGCTCTGCTGTGACAAGCGGGTTGCAACCAACAATATCAAGACTAAGATCGGTCTGCCGGAGGTCAACATCGGTTTGATACCCGGACTGGGCGGCACACAGCGCCTTCCTCGAATGATCGGTGTGAAGCCAGCCGTAGAACTCATTCTTTCCGGCGAGCCGCTTGATGCAGAGCTCGCATTGGCAGCCGGAATTGTAGACAAAATTGTCGTTTCGAATTTACTCGATGCCTCGGAAGAGGTCGCCCTGGAAATGATCGCAACGAAATTCGATCGTTCAATCCATGCTCAGGAGCGCGAAAAATCCGCTGAGGAAAAAGATGGCGGATATGAAAAACGACTCTCCATCCTGAAGATGTCGGACCGAATGATTCGAATTAGAACTCGCGGGCTGGTTCCTGCTCCCCGCCGCGCCATCGAAGTCATCGAGTACGGGCTTGTCAACGGTCTCGAGGCTGGAATAAAACGAGAGATTGAAGTCTTTGCCGAGCTGGCAGTTTCGGCTATGGCAAAAAATATGATCAACTTCTACATCTCGCAAGAGATGGCAGTACAGACAGCGCTTCGCACGATGGAGAATGCCGACCGTGTAACCACCTGCGGTATCATCGGCAGCGGCACGATGGGCTTGGAGATTGCAGACATCGCGCTTCAAAAGGGAATCAACGTCCTGGTGAAAGGAAGCAGCCCGGAGAAGTCGGCTTCGGCCGTCCAGTGGCTCAACAAGCGTGCCGAATCACGGTTAGACGCTAAATCGGCGGACGAAGCGATTGTGCCGGCATCCGTCGAAGCTGCGGATTTGAATGATGATCTCCGTCCGGCTCAATTGATCATTGAAGCAGTACCGGAAGATACAGACCTGAAGAACAAAGTCATCTTCGAAGTGGCAAGGGCGGTGCCCGCCGGTTGCATCATAGCCAGCAATACGTCTTCTTTTGCAATCTCGAATCTCTCTCAGTTCAGTAACAAACCGGAGCGTGTCTTGGGTTTACACTTCTTCAATCCGGTCGATCGAATGCCGCTCGTGGAAGTAGTTACTCATGAGCGAACCGATGCGGAAGTGTTGAAAACAGCCATTGCATTCGCAGCACAACTCGGAAAGATTCCAGTCACTGTCAAAGACAGTCCCGGTTTTCTCGTCAATCGCCTGCTCACACACTTCATGGCTGAGGCAGCACGTCTTTGCGATGACGGAATACCGCTCAACTGGGTCGACGATACCGCTACACAGTTCGGCATGCCGATTGGACCATTTTGCTTGTTCGACGAACTGGGTTGGGAATTGAGCAGTCGCGTTTGCCATCTGATGCATGAGAAATTTGGTCAAAGATATCTGCCACCAATCATGCTCAATAACATCATGCCTTATGGACTGCGCGGCAAAGACGGTGGCGGTCTCTATCTCTGGGACGACAAAGGCAAAAGGTTAGATGAAAATGTCGAATTCCTCGCAAAAGTCAACATCACAGTCTCCAAAGAGAAGCCGGATGAAGCGACCACTACTCTAATTAGAGATAGGCTTTTTCTACCGATGGTCGATGAAGCGGGTCGTTGCCTGGAAGAGAAGATTGTTCGCAAAGCCCGAGACATCGATCTCGCGCTCGTGCTTGGCGTCGCATTTCCTCGCTTCCGTGGTGGATTGCTTCGCTGGGCCGACGATCTCGGGCTAGACTATGTCGTAGACAGACTCAACGAGATCTACACCAAGTACAAACCGGCCCGCGAAGTGGGCGGTTATTTGATGAACCTTAAAAAAGAGGGGCGTCGTTTCTATGGTTTTAGCAACAACTGATGAAACAGAAACTCTATGGCATTCGTTGACGACACTCAAAGATCCGCACTCCTCACCAAAGCGGTAGAGGCCCTAGGCAGCAGCGATAACGCCTATTCGGCTGAACTGTATCGCGACATCGTTCAGACCATAACCAGGTTATGCAACAAGAATCAGAAAGAGATTGCCAACGAACTTCAGCAACTGGCAAAATCGATTGAAGAGTTAGGCAAAGTTGGCGAAGCATTCGAGTTCAAGCAACGGACTTGTGCTGTCATGTTGGAATTGAGCATGGAAGATAGACGAAGGGCAAAACTCGGTATGCCTTCACCGCCGGTGACAACAATGCACCACGGCAGTAGCACTGGTGGCGGGCTCGTCCAAACTACTGAGCCGAACTCTGGTGGAGACTCGGCTCAAAGTCTGCCCAGTCTCTCGCCGCTCCGAGTGGGAGTGGACACTATCGAACTCGAGCCATTCAACAGAGAAGCGCAAGCGACTTCCGGCGACACCGCACCAATCGGCACTACCAGCGATACCGGACTTCCTTTTCTAAGCGTAGAATACCTTTACGTCGGCAGCAATGACTACGAACGGGATCTGGCTTTTTATAAGGATGTCCTTCTGGCACAAGAAGTCTGGAAATTCGATCGCTTCGGTTCTCGTATAACAGCTTTCAGCCTGTCTGCCGGTCCTCTGATTCTGCTTGCGGACTCTAGGCGGGGTCCGAGCTGCCAACCGGTTTTTCGAGTTCAAGACCTGGCTACTTGTGCCCGTGAACTTGGTCAACGAGGCTGGAAGCCTTCCGCCGGACCATTCGGTACACCAAACGGCGAAGCCTACAGCTTTGAAGATCCCAGCGGTAACAAATTCGCGATCTTTCAGATTGACGAGACCAGTACAGACCGAGCCTATTACGATCCGACCGAAGGCGAGTAGCCACCACTTGTGATATTGCAGACGGCAATTGCACATTCGATACCTCGAATTCTGTTGCTGGTGCGGTATTCGAGTGCCATTACTGCGAAAGGATCGGGACATGATTAGATAGTCACGAGGTGCATGGGTATAATGGATCGCGACTGGGTGCGGGGGTTCCAATGACGAATTACGAACAGCAAGACAACAACGTCCCACCTCCGGTCAAACTCGGGGGAGCGGACACTGATCTGAAAATCAGTGACAGCACGACCGCAAGTTCAAGCTCCCATACTTCAAATGACTTGAATTTGCTTTCCATCTCAGATTCCAACAACCCAATTACTAGTACGACACAGCCCGATTCAGCAGCCGCATCAGGGATGCGCAGCAATGGCGAACTCCTGGCGATGCTCGGCGATCCGACTCCTGATGGTCCAGCCCGCCCTGGCGACCCGCCTCCCAGACAGCCGGACACGAAGGTTGATAGTGCGACCTTGAAAGACAAAGTAGAAAAGGCTGATGCTGCCGCAAAGAACGGACCGGAAAGAATTGCAGATATCGATTTAGAACAACAAGCGATTGCTGCCAATAAGAAAATCGAGACAGGCCCTGATGGCAAACCGAAGTTGTCAGACAAGGAATTGACGAGACAAGAGCGGACACAGTACGTCAAGGAGATAACCGATCATATCCAGGTGCTGGCAGCGCCGGTCCAAGAAAGAAGGAAGTATGCTCAACAACTGCTTTCTGAAGGCAAATCCGCCGATGCCGAAAAGGTTCTAAAAGAAGCTAAACAGGCGGCGGACAAATTGCCCCTGACTCAAATGCAAGCGCAAATCGATATGCCTGCGCCGAAGTTTCCTCCGGCGAAGAGTGCCCAGGAGGCTAGAGCAAATGCAGCCGGTCTTAAAGAAGAGCTCCTGCAGGCAGAGGCAACTCGACAAGTAATCAACGGAAAAGATGGCGCTCTAAAGCTGCCCGTAAAGACTCGACAGGATCTCGGGTTCCTTTACTCAGGTGTCGAAGGCCAACCGGATGACAGTCCTGATCCAGCCCAAAAATTGACCACCGGCAAGACCTCCGTATACTCACCTCAGAAAGCCGCTACGGAGACGATGGAAGCGGCCAGACTCACCGAGAACTACCTCAAGAAAAACACGTGGGGTAAAACACTGCCTCAACGAAATGACGATGCTCCAATGTTGAATCGCATGAATCTGTTGAGTGGCACAGTCGAATCTACACTGCCTAAGCCAGATCCAAAATTGAGAGCAGATCTGGATTACATTCAACCGATTCTGGATCAGATGAACCAGGGCAGTGACAGACCGATCCGAAGATAACCATATTTGGTATCACTTCACTATCCCGACTTTTTCGGTGCAGCGGCGACCATTCGCCGTAACTCCGCTACCGATACCTGGTACTCTGAAAAGCTCTTGTTGCCGTTGTCCTTAACCCATTTCAAATGCTGGAGCCCTTCGCTCTTCTTTCCTTTGGTGATTAGATCAAATCCGATGTAAGCCTTCGCTTCCGTTAAAAGATCGTTGGTGTTAGCCTCTTTGAGGACTTCGTCAGCACTCGTCTCACCGCTCAGATAGCGAATCACGCCGCTGGGCCATTGGTTCATCGGGTCGCGTTTGCGGCACTCCTTCAGCAAAGCCGATGCACCACTTTCATTGTTGTTACGTCGATCGGCAAGCGCACAATACGCCACTGCGTAAATTGCATGAGGAGGATTCCAGTTCGACTGGGTCAAGAAGGTACGTAGATCGGCAGCACCTTGCTTCATATTTCCGGAGGCCATTTGCGCTACTCCACGTAGATAATAGCAGTGATAGTATGCCGGATCAGACTTCAGACAGGTATTGTAGTCTTCCATCGCGGCTTTATAATTTCCCAGACTGGCGTGGCACAACCCTCGATCATGCAAGACGACAATTGCCCGAGGATCCTCCTCGTACGCTGCAGTGAACAACGAGATGGCGGTCTTGAAGTCTTTTCTATCCAAGTAGAGCCGTCCCTGCAATTCCTTAGCATAGGCGCTGGAAGCTGGCATTGATAGGACTTTTCGTTGGTCCTTCTCGGCCTCGGCTTTGTTGTTGAGTTTTGTCCAGCATTTAGATCGATCGTAATAGTAGCCAGGATTGTCTCGATCATTGGCAATTGCCTGAGTCCAGTCTTTGATAGCCTTATCATTCTGACCCAGACCTTCGTACGCACGAGCCCTATGAACGAAAGCATAGTCGGACCAGGGATTATACTTCAGCGCGGCCGTCGCACGGGCGACTGCCTCCTTATACTGACCGAGCTTATTAAGCGACAACGCCAGGTTGATATTGGCAGCTACGAATCTCTCATCGAGCCTGATTGCCTCTCGGTACTCAGGGACAGCTTCCCTATAGCGCCCGGCTGTCATCAAATGACACCCTTTCTCGTAAAAGGCCTCAGCCTGATCATTGTCGGAATAGCGGGCCAAACCAGCTAGAGTCGGCGCCACGAATGCACTGAATAGTAGAGATCCCGCTACAGAAAGCTGAACAATTCTCTTTTGGGTAATCATAATAAACACCAGTTTTCGCAAAGGGAGGGGCTTGATCCCGAGATTACAGATTCAATGTGACGAGAAGTGGACTCGACAATGGAAACTGTGTTTCACTCACTCGTCCAACACGCAAGCGTCGTTGTCAGAAGTATTTTCACAGCTAGGATTTGACACTGGAATTGTTGTGAAATTGCTGATAGTCGCGAACTGCAGTATTCCCGCACTCTTGAATCAGTGTAACGCGACCGTCCGCGGTCCATCGATTTCGTGTGAAGAAAAGACCGGCATTCGACTAGTTGGCTAACACAAGTGACTTGAGAATGATCCATTTGCTCGAGCTAGCTTCTTTGTCAAACGCCAAGTCGATAGATCGAATAAACTCTGTAGAGAAAAACTCGGACTTCGCCAAGTTGGCAAAAACGGGTCGCACGAGACAGATTCTTTTGCTCAGAGTGGCCCCTTTGTCAAACGCTACATCGACATCGATTCAGTTCTCTAGAGAGATCATCAGACTTCGCCAAGTTGTAAAAAACCTCGAAGTGTTCAGATTGCTATGTGCAGGCAATTTCGTCAAACGCTGAATCGATATCGAAATCCACCTGGAGAGAAAACCTCGCCACCTGCCAAGTAGCCAAAAAACGCCCGGCGCCTGAGAATAATTTGTTGCGCGAATCAAGCTATTCCGTCAATCCTCGCTCTTCGTCAAGTTGACAAAACATCAGGTTCTCAAATTGCCAGAAAGAGAAGCCAATCCTTTTTGGGCAAGCGCACGGACGAATTGATTCTGGTGACGGCTGCCTTCTTCTAGAGCGGCTCTACCAGCAGGATCAATCCACCGAAAACAGAGACCGAGCGCTCCCATGTCGCAATTATGTTTTACCACGGCTTGAAAAATGTCTGGTATCGCAAGATGAGTATATGTGCCCGGTCGGTCCAGGAAATAAGTAACCATCCCCCAGGCCGCCTTATCATCTGACATCAATGCACTAGCAAGCGGTCTAACAATATCTGGAAGCGTGGCAGCGCCTAATTCATGCAGCGTGAGCGCAACAGGAGCACGTACTTTTACTTCAGGATCGTATAGCATCGGTCTAAGAGTATCGACAATCTCGTGCAGTTGGGTGCGATTTGGAGCTCCGGCAGCGCGCACGGCACAGGCGAGATGGAAGCGGGCATTCGCATCCTTGGTCGCTCGAAGTGCTTTTAACAACTGCGGCATGAACTCATTGACAAAACTTCGATTTGATACCATCGACGCAAACACTCCGGCAGCCTCACATCGCTCCTCAGCAGTTCCATGTAGGAACCACTTAGTCAATTCTCCGACCTTCCCCTGAGCAATCGAGCTGAAGATCAGTTTTCTCAAAAAACTGTCCATAATCATTCCGCCAACAAGCCCAGCGAGCCCAGTAAAGAATATAATTATTCCGAAGACGTGTGGTGGCAAACTTATGCATTTTGTCGTTACACCAAAGACTCCGACGGCTCCAATAATTCCTACAAGACCAGAAAGAATAAAGACAAGCTCGTTACTGCGCACAGTGATCGTACCGGTCGGTGCAAAGTAGTACGAAGTCGAAGATGGTGGTTGCACGAACATATAAAAGGCACGCGTGATGTACCAACCCAATGCGACAACCACGAAAGTCGAAAACATGTCCATTCAGTCCGTCCTCAGTCAAAGTCCAGCCGATTGCCGTCATACTATCGGCCCACTGTGACTAAAACCGGACATCAGACAGTAACTACAATCTTGCCCAACTGTTGATTAGACTCCATATGGCGATGAGCATCTGCAACTTGTTCTAGTGAAAAACATCTATCAATAACAGGTTTAAAAACCCCGCTCTGCAGTCTGTCCAACACGTATTTCTTTCCTCTTTCCATGCGCTCTTGCACATCAGTGATTTGGAACATCGTGTACCCTCTTAGACTAAGCCCCTTCTTGAGCGCGATTCTAAGCGGGAATGGTGTTCTATCAAGAGAAAGTGCACCATAAATGAAAATCTGTCCCTCGAATTTCATACCACGTGCAAGATCAGTCAACAAAGAGCCCGCCACAGAATCGAATACGATATCGGCACCGTCCCTGGTGAACTCTAAAATGCGCGTGGCGACATTCTCTTCGTCCGTGACGATAACATAATCAGCACCAGCATCCAAAAGTGCTTGCTTCTTTGCCTGTGTTCGTGTGGTTGCAATAGAGTACGCACCACAATCCTTGATCATCTGAATAGAGGCAAGACCGACGCTACTGCTCGCAGCAGTCACCACTACATACTGCTTCGGTTGTAGACGGCCTAGCTCAATCAACGCACCGTACGCCGTTAGATATTGCATCCAGACAGAAGCCGCTGCCTCACAAGACATGCTATCCGGCATTTTCACGACAGAGCGAGCAGGCACCACCGCTTCCTCTCCATAAACACCGTACTTGCTCTGAGGAAAAGAGGGGATAGTACTGACGAAATCACCAACGGAGAAATCTTTGACACCATCTCCCAGCTTCGAGATGTATCCAGCCGCCTCGTAACCGATGCGCGCCGGTAAGAGCGGGGTCTCGAGATAGCGACCTTCGCGAAAGAGCACTTCGGCTCTGTTTAAGCCGATAGCTTTTACCGTGATGACAACTTCGCCTGCTTCGGGCTCGAGTTCGCCGACCTCTTCAAGCTTCAATGCGTCGGCGCCTCCAAGCGCATGTAACCTGACAATCCTCGCCATTTGAGTCCTCCAGCGGACAATAATTCTGACCTCCGCAATTATCCCTCTACTTCACCCTGAGATGGTTGAACGATTGCCATTTGTCAAAAAAATCGTCATCCCGCAGTTCCACGAAAACGCCAAACCGGTCGTTCACGCAATGGACAAAACTGTCACATCTTCTCCAATACAGTCGGAAAACAGGGCGGAGAGTTTCACCATGGGAGTTTGGTCATGGCAGATCAATTTGTTTCGGACTCGGAGCGCACTGGCGAAGCAGTGGTGTCGATGAAAACATCGAGCAGGGCAAAGCCTACCTGAAGTCGATGGTTATGCAAAACCCGGCATCCAGAACCATTTGATGCAAAGAAATCAGCCGACGCTGCATGTGAACGGGTGATGATTGTGAATGAGAACGGTCATGTAAAAATACTCGTCGGCACCGATCGCAGAATGACAGAGATGGATCTAAACCGATCGCGCCGAAGCGTCGAACAAGGCTTTGATAAAATAACCGGCGAATACGAAGGCAAAATGGAAGCTGCGAAAAAATCAGGCAATGAAAAAGAGTTTGAACGTCTCAAGTTGGAACGCGATCAAATCGTTCAGGCTAGACAAAAATACCAGACCGATCCTGAGTTTCGCACTTGCTTCAACGGCAGGATGGCAGGCGCACGCGGCAGAGTTTTTGTCGCAGGCGCAGGCTTTGCCACCACCGCACTTTTCGTCATCACTTTTGTAGTCGAGAAAACTGTTAAGGAGGAACGCTCCGAAAAACCAAATCTCAACGTCCCCATCAAAGCCAAATAGGCAAATCCACTCAGCCCCGAGATCCACGCTAGATAAATCTGTCACAAGTAGTTCCGAAAAACCCCAGATCGTCAAATGTAGCCCGTCGGACGATTGCCATATCAACGAAACACTAAAGCCACGCCTCCACCGAAAGCGAATCCGTGCAGTCGTTCAAGACGTGGACAAATTTGTCACATCTTCTCCTGTACAGTCAGAAAGCGGGGAGGAGAAGTCTCAGGGTGGAGGTTTAAATATGGGCGAGCAACATTTTTGGGATGTGGGGCGCACAAAAAACCCGGAGCCTCAAATCCTCTTCGCAGATCTGTTTGAGCCTGCAAAGCCTTGTGTACTCCCCGACAACAAAAATGCAAAAGAATTCCTAGAATCATGCCAAGTCTCGTTTTTCATGGTCCCACCGGAAAGCACCGAAGATAAAACGAACAAGGAGTCCAGCAAAGAATTTCCACTTAAGGACGAAACAGCAAAACCCGAAACTCCGAACAAACAGCCTGAAGATTTTCCGGCACAAGCAAGGAAAGAATTAAGAGAAGAGTCGAATTGGTTAAAGTTCCAGAACGCTCTGTCGAATGAGATAAAGCTCTTTGATTTGAAGTTGAATGGAATTGCCGACAAGTCACCACTCGAAGTGGCCTTGTTCGCGAAGGAGTTGGATCAGCTCTTTGAAGATTTATCCAAGCGAAAAGAGAAGGATAAATCTGTTGTCAGCGACAAACTGAAGAATGAAGTAAACGAACTAACTAGACTCAAGCAGTCAGAGCAAGCACTTCAGCTCTCTCGTGCGCTCATTCTGATAAGCACTGGTGTTGACGAAAATATCAAGCAAGGCGAAGAGTGCTTGAAGACCGTGGTGATGCAAAATCCAGCCTTGCAACGCGACGAGAAGTTTCACGAGCTAATCTTGAGCAAATACTGCACGATGGCAGAGGTCAGAAAGTCGCGCGGGCTAGCTCCCTGGGCGCCGAAAGTTGACGTTGGCAGCGATGCAGCAAAAACAGAATCAAATCAACCGTCTGCTCTCGAACTCTTCAACGCTGCGAACAAAAGACTGCCGGAGCAAGGGTTGAAAGCTTGCATCGAAGACCACAACAAGGCAAAGGCTGCAGCGGAAAGCGAAACAAAACAAAGCGATAAAATGCGCAAGTCTGCCTTCGAAAGAGGCTTAGCAAAGAATGCAGAAATCGCAAATGCGCAAGCGCAGAACAAAAGCGTTGATCAACTATTGGATCAACGTCTGATTCAAATCAAAGAAGAGCAAGAACTGGCGAAAGCGGCTCAGGTAAAGAGTTTACTGCTGCGTGACATTCAGGCAAATACGTCGCTTACAAAAATTGCATTCGGCGACGATAGCGGGTTGAAAGAACTCAAGTCGCAGATGATTTTCTACCCTGAGCTGGCATTGGATAAGGTTTTCCAGTCATACTTAGGCAATGCATTTTACTCGTACAACAAGAAAGCGGAAGGCGACGACAAACCTATAGGCGAGACGTATTGCGATCCCAAGAGCTTCGCGAACAGTCAACAGAAGAACGACGAAACAGTCGAAGTATTCGCTGCCGAAGAGATGACGGCAGTTGCGGTGTTGGGAGTCACAATCGGTCTCCTCGTTGGTAGCAGCATGGTGCTACGGTTGAGAGATCGTCGAGCACTGCTGCAAGAGAATGGAGTAAAACCGCTTAAGGACCCGCCACCAGTAGAGAGTCTACGACCGGGAGAAACAGGCATGAAGGTCACCGGCGCAACAAGTGACGGACAAAAACTGGTCTTACAGGATTCACGGTCCAAGGATGACTGGAGAAAAAACAATGATCCAGGCAAACCGGTCGGACAAGACTTCGATCTGAAAAAACAAAAATACGATGGACACAGGAGAATCATTGTAGAAGGCAAAGATTTCTTTGTAAGCACCGACAACAAAGTCTACGCGCATCGAAACGGACGTCTTTTCGAAACCAAGGAATTCCAGATTGTAGATAATCCGCAAAAACGGCCCGGCGACGCGGTGCCATCAGATAAGGTGCCGACAGCTGACGCAAAACAGCCACGGGACACGACTGCAGCTGCAGAAGTAAAACCAAAACCAGCAGAACCAAAATTACCTGAAGCTCCTGCCGCCAGCAAAGGCTCGGATAAGGGACCAGCAGCGGAAAGTGCACGGAGTTCCACTCCAACAGACACGACAAAAGACAAAGGTGTGCAGGATCTCAAATCGGCAGAATTGCCTTCCACGAGCGAAGAGCTCTTCGCTCTCGCCACCAAAGCTGACAACAACGACCTGGCCATTAATTGCGTCAAACGCCTTGCCGATTTGAAGCCGGATGGATACGCGGATACGATTAGAAAGCTCGCAAAAGGAGATTCGCGGGCGGCAGCCTCAGCCCTGATGCATCTTCAAGCAATTGAATTTGACGAAGCATGGGATTTGATGGCAGATCGCTGGAAAAATGGTGAGATGCAGAAGCTCTTCAAGGAGGGCAAGGTTAGAAATCACGAAATGCTTTTTCTCTACGGAGACAAGGCAGAGGAACTCTGGAAGGATCTGGAGAATAATCCCACTGCGAAAGGAAAGTTTGCGAACACAGCTCTCAGGGTCCAGAAGATACCAGGAGCGCCACCAAGATTTTTCTACGACGATATTCCAAAGGAAACAAAGGCGAAGCTTTTCGAATACCTGGTGGAAAACAAACCGAACGGATGGGAGGCAGTCATTTCTGGACTCACCACATTGGATGAAAAGCAACCTCTTGCCGAGAAAGCGCGAGAGATTGCATCGACACTCTGGGTAAGCCAGGAGCAAACGCCCGGGAAGAAGGCAGTTCATCCTTTCTTTCTCAAAGAAAAAATTCGCGACTTCTGTAAAGCCGCTGCCAATGCGGATCAACTCCCACGGATGTCGACCAAGCTGAAGCAGCTTCGGGTAGAGACCGAAGCACAGAAAATGGACGATCAAGCAGTCTTAGCGAAAAAACTTCCGGAGCACCTGGCGGAACAAGTCGAAATCGCTTGGGATAAGCCGGAGAAAGTGAGAGAACTTCTCAAGGATCATCCGCAAGCGCTCAAAGAATACGAGGGCTTCGTAAAAAACATTGAATTGGCGAAGCGTATCGACCAGGTTGAGATTGACGTTGAAATCGCTCGCATGGAGTTTTTTGAAACGCAGTTGAACCAATTCTGCAGAGAGAATGGTCTTCCCAAGATCACGATCACTTTTCAGGATGGTGCCGACGCAGGCGGCAGTTATCGACCAGGAAGCAACATCTATAGACTCCAGAGGTTCCTATTCGAGCCAGGCAATCGAGCAAGAATGGTCGGAACCGGTCTGCACGAACTCGGTCACCATGAGCAGTCCACAACGGTCCTGAGAGACCTGATGGACGAGCTAAAAATCGGAAAAGCGATAACTGATACCGAAAAGGCGCAGCTCCAAAAGCTTCATCTGGAGCGCACGGGCTACAATTTGACAGAGAGCTTTTTGAATGCAGTCCTCGTGATCCGGAATGGTGAGAGGTTGAACCAGGGCGACCACGACCGAGCAATTGAACTCGCAAAAGCCTTCAAAAGCCTGCAGGAGAGTTCGGAAACATCTGCAAAAAATAAGGAACGGGCGGAAAAAATCACCGAAGCTCTCAAAACGCTAAAAGCAGGTGGCAGCCCATCAGACCTGTTCAAAGGCGGTTCTCACCAAGAGCTGCTTGATCTGCTGGGAACAAAGTCTCTGCCGGATTCTGTCAAAAAGGAATTGGCAGACATGACGCGATACATGCAAGACGGTGACTTTGCCAACGCCAAGGCAGCCAGAGAACGGCTGAGAATCGAACTCGTCACTGAGCTAACAGATGCAGGTCTATCAATCGCGTTGGAAAGTTTCGGATCATATCGCGCCCGATTCCATGAACAGGAGACTCACGCCATCAACGATCGCTGTGATTTTTTCAATGGAGAACAGGTCGAACGCAAGCAAAGAAAGACCATGACCCCGGAAGAAGAACTCGTTATGCTGGAGAAACAGCTGAAAGATCTCGAACAAGCGGCCAAAGAACAGAGAGCTGCGGAGAGAAAATCAAACCCATCAGAAGAACAGCCGCAGGAGGCAGCAGACAGAGTAGCAAGACGGCTAAGACTACCAGGCAGCGGACGGAACGCCATCGACTATTCGAAGGACAACCAGTCTACAGTGATGGACAAATCTTTCGAGCTTTGCGCCAGATACAGGCAACTAGCCGAAGCCTCCAAGGGCACCTCCAGCAGTACCAACTTTCTCGCCAGATTCGAGAGCAACGCTCAAAGTATTTTTCTGAGCAAAGTCGGCGATACTGACACAGACAAGGTCGGTCAGCTAGACAAAGTCGTCCGCGAATTCTCATCACAAGTCGAATCTCTCAAGAATAGCGAGTTGATAAGAAATGCCACAATCGTATCCAGCGACTCACTTGGTGGCGGTGCCGGTCGGGTCGTGTTCAAACAAGGCGGTAAGGTCGTAGAACCGCTCTATTGCGACGCGAAAAATGCCTACCTCGTGTCCGAAATGGGAGAGGTCACAGCCGTTCCCCTCGCTGACATGAAAGTAGAATTCCACTTACCGGAAGAAGCTATCAAAACAGCTGGTGATGGCACCACAGAAGGTTCTGCAAAAGCTCGCGAACTGGTAGCAACACTCTACCATCAAGTCAGCCAGGTAGAACAATTGAGGAGTCGCGCGCAACGTGCCAAGGCAGCAGGAGTCAATCTGGAAAGGACGAATTTGAACCGCCAAGACGTAGAAGTTTTCCTCCAGCAAGAAAAAGCAAATGTAGATCTAAGTTCTGAGTTTTTACAGTTTAAGTTGAACGGCAATAGTTTGAACAACAAAGATCGTTTCAATCCAACACCAGAGCCGTTTGACGCAAAGAAATCCGCCGACGCAGCATGTGAACGAGTGATGATTGTTAATGAGAACGGCCACGTCAAAATAATCATTGGCACCGATCGCAGAATGACAGAGATGGACCTTGGTCGTTCGCGCCGAAGCGTAGAACAAGGCTTTGACAAAGTAGCTGGCGAATACGAACGAAAAATGGAAACAGCAAGAAAATCAGGCGACGAAAAAGAATTCGAACGTCTCAAGCTAGAACGCGATCAAATCGTACAGGCCAAAGAAAAGTATCAGACCGATCCGGAGTATCGCAGCCGATTCAATGGCAGGATGGCAGGGGCAGGCGGCAGATTCGTCGCAGGCGCCGGCATTGCCACGACCGCACTTTTCGTCATCACCTTCGTAGTCGATAAGGCACTCAAAGAGGAACGCGCCGAAAAACCAAATCTCAACGTCCCTGTCAAAGCCAAATAGGCAAGATTAATTCCTGTCGTAGCTTCGTTCGGTGAGCAGGCTCACGGTCTAGATTGCGGCTGGACAAATTTGTCACAGGAGCTGCTTAAAGTACTCATTGCTGGGGAGTTGCGTGAGTTTCTTAAAAAAACGGCGGAGGATACTCTAATGACATTCGACCAAAATCTTACGCCTGGCCGAAACTTTGCGGATAAGCCCCAGCCTGATGATTGGGAGGCAATCTTCCGAGGCGTCAGCTCTGGCAACGCGAGCTACTGGCAATCCAAGATAGCACTGGTGAACGCAGACGGAGACAAAGCTCTTCTCCCCGCTGACAGCACGAAAGTCTCGACAGAACTTCCACCGGAAGCCAAGCTCGAGAAAGTTGAGAGTTCTGAAAATAAGACACAAAGCAACCTCATGGCGTTGCAAGAACTTCTACTGAGCGCCGACACAGCAATCAATATGGACGACTTCGGCCAAAGAATGCAAACGCTCCTGGTTTCTAGAATCCAGGAAAAGGCTAGGAAGGGAGAGTTGCCTCCCGAGGTGCAGGCTGAACTCAAGACACTTTCCAAAGAGAAGTACGAGGAACGACTGCAAGAACTCGGCGCCGAGGAATTCAAAAACATTCTCAGAAAGGAACTGAAGACTTTTGCAGACTCTGGGAAGCTGGACAAGGAGCAGACAAAGATCCTGGAGGACAAAATTAGAGATGGTGAAGTGCCACCTGAGCTGGTTCTCAATATGCTCGACAAAGAGCTCGAGTCAAAAACATTCGGTGACATTACAAGAACACTGTACATCACACTAGTTGAAGACCTCGAAAAAGAGGTGCCTTTCAACTTCATTCGCCTGGTCGATTCCAAACTGGAAATTCCAACGGACTTTCCAATTCAAGCACCGATGCGAGCTGACGGGCGTCCCGCCGCAACGAACCAAGAGATTGCCAATGAGTTAATCGCACTGCTCAAGAAGGACAAGATTCCGCAAAAAATCGTCGACGGCGATCCACAAAAGGACATTCCAACGGAGGCAGATTTAGAAAACCTCAAGAGATTCGGAGATTGGAATATCGTCGCGGCAAGGCGAATATACGACAACATCAACACATTCCAAGCCGGCAAGTTGCAGGAAAAAGTATTCGAATTCAAAAGACCGAAGTGGGCATTCAAAAAAGGTGAAGATCTGGAAGGGTGGGCTGGGCGAGCACAACCGCTTGTTGAGTTAGCCAACAGAGTGACATCGGTTGCCCAAGGATTAAAGCTCGGGGAGAAGCAAGCAAATTCAAACTCGACCCTTGGCTCCATAGATAAAGAAGCGCTTACCACGGGCTTTCCAGGTAAGATCTCATTTGACGACAACGACAACATTTCATTTGTCGAAATTGAACTGCCTGATACGCTCACCAGAAGCTTCGAAAACGAAGAAAAAATCAAGGCAGTATTAAAATGGCTCGAAGCAAATGAAGCGCGTGCCAATCAAGTTTGTGCAGAGTTAGCTGCCGCAGCGATCGACAGCGGAAGGATCCTGCTTTGGGAGGATATCCCCTCGAAAGGTAAGATCGAAAAAGACGGACGGCTCGAAGAGTTCAATCTGCAAAAACTGAGAATCACAACAGAAAAGATTACCGATGAAAGCGGCAAGAAAAAAATCCGAATATACAATCACGTCGATTATGAATACGGCGGTCTTCTTAGTTGCTGGGATTTGATAACGACACGAGTCGGAACGCGCGAATGTTACTCGCTCGCTGACAGAGCAGAGTTCGATGCGGCCCTAAAGGACGCCAATCTTCCAAAACCCAAACTCGACAGTCTGTACAGCAAACTGGAGGCCAAACAAAAAGAGATAGGTGAGAAATCGGCCCAATCGGAAAAAGTAAGCGAAAACAAGAAAGACCTCGATGCCATAACGAAGATCTTGGAGTCTGAATTTCCACCTGAGGTCGCAGCAAAATACAGAGAAAAGATCTTTAAAAACTATCGTGACTATGATGAAAACGATCTTGTCTGCATCGAAAACGATGGTAAAGTCCAGCTTATGCGTGCGAAAGAGATCGAAGGCTGGACAAGACGGAAAGCCGCCTGGCACGTACTATGCAAAGGTCTAGAGATCGGTCTGGATGTGGGAATGTGCGTCTCCGGAATCGGATCTGCTGGAATTGCGATAAAGGGAGCCGTCGTAGCTGGTCGGGCTGCTGGAAAGGCTGCTTTGAAAAACGTCGGCACCACCGTGGTCCGCGAAGCGATCAAGGACGCCGCAAAAAAGGCGGTGAGAAATCATGCATTCCATGCCGGAAAGAGCCTGACGATAGGCATCTCGGGCGGGCTTCTCAACAATTCCTTTGCTCGCACCGATGACGTTGGCAGATGGGCACTGATGGCCCGGGACACGGCATTTTTCGCAGACGGCGTCTTGTCACTAGGAAAGACCACCGTTGGCGTCGTCGGCAAATTTGGACGCAAACCGCCGTTGACATTCCAAGCAAGAGCCGATGCCAGAATTGAGAAACTAGTTAGTTCTCTAAAAACAGCGGCAAGACCCAAAGAAGTGGCAGCTGCTAAAGGAGTAAAAGACGCGGCCACGTCGACGGGAAAACCGCTCGACGCAGCAAAGGCAGCATCCGTCGCAAAAAGAGAAACATTCGGAGAGAAAGTCAAATTCGCCGTAGCCCGGACGCTGCGCAACAACGATCGGGCCCTTATGGTTGGGACCTTCTTCATCGGATATCAGTTAGCCAAAGGGCTCATGGCTCGATTCGACAGCAAAAATAAGCACGAGCCTGGACTCGCTGTAGCAGAACAGCTCCTGGGCGAACTGCAAGTGAGTAAGGCGAATACTCGCAGCATGGTGCGCACCGCGGCCGATGCCATTTCAGGAAAGGATGTCGAGTTTCAACAGGGATCCTTCAAAGAGATTGCCGAAGGTGTCGAGAAAGCACAAAAGTTGGGACCGGAAGCAAAAAAGGAAAAGACCGACGAACTAATTAGAAAGTTCGATACATGCTCCGACAAAAAAGAAAAGGCGCTTATCGCGATAGGGCTACTTGCGCTCAACCAGAAAGAGGATGGGACGTTCGATAATGTCATTGGTAAACGAACTCAGACCCCCGTCTTAGATAAAGAAGTATCACTGGATGTCGCTAGAAAGAGACGTGACGGCGGCAACCTCAACGTCTACTCGGCGGAGCTAATCGATACCGTGAAGAAAGAATTCACCACATGCGATGCCGATCAAAAGTTGGCGATGGCACGGGTGCTCATGGCCTTCAATGAATTCGACAAGGCTGAATACATCAATCTCTGTCGAGAACTAATCAAAACTCCTGCCGCCAGCAGCGATACCAGGATGGAAGCAATTCTCACAATCACCGATTTTGCAGCAACAGCAAAAGAAGAAAAGTCCAGCTCGAAAGTTCCATCAGAACTATTCTGGAACTATGGCTGCACGCCCAAGGAACTGGAACAGACGCTTGTAGACGCAGCGAAAACTCTCACGAACAAGGAAGAACAAGCATTCGTCGTTGGTCTCTTAGACGCGCTTAAAGGCAAGACTCCAGAGGAAGTCAGTGCAAGAATTTCGTTAATCGGTTTTTCTTGGATGGTACAAAAACTAAACAGAGAATTCAAAGAGCTCAAAGCCACACCAGATGAAACTGATACGACGAAGCAGGAGTTGGCGCAACAGCGCCTGAGCGCAAAGCGCGACGAACTCGAGGCGGTACTTCAGCTTATTGCCGTCGTCGATGATCCAAAGCTATTGATTGAATTCAAACAACGACGAGAACAATCAGACAAGCTTAAAGAAGCTGAGAGTATGGAGTTATGCGAATCCACATACGAGCTAGGCCTGGTTCGCCAGGAAATCGCCGACGCCTCCGATGAGGACCGAGCTGCGCTCGAAGAAAAGGCGAACGCAGCAGAAGCTCGATTCCAAGCCGCCGAACGAAAGGTGCTAGACCGACAACGAGAAGAGAACAGCAACGTTGATAAGGGCTTGCTCACACTGGTTCCGACCTCACTTTCAGCTATCATCACAGATAGATTGATCTCGGAACTTCGCGCAACTGGCAGTGAAACACAAGAACAACAATTGCGTACGCTACAGTGCGTAGATGCCTTGATGATGCTGAATGGTGGCAAGGAATCCCTTCAGCCAAACGAACTCGAACGAAAGTTACTGTCTCTCGTAAAAATGGAAAATGGTGTCATTGCCGTCGAAGCAATCAAGCGATTGCAGTCCTCCGGCAACAAAGCATTTCTTGCAGAAAACAAAGATACTGTCCTCAAAGAAGTATTGCTAATACTCAACAGTGACAGCAACCGTGCGCTATTCGACAACTCTAACAGTGCTGACGGAAAGGCTCAAATGCTCGACTATCTGCCAGAACTCCTGGACAAACTGCCGATGTCCGACTCAGAGAGAGAAAAATTCATCGAGCCGCTGGTGAACGTATTGGATCGCAGTAGCGTCGCAACCTACGCCTCCCAACATCCGCAACTCAGGGTGAAAGCGATCGTTGCATTGGGCAAATTAGCAAACCTGATCAACAACAGCGATCTAGTTTCCGCCAAAAGAAAGCAACGAGTTTCAGAGATCCTCCTTGATACGATGCAGCTGCCATCTACATCTGCTAATCCCGCAGATCGGCGACGAGGTGATTCAAGCGTTGAAGTGAGGAGAGCAGCATATGATGTGGCGCAACTGATCTGCAGCCCAAAAGAGCTATCTAAGCGCGTCGTCGAATGTACAAACACTGAAAGAGATCCAGAACTGGCTACGAAATACGCAAGTGTCGAACTTCAATCCTTGAGGCCTGACAGACCTGATTGCGCACGCCGCCTTTATGCCACCGAGGTACTCTACTGGGATCAACTTCTCGAATCCAATAAGGAACGGATCGACAAATTCGGCGATCGATTGAAGAGCAAATACGACATGCTCTACGCTGATACGCGCAAGGACAAGCTTTCACAGGCCAGAAGCAAGATGAAGGATGAGGACTGGAACTCCAATATGGCAGGAGGCTTATCGCTCGCCGGCATGTGCATGGGCGGAATTATTCCAATGTTCGCCGGCAGCGGTTCGGTGGCCGATCAACACTACAAGAATATCAACGCTAATACAAAAAAATACAACGCCGTGCGCGATGAAGAAAATACGCAGTGGAAGAAATTGACTGAGACTGCACGCAAGACAGGCAAAGAGGGAGATGAAGCAAAAGAAGAACTAGTGTGGATGGCTACATCAGGCAACGTCAAGCAAAAAGCTGCTGCCGAAGAAATTCGCAAAATGGTAGTCGAGGAGAACATGCCGGGCAAAATGCTTTTCCTGTCATACCTGATGGAGGCATTTCGGAACAATAATACAACCGAAAAAGTAGATGCGCGAAAAGAAGTAATCAAGATCCTTTCACATCTCGCCAGTGCCGATCCTGCACTGAGAGTAATGATCGGCAGAATGGCGCATGAAGCACTCGGACTGGAAATCAAGCGTTTTCAGGTCGAACTTGGAGACAAATTTGACGAGAACGCGCCAGTGCCGGATGGAGTAAGTCTGCAGAAATCGCTTATCGACATAATGGTCAAGTGTGATTATCCTCTCGCCATGCCAATCTTACAGTCTCTTTCGACAAGCAAATACGATTATGAAGGCAAACCAATAACAGTGCATCCAGCACTAAAAGGTGCAGCTCTAACGTTTCTCCAGGACTTGCAATCCACAGCGCCGCGTACGCCGTTCGATCGAAAGGACGCGGAAGATAGGCTGAGGACAGCGGTCTCTCAGCGCAAGAACTTCGTCCAGCAAGACGAAAAGAAAAACAAGGTCTTGGATGAGATAAAGAAAAATCCTGGCATGGACAAGGTTGAGAAACAAAAGCTCCTTGCCGGCGCATCCGTAGATCCAGCCAACGCAATCGACAGTCTTTCGACGAAGAACCTAATCAATGACGTCTTCATGGCAAATCCTATTACAGATCAAAATGACGGCCGCATTTTCCTGCTCCAGGAGTTGCTTGATGACAGTGATCTTGACGTAGCCCTGGTTGCGGCATGGCACCTTGTCAGAGCGATAGATCCAGAACGGGCACTGAATGAACCAACCCGAGCAGCCTTTCGGAATCAGCCTTTTGTAGCAAAGGCGATCGACAAATTGAAAGACATATCGAAGATTGATGTCAACAAACCTGTAGATGGATTGGATGCTCAGACTGCAAAGCGGGTTCAGGAGACTCGGACAGCAATTCGCAACGACGCAGTTCGCATCTTGAAAATTGTCCAGACCTGGGATAAAGGCGCTCTTGAGAAAAGCCTGAACAATGATCTCGACGCACAACGCGTGAAGGAATCCTTCCGCGTTCTAAATGAACCAAACAGCTCGGAAGCAGAAAGGCGAGAGTCCTTAGAAGCCATTCTCAGGCTCGCAGCAGGAGAGTATCGACAAAACAATACAAAGTTTCAATCTCTCGTCCAAAATGAATTGATGATTAGAGCAACCTCGAAAGACGCTAATTTCGGAAGCATTGCCCTTGATGCAGTTTCTTCTGTTCAGCGCGACAACAAGCCAATCTCCAAGGAAGTAGACTACACTGGGAAAACGGTTTTGACGTTCAACGGTGGATCAAAAACGACAATCACCACGGGGTTGAACCAAAAACGGATCGATTACCCGGATTCGTCCTGGATGATTTTCACCTACGACGCTTCAGGCAAAGTCTCGGGCTATGAATCGAGTGAAACGAAAGGCGTCATCGAAACCAATTTTCTACCGGGTGCAGTAAATCTAACGACTGACGGAATTGTTGTCATCGACCAGACCAACGGTGTTCGAACAGTCAGACTCGAAGGCGGAGACAAATACTCATTCTTCAACCAGAACTTCGACTCCGACAAAGCAACAAAAGTCTTCGAGAATGAGCTCGCGAAGGCAACGTCCGATGCCGAGAAGATTAGCGTCATCAAGAAAACGATCGATGGTTTCGGACCGGACTCAGCTCCAATCTCGAGCGTCCAAGACAAGAGAATCACAGCTCTGTACCGACTCATTTCGCCCGCTCCGGCAACCAAGCCTGTACCGGATGAAGTTGCATTTGCAGCCGCACGTGCCATCCTTGATCCGCGCAACAGAGGCATCGATTCGAAATCAGACGTCTACCGCGATGCAAGAAAGGTATTTCTCGAAAACGAGCTGAAATCAACCTTCATAAGAAAGGCACCAACAGAAAAGTTGCTTCAAGATATGCAGGACACGATGCGATTTTTCGGACCGATCACATCGGACACAGATGCGAGGCGTCAAATGTTCACCGCCGCATTGAAGAGCGAAAACAAGCAGGTACGACTGCTGGCAGCAAAGATAGTGGCTGAACAATCGAACACGACTTTCACGGCAGACGATCGACTCTCGGCCATCAAAGTAATGATTGAGACGACCTATAGAGCGGATGAAAACGCGACCGACTATGTGGATGCGTTCGCCATAATCGAATCAGCAGCGAAATCACTCCCGGATAACGAGTACAAGTTAGGCGAGAGCCAAACACTCAAAATCAAGGGGGGTAAGTTGGTCGAATTCAACACCAACTATAAAGACGGCTCCGCCAGTTGCAAATGGAATACGGAAGGCTCCTACGAGTTGAGCTTCGTAATCGGCAAGATCGAACTCAAGAGCTACCGAATGCCGAGCCTTGACGCCAACCACAAGCATCGAATTTTGAGCTGCCTTAATACCACAGGAAGTGCCATGGCATTGCGTATGGCGGAAAACTCGACTGATTCCAGACTGGCGCTCACAGCCCAAACAGCAAAGCTGAGCGGTCCCAAGGAATATCGATGGCCGGCAATCGATCGCATTACATACTTAGCAGCCACTTCAAAAGACCAGGAGCTGCGCGGTACTAGCGCCGTCGTACTGGGATGCGAACTCAACAGCTGCAGCCCCTACGATCTGTATCGTATTTCCAGGCTATGGGAAAAGCATTACAAGGAAGGCGGCGGGGCCGGAATCGCACCATATCCGATACCATTTGTCAGATTGAAAGAGTTTACTTTTCCGGAAGATGCTACGCAAAGGCAGAAAGAAGAGATGATCTACCATGGCGTAGGATGGCTCAATGACGTGTGCTCTACTAAACTGACCGGCAAACTGGATACGGATGCTCAAGAGATTGAAAAGCGCTCGAAAGACGGAGAAGGGACTTACAACTATCATGAAGTCTGCGCCGCAATTTTTGCCTCACTAAAGTTCAGTCCTATCAAAGATGCTGGCGATCCAAGACGAGAGGTGCTTCGCCGACTAGCGAGCGAAAGCGCTAGCGACCGAGTCAAAGTTGCAGCCTCGTATATGCTCACATACAGCAGCATTTCCGAAGATGTTCAGGCAGCGACGGATTGCCTCGCAAAAATGGCGATGCATGGCAATTCCTGGGCTCTGAGAGAAGAATCAAAGGCTCTTTTGAGAGACATGGTCTTCGTAGGCACGGACACAGCAAACACAGCGGCGCTCAAGAGCTGGCAAGAAGCCTGGAGAGCTTGTCCGCAACTAATGGAACAACCTCCTGTCGCCTCCAGCCGTGACAAGGTAACGAGATACCTCGCCAATGCGAACAAAGATGAAAGGTCCAAACTGCTGGGCGAGAAATTGAGTACTCGTAAGGTGGTATTGATGGAGCTCAACGGTTGGACCGAGAGCGAGTTGGAAACTGCGATTACGGCGCCCAATTCAGAAAAACTGGTGCCATACTTTGACACATTGACGACGACAGTTAATGGACCGAATCCTCGGCCGATGCAGCTGCGCTCGGATGCATTTCTTCCTTTTGAGAAAAAGGCATTTCAAGACCTGGGTCTACTGGAGGCAAGGAAGCAACCGCCTGCATCACCGCTGAAGTTTCTAATCGTCGACGAAAAGAAATCGTTTTCACAAAACGAGAAAAAAGAATCTGTGTGGCAAACTCAACAGAGCGAAAAAATACCACCTCTGAAAATCGTGGCGAACTCTGCCACGTCAGAAAAGAAAATGACCGTCCTTGACGAATCACTTGTCGATGCCAGAGAAGCGAAAAAGCCGACTTGGACAGGCGACAGAATATTGAATGAAGAGGCAGAAACGCCTTGCTTCGCTAAGTCTGTGTCGGACGAGACCTGGGGGCAGTTCTGCGCGGATCTCTTCAGATATCGGCCCGACATTGCCAACGGCAAGGATATAGATGCGGTCGAGCTGGCGGTCTTACTTCGCAATTGGATCGTTCAAAATGCGAAAGCAAAAGAAACTGCTCAAAGCAAACCGCGAGCAAATCGAGAAGAGAACCAGTTCCGCATAGTAACCTCAGAAACGTACAATAAACCGGCACGCGACCTTAAATACTGGGCAAGAGTCAGCGAATCGGAATCCTACTATCGCGAGAGAAAGGTTAACGAGCTGCTGAATACAGCCACCACGACTATCCCTCGCAATGACGGAAGACTTCGTTGGCAAGCAATGTCGACCGGTGGGGTCGCCATACCCGACCTTATCCGAAAGCCACCAATCGAAAGGCTCGAGCAGTATCAGACCAATGTCATCGCACTCCTTCCGGAAGGAGTGAAGCCAATCCCCATAGAGGGCTTCAAAAAACTGCTGCCGTCGCAGAGCAGAATTCCTATTGAAGGCTTACGCCGATCCGGTTTCAATTACAAGCTGCTACCCCCAAGTTGGAAAAGCGCCGGGCAATAGGATAAATCTGTGATATCCTTTGTGGCTGCGCTTCCAGTGATTCGCAGAGAGGTGTTCGCATGTCCGACGTTGTAGTAATCGGCAGCCTGAGTCTCGACATGGTCTTTTGTGTACCTTATCGACCGGCACGGGGCGAGACGATCAAAGCAACATCGTACGAAACGTTCGTCGGAGGCAAAGGCAACAACCAGGCTCTGGCGGCAGCGAAAGCCGGAGCAAAAACCGCGATGATCGGCAGGGTCGGCAACGATCAACACGCTGACTTGATAGTCAAAACACTAGCATCAGCAGGTGTGGACGCTTCTCTAGTAAGTCGAGATCCGGAAGTCGGTACCGGTCTTGCAAACATATATATTGATCCACATGGAGACAACAGCATAGTCATTGCAACGCGTTCCAACGAACGACTGAGCACTGAGGATATCGATCACGCGAGATCGATCATAGAGAACAGCAAAATCGTCGTTTTGCAGCTTGAGATCCCTCTAGATACCGTCACGTACGCTGCTAAGGCAGCGAAGGCCGCTATGAAAACAGTTCTTCTAAACCCAGCTCCTGCTCCAGCCGAAGGGAAACTGCCTAAAGCGCTTTTAGAACTGGTGGACATTCTAGTTCCCAACGAATCTGAAGCGACCCTGATGACCGGTATCGAAGTCTCGAGCAAAGAGTCTGCGCTGAAGGCGGCAGCGATACTCCAACAAGCTGGCGCTTCCCAGGTATTAATAACCCTTGGAGGAAACGGAGTAGCTGGTCTGGACTCGAGTGGCAACGAGGTTTTCGTCCCAGCATTCAAAGTCGAGGTGAAAGACACGACCGCAGCCGGAGACGCCTTCGTCGGGGCCCTCTCCGCGCGCCTATCCGCGGGTGACAAGCTCGAAGACGCCTTGCGCTACGCCAACGCCGCAGGCGGCCTCGCTACAACGAAAATGGGCGCCGCCGCTTCCCTTCCTTTTAAGCAACAAATCGAAGAGCTGTTCCAGACCTGCAAAACCTAATTGATTTGAGTCCTGATCCAAGAAGACATAACTAGAAGATTCCGCACAGGTGAAATCGTGATTGATAGCTCTGCAAGTGCAACTCGCCTTAATGATGACCCAGTAAAGTGATACAAGCAATACTGGCAATATCGAAAACTTAGCCGTCGTGAGGCGTTAAGTGAGGTTTAATTGCGGTAAATACGAACCCGATACACCCTCGGGTACAAATTGTTCACGGATCGCTTCTATTATCGCTACACAAAGGCGTCGAGCCTTTTTTCTTTAGTAAGCACGAGGAATTTGAGAGATGGGTTGAGGTCCGCGTCCATGTCCGTCCCCCCAGCCATGGGATGTAAGTCCGTATAGGCCAGTTAATCCTTACCAACCGGTTAACCCGTATAGACCATATCCCCAACCTGGGCAAGACAGGATAAATCCAGATTCACAGGTTGTGAATCCTAGAGTTTTAAATCCAGATCCCCTATCGATTTTGAAAGAATCCACTTTGATCAGACCGGGTCAGCCCAATCCGATCAAGGACGGTGCCAAAATCGTCGATGGAAGCCGCGGTGTATCCGGCGGTGGTGGCTGGCCGAGCGAAACAGCGTTTAACGACTCTTTGAAGAAGAATTTCGACTTCACTAGTGCAGACAAGTTCAACGAAGCAAAGGCCAAAGCTGTCCGCGAAGGAAAACCACTCGTGGTTGTATTTGGAACGCAGAATGGACAGGATGTAAAACAATTGGTCGACGGCACCATACCTGGTGCCAAGGCCGGCGGCAGTAACGCAGTATACGTATTCGCCGATCGTTCGAAACTCGATCCCAACTCAGAGCTCGGGCAGTACGCCAAAGAAAATATAGGGACTTCGAATAGGGCATATACAGCTGTGTTTCAACCAAAACCAGGCAAAGACGGTGAGCCCGTCATCGATAGACATACCTGCAACACCTGGGGTGCGCGGGCAGAAATCTCAACGATCCTCCAGCAACAGATTGGCAGTGCCAAGACTGGAATGGACGCCGATAAAGGAAAGTTCAAAGTAGCCGCCGAGGTGCCACCCGGCGCCGAAGGCGGGGAGCCGAAAGGCGACAAGCCGCACGAGAAGGCTGAGAAAGGAAAGACACCGGAACAGGAAGCGGAAGACAGAGTTGGTCCATTGGCTAAAACGATTATTGACTCGTTCGGTGGACTCAAGAATGCATCGGTAAAGGATCGCGAAGGGCTGTATAAAAAAGCAGAAGAAGCCGCCGACAAACTCGATCCAAAAGATATCAAACTACTACAAGAGAAGACGACGAAAGAACTAGAGTCGGAAAGTGCTAAAGGTACCGGCGCAGACAAGAACAAACTAGATGCGCTCAAGGCCAAATCGACCGTCTTGAATTTGATGGAAGGCGCACCAGCCTGGACCCGCATGAATCACGGACTCAGCCTGATGCAACACTCCCAGTTCGAGCAGGGAGCCGCGAAGATCAAAGAAGGCGCGCAGAAAAATCCTGAGTACATGAACAAACCACAGTTCATCGAGCAGGTGATGAAGACGCCATACAATATGGACGATCTGAAGAAGACCTTCCCGGATATCAAGTTCGACGACTATCAGAAAGCAAAGACCAATGGTACGGTCGATCAGTTCGTCAAGGACAACACTCCGAAAAAACCAGAAGTAGCTCCGAAACCTTCGGATGCGAAAACGGACGTCGCAAAACAGCCCGATAAGCTCAAATACGACGGTGCCGACTATAACAAGGCGCTCGAGGATGCATACAAGTCCGGCCGCCGCATGGTCGTAAAGGTCGGCGGCGAAGACTGCGAAGGCTGCAAGGTGATGGCCAAGAACGCCTGGCCGAATGAACAGGTACAGAAGAGCTTGAAAGACAAATCCGTCTTCGTAGATGTTGATGGTGACAAGCAAGGAGACCTGGTCACCGCCCTTGGTGCCGAGACATGGCCGACCGTCGCCGTCGTAGAGCCTTATAGAGATACTGACGGCAAAATCAAAGGCCGCATCGTAGACAGTCATGTACCGAACAAGGCAGAACAACAAAATGCCGATTCGCTCAATAAATTCCTTGATAAGAATCTAACTACACCGAAGGCTCCGGTTGAAGCCAAACCAGAGGTTAAACCGGAAGTAAAACCGGAAGTGAAACCAGAGGTTAAGCCGGAAGCCAAGGAAGATCCAGAGGCGAAAGAAAAAGCTCTCGTTCAAAAGATTGGAGCTCATCATCGGAAGGTTCTCGAACCGCTTACATCTCTAAAAGAGGATGCGGATCCGAAAACGATCGATGCGGCCTTCACTGACGCGATCAGTAGATCAAAGGAACTTAAGCCGGAAGACGTCGCAGCTCTCCGAGATATCATCCAGAAGAAGATGCCTCAAGTGAAAGAAGGCGAAAAGC
>CAYQKX010000005.1:387-276409 GCA_964418155.1 uncultured Candidatus Obscuribacterales bacterium | reverse complement strand
CGCCGAACAGCAACACGGGCACCACAACACTCCCTCAAGTTTCCGCAGATCCTAATGCTCCTGTCGTCTCGACTGGCACGACCACAACGACTACCCCGCAGACCGGCACTACAACAGGAACGACAACGACTCCTCAGGTCTCCACGGATCCGAATGCTCCTGCCACGACAACTCCGACTGGCACGACAACGACAACGACCACGACGCCGAACAGCAACACGGGCACCACAACACTCCCTCAAGTTTCCGCAGATCCTAATGCTCCTGTCGTCTCGACTGGCACGACCACAACGACTACCTCGCAGACCGGCGCTACAACAGGAACGACAACGACTCCTCAGGTCGCCACTGATCCGAATGCTCCTGCCACGACTACTCCGACTGGAACGACAACGACCACGACTACGACGCCGAACAGCAACACGGGCACCACAACACTCCCACAGGTTTCCGCCGATCCTAATGCTCCTGTCGTCTCGACTGGCACGACCACAACGACTACCTCGCAGACCGGCGCTACAACAGGAACGACAACGACTCCTCAGGTCGCCACTGATCCGAATGCTCCTGCCACGACTACTCCGACTGGAACGACAACGACCACGACTACGACGCCGAACAGCAACACGGGCACCACAACACTCCCTCAGGTTTCCGCAGATCCTAATGCTCCTGTCGTCTCGACTGGCACGACCACAACGACTACCTCGCAGACCGGCGCTACAACAGGAACGACAACGACTCCTCAGGTCGCCACTGATCCGAATGCTCCTGCCACGACTACTCCGACTGGAACGACAACGACCACGACTACGACGCCGAACAGCAACACAGGCACCACAGCACTCCCTCAGGTTTCCGCAGATCCTAATGCTCCAGTCGTCTCGACTGGCACGACCACAACGACTACCTCGCAGACCGGCGCTACAACAGGAACGACAACGACTCCTCAGGTCGCCACTGATCCGAATGCTCCTGCCACGACTACTCCGACTGGAACGACAACGACCACGACTACGACGCCGAACAGCAACACAGGCACCACAGCACTCCCACAGGTTTCCGCCGATCCTAATGCTCCTGTCGTCTCGACTGGCACGACCACAACGACTACCTCGCAAACCGGTACTACCACCGGGACTACAACGACTCCTCAGGTCTCCACGGATCCGAACACTCCAGCCACTACGACTCCGACTGGCACCACAACTACTACCACCCCGAGCACCAACGCGGGCACCACTACGCTCCCTCAAGTTTCCTCTGATCCGAATGCTCATGTAGTCTCGACTGGTACAACGACGACGGCGCAGACGAACGCTGGAATCACAACTGGAGCTGCGACTGGTTCTACAGTGACGCCCCAGGTCTCCACGGATCCGATCGCTCCGTCCACAACCACTCCGACTGGCACCACAGCACTGCCTCAAGTCGCCACAGATCCCAACGCTCCTGCATCGGCTACACCAACTACAGCGACACAGCCGGACATGGGCTCGAGCACACTGCCTCAATCTCAGACGGATCCCAATGCGGCGGTCGGTCCCGTTGCGCAAACGTCTGGGCAGACAACCTCTGCAAACATTGATCCAAACGGCACGACGACATCGCAAGTCGTTCCTGCACAACCGACGGCACAAACTCAAACTTCCACCGATCCTAATGTTGTTTCCCAACCAAACACAGTTGCTCCCGGTGCGACTCCATCGCTCGGATCCGTTGATCCGACCTTACTGCAACAAATCACGGCGATGGTTGCATCAGCAAACCAACCGTCGACCACGCCTCTGACCATAAACATAGATCCTGCTCAGATAGCCGCAACTGCTGTGGTAGCGGTTGTTCTGTCGTCTCTTGTGGCTGGTAGTCAGTCGCAAAATTCGAACAACGAATCCAAGTCTCAACCTAGCCAACAACCGACAACAACGACCACGCCCGAGTCACCTGCGCCGCAACCGACACAGAGCTCGGCTCCGACCTATTCGTCATCGACTTCTGCGACAAGCAGCTCCAACCTAGTTAGTTCAGATCCAGAGCCCAGTCCGAGCGGGACATTGACAGTCTCCGCCGCGGCGACGACTGACCCTCAGTCGGTCCAACCCGCCGTCTTCAGTGTGACATCGGCAGTGCCTGCGATGCAGCCAACAATCCCGCCGCCCCCCCAGGCCGTCGCGCAGCTTCAGCCGATAGTCCAAGGAGTACTGCAGGCTCTGACGTCAGAGCCTAGCCAACAGAGTTCAGCGCCTTTCGCCCACAGCGCACCACAGACACCTCTAGCCCAAGCACAGCCAGGGCCGGCAGTGGCTGCAGGTCAGTCCGCGAGCACCAGCTCGACGGTGACTCACAACCAGAATACCTCCACTCAGACGACGGACCCGTCAGCGACTTCAACGACGAACGCAGTTCCTCAAACGTCCACAGCGAACTCGACTCAAGCGACGAATACACAATCTTCTTCGACAACTACTGCTTCAACTACTGCCTCTCCTTCGACGGCTACCGGTTCAGGAAAAGACGACGAAGATCAAAATGCTGGAGTTCAAATCGCAATTGGAACCAGCACAAGCAGCGAAGGGACAACAGCACCATCGAACTCCACACAAAATTCAACGGTCACTTCAAGCCAATCGACGCCAGCATCACAGGCTAATCACGCCAGCAGCACACTTCCTGCACAACGCCAGGCAGGTCCGATAGGATCGGGCGCGCAGCAAGCTGGCAACATAGCTGCGGCACCACTTCCGCCCCAGGGCACTGGTCAGGCCAGCGGCACTGGGACGGCGCAGCAGAGCACTCAGTCATCCAGCGATCCGGATCCCAATGCCACTGCCGCCGCCAATGCGCAGGGTCAAGGTGCACAACCAGATCCGACTCAATCGCTGCCGAACGTTCAAATCGTAGGGACGCAAGAACCCCAACAAGATCCGACTGCACAGACAATGCAAGATCCTACGGCACAACCGGCGCAGGATCCGCAACCTCAAACTCAGGATCCAGCAACTACCACCCAACCAAGCCAAACTGCCGAAGAAAAACCACTCGTCAGCACATCGCCTGATGGAACTTTGCTCGTCTCTTATGGAGGCGGCGTCTCAGCATGGCAGTCTCCAGACGGCAAGGTTTCAATCCTAACAGCTGACGGTGATCTGACTCAGTTCGTCGGCAAGATCGTTGTCGATGAACTCGGTAAAGTTAAAATCTTCGACGCCAATAACAACCTCATCGATCCGAAAGCAGACTACGACAATGCGCACGCGGGTCTCAAAGCCAACATCCAACCAGACGGCGCGAATTCAGACCCCGCAAATGGTATCAAGACGAGTCCGGGGCTCGGTGTTGGTCTGCCTATGCTCAACAATCCGGTCGGCTCCACTCCAATCGTGGGAGCTGTTAACACCAGCGGGTCCGGTGACGATGGTAGCAACTTGGGAAGCCCGCTCGCCCTCAACCCGGTAGGTTCCGACCCAACCACGGGTTCAACCAATCCTCTCGGTTCCATCGGCTCCGCGATTGACGGAGCAAATCCTCTCGGTTCTGTCGGCTCATCGACATCGACTAATGCTACCAATCCAATTAGTTCCAGTGGCAACAGTAGCACTATTGAAGTCAATCCACTCGGTCCCGTCGGATTCGCTCCTACCAACGGCGCCGGCTCGATGGGCGAAGTCCTTGGTTCTTCGACCAGCAATCCAGTCAGCAGCAATTCCGGAAGTACCATCGACATCGGAAATCTCGGATCCGGCAGTCTCAGTATTCCGGTCGGTAGCAACCTCGATCCTGGCAACGGTTCTGTGACGATCCCATCAGGAGGTCTACTCACAACAGATCCGTTCTCGTCCGGCGTCAACACAGGCACCAAATCGCCTCACGTAGGTAGCGGTGCTCTCAACGGTGCACTTCCAGGCCTAGGGTCAGGCAATATTGGCGATGCATTGTCTGGTGCTGCAGGTGGTGCTTTGGGCAACCTCATGAATGGTGGCTCCGCTCCAACAACGACAAGTTTCGATATAACAACACCGATCTCTTACAACACGCCAATCGATCGGAACCCAGTTCCTGCACCGATAACATCGACACCGAGCGTGACACCTGTCACGCCAGCCGACGCCTTCTCAACTCCGGTTACCACGCCGACTATCCCTGTCGACGAATCATCTCCAATTGCATTCATCACGCCTCCGGTGGCGACACCTCTGCCGGATATGATCGAGCCGCCAGTGACGGTTCCGCCCGAGTCAATTGAAAACGACACAGCTACGCCGATACCACTGCCGACGCTGCCAGCACCGACGGACGGCGTTACTCCTCAACCGCCGGTCGCGGACCCATCTGCAAATCCAATTCCGGCTCCAGAGCCACAGCCTGCCCCAATCGACAACAATCCGCTTCCGGCGGATCCAGTCGTCCCAGCTGCACCTCCGGCAGACCCGACTCACAACGACCCGCAACCAAGCGATCCGACGGTGCCGAATCCGCAGCCGATACCTACACCAGACCCGGTCTCTGGGCAGCCTGTAGACCCGCGCACGGGGCTTCCGTACGACCCGGTTAGCAATGACCTTCTCGACCCAATTACCGGTCGTCCTATCGGCGAATACAACCCGACGCCAGTTCAACAACCTGCTGTCGCTCCCGACATGCCTGACGATCAGATCGCACTGGTTGCGCCGCCAATCGAACACTCAGACAAACAGATAATCGAAAAAGATGAAAGTGGCGAGTTCGATTTAAAACAACATGTGCCGGTTGACGAATCCGTTTACGACGCACCAAGAGTAGACGCCACGGAGTTCGAAGGCGTAGCTAGCTCAGTGGATGGAGGCAGACGAAGCCTCGTAGATCAACTGACCAATGAGTTGACTCGTATTCACGACAACATCGAAACCAGACTGGAAGAGCTGATGAATAGTGGACACCACCACGATCAGCAGTCCGGCGACAGGAAGACGGGAAGCGATCGCGACGATTTCGATACTCGAAACGACGAAGACGCTGTCAAAGAAGCCGTTGAGGAAGAAAGAGTCGAGGAAGCTCTCGAAAATAGACGTAGATTGAAGGCCGATGAAGAGCGCCGTCGAGAGGAAGAAGAGGAACGCCTGCGCAAACGCAAGGAAGAAATCAAGAAAGTTTCGGACGCTATGAACGCAGTCATCGCAACCAGCCGCCGCAACGAATTGGAACGCGTTCGCAAACTGCTCGAACAGCAGAGGAAGATAGAAGAGTTTATCTCTCAAGACACAAGGCAAACCAAGTACACGGTCAAGTACGGCGAGACGCTCGAAGTTATCGCGAAGAAATTCTTCAAGGATGTGCGCGTCGCACTATTGATTTACGATATCAACCGGTCCAAAGTAGCGATGAGCAAGATTGATGGGAAGGTAATCTATACCGTCAAAGCAGGCACGACCTTGATGCTGCCAAGCCCTCGACAGGCTCGTGAATGGGCGATGCGCAACAAATACATGCCGGCTTCGGAGCCGGAGTCGGCACCACCGGTAATGTCAGCCGCCGACAAAGCTGCTCTCGACGAACGTGTCAAAAACATCGAAAAAGTGCTCGGTGCCCTCGACGTAGTTGGTCCTGCGTCATCTGACACTGGCATTCACTACAATGTGAGACTGGGCGACACGCTCAGATCCATAGCGATGAAACATCCTCTTCTCAACGATGTCGCATTGTGGCGCTTGCTTGCAGATAAGAACGGTATTGATCTGGCAACTGACGAGCGCGGTATTCCGAAGGCACAGTTGAAGCGCGGCACGAGATTAGTTATGCCGACCAGAGATGAGATTGTCGAATTCCGCAAGACAATCGGCGTCCTAACACACCCAGCCTCGACCTGGGTTAACGGAGTAGATTCGTCCTGGTCAACCAAGAAGTGTGCTTGCAAGCAGACTCTCCCATTAGGTGTGAGTATCTGCCCATCCTGCGGTCACATCTTTGAGAACGAAACCGATACCACTGCTCGAAAGACAGTCTTGACCGTTGTGAAGTCCAAGAAATCGAAAGGTGTGCAGACCAAGGACGAACCTAACACTGTCGAGCCAAAGGAGAAGAAGCCAGGAATCGTCACTAAAGACGATCAGGCTGTAATCACAGGAGAAGAGCCGACAGTAGTCACAACTGGAAATCGTGGCGGCGTTTCTACATCGGATGAAGAGCGTTTGCACTCACGAATCGAAGAAAGCAAAGGCATGGTCAATACCGGCGGCAACAAGCCGTACGTCTCGACAGGACAGGATCTCGGTATTCACGGCAGCGAAGACAGCACCGTCGTCGTGACAGGACAACCGGGACAGCCGGCCGTAGCTGCCAGCTCACCAGATCCGGATCTCGATTCAGAAATAACACGTAGCCTAAGTCCTGTTACGACACCAAAAAGCCAAGCCGAGGAAATCACTGCAAAACTCGAAGACCCAGATCTGCACGCTGATACAGTCGTAGTCGATGGCAGCTCCAAACCACCGATCAGTGATAACTCGAGTGCATCGGAAAGCCTTATGCAATCGATATCCTATTTGCATGGACGTGATAGTAAATCCCTCTCAGGCAGTCCCATCAGCGAATCAGTCGTTACAGGTGATCCAATCACAGATGGTGGCATTCCTACTGGCGATCCACAAGACATTTCAGGTGCACAGATGAAGGTGCAAAGGACGATTGTTCCGTTCAGCCCGACTTGCCGACTCCTGCAACTCGACTCGCAAAGAGGAGACAAGCGCAATATTCGCCTGCAACTCGAAGTGCAAAAAGACGACAAGTGGGTCGCGGTTCTCGCCTATGAAATTGGAGAGAAATCCGTCAGGCATGAATACAGTCTCACAGGCAAGACGAAGTCCATGAGAGTCGATCTGCCAAGCGCAGCCCTCGAAGCCATGGTCCAAAATGACATCTCACGCAACTGGGAGTCGTACTGCGAAAACTTCTTGAACGGCAAGAAAGTATCTGCATAGTTTGCACCGCCTGTGGTGTCCAACTATACGCGGACAAACCGGCATCAGGATCTGATTCGATGTCGAAATAGACACTGTACGACAACGGAGATTGTTGATCAAGGAGCGAGTTATTCCGGAGTAAGTTCCTTAAATCTGGTTAGCTCGCCATCATGCGTCATATTACGGAGCTTATATACGATGTCAACTGTGATGCGTTCTCCTTCGACGGTCAAGTAATGGTGATTACCCTCTTCGTCGAAAAACACGGCGTAATGCTTGTATGTCCCTGGCTTCTGTTCCCAAAAGCAAAACAGTTGCCGGCCCTCGAACTTAGCACCCGGAATATTCTTTCGAACACCAAAACTATCAACAAGAACACCTGTCTCATCCATCATCACGACGATCTCTTCGGCAGGGCCTTCGTCTGCGTCCTGAAAGGGTTTGTCCGGTGGATGCAATACGAGAAATTCCGAAGTGAACTCAGCTACTGGTGCATTGCGACCTGCAGCAGAGAAAATCTTTCCACGACTATCGCGTAGCGGCTGACGTAAGTCTTTCACGCCCAACTCGTCTGCAAAACTGATCGATTCTGTGAAATGCTCCTCATCACCGGTAGTACCATACGAAGCGCTACCCGACGAATCCTGATCGGTATCGTCCTGATTTGGATCGTTTGAATTGGCTTGATTTCCCTGAGAGTTCATGATTCTGTTGGTAGGTCTTGAGGGTCAACCAATACTCCGGAGATTAACCCGGAACACCACCGCCTTCACCTTCGGCACCTTCTTCAGACTCCTTCTGGAAGTTCTCCAGTGCGGTCCTGACCTTGTGGAGAAGAACCAACTGCGCATCCGTCGACAATTGTTGATCTTTGATGAGGTGTGCGGCTAGGCAATAGGCGAGATCCACGTCTCCCTGACTGACAAGTCGCTCCGTCAAAAGGCGGCAGAACCAGGCGGCCGAATCCGATGCAGGCGTGTCTTTTCTGTTAATGGACGAGTTGAAGTCAAACTTGATTTTCGGATCGCGCACCACCTCCGATACCTCGAATCGATAGAGGCATTTGGAGGTACATGGACCGCAAGTAGGAAGCGGTCCCTGGTCGCGCTTGTGCAATTCTATGAAATCATCACGCCACTGTCTCAGCACGTTGATATCGAGCTTTCTGTTGACTTCGGTCGGTTGGAATGCAGGACGCAACAAGTTGAGCCAGCGCATATGCTGCTCTCTGACCTGATCGTAGAACCAGTAGTTCTCTTCGCCTTTCCGTTCAAAATATCTTTCGGTCGCCTGAGTCAGAACACACCAGGTAATGCCAGTGATGTTGCCTGTCCTGGCACGCCCGCCGATGACACGCTGGATCTCGTGAATGATTTGAGCACGGAAGTGCACGAGCTGCGTGAGGTCCTTCAATGTTGAAAGAATATACCTGTTGTAGACCTGACGAAACAGAGTATCGTCCGCGACAGGTGTCGCGGTATCAAGAATGGTCGAGTCGCACCTGTGCAGGCAGAATCGACAACCGAGGTGTCGATCGAATTTACCGACAATGTCTAGACTCTTCATCGCCTGCCTGACCACTTCGTCCGATTCCTCTGGCGTTCTCGGTGGTGGCACTTCTTTCGTTTTGTCGAACATGATCTGCAGGTGGAACGGTTGCTCCATCTTCTCTGCATAAACAATTGCGCGACCTTGACCAAGAGCGGTAACGTGCCGCTTCTGGATGTCGTCGAGATTCATCGCACCACCCATGGAGTCACGGTCGTCAACTGCGACGATCCTGTGCATGACCTTTAGGTTGGTATTTTTCAGCGCTTCCGGTGCAAGTTTGTTGGGAATCTGGTCAGCGATAATGAATCCCTGACCATAGCTTCGAATTTCAGCAAGCATGTTGGTGAAAAATTCTACAGCCTTACCTGCCGGGTTGGCAGATTCACCACTCTGAGCGGTCGGGACGTTCTTCAGCAAGCGGTGAGCCTCTTCGATAAGCATTACGTGCTGAAGATTGTCGTGTGGACCTAAAGCTTCACGATACTCGTAAAGGAAGACAAGGAGCATTCCCATCAAGAACGACTTTTCGCTGTCTTCAGATACCATTTTGAGCTCAATAACAGTAGGTCTCTTGAAGAGCGCCTCAGGCGGAATCGAGCGTCTAGTGTTGAGCATCTGCCCTTTACCACCAATGAGCAAAGAGCCGATACGAGCTTTCAGAGCCGCTTGCACGTCTGGTCCGATTCTCTCTGAATATCCGAATCCTTCCACAATCGGATCAATAATTTCGAACAGATCCTTCATCGTAGGATAGATTTCGGGAGGACAATCTGGATCGCCCGTCTCTACACCTGGAGGAAGGCGTCGGTTCCGGTTGTTGACGAGGTCCCAACCTCTGACGTTGTAGATCTCGTTGAGCGCCCTTTCCAGCACCTGTGGCATCGGCGAGTACATTTCAAAACTAGCGTTGAAAACAGATTTCAATGCGTCGAGATGAGTCTGAACCTTTACTCCCTTCATGATCTCGAAAGGATTAAGGCGGAACGGCGACACCGTCTCGTCACCTAGCGAAAAGGCCTGCCCTATCCCTTTGAACGTCTCGGACATCAGCATCATGTGCCGGTATTCCGACTTAGCCGGCTCGATAACCATGAACGGAATCTTGTAATTCCATAGCTGTCCCAAAAGGTAAAAGCAAGTATTAGTCTTACCTCCGCCTGTGACACCACATACGATGGTATGCTTTTGCATCGCATCGACATCGAGATAATAGAGATTGCCCGTGTCCATGCCACGGTCGAGAATGTTGCCAATCGCTATCGTCCGTGTCGGGTCTTTCGGAGGGATAGGTGCAAGCGAGAATTCCGCCGACCTCCTGATTCGGAATCCAGGCATCTCCCTCTTTGGCAAGTGTACAAATGCAGAAACCATGCGTGAGTTGAGTGGCGTCAGGAATTTATACTCCAGAAGCTCCTGAAAGATTTCGTCATTGCGCTTGTTGCGCAACAGACCGAAGCTCTGAACATGAGGCTGCAAGCCCTTGATCTCATGGGTGCGCAACGGAGTAGGTCGACTGGTTTCATCAACATATGTCGCTCGTATCAACGACTGCAACCTGACGAATACCGATCGATCCGGTGCAAAGAAGTAGACTGCAGTGAGCCAATGACCCACCGCAATACCGAGCTGAACATGTTTCAAATATGAGTCCTGCAGCTCGAGATAATACTTGATTCTGCGTTTTTTCTCAGGGTCTTCGTTCTCCTGAGCGCGCTGAATCTGGTCAACCACGATCATCTCTTCTCGGTTGACTTTCGGATTTGGTATCGGAATAGACAATACGAGAAATCCGAAATCATGCCCTTGCAGTCCGTTGGCGAGACGTTCGATCTGCTCCGATTCCATAGTATCACCGGCGGTGGACTTCAACGCCGGAATACCGGTAACAAGCCCCGTATGCACAGCGAGTGGATCCACCATGCGCTTCATTTGATCGGACGTAAACGGCTTTTCATATATATCAACGCCGTTGTAGACGCTGTGAAGAATCGAACGCAAACTGGTATAGGAAACCATGTTCGCTTCATTAGCACTGTCTCCATTATTGCTATCGCCCGGTAGCGATACGCCCATGTAGTAATTGACGCCTTGCTTGTTGCCCAAGACGACAAAAGACAGATTGGCTTTCTGGCTGTGCAGACCGGTGAGAGCATCTTCCATGAGGTACATGCGCTTCGGCGGTTTTGTTGGATCCTGGTCTTGCTGCGGTTGTTGCTGCTGTTGATTCCGCTCGCGCTCGATATCCCACGATCGAAGAACCCCATCAATTCTTACGAATGTCAGATCTGGAATCGCCCAACTATGAAGCTGAGCACCATCAAATGGCTTGAGATCAAGATCGTCCAGATCGTATCGCCGAAGGTCGGCAATTTTTTCTTCCCAGATGTTGCGATTACTTGGCGTAGTCACCATGAGGTTTCCTGTTTTGCCTCGCTGTTAAGCGGACAGAGATGTGGGAGCTGAGACGGCTCTACTCTAACTATACACGTGTGCGACGTAAAACAGTCCTGTCGGTTATATGCCCTCGCCAAACTCGAATTCAATCCAGGCATGTTTGTGCTCACGATTTGCTGGCGGCTGATAATCGATTTAAATCAGTATGCTCTTCGCTTCTATTCCGGTCGGCTGGAGCCAATTGCTCAATCCCGCCCAATGTTGGCAGCCACCCCGACTGCAGTTTCGAAGCGTCCCAGGTCCCTTCTATTCTTTCAGAGTTGCTGCGGCGCCAGACGAAGGTTCCGGTCGCAAAGCTGCCGTTTTGGCCTTTCTCCATGCGACCGCTAAACATAATCGGCCATTCGTAACCCTGGTCATATTGCTTCTGCAGAGACAGTTTTACACCCTCCACGACTTCACCTGACATAGTGTAGGCGCCCAACTGGTCGGTACCTTTACCGGATATGACAGCCTCGGAATCATTAGAGACGGCGACATCAAATTCCTGAAAGATCGCCTGATAAGGTTCTGAAATCAATAGCCTCATATGCCAATTAAGCGGAATGCCGCCCGGAGACTGTGCGCTGTCGGTTGATGAAGCGAATTTGCTCATCAGGATAAACCCAATTACGGCCACGACGCCGAGAATCCCGATTGTCGCTCCAACCATGGCAAGTGGATTTTTCTTTTTCGTAGTCTTGACCGGCTTCTCCGATTCACGCGAATCGACTTTGTCTAGTCCCTTGCGACCCTTTTGACCCATCTTGGTTTGTTTGGATTCTGCCTTTGGCTTATCGGATTCAGCGGTCACGGCTTCAACTGTCTTGTCGGCAGTTGCATTTTCCTCGGTTGAGCTATTGGGCTTGCGAGTAAACTTGCGACGAAACTCTTCTCTGTTCTCTGGGTCTTCAAAACCAACTACTCCACTCTTGGTGAGCGCGCCCTGCAGTCTGATTGCAGCCACGCGACCGAGACCATCTTCGAACGCGAGTCGGCTGTCAATATTGACTGATTGATCCGCGGCGGCGCTCGGTTGGACGTGATCATCAGCATCAATAAATGCTGTAGAACCGGAAAGCGATACAGTATGGTCAGGCTGTGGCTGTACAGAACAAATGCTGGGATCGCTGGAACCTTGCAAGAGGCCGAATACTGGCGGTAACTCCGTGCCTTCAATCGTGTGATTGACGCTGAGCGTCTTGCCATCACTCTCCTGCACCACCAGATACAACCAATCAGCCACCATAAATGATGGCAAAGGTGCATTGCGGAGCAGTTTTGTTTTGTCCATTCCTGAGCCCTCCGGGGCCTTGGCAGATTCCGATTTTGGTTCGCTTAATCCTGTCGACGACTGAAGAGATGGCTGACTTGGTTGAGATGGTTCGGGTTGCGTCACTATCGTATCGGCAAAAAAATCATCGTTCGCCGGGTCGCGGAGCCTTCCTACAACCGATTCGGAAGGGAGTTCCGGCATGCTCGGTGCATCACTATCTTGCTCACCTTCAGGCTCCAGGAAAGCTCGGCTCCCATGAAAGCGCCGCGGCTTGGCCGACATCGCCTCATTGAACTTACACCTGGTGACGACTCGTTCCACAAGAAGCGTATCGTGTTCCGGCTTCAGCGCTTGAGGAGTGTTGGTAGTAGTCCGTCCAGCAAGCAAGACCGGCATCAGCGTTGGAGAATGACGAGATAGTGGGCTACCACAATCACGGCAGGCGCGGACGCGTTGTCTAAGGACGACACCACACTGTTGGCAAATCAGCAGCCCCACTTTGGAAGTCACCTCGACAGACTAATATCACTCTTCGGCGTCGCCATCTTTGTCTCTCTTTCCCTTCTTTTTGTCATCAAAGCTATCCGTGATCGCGTGCATCTTTTCAACCAACTTCTTGTTTATCTTTCTTTCCGGAATGTCTTTGAAGTCGAAGGCTTTCAATTTAAAGACACCAGCAACAGTACCAACACGATACAGGAAATATGTTTGAACTTCCTGACCGACGATACGGTCGATGTTCAATTTTTCCTCGTCCATGATCAGCTCGAACTGTGGAGAGGTATTGACTTTGTTGAAGAAGTTCTGAATCGTCTGGTGTTTGATTTTTCGACCATCCACGCGGAACATCTGTGGACCGAGCATGTCTCCGTCTTTCTTGGAAAGTGCGAAGATTGCCATCGTACCCATGTTAATAACTAGCTGGTTACGATAGTCTTCGGGCAGATGCTGAAGCGTTTTTATACAGCCGACGAAAGCAATCTGGTATCGCTTCGTCTCAGAGCTGATATTCTCGATAGTCTCCTTTTCAATGAAGCTGTCCATTTCGTCAAGGTACAATGAGACTGGTCGTTCGGCTTGCTTACCTTTGCCAAGCGACATAGCAGCCTGCTGTAGACCTGTAACAAGAAGGCTTCCCAACAAGTTGGCGTTCTGATCCAATTCACCCTGCGGGACCTTAACTATAAGGATTCGCTTCTTCAAGATAATATCTTTCAGCTTGAGATCGCTCACAGGTTTTGTAAGGATTGGTCGAATACGTCCATCCGAAAGCATTGGTCCGACTCGGTTGAGGATAGGCTCGACCCAGGTGATCCACTGATCTGTTCTTGCTAGCTTTTTGTACTGATTCCACGTCTCTAATATGGAAAGGTACTCCGTTTTCTCTGACTTCTTGCGTTCGACCGCTTCCAACATGATGTCACGGAAATCGTTGTCCTGGAGGAGGTTGGGAAGATCTACCAGAGTCCTTCCATTCGCCATCAACAGCAAGGCGGCGTTACGCAATATGTTGGCTGTCTGAGCATTCCATTGACTCTGAGCGCCTGGCGGCTCAGTGTAAATGGCCTTGAAGCCATGGACGATAGCGGACGCAGCAGCCTGCAGGTCACCGTCATCCGGCATTTCAAGCGGGTTATACGCGAGCGAGCCAGCCTTATAGGTTGGATCTACAACGACGACGCGCTTGGCATACTTGGCACCATCCGGTTGCGAGGCGATCCATTCCGTGATCAGGTCGCAAAGCTGACCATCAGAATCGATCACGACTACGCCTCGGTCTTCGGACTTGATGTCGTAAGTGATCATGGAGGCCATCAAGCGCGTTTTGCCCTTGTCACCACCACCGATAATCAGGTAGTGCGGGTTTTGTTTTCTCAGTTCACTTGGCATCGACAAAAACTTCGGCTGCCAGAATGTCCACCAGCGCCACTCTTCTCGTTGTCCGAGAGGAACGCCACCTGATTTCAACGGACGACCCAACTCGCGAACCAACTTCATATGATCGGGGCGGAACTGAGACGGGATGTACTTCTGCTTCTCCCAGATGTTCATCTTGCCGGATGGTCCGAACAGCTCCAAGAAGAACAGGAAAATAATTACACCGATCGCTATCAATCCTAGCGCTATCAGCAGGAAGAAGTTACGGACGGCATCCGGACCGCTCTTCGCTGTCGGTCCAGTCTCGAACGGTTTTGGTCCACCTAGACCTGGTATCGGGAAGCCTGACGGGGGAGGTGGGGCAACCGCGACTGGCGGAATAGGCAACTGTCCCTGTGTCTGTCCGGTACCCTGAGCCATAGCGCCGCCTCCCGGCAGTCGGGCTCTCCATGGTCCGGTCAGCGTTATTATCTTCTGAGGTTTGAGCGTGCTGAATGACGAACCAACCTTCTCCTGTGTGCGGAACGCACCAACCATGACAAGGTCCTTGCCCTCGGGCATCCATTTACCCTGATATAGGATGAACTCGTTATGGGCATTATTTTTGTGGCGCGAGTCCTGATCGTACTTTTTGTAGAACTGGATCACATCGGGCGCTGACAGGGCTCCCGACATTACGTCATAGGTGCCGAAACCATCCTGTCCTTGACCTGAGAATCCAACCCCTTGCTGATTCAAAACCAGCACGCTTGGCACGATCTGACCTTTCCATTTGGTTTCTATCATCCACTTACCAGCTATGACTGGTATCCCATGGCTGAAGGTCGCTGGTTGTTGCCCTGGAGCGCCGGGATTCACACCAGGCTGCGATTGCATTCCAGGATTCATACCGGGTTGCATACCCGGAGGATTCAAACCAGGTTGCATCCCGGGCGGTTGCATGCCTTGCGGGGACTGCGCTCCCGGCAAGCCAAATCCAGTGCCACCACCGGTCGGAGCATTAGCCACTTGAGTTGGACTCCCACCAGCGCCACCAGACACGACATTGGCGAAGCTCATGAACCATCCCGGCACTTGCACCGCAATGAAAACGCCCAGTGTCACAAGGACCGCTGCTGTCTTACGTGAGACTGTCAGTCCACAAAATCGAACGTCCTTTTCCAACCAATTTTCATCATCGCTAGATTTCGTATCGTCATCATCGTCGTCGTCGTCCGACTTGTTCTTCTTAGCTTTTGCCGGAGTAGACTTCTTCGAGGCAGATCCTCCGTCGCCGCTAAATGAGCGGCGCTTGGGTGGCTTATATGTCGAATCGCCCTCGCCATCTCCATCAGAATCATCCTTTTCCGAGTCTAAATTCTTTACTGATGGTAGCTCTTCGTCACCGCTCTCATTCGGTGTTACTTTCAGCTTGGTTGCCGATTGCGTAATGCTCTTAGGGATTGCTACTCGCGGTCTGTCTTGAACACCACTCGACTCGATTGCGCGCCCCGGTTGCGGCTGCGCTTCAGCGGTGGCGGCTGCTGGTTGTATGGCGGCAGCAGGCTGAGCTTCTTCTGAATGATCTCTTTTCTCGAGCTCATCCAGCACTGCTGCTCTACGAGCGGCCGGATTAGCTGGGCCGGAGAAGAAATCAAACTCGCCCTGTTCTTCACCAAAAAAGCCGGAAGAATTAGACTTTCCTGACTCTTGCGGTCCAAAAAAGTCTTCGAGTTGATCTTTGTGGGCCTGGAAAAAGGCTTCTGTTTCTCCACCGTCAGCGTCTGTCGATTCGCCGATAGGGGGCTTAATGACAGTTGTCGGTGCGTCTTCTTTATCTAAACCGGCAACTGGCGGCGCATCCTCCTCGACTTTAGCAACAGCTTCGGCAACAGCTTCGGGTGGATCGGCAATTGGCGGTACGAATGCTTCGGATTTAGTTTTTACGGTTTTCTCGATATCAGGCTCTGTGTCTGCGGCACTCTTGTCGGCAATCGGCGATTCTGCCTTCGGCGTATCGGTGGAGCGTTTAGTCAAGAATTGATTTGCCATCACTCCCACACCAGCGCCGATAGCGATCGAGATCGCCGCGCCTGGATGCGCACCAAATCCGGCTAGGTGCAAGCTCGTCATCGAGACCGGCTTGTCGTCCTGAGGCGGCGTCTCGACCGAGTCGGTCACTGCAGATTGCTCTTGATTCGAGAGCTCCGGCAGGTCATCAGAGCTATCTTCGAATGACAGAGTACCGAGCGCCTCGACGGCCGGGTTAGCGGGCGGCTCTACCACCAGTTGTGGTGGCGGGGGCGGTGGCTCTTCGATCGTCTCACGCGGCGCTCTCACATATTGCTCGCCCTCTGGTGCGAAAAATCCGGGGCTTTGCTTCGGAACGTATGTGGGTTCGCCTTGCTCGGTAGTGACATTGTCATCCGAACTCCAGTAATCTTTGAGCGTCTGCTCACTGACACCGGCATCGGATGGAGATCTAGTCGTCCAGCTGAATCCTGAGGTCAGACTCGATGCGTCTTGAGCGACCGGTGGCTCCTGCAGGACACCATAACCACCATAATTGCCGCTTGTCGAGTTGCCTGCGCCGTACCCTCCATTGCCGCCGTTTCCATTACCTCCACTTCCGTTGCCGCCGTTGCCGCCATTACCGCCATTGCCGCCATGTCCACCCTTCTCCGCTTCAGCACTCTCGCGCTCGTCGCGATAATCCTCGCCTCCATCGTCGAATAATGGCGCGTTGACGGGCTGAGGCCGTTGACACAAGACCGCTACCTGCCGACCAGTCACGACCCGCTCCAGCAGCAGATGATCCTGCTTCACAATGACTGCCAACGGTGGACGAACTTGATTTAGCCCAGACGGTAACTGGGTCGGCGCGTTGAGTGCAAGCTGAATCCCACATCCGGTGCAGTGTTTTCCCCGACTTCGAATTACAACACCACAGCTCTGGCAGATAAGAAGTTTCAATTTAAAAGCTCCACTGGATCCAATATGTATTTACCCGGATAACGAGCTTCTTCCGAACGGTGCCACGAGCAAAGTGGCAGCGGAGGCTCTCTTCGGATCCCGATCTCAGTTCAAATTTTTCGGCGGCTCACCGTCTGTAGTAAATTCGCAATGGAGGAACTGATAAGGGATTTGGTTACTTAAGTGGCATGTTACCCTTATGAAATAACCTTGTCAAGCGCTTCTGGTACTATTTTGGCGTCATTCTGGCGATTTTTTGTCTGAACAAAACTCGGGACAATTTAAGCAAAAAAATCACTCTATTGCCAAGACTTAGCCAGGTCATACGAGATTGGATAGACGTGAATGCAGTCGGGTCAGCGAATTTTACAAGATAAGCAGAGTTTTGATGTTTTCCATCAGGAAGACAACCGCCTCTCTAGGCATTACACTAGAATTTGGCGGGAAGAAAATCGGGGTTACATCCTGACGACCGAACCTTTGCTTAACCTGACAAGCTAAAAGCGCTGCGTCGCTGAGAATTGCGGGTACAAGTAAGTAAGGCGTACCAGCATGTCAGATAAACACAGTGCTCGCTGACACTCGGTTGTATTTTGGAGAGAAAAGGGACTCATGGCACGGGACGAAGAAAGCAACGGCAGCGGCAACGGCAGCTCGGGTAAATCCGGGAGGCAAGACATGTCATCAGCCAGGCGTGCTAGATTGCGCTCCTTAGCCAGACAAGCGTTGCCACCGGATCCATACTCGAAAAAGCAAGAGGCAGAGGATTCAGCGGCTGCGCTCGGACTTGAGTACCTGGAGAAGGAAGACGGCGGCGGACAGGTGACCCCTCAACCACAGCAGCAGTCGCAGTCACACCAGCCAGAGCTATGGAGCACTCAACCGGTGAATCAACAGCCCCCTCAGACCCAAGACCCTTCGGGTTGGAGCGAGCCTGATTATCAGGCGCAGCTTTCCCAAGCCATGCAGTCCATTCCGGACCCGCAATTACAGATGCAGTATCAACAACCCGAGGCCGACCCCAACGGCTACACCTATGGGCAGGCAATTCCAGAGCCCAGTTATCAACACGCGCCTCCAGGATTCGACAGTTTCATGCATGGTTCGGCAGAGCCCGCCGCCTACGTAGCCAAACATAACATCACCGAAGCACCGCCATTCAATATGGGTCAGGCACCGGACACATTGTTCCAACAAGCCCAGATGCCGGATGCACTGGGAGGTCAGCTACCGCAGCCAGAGCCGTCTTACCAGTATCCGGAGCCGGCTGCCTATGAACAACCGCAACCGGTCACTTACGGTCACTCTGGCGGTCAAGAGCCGCCTGTCGCCGCAGTAGGAGCGCCACCTCTAGATGGCATGTACAGCAACAATCAGGAAGAATCAGCTTCTCCGCATGCAGGCTTTGCTGAGCCGGCACCGACACAACAAGCCGAGCCTGATTACGGTCAACCAACCCTCCCACAGAGTTATCAACAATCAGCTCAGGACGCGATGTTTGGTCAGTCCTCAAGCGGAAGTTTCCCTTATGCTGCGCCGTCTGAGCCTGTCTACTCACCTGTTGCCGACCGCGATGTGGTGCAATCGACCTTCGACATCGATTACGGTGACCCTGACCCTGACGCCACGATCGAAGAGTCTAAAGTCAAAATAGAACCAGAAGTTGAAGCGACTCCTGTAAAATGGGAGGTCTCCACGGGCGAAGCCTCGTCGGAAGAATTAAAAACAGAGTCAGAGCCAAAAGCAGAAGCCCAGCCACAACCTGCCGACGAAGCGACCGAACAGACGGAGCGAGTCAAGGAACCGGCACCTTCTCCGCGAAAGCGAAGCCGACGGAAAAGCGATGCCGACGAAGTCGAAAAGGACACCGAAGTTAATACCAACGACGACGAATCAGTGAACGAAAAAACAACTGCCTGGACAAAGGGCGACGAAGAGGAGCATCCCACGGTAGTCGCCCGAGAAGACAAAAAGAAAAAGGAATCGAAGCAGGAAGACTCCGAAAATGAGAGTAAGTCTTCCGCTCGAGCACCGGAAGTGCATGTCGTCCCGGTCGAACTGTTGACCAAGAGCCAGGCCGAATCGCTCGAGTTACTCACCACTATCGATCAGGCTCTCGGCATCTGTGCTATGAATCTTTCATCGCTGCAGACGACAGCTTCAGAGCAGACCGATGTGCTGCGGACCTTGCGAGAGACCCTACAGAACCAGACATTTTTCGAACTGGGTCTCAACCTCAACACTCTTATGGAGTCCATGTCTGCGGCGCTCGAACCGATGAAGGCAGTGGGCGAATTGGTACCTGCGATCGATCAGCTGGTATCGACCATGGTGACCCGCGAGGAGCACGAGAAAGAGGAGCGTCTGTCTCCGGATGCGCTGGTGAGCGGACTGGTTGATCAACTAGGCACCGGCAAAATTGACGCGTGGACGTTCAAATGCGCCTATATGGCCGTCTACCCCGATGTCTCTCCGGCGGATCTTCTCCACCGATTGGTAGAGCTGCTCGGTACTCAGCGCATGTCAGGCGATCTTTTCCGCTCTGCCTACGAAGCTATCAATTTGGCGGATCCACCTAGGCGTGGTGTTACCACCGCCGATGGTGTCAGAGAAATCGAAGTTATTAAGGAAGTCATCAAAGAAGTCGAGGTCGTCAAAGTTGTACAGGATGAAGACCTTGTACGCCAATACGATGATTTGAGAAGAGCCAATGAAGACTTGAGAGCATTGCTTGACGACAAGGATTCCGATATCGGCAGACGCTTCGAAGAGCGTGAGCGCGAGTTCAACCTTCGACTTGAAGAGAGAGAATCTGAGCTCAGTCGCCGCATCGACGAGCGCGAATCCGAATACGCGGAGCTCCTCGCCTCGAAAGAACAGGAGATTCAAGAGACGCAGGAAATGCTTCATTCTCGATTCGAAGAGTTCAATGCCCGCTACGAAGAGATGGTCGAGACCGTCAATCAACGCGACGAAGAGCTTAAGGTCAAGGAAGACGAACTCATCCGTAGAGATTCCGAGATCTCGATGCTGAAGACGCAACTGGACGAACTCACGGAGCAGTACAAAGACACAGTAGACAGTCTCAACAAGCAGTTGAGCAGCACCCAGCGAATGGCAGAGGCTCAGAAGATTTCACAACAAATGCAGCCTGTTCCTGGTCCGGCACCCGCCGCGTCAAGACCGCCGGAGGACAACAAGCCCAAGGCGAGCTTCTTCGACCAAGACTCCAAGGGCGCAGCCGGCGGGGCCATCTTCCAGAAGCCTGTAGACACATTCTCCGGCATGTCTTCAAAACCTACAGGCGCGGAGGCCAGCATGTTCGGCGCTCCTCCGGCTCCAGGTGCTCCCTCTGGTATGCCCACCAGTTCTGACACCCCCTCCGTCTCCTTCGGTGCACCACCGACCACGACGATCCAGGAGCCTCCATCGAATCAAGCAGTACCAAAGCCGGTGCAGACCACTCCTGGTGTGCCTGGAATGGGCTCCGGCAGTTACGGCAGTGGTGTGCGAGCTCAAGTTTTCGAAGTGATCGTACGTCAGGCTCTAGCCGGCGCACCTTGGAGAGAGATTTGCGCAGGACCGATGAGCGTCAACAACATCACCGCCGATGAAGTCGAGCAAGAGGTCAAACGCCGCGAGGCATTGCTGAAGAAGTAACAGCTAGGGAGTTGAAGCAGGACTCGCGCCAGGAGCGGGGTTGGCCTTAACGGATTCGTGGCGAAGCACGTCCTGACTTTCCTGGATAGCATTGTACTGACGCCACATGATCACGATTGGCTCCAGATTGCTCATAAAATGAGCATTTACCTGCGACGGCAGCGTCTGGAACAGTGAAAGCATCGTGAAGATCAACAGACCAAGGTTGACCAATGTGCACAACACAATCAGGTTGCGCGTAAAACGAAACTGCTCCTCGACCTTCTTATGGAGCTGCCCCAATTGCTCTTCCCATTCGGGCTTCTTCGGCAGTTGCGCGAGTTCGTCCTTGAGATCGCTATCCATATATAAACAGCCCCTTGCAAAACCTAGAGCGAGAGATTCAACGACACCACTTGAATATGCATTATAGCGCTTCGAAAAACGGCATTCCTCTTGTCAAATCAAAGATAGCTTCAGCAGAGCTTCCTTCAGCTCCAATTCATCCCTTTGTAGAATGGTTCGAAAATCGATAAGAACATTATCGCTCTGGATGATCGACAAGATACTTGGGTCAGAATTTCGCAACTTTTGAGCAATCAAGGTGCTGGAAAGTGTTGATGATCCAACTTGCAGGCCCCGGCTCGGAAGAGTCTGCCCTGGCAAGCTCCCGCCACCAAGCGCTGATAAACAATCGACTGCGGAAAGAACAATATCTCCCGAGATCTCCGACCCGAGCATGCTGATAAAATCGTGCACTCGCTGATCGATCGATTCCAACGATTGCGCTGCCAGTGCAATCACGGGCAAATTTTGCGATGGTTCGGTTGTGAGATACTGGGCAAGTACGATCTCAATTAGAGAGACAATCAATTTATCAACACGCAGGGCCCGATAAATTGGATCCTTTCTGAGCCGCGTCACGAGCGCATTGTCGCCTGCGATGATTCCGGCCTGGGGACCGCCTAACAACTTGTCGCCGGAAAACAGTACGAGTCCTACACCACTTTCAATAACACGATCAACAGTCGGCTCGTAGCGCAGACCCAACTTCGAAATATCGAACAGCGCGCCGCTACCGAGATCTTCTACAAGAGGGATTCCGCTCTCTCTCGACAGCTGGACCAACTCGGAAAGTTTGGGTTCTTCAGTAAATCCCGTTATCTCAAAATTCGATCGATGACAGCGCAGAAGGCAACCGGTGTTCGCGGTAATTGCTGCTCGATAATCGCCTACGCGGGTTCTGTTGGTCGTACCCACCTCTTTCAGTATGCCACCAGATGCGGTGATCACATCCGGCAAGCGGAAGCTGCCACCAATCTCAATCAACTCACCGCGCGAAACGATCACCTCTTTCCCACGTGCCAGAGCAGATACCGCCAACATCACGGCCGACGCATTATTGTTGACCACAATTGCAGACTGACAGCCGGTGAGAAGCGAAAGCAATCTGCTGATCATGGCAGTGCGCTCACCTCTTTTTCCGGTAGCAACATCAATTTCCAGACTCGTATAACCTTGTCCAAGCTCGCTCAATCTGTTGAGCGTGGAGATAGGCAGGGGCGCTCGGCCAAGATTGGTATTCAAAATTACGCCGGTGCCGTTGATGACGCGACGCACACCACCAAGAAAAAGCAATTCCGCAGCCTTCACAACCCGCTGAGCGATCGCTAATGGTTCAATCGCCGCTGCATCTTCGTCCTTCCCACTGCTTTCGAAAAGTCGCCGCTGCTGTGCCATATCCTCACGAACCAGAACAGTCAACACATCGCGCCGAACCGTCGAAGAGAGAGCTTCAAGCAGCGGCTCGCGCAGGACTCGATCCACCTGCGGCATTCGCAGTGAAATACTCTTTTGTTCAGTCAACTTGGTAGTCTCGCACCCATACCTCTACAGCTTAATGCAACTCACGGCAAAAGTTTCACTTATCCTGTTTGCGAATTCGAGCGTGCAATGTTCTTTCAAAAAAAATGACCCGTTTTGTTTTGTCTCGTTTCACTCTGATCATGAATATGGACAAGACACGAAATCTGAAACACGAAATCGGGTGTCCTATTACTCACCTTCGCCTGTGACTGATATCTTCTGGTAGAGCAAAATTTCAGATCCGCTGTACTGAAGCACCATCGAATAATTTACGACAAAATCGCCCACAAGGGGGTTGTCAGAAGAGAGAATTGCAGGAACAATTAGAGTATGTAGTAAGCAAAGGTAATTCAGTCGAACTGACCTTTCAGATCGTTTCGAAACCTTGCCAAAAGCTTCTTAGTAGTCACGAGCAATAGCCGAGGGTTTAGACAAGTGGGTAAGAGTTTACGTCACCAAACGCTCTATCAAGACAGAGACTGGCTTTATCAGAAGTACGTCAAAGAGAAGCTCAGTACTGTGCAAATCGCCAAGCTTTATCGAGAATCGGAGAACAAATGGTGCGACCCAAACACGATTTCGAGATGGCTGAAAAAACACGGAATCAACATGCGTAGCCTGGCTGAAGCACAGCAAAATCGACACGCCATCCCGCAGACTCCGCAGAACACCAGGAAAGCCCGAAAAGAGTAGTCGGCAACTTTGATGCTTATCCGACCAGACCGCCGGAGTTAAGCACGCCACCACCTAAAGTCATGATCAGAAGAAGCCACAAGATCACGTCGCGGCCGCCGAACAGGTAGAACAGGCAATAAGCCCACATAGAAAAGGCCGGTAGCCAGAACTTGGGCTGCTCGTCTCGGACAGCATGAGCTGCCAGACAAAACGAGATCACCAACGGTAACCCAAAGAAGCAGACATCGATCAACATTTGCTTTTTGTCCGAACACTCCAATCTGCCACTTGCTAAAAGAGCAAACCATGCTTTAATCTCTCTGTCCATGGTGCTTTGCCCACCGGTGGCTCGTTTGTCGTCGTCCCAGGAGGCATGCGCTTTCATTAAGCCGCGCCTGATTGGAGATACTCATGTCCCGAGATAATTCTGGAAAAAGGCCCAACCGCTCGCAACGCAACGACTCGACTGGTGGGTTTAACAAGAGTCGCAACGAACAATCCGGCAATTATAGAAAGCGCCGTGACGAGTCGACAGGCGGATTCGACAAGAGTCGCAGCGAAGGATCCGGCGATTACAGAAAGCGCCGCGACGAGTCAGCTGGCGGATTCGACAAGAGTCGCAACGAACAATCCGGCGATTACAGAAAGCGCCGCGACGAGTCAGCTGGCGGATTCGACAAGAGTCGCAACGAACAATCCGGCGATTACAGAAAGCGCCGCGACGAGTCAGCTGGCGGATTCGACAAGAGTCGCAACGAACAATCCGGCGATTACAGAAAGCGCCGCGACGAGTCAGCTGGCGGATTCGACAAGAGTCGCAGCGAAGGATCCGGCGATTATAGAAAGCGCCGCAACGAGTCGGCAGGCGGATTAGACAAGAGTCGCAACGAACAATCCGGCGATTACAGAAAGCGCCGCAACGAGTCGGCAGGCGAATTCGACAAGAGTCGCAACGAAGGATCCGGCGATTATAGAAAGCGCCGCGATGAGTCGGCAGGCGGATTCAACAAGCGACGCGACGGATCCGGCGACCCTCGAGATAATGCAAGATACGATGGACGCGGAGAAGATTCACAAACGGAGCCCAGCGATATTGGCTCTGAAAGCCGCGATTTGATTGTCTTTGGTCGCAACACGGTTGTGTCATTCCTCGAGCGGATGCAGGACGAGGAGACTGAAGAAAACGCCCAGGAAATCAACAAGATATTTCTTGCAGAAGGCAATGCTCCCGACGAGCGCATCAACAAGATCAAACATCTTGCGCACAAACTCAAAATTCCAGTCGTCAACTGCCACAACAACAAGCTTGATTACATGGTGCAGGCAGGAGGGCGACACCAGGGTGTCGTGGCTCAGGTCAGCCCAATCAAGTTACTTGAGTTCGGAGAGTGGCTCACCAGGCTTGAATGCGAAAAGAGCGAGCGCGAGGCACAGGGACGATCGCTTGATGGCTTTCTCATCGTAGCTCTTGATTCGGTAGAAGATCCGCGAAATGTAGGTGCGATTATTCGTTCGGCGGAAGCTCAAGGAGTGCACGCAGTACTAGTTCCAGAACGTCGAGCCGCACAAATTACGGAGACAGTAGCCAAGACAAGCGCAGGCGCAATCGCGCATATTCCCATCGTCAGAATCGTTAATCTGGTCCGTTGCCTCGAAAATCTGAAAGAGTTGGGCTTCTGGATCCTTGGGCTGGCTGCCGATGCTCAGGCTCCTATATATAAGATGGACTTGCAACGAGCCCTTGTCATCGTAGTCGGCAGCGAAGGTAAAGGTATTCGACCTCTGGTCAAAGAAACCTGCGATCTTATCGGCGCAATTCCGCTTGATGGCAAGACAGAATCGCTAAATGCCTCCGTCGCCCTGGGGATTGCAGTGTATGAAGCCTGTCGGCAAAACACGAAATAGCTATCCATCGATTGGTTAGATGCGATCAGATTTTGTTTCAAACAGATAAGAATCTCCGCTGGAAACCAGCAGCTCGTCTCAGTTTTCAATAGACAGAACTGGGCTGAAAACTTGCTTCAGGCACTTTCTTAGAGGATCAATATTTAGCAACGTGAACCTCCAGATCGAGTCAGGCATGGAGTCAAATTGACACGGTGCCTGATAGGTTTGTAGAATGCCTGATTACGTCGTGAATTGCCGGGCCGGTGTAGCTCAACGGCAGAGCAACGGTTTTGTAAACCGTAGGTTGCGGGTTCGAATCCCATCACCGGCTCTTAGGGGCAGATGTCCGAGTGGCTAAAGGAGACGGGCTGTAAACTCGTTGGCGAAAGCCTACGCTGGTTCGAATCCAGCTCTGCCCAATTTTTCGACTTCGACTGTGTATGCTGCTACCAAGCGCCATAGACAGCCGAAATTATTTGTGACGAACTTCGCTTGGCAAGCGACTTGTTAAGCGAATTCGTACCAAATAGTTAAATTAATTTGTCATGAGTCTAACTAATCGAGGAATTACGCGAAATAATGTAGGCGGTTCTCTGCCCATGTAGCACAGGGGTAGTGCACCCCCTTGGTAAGGGGGAGGTCACCAGTTCAATCCTGGTCATGGGCTCCATTTTTTTTTCCGAAGAGACATCGCTGAAAGCTGCGAGTTTCGAGGGTGAAACAAGGGTCCGCAAAGAATCGGTTAAATGAGTTAGGTCAGGTCAGACGTTTCAGATTAAGGAGATAGCAAAGGATGGCCCGCGCAAAATACGAAAGAAACAAGCCAAACGTCAACGTGGGAACTATCGGGCACGTTGACCACGGTAAAACAACACTCACGGCGGCAATCACCAAGATTCTCGCTTCAATGGGCAAAGCCAAGTACAAAAAGTACGACGAAATCGACGCTGCTCCTGAAGAGAAAGCGCGTGGTATCACAATCAATACTGCTCACGTAGAGTATGAAACTGATAATCGCCACTACAGCCACGTCGACTGCCCTGGACACGCCGATTACATCAAGAACATGATTACCGGTGCCGCTCAGATGGACGGTGCTATCCTCGTAATCTCTGCTAACGATGGACCGATGCCACAGACGCGCGAGCACATTCTCCTCGCCCGTCAGGTAGGCGTTCCTTATATCGTTGTTTTCCTCAACAAGTGCGACATGGTAGATGATCCCGAACTTCTCGACCTCGTAGAAATCGAAGCTCGCGAACTTCTCGCCAAGTACGAATTCCCAGGCGACGATGTACCTTTCATCCGCGGAAGCGGTTTGAAGGCTCTCGAAGGTGACGCGGAAGCTGAAAAAGCAATCCACGAACTGATGAAGGCTGTCGACAGCTACATCCCAACACCCGAGCGTGATATCGATAAACCGTTCCTTCTCGCTGTAGAAGACGTCTTCTCGATCACCGGTCGTGGAACGGTAGCTACGGGTCGTATCGAGCGCGGTCAAGTCAAAGTCGGCGAAGAAGTTGAGATCGTTGGTCTCGGCGACACCCGCAAGACGACAGTAACCGGCGTCGAAATGTATCAAAAGACTCTCGACTCCGGTATCGCTGGAGACAACGTTGGCGTACTCCTCCGTGGTATCGACAAAACCATGATCGAACGCGGTCAAGTTATCGCCAAGCCGGGCTCCATCAAAGCTCACACCAAGTTCGATGCTGAAGTATACGTACTCAGCAAAGAAGAAGGCGGACGTCACACCCCGTTCTTCCCTGGTTACAGACCTCAGTTCTACATCCGTACAACTGACGTGACCGGCTCCATCACGCTTCCCGAAGGCGTAGAGATGGTTATGCCTGGCGACAACGTCAACATGGTTGTAGAGTTGATTCAACCAGTTGCAGTCGAGCAAGGAATGAGATTCGCTATCCGCGAAGGCGGCAGAACCGTCGGCGCCGGAGTTGTTGCGAAAATCCTCCAGTAAGCTAAGAAAAAGCTCTAAGCTTGAAGCGCCCGGTACTTCACCGGGCGCTTTTTTTCTTTCGGACGAGAAGTTAATCGACATTGCCCAATGCCTGCCAGACATGCGGTCCCTGTGGCTCTGGATTTCTTGCAGCGGCTCAGGTTAAGCTGTATCTCACGCCGGTGCATTAGCCGGCTGCTTAATGCATATATCGTCTGACCGGTCGATCGAGTTTAGCCTCCATAAAGCCTTGGCGCGGGTCTTCTCAGCATCTGGTCGGTCGCTTCTAAATACGTGCAGGAGCTGACTAGCAACTAAACAGCGGACTCGTTGAGTCAAACTCAAAACATGCGGTGCTTTATCGCAAAATAAGGCCAGTCGGTTGTCCAAGATCCTTGGGAAATAGCGCCATAACAAGTAGCGGAATCAGAACGTCCTAGTCGCATCCTTTTCAGCAATTCCGTGAATTTGAGTATTGAATAGAGAAAGATGGAGCGTTATAAATGTTGCAGCTATTCTGGAGAGAAAATAGATGAAGATCACCTTGACGAGGATCGCGATTGCACTGTCTGCAGCTCTGGTAATGTCAGGCACGGTCAACAATCCAGCTACCGCCGAAAAACCAATGAAATCCAAGCAACTGACGATGTTGAAGGTTGGAGATAGAGCGCCGGAGTGGAAGTTACCTGCCACCAGTGGCGGTGACCTATCGTTAAGTGAACTTTTAAAGAATAAAGCCGTCGTTCTCTATTTCTATCCGAAAGACGGGACACCAGGATGCACGAAGGAAGCTTGCAGTTTTCGCGACAATTTCAAATCAATTCAAGATCTCAATGCTGAAGTTGTCGGAATCAGTGCCGATTCCATCGACTCCCACAACAAATTTCGTAGCTCGAACAGCTTGCCGTTCATACTGGTTACCGATTCGACAGGCGACGTAAGAAGAGCCTACGGCGTACCGACCATGCTCGGCAAATGGCCGGCACGAGTCACTTTCATCATCGACAGACAAGGAATCGTAAGACACGTTTTTAACTCGCTCATGTGTGAAGAGATGCATGTCACAGAAGCAATCAAGACACTGAAATCGATCAACCAGAAGACGAGTTCCTGATCTCTGTTCCTACTCTCTACTCCGAGTCGCCGGCTTCATCTTCGTCGGTGTCATTTTCTTCGGCTTCTGCTTCCTGATTCGGTGGAAGAGCCGCGGCTTTAGCAAATGGTCTCGTCGAAAATGAAATTTCTGTTTCACCCCAGCTATGCCGATCTATATCCATCGTCACCTGCTGAACACCATTGTTCGCCACCAATATCGTCTCACCATCATCATCAGCGCCGGAAGGCGCGCCCAAATCACCTTCAGTTGTGAAACCACGGGTGGTGAAATCGTTTTTGTAAAAAGCTAATACCTTATCGGCGCTGTCAGTTGTCTGAAACGAAACTCGCATAACCGGTTGGCTGAATTCCCTCTGGGCAAGCGTCATTTCAGAGTTTGGATAACGGCTAAATGGAAATTCCACCGGCATCGTAGACAAATTTTCATAGGACAATCTTTCGTTGGTGACATTGAATGTTTGAACAATTTTGACAGGCTCGTTCTTGGTCGCATCCACAGGTGCTACCTCAATCACCAGGTCCCCTATGCCGCTCTGCAATGTATCTCCATAGAGCTGGAGCGTTATACCTGTGTGAGGATTATCCTCCGCGAGAGGATTCACTCCGGGCTGGGCTTTCAGCAAAAGTGTGGGGCAATTCGCAACCCACTTGACTTTCTCATCGAAAAACGGAACATTTGCAGATCCAAGAGTCTCCAGATCCTTTCCTGGTTGGTACAAAAAGGAAAGCAATTTGACTCGAAAATTGCCCATAAGCCTTTTGTCGATAGCGCTTCCACTCAAAATCACCTTGATTCCGGTGGTCTCCTTACCTACATTCATCACGCCGTCGTTGAAGATCTCGACGTTCCTTCCAATCGGCATATCGTGCTGCGGGTTCAATTTCTTGACAAAGCCCTCGAAGGCGCGGAACTCCACCCCGCCAAGACCTTCAGAGATCCTCATCAACTGAGGCTCGTATCCTTCCATCAATTTTCCACAACTGGTGATACCAATGATCACTGATGATGCAAACAGGAACCATGTCTTCTTAAGCCACATATCAAGACATCTCCGACACTCGAAGCTATTGTAGTCCAAAAATATGCACTGTGTATAAACTATTGATACCGTACAGAAGAAGTAGACCGCCACATCTACGTTTTCACGATCAAGATTCTGATACAAAGTGATCGTCGCATGATCGAATACTCTCATGGAACAACGCTGAAGAATCCCAGTCTCCTTTGTTTCGAGCGACATCGATACGCGTCGAGCGTTCGAAGCAACTGATACCGTGACTGGTATTAATGCTACAGACGATACCAGCGTCCGTCGCACTGCGCAACAAGAAGAGTCTGGATGTTCGTCGAAGTATTGCATCGCGAATAACGAGCCGCAGGAGCTATTCGAGTACGGAAATTCGTACGGTCATTTAGAACTCAAGTAACAGCATTCAGCAAATCTAAGTCCGGAGATTAAAGGTATCGCATGCCGGTAAGTCTTGAACTCGCTATCCGATTGCTCGCCAGAAGTAAGACCGATGGACAGATGTGTCTAACTCTCTGTCTTAACAGGACCCAAGAAAGCAAAGACAATGTTTGCTATCAGGTATAAAACAGCGACGATCGCAAGCGTTGCAGCTATTCCTATCTGTTGACTGATCAAAACAAAACTAACCGAGCCGAGCGCATTGAATGCGGAGTTGACGCCCCACAGCCAGGCGACTTCAGAAGGATACTTGCGCTTCACCGCCTCCATGCCTAACGAAACTGGAATTCCGGTGGCGATGGACAAAAGAAGCGTCACTATCGCACAGCAAGCGATTCGCCCGGCGAATGACAAGGGCCAAAGCGCCTCTATGAATCGCGGCAGGCCGAGCCACGCGCCAATATTCAAAAGCAGAAGGAGCGCTGCGAGAATGAAGAACGTTTGTGGCTTGATCGGCAGTTTTCCAGCAACAAATGCGCCCATGGAATATCCGCCCAAGACAGAAACCAGAACGACCGCAAGAGAATACATCGGACCGCCAACCGAGACTGAGAACATCTGAATGATGCAGACCTCGAAAAGCAAAAAGGCAAATCCGCAAACGGCAAAGAAAAACGCATGATACGCAGTGCGAAGCGTTAATCGCCCTTTCATCTTTTTGATTGGAGCAAGGAGAAGCAGGAGCGCGAACAGTGCGATGGACACTGTAGCGGCTATAGGAGTAGAAGCCCATGCAGATGATAAAACCCAGTTCTCGGCACGCTCGACGTGATAGAAATACGGCTTGTCATCAGTCACAGGATTGACATCGAAGACATAAGAATCGAGAATCGCCTGACGATGGGCGCTGTCTGCAAATCCAATTCGATCGTAAATCTCTTCTTCCGGCGCGCGAGTGAGACTAGTATCCGGTTTAGCCTGCTCGCTCTCATCGGCGAAGGGACCGCTCTTCTTCGATTCTCGCGCGAGCGTGGTTGTACCGGTGGTGCCTGCTGCTTGAGCTTGATCGAACTCTGCCTTACGCCCCGGATCAAAGATCATAAAATTACCGGTGCGCTTGCACCAAGCGCGGACGCGCTCCAGCTCCTCATCGGTGAAGGGTTCTGCCTTCAATACGCTATCGACCCAACTCGGTCCAATAACAAGCACATGACGCCAGGGCTCTTTGACACCCTGCTCATCCAGGTAGCGCAGGTAGGTGACGAACATTCTTAAAGCCAGTGTCGGCGGGGGTTGCAGGCGCCAGTGCGTCAGAGATAGAACACCGCCAGGCTTGAGCTGACGCATGTAACACTTGACTGCATCCATCGTGTACAAGTAGTTGTCGGAAAACGCCAGCGCTCCTGAGGCTACTGCAGTGAGCGTGTCCACACCGCTCGCTTGAATCACATCGTAGGTATGCGGTGGATGCACTGAAGCGAAATGACGACCTTCCGCGTTAAAAATACTAACTGTAGTGTTCTTGTCGCTTACGAGCCAGGGTTGATAAAGAGCAGATTCGGGATCGTCTTGTCCGAGAAGGGCATGTTTGTACGTCATGGGATTGAGTTCCACAACGTCCATATGAGGTACATGAAAAAACTTACCGACGATAATGTCGATTCCGCCACCGCCCCCCAATACCAGCGCATCTTTAGCGTCCGGTTTGATCACATAGGGAACACCAAAGAGAACATCTCCAAATAGTTTGTGGTCGTCGATGTTGCCCTTGGCACGGAACTGCCTCGTATTGGCACCGCAGTCAGCCATGATTAGCCGACCTTCCAATTTTGGCGTGCCTGAATTTGGAGCTATTCCATACAAGAAAGTGTTGTGATTCGATGCTCCGGTATGCGTGATGTCGATCCTCGCAAGAGCATTCCAATATGTTTGTGCGAGCCCATGAAAGTCGCTGAAGACCAGATCGCGCATCGATTGGTACTTGTTGGATCGAATGTCGAAGCCACCATTATTTTGCATGAGGGATGGATAAATCAGCAACAACGATACTGCGACCGCGAATGTAGATCCACCAATAGCCATGCGGGGCACGGTCAGATTACCGATAGCCTTGAAGAAAGACGCAGCTGCCAGCAGTCCAAAAGCGGATGCGACCGCAATAGTCGCGTATCCGCCTGCAAAATCCAGAACAAACGGAGTTAGCGACGCAGCTATAGCCGTGAACAAGAGATCGAAGAGATACACGCGCGTAATTGGTATCGAGCTCTGCGCCAGCACGCGGCTGATACACATGCCACCAAAGTAGAACGGTATGGCAAAAATGACGAAATAGATGGGAACCGAGGCTATGCGCAATAGTGGATTGAGATTGGCATTGTATGGATCGATTGGAAGCCAACAGAAAAGTAAGACGGCCGCCACGAGCAGGATTGAGAAGGTGAATGCCTCAAATCCAGCCGATTTCCAATTGTCCACGGAAGTCGACTTCTTCTCATCGGATCGCAAATAGAGCACCGTGCCCGCTGCCCCGAAGCTGAGAATCACCGTGCTGATAATTACTGTGATGTAGTGATGGAAAACTTTGAATGCGATGAATTTAGTGAGCACAATCTCCACTATCATCGTCGCAGCAGCAATAGAGCAAAGGGCACAAAGGATCCAGCCGTTGGCTTCTCCCGTCTTATTTGTCATGCCTCCCAGCCGCTCCCTTCCGCCAGCTCGCAGTAGAGTATAGCGACTCTCTTGATGGCGAGCAAGCCGGAAGGCAGTTGCAGCGGCTTCCGACATAGACTCTCCCTGCCCAGACGTGCCCGGTCAAGGCTGTCAGGTGATCGTTATCCCGAATTCTTAATCGTCATCAAGAGGCAGTCCAACCAAAGCATGTCTCCGAGGCGCCAATCTGGAAGCGGAGCGGTCGGAAACTTTTTGTCTCCTCCTTAAACTTGCCGCAGATGCTATGCCATCACATCTAGTGCCTGGGCCCTGAAATCGCAAGTAGTCTCTGCTGAACGTGGCGACTCGCCATCTGAAGTGTTTTTGCAGATCACGTCATACCGCATGTTCTATCGCTCGTCCCGAAAGTCGCTTCAAAACGCCCGCAAATGAACGTTTACCTGAAATCTCCAGACAGATCTCTAAATACTAGGCAGGTCTCTAAATCAGGGCAGACCTCAGAACAAACTAGCCGGCTATTCGAGCCCGGACTCCATCTCTTCAAGGACCTTCTTGACTGCATCACTACGATTCTTTGCCGCCGTTATCGGTCGACCGATAACGAGGAAATCCGCACCATCCCTTAAGGCCTGAGCCGGCGTCACGATTCTTTGTTGGTCATCAGTGGAAGCCCACTCTGGTCTGATGCCAGGTGTGACGATCAGAAAGCCCTCTCCACAACTTTTTCTAATCGCACCAGCTTCCTTAGCCGAAGCAACGACTCCATCAAGCCCGGAGGCTTCAGCTAATCGAGCAAGTCCAGTGACGTGCTCCAGGACGTCCTCATTAACCTTCAGCTCGGACTTGAGCGTGTCACCGCTGATACTTGTCAGGACAGTGACAGCAATCAGCAAAGGCTGCTTACTGAGTCCGCAGTCCGCAACTGCCTGATTGCGCGCCTCGACAGCGGCCTTCAACATAGCGCTTCCACCGCTGGCATGAACGTTGAACATGCTTACGCCATGAGAGGTGACATTGCGACTGGCCTGGGCCACCGTGTTGGGAATATCATGAAACTTTCCATCAAAGAAAACGTTGATCTGCTCTTGCTTCATCATTTCGAAAAGAGCAATCCCGGCAGCAGCAAAAAGCTCGAGCCCTATTTTGAACATCCCGACGTGCTCGCGTAGGTCTTTGACGATCGCACGAGCCTCATCCAACGTAGACACGTCCAGCGCTACGATTAAACGATCTTTCGCTTTGAGCTGTTGGGCGAGCATATTAGGCCTCCTCGGTTGACCGGAATCGGTTCAAGTATAGCGGCACAATCGACAAGAAAACCCGGCAAGGTTGACTTTGCCGAGTTGCTTGAATGAGGTGTCGAAGGATAAGACAGCGCTTATACGGCGTTGACTTCTTCTTTCTTGGCTTTGGCGTAGCGCTTGACGAAGCGGTCTACGCGACCTTCCGTATCGACAATCTTCTGCTGGCCCGTGTAAAACGGATGGCAGGCGCTGCAAATTTCAACTCTGATGTTCTGCTGGGTTGAGCCCAGTTGTACTTCTCCGCCGCACACGCAGGTTGCGACGACGTCAAAATACTTAGGATGGATGCCTTCTTTCATGACCGAACTTCCCATTTTATTGCTTATGGCATACGAATTAATCATCATACCAGAGCTGTCAGCGACGGTGCCCAAGCAGGATGTCCCTGTTACATAATCTTACTAAACTCGGAGAAGACGGCTTTGACAACGACTCTCAACCATCCACCCTGGGTCGAAACCTTTTTAGGAGAAGATAGACTGGGTAACTGGCGATAAGCATTAAAAGGGCGTACGGCGCATTTGTCTGGTCGGTGACCATGCACCCGATTAGAAAAATGATCGATCCAATCAATGCGATGCCGGTCGTCCATGGATATCCCCAGGCTCGATAGGGACGTTCCAAATTCGGCTCGTTCTTCCTCAAAAGAAATAAAGAGAGATAAGACAATGTGTAGTTCGCAACAAAGAAAAAGGACAGCATCGCAATAACACGTTCGAATGATCCGAGCACGAACAAGATACCAACGGCGGTGCTAAGCCAGAGAGCGAGCACCGGAGTGCCTCCATCGTTGACACGGGCGGCACGAGCCAGAAACAATCCATCCGAGCTCATGGCATAGAGAATTCGCGAGCAGAACAACTGCACGGCATTTACGCAACTGAGAAGCGAAATAACCATGATAGATCTTATGAGAGGATCGCCTATTGGGCCGAATATCTTCTGGGCCGCGGTTCCTAGAGCGAATTTGTTGCCGGCTATTTCGTGCATCGGCAAAACATACAACACGGCCGCGTTGAGCAATACATAAATCGCGGTTACGGAGATGACGCTGGCGAAGATAGCTCGAGGGACAGAGCGACCAATGTCCTGAACCTCCTCGCCAAAGTAGATGACGCCGCTCCAACCGTCAATCGTGTAGAGCACCGCCTGTAGTGCCACGATCATAGCGACAAATACCGGCCAGATCGTGTCGACGCTTCCCGGGGATGCCATCTGTATCCCGCCTGTCAAGCCTCCTTTACCGCCCAGGACGAAACAAGCGACAATCAACACGATAAAGGCTGCGGTTTTGAGCGCCGATGTCACAAGCTGTGTCCAGCTCCCCCACCTGACTCCACGCCACTGCAACACTGCGAATCCGGCTATCACACTAACCGCCAGCACGCGCTCCAACCCACTCAAGGACGGCGCTAGGCTGGTGCTGTACTCGGCAATAACAATAGCGACAGCCGCCAGGGTTCCGCAGCTCGAAAGCCAATCACTCCAACCCACCACGAATCCGGCGTAGTCACCCAGCGCTCTCCTGGAGAAGTTATATTGTCCGCCGCTACGCGGGATTGCCGCGCCCAGCTCAGCCAGGGAGGAAGCACCACAAAGCGCGTATAGTCCGCCCAATATCCACACACTGATGAACAGGATGGGCTGCGGCAAGAGCTCGGCGATATTTCCCGGAGTCCTGACTATACCTGCGGCGATCGTGTTACCAATCGCGACTGCAATTCCGAACCAGACGCCGAGGACCTTGAGCAGCTTTCCACGGGCGATACCAGCCGAATGATCTGAATCGGTTGGAGCCTGGTCGACATTTGCAGGACTGGACACGAATAGGTCCTCTGCCACGCCATCACGGTACGTACAAGTTATACAGACCAGCTTGCCGCAAATACAATAGGTTTTCGTTTAGATCTTCGAAATTTTTCTCAGTTGAATTCGGGCTGGCGATTGATCGGTTGAGCAATTTCCAATCCGTCCGCTGAGCTTGCCGTCAGTCTCTGTCCTTCGATGTTGACGAACACATCTATATCGCCCTCAACATCCCGAACAGTTCTTGAAAGTTGCTCGAGTCGTGTCTTCATCGAAGTCGGACCGCCGCCGGCAGCGAATCGCTTGGAGAGATCGAGCTCGACATTGCTGCCATTGTGTTTGATACCAAGAAGAATCGTGCCTCGTGGAATCTCGGTGCCGATTCCTTTATTTACCTCTTCAGGACCCGGGCCCTGTAAGAGCTCTTCAACGGCACTGGTAAGTGCGTCTGTAGAGATCTTCGGACGTCCCACCGCCGTGAGAGCAAGATTGTTATCGTCAGTTTTTACGAACCACACGTTGAGGTCCTTGCCCCGTGGAATGTATGCACCGTTGACCTTATTTTCAGTGCCTCCGAATATAGTGCCACAAGCGGTAAGGCCGCTCGACATCACGACGACGGCACACAATCCAAAAACCAATCGCTTTCGCACGCTTCTAGCTCCAATCATGTCTCCAACCTCTTGATTCGACTAAACAATCGCGGAATTGAATTAAACCTGCAATGCTTGTCACCCCAGCTGAGTATAGCACTGAAAGATCAGCCGGGTCATTCAGAATTGAAAACGCTTACATTGCGCTGTTTTTCTTCGGGGCCTGCGACTGGTAATCTTTAGGCACCAGCAAAAGATTACCTTCACCCTTTACGGATGAATCGGAAACATCGAGTGACAGTAATCGGAACGCATGAGTTGTTCGATCGTAGCGACTCAGGCGCACAATGGGATTTAGCAGGTCCGACATAAAGTAAGCAAACTTTTCGGGTTCCACTATATATGGTGAATCCACTTTGAGATTCGTCAAAAAGATTTCGTTATTTGCCACCAGCTTTGGAGTCGCTTCAATTTTAAGTGGGACACCCGTATCCGCCTTCGCACCTTTGGTTACGAGCGTTCCATCGATTCGGACCAGGCCTTTTTCGATATCGACCTTCGGCTCTAATACTTCCAATTCACGATCACCGAGACCAGGAAGATCGAGTTTGAATCCGCGAATAGCTGATGTGATTTCCTGGCTCGCCAACGCCTTTTCGACATCTTCTTGATTGAGATCTCCTTTGACGGCAAAGTTGACCGGATTATGCAGGCCTCGTTTGGTCGATTTGTTTTTATACGGGTAATACCAAATAGGGCTATCAGCTTTTACTTCGATGCGACCAAGCTTCACGCCCTCAACTTGCGACCCTTCGAGCTTAACGTCTACCGACTTTAGCTTTCCAGCGATCAGATCGGTAAAACTATATGTCTTCACCTTTACTTTCGCTTTACCGCCGATCTTGTGACGAATCAAAGCACCAGCGACTTTACCTGCCACCACTCCCGTAACCCAGTTGATGCCGGTGTACTTTTGCAGATTGCGGCTAACTTTATTTCCGAGGGGAAACGGCGCCGCAGGCTTAGGGCTGCCACCATCTGGTCCCGGAGCAGCCGGTTGTCCATCGAGTGCCCACGATGTCTGCACCAAAAGCGATACCATGACCGATACAAGGACGCACATTGATTTAATGAGCACCGAAAGCCAGGCGCAATTGTCGACCTTGTAAAATCGTGCGATCATCATCAAGAATGGTCCGCCAAGGAAGCCAGAGAGCTTACCAGAAATGTCAATAAGAGCCAAGAGCGATTCGCTCAGGGACAGACTGATATTAACAGAGGCATCTTCGTCGTTTAAGATGAGTCGTCCGACGGTACAAAAATTCCAGATATCACGCCTGGGCTGGCACTTTAGTGAATGAATTACGCAGAATACGAAGAGTGGATAAAACAAGCCGCCGATGCAGCGCCTGAAACAACACGGTTGTTCTTCGCTTACGAGACGGTGCGCACACTACATAACCGAGCTCGGTCGGCTATCAGAGAGCAGCTCACCGGCGAAGAAGGCGACCTGATCAAAGCTATCCTGGATAACCTGGAAGGCGACCCTGAGTTGATCAGGGACAAGTTAGAACAGCTCGACGAGACGGTCTATCAGGACCCAACCAGGAAGATCAGATACATCCCCGATCTGCTCGAATTTCTCTGCTCGCTGGCTCATTACGTCGATTACAGAAGCACGGGAAACTCAGCCTATATAGCCGCTATCGGTCTAAATATCGTCAACGTCATCGATTGCGCCGTTAGCGGGAAGGTCGAAGGATACTCAATCAACGACATTCTCAGCGCCGAAGAGATGGTTCTTGAATTCGAGCGCCAACAGGACATCATGATTCCCGAGGACGCAAGCGACCTCGCGGATGACACCGAATCGACTTCAAACGAGTGACAGTTTAGCCTTAAAACGAGTGGACATGAACGTTGGGCAGGATCCGGCGACGACGGATTTGCGCCTGTCGACACCCAAGGGATCACGAGGACTGGAGTGCCAGTTCGGAGACAGATTAAAGAGTCGAGGCATCACGCTCAGAGTCCATGGTACCTCCACGGGAAATGAGCCATCTAACAACCAGCTCTTAAGGGCCGCTTGATGTGCGATCCTGGAACAATTTATGTCGAGGAGAGTGGCGTCGCCCCTGACCTAGTCTCAGGTCGCGTTCGGGTCTCTGGGACGCATGCGCAACTTCTCGTTGAGTGCTTCTTTGAGCAATTCATTCTGCCGAAGTAGCGCCTTGAGGTGCTCGTTGGCGATTGCAAGCTCGGCTTGCAGTTCTGCAACGGTCTGCTCGTGGCTGATGCCTGTAACCGGATCTCGGCCCGGCATCTTGGGAAGAAGAACGTATCCGAGCTGCACAGCCTTGAGCGCCGCCGCAGTTCTCGTAGGAACCTTCAGCTTCGCCAAAATGCACTCGATATGTTTTTCCACCGTACGGAGCTTCATGTCTAGCTCCTCGGCGATCTCTTTATTTCTCAAATCCAGTCGAATCAGAACTTCTATCTCGCGGTCCGTGAGATTGCAGTTGGGCATGCTCGTCGTCGGTTGCTGCTTAACGAGCTGGGTGATCTTCGGATCGCAATAGGGCAGACCTCTGGTCACCTGCTCAATCGCTTCGAACAGCGTCCTCGGTCCGGAGCTCTTCAAGCAAAAGCCACGCGCCCCTGCACGAATTAACTGGTTGTGATATTTAGTGGCGTGATAGGAGTCGGTGAGCACCAGAACATGGGAGTTAGGAAGCTCCTGACTAACTCTGCGGCAGACTTCCACACCATTGAGTACATCGAGATCGACGTCCATGATGATGAAATCAGGTCTCATTCGCCGAATAATTTCAGTCGCAGCCATGCCGTCGGCTGCTTCGCCAACGATTTCAACGACTTCCGATACCACCCTCTTCAAGCCGAATCTAATCAGCTCGTGCCTCTCACAGAGTACTGTTCGAGGTCTGAAGACCGAAGGAGGTCGACTTGACATTGGTTGTAGTCCAGGGTCCAAGGAGTTCTCCGCTGCTTTCTAGTGCCTGCTCCGTACTAAGTTATATACGATTGGAACAATCTTGGATAAACCATGGGATCCCGCACCAACCGAATCGGCCTTAATTTTAGCAATGGTAGACAAAACTTCGACCCTATAACCAAATGTGCGACCTAATGCAAGGTTAAATGTATCTCTCACTATCGTCAACAGTTAGCGCTTCATAGAGTTCATGCCAAATTGCGAAGAAGTGAAGCAAACGACAGATAAAACTTAACCATACAACAGATCTACAGGAGGATTTCCTCTTGACTGGCCAGACTTACCAGGTCAGAGTAGTCATATCGATAAGACATATAGTTCGACATTCAAAGGGATTGGCAAATCGCTGTGGCTCAGATAAGTTCAAAACAATGAGCTTGCAAGGTCTCAAAGGATATCTATATGGCTTCAGCGGGCTAATCAACGTCATGCTGCTACGATTCGGTGCGGCCGTAAGCTGCTTGAGTCGAGGTATCGAGTTAGTTCCAGACCTTCCTTACAACTACTCATTGAGAGCTTATGCCCGTCTCTGCCTCGATGACTTGGAAGGTGCCGTAGAAGACTGTAGTTCAAAGCTGGCGCTCGTTCCTGACGACGCAGGCGCGTTGGCGTTACGTGCGTCTGCGTACTATCTGCTTGGGCACTTTGAGCTTGTCATCTTTGATTTAGAAAGAGCCTTTGAGATCGAACCGTCGCGAAAGTGGTTTCAATTCGACTGCCTGCGTCTGCTCGACGCATACTCCGAGCTCGGCGACGACAAAAAAATAATTGATCTGATAAGTGTCACGATAAAACCGAAGCTGGAACGTAGCCTCGAAGTCGAGCTTTTGACCAGAAGAGCCCGGGCCTACCAGAGCATCGGTCATGACGATAAAGCGATTTTGGACTACAACAGCGCTATCCGACGCGGATCTAAATCCGAGCTGGTCAATCTGTATTCTGCTAGAGCCCGAGTCTATGAGCGGCTCCATCTGGATGACTTGGGCGAGAAGGACAGACTGAGCGCAGCACAGATTCAGGCACACAAAGCACAGATGACCGAGTGGATTCCTGCAAAACCACAACAAAGGATACTTGCACAAGTCCTCGACGGGTTGGTCGTCGGATGCCTCACGGCATTCCTGGTGTACGTAGCGGCATGCACAGTCGACATTGCTAATGGTGGCAAGGCAGGTCCAATCAGCTTGCAAATAATGCAATGGCAACTTCTTATACTGGGCGGATTCGCCGTCGCGTTTCTTGACGCGCTTTTTGTCTGTGTCGCGCCTTTGCTCCTTATTGCGAGCGTAATCACGTTCGCGTCCACCCAAACTTTGAGATCGCTCGATCTGACCATACTCGGAGCCCCACTGGCCTACCCCGAGCTGAGCTTTGGCTTCCTCGCGTCGCTTGCGCTTTTGATCAACTGGCTTTATCACTCCGTCATGGAAAGCTCTCCGCGGGAATCGACACTAGGCAAAGCCGTCGTACGCCTGCGCGTAACAGATGTGGACGGAGCGCGACTGTCTTTCGCCCGAGCGTCGCTCAGGCATTTGCTCAAGGTTGTCGCCTCCACGATCGTTATCACATCGGTGTCAGGAATTGCTCTTCTGGTCTGTTCTCATGGTGCGATTCTCTTGGAAGCTGTTGTGGCACTCGTATCGGTATTCTTACTCGTGATTGGTTTGCTTGCGCTGTCGAGCCCAGGGTTGCACAACTGCTTCGCTTCTTGCCTGGTCATAGACAACTATCTTTATGCGCCCAAGCTTAAAATGTTGGTAGAGGGATCAGAACGAGATGGTGGCTGACCATGGGCAAAAAGATTGACCTATTCGTCCTTATCGTGTTTGCACTGATAACGCTCGTGGTCGCTCTAGACTATTTCATCCATGCACGGATTGGAATGGGCGACATCGGGCATTTGCAGGACCTCGGTGTGATTGAAGGCTCAGCTAAGCACTATCACCATATCAAATCGGTGTGCAGCTTGTTGGATAGAGTTTGGGAAGGCGGCGGTGCTGTGTACTTTGAAAGTCCCGAGTATCCAAAGATTGCCCAGAAATATCTGAGCCAACCTAATAACCCCTTTCCTTACTCCCAGATGCCAGCGGTCACGATCCCACTAGACACTGAGATAGGCTACAAGAGCTTTTCGTACGGTACCTTCGGCGCCTGCAACATTTACTCGCTCGGAGAATCGCGTTATGTAATTCAATATGGTGACATGGCGAGCGCACCATCTATGTGATACCAGAGAATGCATCACCTTTCTGATGCATTCTTGACTTCTAAACACCCAATACAACATCTTGTACGATCGTTTTTTCACGGAAAGAGACGGCAATCTTGAGTTGGAACAGAACTATTGCCATCAGAAGGGATATATGTTTCAGGGAAACAAACCATACTCCGACCTCGTTCGTCAAAATCTGCAAAGCTTCCGAAACACGCTTTTGAGACGGAAGATGCTGGTCTGTTTTCCTGACACTGCGAAAGTCGTCAAAATGAAGTGTCCGCTCGGAGACCGAGCGGACACAGCAGGCGCATGAATTGATTGGTGACGATCCCTACCAATTCATCGCGACTCTTTTCGGTTTCGTATGGAACTCGTAAGGTGAAGAATCACCTCTGAGTTGCATCATGATGGCTTGGGTTTTCACCATTCGACCTACAGCCTTCTTAGCTTCTGTATCCGGAGCCGACACCATCGCCGAAAGCGGTTTGATTGCCGATACCGCAGATGGTACCAAGAATTCTGAAGTAAAGACCCGTTTTCCATTTCCGATATCCTGGCGAGCGACCGATCTGTGCATGATCGACTCGACGGGATTGATTTCCCCGAAATGGGAGACCTTGTGGTTCGTGACGAGCGCATGTCTTCCAGGGGTCAACGCTAGTGTGTGCACACCGGTGTCCACGACGACACTGTTTTTCCGTTGATCATCAATGTCATAAACGGAAAGATGGTTTTCATCGGCAACAATCACAACAACGGAGTTCGCTGCCAGTCGAACCTTTCCATTCGGCGTCACGACCGTCATGTCCTTGCTCGGAGCAAAGAGGACGCTTCCGTCACTGACCGTCACGCATGATCCCTGCTCGACTGCCGGCGAAGCGCCAACTGCCTTCAGAGCAATGCGGTCTGAGCAGAGTTTTCCATCTATGGTCGCTCCAATAGGTGCGTAGCGAACCGTCAAGCCGTCTTTGTCTCCAGCTCCCGAGGCAACGCCTCCCAAGACCTGCTGCGATGCTCTGGCGAGATTATCGAGAGTGTTCTCGGTCTGGTTGAGCGTCGTCAGAAGGTTGTTAGTGTTGTCATTCACGAACGATCCGACGTTCGGCGTGATGCTCAGCTGTGGCGCACCGCTAACCTGGGCAGAAAGGCCTTGCGGCATAGCAGCAGCGGTACTGGTTGACACCCGATCTCCACCAAGCAAATAGTTGTAGGTTGGAGTCCCAGGAGCAACCGGTGGATCTGCTGTAGTGCTTGTACCGGTGGTGAAGTTGATCTGCAAGATCTTCGAGATTTTCTTGTCCGGAGGATATCCCAGAGCAACTATGTCTATGTTCGCACCTTGAGCCGTCAACGTGTTTTGTCCGTTGCTGGCCACGTTTCCAAGGAGCGTCACCGTGCCACCAGTTGCACTGACATTGAACGGATTGTCCTTGATTAACTTCTTATTGGCTTTCTTCGGAATTTTCTTACCTACAGTGCCCAACGTTATTGCGACGTTACCAGCTCCGCCTTTAGCGTTTGTAGCGATGAAGGTATTTGCACCAACCGTAATTGCATCGGTGTAAACCTTCAGGTTTGGAGTAGGCGGAGCACCGTTGGTCAAATCGTTGAGTATGTTTACCCCCGTATTTCCTTGAATAACAGCCCCACTCTGACCAAACGGTTGAATCTGCAAGAGTCCACCGCGGGTGATCAGATTGACGGCACCGGTCTTCGAAACAATTCCTCCGGTGCTTGCGCCGGATCCGATTTGATTCGGATCTGCGCCTATAGCACTACCGGCCCAGATATTCTGGCTGTTACCCAATCCAAAAATGTTGCCTTGAGTGATTCCGGGAGTGGTGACCAGTAAATTGAAAGCAGTGTCGATTGTGAGGTCGCCACCTGAAGTCGAGTCCTGGATGCTGAAGTTATTGCTCGTAGTGTGGACATTGACTACACCCTTGAAGGCGTTGAAAGTGCCTTTAACTACTGCAGGATCCAACTCGAGAGGAGTACCTGCAGCGCCGACGCTTCCATTGAATGAGTCCAATCCCAAGAAGTTTGTCGAGACAGTGCCGCCGAAAGTCGCATTGGTGATGCTACCCGACGATCCGACCAGTATCGTTCCAGAGTTGGAAAGATTGCCGGAGAATGAAACGGTTCCATTCCGCGATTCGAACAGCATGTTTGGCGTGCTCATATTTCCTGAGCTCACGAGGTTGCCCAACGTGATTATGTTCAAGTTGTTGGCAGCGGAGCTCGCATCCAATTGAGTTGCACCGGTGTTGGTATCGTAGACACTCGCAACCTGACCAGTCGTGTTGACAGCAAGTCCACCCGCATTGACCGTGAAGAACGAAGCATCTGGAAGTCCAGTTTGCGAGATATTACCGCCAGCAGTCAGACTGGTCTTTCCTGTGGAAGTGATGAGACCGCTACCTGAGATCGTTCCCGATGCAGTCACGGAAGCGGTCGTCGCGAAGACACTTCCGGTAGAGACAGCATTTCCGCTAGTCACATTAAGGCTGAGGTTCGAATATCTGTTGCTGGAAGTCCCGAAGGTGCCAATATTCAAATTACCAGTATTTTGAGTGAAAGTCAGAGAGGCACCACCTGTGCTGGTCGAGCCATTGATACTGCCAATGTCCTTACCAATCAACGTAGCCGAGCTGTTATTGAACAGATCGATTACACCGGTCGTGCCACCAATCATGCCACTAGTCTGCGTGATTGTTCCACCGGCTGCACCAGTGCCAGGATCGACAGCGAGGACGAAATGTCCATCTGCCACGGGGGCTGGCGGCACGCCGACAACGCCGACTCCGGGATTGTGTTTGCCGACATTGCCGCCGGTGGTGATTGTCACATCACTGTTGATCACGATGTTTGCAGCATTCGCAGCTCCCTGAGCTACGCCGAATATGTCGGTCGCAGTATTGAGCTGAATACCGTGTGCAATCACGGGTCCACCTAAAGTGATACCGGTGGAGCCGGATGCCGCAAGGCTGGTGACTTCAAGTTGATCAGAGTTGAAACCGTTGATGGTTACTGCACCCTTAGAGCCTAAATAAACATCCAAGAACTGTCCTGCTGTCGATTGCAGCGTCAGAGCAGTCTGGTCGAATACCGCCACTCCCCCGCTCGTCGGAGAGAAGGAATTGGCCGTTCCAATAATCGCGAGATTATTGACGTCAAGCGCGCTTCCTGAAGGTGCGAAACCTAAATTTGCAAAACCGGTGCCGATGGTTATGTTCAAGTTATTGGCTTTGATGCTTGAACCAGCGGCATCTCGGATATTGCCAGTAGTCGACGCAATTAGATCAAGATTCGCACCCGGTGAGTTTACACCACCGGTCAAAACCAGGTTGCCTGCATCGGTGACCGGAGTGCCTTGATTAATAGAACCGGCAATTACCCTGCCGTCCTTAATTAGAAAAGCTGGTAGATGCAGGAAGGCTGGATTGCCAGGTATTGTTCCCGGAGTCAGTACAGTAGATACAGCTCCAACAGTGACATTACCAGCGGTTGTCGGGCTACTTGCCGTGTCGATTTTTCCAGCTTGAACAATCCCAAGGGTCGCGCCACCTGGTGCTGTTTTGTCTCCGCTACCGGAACCGTATATGGTGACAGCACCACCATTGGTGGTTATGTTGTTGACCAACACGGCTCCTGTCCCATTCACATGAGTTGAATCAGTGGTAGACAAGACACCCTTGAAAGCCGCGATGGTTACCGAACCTCCACCAGTGATTATGTTGGTCGCTTTAGCGGTCAGTAGATCACCAATTCCAGATGGGTTGAGAGAGTTCGTGGTCGCACCAAAGAAGTTCACTTCTCCGCCGCTGAAGGTGATTCCAGTGGCACTATCCGTATGGTTACTGACACCAGTCACCTCGAATATCGCCCCATTTTGAACGCCCCCAGGCGGTGTAACAGGAGTGAACTCGACACCGGCGAGGATAGTCAGGTTGCCACCATTAGTGTTGATTCCCGTACCCGTAGAATTAAACACATTGCCCGCGGCCAGAATGGCCAAATCTTGACTGTTGCCGCCGCCTGTAAAATTGATTGTAAATCCACTGGAGCCGCCAATGTCGAGATTTTGATCGCTGAACGCGATGGTTCCATTCTCTGCGACAAAGTGGAATTGCCCAGGCGTGACCAACGCTCCCGCGGTGTTGCTGGAGGAGAAAACATTGACTTGCGTGGAGCCATTAGCAGTCAGTGTACCGTTGTTGATAAACTGATTCGCCCCATTGTTGACTGCGACAGACAGTTGGGTGTATCCAGTTGAATCATAGATATCGTTCAGCGGAGGAGGAAGTGGAGCGTAGGGCACGCTATTGGATTGAAAATTGATATTGTCGTTCGTAACGAAGTCACCATTGCTGGCTTCGATGTTAATTGTAGTTTCGTTGGAATTAGCTACGGGTGTCTTGGTGGCAGAAAACGTCAGCGTTTCCGATCCAACATTACCGTTAAGCGTTAGCCCAGAGCTGCTGGAGCTAGAAAGATCAATTCTATTAAAAGTGACACTACCACCGGTTCCAGAGGTGTCTACGCTAAAGGTATCAACATTGGTCATCTTAAAATTGCCGATACCGTTCAGAACGGCATTTGCTGTAGGAGCACCAAGTGGATCCAGTCCAAGTTCAAAACTGCTCCCGCCGTTGGCTGCGCCCGTATACGTAAAGTTGCGATTACTGGTTGAGTTCTTAATCAATGGAACGAAGTCTCCCAGTGATAAGCCACCATCAGGGTTATCATTCCGCAGGAAAATGTCACCAACCAAAGTCGTCACATCAAGCCCATAGAGCTGACCCCCACCAGATGGAGAAGTGTAGAAGTAAATGGGATTGTCGCTCGTTCCAATGCCTGCACTTCCGGACTTCAAGGCTAGGATGTTGTTGTCTACGCTCAACGCCACTCCATGCAATCCGGACCCTGAGGCTGGTTGCGGCATGAAAATGCCTCCGGAAGGTGCTTGCAGATCGATGCCGGGGCCATTTAGTGTAAACGGGACAGCGACGTTGTTATCGATAAAGATGTTGGCGGTATTTGTTACAACTTTCAGACCGTTGACTGAATTAGGACCCAGCTGAACCGAAATGTCATTATTAGCATCCAGTTTGCCGATATGTATGTCACCAGCACCTGTTGAAGTGACGGTCAAGTCATCAACAACCTGATCCAAAATTGTTAGCCCTTTGTTGTTGCTAACAACCAGCTCGCCGCCGTCCATACTGTCACCAGGAACCAAAGTCGAAGGACCTGATACCGTACGCAGAGCATTCACAGATGTGAGGATCGGGGCTCCTACAGCGCCAACAACTCCACCGTTAAGTCCCAGAGTCAGTGTGCCTCCGGATACTAGAGTGCCAGCTTTTTGCGAGATCGTGTTACGGTCGCCAAACAGGTCGGTGCCACCAACCTGTACATCGAGTTTGTAGGGAACTCCGTTCTGGTCTTGGATTCCACTGGTGATGTTACCGTTAAAGAAAATCCCATTGTTGGGGGATGAGATCTGAAGATTTTTAGCAGCTGTTGCCAAATCGATGAAAATGTCGAATGAATTGGGAGATTGAGGTACGAATGTGTCGTCGACGTACGCACTTCCTCCATTCCCATTCGAACCGCTGTTCGCAACTATCGTAAGCGTAGAAGTGAAGGTCTGAATGCTTTTGGAAGCTCCGGGACCGACAGTCGGGGCACCAATATCACCGGCCTTAGCCTGGAGCCTTACATTGCCATTAAAATCGTCGAAAGTCACAAGAGTTGAAGCGCCTGCGCCCGCCTGCGTAATACCAGCGCCAGATTGGACATCGATAAGGGTGAACGCCAAGACATCCTGTTTAAACTCCACGCCACCATTGCCCAGCGTGCTGCTCGCGACCAGCCCCGTCGCACTAGTTTGCGCTCCAAAAATGTCATAGCTGACAGGGCCAGCAGAAAATGGCTGAGCCGCAGATATCCCAACCGTACCTCCAGCCGAAGCAGTACTACCCGCATCGACTCGTCCCATAATGATGCCATTTGGTGCGACAACGGTGACATTGCCGGCCTGACCATTGAATTGGTCCGTATCGATCTCAGTGCCAGAAATATCGATTCGACCGCTCCCCTGCGCAGTACCTCCAAATGCGAAGAATCTTGCATCACCACCGATGGTTCCATTCGCACCAGCAGTAGTGACAGACGAGTTGCTGCCTAGGTTGATTGACCCGCCACCAGTACTTGGATTAACCAATCCGCTTATGACGGCGGGTTGGGCAGCAGTCCCCGTAAACGCATTGACATTCGTTGTTGTGTCTGTGCCACCAGTAAATTGCGCGCCGGCAATAATGGTGATGTTTTTACCTTGTGTCGTCGTTTCCAAGTCAACACCAGAAACGCCTGTGACATTCCCAGCAGCGATAATCGTTATATCGTCGCCAAAAACGAGCGGTCCGTTTGAACCATCTATAGTGACGTTGCCGGCACTGTTGTAATAAAGGGGATCTCCCTCCAGACAATTAACTCCAATCGTTAAGTTGTCGGTCGCAACACCTATTACTGAGCCGAAGCCGGTTTGATTAAGAACGCCAGTCATTTGCTCGACTTTCATGCGATTGAATCCATGTCCGCCATGAATGTCGACAGAACGGCTCAGCCAATCCCCGCCCACCAAATCGTTGTCGGACGAGCTGGCATTGCCTACTTCGCGAATGCTGATGCTGTTTTCGGCCGCAATTGTGCCACCAGTATTGTCTACGGTCAGTTTCAAACTATCGGCACCATTGAAGGTTACATCACCTCTTGTTGATTCAATTTGACCGCGGTTTCTAATCTGGCCTTCGTTTGAATTAATCGTAAGATTTCCCTTCGCGACAATACTGCCGAGATTGGAAAACTCTCCATCTGCGTTCAAGGTCATACCAACCTTGGAGGAGATTACGGCGCCTAGATTGTTGGTGATATCATCTGCCGAGATCGAACCATCCTTAATTCGGTGAGAACTCGAGTTCAACTCGATGGTTCCATAATTTTTCAGGTCCCCGACGAGTCGGAAATCGGAATGACGAGCGAAGTCACCACTAGCGGTGACACTTTCCGGGACCACAAGTGAAGTCGCTCTCAGAGATTCACTTCCGGCTGTGATAGCGCTCAGATCTACGCTACCACCAACAGCCTTGCCATCAGCGGTAATTACCACCGTTTGGCGCCCTGTTGTAAGCACTTGCTTGACTGCAATAAATTCTGCGGCAGTTAATTGAGAACCGGTCGAAACAGTTTTCTTATCCCCTCCGACCTCAATCTCAACGGATTCGACATCTTTCGGACCGCTCTTCAATAAGTCAGCTCCAACTCTGATGCTTGACTCAGTGCTGCCGAGGTCGAGATCTACGCCTCTGCCTAGCGAGACAGTGCCTGTGCTGGTTGCTTGGACCGAGCGCCGGCTGAGGTTGTTGAGGTTGTTGAGGTTGTTGACACGATTGGCTCTAGCAGCCGACTGTGCGCGATTGGCGTTATCGTTGACGGGATTGATCGAAATCGATCCGGGATTCGAGACGCGCCCACCCCTCTGATCGCGCCACATTTGCCTGAGCGCATGCCGATCGATTCCTTGATTCTGACTTCGGAATTCTTTGAACTCAGGGGAAGCCTGCGCCGATTGCACTGACGCAGCGAACAACAACCCGGTCGTGGCCATTGTCCACAACTTTCCACTAGTAGTGTTTTTATCCCTATAGCGATCTTTACCCATCACAACTCTCCTCACGTCGAACCAAACCCGGGATACCACGACACACGATATGCACACGCAAAAACAGGACGGTGTGCCGCCGCACACCAACCATTCGAAAGCAAATTGGGATTCCAGTCGCAAAATAGTAGCCGATTTGAACCTTGCAAATGCCCTGGCGACGGTTTTTTTAGTTTAGTGAAAAATTCATGAAAGCGTGTATTCGACTTCGTGAATACCGACAGCTTGACTCGGTTCTAGCCGATTCCATTACCAGCTGGCAAAATCGTTTTTTGAAGGTTTTGTGAAAAATGCATGAACGAGTTTACTACTGACTACACTCAATTGCATAAGAGAAACTAACTAGTTTATGCCATTCGAGGTGCACCAATTATGGGCTTGCAGTGCGAGCTCATATAACACCTTGCCGATAGCAACACTTCATTTCTGACACCGAATATGATGGCATACCCCAAATTACGCGAATTTATCTCTTAGGATTCGAATTTCAGAGCACTGGATGAGACTGCTGTATGCCTGGACCGTCGCTCAGGTTTTCCACTCTTTTAGATAAATTTTTTTGGGAAGGCAACTGTCCAATATGTAGAACTGGACCAACTCTCTGCCGAAAAATTTTCGACTCTTACAAATATCAAAATTACCGGGTCTGTTATTGTAAAGCTGCTTGCTCTCAAGATGTCGATTCTTTTATTGCGCTCGACGCAATATCAAAACCCATTTTTTTTGCCGATTGAACCGGCGTAATTCCTTTTCTACTGAGGGATTACGAAGTTTAATCCAATCATGGGAGATTTACGAAAGGGGTGGGATAACCCCCAATAGACTCTTAGCCCGCCGAATCGTTAAGCTGTGCTCACTAACAGCAATCGAACCACCAATCAATTTTTGCACCCCCGGATTCTATCTAAATGGCAAGGCACAAGACTTTTAACCTCATCCTTATCGCGTTGACTCTCACACTGACGTGTTCGCAGGAAGCAGGCGCCACCAAGATCAACGCTAAGCCTCTTCCTCGCAACGGCGACCCAGCCGGTCAAGCGAACTACGATCGTGATGCAAAAGACTTCCTCAATGACGCGCAATACAATGCACCTGTCTCAAGCCGGTTCAAGCGCCGTCCAGACTATCGAGATATAGAGAAACAGCAAAAAGAAGATGACGAACGCAAAGCAAAAGACGCGATAGAAGCGAAGAAAGCAGCGACGGAAGCTCAGACAGTCCAAGAGAAGAAAAGACTCGATGCACACAACAGATCGAAGGTAGAAGCGATCGAGGTCAATAACCAGGCTGTTGCACTGGGCTCTCAGGGTAAATGGGTCGAAGCCATAGCCCAGCACGAGAAAGCCATACATCTAGACCCGAGTCACAAGCAGTACAGAACCAATCTCTCAGCAGCCCGCGCCGCGTACGGCGACAAGAAGCTCAAAGATGGAGATTTCTCCGGCGCCGCTTCGTTGTTTCGAAAAGCATTGTACAGCGCGCCTGACAATGCCCATGCTGCCAAAGGTTTATCCCAAGCACTCGAAAAGTGCGGAGTCGATCCTGTTGATACAGACGCTCGAATCGCACTGGGCGATCAACTAGTCAACGCCAACGATCTCGAAGGTGCCTATATCGAGTTTAAACAAGCTATGGAGGTCGATGCTTCGGCCAAAGTTCTCGTTAAGCTCGGTGATCTTCAATACAGATGGGGTCAGGTGCATCATGCATTGAGCTGCTATCAGCAAGCGGCGATCAAAGATCCTAACTATGGACCGGCACAAAGACAGTTAGGCATAATCAAGCTTCTCCAGAAGGACGAGACCGGGGCAGCCGCGTTGTTGCGCAAGGCTGTCATCCTCGACTCGGACGATGTTTTGGCAGGTCAAACCCTGGTCGACATCTGGCGGCGCCAGGTTTCGAAGAATCCACTAAACCCCGACTTCCATCTCGGATTTGCAGGCGCACTGCAATTGACCGGCGATTTTGCCGGAGCTGAAAGTGAGTACAAGAAGCTAGAGATGCTCGCCAATAGCCATCCTGGTTTAGCAGAAGGACGCGCGTCGCTGCAGAAAGCATACCTGCATGGACGATCGGAAAAGCATAGAAAGGCGGCTGAAACGCTCTTTTCACAAGGGCTTAAGAAAGAGGCGTTGGCGGAAATTTCGCAAGCGGTTATGGCCGAGCCGCGAAATTCTCGTTATCAATTCCTCCTCGGCGAATGTCTTGAAGCTCACGGAGACTACAAAGGTGCTCACCAGGCTTATCTCACCTGCGTCCTTATCGACCCTGAGAAAAACAAAGAAGCGGCAGCGCGCATGAAAGAGATGCAACAATCCGGCGGCATTCAAAGCACAGCTCCGAGCGCTGTCGCCCAACCTCAACAGATGTATCGGCAACAACCTGCTGGGTTTAATCCCACGATGCCTCAACAGATGATGAGCCAACCTGGAATGGCTATGCCACCACAATCGATGCAGAGAAATCCAGGCTACATGCCGCAGCAAGGTGGCATGATGACCGGCAACGGCTACGCACAGCCAGGCATGATGCCCATGCAACAGCCAGGCGGGATGCAAATGATGCAGGCTGGGTCAGCCCAGTTGAGACCGCAAGGCTACACGATGCCGCCTCAGGGTTTTAATCGGAATATGTATGAAGGCGCACCGCAGGCAGCGATGAGACAGCCAGCCGGCTTCCCGCCGCAGCAAGCACAGCAACAACCACCTCAGACATACATGGCGCAAAACAATCAGCCTGTTAACGCCACACGTAATTTCCCCAACGTCAATGCGGACTCCACCATTTACCCGCAGGGTGCACCTCAGCATAATGTAACTGTTCCAACCAACTCCCAGATGGATGGAGCGACTGGCCAACAGGCGAACCAAGATCCGAAGCTCGTTAAGGTAGTCGAGGCTGAATCTCAAAAGGATTATATGACAGCGGTGGCGGCTCTCAGAGAAATATTGGCAACAGACCTTGAAAATTCAACTATCCATCACAGACTGGCGGTCAATCTGATGGCAGCCGGAAGAATAAGCGAAGCAGTAACGGAATTTCGAATTTCAAGCGCTCTCAAACCTGCAGACAAGACCTACGCCGATGATCTGGCAAGGGCACTCTCAATTCACAAAAGATCCATTATGTCAAACAACGACGGAAGAACTGCTGGGGATGACGCCAATAAAGGCGGAGGCAATGAATGAGTTTTCATTTCCAAGCACCAGATCTGGCTGAATTTCCGAGACGTTCTTACCGACGATTCTTGGAAGAGACGCTCGGCAACCTGTTCGCCGAAATCTCGCCGATCGCCAGCGAATATAGCAATCGTTTCGAACTGACCTTCGTCGGTCCTGACGGTAAAGTGAAGTGGTGGTTCGAAGACTACGCTCAGGACTCCGGATATCCGAATACCGCCGAGCAAGCGCGCAAGACCAACATGACCCATTCGCGCCGCCTGATGATGGACTCCTGGCTGCGTGACACCGTCACTGGTGAGCTTCGCAAATCGAAGTGCTATATCGCAGACATGCCTGTCATCACCGACAGAGGCACATTTGTTATTAACGGCTCCGAGCGCGTCGTCCTCGGTCAGCTCGTTCGTGCACCTGGAATTTATTTCAGCCAGACTACCCCCATCACCTACAAAGCACTGATGTTGGCGGAGCAAGGCGCGCCAATCGCATTCGAGCTCGTGCTCGACCCGGCAGTCACACCTGGTAAAGCCAGCCGCGCAAAATGCAGAATCAAGCTGCCGAAACGGAGCTGGATCGCATGCACGACATTGCTTACCGCGATGGGTTACGACGCTCAGGAAATTCAAAAACGTCTCGGCAAACTGCTCGAGCGTAACCGCATCGAGTGGAAACAGATCACCCAACAGGAAGCCCTGTCGGTCGTCGGCAGAGGATGGAAACCTGACGGTGGTGGCGGTGCTGGTGCAGGTAACACGGCCCTTTCCGAATTGACCGACAAGCGTCGCTATAGCCTCGGCAAACTCGGACGCAGTCGCTTCAATGCAAAACTGAGACTGGAAGGCGAATCCAAATCGCTGGCACCAGCTGACCTCATGTCGGCTATTGAATATCTTCTCGGTCTTCCCCACGACATGGGCTTCGTCGATCATATCGACAGCTTGGAAAACCGTCACTTGAGAGGCGTCGGCGAGACAATGGCGAAAGCCGTCCGTCCGGCTCTCGGTCAGATGACTCGCTCCATTAAAATGAGACTCGAGCTCAACGAAGACGAAGAGATTGGCAGCCCCAACGATCTTATCGACACAAGACCGTTCGCAAATGCTGTCAGCAAATATTTCTCCGGCAACCCGCTCGTTCAATATCTCGATCAACAGAATCCGCTTTCGGAACTGTCTCATAGAAGAAGAATTACATCGTTCGGTCCTGGCGGAATCGATCCTAACGCAGCACCGGTCGAAATGCGCGATGTTCACCCAAGCCAAATCGGTCGTGTCTGCCTGGTAGAATCGCCTGAAGGTAAGAACTGCGGTATGGTGTCATACCTCGCCAGCTACTGTCGTATCGATGACGACGGCTTCATGACCGTTCCTTACCGCAAGGTCAAGAATGGCATGCTTCTGGACGAAGTCCAATTCATCACCCCTTCGGAAGACAAAAAATTCACCCTGGCACCGCCCGACACCCGTGTCATAGACGGCAAGATCGTCGGATCTCTGGTTGCAGCCCGGCGCGGAGAAATCTTCTTCGAATGCGCTCCGGACCAAGTAGATATGATCGGTCTGACACCACAGGGCTTCCTCTCCGTAGGATCCGGACTGATTCCTTTCCTCGAGCATGATGACGCCAACCGAGCTCTCATGGGCGGCGGGATGATGCGCCAAACTCTGCCTCTCGTGCGCCCCGAGCGCCCACGCGTCGGCACGGGTATGGAAAAGATCGTGGCACGCTCCTCCGGTCACTCGGTCACCGCCCGTCGTGGCGGCATCGTCACCCAGGTCTCCGGCAACGAGATTGAAGTTACACAAGCCTCGGGCGAAAAGCGCGTCTATCCGCTAACCCGCTTCGACCGCACCAACCAGAACACGATTCTCGACCAACGTCCTTCCGTGACTCTCGGACAAAGAGTCGAAGCCGGCGAAATTATAGCTGACGGACCCGGAATCGACAAAGGCGAATTGGCATTAGGCAGGAATCTATTAATAGCATTCCTCCCGTGGAACGGATATAACTTCGAGGACGCTATTGTTGTACGTCGCGGTTTGATTCGCGACCACCGCTTGACTCATATTGAAATCGAAAAGCATTCCGGAGCCGTTTATCAAACACTTAGAGGTCCTGAAATCCTCACCCCGGAACTGCCCAACGTCGCAACCAAAGATCTCGAGCATCTCGACGAGCGCGGTATCGCGAAGATCGGCAGTTATGTCGAGCCAGGCGATGTACTCGTTGCGAAGCTGACACCCAAAGAGCATCGCGCCCTCAGCTCTGAAGAAGAGCTTCTCCAGGCAATCTTCGGAAAAGTAGCCGAAGAGATGGCCGATAGCAGCTTGAGAGTACCGCACGGATCCGGCGGTCGCGTCATCGACGTGCGCATCTTCACGCCGGAAACAACACCTGAAATGAAAGCAGGCGTTATCTGCGAAATCGAAGTATTGATCGCCAGACTCTGCCCAGCCGAAGTTGGCGATAAGCTCGCAGGACGCCACGGCAACAAAGGGATCATCGCCAACATCGTACCTGATGAAGACATGCCCTACATGCCCGATGGCACACCGGTCGATCTGGTACTCAACCCGCTAGGCGTACCCAGCCGTATGAACGTCGGTCAGGTGTTCGACACACAGCTCGGTCTCTACTCGAGTATCCTTAATCGTCATTATCGTATCCACCAGTTTGATGAATCGATCACCGACGACGCTTCGTTCAAACTCGTCAAAGAGGCGCTCGCCGAAGTACGCAAAACTCCTGGCTACGAGTGGATGGGCGAAGACGGTAAAGTCGTTCTTACCGACGGCAGAACCGGCGAACCAATCGATCAACCGACGTTGGTCGGACGTCAGTACATGTTGAAACTCAATCAATTGGTCCTTCACAAAATCAATGCTCGCTCCGGATTGGGCGGTCCGTACGCTGCTGTCACACAACAGCCGGTCGGCGGAAAAGCCAATCACGGCGGACAACGTATGGGCGAGATGGAAGTCTGGGCTATCCAGGCTTATGGCGGCGCCTACATGCTCAACGAGATGATGACCATCAAGGCAGACGATATTCAAGGTCGGCACCAGGCCTATGCTGACATGGTCCAGGGCAAAAACGTTCAGCCCGGCGGACGCACCGCTGCATTCGACGGACTGTGCTGCGAAATTCGTGGACTCGGTCTTGAAGTGACACTTGGAAGAGTGGTCGACAGCTTCGAACCGGCTCCGGATAGAACCTGCTCGAGAATCGCGCTTCCTGAAGACGCCACTCTCGAAGAGCAATTGCAAGTATCCTCGGTCGAAATGCTCGAAGACGATTCCGGTCAAAAGATTTTGGAAGTGCCGGGCGGAGACTACGAGCCTGTTGTAAGGCCGCCAAGGCTGCCAATGATCACTTCGGTAACCAACGGCAAGAACGGAAGAAAACCACAATTCGAACTCACCACGCAGGAGTCCTTAATCGATGATATTGATGAGCCAGCAATGCTTCACTCCTCCGGTCAACAAGGTCAAGAAGGTGGAGAATCGAAAGACGTTAACGATTTCGTCAATACCATCCTTGGTGACAGCTTCTTCGGACCTGGCGAAGACTTTGAAGACAAGATCTCAATCGTTGAAGAACCGAAGCAGAAGCAACCCCAGACCGCTGAGCTGTCCAGTCTCATAGCTCCAGAACTCGACAGCAACGAAGCTCTCTTCGATTTTCCTTCTCTGTCAGAACTTCAGACATTAGCTCAAGAATTGATGACAATTTCGAGAACCCCGGAAACAGTGAAGGTAGGAACAGACATAAGCGGTAACGACGGCGGACAAACCCCAGACTTATAAGTCGATTTTTTTCAAGAGGACGATGACCATGCAATTCAGGAAAGGCACAATCAAAGAGACGATAAAGCGCGGCGGACTGGCAATCGCAGTCGCCATGCTATTTGCCTGTTCCTTCGTGGCATCCGTCTCCGCCCAACCGTTCGCACCGCCATCACCACCACCGATTGGCGATGGAGACACACCGGCACCGGTCACACCTGGCGACCCGGGCGGTCCGCCCAACGTTCCCTCTGGCACCCATGATCCGACACCAGGTCATAATTTTCCGACAGGTACAGGTAGAGATCGAAGCATCGTCAGAATTCATCACACCGACGGACGCGGCGTACGCCAGGTCCAAACACTTCGTCCAGACACGTTGAGCAACGATGCTATAAGTCAGATCGAAGGAATTCTCGGCGTCAACATGCGCAGCGGCGAGCAATCGATCGACGCCGATGCATCCGATGCACAGATGGAGCAGATCAACGAAGCTCTAGCTCCATATCCGCAAGCCACCGACAATGGTGGTCGCAAATTCATCGACAGCGATTCACCCGCTAACGGCTATCCAAAACCCGATCGCAACAGTATCTATGGATACACACCAGATCATCCACTACCGACAGTTTGGACATTCTCGCGTTATCTCGTCATTCTCGGCGTCGTGAGCGCAACCATCTTCATGTCGATGGCAGCCTACTCGATGGTCATGGGCAACCCATACGGCGGAAGCCGCGTCATGGGAGCTGCAGCAGGTCTCATGCTGCTACTCTCGGCCTACACGATCTGGAAGATCGTACAAATGAATACCTACAACGCTAACAGCGATACACCAGCGCAAAACAACTCACGTCAAGCTACGGCTCAGGTACAAGATGCATTCATGAACCGAGCAAATACTCCAGCAAACCCTGGCGGAGGCGGGGCAAATGGCAGAAGTGGCTTGCCTGTGCAACCGTTGTTCAACCACGGCAACTAAAGTGGAGGATGTTAAAAACAGTCAAAACCCCCTTACCTAAAACAATTAAATAACCCCAGGACAACAGAATAATGACAGCACAAGAGAAGAGAATTTCGAAGAGAACGCAAGTAACAACAACCCTCGTTGTAGCCTCTCTCTTGAGCGTAACCACGCTGACAGTGCTCGCAGTCAAGGCGGATGCACAACCTCATCACGACGAATTCCACTCCAACAACAGAGAAGCCGCAGAACGTCAAGCCGCAATTAAAAAGGCGACTACAGTTGTGGAAAACCCGCTCGGAAAAGCAGGTGCCCTGGCAATCATGTCGGATCCAACCAACCCGGCAGTGCAATGGTTTGAGCACTTCGACCAGACAGTCGTTTGCTACATGAAGACAGACGCTGAAGCTGCAATACTGACGCGACCATTCAACCAAGAAGTGGAACGTGTGCAGCACTGGACAGATACCGCCGGAAAAGTCGCAGTCAAATACAAATACCTTGCATCCGTTCTGCGCAAAATCGAGGTTCCATCAGGTTATCCTGGACTGAAAGACTACTGCAACCTCACAGCCGACTGGTACGCGGACTCAGCAGAAGTATATGACGAGCTGATCAAACCGCGAAGGGCCGCACGCACAATGGAAGAGCTCGACGACGGACTCAATGCCATAAAAAATAAGGCTCAAGGTCTGGCCGAGATGCAGAAGAAATTGAAACAAATGGACATAAGCCTTCGAATGCAATACGGCGTCCACATGCGTGAACAGGACGATCCGTTGACCAAGTATGTTAAAGGCACTAAAGAACAGATTCGCAGCGTTGGCGGCAATCCTTCCCGCTAAAGATTTTTCAACCACACTCTCACCCTTATCTATCACCCCAGCGAGGCTATAATGGCTATACAGCTCAACGACAGAGACCACCTCATCTTCAAATTGATTGATGAGCACGAGGTGTTGCTCGAGAAGCATATTTCCTGGTTCATCACCGAAGATGACAAACCAGTTCTCATTCGAGACCGGCTACGCAAACTATTTTATCTGGACTATCTTCTTTGCCACAGACACGGAACCAAACTTCCGTGGTGGACGACGCCGACAAAGCCGCTCGTCTACATGCTGTCACCAATGGCAAAAAGCATCACAGGAATTGGTCAGGACGACAAAGATCGCTTTGACGCCAACTGGCAGCGTCACCATCTCGAAGTCGCCAACGTCCGAATGCTTTATCTCATCGCGCAGAATGAAGGCAAAATCTCTAACGTAAAATGGACAACTTGCAAGAGCGAAGAGAAGCAACGCTTCCATATGGACGCGAAGATCTCCTTCACCAGCAACGAAATCGCATACGACATCGGCATCGTCAACAATCCGACCTGCGACCAAGAGACCCTCAGCGGTCTTGAAAAATCGATCACGGAGAATGGAATTGAGATGCTACTGGTCATCACCAGAGACGATGAATCACAAGCAGAGCTGCAGACCAAAGTTGCGTCGATGACGGATTCGATGCTTGCTAAACACTGCTTCTTCGCGACGCATCAGGAGCTGTACAAGAAGGGTATGATCAGCGCGCACTGGCAGAACGCCGAGTGCCGCCCGCTCACCCTTTTCCCGAAAGCACAGGACGGTCCTGCTCAAGAAGGAACGTTCACTCCAGGACCTGGCATCGTTGGTGCCGTCCATCCTCCACACGCTGTCTCCGCATAGCAACAAAAGCATTGATTGATTAAGGGTAGTGAGAAGAAGACCCGGGCTTGACTGCCCGGGTTTTCATGTATTTGCGCCGAATTCAAATCCTCAAATCAAACACTTCCGCCAGATCCAACTCTGCAGGTCCCGCGAGGTGGATTCAGCTCCAGGAGCGGCTAATCACTCTAACTCACAGGCTAAAGTAATTGGCTCAAGTAATTTCCCTCAGCGGAATGTAGAGGATCGCGGAGTGAAGACCGCTCCCTTGGCTAGGCGTATTCCCTCGACGGCATAAATTAGCCATCCAAATTATTCCCGCGGCGGAATGAAGACGCTCCCTCGCGAAAAGTATTCCTTCGACGGCATAAAGAAGTATTCCGAATTATTCCCTCAGCGGAATATTCTGTCCAGTCGGCTGATTCTCGCACGGCGAGCACGGGCGAAGCGAGTGCCAGCACTACTCTTGGTACCAGACCTAAACTGTTTGAAACGTGATTAGTAAGATTGCTTGTAGATTCACTCAGCCAGGAGACCGGTGAGATGTGCATTCAGGGTGCTATTCACCGAACTAAGGATGTGCTGCACCTCGATTTGCAACTTCTTGCTTTTCAAGCTTTACGTGAGAGGGAAACGGCAAGCCGCATGCCAACAGGTATCCGGCAAACGCGACCATCAAGGCTATGTATGTATAACGATTTTTCACAGGGTTCGTCTCCACAATAGAGTCTCAAAATTTCCCCTGCCCACGCCTGTGGAAGCCTATAGTATTTAGGCTTCCACTACTCTACATCAAAAGTCGCCATAACTATATACGCGATTTTCATACTTTTCGTAGATCCACCACTGAATTTTCTGCGCAATATCTTAAATCGAGCTTTGGACCAACTGGTCTGTCTGTGCGGCGAGTGAAAATATCGAAATGTTTAAAAACAGAAGATGAACTGGCACATCGATGCGGTATTCTGTGAATCTGGGTCATTACCGCTGTTGTTAGTGGGACATAACCAGCCCGATGCTTGAATCCAGCATAACTGTGAGAGTACTGCCTGGCGTATCAAGGGAGAAAACATCGGTTGATAATTATAAGGACACTCGAAGAGGCTGAATTGGAATGAAGAAAGCGATTACGGTTCTGGTGGCATTAGTTGTTGTAGGAGTTGCGGCTGTGCTCGTGATTGCTGCCACCAAACCTGACGAGTTCCATGTAGAGAGATCGCAGGTAATTAAAGCCAGTCCTGAAAAAATCTATCCGCAAATCAACGACTACCACAACTGGACAGCGTGGTCGCCATGGGAGAAAGTTGATCCCAAAATGAAGCGCAGCTATAGCGGAGCAGAGAGCGGCGTCGGCGCAAAGTATGCATGGGTTGGCAACGACGACGTCGGTGAAGGCGACATGGAAATCGTTGAATCAGATCCTTCGAAAATCACAATCAACCTTCACTTCGTCAAGCCATTCGAAGGCTCCAACAAAGCCGTGTTTACGATGGTGCCTGAAGGCGAAGCGACAAAAGTGACATGGGCAATGACTGGAGACAGTCCTTTCATGTGCAAGGTCATCCAGGTCTTCATGAGCATGGATGAGTGCTGCGGCAAAGAATTCGAAAAGGGTTTGGCAAGTCTGAAGACGGTCTCTGAACAACAGACAGCCAACACCCAACAACCAATATAGACTTACGAATTGCACATACATTTATGATTTGATTGGAGTGAGATGCGACGAACAACACTCACGCAAGCATGACTTGTTCCAGGTCAGTGTAGGCTCGAGAGGAGCTAGGAACTGGCGTCGCGAATTGCTTAGGAAATCAATACCGGCAGGCATTTGCGGTCGCGACATCGGGCATGATTCGCCCCGTATATGACTCGAGGTTTTGGCTTGTTGCAAAAGGCGGGCATAAATAGCTCGGCTACAACCATTGCCGACTGGAGTGATATGAGGGGTCCAGCTTTAGTATCTGCGCTTGCGTTGCTTGCATCGTTAGTAGCGAACAACCCGGGCTACAGCGACAATCTCGAGCGTCCTGACAATTCAGGAATTCTTCAAGCTGTCGACAAAACACAGAACGCTGAACTAAAGGCGGAGTCTGCGAGAAATACATCGCCATCGGACGTTGAATCTCCAGATAACGATGACACCACGATTGAAAAGCCGGACACAGAGCGGGACAACGATTCACGCTTGAGATCAACTGAAGCAACCGTCGAATCGGAAGACGTCGAATCCTATAGCGAACTTCCATCACCAACACGTGACAAGAAGAAAAAGTTCGACTTTTCTCAAGCTGTCAATCTCGACAAATTGCCATGTGTAGAAGGTGAATTGACCTCATACATGGGATCTTATCGAATCAATCTCAAGGACGGTAGTCGCTTTCAAACAGAACGCATCCTGCAAAAGACTCGCGAGGCCATTTTAGAAAGTGGCATGCGCGGTGCGATAGCAGGGACAATCGCTGGAGCACTGGCGACGCTACTAGCGATCGCGATGCGGGCAGCCGCTTATCGAGCCTTTCCCAAACAGCGAAAGGATAGACGTGAAGAGCAAAGTGGCAGCTTCTCGATGTCGACCGCTTCGGTATCACTTCTGATCGCTTTCAGTGTAGCGTCCTTACCGATAGCCCAGGATGCCGTGAAGCGCATTCAGACTGTCGATACCCCGGACAATCTGAAGTTCACGCCGGTATATTCCTACGAATTCGGCGTCAGAATAGAGATGCCCGAACCATTCAAAAAGTATCGCATTATTCATAAGGCAGAAGACACCGAATCTAGTACCATGTTCGATACCAACAGTACACCTGTTCCTGCCACGGACAGAACATACTTTGCGATCGTTCACGAAGAAGCGATCGGAGGCATGGCACTAGGATTCACCAGAATGCCGCGCCTGCCCCAAGCTATCGGAAACAAGTATTATCACTACGACATAGACAAAGGTCTAGACGCAGCGGCAAGACAAGCCGTCAAAGGGATCAACGGAGAAGTATCGTACACGTGTCCAATAGACTACAAAGGAAAACATCCGGGTAGAGAGACCGAGGGAAAGCTGTACGATGATGCCGGAATTTTTAGGCAAAGACTCTACATCACCGGCAGTGGCAATTTCGTACACGCTGCCGTCTATGGCGATCCGGTCTGGGTCAACTCCAATCAGGCATATGATTTCTTAGATTCTATCGGAATTCGCAACAACTAACTTGGATTGCTCATTTATTCGGTGATCACTGGTCTTCTCGTTGTGATTGGGACTTTCGACGTAGCTGAGGCGAGAGAATGAATCCCGAAGCGTTGGATTAATCAGTTGAGATTATTCTTCCTCTTCTTCGTCATCATCATCTTCTTCATCGTCTACAGAATATGCTCTCAAAGGCGATGCACCACGAATAACGGTAGCACCGTCCACTTTCTTGAGTCGAATCGGTCGGGACCCATACTTGTTCTTGATAAAGTTAGCCAACTCTACAGCATGCGTAGTCAAAACAATTTGTGACTGCTTCGAAGCGAATGCGATCAAGTCGGATAGGGGCTCCAGGAGATCAGGGTGAATACTGGTCTCCGGTTCGTTGAGCACCATAAGCGGTGCCGGTCGGGGCGTAAGTAATGCGGTCAGAAGACAAAGGTACTGCAGGGTCCCGTCAGAAAGCTCTTTGATGCTGAGCGGTCGATTGAGCCCGGGCATGTGCATAAAAATCGAGATCTCGCCTGCCTCACTGCAGCGCAATTCGAGCCGGGTGCCGGGAAAAGCGTTTGCGATTGCGTCATCGAACCTTTGAGCGTTACCGACAGCCTGAATGCTGGCAATAGCCGATCCAAGGTCATGACCGTCATGGCTGAGGATTTGCGTCATTGTGCCTAGACGACTAGTCCGAATCGGCGAATTCAAGTCTGTTCTGAAGTCATGATAAAAGCGCCAACTAGCCATGAGCGCGCGCAATGCTGCTATTTCAGGATAGTTTTGAGGTTCTCTCAGCTCCGAAAGTACAGACTCGTTAGCATTGACTCGAGCTGGATACTCTTCTGTTTCACCATTCATATTGCGTGCATTTATCGAGCCGCGCTTACGGACTAGTACCTCGACCGGTTTTCTCTTAGTCAAAACGTGAATCTCTTCAAGCTTCACGTCTGGATCGTTTTTGAACATCTCCAATTCCCAGGGACGCTCACTGATAGGAATTCTGCCGAATTCGATTGCGTAAGAGACTGACTCGAATTGAATCCCCAGCCGAACAACATCCTTCTCCTGCTTTCTCCTGCTGCCGGCCCACATAATTGACTGAATGCCGCCTTCTTCCACCACGCGCCGCGCAAATCCCCCGGTAGCGGCAGCCTGAATCAGTTGAATTGCTTGATAGATATTGCTCTTGCCGCAGCCGTTTGGACCGACGAATACGTTGATGTCACCGAGCTTTAAAAACAATTCTTTGACAGAACGATAGCCGGAAATTTCGATTTGGTTGAGTCTCATCGATTTTCTTGAAACACCTGCGACTACTCGAGACAAAGATTCTAAGGCAATTAGAGGACTCCTACTACTTGAATATCTTTTCGATGCATGAGTATCGACCATCTATCAATTGCCGCTCAAGGTTTTTCAGCTAAAGCCTTGCCCTTGAGCGCTTCCGGATTTGAAGCCCACAGCTTGAGAGATTCGTTATAGTATTTCAGAGCCTCGACTTTTCTGCCTTGTTTCAAACATATATCGCCACGTAGACGCTCAACCTGAGTTCCGAAAAGTTTTTTTTCATCATTCTTAGCCGCATTGTCCAATTCGGCGAATGCCAGCGCATATCGATCGAGACCGGTCAGCGCTTCGGCTTTGACAAGATTTACGATTACATCAGTCCTGTTAATCTTTTCCGCCAACTCCGCATCCTTCAGCGCCTCATTGAATTTACCCATGTGATAATAGGCGCTGGAACGCTCCAGCATTCTCTTATAATCTTCGGGATTCTTTGCAAGAAGACAGCTCAAATCATCTACCGATATCTTGAATCGACCAAGCTGCTCTGCGGCTCGCGCCCGCACCATCAGTGCTCTTGAATCATCCATCGGGTTCAGACTTATCGCAGTGGTGGCATCCGCGATTGCTTTCTCATAGTTGCCGAGATGATGATAAGCACTGCCTCGGTTGCAATAGGCCATCGGGTTGAGCGGATTGATACCAATTGCGGTGGTGCAATCGTCTACAGCTTTCTGCCACTGTCCTAGCCCCCCGTAGCCGCGGGCCCTTCCTACATAGGCATCAGCAAATCGAGGTTCTAACTCGATTGCCTTCGTATGATCTCGAATTGATTCGCCGAATTTCTTGAGCTCCACAAGTGTCAGCGCGCGCTCTCGATAACCTTTTCCATTGCGCGGCTTCAGTCGCACCGCTGTGTTCAAATCCTCGAGTGACTTGTCGAACATACCGGCATCTCTGTATTTCATGCCTCGCACTATATACCAATAGTCATCGTCTGGATGGGCATTGATACCATCCGTCAGATTGGCAATAACCTTCTCCAATTGAACCGCTTTCAACGCCTTCTCTGCTTCCGGTCCGGTCAGCGAGGCTCCAGTGTTGCTTGACTTGTTACCGATAGTGGTACTAACAGCAAAAACGGCACAAGCAGCCAGAGCCAAAACGCTAACAAGCGCCATCAGCTTCGAAGAAGAACGTCGCTTTGACAGCCCTTCCCTCTTCACTGTCGCAGGCGCGATTTTTTCCTCGAGAGCATTCTTGAGCTCGGATACAGCTTTATAGCGATTGCCCGGATTTTTCTGCAGCGTTTTCAGAACAACCTGGGAGAGCCACCGGTCTGCACAGTCCGCTCCAATCTCAGGGGGTTCGTCTGAAAGGTGTTTTACCGCCAGTGATATCGCAGACTCGCCGTCAAATGGTGCCTCTCCGGTCAACATCTCGTGCATCACGCAACCGAGAGAGTAAATGTCCGACGAAGCTTCGACACGTCGCCCCTCGATTTGCTCTGGACTCATGTACTTGGGCGTGCCAAAAACCTCGCCTGTTTTCGTAAGGTCCTTGCCGTCCTCTTTGCGAACAACCTTTGCGATACCGAAATCGACAAGCTTGACGCTTAATTCACCTGTGCTGTCCTGGACCAGAATTACATTGGCAGGCTTGATGTCTCGGTGAATTACGCCTCTAGAGTGAGCATGCGCCAACGCCTCACAAAGCTGTATCGAAATCTCGATCGCCTGTTGCTGAGATAACCGTCCTTGCTGCAGCAGGAGCTCTGATAATGAAATTCCGTGCAGGTACTCCATTACCAAAAAGGGGCGAGAGTCATTAATGCCGAGCTCGAATACGGCGCAAATATGCTCATGCCTCAACTCAGTAGCAGCTTGAGCTTCCTGCTGAAAGCGCCTCACAGTCCTCTCATCGAGAAGATGGGGCAAAAGCATCTTGATGGCAACGGTCCGATTGAGCAGTAAATGCGAAGCTTTGTAGACACGGCCAAGCCCGCCCTCGCCAATCAGCTCCAGAATCGTATAGTGTCCGCCGATGGACGCTCCGATAAGCATATCGGCTGCAGGAGTCAATTGAAGAAGCGGGTCGTCGGGAGTTTTTTCGACAGAGACGTCCGGACTTGACTCAACAAGCCTCGACTGTTGCTCCTCAGATAAATTATTGTGTGCCATTGCCAAACAGGATGCCGACGCAACTACTTCGTCTATACCCTCGAATTGCTTACATTCCCGGGCCGCACTACGGAATTAAAGATGATCATTGCCTCAGGTTGTCATTTGCCTCGCCTGGTAAAACTGTGGGGTAAACCCTCGTCGACCCTGAATTTATGGCATCTAGCACACAACTCAAACCACCAGTCGAAGTACTTCCTGACGCATCGATCGAGAGGAAAGCGGAGATTGCTGAGAGCGGCGGCTGGCGTGCGTGGGTCGGTCCCGTCCTCGTGGCTCTGGCGGCTACATCCATCGCACTGGCCTACCATTTTGTCTACGGACATACGAAATCAGCGCTCATTTATGACGCTCGAAACTACCTCTGGACCAGCGCGCAAATATCGCAATTTCTCATCGATCTGTCACATCTGAGATGGTGTCCAGAGCTCGTGACCAACCCTCAGTTTCGCGACCGTCTGTTCAATGACGGTCCGGTCTACACGACATTTATCGGATCGATTTTCGCTCTGTTGCAACACGCACCGGTGCAAAAGGACTGGGTGAAGGTTGAAGTCATTCAATCGATACTTCACGGACTGACTACGGCTCTCGTTTTCGATCTGGCCAGACGAATGGTCCGGAGTGGCGATACAGGGTTAAAAGAGCAGATGACCGCGCGCGCGAGTACGATAGCGGGCTACTCCGCGTCCCTCATTTGGGCGCTTTATCCAGCAGCTAACATCGCGACCGGATTCCTTTACACTGAGCCTCTCGTAGTATTTGTGATCTCGCTCTTCGTCTGGGCTTCCTCCTCCAGCTCACAAACCATCAAAGCTAACTTGCTTGCCGGTTACGCCGGCGGATTGCTTTTTCTTATCAAGCCGGTCCTGGCACCAGCCGCACTTGTCGGATGCTTGCTTCGAGCGGTGCTCTCTCAAAAAAGAATAAAGTCGCTATCTACAATCGTAGTCGGAATGGCGCTCACAATATTGCCCTGGTCGCTCTACACCCACTTCGTCTGCGGCAACATGCAGGTGACAACAGCCCGGTTCGCTACGTACAACGTGGTGTTGGGCTCCGACCTGGAAGCGGATGGGCGCCTTTCAATCCCCCGCACGCCCCTGACAAATTTCTTCAGGAGCGATGAGTCTCCATTTTATTTTGTAGCGTCCCAATGGCAGAGGCAACCTTTAGAGAGCCTGCAGATGGTAGCTCGTAAGGTAACGAGACTTCTCACCTATGAGTGGAATGACTTTCGCCATGCCTACTTTGGATTGACGGCACCGCAACAACGCTGGCTGCACCTGCTCCTTGTCTATCTAGGGCTGGCAGGCGCAGTCTATGCAATCTGTACCCGAAAAATGGAGTCAGCATCAAAGCCGGTAGTTCTGGCGCTGTCCATGATGTGGATGCCGATGATTTACCTTCTATTCGAAGCGAACTCCCGATACGGCTTCACAATAATGCCTATGTATGCGGCATTCGCTGGACTGTACCTCTCCTATGTTTTTTCACGCCAAGGGAAGAAACCGCTCATAGTATTGTCTGCGGTGCTTGCTTTAGGTGCACTCATCACTTTCTTCAATATTGGAGATTGGGCATGTACAGGAGCGTCGAAGGAGACTCAGACAACTATCGAACCCAATCAGACCCTCGTAACCGAGATCGACTTCTCGAAGATCTCTCAGCCCAAATCCAACTACGAGCCGGTTATCATAGTCGATGGCGAAAGGTCGCTAGAGAGCGCGAATATAGAGGTCAACGGACACGCTATCGGCCAGCTAAAAGGACTGAGGTACTTCGATTCGAGAATGTACGACGGTTACTATGTCACCAAAGAGTTGGCCAGCGCCATGGATGTATCCCCCTTTGAATTCCGTCAGTGGCGCCTGGCAAGAGTACCTAAGGGGCTCATTAACTGGAACGGCACCAATGAGATTAAGATTACGGCACACGAGCCTGCCACTATATATGGTGACACGGCGAGAAGGGTGGAAACGCTGCCGTCGCTGAGGCATTTTTGCCCGAACCAGCTTTACAACAGCCCGGAAGGACTTGATACCCGATCGCCACTGCTTCTCAGACCCAGCCAAAAAGCTTATCAGTTCAGCCGGCTGGTCGGCGCGAGCAACAACCTCGACGGCTCCACCCGAGTGCGCATCGCGCTCGTCATGGACGCCCCTCGAAAGCGCAAGCAGATTCTGCCGCTGAGCGACTACGCAATGAGCTCAGCGAATGCTGATAGCAAAATGCGCGCGGTTATGGACGAGCGCATCAATCCAGATCGTTTTCCCTTCATTATGCGAAGCAGCACTGGCGACGGCACCATTCGCACCAACAGATTTATCGTAGAGAACGCCGCGCCTCTCATCGAAATTCAACTACCTGAGCCCGTCTCAAAGGAAAACCGCTTGAAGATCAGTCTGACGGGAGAAGCAAAAGCAGCCTCGCCCGGTCTCGCATCGGCCGTGATCACCAATGGAAAATTTGCTGTTCTTTCGACCAATCCGACCGCATTCAGCGTAGGTCCAGACTGGAAGCAGTTTACGCTCGAAGACACCATGCCGCTCGTCCTACTGCGGAAGAAAGAAGGCGGTTACGCTCTGACACTGGCACTCTATCCGGGTCCCTGGCTGGATGAAACCGGCTACGGCTCCAGCCGCAAGTCTTCCGATACTGTGTTCAGGAACTTGAAACTCAGTGTTTCGTACGCCAAAGAGCTCGATCTCAGCGGCAGGCAGGTCTTCGTATACTGAGCAATCAATCGAATCGGCGCGGTAACCAAACCGACGTGGAAATTCTCACGGATACAGTCAGTAGCCCCATAGTCCGCTTTGTTTACTGTCGTTCTGCAAATGCCGGGAGAGCCAGCCGAAACGGTTTTTCAGTACCAGGACACCGCGACATGGTGACCATCTTGCCCGAAGGCAATTCGCTCACCAGCGCGGTAAATTTGCATCCTGTTAAATCTACCCGGCCTCTTCCAGCTTGTTGCTCTTGGCTGCCACTGCGGCATCTTGCGGAGCCGGTATCGCCTTCCATTGACCGGAGCGCGTAAAACGACCAGACGATACCGCGATAGCAGTAGCCTTAAGCTCTTCCGCCTCTTTGACGCGATTTGTTTGATACAAGAGCTGTATGTAATGACCTAGAAGCGTCATCACTTGCGAGTGCGCCCGACCCAGTCTGTTTTTCTTAATCCGCAAAGCCTGGACATAGAAAGGCTCAGCTTCGTCATACTTAGCCCATGAATGATAGAGCATAGCGGCATTGTGAGTAACCGTGCCCGTATCCAGATGATCCGGTCCAAGACAGCGAATGTACATCTGCAAGAGACGCCTTATTACAGGCGCACCTCTGTAGTATTCCTGCGTCATGTAGTAAATTTCTGAAAGTAGCTCGAGTGTGATGCCAAGCCGTCTATCGTCTGGCTCGAAACATTCTGCTTCTTCAAGAGCTGCCAGGGCCAGGTATTCCGACTCTTCCCACTTGCCAGCGTCCATAGATTGCTCAACTGACGCAACCAGGATATCCCAGGGACTTGTTGGTACCTTGGGCCGCTTTCTTTTCTGAAAGTTGTCAACCACCTTTGCGCCCTCTGTGAGGTCTAGAGCCATATATGACTTTGGTAAGTAAAGTGAAACATCGAGATAATGACTGAATAATATCGCAAGTTTCACCAAGGTAGAAGTAGGCTTCCGATCCTACTCTATACTTTAGGCCTCTATTTAGTAAAGCGCCAGCAAGGAAGCACCGAAGAATTTACGGGTTACACATTTCTTTTCAGGTTGAGAACAACTTTTCTTGTAATGTCAGCACTGATCGATAGCTGACGGATATCCTTCGCCTCGTAAGAGCCCGAGTTCGGTGGATTGAAGCGGAAGGTATAAACACCCTGCGGTATCGTCACCTGACAGCAACCATCCTCGTCGGTAAGAACGTAGCCACGCGGCAAGTTGGAGCTTGCATCATCATCAGGACCATCATCATCCGCCCTCTCCCCGTATGGGTGATATTCCATTTGGCAGCGCGGAACCGGATTTCCGTCTTCGCCCACCAGCTCGAACATTATCTGGCACCAACCGTGCCAGATAATGTCTTGGTTTACAGGTTCACTTCCGACCTCGATGGGTGTGGCGTTCTCAAAGTCTTTGTGGACGACTATGGAATAAGCACCGGGTGAAAGGAAGATTGAATATCGGCCGTCGGCGTCCGTGACCGAATGAGCAAGAGCCAGTACCGGATCGGTCGTCTCCGGGCCGAGTCCTTCGGCGCCATCGGCAAACACCGAAATTTGCATACCTGCGCGAGCCTGACCGGAATCATCGCGGACGCGACCTCGCAAAGCCGTACCAGCGCGCAGATCGACGGAAACATGGGTATCGCCACCTACCATAACAATCTTCGACCAAGGTGCTATACCTGTGTGTTCGGCACCATCTATAGTGACAGTCGGTGCATTCCGCGGATGAGCTACAACAATTAATTTGTAGTTGCCTCCCGGCACCCCAAGCGAGAATTGACCAAACTTGTCGGTCTTGGCAATGAACTCTTTCGAACTCGAAGCGTCTTGCGCTCGCACCAGGCAACTTGACAAAGGGGTGTCCTCGTAAAGCACTTCACCTTTGAGTTTATGACCTTCTTCCAGAATGAATTTTCGCTCTGTATCATTAGAAATTCTGATGTTGGATTCCTTCAAACCAAAATGAGTGGCAAGAGGTGCAGGGACGATTTCGAGCTCATAGACACCCTTTTCGAGCAACATTTTGAAGCAGCCGTCAGCATCGCTGAGACACTCGGCATAGAGGTCGAACTCCTTCACGACGATATGATCTTGATTCGTCAGAACAGGCACTAGCTTGACTTTCGCGTTAACAACAGCGTGTCCGAACACGTCTTCGATCTGACCGTGAAACTTGCACAAGTCGGGCAATAATATGTCTAGCGAACCGTCCACTACCACATTGACCACATGGACTTGTGTATTCACATATGGATTACAGGCGAATCCATTTGAATTCTCAGTCGAGTCTACATTCGTATCGTCGCGGTCCGACCGATGCCTCGATGCCACGTGGAACTTGCCTTTCGGCAATACGAGCGCGTAGGTGCCGTCGTCATCGATACCGCTGGTGGCGGCATATGGTGTGGGCTCGATTCCTATGGCCATCACTTCAGCATTGTGTAAGCGCTCACCCGAAGGCGCGATAACACTGCCTGTCAACAATGTGCCGGTAGTCAGACTGACATTACATGTGGTGTTAGAGGTCAGCTCGATGTCCGATAAGCGTTCTTTCAAGAATCGAGTTCTACCGCTTGGAATGACATCGACTATATAACTTCCGGACGGAAGCGCGAAGGAGAATTCACCTTTACTTCCGGTCACAACTTCCTGGAGAGGCTCATCTTTCTGAGCAGAGTGCATCACAAAACTGGGAGCCGTGACGCGAATATTGACGCCGGCAACAGGCAAACCCTGATGTTTGACATGGCCCTGAAGCGCGTGAGTAACTTGTTTTTCAGCCAAGGTTTAAACCTATCGATGACCAATGAGAGATTCTAACTCGTAACGCGCCTTATTGCAGTATTCACTTGAATGACTGTGCCGTGATTTTATCAGATGCACCTTAAAGCCTCGTCCTTTAGGTCGGGGTATTAGGTGCGACTGCGTAGGCAATCAGTCTGGAGTTTGTTGCTATTGGATGTGCTGTTCGCTGATAGAGACCCTCCGCGGGATGCTGCGAATTTGCTCACAGATGCCTTCATCCCCCAACCCGATTACGCCCCCGGCGACAGACTATCTCTTGGATTGCAAGAATTGTTTTCGCCCGTCTTCGACCGACTTCCAGCCAAGTTGCTCCATCAACGTCTTCAAGATGATGAAAGAACCGGTCACCACAATCTCTTCCGAACCAGCTTTCGTCCGAGCGATTGAAAGCGCATGGGCAAGCGAATCGGCAGAGAGCGCCTCGATACCCAACTTTTCGCAATGCTCAACGATGCCCTCTTTCGGATATGTAGCGCGACGCGATTCTGCCTGACAGGCGACCACGAAATCTCCTTCAGCGAGCAGGTTGCGCAGGTATGCCGGCACATCCTTATTTCCGAAGAATCCAAGAACAAATGTTCTACTCGCCGATGAGCGTTCGTCAAGCGCTTTACGCAGAGCGAGAGCACCTGCTGGATTATGAGCGCCATCCAAAATGATATTTCTGTCAGCCAGGACCTGCATGCGACCAGGGAAATACACTCCCGACAAAGTATCGACCAAATTTTTCGACACCTTGTCTTCGATATCGGCGACGATATGCGAAAGACAAAGCGCTGTTATAGCTAACTCTGCGTTTCTACGCTGATGCGGACCGATAAGCGAAAGCTGCCGCAGTGCCTCTCCGTCTTTTAACAGCCCAGAGCCGTCTACTCTGAGGACCGTGGAGCTCCGCTCGACCTGAGTATCTTCATTAGCAGCGCCATCCGTTGCATGAAGCGAAATCAAATTCGCGCCCACCTCATTCGCTCTTTGCGTCAGCGCCTCGAGAGCTGCTCCTTTTGCGTATGTGACGACGGGTACGCCATTGCGCATAATTCCCGCTTTCTCGAAGGCTATCTTCTCAACGGTATCTCCCAGGATGTGAGTGTGATCGAGATCGATGTTGGTGATAATCGATGCGAGTATATTGTCAGCCACATTGGTAGCGTCGAATCTGCCACCGAGGCCAACCTCGAGGACAGCGCAGTCGACTTCTTCTTCTCTGAACCAGAAAAACGCAATCGCAGTCAATAGCTCAAACCAGGTCAAACAGCCGAAATCAGGGTATTTCTCGCCAAACTTCTCGGAGAGAATCCGAACCTCGGTCGCAATTCTTGAAAGCTGCACATCGGAAATAAACCTTCCGTTGACAGAATAGCGCTCATTGAAACTCAAGATGTGAGGACCGGTGTAACGTCCGACCTTCAAGCCGAGGCTGCGAACCAGGGCATCAAGGATGGTGGCAGTCGATCCCTTTCCATTGGTTCCGCCCACATGAAATATTTTGAGCTTGTTTTGAAAATTACCTTGCTCCCGCATGAACAGCTGCATACGCTCGAGAGTTGGTCGTTCGAGCGTCGGAGAGAGGCTTTCGATGTAAGCGATTGTTTCGAGGTAATTCATACCGAATCGGGCTGTCAGTCGAGCAAACGGTTAACGGATAGAGCCGGGTATCAACGCAAATCGACTGACGATGTCTTCTGCCTGCGCTCGACATGATACCTTAGTCAGCCTTTGAGATGTAAACTGGAAACCTTTGAGGAGAAGTTGTTTGTCACTCTTTACACACGATCATAAGGTCGACACGGTGCGCGTGCATGAGGGCGGAATTATCAATCTGCGCATCGACACCCTGCGCTCTGACGGTTTGCAAGTGGTCCGAGAAGTTGTTGAGCACAACGGCGGAGTGGTAATCGCGGCGCAGCCGGCACAGGACCGAGTTTTACTGATCAGGCAGTATCGCTATTCCATCGATCAAGAGCTAATCGAGCTGCCTGCCGGAAGAATTGAACGCGGCGAAGACCCATTTCCTGCAGCCAAGAGAGAGTTGACAGAAGAAACCGGCTTCGAGGCCCGTGAGTGGGCAGAGCTATCCAGAATGTTTTCAGCGCCTGGCTTTTGCGATGAGATTTTGTATCTTTACAAAGCACATGATTTAAATTTCGTCGGAAAAAATCTGGACATCGACGAGCAAACCGATGTTTTAGACCTGAAAATTACAGAGGCCTGGGACATGGTCGGCAAAGGCGAGATCCGCGATGCCAAGACAATTGCCGGACTGGCCTTGCTGCTTGTACCCAACGGAACCAACTGACAACTCCCACGTAGGCGACAAATCTTTAAAGGTCTCTGGGGAAACAAGTTGGCGGATTCTCTCGGTGTTATACTTTCACGGTCCGAGTCCGAAAGTCTCTGCTTAAGCGATTCTAAAGAAGTCTCGGCTTCTTCCGCCCTTCCGATTGAGGTTAGTGATGGCTAAGAACGTTGCCACTCGAAGTCATTCATTGTCGTTCCCCGCAATTGCATCCGTTACGTTTGCAGTGCTGGGAGCCATCGTTGTAGGCGCATCCTTCGAGATCATCAAGTACTGGCCTCAACCACAGAGCGTGGAGCCCTACTTCGATGCTATGACAGGGGCTGTGTGGGGCTTCGTAGCAGGTGGAGTCTTCGGCTTTATCCTCGGATATCTGACAGACGACGACCATTTCCGAAAAGATGAGACAGCAGTTGCTGCCGCCGACAAGGCAGTAGCGAAGTAGTCTTTACTTCACCGCCAAGCTTTCAATTTCTCATATCTTTCAACGGACCGCAGCGGCTGCTTTCCGCGTATAGCTGTTTTACCACCCAGGCGGGTGATCGCAATACCCCCTTAATCAGCCAATTGCGCGATGCGATACGAACACAAAAAAAGGTATTGATATAAAAGGGGCTGCATCAACACATCGAACCTTGCAACTCCTTCGCCGAATTTACCAGATTTTCGAGAGGCAAGTCGCGATGTCTATCGTACCGCCGTGTTCTGCTGCTCCAGTTTCGAACACCCCCATCAAAGTCTTACTCGTCGAAGACCAGGAAGTCATGCGCTTTGGACTTCGACTATCGTTTCAAGGCATGACCGATATCGAGATGGTGGCAGAGGCATCTGATGGCCCGTCTGCCGTGGAGCAAGCCTTACTAACAAAACCGACTCTCATACTTATGGATATAGCCTTGCCCGGCTTCGACGGAATCGTGGCGACGCGTAAGATCAAGGCAGAGTTGGAAAACACTCGCATCCTCATCCTAAGCAGCCACGGCGAAGACGATTATGTCTTTCCGGCACTAGAGGCGGGCGCAGATGGCTACTGCCTCAAGGATGTGTCGATAGAAACACTAATCAATGCAATGCGCACCGTCAGCGAAGGGCACACCTGGCTTGACGACACGGTTGCAGCTCGATTGCTCCGCTCTTTGAGACGTGCGGATCCCGAGGCTACATCGCAAAGTTATCAGCTTAGCGATACGGAGATGAACGTTCTGTACTGCGTTTTGGAAGGATCATCTATTGAAGAAATTTCAGAACGTTTGGGAATTCCGGAGAACAAAGTGCACTCTTACACGCGTCGAGTTCTGCACAAGATCGCCAACACATCCAACGCGTCCACCGCATCCAGTCCGCTTGCATCGGTAAAAGAAAGTCGTCCACGTAAAATCACAGACGACCATCAGATGGCGAGAATTTGCTCGAGATGCCGTGCCAAGCTAGACATTGATGCCGATGTCTGCCCCTTTGATGGAGCCGAAGCGAAGACCGATAAAATGGTCGGCACCACATTCGCGGACAGATACGAAATTTTGTCAGTCCTCGGATCTGGCTCCGGCGGTACCGTATACAAAGCGCGCCATCGTTTCATGAACAGGCTGGCTGCTATCAAAGTGATGCATCCTGAGCTCATGAGCGATCTGGACCTCTTGCATCGATTCCGTCAGGAGGCTGCGGCTGCGAGCGGACTGGAACATCCGAACGTTATCCGTGCAATCGACTTCGGCGTCGCGAGCGATGGAACAGCCTTCATGATTCAAGAGTTCGTGGACGGTTTGACACTAAGAGAACTTCTCGATCGAGAAGGTGCGCTACCTGCACCCATCGCCGTTGAACTATTCAAACAAATCTGTCTCGGCATGGGATTTGCTCATCGCGCAGGCATCGTACATAGAGATCTGAAGCCAAGCAACGTCCTGGTATCACATTACGATAAGCAGGAGATGCGAGTAAAGATTGCCGATTTCGGTGTAGCCAAAGTCGTCAGAACGAGCAGCACATACCCGGTGAGCACGGAGCTCGGTCTGGTTATCGGAAGCCCGCTCTACATGAGCCCGGAGCAATGCCGCGGCAAAGAACTAGACAACCGAGCCGATATTTATTCGATGGGTTGTTTGATGTACGAGACGCTCACTGGAAGTCCTCCATTCGTGGGGCAAGACATCATGGAGGTCATGTACAGCCATGTCAATCTCCAGCCGCCAAACATTGCCGGCACCGCAATTGGAATGCATCTGCCAGCCATCCTGAACGGCATCGTTATGAAGGCGCTCCGAAAAGAGGTTAACGCTCGCTATCGCAGCATGGAGGAGCTCATGGTCTACCTCGATGGTGCAGTGATTTAGGGCGACCCCAGAACCCTCTCATAGGTATCCTGGTGAAAACCTATCATCAGCGTATCGCCTTTGATGATAGCCGGAGCCCGGAGATTGCCTGTCGGTCCTAGTAGCAGTTTTGCTAGAGCGTCTTTCGACGGCTTCTCCTTCTTCAAATCGACATGAACAACCTTGGTGCCCTTCAACACATAGAGCTCATTGACCTTCTCTGCCAGTGAAAGCGCCTCATCGAGGCCGATCTTCTTTTGCTTGGCATTGACCTGCTCTATGGTTTCGATATTTTCTTTCCCAAGAAACTCTTGGGCTCTGGTACAACTTATTCAACCTGGACGGTGATAAACCCAGTCGAGTGACGGCATATGGAAACCTCCATTATGTGACGCCCATAAAAGTAACATATAAATATGTAGTTTAAGAACTTACTAGTCGGAACTAATCCAGGATGGGGTATTTATCTCTTAATGAGAAAAACGGCTGGCCGGCTATTGGTAAAAAATGAATCAGACTGAGTCGCAACAACAAGGTACTGACCTGAGGCTACTTCTAGCTCAGGCTGACTCCCTGGTCTCTGAAAACCGCTTCGAAGAGGCGGCGGAGATTTATCAGAAGCTGGTGTCAATGGCAGAGTCTCGTCTGGGATCCGATCATGCCGATACGGTATTTGTCCTGCAGCGCCTTGCCGATTGTTTGTTCTCCCTCAATCTTTTTAGAGACTGTTTGCCGCTATACGAACGGCTATGCGTTTCCGCACGAAATACGCTTGGCGATTCCGACCCGGAAGTTGTCTCACTCATCATCAAAGTCGCGAAATCGCAGGAGCTTATCGGCTCTTTTCAGGATGCCAAAGCCACCTACGATTTTGCGCTAATGACAGCACAGCGGAATTTGCCGGCTGGTCACAGTTTGGTAGCCGAGATTCAGGAGCGCCAGCAGAAACTGCTTGAGTCCATGCAAGAGAATCAGCGCGCGGCTCAAGCCTGGAAAAGTGGTACAGCCAATCCGGTTGAAACTCCGCCTGTTCAGACGCCTCAATCCAACCGAATACCGCCACATATGGCGAAGTCGCTCGTCGACCCCTCAACAGTCGGTGAACTAAAACCATGGGAATTACCGACCCACGACCAGTCTTCGTACCATAACCCAGTCAGCAGCAATCCAGCCTCGCAACCGAACACCGGTGGAAATCCGTTCGATGGTGACAGCAGAACGACGCCATGGAATGAAGTACAGATGCAACGCGCATCCCATCCAGGAACTGAGGACGGCTTGGGAGCCCGGATGATTAAAGAGCTCAATCTTGACGGTACCGAAGGTCCGTTCCGTGAATGGGATGCTCAAGGTCAACCGAAGATGGCACCGGATACGGTATTACCCAACTCAATGCAGCAGATGCAGCAGATGCCGGTCAGTCCCCCAGAACCACAGCCAGTTCCACAAGTTCAGACCATTCAGCCGACCTTCGAGCAACCGCCGGCACCTCCGCCTCGGCAAGAATTCGGAGGCATGAACAGTCCTGGAATGGAGGGCATGGTTAATCCAGGACAAGGCAGATTCAGAATGCATGGAGCGCCGAACCCACTGCAGATTAGCCAACAAGCGGCCCAAGAAGCAGTTGCGCCCCCTGTGAGCCCAATGCCGGAACTCAATCAAGACCACAGCCTTCCACCTGGAATGATCACGGTCCCGCCACCTTCGCACCACGCTGGTATTCCAACCGGCATCAGTGCCAGCGACATGCTGTCAAACGAGATGAATCAAGGCGGAATGCTTCCCGGAATGGCACAAAGTGAGCCATCTTTCCCTCCTCCACCTGGTGGAGGAATGGAGATTCGTGATGTACTGGGATTGAACAGTGGTGGTACTGGCGGTGGTGATAGCGATCGTTTCGACCAGCCTATAAGCCAAAGGGCAAAACCGGGTCTCGATGCCGGAGCGATGATGGGGATGGCTGGTCCCGACATGCAATCACTCGGCGCTGGTGGTTTGCAACCCATAGCTGGACCTGGCGCGGACTCCGGAGTTCAGACTCTGGGAGCCGGAGGCATGCAGCCAATGGGTCAGCAAGCGGCCCCGAATACCGCCGACGATGACCCGAATCGTTGGGATGTTCCGATCGGCGAAAGACTAAAAGCTCAAAAAGCAGCTCAGAGTGCCAGCGCTCAATCGCTCGGCTCTGGTGGGCTCCAACCGATGGGCGGTCCTGGTATGGACTCAGGCATGCAATCGCTTGGTTCCGGTGGACTCCAATCTATGGGTGGTCCCGGTATGGACTCGGGCATGCAATCGCTTGGTTCCGGTGGGCTCCAATCTATGGGTGGTCCCGGTATGGGCTCGGGTATGGGTTCCGGCGGACTCCAGCCGATGGGCGCATCAGGGATACAACCACTCGGGCCTGGCGGTCTCTCACCAATGCAGGGAGCCCCGGGCATGGAAGGTATGCAACAGGGCGGCATGACACCGAATCCTTTCGGACGCATGGATTCTCTAGGCGGCCCTCCAATCCCGCAGGGCGGTCCTCCGATTCCACAAGGTGGACCTCCAATTCCGCAAGGTGGACCACCTTTTCCTCAGGGCGGTTATGGTGGCGCTCCATACCCTCAAGGCAATCCTCCGTATCCTCAAAGTGGACCACCTTATCCACAGGGCAGTCCTCCGTATCCTCAAGGTGGACCACCTTATCCGCAGGGCAATCCTCCGTATCCACAGGGCGGACCGCCGTATCCGCAGGGTTCGCCTCCTTATCCTCAAGGCGGACCTTATCCGCAGGGTGCGCCTCAGTATCCGCACGGCGGACCACAGCCTCAAGGCGGTTATCCGCAATCTGGACCGCCTTATCCACAGGGCGGACCACAGTATCCTCCTGGAGCGCAGTATCCGCAGGCCGGAGCGCAGCAATATCCTCAAGCTGGTTCGCCTTATCCACAGGGAGGCCCCCCGTATCCTCAAGGTCAGATGAATTCCGGTACTTTCCAGCAACAACAGGGATTTGGAGCAACTCCTCCTGCCAATCAGCAAATTCCGCCTGGTCATGCAGGACAGCGCAACACCGATCCGTACATAGACCATTTAAAGGCGAAGGTAGCCGACCTGAGAGCACACACACAAGGTGGAGATCCGGACATCGAGCCCAATCCGCCCTTGCCGTCTCAGTTTCGTCCACAACAAGGAGCCGAAGGCGATTGGCATGACGGAATTTCAATGCCGGTCAATGATAGACAGTATTCGCTCGAGCTCCAGAAGATGCGAGGCATGGTACCTCATGAGACTGATACCGAATATGGTGAACAATACGAAGATCAGTTGGACACCGAACGACTCAGCTCCTCTCAACGGACGAGAGCTGCTCGCGAAGCCGCCACGAAGAGCGAAGGTCTGGTCACCAATCTCAAGACGTTCAAAGAATATTTCATTTCCGCACTGGCGCTCATATTCATAGTTGGTGGAGGCTACCTTTTCTTCACCTCCACTACAACGCGCCAGCCTAAATCCGTAGCACCGGTGGTGGTGGTGCCTCCGAAACCAGAGGTCAAAGGAAAGGGCGAAAGAAAGGACCTTTATTCCAGTCCTGACAATACCCTGCGATTGGCCGTCGGGCTGACGGAGAGCGCTTATGTAGATGGGAAGAATGGAATCAATGTCCAATGCGTCGTCTACGACGGCAACTGGACAACCTCGGCCATGCAACTGGTTGACTCCGTCATGGAGCGCCAGATCTGGTTTAACAAAATGCCAGAGGGAATGATCACGGAGACCGGTACTGTTCTTTACGATAAGAGTGCGCCAGATTTCGTAGTGGTGCGAAAAATGCTCGACATGGCAAAAGCCGCATCATTCTATTACCAGGCTCGTGGCGAATATCCGAAGAAAACAACTGAAGCTCCTGCACAAGCCTTCATGTATGGAAATCCTTTCACAGGTGCCACTAACTGGGTCACCATGCGTTCTGTACCTGTCGTGCGAGGCAATCGCGATGAAACAAAAGCACAGCTAGAAAGCGGAGCCTTTCTACTCGGCGAGAGCAAGTACGAGAAAGGCGAAGTCCGTTGCTATGCAGTAAGCGAGCTGAGCACCGGCGCTGAGAAGGGAGTTGGATTCTTCGTGCGGGGCGCCGACAGAAATGGCAACTTTTTTAAGGTTCGAGGAGGCGATCAAGCGATCGTGTTTGGAGCCATGGCCGGAAAAGATGTTAGCAACTGCCAGATCCAGACAGACATCAAGACGACACTGACCACTCCGGAGAAGCCCACCAAAGTATGGATAGCCAAAAATCAGGTTTTGCCGGTTTTCGTAATCTACCATTCGCTGCCCATAGTACTGGCTATAGTGGCATTCCTGTTCTTCTGGCGCTCATTGATGGTGGCACCTGGGGCAACCGCGAAGAACTCGACAAATGACAGCTGCCGCATCATCAGCTTTATTGCACTGGGCTTGTGCATAGCCGCTTGCGCCGCGCAATATCTGCTCTGGCAATAGAGTTCATCCAAGGGAATACTCTTCGCAGAGACATCTTGTTTCGCAATCCTTTAGGGAATAATTTGAGTGCCTTCTTTATGCCGTCGAAGGAATAACGGCTCTGTAGGCTTGACTGCAGCTGGAGTTTCACCAGGTTTGACGACAACGAATACTCTTCGCGGAGACATCTTGTTTCGCAATCCTGTTCATTCCGCTGAGGGAATAATTTGAGTGCCTTCCTTATGCCGCCGAGGGAATACTCTGCGCAGACACAACATCCTCATCCTCTGAGGTTTGAGTGCCTTCTTTATGCCGTCAAGGGAATACTCTTCGCAGACACAACATCCTCATTCCTCTGAGGAATAATTTGAGTGCCTTCTTTATGCCGTCGAAGGAATACTCTTCGCAGACACAACATCCTCATTCCTCTGAGGAATAATTTAGATGCCTTCTTTATGCCGTCGAAGGAATACTCATAGTTACTTGCATGCAGACAGCATCTACGTCAACGCTATTTGCCTTGTTTTCCTTCAATCGACTTTGCGAACTGTTCCATCTGCACCGCAGTTGGTTCTCTATTGGTTTTTCTCAGCAAATGAGCGTAATTCTTCAGCAGATGAACTAGCTCCACATGGTCCGGTCCAAAAATCTTGTTCTTAATTTCGAGCGCCTGCTTGTAATAATCTTCGGCTTTCTCATATCTGTTTTGTGCATGAAAAACCATACCCAGTTGATAAAGCAGATTCGCGACTACCTTGCTGTTCTTTCCCTCATATTTCTCCCGAATCTGCAGACTTCGAGAGTAGAGCTCTTCGGCTTCTTTGTACTTCTCGCGCTTGAACATAACGGCTGCGAGGTTATTGGCGCAAGTTGCGACATCGTCATGGTCGGGTGGAAAAGTTCGTTCACGGATAATGAGCGCCTTCCTGTAAAGCGGCTCCGCCTTCTCGAACTTGCCTTGCGCGAAGAGAACCTTGCCCAGATTGTCGACACTGAGCGAAAATCTACCATCCTTTTCTCCGAACTGCTCAGCTTCCTTGAGAGCCTCTTGCCACATGCGCTCGGCTTCGTCTAGGTTGGATTGCTGAGCGGCCTTCACAGCCTGCATTTTGTAATTGGTCCAGTTGGCTGACATTACTGAGCTCCTGAAGAACGGTCCGTACCAGATACTAATTTACCCTATCAAAAACCAGTTGCCTCACAATTCCACCGAGATTCGAGAGTCAATCTTAATCCTAACCAAGACTGAGGCCAATCCATGCGAAACCGCAACAAAAGCGATAAACTATTGGATCTTCTAACAGTGCGAAGGTCACCCGTAGCACTGCATCGGCGTCAGCAACGCTTGCCAAGAGAGACTGTCCATTCTTGCGCGGCATCAGGTCTGAGGACAGTCATGTATCGAGAGCGAATCGGAGGTTATGATGAAACTCGTTGAGAGCCCCGGAAAGAAAGGCAAAGGACAACAGGAGTCGAGTCAGGAAGAAGAACGACAGATTCCAATGGGAGCTCGGAAGGAAGTCATCAAGAAATTTCCGGTCAACCCTAATCTGAAAAATTACGAATCGACCTATTGCTCGTTCGACTGGGAGGACGCGAAGAAAGAGTTGTCCTGGTTCACAGGCGGCAAGATCAACGCGGCCTACAATGCCGTCGATAGACATCTGACCGACGGGAGACGCAACAAAGTAGCTCTTTATGCCATTTCAAGCGACAACGAGTTGGAGAAGTGGACCTTTCAGGAGATCGCGGACGCATCAAACCGCGCGGGCAATGCCCTGAAAGAGCTCGGGGTGAAGAAAGGAGACAGAGTATTCGTTTTTCTTCCGAGAGTTCCCGAGCTATACATAATGACGTTGGCGATCGCCAAGATTGGCGCAATTGCCGGACCACTCTTCTCCGCATTCGGTCCTGATGCTCTTCGCGACCGGCTTCAGGACAGCGAGGCAGTAGTAATTGTCACCAACCCAGAGTTAAAACCGAAGCTGGATCAAATCAAGAGCGAACTGCCAAACCTCGAATACGTCATCGTGGTAGATGGCGACAAGACAAAACTGAAAGATCGTGAATTCACCTATGACGAGCTGGTCAGCAAGCAGAGCGACAAGCTCGTCTGCGAAAGGATGGATCCCGAAGATCCCTTGTACCTCCTCTACACCTCAGGTACGACGGGTAAGCCGAAAGGCGTAGTTCATGTTCACAACGATATTCTCGGTCACCACATGACCTCCAAGTGGGTGCTCGATTTGCAAGATGACGACATCTACTGGTGCACGGCTGATCCAGGCTGGGTAACCGGCACCGTATATGGTATCTTCGGTCCGTGGTCGAATGGCGCCTCTGTCGTGAGCTACGAGGGTCGATTCGATGCCGACAGTTGGTACGAAGTAATTGACCGACTGAAGGTCACGGTTTGGTACACCGCACCCACGGCTCTGCGCATGTTGATGAAAGCGGGTGATGATGTCGTTTATCGCCATAGTCTCGAAAGTCTACGCTATATTCTGAGTGTCGGAGAGCCTCTCAATCCGGAAGTGGTGCGTTGGGGAATGAAAGTTTATGGACTGCCGATCCACGACAACTGGTGGCAAACCGAGACGGGTATGCAACTCATCGCTAATTTACCCTGCATGCCGTTAAAACCTGGCTCGATGGGCAAGCCGTTGCCCGGAGTCTACGCATCGGTAGTCGATGACGATGGTGACGAAGTAGAAGCCGGTAAGCTCGGACGTCTCGTCGTCAAGCCAGGCTGGCCGTCGATGCTTCGCACAATTTGGCGCAATAAACCCAAGTTCGATGAGTACTTCAAAATTCCAGGCTGGTACTTCAGCGGAGATAACGCCTGGAAAGACGAAGAAGGTTATTTCTGGTTCGTTGGACGCGCAGACGATGTAATCAATACAGCCGGACATCGCGTCGGCCCATTCGAAGTTGAATCCGCACTTGTCGAACACGCGGCCATCGCAGAAGCGGGAGTCATCGGAAAACCAGACAAAGAGCGCGGCGAAATCATTAAAGCGTTCGTCGTGTTAAACAACGGATTTTCCGAAAGCCCTCAGCTTCTGGACGATATTCGAGAGCACACCAAACGCCAATTGGCAGCACATGCCTATCCCCGCGAAATCGAGGTAAAGGAAAGCCTGCCTAAGACCCGATCTGGCAAGATCATGAGACGCTTGCTCAAGGCGTGGGAGCTGGGCTTACCTACAGGCGATACCTCTTCGCTGGAAGAAGACTAAACATCAACTCAGTTAGCACCTCGATATAAAAATGCTGGAGAAATATCTCGCATTGCTAATACCGCTCGAGACTATTAGCAGTCGAGAATAGAAAACCGGTAGAAATATTGCCGAATGCTAGTATCCAAGAAGGCGCTCAAGCAGCTACTTTCGAATCTGTGGCACGGCGCTGCTGTGCTCAACAAAATCAGCGCCTGATCGCAAGTCTTCTAAATAGCTTTCAATATCATCGAATTCGAAACAGAACTCAACGCGGCTTCGCATCGTTGATTAATTTCCGCTCTACGGCCCTAGTCAATCGCCAATCAGCCTCAGACCAGACTCAACTAGGCGCTGCAGCGCCGCGGTTCGACTGGTCCAGTCAATCCCTGACGGTACTCATTCCAAGTAGGTTTATACAAAAACCTGGAAAAACATCAATATCCTCCACAAACAGCTCGGCGATAGTCTCGTGCCCGTAGCTCTAGATATTGCCTGTTTAGCGCCAGCTTAATATCGATCTTGCCGCTTCCCGTACTATTTGCGATATAGGTCGCATTAGACGTTTCTCTTTCCCTTTCCACACTCGATTCGGTATTCTTAGTACAAGTCAAATTACAACCAAATATCAGACGCAGCGCCAGTCCAGCTGGTGAGGAAGCTACCTCATTTGGTGGCACTTGCATATACGACAGATATACCGACGGCGTTGTTATTACAGCGTCGGCTCATTAATTTTCTCTGGTAATTGAACTTATTCGTCTCGAAGTACGTTTACAGTAACAGACCCGGAATTCCCAAGGTAAGGTGCAATGAACGCCGAACTGAGCATTAGCGAATCGACTCTGGAAAGACTTCCACCCCAGTCGCTAGAGGCTGAGCAAGCGGTACTGGGGGCGCTACTCGTCAGTGGCGACGGCGTCTCACGGATTGTGGACCTTCTCGATCCGGAATACTTTTACAGGAGAGCGCATCAGGTAATATTCGCTGCCTGCCTCGATTTATACGAAGCCAACGAACCTATAGACATCGTCACTGTTTCTCAGTTTCTCAAAGATGAGGGAAAGCTCGAGAATATCGGTGGTCGACAATACATCACGGATCTGTCGCTTTCCGTCGCCACCACTGCCAACCTCGAGTATTACGCCAAGGTAGTCCAGGAAAAAGCTATCTTGCGCCAGTTGATCAAAGCCGGGACCGAGATTGTCGGTACCTGTTACGAAGAGACAGATGCGGACATGGCTCTCGACCGCGCGGAGCACATGATCTTCACGCTCGCTCAAAAGCGAGAGATGCAACAGCTCGTGCACATCAAACACATCGTCGAGACTTCATTCCAAAAGATTGAAGAGCGATACGAGAATCGCGATGCGCTGTCCGGCGTACCATCAGGATTTTACGATCTTGACGCATTGACCTCGGGCTTCCAACCGTCAGATCTCGTCATCATCGCCGCTCGTCCATCCATGGGTAAGTGCCTCGCGTTCGACTCAGAGATTGTCGTTGAAGACGGAAGCGTCAAGACAATTGAAGAGATACACAAAAGCAAGAGTTTCAATTTGTTGACGCTGTGCGACGATTTGAAGTTGCGTCTGACTACTCCAAGCCATTATGTGGACGATGGAATCAAGCCCGTATACCACGTCACGACTAGACTGGGCCGCTCGGTCGAGACGACTCTATCTCACCCGTTCCTCACGCGGGAAGGATGGAAGAGACTGGAAGAAATTCAGGTCGGACAGAGAATTGCTATACCTCGAAGAATCGGTGTTTTTGGCGATCGCCAGATGAAAGAATGCGAAATCAAGGTCATGGCACTACTCACCGCTGACGGTGTCATCAAAGATGGAGAGGTAGCTTTCTCCAACGTCAATGTTCCGCTACAACAAGAATTCGAAGAAGCGCTTGCCGAGCTGGAGGGGACCCTGGCACTCAAGAAGGCCGTGGGCGATTCGTCATCCATCAGCCGTGTGGGACGAAATCTCAGACCTAACTGGATGAGCATAACTCCTATGTCCAACTGGAGAGAGCGCGTCGGATTGCCCGGCAACGGTCCTACAGTGGAGATTCCTTCGAGTGCCTTCACTCTTCCAAAGCAGCAGCTCGCACTTTTCCTCAACAGGTTGTTTGCTACCGCAGGACGCGTCTCAATCGATTCGGACGGTCGCCTGCAGGTGTCTTTCATCACGAGCAGCGAGCGACTGATCAAGCAGCTCCAACATCTGTTATTGAGATTCGGTATTGTATGCGGTATCCAGCGCCGGGTTCGTTTCATCGATCGAAGAAAGCAAAGCTTCCAGCTCGACATAACCGAAGCTGATTCTCTCCAGAGGTTTCTCTCCAAAATTGGTATTCTGGGAGTCGAAGAGCTCACATCCTATTGCGCATTTTTGAAAAAACAGCAGGAGCTGGCCGGTGTCGACAATACACACGAGCTCAGCGACATTTACTGGGACGAAATCGTATCCATCGAATCAGTAGGAATGAAGCAGGTATACGACCTCACGATTCCAGATACACACAATTTTGTTGCCAATGATATCTGCGTTCATAACACCGCATTCGTGCTCAACATCGCTCAGCAGAGCGCAGTTGAACACAACATACCGGTCGCTATATTCAGTCTTGAAATGTCAAAGGAGTCGCTGGTTATGCGTATGCTCTGCTCTGAAGCGGAGATTGACGCCAATCGTCTCCGCACAGGCCACATGCATACATCCGACTGGACCAAGCTGGCGTCGGCTATGGGTAGATTGGGAGAGGCTCCAATTTATATCGACGACTCCGCACTGGTCACCGCCCTCGAGATTCGAGCTAAATGCCGACGCCTCAAGGCGGAGATGAACGGTCTCGGACTGGTGGTGATTGACTACATCCAGCTGATGCAAGGTAGAAAGTCGACCGACAACAGAGTCCAGGAAGTATCCGAAATTTCGCGAAGCTTGAAGACGCTAGCACGCGAAATCAATGTCCCTGTGCTCGCCCTCTCGCAGTTATCGCGCGCGGTAGAACAACGCCAGAACAAGCGACCGATGCTATCGGACTTGAGAGAATCCGGCTCGATCGAACAAGACGCTGACCTTGTTATGTTCATCTATCGTGATGAATACTACAATCCCGAAAGTGATCGCCGTGGCGAGGCTGAGATTATAGTAGCAAAACAACGTAACGGTCCCACGGGTACTGTAGACCTTCTCTACCAGGGCAGTATCACACGCTTCCTCAACAAAGTGCATACCCAGTACACACAGGTTTGACGATAGACTTTTCAGTCCTTTTTTAGAGAGAACGCACATTGATGCGATGTCTCCGAGTGCTCGATGAGGAACTTTTTCGCGAACGCGTCAAATCGTGATAGTCGCTCCTTGGGAGGTTGAAATTGCGAAAAAACGGTTCAAACGTGAACATTTTCAACCCGTAAAGGACGAACATCCGTCGGTTAAAGGGCTCTATCGGGGCAACCGATCGCCTTTGTTCGATTGAAATGACGAGCTCGTTTCCAGTTGATTACGTCCGAACCAACAGTTGCCCTGTTAGTCAGGATTTAGCCAGGTCTCAATATCAAAATGAGCGTGTTGCCTTAATACACGCCGGAGAACGACAATGGGCGAAGATTTCTCGGAACGGGTCAGACCCGTTCAGTCCGTCGATTTTGTTCGCATAGTCGCGGAGACGATGCAAGCGGAGTTGCAAAATCCCTCCACCACATTCCTGCGCACAGACAATACAAGCAGCGCGTACCTTCCTCGACTGGAACTGGTAGGTGGCACTGGTGTCGATACCACCAATCCCATCCTGCAAATTGTGAGGAACGCAACAGGAGATGTAACCGGCATTAGGCATGGTGGCGTACTTCACGAAGTACAGAATCGGACGGATGGACAATACATCAGGTTAGGAAGCGGCGATAACTGGACCAGACTGTCTGCCCCAATTACAGCCGAGCGGGTGTCGTTCGAGAGACCAGCGCTTGGTGGAGCTGGACCGGTGACAATCAGCCTGTTGCTCGACGGTAGCACTGAGGCCGTGTCCGCGACTCATCGAACTGTTAGATACGCGAATGGACACCGCACATATTATCAGCGAAATCCCTCGGGACCAGACACTCTCGTCGCGATGCGCGATGGTACTGGAAGACCGATTCAAATCACGGGAGCAACAAATGGCGGGGACGGGCTCTACAATGTTACCGCCATCACAGGTGGTGCCCATAATCTCAATCTCCGAGCCAGCGAACATCAGCGAATTCAAGTAAATCCACGCACCGGCGAAATTCGAGTGAATGAACATCGTACCGGCGGCGCGGTAAACACGACTTACCACACCGATGGGCGAAAAGTGGAGACAAGCGGCACGCCTCCGACCACAACAACTAGCTGGCCAGGCGATACCGGATTTCGCAGACAAGAATCGCCAACTGGCAACAGACTGATAGATCGATCGAACAGGAATTGGGGCATTGTATCAGCTCCAGACGGGCGAATAACTCGCATCACAACGCCTGCCGCTGAATCAATAACAGCTCCAGAAGGCGGATCACTGCAGATCAACGATCATGGACATATTGTCCAGGCAAGAGCAGATCGCACATCGACAACTATCCTCGGAGATGGAACCAGAATTGAAAGAGACGCACATAATAGAGTGACTCAGATACGCATCGGCAGTGAGACAATAACAGTCGCTAGAAGTCCAAGCAACACGGCAGAAATAACACAAGTAACAGCAAGCGGAGGAACGCCCGCGCGGTTTGGATTTCCGCTCAATGCTTCGGGCGGTCAGATATCGGTCGATGAGCGAGGCCACATTACTCAGCGCAGCGGCAACACAGCAACAACGTACCGGCCGGATAGAACTCGCGTAGTGACCAATACCACAGATGGTACTGCTCGAACGTTCGATGCAAGCAACAGAATGATCGCCGTACGCAACAGAGACGGTGAGATGAGCATTCACTACGACGGCACTGGGCAGGTGAGCGAGGTTCGCTCTGGCAATCCACCAGTAGTGATTGCGCAACGAGCAGGAATTCCAAATCGCGAGATCAGACAGATCAATGTCAATCCCGAAACCGGAGCTGTCACACTTACAAACGAACGCAACGAGCTAATCTCAGTCATACGACCAACTCGTGGCAGCATTCATCGCGACGGCGCAAATCGCGTAAATGAAATCCGACGCGGACCAGCAGGAAATGAAGTGTGGGGTATCAGATACGATTCAGCGAATCGCCCCGTTGGTCTTACAAGAGGAGGAACAGCTCTCGACGGCGCAACCAATATTTCAGTGAATGAAAACACAGGTCAAATACAATACGAACAGAACGGTAGAAGATTCACGCTCAGCCTGAATGGCAGCTCGAGAGAAGAGCGAGACTTCAATACAACACACGCTCAAATCATCACGAGAAACGAACAGAACCTTATCACCGAAGAGGATTTTCTGCGAGCCAATGGCAATCGGGGACAACGCCGTTTCCACTATCAAATGGACGCGAACGGCAATCCGCAATTGCAGAATGGACAACCGATTCTCAATCGAATCGACTTTCAATTGCCTGGTCCCTGCTCTTTAGTCAGACAGGCCGATGGTCGCTTTCAAGTAGTCAGCACCGACCAGAACGTGCTGCAAATGCTCGGACGTACCGCTCAAAGTCAGCCCTGGAACGCAAATCCACAACTCGACGCAAATGGTAATCTCACCTTCACATGGTCGAATGGTACCAGTTGCCATCGCCCTGCAGATGCCAGGCAGGATAGAGACGTACCGGCGACACCGACACCGGCTCCGGCACCAACCCGCCCAGGTGCTCCAGGAACTCCAACATCAACGCGAACAAACAACTCGCCACCGACTCCCGATTCATCGCTCACACCACCGGGCGGCTCAAGCGTATGCTCTGACGGTGTTTGCCGTCCACGACCACTTCGTCAACCGATTTTCCGGAGTCGCGTGAGAGGTCGATTGTTTTGATTAACAAATTCTTGACTCGATCGCAGGAATGTTGATAATTGTTTTTATGCCAAGTCAATTGCTCAGCCTTATCACTACAACTACAGTGCCGCAGGTACTGGGGTTGAGCACGCGCATCTAATTTAGCCGACTAAGTTGATAGCCGAAGCGAGCCCTCTACCTGCGGCTCGTTTTTTGTTTTGACTATCAAACGTTGGAGACGAGAAAATGGGTTTAAATAATGGGAATGATTCGTGTAAGGATCCCGGAAGCCAAGATCAGCAATTGAGATTAGACGAAGAAGCCAGCCTCTACAAGATGCGCCATAGCTGCGCCCACATTCTTGCACAGGCGGTGATCGAGCGATTTTCAGAAAGCGGCAACGTCAAGCTCGGCGTGGGTCCAGCAATTGCTGATGGGTTCTATTACGATTTTCAATTACCCAGACCGCTTAACAGCGACGATCTGAGTTGGCTGGAAGCGCGTATGAGGGAGATTGTCAAAAGCGGTTGCGACTTCGGTTATTCGAAACTAGGAGCTGATGACGCCAGGCAGGTTTTTCAAGACCAACCATTCAAACTGGAGTTGATCGATCTGATTTGCAGTGGACAGGCGGATCCTGATGCCCACGAAGATGCCAATACCAGTTCTGAAGATCGCGCGGTCGACGAGGTATCGATATATCGACACGACGGCTTCGTCGATCTCTGCAAAGGTCCTCATGTGCACAACAGTCGAGAGATCGAGCCGGAGGCGCTGAAACTTCTGCATACGTCCGGGTCGTTCTGGCGCGGCAACGAGCGCAATCCCATGCTCACCAGGATTTATGGCACCGTTTTTGCTTCCAAGGAAGAACTCGATCAGCATATGCTGTTTCTCGAAGAAGCAAAACGCCGAGATCATCGACGGCTTGGAAAAAAATTGGAGCTCTTCCACTTTGATGAAACCGCGCCCGGCATGCCATATTGGCTCCCGAACGGAATGCGGTTACTGAATGAGCTGTTTTCATTCTGGCGAGACACTCATGAGAAGCACGGGTACGAGGAGATATCTTCGCCGCTGTTGAATCACAAGAGTCTGTGGGAAACGTCCGGTCACTGGGAACACTATAACGAAAACATGTTCCTTGTCGAAGACGAGGACGACACCGTATATGGTCTCAAACCAATGAATTGTCCCAACGCGATGGTCGTGTTCGGTTTAAAACTACGAAGCTATCGAGATTTGCCGATGCGCCTATCCGATTGCGATGTACTTCATCGCAACGAGCGCTCAGGAACCTTGAATGGACTGTTTAGAGTGCAGAAATTCCAACAAGATGATGCCCACATTTTCGTCTCTCCAGATCAGATTGAAGATGAATTCAAAAAGGTACTCACCTTGGCAGCGGAGTTCTACTCTGTTTTCAACATGTCCTATTCTTATCGACTGAGCTTGCGTCCCAACAAATTCGTCGGCGATGTGGAGAAGTGGGACGAGGCTGAGAATGCGCTTCGCCGGATTCTAGATCGCCAGGTCGGCAAAGACAATTATATGATTGCCGAAAAGGAAGGCGCCTTTTATGGACCGAAAATTGACATTCTCATGCGGGACTCGCTAGGTCGCAAATGGCAGATGGGTACCATCCAATTGGACTTCCAATTGCCGGAGCGATTCGGTTTGAAGTACATCGACAAAGATGGTCAGCACAAGACCCCAGCTGTTATTCATCGTGTAATCTATGGGTCCATCGATCGATTCATCGGTATTCTTCTGGAACATACCAACGGCGAATTGCCGGTCTGGTTGGCGCCATTACAGGTGGTGCTAATTCCAATCGCGGATCGACATGTTGAGTATGCAAAATCGATAGGAGCCATACTCAATGCAAAGCGTATTCGTCACAAGGTAGACGATGGAAGCGCTCGCATGAACAGAAAAATTCGAGACTGGGAGATAATGAAAGTCCCCTACATTTGTATCCTGGGCGATGATGAGATGAACAGCTCAACCGTCTCTTTCCGATCCAGAGGGAAGGGTGACGAAAGAGGAGTGCGACTATCCAAATTTACCGCGTACCTATCCGAAATAATCGAGAGCAAGACCAACAAAGCAGACCAGGATGATTTCATTTCTGACTGAACACGATGAGACCAGGAGCCTATTTACTGCACTGGGGAGAGATCGCGCCGTAAGGCTAGGTCGAGTCGACCTGAAGTTACTGCTCGCTACTGCGGGATAAACAAAAGATCGACACTGGTGCAGCCAAGCTTTGGCTGTTTTTCAAACTCCAAAGTCTCAGCATTGAGTACTCCAAGAGTGTCCGTTGCTGCACTGGTGACGAGCAAATGCTTCCCATCTGCGAGCATCATGATATCGCTGGGGAACTCGACATCGATAGGCAGAGTAACATCCTTGTTCTTCGTCATAGCAGGCAGATCCAAGACGCTTATGGTGTTATCCTTCGCATTAGCTATAAAGAGCTTGGTGTTATCGCTATTCAAGGCGATTCCTGTCGGACCTTCGCCCGTAGTCACAGTTCTAATGAGCTTTTTCTGTGTAATGTCAATTACAGAGATCGTGTTAGAGAGGCGATTGGTGATGAACGCAGTACGGCTGTCGTTGGTGATGGCGACATCATTTGGCATTGTTCCGACTGGTAGAACGCCGATGACCTTTTGATTCAATGTCGATATAAAGGAGACCTTAGCAGCCGGCACGTTGAGAACAATCAGCGTGTATCCATTGGGTGTCAGAGCCAATCGCGTTGGACCAGCAGGCACAAAGGTATGCATCATGATCTTCCGGGTCGCCAGTTCTACAATCGCCACTTTGTTAGCGGCACATTCGGAAACATAGAGGAATGGACCTTCGGCCGGTGCGGCAATATCCTTCGGACCGCTGCCAGGTGGGAAGTCAATCTGCCCGCTGAACTCCTTGGTTTGAGTATCGACTATAAGAACTCTGTTTTTGGTCTGATCCGCAATGAACAGTTTGCCATCTGCACATGCCATGCCACCAGGAGTGCCATCAGTCGGCAACTCAGTCAATTTCTCCATCTGATTGCCAAGTATGACAATCTTACCGGTTTGCGGGGAAGCAACAGCGATGATGCCATTCTTCCCGACGGCGACTGGATCCTTTTTTGCAGCTGGTTGGGCGACCACCTCGGGCTGAGTGGACGATGTCATAATCGATATGGTCAGCTCACCGACAGTATTCTTGAGCTCAGGCACGACTGCCATGTCAGACGGCACGATGAGATCCTGAGGCAAGCTGCAAACACAAATCCGTTGCTTCTCATCGGCCTTGAGTCCTGGAGGTAAGGCCAGGATTTTCTTCCCGGCGCGATCGATGAGCTTCAAGTAGTACCAACCGTTAGTGAACGCGAACAATGTCGGCTCGCTCTGAGGATACTGCGCGGACAACCCTGGTGTGCCGGACTTCACGCTCTTCGGTATCAAGGGAATAAAGAGACTACCGTCAGAAGTTTCAATTACTCCGTCGAGCCGTACCTTTGCGCTCGGAAAAACCGATTTCAAGGTGGTCTTCAAAGACTCCGGCGGACGCGTCGCCTTGCCATGCGGAATCCACGAGACAAAGAGAACTATCGTCATTGCCAACAGTATGGCGAACTTGCCGATGTGACAGGAGGGCGCCACTGTCGGCGGTGTCAACCGCCAGGGCTGAGAATCGAGGACTGGTTGCATCGTCTTATTCGCTATTCTTCGGTCGAAATGCGTCGACGATCTTGTCCAACAAGGTGTCTTCCTTATCTTCACCGTTTGTTTTTTTCTTGCCGTTAGCCTTACTCTTACCGTCCTCTGACTCTTTCAGCGCGGTATGAGTTCCCGACTTTGTAGCATCTTTCTTTTGCTTCTTAGTTTCTTCCGGCTCCTTGAGAGCTTCCGGATCAACAGTAAGCGACTCTCCATGCAATTCCGCCAGCTTCTTGAAGAGCTCCTTATGGTCGCCAGATAGTTTTGTCGGCGTATTGACTACGACATGCACGATCTGATCCCCACGTCTGCCCTGACCCTGAAGTGGTGGCACCCCATACTCTTTCATCAGCAGTTGGCTACCGCTCTGAATGCCCGCGGGAATTTTCAGAATTTTGGAACCATCGACGGTAGGCACTAAAATTTCACCACCAAGAGCAGCCATCGAGAAGCTGATGTTTTGCTTCACATGGACGGTATTACCGTCTCGAACGAAGTCTTTGTGTGGTTTTACATGAATGATGACAAAAAGATCGCCAAAGGGTCCACCGAACGGGCCCTTGTCTCCGAGACCGGCGACGCGCATCCTGCTTCCATCGGCAATGCCGGCAGGCACGGGAAGAGTAAAGTCTTTCTTCTTTCTGGTTACTCCATCACCACGGCAGTCGCGGCAAGGCTTGTCGACTTTCTTGCCATGTCCTTTGCAGTGCGGACACGTCGTAATCTGATAGGTCTGAACGAAGAGCATGTTGACCAGCTCTTTCACCTGACCGGCACCGTTACATGTGGTGCAGGTCGACACGGTGCTGCCGGCAGCAGCACCGGTGCCAAGGCAGGTCGTACAGTCGTCGAGACGACTGACGTCGAGCTTTTTCTCACAGCCGAAGACGGCCTCGAGAAAATCGATTTGCAAATCGTGCTTCAAATGTGCGCCTTGAGCGGGTCCAGCCGAACGGCCAAATCCGCCACCGAATCCACCGCCCCGAACACCCTGTCCGAACAGAGCTTCCAAAATGTCGTCCATACCAAAGCCCGCGAAAGAGCTGAAGTCGACGTCGTCGAATCTGCGCGAAGCGCCTTTGACACCCTCATGTCCGTAGCGATCGTAGGCCGAGCGCTTGGTCTGGTCGGAAAGAACTTCATATGCTTCAGCGAGCTCTTTGAAGGCCTTTTCGTCGCCGGAATCTTTGTTATCGGGGTGCAAGGCACGCGCCTTTCTACGAAAAGCCTTTTTGATCTCTTCAGGCGTGGCGGTCTTTTCGACTCCGATTACTTCGTAGTAGTCCTTGTTGGTAGACATTTTTCCTGTTGGCACGTGAGGCTCCTCAGTCTGGGTTGGCGCTCAGTGGTTCCTTAGCCTTCTCTTCCTTGGGCCTTTCCTTGGGTTTGGTGTCCCTGCTTTCACCGAGCTCGATTGTTTCTATCGTTGGTCGCTTTCTCGCTTTAACATCTCTTGTTGTTGGCTTGGCCGTATGAAGTACGCGACCGAAATCCAGGAGCGCTACATCCAGACCGGCGACGTATGATTTGAGCTCGTCGGTTTCGTCCTTTCCAAGAGACTCCTTTACATTGTCTATAGCCCGGCGCACTTTGTCTACAATACTCTTATCAACTCTGTCACCATACTTAGTGATCGTTCTCTCAGCCTCGCCACACATGGCATCAGCTTTGACTCTGGCGCTTATGCGTTCGCGCTCGATGCGATCCTGCTCAGCAAATTCTTCGGCTTCTCTCTTCAAACGCTCGACCTCATCAGGATTGAGGCCGGTTGTACGGTGAACAGTGATTGACTGCTTCAGGCCGGAAGCATGGTCCTTGACGCTGCATTGCAGTATGCCATCCGCGTCAATATCGAAGGTAACTTCGATTTTAGGTACGCCACGCGGAGCTGGTGGAATGCCGGTTAAATTCAACTTAGCAAGTGACTTGTTGTCTTTTGCCTTTTCACGCTCTCCCTGCAAAACATGAACTTCGACCGAAGTCTGACCATCTTCGGTAGTCGAGAAGAGTTGAGTCTGACTAGTTGGAATTGTCGTATTGCGCTTGATGATTCGAGTGAATAGTTCACCGGCAGTCTCGATTCCGAGAGACAATGGAATCACGTCCAAAAGAAGTACTTCCTTCAAGTCGCCAGACAAAATACCGGCTTGGATAGCGGCGCCCATCGCAACAGCCTCGTCCGGGTTGACCGACTTGGAAGGATCTTTCGAGAAGAACCGCCGGATCATGTCCTGTACCGCAGGGATTCTGGTGGAACCGCCGACGAGAATGATGTGCTCGATGTTGGACGGCTCGAGTTGAGAATCCTCCAGCGCTTGTTGCAACGGTCCGAGACAAGCCTCGACCAGGTGATTGGTGAACTCGTTGAACTTCGCACGAGTCAGCTGACCTTCATAGTGAAGCGGACCACTGTCGTTGGCGGTAAGGAATGGAAGATGTATGTCTGAGGTGACGGCAGTGGACAACTCGATTTTGGTTTTTTCCGCTGTCTCTTTCAGTCGCTGAATCGCGATCAGGTCGTTGGATACGTCAATACCCGATTGCGCCAGGAAATCAGTAATCATCCAATCGATAATAGCCTGATCGAAATCGTCACCACCGAGCCGGTTGTTACCGCTGGTAGCCTTGACCTCGAATACGCCCTCGGTAATCTCGAGAATACTGACATCGAATGTGCCACCACCGAGATCGAACACGAGAATGATCGATTGGTCGTCGAGCTTATCCAAACCATACGCGAGGGCACTGGCTGTGGGCTCGTTGATGATGCGCATGACGTCGAGACCAGCGATTTGACCGGCGTCACGAGTGGCCTGACGCTGAGCATCATTGAAATAAGCAGGTACGGTTATCACCGCCCGAGAAAGCTTTTCTCCCAGATATGACTCGGCATCCGCTTTCAGCTTCTGAAGAATCATTGCTGAAATCTGCTCCGGACTATGCGGAGCGCCATCAATCGTGACGCGATAATTGGTGCCCATTTCGCGCTTGATCGACTGTATCGTCTTGGACGGATTCGTTACCGATTGCCGCTTCGCGACTTGCCCAACGAGTCGTTCTCCGGTGCGGGTGAATGCCACCACAGAAGGTGTGGTCCTTGCGCCTTCCGCGTTCTCTATGATAACCGGCTTACCGCCTTCCATGATGGCAACACACGAGTGCGTTGTTCCAAGGTCGATTCCGATTATCCTGTCGCTGCTCATTAAATACCTGATTTGTCAGAATACGGAAGGCGTCTAACTCTCTTCGCTTGCTGACGCCTGCTCTTTCTCTTCAAACTCTTGTGGCTGAAGCGCCGTCGAGACATCAATCACGGGGAGGTCCTGCGTGAGATTGCCAACACCGGAGTGCTCGGCAGCTACATCATCAGCCTGAGCAGTCTCTTCTTCAGTGGATTCAGCTGTCTCATAAGCAGCCTCTTCATCGGCTATCTCTTCAGGCATTTGTTGCTCGTCGGCTTCTTCGCCCGCGCCTTCCTCATACTGGACTTCGACCTCCGCAGCCGCTTCTTCGACTGCTGCCGCTGGATCGTATTCGCCCTCACCAAGGGCGGTGGCGACGTTGACCAGAGATGGTCTCAAAACCTTGTCATTGAATATATATCCAGGACGAAGCTGATGTAACACGGCGCCATCCGGAACTGCATTGCTGGGAATCTGTTGTACAGGTTCGTGATAGACGGGATCGAACATTTCGCCAATCACTTCGAGCTGTTTTATACCTATTTGCTCGAGGCAACGGTTGAACCTGTTATAGACCATATTGAGACTTTCCATCATCGCGGCTGAGTCCATGTCGGCCGACAATTTAGTCTTGGCAAGGTCCATATCGTCAAGGGCAGGAAGAATCGCTTCAATAGCTCGCTGCACCCCAGCAGCGCTAAACTCTTCTTTTTCTCTTGCTACGCGCTTGCGATAATTCTCAAAGTCAGCGGCCATGCGCTTCCAGTGATTCTCTGCTTCTTGAGTGCGCTTTTCGAGATCTGCCATTTCGGCTTGCATTCGCGTGCAGTTGGGGCACGGACCGCGCTCCTGCTCTTGTTTGTTTGCCAAACCAAAATCCTCCGGGTCGGGCTCCGCACCAGCGTACATTGCTCTGTAGAAAGCCTTGGCTTGGGCGCTTCGGTCGGTTTTCCCGCCTTTCCGAGCACCCTGAGGTTCTCCAGATTCGGATTCGGTTTTCTTTTCAGCGTCGTCGCCCATAGTCACCTGAATTTAGTACGGGTATTGAATATATACGCCCTAGTCTGATTGTGCACGCGATTTGGATTGAGCTTACGGGCGGCGATAGAATCTTAACGCTTTAGAGTCGTCAAGAATACATTGTCTTCAATATTCGGTAGCCCGCCCAAGCGTCCATTTATAATTCTAGGATACAGAAGGCGATCCGTCGCCTCCTTCAGTAATTCAAATAGAAATTTGCACATATCTTCACTAACAGTTTAAAACGGAATACTCAATAAATTTTATGCATGTCGATACCAATACACGTTTGATTTTATACGCCAAGGATGAGTTCGGTGGCGGTCATTCCAAGACAGCCGAAGGTGTCATTCGCTTCGGACCGAGCACGGTTGTCGCTGTGGTCGACCGACAGCACGCTGGCAAAACCGCTTCTGAAGTGGTCGGGGTAGGAGACAACATTCCAATCGTCGGCACCGTCGAGGAAGCGGTCAAATTGGGAGCCGATGCCATGTTGCTCGGCTGCGCCTTTGTGGGCGGAAGGATGCCAAAAATCTGGAGAGAAGACATCCTTATCGCACTCAACAACGGTATAGATGTCATTAACGGTCTTCATGACTTCCTTGTCGACGACGAAGAGTTCGTCGCCACAGCTAAAAAGAATGGAAGAAAGCTAATCGATCTTAGAAAACCTTCGGATAAGATGCCAATCGCTTCGGGGAAAGCTGCCCATGTGGACGCGTTTACGGTCTTGACCGTGGGTTCTGACTGCTCGGTGGGGAAGATGACAGCAGCCATCGAACTTGACAGGCTGGCGACCAAGCGCGGCTATAAGTCCGGCTTTGCGGCAACCGGTCAGACGGGGATTATGATTGCCGGAAAAGGAATAGCCATAGACAGAATCATCGGCGATTTCATGGCCGGCGCAATTGAGGAACTGGTGGTGGAGTCGGCACCTGGACTCGATATGCTGTTTATAGAAGGTCAAGGTTCCGTCTACCATCCCGGCTACTCCGGAGTGACCATGTCACTAATTCACGGTTCAGCGCCGCAAGCGATGGTGCTCTGTCATAAGGCAACTATTAAGTCGATAGGCAACGAGGGCGACTTTCCGATTCCGACATTGAGCGAGTTGGTCAAGTCTTACGAACTCATTGCTTCCTTCATTCGAGAGGCAAGGGTTGCCGGCATCTGCATCAATACATACGGATTACCGGAAGACGAGGCGCGCGCAGTGGTTGATGAGGCGGCTAAATCAACAGGGCTACCCGCGACGGACCCCGTCCGGTTTGGCGTTGAAAAACTGCTTGACGCATTGGAAGCCATGCGAAAGACAACGAGAAAAGAAGCGGCTGGTTCCACAAAATAATCTAGGAGAAAACTGTGATTGGCACAAAAACATCAATCAAGATTGATTTCGAGACACTGGACCTTATGACCGCCCATCCGTTCGGTATTTCATCGAGCTCTTCGGTCGGTTCGAAAAATGTCCTTGTCAAGTTAGCCTACGGTGAACATGTCGGGTTTGGAGAGGCGGCTCCAGCCAAATACCACAACGAAACCCATGACACGGTGATGACTGTCCTCTCTTCGATACGCGACGCCGACATTTTGGGAGACGATCCTTTCGCTATACAATCCGTGTCCGACGCAATGGACAAGCTCATCGCCATGAACAATGCAGCCAAGGCTGGAGTGGAAATGGCGATGCATGATCTGGCCGGAAAGATTGCTGGAAAAGCGACTCGCTCGATGCTGGGTCTCAACGGTCTCAAAATGCCAATTACCGATTTTACAATTGGAATCGATAGCCTGGAGATGGTTGAGAAGAAAGTTCGCGAGGCGATGGCCGCCGGCTACAAGATTCTAAAAGTCAAGCAGGGGACCAGCTACGATCGACAGATTATCAAGACGATCCGAAGACTGACACCGGACATGCCGCTCCGAGTCGATGCCAATGGAGCCTGGACGCCAAAACAAGCGATCGAGATGGCGAAGTTCCTTCACGATAACGAAGTTCAATTTATCGAGCAACCATTACCGAAGACTGCCAGTCGCGAGGATTTTCGACTCGTGCGACAGCAATCGCCACTTCCCATCTTCGCCGACGAAAGCATTTCGAAAGCCAGCGACGTGGCACGTCTTGCCGACTGCATTGATGGCGTAGTTGTTAAACTGGCAAAGACAGGTGGATTGCTCGAAGCACTCCGGGTGATTCACACCGCAAGAGCTCACGGTATGCAAGTAATGATCGGTTGCATGATTGAATCCTCAATTGGGATCACAGCAGCAGCCCACATTGCTCCACTGGTCGATCATCTCGATCTGGACGGCGCCATGCTGCTCGCGTCGGATCCGTTCCACGGAGCGACCTACAGCAACGGCTACTTGGAGCTGCGCGATCTGCCCGGACTGGGCGTCACGCCCCGCTGATCATCAGCACCATCTACGGTGCCATATCAGTTCGAACTTTCGATAAAGGACGCCACCACTATTAATGGCAATAAAAAACGGAGCGAAGATTCTTCGCTCCGTTTTCCCATAACTATTCAACAACCTACTTGGCGCTTTCCGGCTCGCCAGCAGGGGTTGCGTCACCGTCTCCGGTAGCTCCGCTATCGCCTGTCGGTGCGGCATCATCAAAACCGGCAGATGTGTTCGCAGCCGCATTTTGAGTAGCGCTATTTTCGCCAACTGCGCTGGACTTGGCCGCATCACCACCGGCGCCTTCCGCGGCACCGCTGTTGTCACCATCTCCTGCCTGACTGATTTTATCTTTCGATTTGCATCCGCTCTCAGACTTCTCGGTCTTGGATTTACATCCGCCACCTTCCTCACAGCAGTTGAGCGACTGACGAGTATCATCAACAGTGCGCGCTTCCAGCGCCTGTGGCGTCGTGGCGAACAAAAGCGTGCCTATCACGAGTAGACCTTTCAATGCGCTTATCTGCATAAGTGATTAACTCCAGAGGTAAAGTTAATGCATTATCGATGCAGCGACTCCCTCTGGCGAGGGAATATTGCAGACTGTATTCAAGAATTAATCAAGCGCCGAAGAGAGAGAGAGTGAGCGAGCATCCACTAAAAGCGAACCGCGAAACTGAAGTGGTATCCTGACTCTTGACTGTCGGCCGTGGACCATCGATCAATTGCTATGTCGGCAAACCCCAAAAGTTCGCATCAGCTAATTGCCACTTGCCCGGCTTGCGGAAAGCCGCGGCAAGACAATTTACGTTTCGACATGACACAGTGGCTGTTCCGTAAATCGTGTCGATGCGCAGCTCCATTGCAAGATGTTCCGGAATCAACCGCAAGAAGCAACTTTGAAATTGACACTGCGATAGCCCCAGAACCAGACTTTGGAGAGCGCTACCTTGTGCAGCAGCGCCTCGGAAGCGGTGGCATGGCGACAGTTTTCCGGGTCCAAGATCGACAACTCAATCAACAGTTCGCCCTCAAAGCATTTCACAAGCAACCCTGGTCGTCAGACTCTCTTCACAAGCGTGTCGAACAAGAATCGCGTGCTCTCACGGAATTGACACACGCCAACATCGCAAATGTCTATGGACACGGCGAAACAGTTGATGGTACCCCCTATCTTATCCTCGACTGGATTGAAGGAAAGACGCTTGCCGATGTCATTGCTGATGAAGGTGGATTATCCGAAGAGCGAGCGCTCAACCTCTTCGTCCAACTAACCGAGGCATTGCAGCACGCCCATTTCAAAGGCGTAATTCATCGAGACCTAAAACCGAGCAACATCGTGCTCCGGCGCACAGAAACCGATGACGAACAAGTTAAAGTCATCGACTTCGGTGTTGCCAAACTGATGCAATCGGACAAAAGCGATCCATACACACGCACAGGCGAAGTATTCGGAACTCCGCTCTACATGAGCCCCGAGCAAAGTCAAGGTGAGCTCATCGATGGACGAAGCGACATCTACTCTTTAGGCTGCGTCATGTACGAGGCACTGACAGGTAAGCCACCTTTCGCCGACGATAATGCCGTCAAGGTGATTCTCAAACACCTGAAAGAAGAAGCGAAGCCATTTCGTCTAGTGCCAGGCGCGCGGAGTTGCAATCCTGATCTAGAAAAGCTGGTAATGCAATGTCTGGAGAAATCGCCACAGAGGCGCTACCAGCTTATGGACGAACTACTCCTCGACTTGCAAGCGTTGCAGCAAAAAACAGCGCGCCGTTTTGCTTACGTCAATCCCACTCCGCATTGGCTTCGACGATACCTGGCATCAGTCGTCGACGGCGTTATTTTGACTGTACCTGCTGTGGTTATCCTGATGGTTATGACTGTCTGCATGACGGGAAAAACAATTGACGCCGAAAATATTCACTACTTCCTATCGCTATTTTTGTTTGCACTGTGTCCATTGCAGCTATGCATAAGCCCGGCCGCACTCGTCTGCATTATCGGTCTATTCGTCACTTCGAGCTCCTCACCTTCTAACGCCATGTTGTCGTTCATTGGTTGGGGCGCATTGGTGCTCGGCTATTCACTCTATTACGCCGGCTTCGAAAGCTCTAAATTGATGGCAACCCCTGGTAAATTGCTCTTCGGTCTTGCAGTGGTCAATCCCAGAGGAGAAAAGATCTCTATTTTGCGGGGACTGTGGCGCACATACTCCAAGGTCTTGCACGTCGGTACATCCGGCGTCGACTATTCCATAAGGCTGTCTATTATCGACAAACGGAAAATCGGAGATACATTGAGGTGCCTATTCGGTCCGCTGGTAGAGCCACTCATCGATGAGATGACAGGGACATACGTAATCGATCGAAAGGCGTTGAGCACAACTCATAAATTAGAGCTCCACCATCCAGTCAACTTTGCGACAATGCCGATGGAGCGAATTCATTTCATCCGCCAATCATTGTTTGGACAGTGTATCGGAGGGCTCATCTACTTCCTCATTGTCGTTGGGCTCAGCTTCGGGATGTCAGCTTCGAGTGGACGCAGCGCTGCTGGAATAGTATCGGCAATCATTGTGGTATCAAGCCTGATCGGACCACAGTTCTATTTCCTCTGGCAGATAAACCGCTTCTGGAAGAAGGTGCTCCAAAAGAGGCGACTGGAGCGACAAAGACTTCGCTCCGTCAATGTGATGCAACTATTGAAAGAGACAGAAGATGCCTGAAGATCCATTCGTTAATGAAGAAACGGATAAAGGCGACTCTGTTTTTCAGAGACAGCAACTGGCTGAAAAACAGCAGGTGCGGCTAGCGGTTGACGAATCTGTAGCAACGCCTGAGCTAAACAAGGAAGAATCCACTACCAACCAGGAAATTTCGAAAAGCGAAAAACATTCTGAAGCTATGCATGTCTTGACCCTGCCATTCGAGGAAGTGAGCGAGCTGGGAAGGGGAGGCATGTCGATTGTCTACCGCGCGATAGACAATCGAAGAGAGGTGCCGTTCAACGAAGTGGCGGTGAAAGTGCTTCACGAAAGTCTGGCATCCGATCCGAAGATAGCAAAACGATTTGCCCAAGAGGCAGTAGTGGTCAGCCGCCTGAATCACCCGAATATAGTCAAAGTCGCAGGGGTCGGCACTACTAACAGTGGCATACCTTATATAGAGCTCGAGTTCGTTGATGGCATTAGTCTGAGCGAACTCTTGAGCCAACAACAAAATCTGAGCCCGTATCACGTCTGTCAGATTGCCTCCCAGATTTGCGACGCTTTAGAACACGCACTCAGTCACGGTGTCATTCATCGTGATCTAAAACCGAGCAACATTCTTGTTTCCAAAACAGGAGATGAATACGCAGTCAAAGTTCTGGACTTCGGAATTGCCAAAACGCTCGAACGCGACATTGGCACCACTGCCGGGTTGACCAGAACGGGCGATATCTTCGGCAGTCCTGCTTACATGAGCCCGGAGCAATGCACGGGCGGGCGACTGGATACGCGCTCGGACATCTATTCTCTGGGCTGCGTCATGTATGAAATGCTGACTGGATACAATCCGTTCGCCGCCGACAATCCGATTAAGAGCATCCTCAAACACGTCGAGGACAAGGCGGAACCGTTCGAAATAGAATTTTCGAAACTGAAAATCCCCAAGCCCCTGGAGAAAGTCGTACTCACCTGCCTCGATAAGTCTCCGGGGAAAAGGTATGACAATCCGACCGTACTCAAAAATAAATTGTCGGGTCTCTTAGGGCACGCGCCTTTGCCCTGGTGGGAGTTGCAGTTGAGAGGATTGCACAGCAACTTCACGGACGTCATCATCCTGACCGCGCTTTTCGGGTTCACATACAACACCCTTCCTGAGCCCGCGCAGGTGTGGTATTTCGGCGCATTGCTGATTTTCTACTATTCACTGAGCTCTATTTGGAAATCTTTGAGAGGTACACCAGGCAAGGCGCTCAGTAAACTGCAGGTCTCAACGCCGGACGGCAAATCAATGAGTTTGGCGCAAGACTTCTATCGACTGGTTTGCCTCGCTCCAGTTGTAATCTTGTTCGGGATCGCATTTCACTACATTGAAAATCTACAAATCCTGTACATGGGAAATGGCAACGAACGACTTTTCTTACTGCTCGTCTTGATCGCCTTATCAAATCTGATTAACAGACTGTGCGGACGTCACATCACGAGACGACCGGCTGTACGCACACCGATAAAGCGATCACGCTTGATGGAGTTTTCCTTCGATAAGGGTCGGAAATCAGCAGGAATATTGGCTCTATTCGCGACTCTGCTATGTGTTGGTCTGGGCAAGCTCGACAACGATTTGGAAGCGCGGGTGAATAGCGATCCGACTATTAAGTGGAAAGAGGTTGTTTATTCGACCAGAGATGTTCCTGAAGGAGAGAAAGTCTTGAAAGACGGAACGGAAGTCAAAAGAATTCTCCAGCGAAAAGCGCCGGACGGTGCACTGCAACGAGACGAGGATGCGATTGGCAAGATCGCGAAATTCGGTATCAGCAAGGGTCAGATTATCACCCGATACGATTTCGCGCAAAGAGCGGAGCCTTGACCGTCCTCCCCTGCGCACCACTAGTGATACCAACTACCCCCACTTACTGAGGCGATCCTGAATCAATGATATCGTAGATGGTGCATAAAGCTTAAACACGAGAAGCTTATTCGGATTTGCTATTTTCGAGACGGTGTCTTCGCTTGGTGTGTCGCATAGAATGAGATCCGAGTGGTTGACCATATAATTCAACTCTTTCTCGTCAGAAAGAAGGACAGATCGAACTGCAATTTCCTCGCCTCGATGTGCAGCGACGAGCTTGGTCGCCATGCTCATCAAGGTCTGGCTGACAGAGACCAGGAGTACAAGGCTCCCTGCCCGCAGCTCGACAACTTTCTCCATCTCCAAACGAGCGGGCTCGATGTTGCACGGCACGAGGCGAGTCCGGTCTTTCACTTTGTTCTGAAAGGAGAAGAGGTGGTATAGACTCGTGACAATCAAAGCATCGTCGAGCAATTCCGGCGCTTCCAAAATCTGCTGAACTGTATTCGCTTCCACCGGCAATGAGAAGTGCGGCTTCAATTCTTTCAATAAAATGGGATGGAAATCTTCGTTGCGATCGACAGCCAGAATTCGGCGGGCAGGCTTACGCTCGCGGAGCTTTTCAAATGCTTTCACGACATCCTTGGCAGCATAACCAGAGTCAGAGGCGCGCGCCAAGAAATCATTAATCATGGTATCAAGGCTAACCTTAGCCACTTCGGTCTCGCCCCGAGAGCTGATACTGGCTACCCGGACGCCGCTTCCCTGGCGGATTTCAAGCAATCCAACATCGGCCAAATGATTGTACGCCGCCGTCACCGTGCTGTAGTGAATTCCCAACCGGCCGGCTAGCGCTCTAATACTCGGCAACTTCTCGCGACTGGCGAGCATGCCTGACGCAATCTGCAAGGATACTTGCTCTACCAGTTGATCGCGCACCGGAACCGAGCTGTCTTTATTGATGGTAATTTTCACAAGCTGCCCCAATCTTGTTTCGACTGCAGAGTCAGGTTACCAGATATTGGTATCTCAGGAGCGTACCTGAGCGTACAAACGTTTTTTCGCTTCAGCCAATTCTATTTCCGATTCGACAATAATTCCCTCCAGGTAATCCAGAGAGACTGTCCGTCGCCGGTTGATTGCCTTTCTTTTTTCCAGCATCTTGGGAAGCATGTAGATCGCTTTGCAGGTTCCCACGATCCAGCTCCATACCTGGCCACCACGGATGGTGACGACTGCGAGGTAGAAAGCCTGCCAATAGAAAATCTGAGGGAGGAACTTCAAGAGCAAGGGCATCGGAATGTTCTTGACGATCGTGTTGAAGTTGTTTTGCGATGAGAGTTTTACAACGAGCGGTGAGTAGCCACTACCAGTAGTACCGCAGCCAAGGTGGTATACGCGCGCGGTTGGAACATACAAGCACTTGTAGCCGGCGCTTTGTGCACGCAGCGCCAGGTCGACATCTTCGAGATATGCGAAATAATCGTCATCGAACAAACCTATGTCGTCGAAAAGCTCGCGCCGATACATCGCGGCACCACCACAGGCGCCAAGTATGTAGCGCGGCTGATCGAAAAGACCCTGGTCCCTTTCCTTGTGACCAATTCGACCGGGCAATCCGCCTCTTCTGTAGCCGTCGCCGACACCATCCAGAATTTTCGGATCGTCATAAGCCAACATTTTGCAGCCGACGGATCCGACGTCCGGGTTGCGGTCCAGAGCGTCGACCAGCTCTTCGACCCAGTTGGGCTCGATTATCGTGTCATTGTTCAGCAGCGAAATATATCGACCGCAGGCCTGACGGATACCGGCATTGACCGCCGGGCTGAACCCGGTATTGTGGTCGAACGCGATCAGGCGCACCTCCGGATAGTTGGTTTTGATGAACTCCACCGACCCGTCACGCGAGCCGTTGTCTACAATGATCGTCTCGAGCGACCCGTACGTCTGTTTTCGTATCGAATCGAGACAACCGGCAAGGAAATGCTTGCCGTTCCAGTTCGGGATTACTATGCTTACGAGCTTTTGAGTCAAACGCCTGTTCCGAAAGACTAGTTTCAAAGCTGACTATTGTACGGTATATGGGCGAGGCAAAAACGAGTTACTTCTTAACCGGGCTATAATTGGAGCGCAGTGAGCGCACAGCCGGGATTTCGTGATTGCGAGATTAAGCAGCGCTTGGGATATGGCGCCAAGTCGATTATGAGTTTAACTTCACAGCCAAAAGCGCAACGCCGCGTCATGCTCATCACCCTGGAGCCGTTATCGCGTGCCATGGCGGGTCCAGCCATTCGCGCCCTGGAATTGGGTAAGCAACTTTCAAAACATTTCACCACTGTAACCGTCGCTTCCTCCGTACAACACGCTGAAGCCGATCAACTCCCCCCTATAGAAGGAATACGGGTGGTGACCGGCGCCAACCGATCAACCATGTACAAAGAGGCGCTCGAACACGACGTCCTGGTTATCCAATCCAATGTGTTGAGACCATTTCCGCGTCTTGCCGAGCTTGGGAAATTTCTTGTTGTCGACCTTTACGATCCTTATCTCTTTTCTGTTCTCGTTCAATACAAACACGAGACCGTCGCAGGTGAAGCCAGCTTCCGCCTCATGCACCAGGTGCTGGAGAAGCACATGCTGGCTTGCGATTTTTCCATTTGTGCATCGGAGATTCAGCGCGATTACTGGCTCGGTCGTTATTGCGCGCTTGGGAGGCTGACTCCAAAGCTCTATGAATTCGACCCATCGTTGAGAAAATTGGTCGATGTCGTGCCTTTCGGTCGAGAGACAGACGCGCCTGTTGCCAACGGACCCGGTCTCAGAGGCGCACTAGAAGGCATCGGCGCCGACGATTTCATTATGCTCTGGGGCGGAGGCATCTGGGATTGGTTCGACCCACTGACATTGATCGCCGCAGTCGACAAGGCAAAAGAGGAGGTGCCCAATCTCCGCCTCGTATTCATGGGTATGAAGTCGCCCAATCCGAAAGTACCAATCATGAAGATGGCGAAAGACGCCGTAGAGATGGCGCAACGCCTGGGTCTTACCGGGAAGCATGTATTCTTCAAAGAAGGATGGATCCCATATGGTGAGCGCGTCAACTTCTTGCTCGACGCCGATGTGGCAGTTTCATTGCATTTCGACCTGCCTGAAACTAGATACTCTTTTAGAACGAGAATTCTTGACTACCTCTGGACCGGATTGCCCGTGCTGAGCACAGGTGGAGACCCACTCTCCCAGATGATTGAGAAAGCAGGCGCTGGGCTGGCGTTACCCTTCCAGGATGTGGAAGCGTGGAGGGCTGCAATCGTGCGTTGTGCACTAGACAAAGATTTCCGCGCCCAATGCAGTCGCAACTCATTGCAATTGTCGGAGGAATTCACCTGGGATAAAACAGCGGCAGCACTTGTCAGCTATTGCAAGAATCCTTATCAGCTGCCCAAACATGTAAAGATTACGATGCCATCAGTTTTTGAGCGTGCGCGGGCAGTCTACCTCCGCGGCGGGGGCGAGCTCGTCATGAAAAGATCGCGCGAAATTATTTCCGACTTTTGGGGATGAAAATTTATATACTGATAGCGATCGCGCATATGCCAGGACATCATAGGCAGCGGTCGATTGAGCGATCGGATGGCTGACGAAAAACAGAACAATGGAGGAGCCAGCGTGGACGGGTTTAGCGCCCACCCACAGAAAGGCGATTTCATTGATTACCAGTACGAAGTTGCGCAAGAGGCTCTGACCAGACTGTGGCAGAGCGCCCTCAGGCTGGAAAAGCGCAAAGGCAAGAGCGAAAAGCGGGTTCACAACATGCGAGTCGCATTTCGCCGCTGGTATTCCATATGGAGTGTCCTCTCTGTTGAAGGATTCGAGTCGAAGTCGTTCAAACGCAAACTCGGCAAAAGCCTGAAGAAAGCATATAAATTCCTGGGTGCCGTAAGGGACTGGGATGTAGATTTAGAAACAGCAAGAGAATTCGGAGTTTCCCGTCCGATAATCGCGAAGTGGGAACTCACACGCGATCGTGTCGAGAAGGAAGCCAATGCCGGTCTAGAACGCCTCGAGCTGGTGGAGCTAGTAAAGAAGCTCAGCAAATTTATCAAGAAGCGCGCTCAGAAGCTCCGGAAAGAGCAAAAGGATGGCAACCGAGCCCCTGCCCAGATAAGCGACATTATCGAAGCTCACCTCAAGGAAGCGGAAGCGCAAACAAGCTCCTTGTCAGAACACGCAGCCACTCTCGAGGAGCTGCACATACTGCGGCTCAGTATTAAAGCCTGGCGCTATATTCTGGTCGAATTCTACGGTTGTAATTGCGAGCCTCTTGTCGACGCCCAACAATTGCTCGGACAAATTAATGATCTTGAACGGGTCCGAGTCCTGTTACAAAACGAAGACGGGGCACTGGTCTTGCCTTCGATAGAACGAATAGTTGAAAAGCAGCAGGAGCTTCTGGACAGTCTTGACGATGTAAAAAGAGCACTGCCTTACGGTTTACGACCGGAAATCGCCACTGTGCCCAACAAGTAACTGCTTCGATCTAATTTGATAAGTTATCTTGAATGTCCCGCATTATGACAGCGTCTAGACATAAAATGGAGGTCTAAGACGAGTGCATTGTTCACTTGTCATCTGTCGCAACGACCATTACGCAGTCGGGGTAGCGTTCATGCCCAAAGAAAGAAGAGTTACTATCCTTGGATCCGGAGCAGCTGGATTGACAGCCGCTATTTATGCGGCTCGAGCCAATCTCGAGCCTCTGGTGATCGAAGGATTGCAAGCGGGTGGTCAATTGACGATCACAACCGATGTAGAGAATTACCCTGGATTCGAAGACGGTATTCAGGGTCCGGACCTGATGACCCGAATGCACAAGCAAGCTGAGCGATTCGGCACGGAGTTCATCTACGACAACGCCGAGTCCGTGGACATCTCGCAACGTCCGTTCGTGATCAAGACTAGCGAACGCGAGATTCATACTCGTACGCTTATCATTACAACCGGAGCCTCGGCGAAGCTGCTCGGACTGGAGTCCGAAAGCAAGCTCATGGGACATGGCGTCTCGGCTTGTGCGACCTGCGACGGTTTCTTCTTCAGAGACAAGAAAGTATTCGTTGTCGGCGGAGGAGACACCGCAATAGAAGAGGCGATGTTCTTGACTCGCTTTGCCTCGTCGGTCACCCTGATTCACCGAAGAGAGACATTCCGCGCATCGGCAATCATGGTCGATCGCATGCGTCGCAATGAAAAGATTCACTACCTTCTCAACTGCGTAGTCGAGGACATCGGCGAGATTCAAGACGGCGAAGTGAAGTGGGTTAAGGTCAAGAATATCAAGACGGGCGAAGTGCAAAAGCATGATGCCGACGGGGTCTTCATCGCCATCGGACACCAACCCAATACCGACCTGTTCAAGGACAAGCTAGAGCTCAACGAATCGGGCTACATCCTTACTCATTACGAAGGCAGCGTGCTCACCAAGATTCCAGGTGTTTTCGCCGCAGGCGATTGTATCGACAACAAATACCGCCAGGCAGTAACTGCTGCAGGTTCTGGTTGCCGAGCCGCGCTGGAAGCCCAGTGGCTGTTAGAGCAGGAAGAAGCCGAAGCCGAAGAAAATGGGGAAGCCCACGGCGGCTCATCTTCCACCAAGAGTGCAAGCGAATCGCCAAGCGTCACGTCAGGCGATCCAAGCGCGATGCAGAAATCGGAGCCAGTTGGTAAGAAGCACGGATGCTGCTGAACGAAGTCGTACATGAGAGCGCCGAGTATCTGAAGGAGTTGGCTTTGTCGCATGAATGCGCCAGCCATCCTCTATTTGCACGATTGAAAAACAGACCGTTGTCGAAGCAGCAGGCAGTCGCACTGCTCGTCAATTATGATGCCCATGCGTCTCTGCTGAGAAGACTCTTGCTAACGGCGGCCGCCTTCATGCCTGAGCCGGCGGTCGGATTCGTGATTGAAAACGTCCGAAACGAGTACGGCAATGGGGACTACCGCTCCTGCCATCAGGGACTGCTGCGAGATCTCATTGCGAAAGTGTCGAGCGGAAAGAAAGCGGATCTAATGGCGACGCAAGACGTTATCGAACCCGGTTTTTCTGCATCCGTTCGAATCTTCTCTGGCGTGCGCAAATACATCACAGAGGTCGTGACTTATTACAAGCCCAAGCTAGACAGGGATTGTAATAAGCATGGCTATTTCGCACCTGCCATCACAGCCGGTGCCATAACCGCAACCGAAATAATGGCCCTGGAAGAATTCAAAGCAATGCAAAAGGGCTTCATCGATTTTGGTCTCGCCGAACATCCCTGGTTTGATCATGTCAATGTCGAGTGCGAGCACAGCGAAGAATCCCTGGCTCTCGCTCAGTTTTTTTTCGATGAATACAAGGCCTCCACATCCGTCGAATTCGGTTTTCAAAAAACTCTCGCTATCAATGTCCATCTCTACGATGGATTGCTAGAAGCGATCAATCGGTACGAGGACTACTAACATGGCTGGCAACAGTAAAGAGAAAAGTGCAAAGCGGACAGAGCCGAATCGGCTTGGCGACGAGACTAGCACGTACCTACTGCAACATGCCTACAATCCGGTCAACTGGTTCCCATGGAGCAAAGAAGCGCTGGATTTGGCAAGAGAGAAAGACGTACCCATACTTCTCTCCGTCGGGTACGCCGCTTGCCACTGGTGCCATGTCATGGAGCACGAATCCTTCGAAGACGAAGAGACTGCAGCGGTGATGAACAATCACTTCGTCAATATAAAAGTGGATCGCGAGGAGCGAACCGACATCGATGAGATCTATATGAAGGCTGTACAGCTCATGACCGGTCATGGCGGCTGGCCGATGACGGTGTTCCTTACACCCGAGCTCAAGCCATTCTTCGCCGGCACCTATTTCCCGCCTGTCGATAAGCATGGTATGCCATCCTTCAAGCGCGTACTGGCAGGAATTACCAACGCCTGGAATGAACGTCGAGATGAAGTGACGGAGAGCGCAACAGACGTGACTGACCACCTCAAGATGCTTGAAATCGGCGTGACAGGCGAGAGCGATGCTCCCGAAGAGACAGACAAAATTTTGACGATGGAAACCGTGGAGAAAGCGGTTCAACTTCTGACCAATCGTTTTGATGCAAAATGGGGCGGCTTCGGTGGCGCGCCTAAATTTCCACATACCTTCAGTCTCATGCTCTTGATGCGCTATGCCAATCGCACAAAGGAAGCCAAGGCCAGCTCTCGGCTGACCTGCAAGGAGATCGTCGAAACGACGCTAGAGAAGATGGCGATGGGCGGGATCCATGATCAGATAGCCGGCGGCTTCGCTCGATATTCCGTGGACAGACAATGGTTGATACCACATTTCGAGAAAATGCTGTACGACAACGCGCTGTTGTGTTCGACCTATCTAGAGGCATATCTCGTCACCGGTCGCGACTACTTCAAGCGAGTGGCCGAGGGAATTCTAAGATTCGTAGCTAACGAACTCCGCACCGATAATGGTGCTTTTTACTCCAGCTTGGACGCAGACAGCGAGGGTGAAGAGGGCAAGTTCTACGTCTGGACGCCGGAGGAGATAGAAGAAGTACTCGGCAAAGAAGACGGCGCCTGGCTGTCTGATCTCTACGGCGTCACGAAAACAGGCAACTTCGAACACGGCACGAGCGCACTGCATCTGTCGAAGCCGCCGGAGGATATCGCAAGAGACAATCGCATTACGATTGATGAGCTATTTCAAAAAATTGACCGCCTCAACGCCAAGCTACTGAAGCGGCGAGAAGAGCGCGTGCGACCTGGCCGAGACGAGAAGGTCTTGACCAGCTGGAATAGCCTGATGGTATCGGCTTTCGTGGATGGCTACAAAGTAACCGCAAATGCAGAGTATCTCAGGGAAGCAAAGGAAGCAATCAATTTTATCTTCGACAATTTGCTCAATAACTGCAAACTCTTGAGAACCTGGGGTCAGGGCAAAGCAAAGCTCGATGGATACCTGGACGATTACTCCTATTTCGTGCAGGCGTTGCTGGACCTGGCTTCAGTAGACGCAGATCCGCGCTGGTTGACGACAGCAACGAAATTGACCGACTTCATGCTCGAGCACTTCTGGGATGACGACAATGGCGGTCTCTATTACACGAGCGACACGCATGAAGAGCTAATCGTCAGACCGAAAAATCATTTCGACGGCTCAGTGCCGTCCGGTGCATCTGTCGCACTCATGAATCTGCTCAGATTGGAGAAACTTACCGGAGAAGGCTCGTACCGCGAATCCGCCCGCACGATTCTGCGCCTTTACGCCGACTACTTGGGAAAAGCACCCAATGAGTTCGCCAACAGTCTCTGCGCGCTCGACTTTTATCTTCACCCGATAAAAGAGATAGTCATAGTGCACGAGCCCATCGACGAAAGTTACAAAGAACTTTTGTTCGAACTTTGGTCCGTCTACGACCCTGATAAAGTAGTCCTGGTCGCCGACAGCAAATCGTTGAGAGAGCTGCCCAGCCCGCTCGCCAAAGGTCGAGAGCCTGAGCCAGGTCAACCGGCCATATACATCTGCGAGAAATTTACGTGCAAACAGCCGATTCATTCCGCAGTAGATCTTAGAGCGGCGCTCAAAGAATCAAGTGACTGAGGAGAAGAACATGACCGGACTAGCTGACGCAGCCATCGGCCCCGACTGGTACAAAGATTTTTTTCACGGAGTCACCCTCGATTTCTGGCGCCAGGCGGTACCGCCTGTGGAGACAGAAAAAGAGGTGCAATTCCTGGTCGACTGTTTAAAAGTAAAACCAGGCTCGCGCCTCCTGGACGTACCTTGCGGCAACGGCCGTCATGCCCTCGCTCTCAGCAAGCTCGGCTTCAACGTCACCGGTATCGATATCTCTGCCGAGTTCATCGACGAGGCCCTCGAGGCCTCGAGGCAAGCAGGCGTGAAAGTCGATTTCATTTGCGAAGACATGCGCAATCTGCCGATTGATGTGGCCTTCGACGGAGCATTCTGTTTCGGAAACAGTTTTGGTTATTTCGAACAGGTAGGCTGCGAGGAATTTCTAGAGGCGTGCTCCCGCTCTCTGAGAGCCGGTTCTAGATTTTTGATCGACACCGGTCTTGTCGCCGAAGTATTGATTCCAAACTTTAGAGAGGCGGAGACATTCGATGCCGGCGACATCAAAATGTCGATCCAGAATCGCTATCATGCCGAATCTAGCTGTTTAGAAACTCACTTCCGATTCGAGCACAAGGGAAAGATCGAAGAGCGTCATGCCCTCCACTTCGTATTCACAACGGGCGAGATCAACCGTATGCTCGCACGCAACGGATTCCGACTGGTGTCGATGTATAGCTCACCAGATGGCGAAGAGTTCAAGCTTGGGGCTAAGCGACTCCTACTTTTGAGCGAAAAGGCATAGCGCATGAGCGAAGCAACGGGCAAGCGCAAGAAAGTCCTGGCCGATTCCAAGCGAGTCGTCGTCAAGCTGGGCACGGCGGTTCTTATGCGAGAAGAGGGCGGGGTGGCGTTGAGCCGCTTTTACTCCTTCATCGAAGGAATAGCCGAATTGATCAAACAGGATAAAGAGGTTCTCCTCGTCACATCGGGCGCCATCGGACTTGGTGTAAAACGCCTTAACTTGGAAAAGCGTCCGAAGGAGCTACCCCTGAAGCAGGCGTGCGCGGCAGTTGGTCAGGGGCTTCTTATGTCTATGTATGCCGACGCATTTGAAAAACTCGGAATCACGACAGCGCAAGTATTACTAACAGAAGATGATTTTTCCAATCGACACAGATATCTAAATTTGCGCGGCACAATCTCGGAGCTTCTCGCGCTCAGGGTCTTACCAATTATCAACGAGAACGACACAGTCTCGACAGCCGAGCTGGAAATCAACACTTCCAACAAACAACGAAAGGTAAATTTCGGCGACAACGATAAGCTTTCGGCCCTGGTAGCCAGCAAGATCGATGCCGATCTCTTGCTTATTCTCACCGATGTAGAGGGGCTTTATACAGCCGATCCCCGAGTCGATAAAACGGCAGTGCTGGTGCCGCTCGTCACTGACACGGCCAGCTTGTCTGAAGACGGCGCGCCCGGAGGAGATTCCGAGACTGGTAAAGCAAAGGAGAGCTCGACCAAATCAGTCGCGCCGTCCACAACCGGTCGAGGCGGAATAAAAACAAAACTAGAGGCCGCCCACGTCTCCACCCAGGCTGGTTGCGCCTGCATCATAGCTGGGGGAAAACTACCTTCGGTAATCTCCAGACTGTTCGCCGGCGAAGAACTAGGCACACTATTTCTCCCGAAGAAAGCTATGGGTGGAAAGCTGCGCTGGATCGCATTTGCCACAACAGTGAATGCTTCAATCTCGGTAAACGAAGGAGCTCGAGAAGCACTCTTGAAGCGCAAGGCCAGCCTTCTCGGCGCAGGTGTTACTGCAGTCAACGGCTCCTTCAAACGCGGCGATGTAGTAAGCATTCTGGATCAATCCGGAGCTGAGTTCGCTCGCGGGATAGTAAACTATAGCAGCGATGAGACAAGGCTCTTGACCGGAAAGAACTCGGATACAATCGATCAGGTAGTCGAAAATCGCAACTACGACGCCATTATCACTCGTGACAATATCGCCTTCCTCGCTTGAGATTTCGACATGACGACGACCCAAGAACAACCTATCAACGAACTTCTATTGGCGGCTAAGAAAGCCTCAACCATGTTGTCCGGTCTACATGCAGAGCAACGTCATTCAACCATTGAGAGCATGGCGACGATGATAGAGCAACGCACGGATGAAATACTCAACGCCAATAGTGAAGATCTCGACAGAGCCGCACAGCTGATGGAAAAAGGCGAGCTGTCAAAAAGCATGATCGATAGGCTGAAGTTGGACGCCTTCAAGATCAGGGGTATCGTTGACGGTGTCAGACAGGTTGCTGGTCTGCCTGATCCGGTCGGCAGTATCTCATTAGCCCGTGAGCTCGATGATGGGTTGAAACTATATCGGGTCTCCTCTCCGATTGGCGTAATTGCAGTAGTCTTCGAGTCGCGCCCTGATGTTTTGCCGCAGATTGCGTCACTGGCGATTAGATCTTCCAATGTAGCGATACTGAAAGGCGGCAAGGAAGCTCGCAGAACCAACACCGTTCTGTTCGGTTGTCTGCAAGAAGCACTCGGAGAGACCGGCTTGCCTCCTCAATCGCTCATACTCCTGCATGGCAGAGAAGATATCGAGACCTTGCTCAAAGCCGACGGTTTGGTCGACCTGATCATTCCCAGAGGCTCGAACGATCTCGTCCGGTACATTCAGGACAATACGCGCATTCCCGTCCTCGGGCATGCCGACGGGCTCTGCCACATGTATGTGCATGAAGATGCCGACATCGAGATGGCGACTCGCCTGGTCGTCGATGCCAAAGTTCAATATCCGGCCGCCTGCAACTCGATAGAAACACTGCTCGTAGATGCCACTATAGCCAGTGCTTTCCTACCGCTTGTAGCTGATGCTCTCTGCAAAAGGAATGTAGATCTTCGACTGGATCAGCGCGCCTTCGAAATAATCAGTCCTTCGCAGCCCTCCGTGAGACACGCGGAAAACGCGGATTGGACAACAGAGTACAGTGACCTCGTCCTCTCTGTGAAAGTTGTCGATTCCATTGTTCAGGCAATAGATCACATCAATCAGTTCGGCTCGCACCACACAGATTGCATAGTGACGGCAGATGCCGATGTATACGAATCGTTCTTCCGCTCTGTCAATTCAGCAGGCGTCTATTGGAATGCATCGACCAGATTCGCCGACGGATATCGATACGGCTTCGGAGCGGAGGTCGGCATAAGCACCGGCAAGCTTCATCCTCGAGGTCCAGTAGGTCTGGAGGGTTTAGTCACGTATAAGTATAAACTTGTCGGCAAAGGCCATGTGGTATCAGACTACCTCGGACCATCAGCAAAACGATTCAGCCACCGCGACATCGATATGTAACGAGCCTACGGCTCACCTCATGTCGCACGCTGCAAACGTTTGAATCGGCACGCTGAACAGGCTGCATCGAAGTTTCGAGACCACACTGATAGCGCCAGCGTCTCGCTAGCACATAGCGTTCGGAACACGGCTCCGAGTTCAGGCAGATTGCATTCGGAGATGTAGTCGTATACAGGACATCAGCACTCGGTCTTGAAGGCTTCCGGTATTGCTCGGTGCCGGCGAGGCGCCGGCGGTCCCAGTAACTGCGCGTTTCGAGTGGCGAAGTTTCAATCAATCAAGATACGCGCTCGGAGAAGGATATTGCGAAGCTCGTTACCAGCCTTCTTCTACGACCGGCTATTTAGTCGGAATAGCGTTCTTCTCCACGGAGTCAGGCTGCATGAATGGAAAAGGCTTCGTGTTCAACTCTTTGACATCCGGATGAAACGGCGCAGCGATCACGGATTTATTCGAGACTTTAGCGCCAGGCAGGGTCGATGGAATGATGAACGATCCACCAAGATTAGTGTCTTTCAATCCAAGCTCTTCCGGTGTTTCTTTCGTCCCCTTTGGTAGGATGATCGGCCGATTAAGATAGAGTCTTACCTTTTTGCGTATATCCGGGTCACCCTTTAGAGCGAGTGCCAATGCGACATCCGCCTGCTTCGCCCCGAGCCGCTTCAAAATGCCGTACAAAACAAAATACATTTCAGCGGTTGGCTCCTCCGTATTCCTGAACAGGCCCATGTAGTAGACAGCCTCGTGCACGCGGCCTGTCTCGAGCGCTGCATATGATCGAAGAAGATCGAGCTTGCGATCGTTGAGAACCTTTTGAGCGAGATTGGCTGCCTGGTATCCCAGGTCCTGCATCTCTTTAGTCCCACATCCGATAGCTGCACGCGCGAGAGGAACAAGAACGCTTGCGGTATAGCGATCGAGTGTATGCGCTTTACCGAGTTCGACGACGGCGGCTTGCGGTTGATCCACGCTCAGGAAATATTCACCTCGGATCAAGTGCAGTACCGAGCTATTGGGCTGAACCTCGAGAGCCTTGTCGGCGTACTCCTTCGCTTTGGCAAGATCGTCAGTCTGCAAGTTAGCAAACGCCAGCCCATACTGAATATCCCAAACCACCTCAGGAGAGAGATTTTGCTTACTTGCCCGATCCAGCGCCTTCGTCAAATAAGTCTTGGACTCGACAAATTTCTTGCTCGAATTCAGATATTTTCCCATGACCGCATTGAGTACAGCCGAGTCCGGATACTGCTTTAGCTCATCACGAGCCTCCTCACCGGCCTTCAGAATATCCTCTTTGGAGCGTGCCCAGACACGCATGACTCGACTGCGTTCGGAGTCCTTATTTAACTGATAGGTATTGTCCCAAATCCGAAAATCCTTTTGCCAGAGATAATCTCTCCAATTCGTTAATCCGATGAAGGAAAGGAGCACCACAGCCAAAGTAGCAACTGTCAGGACAAATCGCTTTTGACAGAGATGCGCAACGACGAGCCCAGCCGGCATGCACATGGCCGCCAGGGGGAGATACATACGCCTGTCCGCCATCACTTCCGGCTGAGGTCGCAAGAAGTCAGGTAAAAGCGCAAGGACGAAAAGCACGAGCGGAAATGATACCAGAAGTGATGCCCGATAACGCCAGGCCAGGTACAAAATTGCCGGCGGCACGAGGGCACCAACGATAGCAAGTGGATCCGTAAAGCCAGTTGCCATCGTCATTGGAGGGTCGAGCGACTGGCCGATAGGAACTACCATTACCCGCAGATAATACGTCAGAAGAGTCTTGCACTGCGTGGCGATATACGCGATCGGCGGAAGAGTCTCCAACCCAAAACCATTGCCGATAGGCGCATCAGCGGGGAGGAGAAGAACGAACGGTACGATCAGTGCCACCACGGAGATGGTCAATACTTCAAGCGGCCGTGCTGTCAACCAGCGATCCCAAGTCTCGTCGCTCGGTTTGAGCATCAACGCGAGAAAAACCATGGCCGCGGCTACAGTAAGACCTTGCGATCCTGCCGACACGGCGAAGAACAAGAAAAAATATGAGAAACCATATCCGATTAGCGCATCCTTCGTTTGCTCCACTTTGGCAAGAAATCCACGCATGAATGCCAACAGGGCAAACAAATAGTTGAAGACTACGAGGAGAGCGGATCTCGCCGATATGTACGCCACCGACTCGGAAGCGAGAGGATGGCAGGCAAAAATCAGAGCCGCGCTGGTGGCAACCACATACGGATCGATTGTGGATTTCTGCTTTCTCAAATTATGAAGGCAAGCAATCTTCAAAGTGACAATGAACAACAAGAGGCAATTGGCCAGATGCAAACAGAGGCTATCACCGTGAAATACTGAAGGAGAGCTAATCGTACCGAAGGCAATGTCGGTCGCATAGGTAGCGCGCACGAGCGGCTGAGATAGCGGACTTACAAATGATTGCGCCAGAAGGTTGAGCATGCTGTCGCCCCACTCTTTGGTGACGGTGCGAAACGGCGACAGATTGAAATAATCACAGTAAGCATAGCCACCCCACAGGGTTAATGCATATGCGGCGATGGCAACGACCGCGACGAGTGCCACCATACGTGCCGCAGTCTGCCAGTCTACAGGCGGGGCGGCGAGTGTTTTTACCTCGGGCTCGCCTTCGTTTTCTTTGGCGGTTCTTCGCTCCGCGGCTTTTTTCTTGTAGTACCTGTCAACTCGTTTGTCAGACATTTGATTGATCTCTACTGCTCAAGCAATAACTCCAAACCGGCAACGAGCGGAATAGTCGCACCTAGAGGTCGCCCTTACCATTGCGGACCCACTCCTCGAATGACGGCGGCTCAGCTACCTGCTCGCCTTCTCCTCGCCCGGACTCCTCTCGACTGAAGTAGTCGACCAACAAATCACTATAGCGCTTCATGTCGCGGTCAGGCAAATTGCCCTTCGGTAACTTCTTGCTTTTTACTTCGCCGGCATTCTTTTCGCGCTTGCGTAATTCCGAAGTCTGAGAGTTCGCGGACCCCTTGAGAATTTGCTCCGTAGCTTTAGCAATAGCTGGCTCGAACTCTGGTGAGATGACCTCTTGCGAAGTTTCGGTCAATCGCTCGCGGTCGTTGAAGGTCGATGATCCGGACTCCGACTTCGACGGCGCCGGAGCACCCAAATCGCTTGATGGAGCGTGTTCAGCTCTTGCTCGCCGTGGCTCAGATTTCGCACGTTGCGTTGCTGTTGTCCGGATCGCTGCTATCTTTCGAACGTCCTTACCAGATGCGGAGTTGCTGCCCCCAGCGAACTCAGGATGGCTGGCAAGCAGTTTTTCAATCGCTTCCTTCTTTTCTTTCACATCATCATACGATACGAATTCGGGAGTCACACGAGAAAGATCTTTCAGCGCCCTGGCATACTGCTGCTCTTTGGCTAACTTGTAGGACCGCAGCCAGAGACACTGGTTCAACACAGCACGAGCACGAGGAGGAAGATCGCCCTTTTCCGTCCGATCGAGTTCTCTCAAAGTTCTGATCGCGATATCGAGTTCGTATCGCCTCATGTTCTCCTCGGCATTGGCGGCAATCTTATCGAGTGCCTGCAGGCGTTGCTCATGGCGGTTCCACTGCGTGGTGGCATTAACAGTGGCAATCACTATAACGAGGCTGAGGACAAGAAAAACCAGAGGCGTGGGAATTCTCTCCACGAAGCCTTCTATCATCATGAGCAACATGCTCAGAGAGAAGACATTTCGAATATTCCTGCTGTCCGAAATGAGCTTGTCGAATGATCCGAAAAGTGGGGCGCGATTTTTCGAATCAGGCGAAAACAAAAAATCGAGAGCTTCGTGATTGGGCTCTGTTGCTTGTTTGAAAACGGAATCATAGCTTTTGTCTTCGGCAAACACATTTTGTTCGGGCGCAGAAAGGTTTGTAGCGCCTGGTCGTTCGCCTTTTACTGTGCTCGAGGAAGCGGTCTGCGCTGGCAACGGATTGCCGGCGGGCTGCGATGACAAATGGACGGCGGCAGTTTTCGATGGTAACGGAATGGCGGACGGATCCGAGACCCGCGAAAGAGAGGCCGACTGACGTGGCTCGGGTCTGCTCCGATTAGTTTTCGTCGGAGCCGGCAGCTTTGATTTGTTCGCAATCGACCCGCGCAGACCGCCCTGAAGTGCGCCACTCGTGGCAACAGTTTCAGTCACGAGTGGGTTTCTACAATCGCCGCAGACCTTCGACAGGGTCGGATTGGAGGTTCCACAGTTGAAGCAGATAACCGAGGCAGTCCCATCAGCGTGAAGCGCTGGCTTTTTATCTCGACTGCTCGCCTTCCTCGCTCGGTTGATACTAACCCTGGTACCGCATTCCTGACAAAATCGATCGCCCGAAATCACCTCGGCCGCGCATCCAGGGCACGATATTGTTGATTCCAGAGGCACATGAGATAGTTCTGAATCAGAACCTCGTATCTCCTGTATGTCCAATCGATATCCGCTTTCCAGGTTCTAGTCGGTCATGAAAGACATTGTCCACTCAGTTTATCATTAACACAAGAAAATTCAGGAATAAAGATTGGCAGGTCGATTCTGGCTTCTTGAGTGCTAATATTGGCACCGAAAGTATATACATTCAGGTGGTCAATCATGAAACGGGCACTTACAGAACAGGAGCGAATCGAGCGAGCAGAGCTCATGCAATCGGTTAAGGCACTGTTTATTCCGCTCTCGCTGTTTCTTTCCTGCGTAATATTTTCAGGTGGCGTATTTCTGATTTACAACAACGAGTCCTTCGGATGGGTCTTCATAGGCATTACAGGACTGTTGGCGGTCACAGCATTTATAGCTCTCGTAAAATTTCAAAACCCTTATCGTGCCAAAGGCATTATCAAAAGCGTCAGGGAAGAATCTGAAGTTGGAGCGGAGTAGGTCAGGTAGTTTAAGAAGATTTAGCAGACACCGAAATCAGTTCGTCGCGAATACCGGCAACATCTGCCATGAAGAGACCCAGGGGTTATCAAGCGCCACGCCGGTGGACGACACAAAAGTCAGGTCGAAACATACGTAAAAGGAACAGTCTGAGGCGAGTCTGAGGCGTCTACCTGCCCGACGACATAAACAGCAGGGTCCAATGATGCCGCCAAAGGAATAAGTTTGGGCGAAGCCTGAGGCCTATTCCTCCGACGGCATAATCAGCAGGGTCCATTCATGCCGTCCGAGGAATAGGTCTGCTCGAAGCCTGATGCCTATTCCTTCGACGACGTATTCAGCAGGGTCCATTCATGCCGTCCAAGGACTAATTCTGGAGCGGTTGCACGTTTTACTTTTCGTTCGCCATCAAATTGGTACTGACGCCCATCGAATTGAGACTAATGAGCCCGTCAGGTGCCGCGTAGTCGATTTAACAAACGGGCATAACATCGAATAATGTCGTGGTGAAACGATTAGATGTCGAAAGCCGAAACTCAAAAGCATAATCAGCTCAACATGCAACACTGCTGTTCCAGATGCGGAAATCGTCTTCCTGGCGGCAATTTGCTCACATCATTTCTTGTCAAAAAGTGCCAATGCCCTGAAATTGTAGTGAGGAATGAATCGTCTGCCGAATCTGAAGAGTTCGATGGAACAAAAATCGATCTCGGCGAAGGCTTTACGGTCCTGTCCCGAATCGGTCACGGCGGCAATGCCACGGTGTACAAGGTACGCGACAGAATGTTGAACAAAACTTTCGCGTTCAAAGTCCTGCACGCCGATCTGGCAACAGACCTCGCCGCACGACAACGATTCGAGCAAGAAGCGCGCGCCGCAAGAGACTTGACCCATCCCAACATGGTCGCAATTTACCGAAACGGAATCACTCCGAATAATGCACCGTATCTGGTGATGGATTGTCTTGATGGAGAGACGCTAGACAGTTTACTAGCAAAAGAGAAATTCCTCGATCCAAAACGAGCGTTGGATATCTTCATTCAAATTTGTGACGGCTTGATCCACATGCACATGAAGAACATCGTTCATCGCGATCTCAAGCCCAGCAACGTATTCATCACTCCAGGCGACAACGATATCGAGCATGTGAAAATCGTAGATTTCGGTATAGCAAAACAGCACAACTGTGACTCGACGCAGTTCACTAGAATGGGAGAGGTGCTTGGCAGTCCGCCGTACATGAGCCCAGAACAATGTCAGGGCGAAGAGGTGGATTTTCGCTCCGATGTTTATTCACTCGGCTGTCTGATGTTCGAGACTTTGACGGGAAGAAGCCCATTCGATCAAGGTACCCCGGTAAAGACCGTGCTCAGCCACATCAACTCTCCGATTCCATATCTGAAATCGTTTTCTAATAACCCCGAACTTTCACAGTTCGAGGCAATCGTACGCCATAGTCTGGAGAAAAATCCAAAGAATCGGTATCAAAATATCGATGCCGTAAGAGCTGATTTGATTGCAATTCGAGATACGGGGAAGCTAATGAAATCGCCTTGCGAGGTTCTCCCAGCTACCTGGAAGCGAGTTGCGGCGTCGTTGATCGATGGCGGCATTGTGAGCACAATCGCCATTGCCATCACCTATTTAATCGCACAGATCCTGCATATAGAACTCAGCGTATCTTTCAACTTCATTCAGCCGATTCTCGCTGTTTGCGCTTCAATTCTCGTAGGTCCTGGATTTGCGGTATTCCTTACTTCGAATCTGTCTGTGTTAAACACAATAGCGCTTTTGAAGGTCGTAGAGTTCATCATCGGGTGCGTCATCTTCCCTATCTATTACATCGGCTTCGACCAGTCTGCACTGAAAGGTACACCAGGAAAGAAGCTTCTTGGTCTCAGTGTAGTCAACGATTTTGGTAAACGGATATCGCTAAAACAATCCGTAGTACGATACGCGGCTAAGATTTGCTTGTACTGGGCAATCCTCACCGAAACTCACACAAGAGCACTTCCCATCCGAGGACAGAACGTCCCTCAAATTATCTCCACGTGGCTCAAAGAGTTAAAAAAATCATTTAAGCTCACACCGACAGACGTCTATAGTGGTGCCTACGTCGTCAATGATAGTTCTCTGGACAATCCGTTCGTACCCAACCTGAAAGAGCACCTTACGAGGTCGGAGACATCCGCCTCGGCCCTGCATACCCACAATAAGGCTACGCTTGCTTTCTTCTGGGTGTTGCTATTCATGATCCCAATGTTTGTAGTAACTACGTCGCCTCAACCAGGCGTGAAACAAGTACCTTGTGACTTCTGGACAGTGTGGTGCACTGTCGGAAATCTCATCATAATCGATCTTGGAATCTACTTGACCTACAGAAGTTACAAGCAAAGGATAAAGAGCATCCTTGCGGACAGGAAGCGCTCCGAGCAGGCGCTCGAATATAAATCGAAAAACATCGGCATCGATTCGATCTGAAGGAGAAGATTTGGACATCAAGGAGAAAACGGAATCGGCTGAATTGGTCGCAAAATGCGACGCCTGTGGAAAACACCTGCCCATCTCCTCCGACACCGACACAAGCGCATCGGCATCCTGCCAGTGCGCCACCAAAGGTGATGCCTCGAATCATCCCTCTTTCAAGCAAGTCGAGGACGAACCGAAGATAACTTTACGGATGTCCGACAGCTTTTCTACCGACTGCTGTGGTCCTGACTACGAGCTATTAGAGCCTATCGGCGTCGGCGGGATGGGTACCGTATACAAAGCACTGGATAAAACTAACCAGCGTTTCGTCGCAATTAAAATTTTGAAACTTGAGCTTATTGAAGACCCTGCTATTCTCAAACGCTTTCAGCAGGAGGCGGCATCGCTCCAGCGGCTCAGTCACGACCATGTAACGCGCGTTTATGCGCAGGGTCAAACAACCTCGTCCACACCTTTTATCGTGATGGAACTCATAGAAGGAATTAGCCTTCTGGAATTACTAGAACAGCAAGGTCGTCTAGCGGTCCAAGAAGCAGTGTCAATATTCGAACAAACTGCCAAGGCGGTTGAATATGCTCATGCCAATGGAGTCGTGCATAGAGATTTAAAACCCAGCAACATCATGCTTATCAGCACGGACACTGGATATGATGTTAAGGTCGTTGACTTTGGCATCTCGAAGTTCTTGGGACCTCAGGGATCCGATACGAGTGCAAACAAACTTACTCAGACCGGTGAAATATTCGGAAGTCCCGCATATATGAGCCCAGAGCAGTGTCTCGGCGAGAAGATAGACGAGCGCTCAGATATTTACTCTCTCGGATGCATTATGTATGAAACCTTGACGGGCAAAAATCCTTTTTTCTCCGAGAATCCGGTCAAGGCAATCGTCAACCACATGGAACTTGATGCAGAGCCGTTCGAGATAGAATTCAAACATCTGCACATCCCCCAGAAGCTCGAAAATATTGTATTGAAGTGCCTGCGTCAGCGGCCGGAATTGCGATACAAGTCGGCTGACCTGTTAGTAAAACAACTCAATCGCGCGAGAAGTGGCTTCGAGCTCCCAGCCGGACTCTTAAGGCGCTCGGTCGCCGCAGCAATAGACACCGTGTTCTTAGGAACAATTCTGTTGTCCTTATCCGCTCAATCGACTTATTCTGTGGTCTCTCCACTATGGGTGTTGAATGTTTGCATTGCATTTATAGTCTACGTTGGACTGCTGGAATCTTCGCCATGGCAGGCAACGCCAGGGAAAAGACTCCTTGGGATTCGAGCCTGCGATGACAACGGCGAGCAACTTACCGTACCGAAGTCTGCAGGAAGAGCCCTGGTGCTTGCGGCATTAGTAGTCACGTCTGCCTCGATTAGTGATTTTGCCAAACTTATCGCCGCATTCGCTCATCTCAACTTCGACTTCTATGGTCTCGACTATGCAGTTTTCTTCATAGGTCTGTTGGCACTGCTAATGCCATTTGGCAAGCGACGCAATGTGCTAAATAGAATTTTCGGACGAACGGTCAGGAAGAGTAGTCTCATCGATCAGACCACCGGTCCAAAACTTAAAGCATCACTGAGACCGGCGCAACTAAGGGCAGTGACTCTCAGCGTGACACTACTAACGGTTCTCCCCTTGAGCAACCTCTTAGTGGAAAACTTCGTGAAGTCGCAGCCGGGAATTAGCATGGTCACATACTTCGTACCAAAGTCCGAAATTCCCTGGGGTAAGAAAATCGAACAGAAAGACTTCGAAGAGATCAAAATCATTGCCAATTTCCAACAGAAGCTAGCGATAGACTCCAGAAAAATGCTCGAGGGTCGCATAGCATCACAAGCTATAAGAAAAGGAGCAGTGCTTCTCGACTATTACTTCTTCCGACCCGACGATAGCGTCAACGTAATCGTAGCCAAACACAACATTCCAAAAGGAAGGGAGATCTCCGCAAAGGATCTGGACGAGAAAGAGATTCTGTTAAAAAACGCGCCGCCAGATTTAGAGAATATTGTTGAGACGAAGAACGACGCAATCGGAAAACATGCGCAAAAGCCAATCTTGAAAGGCGCGCTGTTGAAAGAACCGGAAGTGGCAGATCCACCGAAACAGCATTAACGTCCAACGCGCAGCGTTGGGAGCGCCGGCGTCGGGATAGCCTACATCGAGCATGATCGAAAAGCTTCAAGCTGGAGTTACTTAGTACCTCGGACCAGAAAGTGTTCGACCACTCTCTGTGCCTAAGAGACGCCGGCGGTCCCAGTAGCCATGCCGTTCGAGCTTCCCGTCTATCAGTCGTCTATTTCGGTATTCAGCTCGAGTTAGAGAAGCAATCGACAAAATTTTTGCAATGAACCAATCGACAAATTTCTTGCAAGAAGCCAAAAGGACGCATGTTTTCATGCGTCCTTCGAAATGTGATGCGACTCGCGAAATTAACGTTTCGAGAATTGGAACCGTTTTCTGGCTTTCTTACGACCGTATTTCTTACGTTCTTTCACGCGAGGATCGCGAGTAAGGTAGCCATCTGTACGGAGCGTACCGCGATTCTGAGGAGCTGCTTCACCGAGAGCTCGTGCGATACCATGCCTGATGGCACCCAGTTGACCGACGATGCCGCCACCATTTACGGTGACCAACACATCGAAGCGACCAGTTGCATCAGCAGCTTTGAAAGGTTGCATGATCAGGCGCTCAAGACCATGGCGACCACCAACGTAGTCTTCCATTGTTCTGCCGTTGATTTTGACAGTTCCGGTGCCTGGGACCAGGCGAACCCGAGCCGTGGCACACTTTCTGCGACCGGTTCCATAGTATTGAATAACGCTTGTCATTCTGTTTACTTCCTTTTCTCCAAATTCAGATAACAATTAGTGGCTGAGAGTGTAGGCTTTCGGCTGCTGAGCTTCATGTGGATGCTCGGTACCGGCATAGACTTTGAGCTTGGTGAATTGCTCGCGACCGAGCGTCGTGTGGGGCAGCATGCCCTTGACGGCGCGCTCGATGATTGCGGTCGGCTTGCGCTGACGCAACGATGCGAGTGTCTCGGATTTGAATCCTTGCGGATGGCCAGAGTGCCGGTAATAAACTTTCTGCACTTCTTTGCGACCGCTGACTTTGATCTTTTCAGCATTGACGATGATGACGAAGTCACCACAATCAACGTGGGGGGTAAATTCCGGTTTGAGCTTGCCGCGCAGGATATTGGTCACTTCGACGGCGAGGCGACCAAGGGTCTTGCCATCGGCATCGATAATGTACCAATTTCTCTCAATTTCTGCGGGTTTGGCGCTATAGGTCTTCACGGGAGATCTCCTTAAGCCTTCTATTAGAAGGAATCTCGTTTTCAAACAATTTGTACTCTCGCGGATATCTTACCGAAGATAAGGTAAGTCCCCATGGGGGCGCGGTGGGTCCAGACAGGGCACGATCGCCAATGTCAAGAGCACTTCCGACACAGTCCGACGTCTTCTTGCCGAGCCCAATCTCTGTCAGGGTACCGGCAATTATTCGCACCATATTGTACACGAAGTGATCCGCAGCTATCCAGAATTCCAGCTTCCCATCACCTAATTGCAATAATTCGGCACGTGTAACGGTGCATACGGTGCTCGACTTATCCGCATTGGTCGAGCGAAATGCAGTGAAATCATTCTCGCCCAAAAGCCGTAAAGCCGCATCCTGCATAACTTCCCGGTTCAGCGGCTGAGGGACGAAATAGTGAGTATCTTTTAACAGGGCAGATCGTTGCGGACGGTTCAAAATTCGATACACATACTCCCGCGAGACGGCTCTATACCGAGAGTGGAAGTCGTTGTCGACGACTTGAATGTTTACGACCGCAAGATCTCGTTTGATTATTCCGTTCAAACTCCAGGACAATCGCCACAAATCAAGTTCTAAATCGTCGGGCCAATCCAAATGCGCGACCTGCCCAGCCGCATGGACACCAGCATCTGTGCGACCGCTGATGTGCAGACGAATCTCGCGACGCGCAAGAATAGCCAGAGCTTTCTCGAGCTCCGACTGCACGGTACGGACCCCCACCTGATACTGCGAACCGTGGAAGCGCTTACCGTCGTATTCAATAAGAAGCGCGAGTCTAGGCACACCCTATTATCAGGATCTCGAAGTCTGCTTGCAAGTCGCAGCCTATCTTCCTAGTGCCTGACGCCTTTGTTGCCAAAAGTCAGGCTTTTCTGTGGCCGGCTTGAACACGTCGTACACAAAGCCAGTCATCGAATTCTCTTTTACGAACGGATCTGGTGGCTTCGCGAGTTCAACACTGAGCTTCTCTGAAGACGAATCTCTTCCGGCCTTAATCGACTTGTATACCCATCCCACAGCTTCGGCGACCGTATCCGCATCGCTGGCGTCCCTAATGCCGTTAGACCCCACGATAAGGTCGTTACGAGAAGTAATGGTGAGCGATTTATCTCCCGCGCGGTTGCGAATCTGCATCCGGGCGACAGTCCCTCGTTCGTTTGTCACGGAGAAGCGAATATCGCCGTCACCGACGATCTGATTGAGTGCATTGGCGACATTGTGGGCACGGTTGGAATCCACTCTAAGCGCGGTGGATAACACTTTGTTGAATTCAGGCATTTCACCAAGACGCGCTGCAGAAAGCAAATCCTGAAGTATCTTCGCTTCACCGGCATCAAGTTTTGGCACTAAACCATCAATAAGCTTCTTCTCTTCAGCCTTGGCCTGATTATTTCGATCTTCGAAAGTGAAGTGCGCCGTCATGGTGTCACCGCTGGCCGAAACCACTCGTCCAAGCAGAGTCATCACATCGGCAGGCGAACGGCGCAAGTCGCTCGTCACGGGACTGTTGGTCGGCGAGAAACAGATCGACGTACCGTCCTTTGCTGCCAGAATCATCCGGGCTCCTACTTTGCTGTCGGCGAATCGCACTCTGACACCAGCGGGATAGAGCAGATAGTCGAGCTTCTTCGAGGCACGCTCCAGAAGGGGCTTATGACTGCCAAACTCCTCAACCATTTTGTTGAAAGTTTCTACATCACCATTGAGAATTGCTTTTGCCATTCCTTTTACGGCAGTGTCGAAAGAGTCCTTCGGCGAATGGGTTGGAAACTTCTCGATCCTTTTATTTATGATCGCCTCGGTCTTGCCCCTTTGATCATCAATCCATTTCGTCACCTCAGGGCTCAGCACAGGTGCCGCTTCGCTGCTGGGGAGTGTCCGCAAATTCGTACCCCGCTCAGACAACTGAGCCAACTCCGCACGAGTAATCTGGCTATCCTTCTTCCCCAACTCGTCAACGAGTTCAAAATTGCCAAGCAGAACCTGTAATGCAAGCGGGTCTAGAGAACTGAAGGGATAGACCTCCAATTGGTTTTCCAGCGCAAGCTTAGTTATGCCGCCATCCGAAGCCAGGTTGTCGAATTCTTCAAGGCCCACAGCCATCGCGCGCACTTTCAGTGGGCGAGGATCGTCAGGGATCGGGTCGTTCGAGAATGCCTTGCCGTTGAGATAGCTGTTAAATTGCTCGACCCAGAGCTCGGTGGATAGATCTAGCACTTTCGAGTTTGACCCTTCACGATCAGGCTCAGGTAGGTCGCCGGAGGAGCCGACTATATTGTCCGATACAGCGGAAGTGCTTCGATCGTCCTTCGGATTTTGTACATTTGCAGCGGTAGAAACGTCACCCATCGGGTTCAAACCTCCATCAACGCGCTGGTCCCACGAGTGTATTCTCCAAGGTTGTCAGAAGATAGTGACAGTTCGGTACCAGTTCGGTAGCGAATGCAAAAGTTCGGCACAAGTTCCGTGCTAGTTCGGAACCAGGTCGGCACGTCTGCCGTACCGTCTCGACATAAGGTTCGAAACTGGATCGGAACCACCAGTTAGTTGTCAGTTCGGTAGTGACAACTTAGTACTCATCCAACATCAGGAGGAATCGCCATCTGCTAAGCAAAAGGCACCAGCATCACTGCCGGTGCTTTTGAAGAGATTTTTTAGCGGGACTAAACCAGTTGAATGATCGCTAGAGGCGCATTATCGCCGGTTCTGTCTCTATACTTGATGATGCGAGTGTAACCACCCGGTCTCGTCAAGTAACGCGGAGCGACTTCGTCGCATACTCTTGCCACCACTTCACGATCGTAAAGCTGGGCGCGGAGTTGGCGGCGAATGTGCACGCTTCGCGAGACATCTTTGGCAGCAGCTGCATCGCCTTTTTTGGCTTTCTCGTGCAACTGGGAGTAGTCCTTGAGATAGCCTTGCTTGCCTTTGGTGATGAGCTTCTCAACATGAGGGCGCAAAGCTTTTGCCTTGGCCAGCGTGGTGATGATTTCATCATGGCGAAGCAGTTCTGTGGCTAGCGCTCTCAACACAGCATTGCGCTGGTCGGCTGGTCTTCCAAGTAGATGGCGTGCATTACGGTGACGCATATCTCGTTTCCTTCTTTGTGGACATCCTCACGGATGGCCTCGTTGCAGTTACTTATCTTTTGGTGTGTCGGCAAGGGTCAAACCAAACTGACGCAATCTTTCGATAACTTCGTCGGCAGACTTCTTACCGAAGTTCTTGATGTTCATCAAATCGTCGTAGGTGAGCTTGAGCAGCTCGCCCAGGGAGTTGATGTTGGCGCGCTTCAAGCAGTTGTAAGCGCGGACCGAAAGCTCGAGCTCTTCGATAGAAATTGAAGAGTGCTTACCTTCCGTTTGTTGAGGCTGGGTTGTAGTTGGCACCATCGGCTTACCGGAGAGCTCAGCGATGGGCACGAGATGCTCGATGACCTGGCGGGCAGCCTGAGAAATAGCCTCAGTTGCATCGATCGCGCCGTTCGACCAGAGTTCGATGGTGAGCTTGTCATAGTCTGTCGATTCGCCGACGCGGGTAGGCTCAACAATGTAGCTCACCTTGCGAACGGGCATGTAGACAGCGTCGATTGGCAAAACATCAATCGCTTGCTTGTAGTGGCTGTGAGCATCTGCGGGCACATAACCACGACCGCGCTCTACGGTGATCTCAGCACGAATTCTGCCACCTTCGGCCAGCGAGCAAAGCTGCCAGTCTGGATTGATGATGGTGGCATCGGCGGGACAGAAGATATCACGGCCGGTGACCGGACCGGGTCTCTCCACGTCGAGGTGCAGGTACTGAGGGTCAGCGCTAAAGGTCTTTACTACAAGACCTTTCAGGTTGAGCATGATGTCGATGACGTCTTCAACGACACCAGGGACGGTGGTGAATTCGTGAGTGATACCATCGATACGGACGGCCGTCACGGCGGAGCCTTCGATGTGCGAAAGCAGAACACGTCTGAGCGCGTTGCCGAGCGTAGTTCCGTAACCACGATCCAGGGGCTCGATTACGAATTTGCCGTAAATTGAGCCATCAGCATGGGTTTTGTTTTCCAGGCACTTGATTTTGATTGGCTCTCTCGGGCTAGATTCGGGCACAAGGCCATAGTCCATGCTCGAGATGCCTGACATACCACTCATTCCGCCCATTCCCATGGAGGATGAAGACATGCCGCCCAAACCTTGATTCATGTACAGTCGATTGAAGTCGTTGTTCACAGTGATTCTTCCCAGTTGCTCTTAAGTACCAACTAATAGAACGTGTTTATCAAACTTACATACAGTGTCTGTAAAACCGTTAGAAACCGTCGGAGAGGTCGTTAGACCGCCCGTCTAAAACGAAACTTATCTCCTCGAATAATATTCGACTATGAGCGCTTCTTTGATGGTGCCATCAAGATCTTCGCGAGAAGGAGAATTAATGACCGAAGCTTTCAGATTATCGAGGTCGATACTCATCCAGTTGGGTGCAACCGGCGAAGGATTTGCTTCAATCAGCGCTTTGATCAGCTTCTTGCTGTTCTCAGCAACCGAGATAACCTGACCTTGTCTGATGTGGTACGAAGGGGTATAGACTTTCTTGCCGTCGACGGTGAAGTGACCGTGAGCAATCAGTTGTCTGGCTTGTGGTCTGGAGGGCACCATGCCACTCTTGTGCACGAGGTTGTCGAGTCTGCTTTCGCAGAGTTGAAGAATCTTCAAACCGGTGGGCACTTTCTTCTGTTGGCTCGCCGCTTTGTAGTAGGCGGAGAACTGCTTTTCCAGAAGACCGTAGGTGCGACGCACTTTCTGCTTTTCTCTCAACTGCAGTGCATATTCAGAGTGTTTTTTGCGCGCTTGACCATGCTGACCCGGTCCATAGCGACGGCGCTCGATAGCGCACTTGGTGGTGTAGCATCGGCTGCCTTTCAAGAAGAGCTTAGTGCCTTCGTTTCGGCAGAGTTTGCAAACTGAATCCGTATATCTTGCCAACTTGCGATCTCCTAATAGTTCTAGTGTTGATGTCCTTTGCCGCGGAATCAAACTAAGATCAATCGACTGAACACAATAAGTCGACCGACCAGAAATAAAATGGAATTAGACGCGTCTGCGCTTGGGCGGACGGCATCCGTTATGTGGAATCGGGGTAACGTCTTTGATCAACGTGATTTCCAGACCAGCCGCTTGCAATGCGCGGATGGCGGTCTCACGTCCGGCGCCGGGGCCTTTGACCAGGACTTCTACCTGGCGCATACCCTGGTCCATAGAGCGGCGTGCGACCGTGTCTGCTGCCTGTTGGGCGGCGAACGGCGTGCCTTTCTTGGCGCCTTTGAAACCTACGGTACCTGCGGAAGCCCAGGCAATGACCTGACCTTGCGGATCGGTAGACGAAATGATTGTGTTATTGAAGGTGCTCTTTATGTGAACTACACCTTGCAATACATATCGCTTCTCTTTCTTTTTTCCTTTGGCTTTCGGAGCTTTAGCTGCCATGGTTTTGTCTCTTCTTTTCCTGTGTGTGAAACCTGTTTAAGAGGTCTGGCACGTGTTATTGTCGTGATTTTGGATTTTATTAGAGATTGTCAGTAAACAGGTGAAATTTCGATCGAATATTACCTGTTTCCAGCAATCCTTAAGGAAGTAATTAGATCCGGAGGTTGGCAATGAATGCCGCACTCACGAAGCCTTACTTGGTTGCGGCAATCTTCTTATTGGCGACGGTGACGCGCTTGCGTCCACGTCTGGTACGGGCGTTCGTCTTCGTCCGCTGACCGCGTGTCGGCAAGCCTCTTCTGTGGCGCTGACCGCGATAGCAGTTGATTTCAATAAGTCTCTTGACGTTGAGACCTTCCACGCGGCGAAGGTCCCCTTCAATCTGGTAGGTACCAGATTTCTCAACTTCTTCACGAATGCGGGATACTTCGTCGTCAGAGAGCTCATGCACTCTGCGAGTTGTAGGAATTTCGAGCTTCTCGCAAATCGCTTCGCCTGATGTCCGGCCGAGGCCGTGGATATAGGTGAGAGCGATGTGGATACGCTTATTCTTCGGTAAATCAACACCGGCTATACGGGCCATGAATCCTCCAGTTCAACTACCTTAGTCACTTTTCGAGAAATACTTAACGTGACAAGGCTTAACGCTTTGCGCGTTTGTCTAACAACTAACCTTGACGCTGCTTGTGCTTAGGGTTCTCGCAAATGACCGCTACGCGGCGTTTGCGGCGAATTACCTTGCACTTGTCGCACATTTTTTTAACTGATGCTCTTACTTTCATTTGATCCTGGCGCGTTAGCGCCACTCCAAAAAAGGAAATGCTACCTGCACGCAAAAGCCGTCTGCAGCTTGCTTTCATCTGAATGCAAACCGACACAGCCTGCGAAGAATATCTAATTGTACATTATTCTCTGATTCTGTAGGTGATGCGTCCGCGAGTCAGGTCGTAGGGTGTGAGCTCTACACGCACGCGATCGCCAGGAAGAATCTTAATAAAGTTTTTGCGAATTTTGCCAGAAATATGGGCAAGGACCTTATGTCCATTGTCCAGTTCTACCCGAAACATGGCATTGGGCAAGGATTCCTTGATGGTTCCTTCAAATTCGATTACGCCTTGCTTGGCCACACAAAATCCTCGTTAGGACGCTTAGTAAGTATCTCCGGCTCACCTTCTGTGATCAAAATTGAATGCTCAAAATGTGCGGAAGGTTTGTAATCTTGCGTTACAACGGTCCACCCATCCTTCTTGGTGCGCACTCGTTCGCCCCCCAGATTGAACATGGGTTCGATCGCTATAACCATACCAGGTTTGAGCGTGACCTTACCACCGGATTGGGTTCTGTAGTTAAAAATGAACGGCTCTTCGTGCAAAACATAGCCGATGCCGTGGCCGCCATACTCTTGCACGATACCGTATTGCTCGGCTTTGCCCAGGTCCTCGATGGCACCACCGATGTCGTTGAGGCAGTTGCCGGCAAAACATTTGCGAATACCTGCATAAAGCGCTTCTTTTGTATCGGTCATCAATTTGCGATTAACCGAAGAGCAGTTACCAACAGGGACGGTTACTGCCGTATCAGCGATCAGATCGAGCGTTTTGCCGTTCTCTTGCCTTTGGAAGGTCACGCCAATGTCGAGACTAAGCACGTCTCCGTCCTTGACGATGCGATCCTTGCGCGGGATGCCGTGAACAACCTCTTCATTAAGCGAAATACAAACTGTGGCAGGGAAGTTGCGATAACCCTTGAACGTGGGTAAGGCGCCCTCTTCGCGAATCATCTTCTCGGCGATCGCGTCGATCTCCCAGGTGCTCATCCCGGGGCTCGCTTTTTTAGCGATGGTCTCGAGCACATGCCCGGCTAACTTACCGGCTTTGCGGATAAGTTCAAAATCTACATCTTTGGTGACAATCATCGGTAACCCTAATCGAACAAACACCCTGAGGCGTTCAAATGCCTCACTGCGTATCAATGATACCCTGTCCGGTTTAGTTGCTAAACAGGTACTTTGAGCGTTTTGACAAGTCGATCAAAAACTTCTTCAGGTTCGCCTTCACCGTCGACGGTTTTGACGATGCCTTGATTGCCATAATACGAGATAAGCGGCTCTGTCTGTTCGGCATAGGTAGCCAGTCTTTGCTTAACGACGTCAGGCTTGTCATCGGAGCGATGGACGAGTTCAGTCGCACATTTATCGCAGACACCAAGCTGTTTGGGTGCCTGAAACTTGACGTGATAAACAGCGTTACACTCTTTGTTAGGACAGGTGCGGCGCCCAGTAATGCGCTCGACCAGAAGATCTTCCGAAGTATGCAGATTAATGACAACCGTGAGTGACTTGCTCAATTCGGTAAGCAATGTCGAAAGGCTTTCCGCTTGCGGAAGATTGCGAGGAAAGCCATCAAGGATAAATCCCTTGTCCATCTCAGGTTTGGAGAGGAATTCTCTGAACATGGCGATCAAAACATCATCGGGAACCAGAAGTCCTTTATCCATGAAAGACTTGGCAGCTACACCAGCTTTGGTGCCTTGCTTGACGGCCTCACGCAAAAGATCGCCAGAAGAAAGGTGGGGCAATCCCAGCTTCTCAGCCAACTTCTTGCATTGTGTGCCTTTACCGGCTCCAGGTGCTCCGAGGAACAAGATTTGCATTTCAATAACTCCTGATTACTCCGCCTTTTTGTCGCCACCGCCTGCCGATGGCTTGCGGAAGATTCCGCGAGCCTGATAGCGAGCCGATAGCGCGTGCGTCTTGATCTGTCTTTGTGTGTCGATTGCAACGCCTACAAGGATGATAAGAGATGTACTGCCAAGCCCCTGCAGCGTCGACACTTGCGTGAATTGCTCGGCATGGATAGGGAAGATGGCGATGATTGCGATACAACTCGCACCGATAAATACCAGGCGACTCAAGGTTCCTTCCAGGAATTCGGCTGTTGGGCGTCCCGGTCTGACCCCTTGAATAGCTCGTCCCTGCCGTCTCAAGTTTTCAGCCATATCGCGTGGCTGCAAAATAATCGATGCATAAAAGTATGCAAAGAAGAGGATGAGCAGGAAGTAAACAAGCGAATGCTCCCAGCGGTAATAGACGAACATATTGCCGACTCCGGTGCCGACGACGCTGAAGATCGATTGGACCCAATTGACTTGCATCATCTGCTCGATGCCTTTGCCGATTCCAGGAATACTCGTAAGAAGCTCATATATAGCGGTGCCCGGATCTTTACTCCGACCCTGGCTGACGAATTGCATGACCGTGGTGGGGAACATGAGTAGCGATGAAGCAAAGATGATCGCCATGACGCCCGAGGGATTGATCGGCAAATAGAGATAGTCGTCTGGTGCCGCCACCTGAAAGACTTGCCGTCCGACATTTCGCCTGGCACCAAGCACCATTATCTTGCGGACACCTTGTTGCAAACAGACAATCAACGCGGCAAGAAGTAGAAAAACGGAGATCAACATTGCGACGCCCCAGATAGGCGTCTGCCCAGTCTGAACCGAGTCGTAGGTGTTGTGCACCATTGACGGCAAGCGCGCCACGATACCGAGGAAGATAAGGAGCGAGGCACCGTTCCCGACACCACGTTCGGTAATCACTTCGCCTATCCACATGATGAAAATCGCCGAAGCGGTCATGATGATTGCTGATGTCATGACAAAGAGCGGACCCGGTGTGATGACTACCGGTGGACTTTGAATCTTCATCAATACATTCGATAGCATCACCGACTGTAGTATCGAAATCGCGACGGCAAATACACGAGTGTACTGCTGCAGTTTTTTCCTACCCTGCTCGCCCTGATTTTTCTGCAAGTCCTCGAGCTGAGGGATGACAGCGGTCATGAGCTGCAGAATAATCGACGCCGTAATGTACGGTCCGATACCGAGCGAGAAAATCGAAAGCTTGTTAAGGGCACCGCCGGTGAAGAGGTCGACCATGCCGAGCAAACTCTGAGCGTACTCAGGATGCTTCAGGAAAGCGTGAGAATCGACACCCGGGAGCGGGATATGAACACCTGCTCGATAGAGCAAAATCATACCGAGCGTGAAAAATATCTTCTCCTTCAAGCCTGCGGCAGAAAGCATTTTGAAGAGATCTTCCGGCCCGCCAATTGCGGCTCCACGCTTGGGGGTGTTCAACGCTCATCCTCCTTGGGTCTTAGCGTATCGCTAATTTGAAAGCGACATAATTTCCAGTACAAAAAGGAAAATATGCCCGATAGCACTCCATCATATAAGAGGAATCAGGGCATATTTCCGGAAAGAATCAAACCTTAACTATCTTTACGCGCGTGCTTTTCTTTCGGTTGCGGTGGTTGTTGCTCGATGAAGCCATGCGGCTTGCGTCCACGTTTTCTGGGCTTCGGTTGAATTACTTCGAAGCTACCGCCGGCTTGAGTGATTTTGTCGATCGCACCCTGGGAAAAGTGGTGCGCTTTCACTTTAAGAGCGACCTTCAATTCGCCCTGACCAAGTATGCGCAACGACTGAGTTACTTTGCGCAATATCTTGTGCTCGACCAGAGATTCCGGTGTGATCTCCGTATTGGCAGGCAGATGGTTGAGAGCACCGAGGTTGATAGGAACCCACTCGCGTCTCGGCACTTGATAGAAGTTGTGAATTTTCGGAAGACGTCTGAACAAAGGTGTCTGTCCGCCTTCGAATCCGAATCGAGTCGATTCGCCGGAACGCTGACCCTGACCGTTATGTCCTCGGGTCGAGGTTTTTCCGTGACCGGAAGAACGGCCGCGACCAACGATTTTTTTCTTATGGCGAGCGCCCTCTGGCGGAGCCAATTCATTGAGTTTCATCTCTTCTCCTTTTGCCTTGCGCCGATGCCTGGCATCGACTCGGCGGTTGAAGCGCTGTTATTTAGCAGCCGCTTTTTCTTTTTGTGCACATTCAAATCTGGCTTTGCGGGTGATCTTGCCGGTTGTAGCGCCAGCTTCGGCTTCCGTTACTGTGACCAGGTGATGAACTTTGTCGATCATTCCTCTGATCGTAGGCGAGTCAGCCCTGACGACGGCGCTGCCGTACTTGCGAAGGCCAAGCGCCTGAAGAACTTTCAATTGGGTCTCTTTCTTGCCGACCTTTCCGGCGGTCAAGGTGATCTTTAACATGGGGCTAACTCCAAACTATGATGCTGGTGACGCTCTTCTTAGTTGAGCATTTGTTGGACGGTGATGCCTCTGAGGCGTGCCGACTGTTCGAAAGTTCTCAATTCGGACAAACCGTTGATGGTGGCACGCGCTACGTTTAGTGGTGAACGCGAGCCGAGAGACTTGGACAATACATCGCCGATACCTGCCAGTTCCAAAACGGCGCGGCTGGCACCACCGGCGATGACGCCTGTGCCTTTCGCTGCCGGCTTGAGAAGAACACGGCTGGAACCTTGCTTTCCGACGATTTCGTGAGGAAGGGTGGCGCCGATCAAAGGCACGGTGATAAGCGACTTGCGCGCATCAGCAACACCCTTTTGAATAGCCATGATAACTTCGGAGGCCTTGCCGATACCGATACCGACCTGACCTTTGCTGTTGCCGACGGCGACGACAGCGCGGAAGCTGAGCTTTTTACCGCCCTTGACGACTTTGGTCACGCGGCGTACTTGAATGATCTTCTCTTCCCATTCAGATTGCTCGCGATCGCGTTTCGTGTCGTCTTGCGAACGGTTTTTCTCGCGACTGGAAGTTCTACGTCCACGCTTAGCACCATCTTGGGCGACTTCTTCTGGTGGTGTGTGGGTACTCTTATGCTCTTTTTCCATTTGGAAAACCTCTTACTCCTTAAAACTCAAGTCCAGCTTCACGAGCGCCTTCTGCCACGGCTGCGATGCGACCGTGATAGATATATCCGCCGCGATCGAAGACGACCGCCTTAATTCCTTTTTCCATCGCACGCTTGGCGATGAGCTCTCCAACTGTTTTAGCCGAGTCTTTATTCCAGGGCTTGTCCACCTTGGCTCTCAATTCCGGATCGAGCGTGCTGGCGCAAGCTAGCGTCGTCGAGCTGGAATCATCTACCAATTGAGCATAGATGTGCTTATTGGAACGGTACACGCAGAGCCGGGGACGCTCGGTTTGACCCCACAGAGAGCGGCGAATGCGTTGATGCCTCTTCACTCTCGTCTCTTTTCTATTGGGCTTCGTAATCATCTCTAGTTCCTCGGATCAACTGGATCAACCGATCAATACTTATTTCGCACCAGCAGCCTTGCCGGCTTTCTTTCTGATGACTTCGCCTTCGTACTTCACACCCTTGCCTTTGTAGACTTCAGGTGGACGCTTGCCTCTGACGAATGAGGCGAAATCGCCGAGCTCTTGCTTATCGACACCGGTAATGGTGATGACGTTGCCTTTGCCGACCTCTACGGTGATGTCTTTGGGAATCTCGATTTCTACAGGGTGCGAGTAGCCCAACTGCATCGTCAGTTTGTTGCCTTCGGCAACGGCCCTATAACCGACGCCAATCACTTCTAGCTTTCTGGTGAACCCTTCGGACAGACCCTTCACCATATTGGCGAGGAGGGTGCGGCTAAGACCGTGCAGTCCACGAGTCAAACGATCTTCATTGCGGCGCAGCACATAAATGACATCGTCTTCTCTCTTGAACTCGATCTCTGGCCTGAAGGTCCTGGTGCGCTCACCTTTGGGTCCTTTGACCTTGATGTCGAGACCGTTGATATCGACAGTCACGCCTTGGGGTACTTTGATTGGAGCTTTGCCTATACGAGACATGGTTTCTACCTTTTACCTTTGCTTGATTTAGCCTGGGCCAATCGCTACCAAACCTGGCCTACAATTTCGCCACCAATATTGCCTTTTCTGGCCTGGCGATCTGTCATGACACCACGGCTGGTGGACATAATCGAGATGCCCAATCCGCCAAATACGCGGGGCACTCTCTTGGAGGGGCGATAAAGTCGCAAGCCGGGACGGCTGACGCGCTTGATGCCTTGAATTACTTGCTCGCCTTTCGGTCCATACTTCAAGACGATACGCATCTTCTGAACGGGAGTGCCGAGATCTTTCGTTTCAAACGAAGTGATGAAGCCTTCGTCACGAAGCAGCTTGGCGATCGCCACTTTCTGCTTGGAGGCGGGCATCTCCACGACAGGGGCCTGCACGCGGCAAGCATTCCTGATGCGTGTGAACATGTCGGCAATAGGGTCTATTACGGGCATTTGATTTATCTCTCCTACCAACTAGACTTAGTGACGCCTGGGAGCAAACCTTGGTGAGCCATCTTTCTCAGGCAGCATCTGCACAATCCGAAATCGCGGTAATAACCACGTGGTCTTCCGCAGATTCGGCAGCGGTTGTGCAGTCGTACCTTCGGGTACTTACCTTTGCTGACGAGCACTCTACGCTTGTGCTCCTTATCAATCATCGATGTTTTGGCCACTGGTTGTGTCCTCTCCTAATTTAACTACTGTTGTTTCTTGAACGGCATGCCGATCTCGCGGAGCAACTGAAGCGCTTCCTGGTCGGTGCGCGCAGTCGTCACGATGGCGATGTCCATTCCTCGTGTAGCGTCAATTTTGTCGTAACTAATTTCAGGGAAAATGAGCTGCTCTTTGATACCGAGCGAGTAGTTGCCTCGGCCGTCGAACGACTTGGGCGAAAGTCCGCGAAAGTCTTTGATACGGGGAAGTGCAATGTGCATGAGCTTAGCGAGAAAATCGTACATTCTCTTGCCGCGCAGTGTGACCGAAACGCCAACCGGCATTCCTTTTCTGACTTTGAACGTAGCGATGGACTTTCTGGCTCTGTTGACCACCGGCTTTTGCCCAGTGATGGTTGCCATTTCTTTGACGCTGCTCTCAATTGACTTCGAGTTGGTAGTCGCTTCGCCAACACCCATGTTGATCACGACTTTCTCAATGCGAGGAATCTGCATTTCGTTGTCGTAGTTAAAATGCGTCTTGAGTGCTTTTTTGACGTTAGTGTCGTAGTGCTCTTTTACATTGATCATTTTCCGGTCCCTTTTCTCGTTGGTTGACGGTGCTTTGTCGTCTAACCTAGTCCTTGTCTATTCAAGGTTCAAACTGAGTTGAACAAATTGACGACGATTAGCCGTCCAGCGATTCTCCGCACTTTTTGCAGACTCGCGTCTTCTTACCGTTTTCGAGCATTTTGTGCGCGATTCTGGTGGTGTTTTTGCAGGAGGTGCAGAAGAGCATTACGCGACTTGCGAAAATCGGAGACTCTTTCTTGACGAGTCCGCCCTTGCCCATCGCCGTTTTGGCTTTGGTAGCGCGGGTGACAAGATTGATGCCTTCGACAACGATTTTGCCTTCAGCCCTAAGAACTTCCATGACCTTACCGGTTTTGCCTTTGCCGACCGTTTTGGAGCCGGTCATCAGCATCACGGTGTCGCCGCGGCGCACATGTACGGAGGCAACCAGATTGGTCACTCCTCTTTTGATCAACGCTTGCGAGACTACTGTCTTGCCGCCCTTCTTCACTTTTGGTGCAAGTGGCGCCTGGCAGTAGCTGATCGATTTCTTGGTTTTCTCAGCCGTAGCCATTGTTAGATAACCTCCGGTGCCAGCGAAATTATTTTCGTGAAGTTTTTGTCTCTGAGCTCACGGGCGATCGGTCCGAATACCCGGGTGCCTTTTGGGTTGCCATCTTTCTGAATGATGACGGCGGCGTTGTCGTCGAACCTGATGGTTGTGCCATCTGGACGATGCACGCTCTGTTTGACACGGACAACAACGGCTTTGACGACGTCCGATTTCTTGACGGGCATGTTAGGGAGCGCTTCCTTCACGGTCGCGACGATGGTGTCGCCCACGGAGGCATACACTTTTCTGGAGCCACCCAGGACGCGAATGCAGAGAAGCTCGCGGGCGCCAGTGTTATCTGCGCAGGTCAGTCGCGTTTCTTGCTGAATCATTAGTTTGACTCCTTGGTCATAGCATCGGGCGATCTTTCGAGAATTTCGACTACTGTCCAGGTTTTATCCTTGGAGAGAGGTCTGCACTCTTGAATGCGTACTCGGTCACCGACTCCGCACTCGTTTTTTTCATCGTGGGCTTTGAATCTGCTCGTTTTCACCATCTGCTTTTCATACTTAGGATGGGGAATGCGGCTTTCGATGGCGACCACGATCGTCTTTTCCATTTTGTTGGAAACGACTTTACCGACTAGTTCCTTCTTAGGCATTTCTGTTGCGAACCTCTTTTGGCTTTCCTTTCCTTAACCGCGGGCGGTGTCAGGAAATTACGCTTGTTTCAATGTTTTTTCTGTTTCAACGGTGAGCAGTTGAGCCAGGAGCCTTTTGGCGTTGCGCAGTCTGGCTGGGCTTTCGAGTTTTCTCAATGCTTGTTGAAAACGCAGTTCGACAATTTGCTTACGCGCGTCGGAAATTTGCGCTTTCAGTTCATCTTGGGACAACTCTCTCATGTCTTGCAATTTCATCGCGACCTTAACCTCCGTGATGGCGCTCTACGAACCGGCACTTGACCGGCAGCTTTTGAGCAGCCAATCTCAAAGCGACTTCGGCGTCTGCTTTAGGGACACCAGCCATCTCGAATATGACACGGCCGGTTTTAACAACAGCGACCCAGAATTCAGGGTTACCTTTACCGGATCCCATACGGACTTCAGCAGGCTTTTTGCTAACCGCTTTGTCCGGGAAAACTCTGATCCATAGCTGACCGCCTCTTTTTACGGATCTGGTCATCGCTTTTCTGGCTGCTTCAATCTGGCGGGAGGTGATCCACGCCGGCTCGAGCACTTGCAATCCGTATTCACCCATCTGCACTTCAACGCCACGGGTCTCCGTGCCGGTCATGCGACCGCGGTGAAACTTGCGAAACTTAGTGCGCTTCGGCATTAACATGGCGATTAACCTGCCTTCCTGGGTCTACGCCCAGATTTATTGAGGGAACCTCTGTCCTGACGATCGCCTTGTTGACGCTCTCTGTCGGATTGAGTCTTGATGTTGGGTGGCGACCATTGGCCCATTTCGAGCTCGCCACGGAAGACCCAGACTTTGATGCCGATGATACCCATAACGGTATTTGCTTCCGAAACTCCGTAATCGATGTCGGCGCGCAGGGTCTGCAATGGAATACGACCTTCTTTAGCCCATTCGGTTCGCGCGATTTCAGCACCGCCCAGACGTCCGGCAACCATGACTTTGACGCCGACTGCGCCTGCTCGCATGCAACGTTGCATGGCTTGCTTCATGGCGCGACGGAAGGCAACGCGCTTTTCGAGCTGTTGTGCGATCGAGTCGGCAACCAATTTGGCTTCCAGGTCGACGCGATTGATTTCGAGAATATTGATTCTGATGTCGAGACCAGTTCTGTTGAGCAGACCTTTGATCTTGCCCGTGAGGTTCTCGATGCCTTGACCGCCTTTGCCGACAACTACGCCGGGACGAGCCGTGTAGATGTCTAACTGAATCTGGTCGGCCTTTCTTTGAATCTCGACTTTGGAAACTCCGGCTCCGGTCAACTCCTTGGCCAGGAAAGCGCGCAGACGGTGATCCTCTTCGATAAGAGGGGCAACGTCTTTCTTCCCGACGAACCAATTGGACGACCAGCCTTTGTGAATGCCAAGTCGGAAACCGTTAGGATGTACTTTCTGACCCAAGATCTTGTCCTCTCTTACTTACCGTTTTATTGCTTGGAAGCCTGAGCTTCTCGCCTTGGTGGCAATCTGCCACCATTCACTATACGTCTGAAATAACCAGTGTGATGTGGCTGGTTCTCTTCAAGATGGGCATCGCCCGACCGCGAGCGCGAGCTCTGAATCGGCGTGGAAGTGTCGGGCCTTGATCGGCGTATGCTTCCACAATGACCATGTCTTCTGCATCCGATCGCGAAATCGGGTGCTTCTCGTGATGAATAAGGTTGTACATGGCAGAGTTAAGAACTTTCCATACCGGCTTCGCTGCCTTGTAGGGCATGAAGGTCAGCATGTCGATTGCCTCTCCGGCTTTCTTTCCACGAATCTGATCGACAACGCGACGCACCTTTCGCGGTGACATTCTTATCCACTTTGCCTGTGCTTTACTTTGCATTGGCGGAGTCCTCTCTTATGACCGTTTGGCTGTCTTGTCGGCACCGGCGTGACCCTTGAAGAGCCTTGTCGGTGCAAATTCACCAAGTCTGTGACCAATCATCTGCTCGGTTACGTAAATGGGCACGTGCTTACGACCGTTGTAGATAGCAATCGTGTGTCCGATCATTTCAGGCGAAATCATCGAAGCGCGAGACCAGCTTTTGATCACCCTCTTCTCGCCTTTGCGATTCATTTCTTCTATTTTTTTGTTGAGCGAGGGATGTATGAACGGTCCCTTCTTTAGCGATCGACCCACAATAACCTCCTACTTCGTTCTTCTCTTGACGATGAATTTGTCCGATGGTCTTCTGCCGCGACGGGTCTTGTAACCCATAGCCGGCTTGCCCCAAGGTGTCTGAGGCTTACCACCGATTGGCGATTTGCCTTCGCCGCCGCCGTGCGGGTGATCGACAGCGTTCATGGCGACGCCGCGGTTAGCGGGCTTGATACCCATCCAACGTTTGCGTCCGGCTTTACCGAGTCTTACGTTCTTGGCGTCAGTATTGCCGAGCTGTCCGATGGTCGCCATGCAGTCCAAGTTGACCAGGCGCATTTCACCGGATGGCAATCTCAAGGTCGCCATATTGCCTTCTTTAGCGAGCAACTGAATCTGAACGCCGGCGGAGCGACCAAGTTGGCCACCGCGACCGAGCGTGAGCTCGACGTTGTGCACCATGGTACCCAACGGGATGTTGCGAAGCGGAAGGGCGTTGCCAATCTGAATTTCGGAATTTGGTCCGCTCATGACCTTGGCACCAACCTTGATACCATGAGGAGCGAGGATGTAACGCTTCTCGCCATCTATATATTGCACGAGGCAAATTCTGGTGTTGCGATTGGGATCGTATTCAATCGTTGCGATAACGCCTGGAATACCATGCTTATCGCGTCTGAAATCGATAATCCGGTACTTCTGCTTGTGACCGCCGCCTTTGTGGCGCACAGTCAGTCGGCCCTGATTATTGCGACCGCCTTTCGATCTCTTGAAGCAGACGAGCGATTTTTCAGGTTTGTCCGTCGTTAAGTCCGAGAAATCGAACAACGACATATTTCGTCGTCCTGCTGATGTTGGGTTGACCTTCCTGACCGGCATAGTGGTTTGTCCTTATAACTTCCTGATTGGTGGGGACGAATTACGCGAGTATTAGCCTTCGAACAGTTCAAGCGGATCACCACCGATGGTGACGATCGCTTTTTTGCCGTCCTTGGGCACTCGGCCATGACGTCTTCTTCGGCTGAATCGGCCTCTTGTGGCACCGGTGTTAACGGCGAGCACTTCGCTCTTGTTGCCTGGGTAAAGCTCTTTGATGAGCTGCTCCATGGCTTGCTTGATTTCGACCTTATTGGCGTCTCTGACCACCTCGAAGGTGTATTGACCAAGTTGGGTCATCTGAGCGGATTTCTCAGTGATGATTGGTCTCAGAATTATTTGGGAGTATCGCTTGTCCATGATCTTTTCCTGATTCTTCTGGCTGTTTAGTCTCTAACGCCTATTTAGTCTTTCTTTTTGGGCTTATCCGATTTTGGTTTGTCGGATTTGGCGGTCGATTTCTTGCTCTCTTTGTCGCCTTCGGACTTTTTGGCTGGAGCCTTTTCGGCTTTTGGTTTTTCTTCCTTAGCCGGTTTTGGTGGCTTGACCTCTTTTGGCTTGGCCGCTTTCTTTTCTTTCGGCTTCGCTTCTTTCTTAGCCGACTTCTTCACATCTTTCTTCGCCTTCTTCGCTGCCTTTTCCTTTTTAGGTTTGGCATTTTCGGAACGCGTTGTTTTGAGAGTCTTATTGAGAGTCTCTACAGCATCCTGAGAGATAACGACTACATCGAAGTGAAGCAGATCTTTGACGTTGACCTGATTGGACCAGATCACTTTCAACTTATCGATGTTGCGAGCAGCGCGCTGAATCTTCGCGTCGGACTCGTCTTTGTGCGAGGTCAAGACAACAAGGACTTTCTTGCCTTTCTCGACGTTGAGGTCTTTGAGCAACTGAGCGAAAGCTTTTGTTTTTGCTTCGCCGAAACCATCAAAACTTTTCACAACGACCAGTTTGTCTTTGGCAACGGAGAGTGCAGAACGCACAGCAACTTGACGCATTTTCTGCGGCATCGATTGCGCGTAGCTACGCGGTTTGGGTCCGAAGACCACACCGCCGCCATGCCACAAAGGCGAGCGTATGGAACCGGCTCTTGCGCGACCGGTACCTTTCTGACGCCAGGGCTTACGACCGCCGCCACGTACTTCGGCGCGTGTCTTGGTGTTGGCGCTACCGCTTCTGGCGTTGGCCAACTGTCTGATTACGGCCTGGTGCATGGGGCCGACTTTAAGCTCGGTAGCGAATACGCTCTCTTCGAGCTCGATTTCGCCTACCTTTTTGCCTTTGAGGTCTAGCACTTGCGTGGGTGTCATTTTCGTCGTCTCTCTTAATTACTGATGAATGCCTTGATGCAAAAGCTCAAGTTAGTTCCACTTCAAGCGAGTGGGGCTGATTACCACAAGACCCCCTTCGACTCCGGGAACTGGTCCCTTGATCAGAAGAAGGCCTTTTTCTGCGTCTACTCTAACTACTTTGGCGCGACGGGTGCACACGTTGACGTTGCCCATCTGGCCAGGCATGATCGATCCACGGAACACTCGACCAGGCGTGGTGCCTGCGCCGATAGATCCCATAGAACGGTGGAACTTGGAGCCGTGAGTCATCGGTCCGCGACCAGCATGATAACGCTTGATCGTTCCCTGGAAACCTTTACCAATTGAACGACCGCGAATGTCGACCAACATATCTTCTTTAAGGATGTCGGCGATCGGAAGCGATTGACCAACGGCATAGCTGCCTGCATCTTCGACGTGGAACTCTTTGAGCGGTTGAACCGGCGGAAGCTCATTCTTTTTGAACGTGCCCAATTCCGGTTTCGTCAGCTTGCGCTCTTTGACCTTGAAGCCGCCGACCTGGACTGCTTCATAGCCGTTCTTGTCCTTAGTGAGCTTGCGGGTAACGATGTTGTCCCCAAGCTGCACTACGGTCACGGGAATCGCGAGACCTTCTTTACTGAAGATCTGGGTCATCCCCACCTTTTTGCCCATCACGCCTAGTGTTTTCATTCCTGAAATCCTCAGTAGTGCAACTTAATGCTTACAGTTTCACTTCGATGTCGACGCCTGCAGGCAGATCGAGACGCATAAGCGCATCAGCTGTCGTAGGTGTCGGATCATTGATATCGATAAGTCTTTTGTGGATACGTATTTCAAAGTGCTCTCTCGACTTTTTGTCGACGTGAGGAGAGCGCAGCACGCAATAAACTCTCTTGCGGGTCGGCAGGGGAACGGGACCACAGATAGTGGCACCGGTGCGACGGGCCGTATCAACAATTTGATCCGCCGACTTGTCGAGAAGCCTATGGTCATAAGACTTCAATCGAATGCGGATGCGCTGGACCTTGCCGGAACCGGCTTGTGCTTCGTTTTTCTTATTCTTGGCGCCAGCCATTTGCCCATGTTCTCCTTAGTGGTGGAACTACTTCGTGCCATCTACATATAGAAGGAACGACTTTTCGACTGAGAGTCGTGTTCGACAATGAAAGTTCGGCCGGTGCTTTCTGCGATCGGGACCAGGGGCGGAAAACCGCGACATCCAGTGGGACCGCATAATTCGCTAAACGAAGGGCAAACGATACAGCCTGAGATCTTCCCTTCGCACAGACCAGATTAACTCGGTCTTATTTTTGAAGGGGTCACAGGTTGCCGTTTCCGGCGAACGAACCACACATTCTACATAAGAACAATCCTGGATCGTAAAAAATTTATTTCACAATAATGTTTTCTTTCGATTTGCCGGCCGCATCTCGACCGGTCAGATCGTTGGAAAGTGCCATTATATCAGCCATTCGGTACAAACACCCATTCTTCAATTTCAGAGCTCTCTGTTAAGTAGTGCTGCAACATCTCGTCGAATAACCGGGTTTTCGAATATTGAGTAGGCTTGCTCAAAAGAATCATTCCTATATAAAGGTGACGGTTACTCCGCTTGAGCGATCGGCAAAATCAGGCGTAATTGCCGCAGGCTGGGAAAGTCTTTGAGCCCCAAGGGTCCGCAGCAGTTGTCATTCGCTCCATATAGGGTTAAACCATTAGACACCATGTCAACAGCTCAATAGTTTTGATTCAGCCGCTCACGCAGCGGCGCACAGCTCGCTTCGTCAGTGGTTCTACCAACGCCAGGCGGCTGCTCTCTGGTCGCTCAGCCGCGATGAAAAACAAGACATAAGGGATACAACTCAAAACGGGTCCCAAAATATAACAGAGACCTTGTATCGCCTAATAGGAGGTCTGTTTAGGGTGCACGCGAGGCGTTCCCTCATTGCAACTTCATATATAGTTGTTATGATGATAGCGGGTTAATAATCCGGTTTACTAAAGCGTGTCGATCAACGTTCTCAATACGATCTTGATTCTTGTCGCGTATGCGCTCGCGTACGTGATTCCGTTTGAACTATTTATCGTCACCTACGCCATTTTGGGACCGCTCCATTACCTGACCGAGATTCCCTGGTTACAACGTAAGGGCTATTTCGTAGAGTCCGCGCAGCAGACCTGGTGGTTCTGGTTCCTCGCAATAGCTGCGACGGTAGTGACATTGACGCACGTGGTCTACGGCTTTGCTCACGTTAGCTTTATCGCTTTCGGCTCCGCACTGGTGATGGTGCTCACGCCGGACAGAAACAAACGGATAGTCGGAATCGCGCTTGTGGCAGCACTCTCCTTCATCGTGAGATTGACCACCTTTACCGAATTCTTGTTCGGTTTATACCTGACCACCCTCATTCATGTGCTCGTCTTCACCTGGTTGTTCATGCTTCTCGGAAGTTTGAAGGAGAAGAAACTGTCCGGCTATATCTCCGTCGCGACATTGACTGTCTGCGCCCTTAGCTTCTTAGTGGTACCGCAATCGGCCAACGGATACAAGTACGCTCCATATTTTGCGCAAAGCGCCGAGGCTTTTGGATACATCGAAAAAAGACTGAGCAATCTACTTGGTTGGACCAATGACTACGATAGTTTTGTCGCAGCGATGCGACTGGTTGCGTTCGCTTACACATATCACTATCTGAACTGGTTCTCCAAAACACGAATCATTCAATGGCACAAAATGCCCGTACGGACTATGGTATTGATAGGTCTTCTCTATACAGCATCGATGGCTGTTTACGCCTACGATTTCAGAATTGGCTTGAACGTTCTGCTCTTCCTCAGCGTCGCCCACGTCTATCTTGAATTTCCGCTCAACTGGAGATCATTCCAGCAAATTTCGCGAGAACTTTTCGCTACAAGAATCGGAAAGCAGCCGGTGCCCAGAGGAGTGCCCGTACAATCGCATGATCCAGCTTGAGAGCCTGCTGAGAACAACCCGCTTCAACAAAGTGGATGGATTGATTGCTCTGGTTATTTTCGCTTTGATGATGAAAGTCTCAATCGATTTTTGTGCACCCGGTGTCACTGGAACTTTTCACGACGATGGTGTCTATGTAAGCAATGCGAAAGCGCTGGCAGAAGGGCACGGATACAAACTAATCAATTTTCCTGGAGAGCCGAATCAAACCAAGTACCCGATCGTTTATCCATTTCTCCTGTCCGCTATCTGGTTCTGCAATCCCACCTTTCCCGACAATCTCTTCGCAATGCAGTTGGTGAGCGCGATTAGCGCAGCGCTTTTTCTGGCTTTGTCATATCTCTATCTGGTCAGGTTTAAATATGCATCACGGGTAGTGGCGGCTGACGCGGCGCTTATTTGCATGACGATTCCCGGTTTCGTTTTTTTCGGAGGTCAGGTTCTCTCAGAGATGCCATTTGCACTGAGCCTCGTTGTTGCACTCTGGGCATTTGACAGCTATTGCCTGCGGAATCAAAAGTCTGCACTTTCGAAAGTCTTGTTGGGCGTCGCAATGACACTTCCTCCCACAATCAGGTTGATGGGTTGGGTGGTGCCGGTCGCCCTCGCCTTTATTCTCTGGCGGCGAAAACTTCTCGATAAAATCATCGTCCTGTCTTGCGCAGCGACAGGCGTAGTTGCGATTCTCCACATCATTCTTGGCGCTCTTAATAAGGCAGCGAGTCAAACAGATCGAATTCAGGCCTATCAGGACAACTACGTTCAATGGGGTATGCGTCTGGCGACCTCCTGCGAAGGAGTCGTCGTCATAACCAACATTCAGCAGATTCTCGCACTGACTACAAAGGCGATGTTTTCCGGACTATCTCAATTCGTACAGCCGATGCCAATCTACTTGCTTATCTTTGCTGCTTTAGGTTTAATCCCATGGTGCCTTTTCTTATCGAAAGGTAATCGGGAAAAACCGCTATCAGCGGTTCTATCGCTATATGCGGTCGTAATGATAGTCTGGCCATGGCCGCCGTTTCGGTTTCTCGTGCCGATAATGCCGTATCTGGTATCAGCTTTTCTTACAGCCATCGTCACCGCGCTTTCGAGATTCAATCTGAAAGAATCGGTCGTATCAGGAGCGCTGACGGCCGTGATGCTCATTAGCAACATCTATTACCTCAATCAAGTCACACAGTTCATCGACATCTCGAAGATTCCGCTGATGTCTGTACCCAAAACCGCACTCTACTGGAGTTCGTACGAAGAGGTCCTTGATTGGGTAAAGAGCAATACTCGCGATGATGAAGTTGTTGCCTGTACTTTTGACTCTCTCACCTATCTCTATACTGGGAGAAAATGCATTAGACCTTATGAGTTAAACCTCGCATCCGCCTGCTACGGTCAAAACGAACCTTTGATTGGTTCGCTGGACGACCTGGTCGCCAACTTGAGGCGATACCATGTGCGATACCTGATCGTAACACCGCAGCCAGGTTATGTGGAGGAGAGCCAGGTCTACAAGCTGGCTCAGAATCTTGATGAAACCTATAAAGAGCTCGTCGAACCAGTACTGATTAGCAAAGATGGGCGATTTATCGTCATGGAGATCTCGAGCGGTCTATATAACTGAGCGAATGGGTGACAGCGAGATCATCTGAAATCCTAGTGTTTAGGTAACAGCCAGATCCTTATGCAACTTAGTCGCAGCGAGATCCTTAGGAAACTTAGTGCATTTTATTTCGTCCACATCGAATCGCTCTATTGTTGTATTACTTGACAAAACTAAATAACTCTCAGGGCGGACATCGCCTTATCTAATGAGCACTTCGACGAGTAAAACATCCGGCATGCCTCCACGCATTTGGCCGAAATAGAATTGGATTAGCCGGTCAGTAAGATACTGCACACCGTCAGCTCTGGCGGTGCCAGTATGGTTCGGCAGATTTATATACTCTCAACGCGAGGACATTGAAAAATGAACCTGGGTATTGGTTATGCATTAATGGGACTGGCGGCTGTCGTGGTCGGCATGATAGCCAGGTTTTCCACATACACAGTTCTTGTCAAATTCAGCAGGTGGCTCCCTGAAAAAGCCACTAAATCGGCAAACTTGATCGCAATGGTTGTATCCATAGTCGGGTTGATTGCCGTAGTAGCACATATGGTGCTTACTGCGAAATAGGTCGATTACTCTCGCCTTGTTTGAGCAGGCGAGAATCGCACCATTCCATCAGAAATTTTCTTAACGAGGACAAGTCAATGACTATAAGAACTATTCCCTCACTGATCGTGGGGTTAGGTGGTACTGGCAAACGCGCCCTTACACATCTCAAAAGACGAATCTATGATACCTATGGAGTCGAAGAGCTTCCCTGGATCAGGCTGTTGTCTATCGATACCGACAGCGCCACCATCAACAATCCTCCGGTTATAAGTCAGCGAAATGGCGAATTCATAAAACTAGGTGCCAGCGAAAGCAGGCTTATCGACCAGAGCGATACACCACAAATAATTGGCAATCTCGATGCGCCGGAGAACAGGCACATCAAAGAATGGTATCCGGATCCGGAGATGAAAGTGGACTTTCCGAAGGCCGCTCGCGGGTCTGGACAAATAAGAATGTTCGGGAAGATCGGACTGCACAAAGGCGACAATCTTCATTCTAACTATCGGTGGTTGCAGCAAGCCGCACATGAAGTGGCTGATCCTGCATCTTGGGCCAACCATCCACACTTTTCCGTAGACCACAATGTTCAATTCGTCTATGTTATCTGCTCGCTCTGTGGTGGCACAGGCAGCGGTATGTTTCTCGACATCGCCTACATGCTCAGAAAAATTGTCGGTGTTGATCCTTCTACAAAACGATTTGTCGGGATGTTCGTCATGCCGGAAGTATATGAGCCAGTCATTGAGAACCAACACATAAAGCGCATTTACGCGAACGCCTATGCTGCTCTCAGAGAGATGGATTACTTGTTGAACAGTCCGAAGAGATCTTATCTAATCAAGGGGAAAGATCATACTTTCGTCGACTTCAAAGGCGACGTAACACCATTCGACTTCGTCTTTTTATTCAACAACAAAAATAGACGCGGGTCAGTTATTTCGCAACGCCAGGTATCAGGAGATAAACCGATGGCGATTGACGACCGCGTAGCACAATACATCTCGGAAACGATCATGACCGACGTCCTCTCTCCTGTAACCGAAAGAACAGAATCGATCCTGAGCAACATATTCACCTCACTCGGGGAGCCGGAGCAAGTCGGAGATAGGGTTTTTCATAAAGCCTATTCAGCAGTCGGTGTTTCATCAGTTAAAATACCCGCGATAGATCAATACGCACCACTTTTGCGCCATCGAATCACGGACGCTGTGATTGATTTCCTTCTCCGCCCAGATCCCGATATAACGGAAAAGGCGTTAGCCAAGCAATTCTGGAGCGAACACGTCGCAGACATTGAAGAGAAGCTTGTTCTTAGAGCCAGCCTGAGCAACGATGTCGCATATGGAAGATTCCTGTCCTCCGCTTTTTGCGATGAGTTTAGACTCAACAAACCCGCATGCCTGGACAGGCTCAGACACTGGGTCGACTCACTTACCGCCGACAAAATCAGACAAGATCAACCGCTCTCGATCGAACAGAATGCCACCAATTATGGTGAGCAATTCGTCACCGGCGTCATGGATCAGGTCAACCGCTGTTTAATGACCTTCGCTAGAAATCCAAAGCAAGGATACGCCTTCCTTTGCGAATGGTTGGAAGAACTAATGGCTCTGGATAAACAAAAGATGGCCCAGTTGCCTCCGGTCAAAGATCCGGTCGGCGACCCCAAACGTCGTGTCAATGAAGCGATGGAGTCACTGCAAAGAGTATCCAATGACGTGCAGTTACCGATCTTGCGCGATACAGTATACATCCTCCTCGAGCGGCTCTCTGAGTATTACGATTGTCGCGGCAGGGAGATTCGATCCCATCATTTGCTGACCAATGTTTATCAAAAACTGATGGCAGAGTTGGAATCATTGCACGGACAATTGCGAAGCCTTAGAGACACCATAACAGACCTCAATGACAGTAACGACTCCAAGTATTCGGCTAAGATTTCGTCGATGGGCGACTCATCTTCAGAGTGCATACTGATTGACAAAGCGCTGGTCGGGCGGAAGGAATGCGAGAAATTCATGGACGGACTGCTCGCTTCTTTGTGGGAGAACGAAGACTGGGAGGCTACGACCCCATCTCTCACCGAAGAGATAAAGGATTTTATCGAGGCTGAGCTTGGCGTGCACCTGGTCAATATTCAACTCGATCGAAGCATAACGGTTGAGAACAAAAGGGCACGAATCACGACCATGATCGAAGACTTCGTCGATGAGAAGCTCTTCAGACGAAGGTTTCCAGCTGATCCCGAAACCGGCAGACTGGAAGAACCCCGCTATACGACACCAGACGGACGAAGTCTTTTGTTCAACTTCGCACAAAGCAATCTGTTGAATGTGATGATCGCACACAGTTCACCATTATGGTCTGTGAAAACACATCAGATTGGATCAGCCAGCCAACCAATTGCTTTCGTCGGTTTAAACGGAACCAAAATTCCGGAAGAAGTAGTCGCCGAGCTTCAAAAGGAGATACCTGGGTTTCGTCCCACAGACGTCGTTCTCTCAAACAGCGAACCGCGAATCTTGATCAAGCAGTACGATCCGCTCTACTCGCTTGCCTCATACGATGGCATCATGGACTTCGAAAACTATTACAGGAACACCGATCGGGTGACGAACCCGATGCACACGGATAGGCGATTTACGATAGAACCGAATCCATACTTGCAATGGCTGAGCTACGAGTCGCCAACAAAGCATTTGATAGAACTTTGTTCGAAAGGTCACGACATCGCCGATGCGCTCCGACGCGATCTTCAATTCTGTCCAGATTGCTCGAGCCAGGGACTAAAAACTTTGATAGTTCCAGGCAAGATTGTATGCCCACTCTGTCAGCTGATAGTCGACAAAGGCAGCAGAAAGTGTCCTGAGTGCGCAGGCGTGATCGAAGGTCACAAAGCAGCTTCAGAGCAAATGAAACTATCTGGAGTAGATGAAGTCGTCTGCCCTGGGTGCGTAACGCTTGGAAGACCAAGCCCTGAAAAGATCGTGATCAGATCGAAGACAGAGAGCCGGGTGAAAACCTTTTGCCCGAGCTGCGGATCTGCCTGGGCTGACATGTGCCCGTACTGCTCAACCGACCTCGAGAAGCCGACGTTGTGCACCAAAGGCAGTGACCGTTGCATCTTCGAAAGTCCGCCGATCGTGCTCTGCTTCTCCTGTCACTGCCCGGTAACTCCGGACACAAGCAAGTGCCCTCGCTGCTTCAAGGAACTCGAAGAATGTAAAGTCTGCTTGAGTCTGAACAATGCACTCAGAATGATTCCAGCTAACTACGACGTCTGCCCGAACAGACATACCTCTCGAGAAGAAAAGCAACCAGCGCCGATTCCAGCGATTATGTAATTCGCTGCGAAAGGAGGTGAATGACAATGGCGCTGAGTGTTTTTCTTCGGGACAAAAACCCAGATGTAGTTAAAGCCTGGGAGAGGTTCTTCGGACGACAAGCAAATCTCGACATTGGAGAAGGCGACCCGCTGCAACTGGACGTGTCAGCCGTGGTTACACCGGGCAACAGCTTCGGCATCATGGACGCCGGATTCGCTCAGGAGTTGAACGTTCGGAGCAATGGTCTATTCGAGGGACGAATTCGAAAGTTGATCGAGGATAAATACGCTGGTGAGTTACCGGTGGGAGCGGCCGAGGTGATAAAGTCCGGGCTCGATCATCCACAATTTATTGTGGTATCTCCTACGGTGCGTGTGCCACCGGAGCGATTGAGCTCTGCCAATGTCAACACCTATTTGGCAACACGTGCTGCATTCAGGGCAATTGCATCATTCATCCGGAAAGAATTACAGGAGGGCAGAGAGTCTCCGATTGAATCGGTAGCTTTGGTCGGAATGGGGACCGGTCTCGGCAAGATACCTCCTGTTATTGCCGCTTTCCAGATGTATGAAGCGTACTGCCAGGTCGTACTGGGACACAAACCCAACTTCGCAACAATCGAGTCCGCCGCAGCACACGATCAGGAGCTCAGAAAATCACGCTATATGTAGAGACTTACCCATAGCCAATCACCGGAGCCGGTAACACGGATGCCGCCGGTATGGTCCCGAGCGTTCCTGCAACCGCATCAAGGATGCGATACCATAGGTCACCGCAAAGCCGGCTCCCGGGCTCAACCGATCGACGAGTGCTCGATACCACCAGACCTTCTTACAACAATTGTTCACTCGCCGCGTCAGCAGGTAATAACGGCGTGTTCGTGTTCGAATTCGGTTCGACTGAATCAAGAAGAATCTGCTCCTCGGTGCTGAGCTCACCCTCGAAGGACTCGGGGAAGAAGCCCTTCGCCTCGGCTCTGAGCTCCGCGACATCTTGAAAGCGTCGCTCTAAACTCATCGCGGTGGCTTTCTCTACCAGCAAGTTCATCTCGTCACTGACGGCTTCGTTCACTTTTCTCGGGTGTGAAACACTAATCGGTTCTGGCTCTTTGCCAGTGAGTAGAAAATGAAGCGTCGCTCCCATCGAGTAAATGTCGCTTTGCGTTACTGGAGTACCTCGAAATTGCTCGGGCGGAAGGTAAGCATGTTTTCCGACGACTGTACCTGTAGCAGTGGAGTCTGTCTGCTGCGCGACGTTGAAGTCAACCAGCTTGAGCATCCCGTCGGGTCGAAGAATTAGATTGTCAGGCGTAAAATCGCGATGCACTACCGGCGGTGCTAGCCCATGCAGGTAAGAGAGCATCGTGCACATCTGCTTGATCAGTCCCAATACTCTTGCCTCAGGCAGCGGACCGCTTTCATCGACAATTTGCTTCAACGACTTTCCTTCGATGTGCTCCAACACCAGATAGCTGCGATGATCTTCGACAAAGAAGTCGATCAGTTTTACAATCTGTTCATGCTCAAGGTGCTTCAGAATTCTTGCTTCATTCTCAAACCGTTCCAATGCCTGACGTCGCACAACGACATCGACATAGACGGGCAGGATGAACTCCTTCAACACGACGGTGTCACTGTTGTCACGATCGTAAGCCAGATACGCTGTACCTTGGCCTCCGACACCAAGCTGTCCTCGAATCTCAAACCGTCCGTCATGGAGAGTTGATCCCTCGGCAAGTGGTCGGAAACGCTCTCGCTTCGGCGGCGCAGATAGAGCCTGCAACCAGAGCTCTGTATAGCTATGATCCGCAGGTGGCTGAAGCGCTTGCAGCACCGTGGCATCACGTTCTACGGTTGGTGCCCACTGCTCGATCGACTTGAGAATTCGCTCTCGATCGTCGACCTCAAGCACAGATCCAAGCTTCACTACCAACTTATCATTCAGTGAGTCCGGCTTTTTCACTTGACCTTCGGCTAAGAGCTCCGCATTCTCTTTTCGCTCGAACAGTAGAACCTGATCTGAAGGAGAGGTCTTTCCTTCAGGCATAGTGAGCCGAATCACTTTCAAAGCTTCCCAGGGCATATAGCGCCCATCAATCGAGATCACACGATGCCTCCACAAAAACCTGAGACCCTTGCGGCTGAATCCCAGATGTGTTGGTCTGAGCATGTAGATTGTGCTGCCCAGAAGAAAGATTGTGGTGAGCGCTCCTTGAAACAAATTGAGAAAATTGATCTGATTGTTCAGAGCACTTGCTCCGGCTCCGCCAGCCCCGGCCACAGCTTGCGGAGCAAGATAAGCCAGCAAGCTCAGCCCCCATTGGGGTGCACCGACGACGAAGAATAACACGAGAACGACACCAACATAGATAAGCTTCTTGTTGCTGCGCTCGCTTAATCGCTGCTTGAACCAACGCTCCCACTCAGCGAAAGCTCGGTATCTGACGATCAAGTCATCATCAGATACCTTCGCCTCAACCTTTTTCTGTTTCGCAGCATAAGCTCTGTAGCTATCATTCAGCAGAGCAGCCTGCCGAATTCGGTATCTCAGTACATGGAACCCTAAGAACTGTACGAATATAAGACCGAAGGAGAAGCACAAAGTGAATCCGTCATTGAACAAACTAGGCTCGCCACCCATGCGCCCATGAATTGCTGCGATGACAGACATGACACCGAGAAAAAACGGTGTAAGATTCATCGAAACCGCCGTGCCGATGTGCTCTAACACTCTTACGTGCCAAGCCTTCACCTCTTTCTTTTTGCTGTCCTCGAAATTCGTTATTGCAATCGAGACTGAAGCAGGCCATTTAAATTGATAAACGATCCAGCCAAGTAACATGAGGAACCAGGTCCAGGCGAATATGCTCCCAGCGGCGCCCGTCGGACTCAGGCCGACGTAAGGGCCGACCAGACTGAAACAGGCCGAGGAGAGCAGCCAGACAACCCAGTAGAGGGACAGGCTTAGCACCGTCAATGGTGCGATGTTTTTCGCACCGAAGACCCTTTTAGCGACGCGGGATGTTCTATACGAGCAGAAGATCCAATATACATACGTAATTGGAATAATTATAAATGGCTGAGCCCAGGCAAATAGCAACATCAGTTGCAACGGCCAGAGCCTGGGTAGGCTTGCGATCAGATTATAGATCTCTGCACTATCAGGTTCTTGTAGTGCTTTCTTCGGCACGACGGCAGGAGTCACTTGCTGTGCCAGTCCATCCATGGAGGCTGGCAACAACTCAAATGTGCCATCTGCCTCGGCAATCGCCTCCAACACGGCATCAGCACTTTCATCATCCGCGACTTTCAGCGTTATCCCAGGCTCTCCGTACGAGGCATCTTGTTTTGCACTCGAGGACTCGTCCTTTGCGGACTCCGATCGATCGCTCATGACTGATTAGCTCCCACTGGAGACGAGTTCTCCGGTTTGCTGTCTCGCAATTCGACGAGTTTGTCGATTAAGTTATCCGCGCTCTGGATACGATCCTCCGGTTCGAACTCAGTCAGCAAAGCGACGATAGCATCTAACTCCGCCGACACCGAAGGAAGTGCACCTTTCGGCCTAGATGTAGAGAGCGGTGTAGGATCGCGTCCTATTAATAGGTAGAAAAGCGTGCAACCAAGAGAATAAAGATCACTTTGTGTTGTAGCTTTACCACGGAGTTGCTCGGGAGACATGTAGGCTTGCTTCCCGACCAGCGTACCTGTGGCTTGGCCGATGAACTCATTTGCTGCACCGAAGTCGATCAAGGTCACAGCGCCGTCATTGCGCAAGACAAGATTGTCCGGCGTCAAATCGCGATGCACGATGGGTGGCTCCTGCGAATGCAGATACCGCACGATGTCAGCTATCTGCATCGCCCAGCTGAGGACTGTCTCTTCACTCTGAGGTCCATTCTGTTTGACATACTGCCGCAAATCCTGCCCATGGACGTAGTCGAGAAGGAGATAATGCCGTCCTTCCTCAACAAAGTGATCACGAACCTTGGCGATATTGTCGTGTTCGAGACGCATTAGGAACTGCGCCTCGCGTTGAATACGCTCTTCGGCTCTCTGTCTCGATTCGTCTTCCGCGTTTTGCGGAATAACGGCTTCCTTAACGACGACTGTGTCCAGCTTGTTCATCTGGGCCAGATAAAGAGCAGATAGCCCACCAAATGCGAGTTGTTTTGAAATCACCAACTTGCCACCACGAAGCTTTGCATCAGGCTCGAGCGGCACAAAAGAGGTCGCGTTGAATCGACGACTGAGCTCCTCCTCCCACATCTGCGTGTAACTCAACTGACTGATACCCCGGATCTCATTCTGCAGTTTTGACTGATAGTCAACCAGCGCAGGGGCGCGAACACAGTCTACACCCCACAATTCTACAGCCAGCAACAGTTGCTCTCTGTCCGACGCATCAATACAATTCAAGTTGACAGCCACACTTGCACCATCAAAAGTCAGCAACAAATGTCCGTGGTCGGTGGCAGATGTTTGAATCAGATCGGCATGCTTAAGCTCGCTCCAGGAGCGATTGCGGCGAAAACGCATACTCGGCAACATGAATAAAGGAAAAGCAATACCGTCTTTGGAGACATAAAGTTTGTCATCTTCCGAAAGAGCGGTGAGCAGCAATCCCATCAAATTAATGGCCAACAATCCAAAGCAGATTACGAAAGTCGCCCAGCTATAGGCGAGCTCGGGATTCCGGTAGACGTGCCCGACAAACAAGCCTAGAAGGATTGGCGCCAGCAACGACCAGAACGGCATAGAAACGCACATGACACCGAAGCCTACTCTCGTAGGCAAGGTTTTGTACCGGACAGAAAGCTCTAGCTCTGCCATCGCGTCATCTTATTCCAAGCAGCAAAACTACCCCAGATGCACTTACCCAGAAATCTCGGGTCCGCTAACGTGTCTTAGCGACTTGTTTACAAATGGTCGTTACTCTAAGTGCAGTATCGACTTTTTATAAGCGATTTTTGCGCTCAGGCAGAGCACAGGGCGACGGCGGGTAACAGAGGAGATAATGATGCCTGACAGCTATTCAACGGAATTCACCGTTTCAAATCAGGTTCCCGTTGACGGGATCAGTGTGAAAGGTGGGGCCACATATAAGAGAAACGCCTCGCAGGGACAATATCAGAGCAATTTTGCTCCGATCAACGTTTTCCCTCCGGCAGTAAAACAACGGTACGGAAGAGAGCTAATTTCTCGAATTGAGCGAGCGACAGCGCTTGCCGAAAGCCAATCTGCTGTAGACCATTGGCAAGCAATCTTACTATTGTGCGAGATGTTTGAACGCGGAGAGAGCGTCAATACGGCAAGAATCAGAGAGGTAGTCGACAGCCTCGGTGGACCTTCCCTCATGCCTACGAGACTCACGACCATTCTCGAAAAGTTGCACTTCGCTAACGAATTTGGTGATAGTAACAAACTCGACAGAATCCAACTGAGCGAGACGGTCGCTGAGATGTTGAAAAAACTAGATGGCTCGCAAGAAGAGAATCAGTTCCAATCTTCATCTCTAGGACTCCCAGTACAAGCAGTGGCATATCTCTGGGAAGGTTTGGAGAGCCAAAACAATCGGACCGTAAGCTTGACTGCCAATCTGATCAAGTTCCTCAAAGAGAGACATTTGACAAAGGTCCTTCCTTCCGTCAATTCAATATATGACGGTTACAACGTGCTTACGTCGGTGAGCTATCTGACTTCGATCAGAAAGCAGATTTTCATAGAAAAATTGTTGCTGGCAGATTCAATGTCCAACGAAGATCTCAACATCGCGTACAACATTTATCCTCTTCCGAAAAGCAGAACACAAGCCGGATACTACAAGCGATATGAAGAACGCATGATGATTCTCGAGTGCCAGAGGATCAAGTCGGAAATTCGACTAATTTTTGCCCTACGACTGCTCGAGACTCGTGTTGCTGCAGACCAGCCTTCTGCCATTAACCTCCTCGCCGAAGCGATACGCGAAGATGGTTGGAAGCACCAAAGCCACATATTCCTGGAAGCATTCAAGTATCTGAAAGACGTTGCCATCCCGCAAGAGATTGTGGACGCGCACAACAGCCTCCAGACAGGGCTTCGGTAGTTGGTCTTACGAGGAAGATTTTCTGATAGAACACCTACAGGATAAGGAAGCAACAGTTCATACCTTTTCCCTCGCCAGTCTCACATGGTCAAAGTATGTGTACTTGGTTCGCACATATGCTTTGACCAAGCTCATTTTTCAGGCGAACACCATGGTGCTTTGCCTAATGAATAACTTCACTTCGAGTGCTTGAACTGGTTCGGACTATGTCAGGGAGCCGGACTGAAGCCGGCAATCCCAGTGCTTTGCCTATGTGCGCGTGCCAATTCGAGTGCTGCAGGCTAATCGACGCTATCGTCGTTCGAGCTTCCTTTTTTCTGAACGATTGGCTCTATGGGAAGCTCGAACCAGAAGCAACTACCTCCGGTATCACGATTGCTGCAACCAATGGTGCCGCCATGACTTTGGACTAACATCTTACAGATGTACAAACCCAGTCCACTGCCCTCTTTTTTGACATCGCTAGGTTGATCAAGTTGGAGGAACTTCGAAAATAAGTTATTGATCTTGTTGGGCGGAATACCGGGACCCTCGTCCAAGATCTCAAATCGGACCACCCCCTCATCGAGCGAATCGGCCTTTATTTCTATAGTCGATTTGGCCGGGGCAAACTTAATCGCATTGGACAAAAGGTTGACCATGACCTGAACGATTCGATCCTCATCGCAGCGCAAGCCTTCGAAATCCGTTATTGTTTCCACAAGATTGATTGATTTCCGTTCTGCGAGAGTCTCTATCGAAGCCACTGCATGCGCTACCAATGTTTCGCATTCGATAGCCTTTACATTTAGCTCGATCAAACCTTCTTCAATTTTCTCAACATCAAGAAGCGTCGATGCCAGCCTGACGAGTCGCTGCGATTCAGAGTACATAATCTTCAATTGTTTATAGATCTCTGCGTTGTCGCGATACTTTTCCGTCATTAGATCAAGCCGTATGTTGATCGAGGTCAGCGGTGAGCGCAAATCATGGCTGACCATCGCTCTCATCGACTTACGGATCTCTTCCAATCGATTGCGCTCCTGCGACATATCTCTGAAGGCTTGATCCAACAAAGCAAATTCGTCGGCTCCCGAGAGTACATCCAACTGCTTTTCACCCTTCGAGAATTTCTCTATGTTACGCATCAGCACTGCCAGTCGCGTCAATGCAAATTTATAAACGATAGCCAGGGACAGAAAAAAGACCAGGAGTACCACCATAACGGAATAGAGCAATGCTTGCGTGTTCGCCTCCCTCTGCTGCAAGGCCATAGGTTGAAACTCCTCGGCAACAGTTGCATACATGTCAATCAGTTTGGCAGAGTCGATATGAATCTCATCATAGAGAACCTTGAAAGACTCGAGGAATTCGCTCTCTTCGAGGAATTGCGCGAGATCGAATCCGACAATAATAGTCCTCCAAAACTCATTCCAATAGTCGATGAAACGTTGGCAGTTGCGTTCGAGCCTTTCTGCAGTCACGGAGGCCGAGGGATTATCCTTCACCAGCAGCCTGAGCTCCTTGACCTTGGTGAGCATGTCGCGCATGGTCTCTTCAGCGGAATGATCGCGCTGACTCTTTACCATCATTTTGGTACCGGTCACCTCAACCATCTCACGCGATAAGAGGGCGTTGATCTCTTGAGTCAGAGCGACGACCTTCTTGGCGACAATCTCTTTGCGCACGTTAGTGTCGACTTTGCTGTTCTGATGAGCAAGTAGACCAACAGTTATCAGCTGTGACATCAAAGGCAACGTGACGAGGAGCAACAAAGTATGCCGCAGTTTCAGCAGCGACAGAAAATGCATGATTTCTTCGCGAATCTTCTTCATAACTGCATCGCCTCTGCTTTGTCGATCGCGGCTTTAAGCTTTGCAATCGTAGTAGCCATCGACTCGGACGTTTCGAACTTAGTCGAATCAGGAGGTCTTTCCTCTTTATTCAGAATTGTTTTTGCGACATCGAAGAAGGGCTTCGCAATTGCGAATTTTCTTGACACAATATAAGCTTCCGCGAGCAGCGCATAGAGCCTCGCTAGACGGATACTGTACCGAGGGAAGTAATTCGGCTGTGTCTTTTTCAATGGCAACGGTTTAAGCGCTTGCTCTGCCTCATTCAATCGATTTCGGTAAATCATAGTCGATATCATGAAAAATTTAGCGCGAGTGTCGTACTGTCGCATTCGCCCAAGCTTGTCCGGATCGTTCTTACATCGTTCGATGACGATACCGCCCTCTTGAATGGCCACTTTGAGCTCCTCGATGACCTGATCTGTCTTGTTCCCAGTCTTGATGAGGTAAACTGGCACCCGAATATATGCCTCGCAGAACGTAATCGCATCATCCAGATCAAGAACACTACTTGGTCGCGTGGCAAGCAATTCCCGAATGGCAATCCATTCACTGTGGACACGCTCCGTTCTTCTTCGAGCAGTGAAAACATTGATCAAGGCCAGATGAGCATCGAGCCTGCGCGACAGAGTCACTTCCTGAGACGGAGGCAGCGAATTTGCTTTCTCCAAAATTTTGTGCAACGTATCGATCGAAACGCTGGCATCAACAATGCGCTTGTGTCCCAGACAGCAGATTACATATTTATCCCAGAGCGTGATTTGAGTGGAATAGTCAGAGTCCACCTCAAAAAGTTTTCTTAACAGATCAGAGGCAGCACGCAGCTCCTCTTTATCAATTAGATCGTTGACGTGCCCGTAAATCAGCTCTCGCGTTAGCTTGAAGGAATTTAGTACTTTGATTGGCACCGTTCCGCTGTCGATCTCCTTCTTCCAATGTGCAAAGAGAAAGAGCATGGTCTGCCAATCACGCTCCTCTCTAATCGACTCTAGGAGCCGGACCGTAGAATTTATGATCGTGGGGGCATCCCTGAAGAAGTATCTCTCCTTGACGAGAATCACCTGAAGTCGGTCGCGATTGCTCAGTCCTTTGCGACCTTCACTTTCACGCAAGTCGGCCCTTCTTCGGTAAAAGCGGCAGGCAAGCAGTGGATCGGCGATCTTCCCGTGCAGAATGACATCTTCCATTCTAGACAACACACCTTCAGCCTCATCGTATCTTTTGAATCTGCGGTAAAGTTCTACAGTCGCAAGTTGGAGATCATACTGTTCTTCCGACTTCGGACTTTCTTTCCTCAGCTCCTCGAGCGCTGTCTCATAGCCAAGAAGCGCCTTGCCATTGTTGCCCTTCGCTAATTCGGATCTGGCAGATCGACTGAATCGTTTCCATCTACTCTCTCTACCGACATAGTTCGCGACTCGTCCGATTTTTTCCCTTGCGCCGTCATTACCGCACAAAGCTGCTGCCTGGAAAAGGACCGTAGACAACAGAATCGGCACACTGATTAAAACAACTCTAGTTGCATGACTCGTGCGAGTCGAATTTCGCGCTCGACAAGCGGCTGGCGTCAACGCTAGTCATCCTTGAAGACGTACCCCTGACCATGCAGCGTGCGAATCGGACATGAATCGAGGTCGGGGCTCAATTTTTTCCTGAGGCGCGACATATGAACACGCACCGTATCCGGTGACGATTCCGACAAAGACGACCAGGCCCTCTCGACCAGGGCCTCGGAGCTGAAAACCTCATTCTTGTTGCGCATGAGAAACTCAAGCAGAAGATATTCCTGTCTAGTAAGTTTTATCTCCTGATCGCCACACAACACCTTGAGCGATCTGGTATCCAGCGAAATATTGGCAGAGCTAAGTTCGGTATTTACCAGCTGCTGAGGTCTGCGAAGCAGAGCACGCACCCGCGCCAGGAGCTCTCGCCTGCTGAACGGCTTCGTCAGATAATCATCAGCCCCGGTATCAAGCCCAGCCTCTTTGTGCTCGAGCGAATCCATGCCCGTGAGCATCAAGACTGGAGTATGCACCCCTTCGCGACGTAATTCGGCCAGGAATTCTATTCCTGACACATTAGGCATCATCCAGTCTAAAATTATCAGATCATATGCAAAACCGAAAAGCATCGGTTGTGCTTCAGCAACAGAATGCGCGACATCCGCGACAAATCCTTCATTCACCAGAGACTGTTGCGTAGTCTCGCTTAGTTCGTAGTCATCGTCTATGACGAGAATTTTGGTCACAGAACAGCAGCCCTCCGTAGCTACTATATGCCATTTCTCGATTGAATTTAACGACCAGATTTCTCTTTGTTGAATCAAGTGTGCCGTCTGAAAAGACGGTACACCTGACAAGGATACAAAAGATTCATGCGGAGTGTCATGTTCAATGCTCATTTATCTGAACCCTCACCGAGAGAAGAAAATATCCCGTCAATCAACACTAGTCCGGTCCCGGCCGGCCAAATCTGTTGCGAATGCGGTCAAGTCAATCTAAGCCAGGCGCGACAGCAATGGCGGTTCAGACGCTGGTCGACAGGCGCAGATCGAAACAACTGATAATTCTTCCCCGGAGGATTCTGCGCTCGTCATTAGCCTCCAAAGTCGATTGAGTCAGCCAGCACATTCTCGTGAGAACTTGTTACGGAGTCGCAAATGCTTTCTACGATCTTTGCGAAAGTCGGCTCCTTGGATTCAGCGCTTCGTTTCGATTCAGTGCTTCTAGATCACTCGTTACCATTTTTAGTAGCAGTCGGCGCTCTCCGTCCCAACGCGAGTCTGAGCAAAGTCCGCGGTCTCAGCCTCAATCTGTACATAGTTAGGATGCGTGCCGAAGCGCAAGGCAGTCGGGCTGGGCATGCAGATGCAGATGTAGCCGACGGAAGCGCCATTTGTCCGCAGGAAAAAGATCGATTTCAATTGCTTTGCAATATCGTAACAAAACCCTGTTAGTGTTCTGCCACTGGAAGAACGAATGGGGATGCGGCAATGATGGACAACGGGATGGCGACTGAAAGTATCTGGGGAGACTTCCTCCCACTGGTCTATGGAAGAGAAGCAACTGAAGATCGAGACAAAACGCTTCGTATCACCACTAATGGTGCCATGGATGAATTTCCGACACCGGACGATTTGCTTTTGAAGGCGGCAGGGATAATCGACTTCAGCATCGAGCGTCAATGCAGCAGAATCGAACCTCGCAGCGTGAAGCAGGATCACTGATTTACAAGTTGGTCTTTGCAAATCCGTAACAAACTATCGTTATTATTCAATCGTGTTGAAGAACGAGGAGCTAACTGATGGGACTTGACCAGACACCCCCGTTATCGGGACGAGACGTACAGCCTTCGGGGATGCTCCATGAGAATAGCTACGCCCAACAATCCGATACCTTGAAACTGCAAAAAATCGGTCATAGCATCGCGGCCGGTGCTATGGAAAACTTTGCAGCGCCGGATATGCTCCTTGGCCCCTTCACAATGCCCAACCCTGATGAAGTGAGGATGTCTGAAGCGATCGACGCGATCGTGAATCTGGGTGCTCCGCTTCCCGGTGGCAACATGTTCGAAAAAGCGAAAGCTATCGCAGAGCGCATGGGCCGAATGACAAAATCAATGTCGGAAGTCGCAAAAGCCAAAAGTGAAGCGGAGATGGAAAAGCTCGACGGCATGAGCGCCAGAAGCGATCAGATTCAAAAGATGGAGGCCGACAACGGGGGTTTGCGGATAACGCAAACCAAAGACGGATATGAAGTAAACGTCTTTTCTGTCGACAAGGAAGCAAGAACAGCGACACTATACACGCTCAAATTCGACAAAGTCGGCAACATCACCCACAGCGGAAAGTATACCGATGATGGCGAAAATCGCGGGGCCCACAAATGTAGTCCCAGCGAAGTCTTCAAAGTCCTGGAAAAACTTAGACTGGCAAAACCGCCTGCCTAGTTTTAGAAAAATAAGTTTGTGTTGCACTCAAAGAGCGGCGAAATTCGCCGCTCTTTGAGTTATAACAATCAAGCAGTCAACAAGCTGGCAGCGGTTTTAATTATTCGGGCGAACAGTCATCCGGAGCCAAACCTATCGCTTTTGTTGGATGAACGAGTTCGAACCCTACCCAACAACGCCACGCGTAGTTAGTCTCCAATACTAATCTGGTGCTCAAGAGCTATTTTTTCACCGAGCCGGCACTCAAGAAATCGTCAATCTCATCTTCCGATCCACTGCCCGAGACTCGCTCCAATTCAGCTTGCATTTCCTCCGAGTTCAACTCGAGAGAAGTGATTGGTGCCGCCGACATTTTCGTCTGAGATTCGACATTTCTCCTTCTGGCTCGCTCGGATTTTCGTTCGCCTTCAACAACGCGCTGCTCTTCAGAGCGCCGCTTCTTATCAGGATCCATCGTCACTTCCTGCTTTTCATCGATGCGCTTGCTCGACGGTCGCGGCAGTTTCATGTCACTCGACGCAGTCCTGTCGTCATTAGATTCCAGCTCTGCATTTAGAGCCGCCTGCACAGCACTTTCGCGACGCGCCATGCTGAACAAGGAAAGGAAGTTGCTCATCGGATTCGGACTGGTCGAGTCACCGCCCTGCGTGTAGAGGTACAAAATCGGTTCTCTCAGATCATCGGCACTCTTGTATCTGGCGAGCATGCCGCGGCTCGCCGCCGAGATTGCGCCGGTCTCTTCAGACACGACGATACAAAGTCCGTCGTATGTTTCCGACAGTCCAATCGCCGCTCGGTGCCTCGTACCATAACGGTAACTGAGTTGCGGGTCGTCGGTCATCGGCAAGATCACACCGGCTGCCACAATTTTGTCTTGACGGATAACGACTGCGCCATCATGAAGCGGCGAGTTCTGAAAGAAAATCGTCAACAATAAGGTAGTCGTGATGTTGGCATTAACGGTGGTGCCGGGACTGACGTAGTCGCGCTCGCCTTGCGACGGTTCTATCACTATCAACGCGCCGGTCTTCGAACGAGACAGTTCGCGAACGGCAGAAATGATTTGATCTATCTCGCGTTTCGTCTTTTCCATTTCGGCATCGGTCAGGGACCAATCGATTCGGAGGTTCTGCATTCGACCGAGATATCCGAGTCCTCTCCGAAGCTCCGGCTGAAAGATGATAACGACCGAAATCAACGCGACCGGAACAAACGTATGCAATAGCGACGTTATCAGCGTAAAGCGAAACAGATAGGCCAGTCCCCATATAGCGGCAATCACGAAGACACCCTTCACAAGCCGCTCGGCCTGGCTTCCTATGATACGTTGCCAACTCCAGGCGATCACATAACTGACGATCAGAACCTGAAAGACTAACGGAAGTAGTACCTCCCAATTCGGTGGATTGATAATGCCAAGTAAATCGTTACCCATGCGTAGCCCTCAGGCTACCGCTTGAGTAACCATCCAGGTACTCTGTCTTGCTTGAGGAGGTCTTCACAGGTTTCACGCTCTAGAATTACCTCGGCAATACCTTCGTGGACAAGCACGCATGCCGGTCGCCCGGTGCGATTGTAATTGGATGCCATACTATAATTGTAGGCACCCGTGGCAAAAACGGCTATGATGTCACCCGTCTCAGCAGAAATTCCTGCATCTTTTATGATTATATCGCCCGATTCGCAGTACCTTCCAACCAACGTAGTAGGCGAGTCTGGAGCCGGTGCGTCCAGTCGATTGGCGATAGCGGCGGTATATGCTGCGTTATAGGTAACGGGACGGGGATTATCAGCCATACCTCCATCGAGTGCGACATAGCGACCGCCATTGGTCAGCGCCTTCACGTCGCCGGCGCTGTAGAGAGTCAGTCCTGCCGGACCGACGATGGCACGTCCAGGTTCCAGGAGCAGTTCGGGCAATTCAAGACCGCGCTCTTCGAATGCCGCTCTGGTGCGATTTGCTATCGCTTGTGCCCAGTCGAAAATCGGCAGGGGTTTGTCTTTTTTCGTGTAGGCAATTCCCAAACCACCCCCAACATCGAGGACTTCGAGCTGAAAATCGAGCCGTTTTTTCAACACCGACGCCTGGTCGGCTAATATGTCGATGCTCGCCAGATATGGATTGATATCGTGGGATTGGCTACCGATATGAGCGTGCAAACCGGTTAGGCGCACGGATTCCGGGTTGGCCAATGCCATTACAACAAATTCTTCAAGCTCTGAAAGCTCGATGCCGAACTTACTATCCACCTGACCGGTCTTGATGTGGTGGTGCGTGTCGGGCTCTACGCCGGGAGTTACTCGAATAAGAATTTGAGCTTGTTGTCCGAGTCGAGCACCGATTTCTGTGACTCGCTTGAGCTCGCAAGGTCCATTGACGACGATTTTGACGCCCCTGGAGATGGCGAGTGTAAGCTCGGATTCGGATTTATTGTTGCCGTGAAGATAAATCCGCTGGGGCTCGCATCCAGCTTTCAGTGCCGTATATAGCTCCCCTTCAGAAACCACGTCTATACCAAGACCGAGCCGGCGCACGATATGACACATCGCCAGGCAAAGAAAAGCCTTTCCCGCGTATAGAATTTGCGCCTTCGGGTAAGAACTTATTCCGCGCTTGGCGGCTTCAGCTGCATGGGTGATGGTATCGTAATCCATCACCCATAGTGGCGTTCCAAATTCACGGGCTAACTCCGTCGCATCACATCCACCAATTTCAAGGTGATTGTGAGCATTCGCTTTCGCGCTCAGCGGCCAAATCGCTGTGTTTGGACATTTGATCATTGATGTAGTCATCCAACTTACTCTCTCTATAAGGATACAGCTACGGTACTGAGAGAGTTTAAAGCCGTTCTTAAGATGGTCGGCTACTGTGTTGATTTCCTGATTCCCCAGAGTGAATCGGCAACCAACGCAGTCTTAACGATGCCCGATTATTCCTTCATGATGAGCTTACCTACAGCCGCTACAGGTAACGGTCCCTCGTCAAGAACGCGATTGTGAAAGTCGAGCAAATCAAAATTCTTGCCTTTGGCAGCTTGATACTTATCCCTAAGCGCTAGCCACTCGACCAGCCCTGCATAATAGGTAGGCAATTGAGTCGAGCTCAGCTTCGCCCGTTTTAGCTTTCCTTCCGCTTCAGCCTGAGTCTGGAATGCATCTGTTGTCATCAATGCCATCGCCTCTTCGTCGCTCATGTTCATCGTATGCATTCTGATATCGAGTATGGTGTTAGCAAGTAGACGCAATCTGATTTTGCGCATGGTGAGCTTGACCCGATCGTCGCCTTTCATGAAGCCCTCGTCCATCATGACTTGAGCAATGTACTCAGCCCAGCCTTCGACATAAGCACCATTTGAGTAAAGTGAACGCAGCAGTCGGCGCCACTTAGGCTCGATGTTATTTAGGTGTTCGAACTGGATGTAATGACCGGGAAGAGCCTCATGAATAGTCAGCCATTTCAGGGTGTAGTTGTTGTACTCTCGAAGCTTAGACTCAGCCTTCTGATCGGACATTCCAGGATCGATTGGCGTCACCCAATATTGCGCTTCTGCTTTAGGGTTGAGCGCCGGGGCACTGTGAAACCCGGCCACCGAATACACTCCCCGCAAAAATACCGGTGTAGGTACCACCTTCAAATTGTCGCGATCGGAAAGACTGACGATTTTTTTGTCTCTGATGAAACGTTTTATACCATCCAGATCATTCTCGACAGTCTTTATCAGCTCGTCTCGCTTAGGACGATCGTCCGAGACTTTCCTCAGCACCTCGCTTATGATCAAATTCTCTCGGTCCTTGCCACTCTTATCATTATGATCACCATGATCGTTGTAGAGCGCTTTATGCATCGGCTCAGCAATCTCAAGCATCTCTTTACGCACCTTTACTAGAGCGCTCTCCGCATTCGCGAGCAACTGAGTGGCAGAGATATCCGATTCCATAACCAACTTGAACTTCTTTTCGTAGAGATCTTTGCCTAACCGCCAACTCGCAGCCTCGGTGCGCTTAGAGAGATCGGATTCGAGCCATGAGGTATATTCCTTAAGTGCAGCGATTGCAGCAGGCGCGACTTTGTCGAACTTGGCTCGAGTTTTACTATCGTCAGCCAACTCTTTGGCAATCGTCTTTTCAATAAGTTCAACGTTGCCTTCGTTTTCCTCGATAGCTGTTTTGACATAAACAGGATCGGCCTTATCCATATAGCCTTGCACTTGTTGAAGCAATCGTGGAACCTGTTGGATGCGCGCGATTATATGCTCCATGCGCTTAGCTTTCGGCGCATAGGTTGAGGTCAATGGCTGAAAAAGCGCGGACCCAATCAGCTCGACAGCAACCGTCGGATTGTGAGCGTAATTCTTGATCTCATCGTATTCGAGCAGATTCAATGCGATTTGATCGTTGATCAATTGAAGATCGGCCAGTTCTTCAGGATTCAGCGTTGATGCCGGCGCCTCTTGAATGAACCTCTGTCGCCAGTGCTCGAAAAACTTTTTTTGAGAGAGCATGAATGGTTCGCTCATATCATCGAGCATGGAATCCAGCTCGATTTTCTTCTTGGTCGTTTTGTCTCTATGAACGTGATAGCCAACCTGAGAGGCCGTGCTCGGCGAACGAGCAAGCGACTCCGACATGAACTCATCACAAAGTCTTGCAAACTTTCCCTTCTCACTGATGTCCGATTTTGGCAGCGCAGGAAGGCTGCTGGACGAAATCAAGCCGACAGCAAAGGCTAGAAAAACGACATTCTTGGCATTCATGATCTACCCACCGAAAGAACGATCGGCACAGTATACATTCTTGACTGGCTCTATATCTCGACAGTCACCGCGTCCTCGCGGAGAGAGAGCGTGCTCGACACGTTCATGTTGGGATTTCGGCATAAGCTTTACGGAGCGCCGGTGTCGTCCTCGCCCAGCGAGGGAACACCTCTTGGTACTAAATATGGTTGTCTACAGATTGACGCTCATTCCGATAGTTGGTCGATGAACAAAACTTCGATCGATTCCAGTCAGCCCGAATGATAGTTCGAAGACCTCCTGCACATTACAGGCGTTGAGCTTGCTGGCACTGACCAGAGCGGTGACGTTCTGATAGACGAGATCGGAGGCCTGCTCGTATGTGTTCTTCAGCCATCCATCAGCGAAAGTAAAGACACCGGCAACCTTCCCGCCGAACATATAAACAAACGCAAGAACTTCATCCGAACCAAGACGCTTGATCACGACGCAACCCGGCATCCCTGTGCAGGAGAGATTGCGATGGACGTATTCGAATGTCTCACCTGCCGATAAATTGGCTGGCTGATGAAAGACTTCACCATGAAAAAGACTGGCGGCCGCCAGAGCAAGGTCCTCCGGCAAAATGTATGTGTCAACCAAACTGTCCTGCAATGACAAGTCATCTATGAAGGGTTGAAATGCATCTGCTCCCAAAATCTGAGTGTCGAGATCCTTACGACCATAAACACAACCGAGCACACGGCCTCTAAATACGAGAATTGCCGAGCGCGACTTGCGCTTCGGTGATACCACTTTGATGCAGCAAGTACTTTGTTTTCCTTCGATTGATATCAAAAGCTGTTGATAGCGAACTTTTTTTGCTTCAGAAATCTCTCGTTGAGAGCTTTTCATGGGGAACGGCACTAAGCCTACTGCGCGGCGATTCGACCCGCGGGTACTTGAATCGAGCTCCATTAATTTCGCAATTTCTTCTTTGACTGTGAGTTTTTCTTTCCAAACAAACACCGAAAGAATTCCTCCGAATTCGAAACGTCGCTTCCGACAAGAATATCTAAATTGGCCTTCTAGTAATTGAAGCGACCTTAACACGTAGACAAGGCCTGCACACTGGGGAAACTACGTACGGATCATGATTTCGTTACAAACGCTTCCTGGCAATGAATTATCTGCAATTTATCGTCATCTCCTTCAAAAAAATCGCGAATCGATGACGCAACAAGTTGGTGAAACTCGTGCGAGTCGTCCTGCCGTAATTCATTGAGAGTGACAACGAGATTGGAGTGAATCCCTATGAAAATTACATCGAGACGATAACCAGACGTACCCTGGTCGAACAACGCATGAAATCTCTGCGTTACAGTTATGAGTCGTCGCCTTTTTTCTCGGTCGATAGATTGAACCGCCGACTCATACCAGGAAAGTTTGGTCGCGGCGCTACTTGCTGCTCTGAAAGATCGCGTCTTCACTTCGATTACGGTCTTCAGACCACTTTGATCGACAGCGATGAGATCGGCTTCAGTCGATCGGCCATGACGAAAGCTGCGTCTGTCGATCTGCCAACCTATGTGTTCTAAGTAACGTGCGGCAATCGTCTCGCCGATGGCGCCCAGATTCTTCCTCCAACGTCGACGCTGGTCGGTGTCATCATTGTCTGAAAAATCTTGGCAATAGTCCGTCATGCTCGCTCACAGTTGGCGAAATGATGCACGTCGCTTGGCTATAATTCATAGTTCACTCACCGCCTGAGACAACGCTCAGCCGGTTCTATTAGATAATGACGCTACGAACCCGGAAATAGTTCAATTAAAAACCATGCTTGACATCAAACAGATAAGAGAAAACGCAACCGAAGTTGAAAAGGCCCTTGGCAGACGCAACGGCGGAAATTCTTTGAAAGAGATCATCCAAATTGATGAAGAGTTTCGAGCCGCTAATGCACAGTGGGAAGATTTGAATCGTCGCCGCAACGAGATTTCCGAAACGTTTAAAACCAAAATCAGCACCCTGAGCGCCGAAGACAAAAAATCGCTGCAGGATGAGTCGAAAGAACTGAAGCAAAAACATGAGGCTGTAGGTCCTAAGCGCCAGGAACTAGAAGAGAAGCTTGGACAGCTAATCATGGCGATTCCGAATATTCCGGATCCAAGTGTCCCCGATGGCAAGGACGAGAATGACAACGTCGAAATTTCTCGATGGGGAGATATTCCAAAAATTGAAAACCCCCGCGAACACTGGGATATCGGCGCCGAACTCGGAGTATTCGATTTCGAAAGAGGCGTGAAGATTGCGGAATCGCGTTTCACCGTGCTAGTGGACATGGGCGCTAAGATAGAGCGCGCCTTGATGAATTTCATGCTGGACACACATAGCAAGAATGGATACACCGAAGTATTTCCGCCCGTGATGGTGAATAGAGATGCCCTGATCGGGACCGGTCAGCTGCCGAAGTTCGAAGGCGACTTTTACAAATGCGCTGATGACGAGCTGTATTTGATACCAACCGCTGAAGTGCCCGTCACCAATTTGTACAGAGAAGAAACTCTTCAGGAAGAGGACCTTCCAATCCTTCACTGCGCGTACACACCGTGCTTCCGACGCGAGGCAGGGAGCGCCGGCAAGGACACACGAGGGTATATTCGCCAGCACCAGTTCAACAAGGTCGAAATCGTCAAATTCACAACGCCGGAGACTTCTGAAGAAGAGCACGAGAAGCTGACCAGAGATGCGGAAAAAATTCTGGAGGCGTTGCAACTTCCCTACCGTCGCATCGTGCTTTGCGCAGCCGATCTCGGCTTCTGCGCCCGCAAATGCTACGACCTCGAGGTATGGTTCCCCGCTCAAAACAAATACAGAGAGATTAGCTCCTGCAGCAATTTCGCTGAGTTTCAAGCCAGAAGAGCCAATATTAGATATAAACCTATCGATGGTGGCAAATCACGATACGTCCACACACTCAACGGCTCCGGACTGGCCATCGGTCGTGCGCTTGCTGCCATTCTGGAAAACTATCAGCAGCCGGACGGCTCCGTCAGAATCCCAGACGTACTCGTACCGTACATGGGCGGAGTGAAAGAAATCAGAAAGCGGTAGTGTAATAGGATCTCGTGAGCGCTGCACACAGGAGACTGGAATGACCGATAGCATGCGGGATTCCCTCGAGAAAAAACTCTCCGAATCCGGGATGCACGAGATTCATCAGCTCGTCGACCCGTCTGCGCAGGCTCGGTATCGGCACTTACAGTGGATTGCTATAGCCTCCGCCGTTTCCCACGCGACCGCTGTTTTCCTCGCAATATACTCCTTCCGAGCCGGAGATCTGCAGGCGCTTTCGCTTGTGCAGCTCATGCACTTCGTGGCCGGCAACCACACGGTATGGCAGCTTACATGCGCGCTTTCAGCGCTTTCCGCTATTTCGTTTCTTGTCCTTTTCCTCGCTATCAAGCAGATCCTGCGAGTCCGAGATACCCTTTGGCTCAGTACTGCCACCATGCTGATTGTTATTGCGGTAGCCCTGGATGTGCAGTCCTTCGGCAATCTCATGATCTATTTTGGAGATATCAGCAGTCAGGTAGTGAAAGTAAGCGGTTTTAAACAGTATCTGATTCTCGAAGGTTGGAGAAGCCTCAATCAAGCTCTCACCCAATCAATTGTCCTGGCTAATACCTTTTATGCGGTGGGGGGATTGATATTGGCTCGAGCCATTATCGCCGGATTTGGGTTGCCTAAATGGCTGGGTTGGACTTCCATCCCAGTCTGGCTGGTAGCAATATTGGCGTCTATATTGACCTTCACCGGACAGCTGACCATGGTAATTGTCGTTATGTTTGCCATGGTTATCGCCTTCATTCTCTGGACAATAGCCCTGGCAGTCGCAGTAGATGCCTACTCGCACACCCATAGAATACCGCTGGACAAACCAGCCAACTAACCCGATTTAATCAATTGTCCGGATTGTCACTCCAGCCAATTCGCGTTATGCTCACAATACAAGGGCTGAAAAGTCACTGCACTTGCGATATTGCAGACAATCACCCCAACCCAGACAATCATACAGACAATGGCGATAACGAGCATCAATTGGCAGGAACTGCTAGGAGATATCAATAAAGAGAAGGGCAATACGCCCTTGTATGCCGTCATCTATGACCGTATTCGCGAGGCAATCGAATCCGGACGTCTTGCTGTCAACACGAAGCTTCCGACAAATAGAGAGCTGGCTCAACTGCTGGAAATCGACCGCTCCACTGCATCGCGGGCTTATACCGAACTGAGCAATGCAGGATACATTGAGAGTTTCGTTGGTCGAGGCACTTATGTCCGCTCGGGGATAAACAGACAAGAGCTTGCTGAAGTTCAAGACAGTCCCATTGCTTGGACAGAAAAGTACTCCAAAGCAAGCCAATCGGCACACGATTTGCTCCGATTGGAATATGCCAACTATGGACGTCAGAGTGACCTAATATCTTTCGCCGGCGGTATTCCAACCGATGAATCGTATCCGCACAAGGATTTCGAGCGGGTGTTGAATCATATCCTGGAGTCAGGTCGGTCCAATGAACTCTTTCAATACAGCCCCGGAGAAGGACTTCCACAGCTACGCTTAGAGGTGGCGAAACATCTTCGGATGCAGGGCATCGAAGCGACTGACGATCGCCTTCTCATTCTATGTGGCTCTCAGCAGGGACTCGACGTGGTCAGCAGCGTTCTTCTCGATCCAGGGGACCTGGTGGTAACGGAAGATCCGACCTACTTGTGGGCAACATGCAATTTCAGAAGCAGACAAGCACGGTGCCTTCCTGTTCGACTCGATGACGAAGGAATCAAGCTGGATATGCTCGAATCCGTTCTAACAAGAAATCGCCCTAAGCTTATATATGTAATACCAAACTTCCAGAATCCCACCGGCATCACAATGTCACTTTCGCGCAGAGAAAAGCTGCTCGCCCTTGCGCTCAAGTATCAAGTGCCGATTCTCGAAGATAACTTTGTTGGCGACCTGCGCTACGAAGGCACCCCATTGCCATCTTTGCGCGCGCTTCCAGGTTCTGAAAACATCGTCATTCATCTTGGCACCTTCTCAAAGGCTCTATGTCCAGCACTGCGACTTGGTTGGCTCGTCGCGCCACCAGAGATGATGGCACGCCTGGTGCTGGCCAAAAGAGCCTCGAACCTTTCCACGAATTCGATATCGCAGGTGATACTAGCCGAGTTCTTGAAAGAAGGTTTGTACGAACAACATCTCGTCACCGTCCGCGATACCTATCGCTCGCGCCGGGACGTAATGCTCAAGGCGCTTCAGCGCGAACTCGGCTTCATTACCGATCGCAACGGCAAACGTGCTCAAATCTCCTGGTCCAAGCCGGAAGGCGGGATGTTCTTCTGGGTAAGGTTGCCTGATGGACTATCGAGCAGAGAGTTGCTCAGTTATGCAAAACAAGAAGGTGTCGCCTACGCCCCCGGCGACATGTGCTTCCTCTCTGCCGATCAAACAGAATACATTCGACTCTGTTTTATCCAACTGGATGAAACAACAATCGTTAAAGGAATTCGCCTGCTTGGAAAAGCAATAAAGGCGTACTTGGATGATATCGCCCTCGCCACACCCAACGACCGATCCCATTTGATGGGTACCGGTTCTCACTCGTTTATCTAACAATAATTCCGATCCCAATCCCAAAAGACACCACACACTGGAGGTACAAATGGCTACGAACGTACAAGAGAAGAAGGACTCAGGCGCGCAGGTAGGGACTGAGCGCGTCAAGAAAGCACTTCCTCAGATGTTGAAGGGCGGCGTCATCATGGATGTCGTCAACGCAGAACAAGCCAAGATTGCTGAAGAGTCTGGTGCCTGTGCTGTAATGGCATTAGAAAGAGTACCCGCCGACATTCGAGCAGATGGTGGCGTCGCTAGAATGAGCGATCCGGAGCTAATCTCGAAGATCATCGAATCTGTCAGCATTCCTGTCATGGCGAAAGCCAGAATCGGTCATTTCGTAGAAGCGCAAATTCTCGAATCGCTCGGAGTCGACTGCATCGATGAAAGCGAAGTGCTGACACCGGCAGACGAAGAATTCCACATCGACAAAGCGAAATTCACAATACCCTTCGTATGCGGCGCACGCAATCTTGGCGAAGCCCTTAGAAGAATCGGCGAAGGCGCTGCAATGATGCGGACCAAAGGTGAAGCTGGTACAGGCGATGTCGTCGAAGCAGTGCGACATGCTCGTGCAATTCTGGGAGCGATTAAGAAGCTCACCATTATGCCGGACGAAGAGCTCATGACTTACGCAAGAGATCTCGGAGCGCCTTATGAGCTGGTGAAGCAAGTAAAGCTGGAAGGCAAACTGCCGGTCGTCAACTTCGCCGCAGGTGGCATCGCTACCCCCGCTGATGCAGCACTATTGATGCAACTCGGCGTAGACGGCGTCTTCGTTGGATCCGGCATATTCAAGTCCGGTAATCCGTTGAAGAGAGCACAGGCCATCGTGAAAGCAACGACCTATTTCAACGATCCCGAAGTACTCGCAGAGGTCAGCAAGAATCTCGGCGAGCCGATGGTTGGAAGAACCGTGCAATCACTGACAGAAAAAGAACAGCTGGCCGTTCGCGGTTGGTAGTGAATCAGAGCCATGCCGGGACTTGAGCCCGGCATGGCGTCTCAATCTATGCTAGAAGTGAGGGAAACCATGTCAACATTGAAGATCGGTGTATTAGCGCTGCAAGGCGATTTCAGAGAGCATCAGCACTCTGTCGAGCAGTTGGGCGCAAATACAGTAGAGATACGCCACCTGCGCGACCTCGACAGAATCGATGCATTGATTATTCCTGGCGGAGAATCAACGACGATCAACAAATTCGACGAAGCATTCGGCGGAAAAGTCTTCGCCACTATTAGTGATTATGGACATAGTGGAATGCCGATTTATGGAACCTGCATGGGTTCTATTGTTCTCGCCTCGCGAATAGAATCGATGAATCAAAAATCGATGGGACTAATGGACATAACCGTGAGACGAAATGCGTATGGTCCTCAGAAAGCCAGTTTTGAAACACTTCTCGATATTAAAGAACTCGGAGCAGAGCCATTCCCGGCTATCTTCATCCGAGCACCACAGATAGTTGAAGCCGGACCAGGAGTATCAGTGATGGCTACCATCGGCGATACCATCGCTATGGCGCGCCAGGGACGCTTCCTGCTAACCACGTTCCACCCGGAGATCACTGACGATTTGCGCGTTCACAAGTATTTCATGGACATGATTCGAGCCAATGATTCGAGCAAGACGCCGGCTCCCATCGCACAGTTGCATCAGCACGTAAATGCCCGTCCAGCCCTCACACTTGTGGGGTCGAAACACTGATATAAGCGGCATTTCGCAAGTTGATATCTATATTTTTGGGCCATATCAAAAGTTTGATACGGCCCATTTTAGCATCTTTCCAATGATGTCCTAAAGCCGCACCAGATAAAGGTTTCCGCCAGACCAACAGGCGGCAGACTTGACGATGGCATCCATTTTAACGAGTAATTCCACCATTTACCCAATTGGTCAATATTTGCTTTCATATAGCTGGCTAGGCAATTTACACCCCGTCCCCTAGAGCTATTTATGAGCCATATATTTCACTTCAACACGCTGCTTCGGCATTCGGACGCCCTCATGTTCGTCGCTTTTCTGGCGGTTCTTGTCGTCATCATGGTCACATTGATCGGATGGCACCAGAGTAAGAACGATCACTTTTATACAAGCGCGCGATTTAGATAGCATCGATAGAACGGAACGAACCAATCATTAACAGGAAGCTCGGCACTGTCGAGCGTTGCTTGAGACACGATACAATGGGAGAATCCTTGAGAATCCTTGTGCGGTTTCAAGTTAATGAAAAAGATTGGAACTTCCACTTCATACTCACTTGCTTGCATCGCTATCCTCCTTTACTTCGGCTACCTCTACGGGCTGATGTCTTGTGGTCCAAGTGATTGGTTCCAACCAGAAAGTCCGATTGAGCTCGCAAAGAAATTCTTAGAGCTGCTTTTGTTACCGTGGAATCCGAACCTTCTTCTTGGCTGGTTCGGCACTATTGGAGCAATCACAATCGTAGTCGTAGTATGGGTTCCGTTGATTATCTTCGGATTGTCCGCACAGCGAAGAAATTTATCGAGAAATTCATTGGTGCTATTGATACCGCAAATTCCAAATCTGATCAGTCTCCTTTGGGGTGCCTACTGGGAACCCAGGACTAAAATGATGGGTATGGAATGTTGGCAATTGGCCCTGGTCCATCACTCCTTTTGGATGGCAGCTGCACTCTTAGTAATTGTCACAGCGCTACCATTCGCAAGTAAGTCCTGTGGATCTCAACGCACGTTGTTCCTATGCGCAGTTCCACTACAACTTTATCAAACCCAATTGACCGCTTTAATTGTTTCTCTCTCCATTCAAAAACCTCCGCTGTAGAAAAACAGCGATTTGCTTAAGTAGTACGATTGTTTGGCACATACACAAGATTTCCTACGGATTGGTATCATTGGCGTCAAATCGGCTCGCTTGATGAGAGAGACCTAGTGACTGCTGGCAAATTCAAGTATTAGATGAAGCCGCGATGGCAGCATTGCTGTCACTCGTCGCAATCATCGCGATTCCACTACTGTCAAAAGCGTGGAGAAAGGAGCGACCTCTATTATTCTGCGAGATCCCGCTAGAATTGCTTTTGATTCTCACAACATGGAACCAGTCCGCGGCCTTCATAGAGAAATTCGTTGCTTGGTGGTGGTAAAAAGCCTGAAGAAAGCTCCCCTCCCGTTTCTCAAAGCTTTTTCCGCAATTGACCGAATCGGAAAAGACTTTGAAAGGATTGCCCTGATAGGGTGTAAATATGCTGATTCAAGCTCCGCTTCGAAATGACACTAGCACGTTAAGGAAGGCAAACGCGCAGTCAGCAGGAAAAGTGATGAGAGGAGACAAAATATGTACGCAACAAAACAATCGAGGAAGAGCCTTCCTATCAAGTATCAATGCGAAGATTGCGAAGAGACTTTTCACGCCCGAGATGGTGCCAAACACTGTCCGTTCTGTTATTCCATGGAAAAAAGCAATTTGATTATCCTCCACATGGAAGAAGATGCAGAGCGGGTTGAGTGGTTGGAACTGGTTGACTTCTCAGCAGGAGACTGATTCGCAATCGAGAATAAAGCTCAATCCATCAGGACCTGTACCCCTGATGGATTAGCTTTTTTGGACTTTTGATCGGTTAAACTGTGGAAAGAGCCTTTTGAGTTTCAGACCTGATGAAGATACTCCTGGTTGAAGATGACGATTTGGTAGCAGACTCGCTCGCCCGAGTTTTACGAGGCAGCGGTTACGTTGTCGACTGCATCGGTGATGGTATTCACGCAGAGACCGCGGTGAAGACCGAGCCTTACGACTTGATTATTCTAGACCTCGGTCTGCCACAACTCGATGGACTAGAGTTTTTGAAACGCATCCGCAATAACAAGATTGGTGTTCCTGTTCTTATCCTGACCGCAAGAGACAGCTATGAAGAGCGTATTCAGGGACTCGATTTAGGCGCCAATGATTATGTGACAAAACCATTCCACCTCGGAGAGCTCGAAGCTAGAATTAGAGCGCTTCTCCGAATGAATGTCAGCAACGCTACTACGGTCGACATAGGCGAGTTATCGTTCGACACGGTAAAACGCGTCCTGCGAAAAGGCGAAGACTTGATCGAGCTGTCACCGAGAGAGTACGCGGTGCTTGAGATTCTCATTCACAACATAGGTTCGCTTGTGACGAAACAGAAGCTGGCATCCTTACTAAGTGATTGGGATGCATCGGTTACTTATAATGCAATCGACATCGTCATTCATCGACTGAGAAAAAAATTGGAACCATTTGGGTTGAAACTGCAGACTATCCGGGGGCTCGGTTTCCTTGTCGAACCCTAAGCCCTATAGAGGGTCAATAAGACGAAAACTGCTTCTCTGGTTACTGGTACCACTTGTTTGTCTCTGCTCACTATCTGCTTTTGTCGCATATCGCTTGTCAGAAAAATTCGCCAACGAATCTTACGACATGCTGCTGTTGAAGTCGGCTGAATCAATCGCTGGAAGACTGAGCCGCAACGAAGAGGGCATCGTTGTCGCCGACATTCCAAAAGCAGCCCAGGCGATTCTGCGACATAACGTGAAGGATCAATTCTTCTACCAGATTGCCGATAGCTACGGACATAGACTGACTGGTGATGCAGACCTTCCACTTCCCAATGATAGTAACGTAGAGGAACCGAAATTCCGGTATACCACCATAGATGGTGAACCGGTCCGAATGTGCCGAATATCAGTTGTGATACAACCGAGTCCAGATGAGATCTGGGTGCAGGTGGCACAAACGCTGGATAACAGACAGCAATTCCTGGAACAAATATTTCTAAGTATCCTGGCACCACAATTGGTACTAGTTGTTCTCGCAAGTCTTTCGGTATGGCTCGGAGTTAAGAATGGCTTAGCACCATTGGAAAAACTAGGTCACTTGCTTGAGTCCAGAGGAAAAATCGATCTTTCACCGGTTGAGCTCGGAAAGACACCGGCAGAACTCGCGCCTGTCACCAGAGCTCTAAATGAACTCTTTGCTGGCGCCAACGACCACATCAGACTGCAGCGTCAATTCATCGGCAATGCGGCACATCAGCTTCGCACGCCGGTCACGGCACTAAAGACATACGTCGACTATGCCGAGCGAATCAAAGATTCCGAGAAAGAAAACATCGACTCTGTCCTTGCTCAGATGTCGGAAGCGGCAAGTAGAGTGGCGCACCTTCTCAACAGGCTGCTGAGCCTTGCACGATCTGAAGAGCACATTGGAAAACAGCTGGAACTGATGGACCTCAACGAAGCAGTGAACTTCGCCGCCGAAGGTGTTGTACACGAAGCGCTCGCCCGCGGTGTGAGTATGGAATTCGACCTACCGGAAGAGCCAGTCAACATCAGGGCAGACAAAGGCGATCTATCCGAGATGCTGACGAACTTGTTCGATAACGCGATCAAGTACACTTCGGCTCAAGGATCCATTTGGATTAAGGTTGAAGACTCTGAGAAGGTGATCCTTACAGTCGAGGACAATGGACCAGGAATCGACGACATTGAAAAGCAAAAGGTCTTTGAGCGCTTCTACAGGATTCCAGGAAGCAATGGATCCGGGTGCGGGCTCGGGTTGGCTATCGTGAGCGAAGCCGCAGCCACCAATGGCGCCACCGTCGACGTGCTCGATCGACCAGGTGGTGGAACTATCTTTCGCGTGATAATTCCTAGTGCTTCAGCTCACGGAAACGGAAACGGAAACGGCAATGGTAGTGGCAGTAGCAGCGGTAAGTAACTCACTTGCGTCAGCAGGCAGCAACGACCGGTTCTCCAAGTGAAATCGTGTGCGGACCTGGCGTATGAGCAAGTTCACCAACCGGAAGCCGCACTCGATGCTTGATCGGCATAGTCCTGAGCTCGAGCAGCAGTAGCACGCACATCCCCAATCAATCCTTGCACTTCAGGCACTGAACCACCACGGGAAAGAGCACGACTGGCAGCAGAGTTAGCCTGCGAGGCGTGACTTCGCGCTTCCGCCGCTGCTGACCGCTTTTGCGACGAATCTTCCGCACCTCTCGTCCGATCTAGACATGAATATGCCTGCGCAGCCTCACTGCGCGCCACCCCGAGCTCGTAACGAACTGACTCTTCAGCAGATCTCTGTCCATTGGCTTGCTGATTCATGTTGGGATTGGGCTGGGGCTGTTGACCAAAGAATTGGCTCAAGCCGGGGCGTTGACCGCCAGGTTGTTGAAAGCCCTGCTGTTGAAAGCCTTGTTGCTGAAAGCTCTGTTGCTGAAATCCCTGTTGCTGAAATCCCTGTCGCTGGAATCCAGACCGCCGAATTCCAGGTCTACCAAATCCGCCTCCAAAACCGCTCTGACTCATCAGCATCCGAGCGCCGCCGCCTCGAGATTGCATCCCTTGCTGCTGGGCAAACTGATTCGGCATGCCTTGATTGGCCTGACCCGCGGCTTGAGGCGTCTTCCAAGCAGAGTCCAGATAGCTCTCGGCGCTGGACAATGACTGATCAGGTCGGACATTTCCACCAGGAGCAGGCGTAACCTGCGGAGAAGTGGGCATCCCAGCATCCATCCGCGATTCCGGCGAAAGTGCCGTCGGGGTCGCGGCCGGCTTGGGCGCCCAATTCGAAGTCGTCTGCTGAATCTGCTGTACGACCTGCCCGCCTTGCTGCGGGTCGGACAAAACCAGGAAAAATGCAAACACCAGCGCCCCCAAACCAAGGGCTATCGACGCCATAGTGTTTTTGCTGGACTTCATGAGTTCGTGAATCTCGAAAATGTCTCTTCTCAATTTAAGCTATTATTCCCGCAAAGGCAAAAGGCTCGTTCAAACGGCATTCAAACTTTCCGGTTCGAGTTAAAGCACCGGCTCAAATTCGTCGGGAGAGTCGACGATATATCGGCGGCAGAGATTCGAGCAAAACGGTTCCAACAATGGGAAGCGAACCGTTAGTGGTTACGCTAGAATAGTCACGATCGCATCCAAGTTGACAACGTGGCGACAATGCTCGGCTTTTACATCTTTCAATTCGTGCCCATCCTCCTGGTTGAAGGCTTTGTACTGTGGCGCATGAAGTGGGGAGGTCTGGGCAGATCGATGTTCGACTCGCTGCTGATGAACTTCGCATCGTTCCTTGGTCTAATACTCGGGCTTGGACCTTACATAGCCGGTTCTGGACCGTGGGGATTAACGCTGTTCGGCACCTACTCGATAATGGTCGAAGGCACCGTACTCATGCTCTTAGAACGCCATCCCCCGAAGCTGGTCTGGTCAGCGGTTCTAATCGCCAATCTTCTCGGCTGCATAGTGCTCGACTGCGAAGTTTTTTTCAACTCTATTCCGTGGCACGATTTGATTTCGTCCAACAAAACCACTACCACCACCCGCAGTGTCAGCTTCAGAGGACTCGATACCGTTCTCTCTGTAAAAGGGTCAAGCCAAGCTAACTAACACCTGAGCCGAGAGGCTGCCAATATGTGGTTGTCCACAGCGTGAAATTCTAATTTTTCTCTATGGTTTGATACAAAGCGCTTAAAACGTCCGATACTATGACCGTTTGTGTTCCACGGCGCTGAGCCGCCCCGCAATGCCGGTCAAGCTGGCTGGAGGGCAATGCCTCGGGCGCCTGACTTGTCTCCACGAGGGCGTTTCGATGAGTACTACTATGACGGACGTAATTTGGAAACCTACCGGTCAATACCTCAAATGCCGCGCGGCAGACTTCATTACCCAGCATGGGCTGAAAGATTGGCGTCATTTAATTAAACGGTCGACGGAAGATACCAACTGGTTCTGGAAAGAAGCGATCGATTTCATGGGTTTCAAATGGTCGACGCCATACAGCCAACTGATGGACGACAGCAAAGGCTTTGAATGGACTAAGTGGTTCGTCGGCGGCAAACTCAATATCGTCGACAACGTACTTGATTGGCATCAAACAAAAGGTCAACAGCTAGGCAGCAGAACTAGCGTAGGAAGCGCACATCCAGCGCTGATCTGGGAAGGCGAAGAAGGCGGTCTTCGAAAATTCAACTATGGCGAATTGAATGAGATGGTCAGCAAAATTGCTGGTCTGATGCTGGAACTAGGCGTGAAGCCTGGCGACGCTGTCGGAATGTACATGCCGATGATACCCGAGACGGTAGCTACGCTCCTCGCTTGTTTCAAAATCGGTGCAGTCGCAGTACCTGTCTTCAGCGGATTTGGCTCTCAGGCGCTCGCAACGAGACTATCCGACGCAGAAGCGAAAGTGCTCTTCACCGCAGACGGTGGCAAGCGCAGAGGCAAGCTCATCGAGATCAAGAATGATGCTGATGAAGCAGCGAAAGATCTACCCAACCTCAAGAAAATTGTTGTTGTAAAACACACGCAGAATCAGATTTCTTGGAACAATGAAAGAGATGTCTGGCTGCACGAAGCAATCGAAAATGTAAAACCAGCAGCAACCAAGGTAGACCTCGATGCCGAACATCCATCGATGTATCTTTACACCTCAGGCACTACCGGCAAACCGAAAGGTACCGTCCATACTCACGCTGGAGCCATGGCTCAAATTGTCAAGGAGCTCGGTTTCACCTTCGATGTTCGTCCTGATGATGTTTTCTTCTGGGTATCGGATATCGGCTGGATGATGGGTCCCTGGGAAATCATCGGTGTTTATTTCTGGGGCGGCACGATTGTAATTTTCGAAGGAGCTCCCAATCATCCGACGCCAGATCGTGTTTGGCAGATCGTTGATCGCCATAAGGTGAACACGCTAGGCATCAGCCCGACCCTTATTCGAGCATTGCGTTCATCTGGTGACGAGTGGGTGCAGAAGCATGATCTATCCAGCCTCCGCCTTCTCGGTTCGACCGGTGAACCGTGGGATGAAGATAGTTACATGTGGTATTTCAAAAACGTTGGCAAGAATAATTGCCCAATTATGAATATCTCCGGTGGCACCGAACTGGTCGGCGGTCTACTCACGCCACTACCGCTGATGGCATTAAAACCGTGCTCACTCGGCGGTCCCGGCCTCGGAATGGACATTGATGTTTTCGACGAAAACGGCAAGAGCGTAAGCAATTCAATTGGTCACCTCGTGTGCAAGAAGCCGGGACCATCGATGACGAAAGGATTCTTGAAGGATCCGGAGCGTTATATTGAAACGTATTTTTCGAAATTCCCCGGAGTCTGGTATCACGGGGACTGGGCGAAGTGCGACGAGGACGAGTCCTGGTTTCTCTTCGGTAGATCGGACGATACGATCAAGGTCGCAGGAAAGCGCGTCGGACCCGGCGAAGTTGAATCTGTTCTTGTAGAACACAAAGATGTAGCAGAAGCAGCCGTCATCGGCGTCCCTGACGACGTCAAAGGCGAAGCTCTGGTGTGCTTCGTTGTTCTCATGCCGGGCAAGACCGCATCGACGGAACTGACGAAAGATCTCCGCGATCTCGTCGCTCACAAGCTCGGACCGGTAATGCGCCCAGAAGTAATTCACACTGTCGGCGCACTTCCGAAGACGCGCTCCGGAAAAATCGTTCGCCGCACAATTCGAGCGAAGTATCTCGGTGAACCAACTGGAGATCTCTCTTCAGTGGAGAATCCAGATGCACTCGACCCGATAGGCAAACTACCTGGCGCGAAGGGATAGTTAAACGAAACACTGCGAACACGCGGAACTCGAAACAGGAGTTTCGCGTGTTCCACTTTGCACGACTCTAGATTCGGATTAACTAGCTGACTGTAACTTCCATCAGTTGCTCAATCGCGCAGCGCAGCTCGGTCGCACTTGCGATTCGATTATCCTTGTTGAACGCCGTAGCTCTTGCAACCAAGTCGTCCAGTTCTGCCGACAGAGACTCGACGATACGACGAGGATGGGACGGCTCCATCGGCGCCGGATCTTGAGCGGTCAAAAGAAAGTACATGGTGGCACCAATGGCATAGACATCGCTCTGAGGACAGGGTTCGCCCTGAAACTGCTCAGGCGGCATGTACGCCTGCTTTCCGACTACCGTGGAGACACCTTGAGACTCGAATTGATGAGCTACGGCGAAGTCAACTAACTTTACGGTACCATCGTTCTGCAGAATGAGATTGTCCGGCGTTATATCTCTATGAATAATCGGAGGCTGCAACGAATGCAGATACTCTACAGTCTCACATATCAGGACCAGGTGCTTGAGGGCATCTCGCTCATCCATCGGACCATTGTCTCTAACCGACTCCTTCAATGTTTTTCCTTCAACATATTCGAGCACCATGTAGCCACGGTGATCTTCAACAAAGCAGTCTAGTAACTTAACTATGAGAGGATGGCTGATTTTTGAGAGTATTTCAAACTCGCGACTCAAAAGCGCAATCTTGTTCGCTTCAAATTCGTTGCCCTTGTGCACCGGTAGGACGAACTCTTTCAACACGACTTCGTCATCATCGGAGCTTCGCTTTGCGAGGTAAGCAGTGCCCTGCCCTCCAGCACCAATTTTCCTGATGACGGAATAAACGCCATTTTGAAGTTGTTGTCCGTCGGCCAACTGACTCGCGTTAATCCGCTTGCTTGAAGGAGAAAAGCACTCCAACCAGAGTCGAGTGTGTGAGTTCTTCAACTGCTCTTGCGAGAGGAGGGCGACCTGATCGATGATCTCGGACTGCGGGGCATAGACCCGAATGTTCGAAAATAGACTGGATGACGGGATCCATGCCATGGCATTGCTCCAGCTCAGCTTGTAGACTTTCGAACCATGCACCTCGATCAGAAAATCTCTGCTAGAACCAGGCTGCGATGCTCCTATGTTTTTAATCATCGTCCAGAGGATCATCTCCTTGCACTCTTGAGACTCTTCGCCTTGTCGGCCAAGCCTTATCCCTTCGTCGTCGACCGACAAAATCTGGAGAAGATCCAGACTGCGATTATATCGATGCTGAGAGACAATGCCTAACGAGAGGATGCCCAGCCCATACAGTGCAACAAGTATCCAGCCGATGTCCCATCGAAAAAACAACGACGACAAGGTGCTGTTAGAAATGAGCTGGCCAGCGGAAATTCCCTTGACAATCACGAACCCAAAGAACAAAAACGGCACTATATAAAGAAAAAAATCACGAAGCGGTCCATGTCGAGGTCTGTCTATGGAAGTTACAATTTTCTTCCCAGTGAGTTCTATAGCCATTACTTCAGACCGCCTCGCCTTCCTCTAACAGCCTCTCGGACCTGGGACAGTCTTTCATCTACATCAACTTTCGTACACTGTTTGATCAGATCATTGAGACTGACGCTGATTTTGCCACCATCGGCGATTGCATCACACTCGGAGAGCGGTTTTGGATCGCGTCCAGTCGCAAAGAAATAGAGAGTAGCGCCAAAAGCAAAGACATCGCTCGCAGGACATGCTTTGCCTTTAAATTGCTCGAGCGGAATGTATGAAGACTTTCCGACAACGGTACCGGTAGCGGTACCAATGAATGTGTTAGCAGCACCAAAATCTATCAGGTACAAGCTCCCATCTGGAGCCAGAATGATGTTATCAGGAGTGATATCACGGTGCACCACAGGTGGTTCTAACGAATGAAGATAGTCGATAATTTCGGTGAGCTGACTCGCCCAATCCCAGACGATGTCCTCAGATTGCGGACCCTGGTCTAAGACGATGTTTCTAAGATTCTCTCCGACTATGTGTTGTAAAACCAGATAGTGCCTGCCGTTTTCAACGAAATAATCGATCACTTTAGCAATGCGTGGATGGTCGAGCCCAGCAAGAATTTTGGCTTCTCTCTCGAACATCTCTCTAGATTTCGATAATGCTTCGGGGTCACCAAGGTCTTGCGTAACACACTCCTTCAATGCGACAAACTCACCACTTTCAAGCTTGGCGAGGTAGACTGCCGACAAGCCACCAAAACCCTTATTGCCCATAACTTTGATGGATCCGTTACGCAGCGTAGCACCACACTCCAAGGGCACGAATGCAGTCGAGCCGAAGCGACTGCTTAAGGACTCGTTCCACAACTCCGTGAATCCCAGACGCACTACTTCGTCGCCCTTCCAGGAAGCGCTCAGCTTCACACGCTGTAAATCGGGTAGCTTGTACAGCTTCGGTGAATAGGTATCGATCGCGAGAAATAGAAGCTCCAGCTCGGCTCGATTGAAACCGTCAATATTCAGCAGAGCATGGGCGTCATCCTTGAAGCCGAGCTTAATTTTCGTCGGATTTTCGGACGGTACATTGCGATCCACGAATACCAGCACCTTCAACTCGGACCATTCGCGATACAACTGTCCTTTGAGTTGTCGGCTGAGGCACAGGGGAAACAGTATGCCTTCAGAGTCGAAGGTTATCGTCGTTTTGCCCAGCCAGGCACCGGAAAGCAAGTAGCCGCCGGTCAGGGTCATCATTCCGCAAATTGACAAAACCATGAAGGTCGGCAGTGCAACAGACATCGTAAATACAACCACGGCGATTATCGGTGAGCCTAAAAGCACTATTGCCCAAATCAGCCCAGTGGATGTAGTCCATTTAAATCGACGGAAGATCGGATGCGAATATGAAAGCTTGTGGCGTTGAGCGAAAAACGAGAGCGCCTCAAAACCTTGCTCGCTGGCAGCACGAATCGGAAGTTTTGGTATTGCTTCGGTCATAGCTCGAACCCTCTCAATGCCATACCCAAATTTCCAGAATCCAGATGCTTCAACGAGGAGCCCGTAATCGACCACACCGATTCCGGCTCTGCATGAGCATCGTGATTCGATAACTACTATAATTAAGGCAATATCAGGTAAGGTTTTCCTGCCTGTACGGGTAAGAAGTCTATGCACACGGCGATCTCGGGTGCATTCAATTCAGAGGCGGCAATCCGACCTGCCGACTCTAGACATCAGGATTCTCAACTCGCGCAGGCGTCTAGTTTTCAGTGGAATCGACCTATGAATACTGAAGACAATCGATCGAATAATGAAAAGGCCTGGGCGATCGCATCCGATCCATCGGCCAAAGAGAAGCAATGGATGGCCGCCTGCACGCTCATCGATGGACAAAAGGCTCCGTCGTCGTCTCGTCAATTTCTTCATCCATCACTTGGACTCCCCTGGTCGCTCAGCGTCAGCGGTCTGAGTGGACTAGGCGCTTTCATGATCTTCGGCTTTCTCTCAGCTGCCGTCTGTGAGTTGGCAGCGATAACAACCGGAGTGTTTTACACGTTTAACGGAGCCCACGCGTTCGCGCTGTTGAGTGCGGCTTTCATCGCCTTCAGCTCGATTTTTTCGTTTCAACAACACATTTGGGGTGGTGGTCGAGCCTGGTCGATTTTTCATTACGCTATCGTGGCTTTCGGGGCCCTTCTGCCCTTTTCTTTAGAACTATGCCTCTCACCGTCCGCATCGATAGGCAACCTCAGCCTGTTCGCGTTATGGAGTGCCGGATTCATCGGACTTTCGGCGGTGTCATCAAAGCTTACAGCACGAACGATTCAGTCGCTCGAATCGACCGTTGGGGCTCGGCGTGTCTTTCCTCATTCGAGATTGATTTTTGCAGCATCAGGGACACTGCTGCTGACACTGACAGCTTTTCCTCCCATATTCACGGTGTTTTCAGCGATGTGCTTCTGGTTGCCCATACTTCTTATCACGTCAGGATATTACATCGCCACCGTCAACAAGGCATCCGACTCCCAGACAGCGAGCGCTCTAGCGATATGTGCCTGGGGTCCTCTGATTCTTGCCAATATCGTACTTGTTCCGGCGCTGTTGATCAACTCTGCATGCGCCCTATTCGTGCCGGTCTTGCAGATTTCGCTCTCTGAATTTGCCGTTGGTTTCGGAACCATCCTTTGTTTGATACTGGGTCCGATGATAGGGGCCCGGCTCGGCGCCAGGATGCTGCGCAAAACATCGATGGATTCATGTGAACCGATTCCACTAGCATGTGCCCGAAACATGATTGATCGCCAGGAATAGGAAGATTTATGGAGAGCAACCTCAAACAACAGGTCTGGGACATAGCATGTGACCCAAAAGCACCTGAAGAGAAATGGATGGCAGCGGTTACGCTTCTAGACGAGAAGCACGCGCTCACGGCTCCACGCAGACACACACCGAACTGGATGGCTTTCGCCTGGTCGTTAATCGTCAGCGGAGCCAGCGCCAGTGGAGCAATGCTCTTATTTTCCGGTGTCCAACTCATCCTTTGTACGAAAATTTCGGAGCTTTTCGGCACTCTGGCAATGGCTTCGAATGTGGCAATAGCGTTCGGCGTCTGGTTTGTGCCGTGCCTCGTTTTTAGTATGCTCTTCACCTATAAGCGACTGTTGTTCGGCGGCGGCAAGCCCTGGGTTTACACACAAGCGGGTCTGGTTGTCGGATACATACTAACGATCACATTCTGGGCCGTTGATGGTCAATCTGTTCAGCCCTGGGACGGAGGTTTGCTGGTATTCTGGAACATGGCTAGCGCGGGAATAGCTCTACTCGGTACCAAGATCGCGGAGCTTTCCTATCAGAGTCTGAATCAAACAGTTGGCGCAGAGAAAGTCATCATACCGATGATTCGATGCTTTGCGATCATTCCAATAGTGATTGCGTCACTAGTCACAATCGGCATAACAAGTGGGTTTTACCTATCATACACGGATATATTTCTGTTTCTGACTTGCCTGGTGGGAGCCAGTTCTCTTTCTCTGGTTCTCAGATTCGATGCAGCTAAAGCATCGACGGCACGAACCCTCGCTACCGTAATGTGGAGCCCGTTCATTCTTTCGAATGTACTGCTTCTGCCAGTCATGATAGCCACCACTATTTGGCTTACATTTACGGGACCGACTTTTATCACTTGGGTTGACTACGCCGGAGCGCTGTGCGCATTGGCTCTCTCGGTGGGCACGCCGCTCACTGGTGCGATGATAGCAAGCAAGTATTTGCAATCACGAAAGGCGATCAGACTCTCAAAGGGTGCAACAACTCAAGCCGTCGCTTTCCAGGACGACGCGCAACAGAGATTACTCGAATCAGATAGCGAGATGCCGACAGCTCAGGCTTAGAACAAAGCTTCGACGAAAAGCTGCGGTTCGAAGTCGCGAAGATCGTCCATCTGCTCGCCGAGTCCGATCAATTTGACTGGAATTTGCAGCTCTTTTGCGATACTGAATACGACACCACCTTTGGCAGTACCATCGAGCTTAGTCAATATTACGCCGGTTAACTTGCAGACCTCGGTAAACACTTTCGCTTGCTGCAAGCCATTTTGCCCGGTGGATGCATCGAGGACAAGCAAGCACTCGAGCGGTAGACCTTGACCGTGCTTCTCGACGACGCCTCGAATCTTTCCGAGTTCCGCCATAAGGTTCGTCTTATTATGCAAACGTCCGGCAGTATCGATCACGAGACAGTCGTAGTTTTCTTTCTTTGCTCGATCGATGGCGGTGAACACTACGGCTCCAGGATCAGCTCCTTCTTGCAGGCGCAAGATATCAACGCCGGCTCGCTCGGACCAGATCTCCAGTTGTGATTCGGCGGCCGCACGGAATGTATCGCCAGCGGCCATCAGAACACGTTTGCCTTCTTGTTTGAATCTCCAACAAAGCTTGCCGATGCTGGTTGTCTTTCCGGTACCATTCACACCGACAACGAGAATGATATTCACCTTGCCGGGTACGCACTTGAGCTCCGGAGAAGGTGCGGCTTTCAGTACAGCCTGGAATTCGCCTTTCAAAAACTCGATAACTTCGCGGCTCGTCCAGCTTTTGCCTCTGCCCTCTTTTCGCAAATGAGCAATCATACTCTGCACATTGGCAAGACCGATATCCGACTTGATGAGCTTGTCTTCGAGATCTTCGAGATATTCATCGTCGATGGCATGACGATTGCCTGCATGTGACGGAGCGGGCGCCAGTGTCTGTGCACTGGTTTTGACAGCGGATTCCGCGCGAGGAGCCTCAGCGGTGATACTACTGGTAACACCAGGCTCGGAAGACCGAGTCAAGTCTGTCGCATCCTTGTCGGCAACAGATGTGGAAGCATCGGATACAGCAAAGTACTGGGCGCCGCCACTGGCGTAATCAGGAGGCGTGGCAACAAGCCCACCGTTGCGGACCACTCCATCGACAGGTTTGGCATTTTCCAGAAGGTCGGGAGACTGAATGTCCACCAGAGTCTCTTCGTCTCCGGTCTCATCTTCGATCGAACCTACAATCTGGGTTTTGGTCTTCGACAGCGCTGTCTTCAACTTAGACAGCGTCGAGCCCCAAAAACCTTTCCGTTCTCCGGATTCTTCCATGTCCGCTCCTATCACTTCTTGTTTCCATTCGTATTAGTTTTAACGCGAAACTCTCCAGTCTCTCGAAAATATTCAGCTTCTTCGACGAGATCGCCGAGGATGCCATTAACAAACTTGGCGGCTTTTTCATCTGCAAATCTGTGGCACAGCTCGACCGCTTCGTTGATTGCCACCTTGATAGGAACATCCGGCATGAAAAAGGCTTCGGCACACGCCAATCTCAAAATATCGCGGTCGATGCTCACCATCCGCTCCACCTTCCATTTCGCTCGCGCGGCTCTTATGAAATCATCAATAGCGCTGCGGTTTTCCACATAAGCCAAAACCAACTGGATTAGAAAATTTCTCACTTCCGAACGATCTTCGCGATCGAGAACAACGGTAGCGACGTGGTTGCACTTCGAGCACGGAATCTCGATTCGCGATCTGCCGCTATGTAGCGTCATCTCGGGAATATCGATTGCCTCGGACAAGAAGTTGACGACACGATCTATTTGTTGAAGCTGCGTTTTTAGCTGTTCCGATGTCAGGGTTACCGGTCTCAGGTTTTCAAGCTTATGCCTGTTCTTCGGGTCGTCTGCCTCGAAATCGGCAAGCTCTTGTGAAACCTTGCTAAGCTCCGCGCTAGCAGTCTCCAGTATCTCTCGAGCATGACCCGTAAGCAAATGCACGGCCCGTCCGACCAGATCCTCAATTTCCAGTTTTTCAATCTTATTCTGATCTTTCGGTAACTGAGGCAGTACTATCACTGCCAGCTCCCGTGCGATCCGCCGTGCTGTCATGAAAGCTCCCGAAAGTCCCCACTTGATAATGAGAACGATGATAACGCCTCATGGTACCACCACTATGACAACCGTGAGTTGATGGTGGCAGTAGTGTTGCGCACATGTTAAGCCTGCAGATTGCGGAAATGAGATTGCCGGGCCTATCATCACCATATGTAGAAGCCGGAGAGCCTCGGATGAGTTTGCGAATCACTGGTGGTGGGGCGAGAGGCCGTGTAATAACGAGCCCTCGCGGGTTGGAGGTCAGGCCGACGAGCTCAAAAATCAGACAGGCGCTGTTCAACATCCTTTCTGGACGATTAAATAATGCCAAATTTCTGGATCTTTTCGCCGGAAGCGGGTTGATGGGAATGGAGGCTTTGAGCCGCGGAGCGAAAAGTCTCGTGGCGGTGGAGCTTGAACGCACGCTTGCCGACAACATAAAAGAGAGCCTGGAACAGTTTGGATTCGAAGGAGATGTTATTACCGGTGATGTCAGGCAGGTATTGTCCGAGATACGCGGTCAAAAATTCGACATAATCTTTGCCGATCCACCATACAAAAGCGGTCTTGCCGGGTCAACCGTGCAGTTGGTCGACCGTTACGGTCTTTTGGAGGAAGATGGTCTGCTGATAATCGAACACGCTAAGTCAGCCGATTTACCAGTTGAAAAGGTATCCGTTAAACTCACTAAACAGAGAGAATATGGTCGGACCTGCCTCTCGTTTTTCGAGAAGCACCTGACGGAAGAGTAAGGACAAACAGTGACGGAAAGCTCCCAACATTTGCGACTCGGGGACCTCCTTCTGGAGGCTGGAATACTGTCATCCACCTATATCAAAGATGCGTTGGCGCGATTCGAAGAAGATGGGTTGCCAATTGGCAAGGCTCTCGTAATATCGGGTTATCTCAGCGATGGAGAGCTCAGGAACGCTCTGTCCATACAGTACATGGTCAACGACCGCTTGCTGACCCGAGAGGACGCCGTCGAAGTATTGCGAACCGCGCATGGTGGCGGAATGACTCTAGAAGAATCATTCAGGAAGACCGGTCTGGTGCAGCCCGAGGAGCAGGAAACTAACAAGCTCGGTCAGCTGCTGGTCGATAGTGACAACATCACAGAAGAAGCAGTCGCACTTTCACTCGAAGCCAACAGCGCCACCGGATTGCCTCTTGGACACATCCTTTGTCAAAAAGGTTTGATCTCTCAGCAACTTATCAATCGGGCCCTGACTATCCAACAGCACATTCGCCGCGGACAGGTCATACGCGATCAGGGCATCGACTCTTTGAAGTTAGCCGGCGAGCGGGAAGCGGTCTTAATGACCCTCCAGATCAATCGAGGCTTCAAGAAGCAACCCTTGAAGGGCACACCTTTGTTTGCCGACCTTCTGCTAAATGCCGGAGTGGTCACCGACAGGCAGGTTCGGGAAGCGCTTCTTGCCCACATCACAATCAACAAACCAATAGGCCAGGCATTCGTCGAGGCACGGCTCTTTTCAGAGCAATTCGTCTTGTCGGCAGTCGCGATTCAGGAGATGATCGACAACGGCACATTAGAATTGGATCGTGCACGAGAAGCGCTTATCGAGATAAGAACAAAAGGAGTCTCTGCAATGCGCGCCGCGTCCGAAGCTTGCACTTTTCGATTGCAGACCAACCAATCGCGGCAGCTCATAGCGCTTTTGCATCAGATCAACGTGCTCGACATCAACCAGATTCCGACGGAGATGCAAGAGCGCGCGATCGTCAACTACAACCAGGTAATGTACATTTGTCGGGCGCTCCTGTCTAACGGGATGGTGGACGAAAACACTCTCTATTCCGCATTACGTCTCGTTGATATGCTCACGCGCGAGAAGATCGACGAAGAAAACGCAGCTATCGCTCTGGAATTCGCCGCTCGCTCGAACACCGATGTGGAATACGCTCTCTACATGCTGGGAGTAACCGAACGAACTCGACTGCAAGAGCAAGAAATAATACTTTCGCAATAGAAAGTTAATCTGGAACTTGCTTCTGGGCCGGTTGACCTTCAGGCTCGGCAACGTGATGAACTTGGTCGTGTCCAAGATCCATGGAAGGACCAAATTCGGCCACTACACAATCGCATGGACCGTCATCGATTGCAGGTGGCTCGGCAACCGCCACTACGGATGATACCGCATCCTTCTCGGCAGCTTTGCCGTTGGAGCCTGATTTGTCCTCAGTAGGAGGTACAGCCATCCGCCCTGTCGTGGTTGCAGGATACTTTAATCGGTCGTGGTGCAACGTCCGCCAGACTCGAACAAAGGACAATTTAACACGATGGAGCTCATCATAGGTCAACGATGATTCGTTGAACTGTCCGTCTTGCCAACGGTTTTCAAAGACCTTTTCAATGGCATCGTCGACCTCTTGCTCGCTCGGATCCTTCATACTGTGTGTAACAGCTTCAGAGACGTCGGCGAGCATAACGATTGCCGTCTCTTTGGATTGCGGCTTCGGACCGGGATATCGATAGAAGCTCGCATCGACGTTTTCGACGCCGTCTCGCTGGCAGGCTTTGTGATAGAAGTATGCCATCAGGGTCGTACCCTGGTGCATCGGAATGAAGTCTTGAACCGCCTTGGGCAAGGCATACTTCTTTGCCAGCTCGATACCGTCCGTCACATGCGCCAATACGCGGCTGCGACTTTCTTCCGGAGTCATCGAGTCGTGTGGATTGGTTGCTCCCAATTGATTTTCTATGAAAAACTTAGGCTTAACCATCTTCCCTATATCGTGATACAGAGCCCCTGCCCGAACCAGATTCGCGTCGGCATGGATGGCTTTGGCACCGGCTTCTGCCAGGTTGGCTACGGCGAGACTGTGCTGATAGGTACCGGGAGCCTTCTCCTCCAACTGGCGAAGCAAGGGCTGTTCGGCATCGGTAAGTTCGACCAGTCGAAAGGGTGTGACCATGCCAAAAATATTTTCAAGAAAAGGCAAGGAACCGATTGCCACTATGGATGAAGCGATTCCACCGGCGAACTGCAGTCCGACGGATTGGAGATCCGGTGTGGACGCCGGCAACCACGCCACCAGATATGGTGCCAAGTGGGCGCCGAATACAACCGGAATACCTTTGCCTATGACGAATGCGATGAGAAATCCCAGAGCTTGCGCAACACCGACCACGAGACCGGTGAAGACCAGCGAATTGGGTCTTCTCGAGTAGGTCAAGATGGCCGCAATAGCTCCTATAGTCAGAGCGAGAAGGTGTGAGCCGTTAATCAGTCCGCCGACGAAGAGTAGAACTATTATTGGCAAAATCAAAGCGGCAGCGACCCTACGCCGGAAAAAAATCGTCAACACGAGCGCTGCGCCCGAAATCGGGACGAACTGAGGATAAGTGCTTCCTAAAAGAGCCGTAAGCACCGAGGTCACGATACCGACTGTGTACATCAGCGCGATGGAGGTTGAAGAGAAAAAAAGTTTCGGCTCGTACGTGAGCAGAAATAGACCGGTGAATCCGAGTGCGGCGAGCAACGAAATTCCGAGAACAAAAAGAAGCGTGGTGCTCTTCACGCTCTGAATAGAAAGAGCTTGTAAGACCTGTTGTCTTTCGTCCGTAATGATCTCACCCCGCTTGATCACTATCTCGTCTTTCTTTATCTCCCTGGTCACCGGCTTCACCATTCGGACTGCGTGGTCGGCTTTCGACTTGGTAGCGGCAGGATCGATTACGAGATTAGGCTCCAGTGCCTGAGAGACGAGGACGGATATGGTCTTGCGCAAGGGCACGGTCCAGGTATCCGGCAAAAATTCGACGACTATTCCTTCCCACTCGCTCTTGTTCGTGACGGGAAATCTGGAGAATTGCTGACAAATGCGATTAGCACTCGCGAGCACGATCTCCTCGAAAGCGATGAGTTGCGCGGGTGGTATAGTCACGGCGATTAGCAATTCATTTTTGTCAATCGCGCCATGCTGTTTTTCATAACGGCCTAATGCCGATCGCTCTTTCGACAACAGCTCGCCTGGTGGTACTGGAGGCGGCAACGATCGTGGTTTGGACTTGCCTTTGACCTTCAAAGCTGGGTAGGGCGGTGATTCCAGTCGATTCTTCAAAAGCCCGACGTAATTATCGGTAATGGGCTGAGAAGAGGTACCCGTGAGCTGTTGATATATGCTCTCGCTGGTCGTCAGGATGAATACATGTTGGTCCGGCTCCACTCCCAGGGCAGAAAGTTGCGGCAAAGGTTGAATACCAAGGTTTTGCAGATTCTCTATGTTATCGAAGTGTTGTTTGACCCTATCCAAGGTAGTTTGGTCGTGACCGCGGTCCACGACAAAATCGGGAATTACATGTTGGCGAGCCTCCTCTTCAGATGATTTCGTCGCCTCGGCGTCGATCACGGTCGCGTCCTGAGGTGCCCGGATATCCTTTTCCGCGACATCACCTGGCGAGATTCCGGGGGCAAAAATCTCCCCTGCCGTGAAGGAGAAGAAGAGCAGGATTGCCCCGACAAATCCGGTTGTCAGCCAGGCGAAGAAGTCTTTACCCGACGGAAAGATAGCGCCGTGCAATTCGTCGTGGTGCTGATGCGGATTTACTTGACTGGCCGTAGCGAATGATCCGCCCTGGCGTTGCGGTGTGCTCACATTGTCACCCTGAGGACGGTTTGAAACTCATAAACAATGAGCAAACATTCAACCCTCAAACATTCATCTTACTCCTAGTTGTTTAAGCGGGAAACCGGTTATTGTTTATTGGTCAATTGGAGTGTGAGATTTAGCATTGAGTACGATTCTTGTAACGGGCGCGGCCGGCTATATTGGCAGTCATTTTGTCAGACGAGTGCTGAGCCGAAGACCGGACGTCGAGATTATAGCTATTGACAATTTATCGCTTGGTCATCGAGAGTCTCTGCCACCTAACGACCGAATGAGATTCTTCGGCAAAGACGTAGGCGATTTCGATTTCATGTCTACTCTCCTCAAAAGCAACAACGTCGACGCAGTCGTACATTTCGCCGCCTTTGCCTACGTCGGCGAGTCGCAAGAGAATCCCTTCAAATACTTCGACAACAATGTCGTTGCCACACTCAATCTGTTCAAAGCGATGCAGGAAGCGTCAGTCGACAAACTCGTGTTTTCTTCGAGCTGTGCCACATACGGCAACCCGGATTATTGCCCGATCGATGAAAATCACCCGCAGCGTCCCGTGAGCGTCTACGGGATGACCAAGTTCATCATCGAAAAGGCGATTCAAGCGCTTGCTGACGCGAAAGACTGGTCTTTCGTCAGTCTTCGCTACTTCAATGCGGCCGGCTGCGACGACTCCTCAGACATTGGAGAGAGTCACCATCCGGAGACTCATCTCATACCGTTGACATTGCAAACCGCAATCGGACAGCGCGAGCAGCTGAATGTCTGGGGCAACGATTACGACACGCCCGACGGCACTTGCGTTCGCGACTACGTTCATGTCAACGACCTGGCCGATGCTCATATCCTCGCACTAGATAAATTGAAAGAATCAGCAAAGTTGTCTCTTAATCTGGGGTCGTCGGTGGGAGCATCGGTGAAAGAGGTGGTAAGGGTTTGCGAAGAGGTCACGGGCCGCAAAATCAACGTTAATTACTGCGCTCGTCGTCCAGGAGATGCGGTTGCGCTTTATGCCAACCATGATAAGGCAACCGAAATGCTCGGATGGAAGCCTGAGTACAGCCTGGAAAAAATCGTAGAGACGGCCTGGATGTGGGAGCAGAACAGGAAATTCTAAGTGTCTGTTTATTTGCCTATTCCGGCGAGGCTATCGCTTGCATGCTCTTGCTGGTTGCGTTGTGAATGAAGCTTAAGCGTGGTATCGAATTCGATGCTTTCTTGAAGCGCTAGATACTGCAGGCGCAGATCGGCATTATCCAATTCGAGCTCTTCAATGCGCCGCTCCAGACGCTTGCTGTCATGCTTGCCGGAGATTCGCTCTCGTACGGCGGGAAAAAGGCTAAATATAGTCAATAGTATAAAGGGCCATACTCCCGCATGTAAAAAACTAGAGGACAAGGCGACCACGATTGTAATGCCGATAATAAACCAGAAAGGGCTGGTCGCTACCAGTGCGACCAGGGCAGCAACTTTGACGGCGCCACCGTCCGATTTCTCTCTAATGATCACAGTGCGTTCTTTCTCGACCATAAAACCTCGGTGGATTAAAAAACTTGCAGCGACGACACTACATTTAGTATCACCAGCCATAACAACCTTGAACCGCTCTTCGCCTTTGACCAACCCGGACGAAAGAGTTGGTATATCGTACTAAGGTTCTTTGCATCCCACAAGTGACACGGACCGACACCGGCGAAAGCAACACATTAGATTTGACTAAAAAACGCGATTGGCATAACCAGTAGGTATGCATGCGAACAGGCAGCAGCCCTTAAAGATATAATTAAAACCACCAAGAAGGTGCACAGATTGGCAGAGCGGTGTGAACAGTGCGGCAAGAAAGTAGCATCTCGAACACGAGGAGATGTTACCCAATGGGACTTAAGGCACGAGCTCTGTTCTTGCCGAACTCGTTCGTTGCCTGAACACAGAAGGGTGGCACGCCCAACGAGCGATCAAGCAGAGATAGAAATCAACGTTGCCAACGACTTGTTTCCAAAAGACAGGTACAAGCCGCTCGGCGAACTTGGACAGGGTTCTGCCGGCAATGTCTATTTATGCCGGGATCGAGTACTGGGGAAGAAGGTGGCAATCAAGACCCTTCGACGCAGCACCCCAGATCAACTAATCAGCTTCCATCAGGAGGCAAGAGCAACAAGCGCTCTGCAACATCCGAACATCGTCACCATTCTGGACTTCGGCACAACCAACGAAGGAGCACCGTATATGGTGCTAGACTTCGTACCAGGACAATCTCTGGAAGAATATATTCGCGAAGGTGCACTTTCAATTAATACAACTTTGAACATCGCATCACAGTTGGCTGAAGCCCTGGCCTACGCGCACAGCAACGGCATATTCCACAGAGACCTCAAGCCCACCAATGTTCTCCTTGTGGAAAACAACGATGAAACCCTGTCGGTCAGACTGATTGACTTCGGCGTCGCAAAGCTCAGCCTTGCTCAAGAGCCGACCATCGTGCAGGGCATTACCGTAGTGGGCACACCGCAATACATGAGCCCCGATCAAGTCAATGGTCATAGGTATGATGCGCGTTCCGAGATCTACTCACTCGGGTGCATTATGTTCGAGTGTCTTACAGGAGGACCGCCCTTTCGCGGTGACACCGCGATGGAATTGATTGCAAGGCATTCCAAAGATAAGCCACCAAATATGGCGGCGCTAGCAAAACAGGAAATACCGAAAGAGCTCCAGGCAGTTGTTGACAGATGCTTGATGAAAGCACCGAAAGACAGATACGAATCTATGACGGAACTCAAGGACGAGATAGACGCTCTAATTGCGATCACTCGCGACTCCAATCAAGCCGGGTCCATATCCATATCATCGGAGCCCTCGCGTCAGGGTAAGTCTAACTCGCGCATTCTCATCCTCTCGGTATCGTTACTCGTCATAGTTTTTGCAGTTTTTTCATTCAAACTGATGTCGGAAACGAAGAAAACAGATACTGAGACGACAAAGAAGACACAGAAAGCAGAAATCAGTCGCTTTATCTTTAACGGGCAATCAGTGGAACCGGCGCTCAATGTCCACGACGACGATCTAAAAGAGCTTTCGAGGAAGAGCTTTTCCAAGCTATACCTGAGCGATACGCCAATCAAAGGATCGGGATTCAGATATCTCAAGGAATGTCAAATCAAATTCATCAATCTGGACAGAAGCGCCATCGAGAACAGATACTTCAAATACTTGAATCAACTCCCAGATCTCCACGATCTATCTCTGTCGGAGACGGACACGAACATTGATGGATTGAAGCAGCTCACAGACGTCGAGCTTCACGGGCTTCACGTCACTGGGTGCCGGGATTTCAATGATGAGTGCTTAGACCTGGTCATCGAACGTTGGCCCAATATCAAGGCACTGTCAGTCGGTCGAACTGGTATCACCGATGATGCCCTCACCAAGATCGCAAGGATGCCCAATCTGACCTACCTCGGAATCACCGGAATGAAGGCGTCAAAAGAGCAGCTTGAGGCATTGAAGAAAAGTACAATCCGGGAGCTATTTTGTGCCGAAAGCACTATCGACGACAGCGGTCTGTCGACCATCGCCACGATAAAATCGCTCAAAATCGTATCCATTCGGGACTGTCATTCCCTTTCGAATGACGCCATAGAACAATTCAAGAAATCTCGACCGGATGTAGATTGCCGAGTCATTGGCGGCCAATTGAGAAAGAAGCGTGTGGATGAGCTCAAATCCTTGTTGATCGATTCAGAAGAGGTTATGGATATGGACGGCAAGAGTGGCATCACTCACAACCGCTGACCTTTTCGCCAGGTATATATACGTTGAGATCTTGAGTTCTGTTTCATAAGATAAACACATTAAAAACTTAGCTCTCAACAATGACATAATTACCTGAATGACTATAATCCAAAGCCATGGACATCAGCTCCCGGACGACGGCAAGAAGGCGTCGACCGGTGCATACGAAAGACCGGTCAAAGCATTTATGGCAGGTGAAGAGAAGAAGGTAAGGACGACCGTGCTCTCCACGGGCGAGACCTCATCAGACAAGAAGTCTGACGCGACGCTGCGTCCCGAGAGCCTGAACGAATACATTGGACAGTCGCGACTGAAGACAATGCTAACGATGTCGATATCGGCAGCGCGCACACGCAACGAGCCGCTCGACCACGTTCTGCTCTATGGACCGCCCGGTCTGGGGAAGACTACGCTGGCACGAGTGATCGCCAATGAGATGAGTGCTCGAATTCATATGACCTCCGGTCCGAGTCTCGAAAGACCGCGCGATATCGTCGGTCTTGTGCACCAGCTAGAGCAAGGGGATGTCCTCTTTATCGACGAGATTCACCGTCTCAACAAAGTGGCAGAGGAACTTCTGTATCCTGCGATCGAAGATTTCGTCATCGACCTGACCTCCGGTAAGGGGCATGCCACCAGGACGATGAGACTGCCCTTGCCCAGGTTCACTCTGGTTGGAGCGACAACCAAGGCTGGTCGACTATCCAAAGCCTTGCGCGATCGTTTTGGATTTGCTTGCCGTCTCGAGTTTTACGATTTGTCCGAACTCAGTTTGATTGTGGCAAGGACGGCCGCCCTCCTGTCGGTGACGGTCGACGAAGGAGCGGTGAAGGCGATTGCTTCGAGAGCGAGGGGCACGCCACGAATCGCTAACAGATTAGTGCGGCTCGTCCGCGACTTCGGACAGTTCCAGGGCCAAAACGTGGTCGACGAAGCGTTCGCGATTCAGGCGCTCGAGTCATATCAAGTCGACGCATTCGGTCTGGACAACACCGACAGACGTTTTCTTGAAATATTGATTCAGCACTACGATGGTGGACCGGTCGGCATCGATACAATTGCAGTCACTCTCGGTGAGGACAACGAGACGCTTGAAGATGTCTATGAGCCATTTCTCATCCAGTCCGGCTTCATACAGCGCACGCCACGTGGGCGAGTGGCGACTGTTAGAGCATATAATCATCTAGGTTTAACTCCTACACAATCACAGCAACTAAAGTTGGATTTCACCGAAGTTGACAACTCATCGGAATGATGAAGGAGACTTAGGTCGTTGACGTCATGTAGTCTGAATTCATCGAGGTTGACCAGGTTAGCGGCGACGGTCGGGGCACTATTCCTGATACCGTTGTTCGTGCCGGCATCGGCACTGGGTCAAGCTGACCAGACCAAGGCAGACGTGGTCAGCGCACCTAAGGTCGTGAAACCGGACAGGTCCGGTCAAAAAAATACAGGACAAGGCAACAGCTCTTCATCTGCCCGATCGGTTGCGGCATCTCCCGGTACCGCAGGCGATACCGTATTCGGCGGAGCCAACCTCGATGAAGAGATGGTCATCGGAAAAGTCCTCACGGTAACGGCCCCGAAGATCAACAAAGAATTACTCCAACACACGGGCATGGTCACTCAGCATCAAACTGTAAGAGTGCGGGTGCTAGAGGGGCCTCTAAACGGCAAGGAATTCGTAATTCCTCACGAATTGACTGACAATCCAGCCTTCAACATCAGCGTCAAACCCGATCAGGAAGTGGTATTAGCAGTAGTACCAGGTCAAGACGGACAACTCGATATCAGCATCGCCGACTACCACCGCGCTCCAGTCCTGTTTGGACTACTTGGCGTTTTTATGGTCGCCTTTCTACTCTTCGGCGGCAAAAAGGGGGTTAAATCGCTGATTGGCCTTCTAGCGACAGTGCTCCTAATAGGATGCATACTGCTTCCCTTGAGCTTGAAGGGGTACAACCCGCTGATCACTGCCGTCGGAATCTGTTTACTCGCCACCGCAACTAGCATATTGTTGATCGGAGGGCTGTCGAAGAAATCACTTTCCGCCATTATCGGCACCGTCGGCGGTGTCATTATAGCGGGTGTTGCGGCGCAGCTCGTCATAGACTATGCGCCCTTGACAGGTCTCTCCAGCGAAGAAGCTCAAATTCTGCGCGGCTCGGTTTTGGTGCAGGAGTTGCCATTTTACTGCGGGCTTCTGGCAGCGGGAATGTTGATAGGCGCACTGGGCGTGATAATGGATGTCGGAATCTCAATTGCCTCATCGGTAGCCGAAGTGGCGAAGGCCGATCCGAACGCGACAACAAAACAATTATATGAAGCCGGAATGAATGTCGGTCGCGATATCATGGGCACGATGACGAACACACTAATCCTGGCATATGCTGGAAGTGCCCTGCCCCTCCTCCTCCTGGCCACTCAGATGCCAAGCATCAAACTCCTCAACCTGGACTTATTCGCGACGGAAGTAGCATCCGCTTTGAGCGGAAGCCTCGGTCTGACTTTCACCATCCCTCTCACAGCACTTGCCGCCGCAAAACTGATGTCGGAAAAGAAAGTATGAAGCGAGTCGTTACCGGATGGATACTCTGCCTCATAGCAGTAGCCGGCGTAATGGTCGGGGGACTGCTTTTCTCCGTCTTGCTAGCGATCGGTTGCGTACTGGGCGGACTCGAATTTATAGGAATGGCTCGAGCCAAGGGTTACAAGCCGTCAAGCCGGATTGTAATAGGAATGATAATCGCATTCATCGTGCTGGCTTCATTGCCAAAACTTCCAGGAATTCACCTGCCCGAGACCTTCCCTCTTTCACACTATCCAATTCTTCTGACCGTCGGCATATGCATTTCATTCTTTCGTTTGGTGCTTCGATTCGAGAAACATCCTGCCACCATTGCCGATATTGCCTCTACCATCATGGGTTTCATCTACGTCGGCTGGATGCCAAGCCACCTCATTCTACTTAGGAATCTGGCCCCGCCCGGCGCGGAAAACATATCGAATCCATTGCAACAACCAGGTCTCGCCTATGTGTGGGTGAGTCTCTTTATTATCTGGGCAACCGATGTTCTGGCTTACTACTGCGGGAAGAAATGGGGTAAGACGCCGTTGTATCCCGAGATAAGTCCCAAGAAAACGGTGGAAGGAGCGATCGGCGGCCTTGTCGCTGCGATTTTCTGGGCATCGGTCGTGGTTTTTACCGCCGACCACTATTTTTTCCCTTGTCATCCATTTCAATTCAAAATCTGGCAAGCGCCAATCATGGGACTTGTCGTGTCCGTAGCCTCTCAACTCGGCGACCTGTGCGAATCGCTGATGAAGCGAGATGCCGGGCTGAAGGACTCGAGCGACATGATCCCTGGTCACGGAGGCTTTCTCGACCGGGGAGACAGCCTGTTGTTCGGAGGACCGATTTCTTTTTATTGGATTAAAATCGTTGTGCTTGGCATTCTGTAACGCAGAATATCCATTTTTCGCCTGGTATCATATACTTATTGCTGCCCGGAGAGGTGGCTGAGTGGTCGAAAGCGGCTTCCTGCTAAGAAGTTGTATGGTCAAAAACTGTACCGTGGGTTCGAATCCCACCCTCTCCGTATCCAACTGCCGGGGCTTCCAGCTCCGGCAGATTGCTTTTTGCGCACTTGGCAATCAGCGCTCGATCACGCCTTCAACATATCTATTAATGACGAGCTCGAGTTGTCCACAACGGAGTTGCAAACGTCAAAGTCGATAGGCTCACCGGTCAGACCGCGAGAATGTGCTGTAACCCTGAGAGTTGAAATTCGATACCAGGTCAGTTATCGGAGATTTCGGCAACTAGCTGAGTCAGTCGATCTTTAGTACTTTTGAGCCGTTTTGTGTGTTCCATTACGAGCTGCACGTTTTCGAAGTTGCCGCTCTGCATGGCTTCAACGCCTGCCTCTTGGAGCGTTCGCATCGCCTTGTCTAGTTCGAAAACAATGGCGCCGAGCTTATCGATTGCGGTCTTTTGTGCAAAATCGACCAATTTGACTATGTCATCAGGTTCTGAAGAGGTCAGATTTTGATCTGGCTTGAGCAGCGACGTGAGTGTCTGCCTGGCGGGAGCCTCCCTTGAAGCAGGCTCTTGAGGAAGGGCAGGGCTTTCCGTCTCTGGAGCAGAAAACAAGGAAGAAAGGTCGGGACCGGGCGATTTCGCAGGGGCCGGCGGCGGTGAGAACAGGTGCGCCAGATCTGTAATCGGCGCCGCCTCGACCGATGCCTGTGGTTGAGGTGCGGCCGCTACAGGCGGCTCCTGTGTCGGGGGAAGCGCTGGAGCCGGCGGAGCCGGAATCGAGGTCGGTGGCGCCAGATGTCCGGGATCTACGTTGCGCCGAACCAGCCCCGCCAAACCTCGCGATTGTGGTGGCGATTCTGGAGGCGTAGCAGTCTTTTCGTCCTGTGCCGGTGGTGCAGGAAGCGGTGGCGCAGGTAGCGGTGGGAGCTGAGACGGAGGCTGAGGAGCCTGGGGAGCCGATCGCGTAACATTGCTGAAAGCTGGTTGCATGTCCTGGTGACTGGAGGTCGGCAAAACAGGTGGTGGCATGGGCACGCTCACAGGCGCTGCCGGTGGGCTGTCCGCCCTCCTACTCTCCTGACCGAGCTTGAGCCACGGTGCTGGTTGGTCATCGATATCCTCTATCGGAGTCGTGGAGTGCATACCGGAGTGCTCCGGCAAAAGCGCTGACGAGACTGCCAGCGGAGGAGCACCAAAAACCGAGGCTGGTGGCTGCAATGGCGCCTGTGGCAACGGCAGAGGCGGAGGAGGCAATGGCAGGTTATCGTTGTGGTTAGTTGGCGGCAAACCGGACTGGGCTTCATCGGCCGTGTTGCGCAACGCGGGCGCAGGCATCGGCGGTGGGCTCCCTGGACCGAGGGGGAGACCAGACGGCAGGCCGGGAGTCATCGGCGGAGGAGCCGATGGAGGCAGAGCCGGAATCGCTTGATGTGAGTCTGAACTGAGTTGCCCGATCTGCGGTTGCAGACCTGGAGCTGCTGGCGGAGGCGGTGGTGGCGCCCCTGGTGCTGAAAAACCACCGGCACCAAATCCGCCTGGAGGCATCGGCAGAGGTGGAGCACCTCCTGGAGGTGCGATGCCGCTGCCGGGTAGAGAAGCCATTTGACCGGGAGGTGGTGGCATCGCTCCTGGAGCCGGAGAAAATCCGGGGAATGGTCGAGTCTGCCCTGTCGCCGGAGGGAATCCGCCGCCAGGAGCCATGAATGCAGGTGGCGCACCGGCACCGGGCAGAGTCTCAGGTCCGTTGGAGCGCGTTGAACCTTCGGGTGCTCTAAATACGGCTGGTTGAGCTTGTCCAGAACGCTCAGCTACGCCAACCAGCTTTCGCACTTCATTGGTTTGGATGGCCCGATCGAGATCTTCTTGTTTTCCAGCCTCGTCCATCAACCTCTTCAATTTCTGAGAACGAGTTTCGGAGTGACTTCCGCTGTCACTACCGTACAAATCTGATTGACCTTCGAGGAAGCTATCATTGTCATACGGACGCTCTGGTATAACTGGCGCAACGACGTTCGATTCAGAGCTCGAAAAGGTGAACCGTTCGTCAGACGATGCCTGCCCGGTTGCTACTTTGATCAAATGGGTAATCAGACGCCTAGCCAATCTCGGAACCTCAGCGACAAGAAGTGTCTTGCCTTCGATTCCCCAAACAACCCCCTCGTCGGTGTTGGAAGTCATTCGGTTGATCTTGATGTATGGTGGAAAATCTCCGCCATGCGGTGTGAAACCCATCAGAAAATCAGTCGGAATGAAAAATCCAAGAGCCTGCGCCTCTTCCGCCCAAATTATGAAAGTCCAATAGCGAGTGGAAAGATGACCGCGCATGTATCGAATCTTAGCCAGGAACTCGACTTTTTCCTGCCAACCGGCCGGACGCTCGCAATTGATTTTCACGTCTGCATCGGTGGAAACTTTGTTGAGCTCAAATGAGTAGCGCTGCAAATGATCGAAAAGAATATCCATCAGAGCCGGCATAGAAACCAGAGAGTCATCAACCAGGCTACCGGTCATGATTGTCTCTTCAGCAGCGCCGGGACTCTCTTCAATGCTGTGCAGCCACCTGGATGTCTCTTCTCCGGTGAACTTATCCTTCATCGTGCTGAGATATCGCTGCTTGGTCTCCAATATTCGACGTTTAAGGTCGGGCTTCTCCTGTGGAATAGGAGTGCTGCCCAGTTGCGGTCTCTTTTCGTCATTGTCGCGCATGAAATAACCTCGAGCGATTCAATAATTTAGTTATTTGTTCTTCGCCAGGATGACCAGGTAGAACTCGTTTCGAATATCAGAGTGGACGATTGAAAGATTCAACTGCGAGCACCATTCGCTCAGGGTTTTGTCATCCGGAAGTCGATGCGGGACGATGTCCGGTTCGTTGAGATGGAGAGATTCTTGAAACTCCACACCCAGTGGATGACTGATAATAACGCGCCCCTCTCCCGCCAATAGCTTAACGGCTGCTCTCAAAGCCTCCTTCTGATCAAACATATTCCCGAAACAAGCATTGAAGAAAACTACATCAAAATTACTTAGATGAGATGGAAAATCGTCCGGATGCGCCGAGGCTATGTCTTTCTGGCAAAATTGCACGTTACCGAATCGTGATCGTGCTTCGCTTAACATTTTCTCTGACAGATCGAGTCCGACCAGGTTGGTGGGTTGGACTCCGAATTCGAAAAAGTGATTGATGAGACAGCCGACACCCGTTCCCACATCCAACACGCGACAATCGGCGGACAGATTAGCGCACTCCACGATGTGCCTGGTTCGCTCTTGAATCGACTCCGGAACTGGGCGGCAAAAGAACTCAGAATATCTATCGAAGTAGGCACGCTGCCTGTCGATATGGTCGCCTTTCTCATTCAACTCTGAATTTGACTTAGTCATTCCACAAACCTTCGGTACAATGAGAGATAACTTCGGCGGATCGCACATTGCTTCACTCATATTCCTCCGAACAGCCAGTTATTACCGAAGAAGTCTAAAGTCGAGTTGGTTAAACATGACCAAGAAAGTTGGCGCAAAGCAGAAATTCAAATTTCGAGTGGGCAAAGACAATGTCGAATCTTCCGACGCGAACAAAGACAAACTGGCGAAGTTGGAAGCCGAAATTTCAGCCAAGGACACAAGCGCGGCCCTTCCACTTGATTCGCCCCAGGCCGAAGTCCGCGACACGCTATTCGCAACTCACGGGACCTCGAAAAAGCTTTCGCTATTCTGGGGGATAGTAGTACTCAGCGTGATACTGTCCAAAGTACCAGGGGCGGAACTCTTATTCACACCGCTCAACCAGTTTGCCACCATGGTGCATGAGATGAGTCACGCGATTATGTGTGTGCTCACCGGCGGATATGTCTCTGGCATGACCATCGTGGCTGATGGACAGGGACATGGAGGTCTGACCATGGCACATGGTGGGATCCCGTTTTTAGTGACACAGGCCGGCTATCTGGGAACCGCCTTTTTTGGCTGTTTACTGGTCTACCTCAGCCAGTTCCACAGGCTTTCCAAAGCACTTCTGGTTGGAATGGGCTCGCTCATGGGTATAGCATCGGTCTTTTTCATCGCCCCAACCATTTTTTCACCGATCTTCGTACAAGCGCTATTCAGCTTGCTCTGGGGAGTAGCCATGTCGGCGGTAACAATCTACCTCGGCGTCAAATTGAAAGATTCCAAAGCCAACCTCGTAGTTCTCTTCCTCGCCATCTATACGGCCATGGACAGCCTGCGCTCGATTAGCGTAGTACTCTCCGCCTCAATCTTCGGATCTACGGCATGGTCCGATGCAACCGTGATGGAGCATAACTTCATCTTGCCGTCGTTATTCTGGAGCTTCCTTTGGGCGACACTATCAGTAGTGCTTCTTGGAACGACCGTTTGGTACACCTATGGTGTCGGTACGTTTAAGAAAAAATTGCCTGGCAAATCGACGACGACAAAACTAATCAAGCGCGACAAGTAAGGTTCACTGCGTTGAAAAGGCTGGAACCACCTTATTTTCGATAAATCTTCCCAGATCCGTTTTGCTCCCTTTTCGTGGCACTATCTGCAGTGCATAGGGCTGCCCATTGTCGCTGTAGAAGATCACGGCGCCTTTCATTTTTTGCCCGTAATCGAGTACCTGAAGAATCGCCTCGACTTTAACATCGCCGCCGAGCTTTACAATATTGGCAGGTCCATCTGGGCTGATACCGTCCTTCGCCAACAGCGCAGTTTCGGATTGCGATAATGCTTTTAAATCCGCCCCACTATCTCTGGAATATGTAATCGTGTAGACATCTCCTTGTTCGGGTCCAGAACCCGGACTTTCGGAGGAAAGCGATCCGATCTGATCGGAACAACAACGCCAGTCACTGAACACCTTGAGACTACCGAGATAACAGTGAGGCAACTTGCTATCTATGCGGCTCAGGTTCGCTTGTTTCTCAGAAAATACATCATCCCGGGTAGACGGCACTCGACGCGACTCTTTGCTGCCGTCGGCACTTGCTTGTCGGTTGAAAACCGAGGGCAAAAACACATAAGCCGACACGCCGACAGTTACGGCAAGCACGCTCAAGCCGATAGCCGCCATCTTGACCGAACGGCTCACCAGAGGCTCGTATTCGACAGCGCCAGCCAGAGAATCTTTCAATTCATCCTGCTCCAGTCGCAGTCGAGAATTTGTCGTGCCTTGCCTGAGCTCGGCACCGTATTCGGTATCGTCGTCTCGAGACGAAACCAACTTGCTCGGGCCTGTGATTTGCAGGTCGGCGACTGGAAGACCGACGGACTTCAGGAGCGCTTTTCGCAACTCATTCATGCTGGCGAATCTATCTTTAGGATCCTTAGCCAGACACTTGAGGATTGCTGATTCAAGCGAGGCTGGAAAGGAAAGCTCCGGGCACACCAATTGAAACGGTCGGGCATCGTCTTGGATCTGACTCATCATCGTATCCATCGGGGTGGCACCGTAGAACGGAGGAATACCGGTGAGCGCTCGATAGAACATGCAGCCAACCGCATAAATGTCGGTCCGCTCATCTAGCTTTTTGCCGCTACACTGCTCGGGACTCATATACAACGGACTGCCGAAAATTTCTCCCGTGCGGGTGAGCTTGGAGATGGATGAGCCGTCGGGACCCGCCAGTTTTGCTATTCCGAAGTCGACGATCACAGCCAGCTCTTTGCCGTTGGTGTCGTGCGTAACAATTATATTTCCGGGCTTGATATCTCGATGAACAACGTTATGGCTGTGCGCGTGAAACAGCCCTTCGCAGATCTGCAAAAACAATGGCATGGCTCGCTCGACGTCGAGTATCCGTTCATTTTTTATAATCGCGGCGAGATCCTTGCCCTCGAGGAACTCCATTGTCAGGTAGGCGCTCTCATCCTCGAGGACGCCAAAATCAAGCACTTTGACTACATTGACATGCCTGAGCGCCGCAACGGCCTGAGACTCCTGCTGGAAGCGCTTAAAAGCGCCGGCGTCATGAACGAGCTCCTTGCGGAGCATCTTGAGCGCCTCTATCCGGTCCATCATCTTGTGCCGGACCTTATAGACCACGCTCATTCCGCCTGAGCCTAGCTCCTTAAGAACCTGATACTTATCAAGAAGGGTCGCGCCAACGTAGCCTGCGGGTTGGCTCAATTCGCTGCCGTCGGCTGGACAAGTCTGTTCGTCGCCTGTAGCGACGAAGCCACATTTGGAACAGAAGCTCTGATCTTGCTCGATCGCCACGTTCGCCTTACGTCCACCGATGCACATCAACTATGACAGAATTCGGGTTGCAAAACTACTGACAAACTTACCCATTCGGGCCCAAACCTCTTGACTATCCCGGTCAGGATTTAACTTCTTTAAAAAAGAATGGCGCAAACAGAGCTATAGACAGGCTTAGGAGTACAATTTCAGTTACCGTTGCAAACGGATTGATATCGTGTCGCTTTTTTGCGAGTTCTCGCGCCCCTGGAGGAGTAATGGTGACCACTACAGAAAAAATGCCGCCGGCAACAGACCATGATGAGTCTCAAAATGAGTGGGATACCGAAGACTTCAAAATGGCCCAGACATACCTGGACAAAACGACGCGCTGGATGAAGCTCGACGAAAATGTGCTCTTGCCGCTGCGTAATCCAAAGAGAGCGATGACGGTAATGGTGCCGGTCAGGATGGATGACGACACAGTCCGCTCATTCGTTGGGTATCGCGTACATCATGATCTTGCAATGGGTCCAGGCATGGGCGGAGTGAGATTCAGCGCCAATTTGACAATGGGCGAAGTCGCATCGATGGCGATGCGCATGACCTGGAAATGCGCCCTGATGAATCTGCCTTTCGGCGGTGCGCACGGCGGTCTCCGCATCGATCCACGAGAACATTCCCAAAGTGAGCTGGAACGAGCCACGCGCAGATATTGCTCGGAAATCATAGAACTGATTGGACCCAATCAGGATATCCAGACACCCGACTTGAACACCAACGAACAGACAATGGCCTGGATTCTAGATACATTCAGTGTCAACGTCGGCAACACTATTCCTTCGATCGTGAGCGGCAAACCGAAGTCGATCGGCGGATCGCTCAGCTCCCACCATGCCACTGGATATGGTGTCGCACTCGTGACGAGGAAGGTAGTACGCCACCACGATTTGGATAGAAAGACTCCGCGAGTGGTGATACAAGGCTTCGGTCAGGTGGGCTCCGCGCTCGCGATGAGCCTCAAATCAATGGGCTTCCTGATCATGGCTGTTTCCGATAGCCGTGGCGGCATCTATAATCGGGACGGACTCGATCTGCAAGTCGTTCAGGACTATAAAGCCAAACATGACACGTTAGAAGGCTGCCCTGGCGGGGATCCGATTAGCAACGAAGATCTGCTCACTATTGATTGCGACATTCTCGCACCATGCGCGGTGAGCAACCAAGTCAACCGAGACAACGCCAATCAGTTAAAGTGCAAGATTCTCGTTGAAGGCGCCAACGGAGCCGTAACGCCCGAAGCTGATGAGATGCTCGAATCACGCGGCATTATCGTGGTACCCGATATTCTCACGACCGGCACCGGTGTGACCGTCGGTTATTTCGAATGGGTGCAGGGTCTGATGAGACTGCTCTGGACGGAAGACGAAGTCTATGCCCGACTGGAAGAGCTAGTCGACCGGGTCACGACCAAAGTGTTCAAGATGTCGGAACAATATGGCGGCTGCTCCTTGCGGATGGCGGCGATGCGTATCGCTCTCGATAGGGTGGTCGAAGCGCGCTGGTTGCGCGGGCTCTATCCATAAAGCTTTCTGGATGGGCAGCTGAGAGTTCTAAGTGACCGAACAAGAAAATAATCAATCGGAATACGATGGTATGAAGCCGGGGCTAATCTCCCGGAGCCGCGTCGGCCTAGCTGTCGCAGCGCTAGTTTTCCTCGTTATTATCCTTGTCGGCGAGTTTACCCCGATAGGCCAGCTGCTTCAGTTCGGCTCCAACAAGCTCAGAATTCACATCCTCTCGACCCCCATCCTGGACAAGATGAAGACGGAACAAACCGTTATAGACGTGTCCGATCGGGTGCAGCAGATTCCATATAGCAATCTCTTGCGTGTCGATAACCGGGGTCGGCACACCTACTATGTAATGAGCGACAAGTGGGAGCTTCACGAGGTCGTACCTGAAGCCAACGGCGAGATGCCGCCTGAGGGTCGAACTCTGGTTCCGTACATTTCATTTTCCGAGACAACCGATCATGTGGACGAGCTGAGATACGATGTCGTAATCGGTCCGCTCACAGGCTTCACCGTGGGAGCCGGTACCGATTTTGACTTTGAGCATAATCCTCCACTGATAATCAATTATGGCAATTCAGCGGTGCTCTACCGTCGTGGTAAAACCAGAGTGCCAATACCGGATCTGGCTTATGTGGCGGATTTCAACCAGAAGGTTGCGGTTGTCGTTCCTGAGGTAGGCAACATCGAGAAAGTTGCCGCTGACCGCTTCGGCAAACAGTTCTTTGCAATCACTTCAGACTCGGACACCGACGAGCTTCGTCTTGTTGGCGTCAATTTTGATGCGCCTAAACCCATAGTCGTCAACTTCGAGACTCCGGTCAACAAGGATACACAGCTCTATCACTGTGGTCCGGCAGCAGCGGTTGTGCTCCTCGACCAGGAAAAGCTGAGGATTATAGGTGCGACCGATGGAAAAGTTATTGCCACGCACTATCACAAAGATTTTCTGCGCAATCTCAATGTGAAGAACTCACCATTCAAGAGCTGGGAAGAAGAGATTCCACCCTTCCAAATCGTACCAGGTGTACCTGCTGCAATTTTCGCCGACAAACTTATTGATCTGCGCGACGGCGAACTCGCAGACACCCTGTACGACTTCGGACCCAAGAGCGTGATCGCCGTCGACTTCAACAACAAAAAGCTTTATTACTCCACCTTCGACCAGGGCGGGAGAAAAATGGATACCTATATGAGTATCAACGTTTTCGACCTACATGAAGTTGTATTCCAGAATCAAATTACTCTCGGCACTCGAAATCTCGTCGAAGATGATGCCCTGGAGCGCGAAGACAATATAGAACAGTTATTCCTTGGACAGTTCAACCAACTGGTGGCACTGTCGGCCCCCGCAAAGAAGTAGCAGATTCCTGACTTTTCTATCGCGAACCAATGATTGAACGAAATAACGTTGAATCTTGGATGTTTGATCGTTAACTAGTCAGATATAGTGCCGATTTGCACCGCATCGAAGTATCGTGTGACTTCGGCACAAGTTGATTGCCCGGCAGAACGAATGGTTCGCTCGATCGCTGACAATCTTGAATCAGACCAGTGGTTGCCTTCTAGCGTTCTAAAAGTAGCCTGCGCTCTATTCTTTCGTCGACTGTTTAATTGCGTTCTTGATCGCAGAAATAGAAGAAGGTTGTTTTACCGATCCATTCTTCGATTCCTTCGGTTTTACAACCGGAGGAGGAACAAGGGCGGAAAAGGACGGCTTCGCAATCGTCGCCGGAGCCTTCACGGCAGCAGGAGACAAAGAATTCTTCGAGACCGTCTTCACATAAGTTGGTGGGACTAGAGGAGAGACAATCGGCTTCGAAACTGTCGGCGTTGAAGTCCTCGCTTTGGCAGGTGGGACCAGCCCGGAATCTCCTGGAATCGTAATGGTTACCGCCTTGGACGGCGCTTTTGTCGAAGTCGGCACCGCTGCCGGCTGCACAGGCCTAACAACTGCAATAAGAAGGATGCCGTCGCCACCTCTGGACAAAATGATCTTGCTTTCAAACCCAGGGTAACGTATCTCCTTGGGCACACCAGAAAGCGCTTCAATTGTGGTTTTATTGAAAACTTCCAACTCTCTCTCCTGGGCCGTCTTGTCACCAGGAATGGTGCGCCCGATTGCTTCGCAGGCAAACTTCAGACCATATGCGCTAGCCAGCTGTCCTCCCAGAAACTTGTCTTTGCCAAGACAGATTGCCATCGACTCTCCGACGATCTTTCCGTTGCGCGCCGTCACAGTGCACCCCGCTCCAAAGCCTGGCGCAGCCTGCCTCTCAGAGTCCTCAACTATAAGCGAAAGATTGTAGTGGGAAGAATCATCCTGGGTAGTGGTGGCGCGCAACTTGTACTGTTCTTTATGTTTTTTGATGAACTCAGAAATATCTTGACCGAGTTTTGCATCAGCCGGGCACTGAATAAAAATAGCAAGAATGCTCAAAGCGATGATGGCTGAATAGTACGATCGATTTTTCAATTTTCTGTTAAAACATCGATGTGCAGAGGGTGCTTCAAAATGCGCTGGTCAAAATGCTACCGGCTGCAGCTTGAGTTCGTCATGTACTTCGTATTTGCCCATAAACCTTTCCACGTCGGCTTCCTTGAGCAGACCAGCGTCTGTCACAAGGGAGCTCAACAGGTCAAACGGCACGAGATCAAATTGGTGATTAAGTACGTTAACACCTTTAGGTGCCTCTTCCCAAACTTCAGAGCCGGGTCTTTCGTGCGATTCGAATTGAAAGAGTCGCTCGTCTCCGACGAACTTCTCCGTGCCCGACAGGGCATAGAGAGGCACTTTCAGTTCGCGACACGCGACGGCCAGTATCCAGGATCCAACTTTATTGACGACTCCGGGTCTCGCGATACAGTCGCAGCCCATGAATGCAGCCGAGCAGTTAGGCAGGATCAAACCCATGGCATTGTCGAAGGTATGGATTACTTCAATGCCGCCGGCGGCGAATCGCGCGGCCAACTTCCGACCTTCCATGCTGGGCCTGGCTTCTGTGCAAGCGACGCGGAAGTATCGGCCACGAGCTCGAGCATTAAGAAGTGCGGAGACGACGGTAGAACTGAAGGAGTATGCAAAAATCAGAGAACCGGGTTCAATCAAGTCGTATGCGACGTCTGCAATTTTAGCGGCGCTTTCGCAGAGCATCTTTTCATACTCATCAAGTGTCTTCTGACAGTTCGATATCAACTCAGCCGCAGTTGGCGCGTTTTCAATCGAAATCAACACCTTATTGCATAAGTGGAACAGCGGCGCCATAGCCGGCTGTGCGCCGACCAGCGTCTTGGCAGTCTCCGCGAGAAGATCTTTCAATCGCTCTTTGGACTCAGAGGATTTTTCAGTCATTATTGTTTGGAACACAACTATGGCTCTAAGAGCTAATTCGGCAGCGCCGGAGAGCAGATCTTCCTTAATAGGACCTACTAACTCGAGAATCCACTCGCTGTCAGATTTTCCCATGACAATTCCCTTATTGCAGTCAGACGGCTTACCTGGTTGTAAGCGGTTGAAGTTTCCAAACTATCTGCATACCAGTTTAACGGCTTGTCAACGAAATTGATAGCTGCTTAACCTGACAAGGTCCTTCCGTCACAAGGTCGCCTCTTGTCGTGCTTCAGTCAGATGCCGCGCGAGAAATGCGATTTTGTCGTCGTTTGCGATATGGGACCAAGGCAGCACTTCTTCTTCCTTGATGTCTCGATTGGCGTAGTACTCGAGTGGAGGCACATGCTCGCGGTAATCCTTCATGGCCTTCTTCCAGGTACCGAGACTTTCCTTGGCACCCGCGACTTGGAGCAATACGGGCGTCAACCGCCGGTCTCCGCGTGAAAGCAATGCCTGGATGTCGCTCCAGTTATGACTCTCCGGCCGGACATCAATTCCGATTTTGGCAAGATGCTTCCTAAGATATTCCATCTTATTTTTGCACTGAGAGTCCCTGCCCATCCATTGGAAGGGAGTTTGTGCCTTTGGTACGAATGAACTTAACCCGAAGACCAGCTTCAAGCGCTTGTGCTGCTTCTTCAGGCGTGTAAGAAGCTCGACGGTTTCTTCGACGTCGCGATCATTTTCATAAGGAAGTCCAGCGATTCCGTAGAACTTGACGCCGGTCATGCCACCAGATTCGATGGCACTGACGGCAGCAAATATCTCGTCTTGAGTAAGATTCTTCTTCATGATGCGTCGGAGCCGCTCTGATCCTGACTCGAGAGCGATGGTCACGGACTTCTGCCCTAAACTGTTGAGCTTCTTGACGAGCTCGGTCGTCAGCGTATCGGCGCGCACGGAAGCGACTGAAACTTGCAAACCTTCGCGCTCCATCAGACCATCAAGAATTCGATCAAATTCAGGATGCTCTGTGATCGATGGGCCCATCAATCCGACTTTGGAAGTGAACTGACGAGCCATGTCGACTTTCGCCAGCACAGTATCTACAGGTGTCGTGCGAAAAGGTCTCGTAAGATAGCTGGCTAGACAAAAGCGACATTCCTGAGGGCAGCTTCTGGCAATTTCTATCAGGAAAGTGTCACCCCATGTGGTATCAGATGAAAGAATGATCGAGTGAGCGACGTAGTCGTCTGGTGCTCTAAAAAGCAGCTTGCGGACTCGCTCTGGCGCAGATCCGATTGGCGTAATTGCGCGAATGGGACCGTCATTTTCGTACTCAACCGTGTACAGAGAGGGAACATAGACGCCTTCGCACTGAGCGAATAACCTGAGCTTCTCGGCTCGACTGCGCGTGCCCGTCATGAGGCGCACCGCGTCGATTAATCGAGGAATCGTCTCTTCTGCATCTCCGAGAAGAACGATATCAAAGATTTCGGCATAAGGCTCCGGATTGGCTGACAGAACCGGACCACCGCCGAAGACAATCGGGTCTGAATCCGACCTGTCTTTCGCCAAGCCAGCGATATTGTTTTTCTTGAGAACAGACAAAACGTTGATAAAGTCGAGCTCCCAGGACACGGTGAAACCGAAAAGGTCACAATCCGAGGCCGCTTGCTCCTGCACATCGGTAAACACTCGATTGACTGCTACATCTTCATGGTTGTCGAGAAGGTTGTATATCAACTGAAATCCCAAGCCCGACATCCCAATCGAATACGTATGCGGAAAACACCAGGCAACGGAAATAAGCGCCTGGCTCTTGTGCGGCTTCGGTACTAGACGGATCTCGCTATCGAACATCCCCCAATTCTCGCAGAAAAACTGACAGGGCGCAGCTTTTCAATAGCTGCACCCTGCATACGTGTTCTTTCTTTAAGCAAAGCCCCTGGTTGTAAAAGAAAATCGAGCTAATTTCTTGTTGCGGCGGTTGTCGATAGCAGGCGCTTGCGCTCGAAAGTATTACTGTGGTTGACTTTGTGGGATATGCTTGTGCCAATCAGCACCCAGATTATCGAAGAATTCGTGGGCACATAGAACGTCGTCGTAAGTGATTTTCGGTTTATCCGACAGGCGCTCCTTATCTCGCTTCGTCCACTCACCGAAGGCTTTCGGCTTGCAACGTTCGCGCCTGGGACTAGTCCCGACTATCGCAACACCAAGCGGATTGCCGCAAGCGTTGCAAGTAACTCGGACAACAAGAACACCTGGCTCCTGCCGGAGAAGCTCGATACCGTCTTCTCTAAAGGGTCTTGAACAAAAGCGACAAGATTTCTGTTGGAAGTACTCTTGAATCGCCTGGAATCCACCACCATGGTCTGAACCCATGAACAACCGCCACTTCTAGGTTCGCTTTGCGAACTGTAAGATCACACAACCCAATTTTTTGTTATTGTTATTAGCTCGAACTTTCATCGGATCGCTTCCAACTTTCTCAGACCAAGTGTTTTGGTTTCGGGAACGACAAAGTGATCCGGTGCTTTAGGATTATACTTGAAGCGCAAAAATTTGCACTAAGAAGATTTGCGATTTTCGAGAATTCTCCTGATAAAAATGGACAGTGATACCACCGATGGAGCTTGATACCGATGACGCATATTGAAGAAATATCGGCGATGGAAGTACTGGATTCGCGCGGCAATCCTACGGTTGAGGTGACTGTGGTTTTGGCGAATGGTGCCGCCGGTAGGGCCGCGGTTCCATCTGGTGCCTCCACAGGTAGTTTCGAAGCGGTTGAGTTGCGCGACAAAGATCCCAACCGTTATGGTGGCAAAGGTGTTCTCACCGCGGTACGCCATATACACGAAGATATCAGCAAAGCGCTCATAGGCGCTAGCGCTATGGAGCAGACGCTTATAGACAAAGAATTGATCAGATTGGACGGAACGAATGACAAATCCAATCTCGGGGCTAATGCCATCCTTGGTGTCAGTCTGGCAGTAGCCAAGGCCGCTGCAAACTCGCTTGGAATGCCGTTATTCAGATATGTTGGCGGAGTATCGGCCTGCGTTCTTCCAGTTCCATTGATGAATATCCTAAATGGTGGCAAACATGCACAAGACGGTGTTGATCTGCAGGAGTTCATGATCGCTCCGATCGGCGCAACGTCCTTCTCCCAGGCGCTTCAGTGGGGAGCAGAGATCTACCATGCACTAAAAGCGGTGCTCCATAAGAAAGGACTTGGCACCGGGGTTGGTGACGAGGGCGGATTTGCACCTTCACTGAAGACGAATGAATCAGCATTGGAGTTGATCGTCGAGGCTATCGGAAAGGCAGGTCTCAAGCCAGGTACAGACATTGCCCTCGCATTAGATCCCGCATCGACGGAATTTTTTGAAAACGGGAAATATGTTCTAGCGACAGAAAATAGATCGTTGACCAGCTCAGAAATGGTCGACTTTTATGAGAAGCTTATCAACAATTATCCGATTGTCAGTATTGAAGATGGCCTCGCTGAAGAGGACTGGAACGGTTGGAAAGAGCTAACCGATCGTATCGGTAAACGCACACAACTGGTAGGCGATGATCTATTCGTAACCAATACGGAACGGTTGCAGCGTGGTATCGATAGTGGTGTTGCGAACTCAATCTTGATCAAACCGAACCAGATTGGCACGCTCACAGAGACCATTGAAGCAATCAATCTGGCTACCGCCAACGGTTATACAAGCATCATGTCGCACCGTTCGGGTGAAACCGAGGATGCCACCATTGCGGATCTGTCCGTAGCGATGTCCACCGGTCAAATCAAGACTGGTGCGCCTTGCCGCTCTGAGAGAACAGCAAAATACAACCAGCTCTTGAGAATCGAAAGAGATCTCGGTCGGACCTCCATGTACAAAGGTGGTCGTGCGTTTGCATCGTACGACAAGAAAGAAGCGGCGAAACAGCCAGCCTCGTCGAAAGCATAACCTGAGCAGAATAGGCACCAAATACGCACCACGGCAATCCTATATATAGGGTTGCCGTTTCTTTCGTGAAGACGCGAGACGCGAGACGCGAGACGCGGAGTAATCATAGAGGCTCGTTGGCCGGTGTCGTCGAAATAGCTAGGCACCAAATACGCACCGCGACATTCCTATATATGGGGTCGCCACCTCCTCTGTATAGAACGAGAAAAGAGTCATGAAAGAGATCAAAACACGATCGCTGACCGCTGTCGCTCCAAATAGCTAGGCACCAAATACGCACCACTACATTTCTATATATGGAGTCGCCGCCTCCTCTGTATAGAACGAGAAAAGAGTCAGGAAAGAGATCAAAACACGATCGCTGACAGCTGTCGCTCCAATAGTTAGGCACCAAATACGCACCACTACATTCCTATATATGGGGTCACGGCCTCTTCTGTATAGAACGAGAAAGGAATCAGCTGTGAGATCAAAACATGATCGTTGACCGCTGCCCTCAAAATAGCTAGGCACCAGATAAGCACCACTACATACCTATATATGGGTCGCCTCTTCTGCATAGAGCGAGAAAGAAATTAGTTGAGAGACCAAAGCACATTCGCTAACCAAAGGTCCTTAAAATAGTTAGGCACCAAATACGCACCACCCAATTTCTACATATGGGGTCGTCGTCTCTTTGGTGTAGAACAAGAAAAAAAATCAGGTAAGAGATCAAAACACGATCAGGCACCGATTGTCGCCGAAATATCCAGGCACCAAATACGCACCACATCCATTCCTACATATGGGGTCATCGCTTCTGCCAAGCCAACAAGGCAGGTGGTGGTGCAGTTAGATACGCTTCTTGATGCTCCTGAGACCCAGGCACTCTGCACGCCACCAGCAATCCTATATATATTGGAATGCCGTCTACTTCTAATATTGACGGAACCGTCAGCGACGTAATGCTCGAATAAAACTTGCGTTGTTCGCACGAGCGACCTATATATAGTTGTCGTTGCTTCCTAAGCACACTGGGACGTTCGTTAACCGACGCTGTCCAGAGAACTCGGCTCAAGATACGCACCGGCGATCTACATATAGATCTGCCGTTTCTTCCTAACAGCGCTGTGACAGATGGTGGCTTTCCGCAGGCCGCTGTCGACAAAGAGTTGATCGCGTGGATGCTTTCGAGTTCGACTGATGACCGTCCTTTCCTGGCGCAGAGCAACAATTGATCGTATTTTGTGGTCGTTCAGCGGACGGCGATCCGAACGCAATTCAGTTGAGCCAAGAAGCTCGAAACGTGAACTTCTAAAAGAACACCGACAGACATACGAGTCTCAGAAGCGATTTCTACTTCTCGACTTTAGGTCCACGGGCGATCGTATTAACGGCACCAAGTCTAGTCAAAATCGAAATTGTTCTATACCGGCCGATGTAACGACCATTCATATATTGATCAATATAACTTTTGCATTCCAAACGATCTGGACCGTTCTGCAAGAAGTGATCGCGGGAGCGAGACGCCCAGGCGCCGTTGGTGCCCTCGCCAAAGTAATAACTAGTTCTGTCAGTCTGGGCTTCTCTCGAACTCCAACTAAGAGCCGAAGCTTGAGTCTCTGTCCAGCCCGGTTGAATCCAACGAGCCACGACCCGACTGTCATTGAGCTCTACAAAAAAGACCTCACTAACAAGCTCTGTTCCGACTCCCACGGTCTGAACCGCGGAATCAATCACCTTGGTAACACATTGCCAGCGACCGGCGAAACTTATTGGAAATGAATTCGGAGGTGGCGTTGTAGGTCCTACATTCGGTGCTCGACCATAAGCTACGGACGGAGGTGCAACGACTGGTTGAACCATCGGCACACTACTCGTGGGACTGGGAGCAGGACCAGCGACTTCATTGTCATCTGGACGCGAGGCACCACCTGGTCCTTGCGCTCCATTATCGCCACTCGGCGCCATACCTCTGGCGGTATCATGCGGAGTGCTTTCTATATCAAAAGATTCGATATGCCCGTTAAGCAACTTGGCTTGAGTTGGAGCGATTGATAACAATGCAATACCACTCAGTGCGATTGCTATGCAGCAGGATTTCACTACTTGCGTCTTATTTTTAGCGGTACTAAATAGAGTGGCGTTACTTTGCATCTGGTTTCCAAAATATCAAAAGTGCTTAAGGGCGGCTAATTAATTCATGCCCTTGGAAACGCGCTTTTTATCGAACCCGAAAAACTCACCCACAAATATTAAGCTTTGCGCTTGACAATTGCAAGTTAATCGTCCTTTGCAACAACTGCGATAACGGCTGTTGGCAAACCTTATTATTAGGCTTTTGCAGTGGTAACATACAGAGGATTATTGGGGCTTTCAGCCTTGGATCAGCTTTTCGGCAGGCTCTACATTATCGTGCCTTTTGAGAACCTTGTATCTATGCGCTGATCCGGAATCAGTGGTGATCTCCCCCCTTTTTGACGGTAATTCCGTCTAATAAACTGAACTGAAGAGGTGAATGTTGTGACAAATAAAACCGTTCCTGACTGCGAAATTAAAGACCCAAGCCTGGCTGCGCAAGGCAAAGCACGCATCGAATGGGCCGACCGTGACATGCCTGTTCTCAAACTAATTAGAGAGCGCTTCGAAAAAGAAAAGCCGCTCAAAGGCCTTCGGCTTTCCTGCTGCGCTCACGTCACAACAGAAACAGCCAATCTGGCGCGCACACTGCAAGCGGGTGGCGCAGACTGCTTGATCATTGCATCGAATCCGCTCTCTACGCAAGATGATGCAGCAGCGGCTCTGGTGAAGGAATACGGCATGCGCGTATTCGCCATCAAGGGAGAAGATATCCCGACATATCACAAGCATATTGAGATTGCGCTCGATCACAAACCGCAATTGATCATCGACGATGGATCCGATCTCGTTGTCACCCTGGTCACAAAGAGACAAGCTCAAATTGCAGACGTGATAGGCAGTACGGAAGAAACAACGACTGGTATCACTCGATTGATCGCGATGCACAAAGACAATCAACTGCCATTCCCGGCGGTGGCAGTCAATGATGCTCAAACCAAGCACATGTTCGACAACAGATATGGCACCGGACAGTCGACTCTCGATGGTATCATTCGCGCCACCAACCGTTTGTTGGCTGGAAGAATCGTAGTCGTCGTAGGATACGGCTGGTGCGGTAAAGGCACGGCGATGCGTGCACGTGGTATGGGCTCCAACGTGATCGTCTGCGAAGTGGATCCAATCAAGGCGATTGAAGCAGTGATGGATGGCTTCCGAGTCATGCCTATGGCAGAAGCAGCCGCTCTAGGTGATGTCTTCATCACGGTGACAGGCAACCGCCACGTCATCGACGGAGCACACTTCAAGAGCATGAAGGACGGCGCTATCATCTGCAACTCCGGACACTTCGATCTCGAACTCAACCTGGAAGCGCTCGCCAAGGATTCGTCATCGCGTCGCGAGGTGCGTCAGTACATGGAAGAATTCACGCTCAAGTCCGGCAACAGAATCAACGTTCTTGCAGAGGGTAGACTGGTCAACCTCAGTTGCGCCGAAGGGCACCCGGCGAGCGTCATGGACATGAGCTTTGCCAACCAGGCTCTCGCGCTCGAATATCTGGTCAAGAACAAAGCCGATCTAACCCCTGGTCTCCACAGACTTCCTGCCTTCGTAGATCAAGAGATCGCTCAACTGAAGCTCAATTCACTCGGCGTCAAGATAGATAAATTGACCCCTGAAATGATTGAGTACATGAGCTCCTGGCAAGTCGGCACATAACCGCCCGCGAATCAGAGAATTCACATCACTCGACAAGCCCGTCCAGTTGCTCCGCGCACAGGATGGGCTTGTCAACACATGAGGACAGGCAAACAAAAACCAATCGCGGAGAAATGAACGATCGGATCTCCTTGGCATATCAAACGTACCTCGAAAAAAATCCATCAAAAACAAGAAGGTCTTCACCGTGTGAAGACCTTCGAAAGATTGAATGATTAACAGCTAGAGGCTTAGTTGATCTTTTGGAACATGTAGCCGATTCCACGAGCGGTAAGAATTAGATCCGGATTGGAAGAATCCTCCTCCAGCTTCGATCTCAAACGACTGATATGGACGTCGACCACTCTCGTATCGATACGATGATCTGGAGGATAAGCCCAGACCTGCTGAAGAATTTCGCCCCTCGAGAAAGGTCGTCCGGAGTTGGTCACCAGAAGCTCGAGAAGACTAAATTCCATGCCGGTCAAACGAATTCTTTCGTTCTTCCGCGTAACTTGACGTTTATTAAGATCGATTTTCAGATTACCAATAGTAATGACGTTAGTGCTCTTGCTCTGCCCAGCCTCTTGCTGTCTCTCCACAGTTCTGCGGAGTACGGCTTTGATACGAGCCTCAAGTTCACTCGGACTGAAAGGCTTGACTACGTAGTCATCGGCGCCGATTTCCAGACCTTGAATACGGTTGGAAACATCAGCGACGGCGGTGAGCATGATAATCGGCGTATCCGACGTCTTGCGAATTTCGCGACAAACCTCGTAGCCGTCCATCTTGGGCAGCATCACGTCCAGTATTACCAGATCTGGTTGGAAGCTATTGAATTGATCAAGTGCTTCCTGACCGTCTGCTGCCGTCGCGACGTTATAGCCGGCCAGCTTCAGTCTGGTCTCAAGAATGCGCCTGATAGAAGCCTCGTCATCCACTACGAGAATCTTCTCTTGGTCGTTACTAGTCTCTGTCACTGCCCTACTCTCTTCCATGCTCCCCAGGCATCTTCTGCCCTTCTGTTTAGACGCTCCTGGTTGTTTTCAAAAGCAACCGTCACAGAACCTGAGATCCGCATCACACCTTAGCAACCAACATGAGGCGGAGTCACGCTCATCGAGACCTGAGTATATAACATCCATCGTCTCTTCTCAAAAGATCATGATTAACAGATCAATTAGATAGATCCTTTTTCCCATCAGATGACTTCGCCAAGGCGAGATTAACAGCAATTTATCAAAAACCGAATTGCGTAGATTCGTTTGCAAAACAAACATGCCACCACGTGAAAGGTCTTTTATGATTCGCCGAATATGGCATGATAAGCGGTTTTTCCCTATTTCACTTGTGCTGACTGACGATATTGACTCTTCAATATCGTCAGTTGACAACCGACCGAGAGACAAGCAATGTCTGATATACGTTGCTATCCAATTATATAGAGCTCTGTTCGAAAACCCATATAACAGAAGAACTGATGCGCTATAGAGCCGGTTGCTGACCGGCGAATGGCACTAAGTCCGATACCACTTGGATCTCCAACTTGACATGCCACTTTTTGCCCAACAGTGGCACCAGATACGGTTGTCAAATGAGCCTGCGCAACAACGCGCAACAATCTCAAAACCACGATCAGCGCTGTCTCCACCTGGTTTTTGGCGTGTCGGTAAAATCTACGAAAAACCTGTGAACGGTCTTAAAAAAGGTACGTGCACATGGTAGCCACTCATGTTACTATGCTGACCTGGTCGGACCAGTACCGATTAACTTACTAACTTGCATCCTGTTAGCTCAGTCATTTGATAGTTGTCGGGAGACACAGAGGGAGAGTGGAATGAACAAGCCTACGTTGAGCTTAGCTCTGAGCGTATCACTGGCGCTCGCACAGGCTGGATGGCAAATAGCTCAGTCGAAGCCTGCATCCGGTGCCATTTGGCAGCATATGGCCGGGACAGCAGCACCTACCAAGAAGCAATCTACTAATAAGAAGGTTGTTGCGAAGGTTCAGAAAGCGACTGTTGCGCCTAAGCGTGTGAATACGAAATCGACTAAGCCTTCACCGGCGGTGTCAAATAATGTAATTGACGAGAGCCATGCTCTTCTATTCCTGCCGGGAAAAGATAAGAGCGCCAATGCTTTAGGCGGTGGTCCCGCTCCAGCAGCAGCTCTTTCGATTCATCCATCATTGCCGACCGCAATCGATACTCCCACGCTCGCCGAGTCACAATCGACAACTCCCTCCGTCGATACATCGAGCGAAATTCCAATTCACGAACTCGTCAACAGCGCTGAAGCCGTTCCAACCAAGAGCAACGACTTGTTAGCGCAGTTCAACTCCGACAACATCCTGGCACAAGCCGATAATTCCGGTGCGATCACGGCGAGTCCGATACCACCGGTAGTGACTGGTACCGTCGACTTCGAAGAGTTCAAACCGACCAACGTAATCGACCTCAAAGTTTCACGATCCCGCACATTCAAGCTGCGCAATAAAGTAGTTCGTACGTCGATCAGCGATCCAGGCGTAGCCGAACCAGTCATCGTCGCCGAGAATCAAATGGTTCTTCTGGGTAAATCACCTGGACGTGCCACCTTGGTCCTCTGGGATGACGCCGGCAACTCTTCTGCAATCGATTTACGTTGCTCTAGAGACTACACACAACTTCAATCGACACTTCGCGAAATCGATCCTCGTATCATCGTCAAGACATATTCAGTAAGTGGATCCGATAGATTGGTCCTGCTGGGCGATGTCGATCACGTCGAGTCAGTCATCCGCGCGTTCGCAGCCGCTAACGTATATATGGATGACCGCGGCATGAACATTCAGGTCGCTAACAACCGCTTGATCAACGCAAGAATCGGTGAATCCGGCGGCAGCGGCGGTGGCGGTGGTGGCGGCGGCGGCGCTGGCGGTCTCGCCCAGCTCAACTCCGTCGACAAATACACATTCTTCCCTAACTTCAACAATAACGTGAGCATGGCGCAGGGCATCACCAGTGATGGCGGTCGCGTCACCAGCTTGCTGAAGGTCAGAAAAGTACCTCTAATCGCTCTGCACGTCACGTTCATGGAAATGAACACAACGGCAGCACGATCCCTCGGTACTTCGCTCGGTCTCAACTTCTCGGGAAGTGGATTCGGCTTCGGTGTTGGCGGTCTCGGTCCCAGCCAAGCGCTCCCGGACGGCACCTATCTGTTGTCAGAACCTGGTGCCACGCAGCAATTGCCAGTCAACACCAACCTAATTGGCGGAACCGCTCCCATCGGAGCACCATCCGCATTCAATACCGTACCGGTCGGCTTCCTCGCTCCTATTGGTCTCAACGGTGGCTTATCCGGTGTCGGTCTACCTGGATTCGCGACGGCGTCGCAGCTCTTGAGCCAACAGGTTCTTCTTGGAGCACCGGGTGGCGCATCATTTAGCTCCGGCGGTCTGGGCAACTTGTTCAACGCGATCAGCAACTTTGCAATCAACGAAAGACAGAAGTTCTCAGTCAACCCGAGAGTAATCGGGTCGATCACTCACAACAGAGCTCGTATCCTGGCTGAGCCGACGCTGGTCACCATCTCTGGAGAACGTGCATCGTTCCTCGCCGGTGGAGAAATTCCAATTCTCCAGACAATCGCAACAGCAGGACAGAGCCAGTTCTCCGTCACATTCGAGCCGTTCGGAATGAGAATCAACATGATTCCAGTCCTCCTCGAGTCAGGGACGATCAACCTGGAAATCTCTCCTGAAGAGCGAATCGTGTCCAACACATTCGCGTTCAACTTCCCGAACTCCAACACCAACATTCCTGGTTTCACAACCAGAAAGGCTCAGACTATCGTCGAGCTGAAGCCCGGACAAGAGCTCTTCATCGGCGGTTTGATTTCTACCAACAACGGTCGAGAACTGAGCAAATATCCTATCTTCGGCGAAATTCCAGTTGTCGGCGCTATGTGGCGTTCGAAAGCCTGGAACAAAAACGAGAGCGAACTTGTTGTTGCCGTTCGACCAGAAATCATCTTGCCTGGTACTCCTGGTCAGCTCAAGCTGCCGGAGGAGATCGGACGGGTTGAAGGTCCTCGCGACATGAACATGTTCCAGGTCGAACCTACCGTCGTCGACGAACGTCACTACACATCGGGACGTGCAGAAAGACACCAAAAGACTTCACCAACACTGCCAGAAGGCGCGCCTATTCCTGACAGCAGATAAGCCGTCACAGTCTTTGGCATATACTTAATCTATAGATAGAGGGAGAATGGAATGAACAAGAGAGGGACGAGCTTAGTACTAAGCCTGTCAGTGCTTGTAAGTCAGATGGGACTGCTGACTTCGCAGCCGGCCCAAGCTGCGGATGCAATCTGGCAGAAAATGTCCGGGACGAACGGCGTCACCAGTAAGGCGCAGAGCAAGAAATCCCCGAAGAAGTCAGTAAAAAATGCAAAAGTAACGACGGCAGCGAAGAAGCCAGCTAGTGACCGCAAAGTTGCCACCAGCGGCAGCATCAAAGACGATCATGTGATGCTCTTCCTGGGCGGCAAGGACAAGTCGACGCAAAATGCAGATTTGGCTCCAGCAGCGGCCCTGAGCATACATCCCTCTTTGCAGCAGGCTGACACGCTGACCACGCAAGCTCATCACGACAGCGATATCGTGGCGCTCAACTCAAGTCCTACGCAGATAGCAGGTTCCGCTATCGACTTGCCTGCAGCAGAGGCCTCTTCGGATGAAGCTTCGCAATTGATCGCTCAATTGGCTCCGGACCAAGTCATCGCGCAGTCAACCTCCTCAGGAGTAACTGCTACACCGATTCCTCCTGTTGTGACCGGTGCGGTTGATCTGGAAGAGTTCAAAACAACCAACGAAATTGATTTGAAGGTTTCGCAATCCAGAACCTTCAAAATGCGCAACAAAATTGTCCGTACGTCTATCGCAGACCCGGGCATTGCCGAGCCTGTCGTGGTTGCCGAAAACCAGATGGTTATGCTCGGCAAAGCTCCTGGTAGCACGACGATGGTGCTCTGGGATGACGCCGGCAATACAGCAGCAGTTGATATCGTCGTATCACGAGACTTTCAAGAGTTGCAAACAGCTCTTCGTGAAATTGACCCGCGCATTATCGTCAAGGCATTCTCTGTTGGCGGTTCCGACCGCGTTCTGTTGCTAGGCGATGTCGACCATCCAGAATCAGTTATCCGCGCGATGCTCGCCGGCAACGTATTCATGGATGACCGCGGCTTCAACATTCAGGTCGCTAACAACCGTCTTATCAACGCCCGAATCGGCGAAATCGGTGCCGCCGGCGGTGGCGGTGGCGGCGGCGGTGGCGGCGGTTCTGGCCAGCTCGCAACCTTGTCCTCGGTCGACCGTTACACCTTCTTCCCTAACCTCACCAACAACGTGAGCAAAGGTCAGATTATCACCAGTGATGGTGGACGCGTCACAAGCTTGATCAAGGTCCGCAAGGTGCCTTTGATCGTGCTGCACGTGACCTTCATGGAGATGAACACCACCACAGCTAGAAAACTTGCCACTTCGCTTGGTGTCAACAACACATCTCGTGGATTCGCCTTCGGTATGGGTGGTATCAACCAGAACCTCACAACCGGTACCGTAGGTGGTCTGCTATCACCGTTCGGCGGATTTGTGCAGACAATTCCGACGGTCGGCGGTATCGCTGCCGTACCAGCCGCGCCGGCAACAGCAGTAGGTGCTCAGCCAACTGGCTATTCGACAGGTTCGGTAGGATTCGCATCAGTTAACACCTTGGGTGGACAGCCATACTCCGGTATCGGTCAAAGTATTCCATTGAATGCTCCGTCCGTCGTCCAGAACGCAGTATTGTTCGGAGCTCCTGGTGGTGCTTCGTTCGCACTGGACAACATTCTCAACCTCGTAACGGCAACCAGCAACTTCTCTCTGAATGACAAATCTAGATGGTCGATTACACCATCGATCCAGGGCTTGATCAACCAACAGAGAGCAAGAATTCTCTCGGAACCATCGCTTGTATGTATCTCCGGAGAACGTGCTGCATTCCTTGCAGGTGGTGAAATTCCAATCTTGCAAGCTATCGCTGCAGCGGGTCAGGCTCAACAGTCAGTCGTGTTTGAACCGTTCGGCTTGAGAATCAACTTCATTCCAGTCTTGATGGAAAACGGAGCGCTCACGATCGAGATCTCTCCTGAAGAGCGTATTCCATCAACCCAGAACCAGTTGAACGTACCGGGATCCAGCACCCGAATCCCCAGTTTCATCACAAGAAAGGCTCAGACCACAGTTGAGATGAAGCCCGGACAAGAGCTGTTCATCGGTGGATTGATCACTACCAACAACGGTAGAGAACTGAACAAGTTGCCGATCTTCGGCGAAATCCCAGTTCTGGGAGCGATGTACAGATCGAAGGCGTTCGCGAAGAACGAAAGTGAATTGGTCGTCGCGATTCGTCCGGAAATCATCTTGCCTGGTACACCTGGACAGCTCAAGCTGCCTGAGGAAATTGGACGGGTTGAAGGTCCTCGTGACACCAACCTATTCCAGGTTGAACCTACCGTACTCGATGAGCGTTATTACAGTACCGGTCGCTCCGAGCGTCACCAAAAGACCTCGCCGACTCTGCCAGAAGGCGCTCCGATTCCAGACAGCAACTAAGTTGTCATCGACAAATCGATTTGAAAGAGGCAGCAATCGCTGCCTCTTTTGTTTACTGAACGTTGTCGATCAAGAGCGCAAGTTTTCGACTTTCGATCATCGATTGGGTCTTTACTATTCGCTTCGGAACCGAATCTGTTGCCTTTTTATTATCCGCATTGATTGATTCAATTCATTGCCACAAAGACCACGCACCTCAATGGCATGAGCCGCACCATCAAAGGATGAATCGAGAGCGGAGCAGCTTTTCCTCAGTTGCGATTTCGATTAACGCTCTTTATAGCGCCGTCGTCTCGCCGGCACCAAGCATGATCGTATACGTTCACGTTGCGAAAAGACTTATTGCTACCAATCAATCAACTTGCCAGACAAAACCGATCAATTGCCTGCGATAAAAAAGCACGTCCCAAAAACTAAGACGTGCCAAACGTTTTCAAACATCAAATTTCTTAGCGCCGCTTCGAACTCGCTCGCTTCGCCGCTTTCTTTTCGAGCTTCTCAAGAAATACTTTGGTCTCCGCAGGAAACTCGTCGAAGAATACTTCCAGCACGTGCTCTACCGACTTGGAGATAAACTCCTCTCGATTGTTCTCCGGGCTGTAGCAATTGGCGAGACCGGCTTTGTCGACAATCTTCAAAAGTCCTTTTTCCGACAGACGCACCATCGTCGTCATCACGGTGGTATATGCGATCTCGCGCTTCTTGCGCAAAGTGTCGTAAATCTCTCTCACCGTGACAGTAGGATTAGCCAATTTCCAGGCTAACTCCATGATGTCGCATTCTAGATCGCCGAGAAACTTTTTTAGACCCTTCTGATTGAATCTGAAAGAGGCATTCTCGTCGTGCATTCTCATGAAATCACCATTCCATACCGGTTTTGACTGATCGTAACACAGCCTGACGACTTTAGGTAGTTGGAATGTCGAAATACGAACGCAGCAAAAAACATCGTTTTCAAGCCGGTCTTCGGAAAAATGAAAGCATTCAAATCTCGTTGCAGCGTAACTAGCGAAGAAAAATTATGACAATCTGCGTGTTTGATGTTTCAATGCTGTCTGTAATTTACTCTCTCAGGTATCAACCATGACGGTCTCACAAAAACCGGTAGTCTTCCTCGATCGAGACGGAACACTCAATGTAGAAGCCGGTTACATCCGCGATCTCAAGGACTTAAGACTGATCGAAGGCGCAGGCGAATCCGTGCGTCGCTTGAATAGTGAGGGTATAGCAGCCGTCCTGGTAACCAATCAATCCGGCGCCGCTCGCGGTTATTACTCTGAGTCCCACATCCAAGATCTCAACGCAAAACTTGTCAAATTGCTTGAATCAGAAAATGCATTTTTGGACGACTTATATTATTGCCCACACTTACCGGACGGCACTGTCGAGAAGTACACGCAAGTTTGCCACTGCCGCAAACCGGCACCAGGTCTCGTAGAACAAGCCTTCAAAGATCACCCTGAGTTTGATCCTAGCAAAGCATTCGTGGTCGGTGACAAAGCGACTGATGTCGAGCTTGCCTCCAACTGCGGTGCGCGAAGCATTCTTGTTGAGACCGGCTACGGCAAGCAAGTGGTGGCAGGTGAGTACCAGTGGATCGTCACACCTGATTACCAGACGAGTTCTATAACGAGCGCTGTCGACTGGATTCTTGAGAGCTTGAAATCAACCTAGTCGATATCAAACAAAACGTGATTTCAATAAAAGACTTACTTCGGTGAGCAGACTCGGCATGTCGAACGGTTTGGGAAGATAAAGATCAGCCCCCGCTTCCAGCGCCTTCGATTGATCGGGATGGGACGTAGCCATCACGACCCAGATTTTGGAAAGCGCGGCATCGGATTTCAGCACGCTACATAGCTCCCACCCGTCCATTTTTCGATCGGAAAGATTTGATTCGAGCAAAATGAGGTCAGGATGCGGTTCATAGCGCGCCATTGTAAGGGCGTCGTCTGCCGAGCTCGTTACTTCGACTACATAACCCTCTAATGACAATATCTCCTGCAGCAAGCACGCCATCGCTCCGTCCGGCTCGACAACGAGAATGCGTCCAGAGATCTGCGGCTCCTCTTCTTGAACAATCGCCCGCATTCCCCTGGTCGGTTCCTCTTGCGGAGTGCCGAACACAAAACAGGACTCGAGCTTTTGCTTAGCCAAATCACGAACGTCTCTTGCCGAAGTGAGAACATCGACATAACTCTGGAAGCGGCGCCTGGTACTATCAACGATACCGATTGCTACCGAGATTAGCGCAACCCGTCTGCGAATTCCACCACGACCAGTCGAGATCAGATAGCCGCGTTCGATATCTCCTTTAGGGTAGAATCGCGTACTGATTTTGTCGAACTGCTGGCATATGCGCTCCGCCTTCTTGAGCGCTTCATCCGGTTTGGTGGTCATGAGAAAGTCGTCGGCTTCGATGTGTCCGACAAAGTCAGTGTCATCCGCGACATCAGCAAGAATGGCTCCTAGAGCTTTGATAAGCTGATCGCCTGCCAGATCTCCGTAAGTCTCGTTGTAAACGCGAATCTTGTTCAGATCTATAGACATGGCAGCCCAAGTTCTATCTGATACCAATAGCTGCTCTAGCATCCGCCTGATCATATTGGGTCCCGGCATCAGCGTGAGCGGATTGGAAAATTCTTCCTGACGTCTGCGCAAGTGAGCCAAGACCCTGATAGCGAGTTCGTTCTTATCTATAGGATCTTGCAGAACATCATCGGCACCATATCTGAAGGCATTGATCCGTTCGTTGACATCAGTCGAGGGATGAAGCAGCACGAGCACAGGTCTGGGATGCACGAGAGTGGCTCGGACCTGCTGACAGTAAAGCCGTCCATCGCCTTCAGGCATGTTGGCCGACAAAATAATCAAATCAGGATGAATGAACGAAAGCAGTTCGTTGGCTTCCTCGAAAGTCGTCACTGCATTAACCCGGGCGCCGGTCTTCTCCAGTATAGATGCGTACTCAGCAGCCTGACGCGGCTGGTGAATAATCAACAACTGGGGAGTCGGGAGCATCATGCGTCACGCCCTCGCTGGGCCTGTTCTTCATACGTCGCCGCCGGCAATTTAACCGTGAATGTGGTACGCCCGGGACGACTTGCTACCTGAATTTCACCACCAAGCGCCAATACTAGAGAGCGCGTGATGTACAGACCAAGTCCGGTGCCCTCGGTTTGACGCACAAGCGGATTGTCCAGACGACTGAACTTATGGAAGATTTTCGGCAAGGCGTCCTCGGGAATTCCGCCGCCTTCATCGGCGACCTGGAACTCGACCATCTCTGATGGATTCTGTCCATCGACACCATCGACAACGAGCGACTTCGCGACGAATGTAACGGTGGTATGCGCTGGCGAATATTTGATCGCGTTATCAATGAGATTGGTGAGAATCTGCTCGAGACGATCGGCGTCGGCCCAAACCGGCGGCAAACCGGCAGGAACGTCGATAACGACTCTATGATTGCCCGCCTTCTCGGCAAGATTGCGATGAACTCTTTCTACAGCATCTTGTAGATCGATGGCACGAATAGTGAGCTGGAGCCGCTTAGATTCCAATCTCGAAACAGCGAGAAGATCCTCAACCAATCGGGTCAACCTGTCGGCCTGGTCTTTGATGATGCCTACATAGCGTCTCTGTTGACTGACATCGAGCCGATCGCCGGCTCTAAGAATGGTATCTGCAAAACCTTTGATACTTGTCAGCGGCGTACGAAGCTCGTGGCTGACTGTGCTGACAAAATCAGTCTGTGCTTGTTGAACCGAATGAGCCTGCAAAATGTAGACGATCGTAAGATATCCGCCCGCATTGCTTTTCTTCTTGGCCGTCTTATCAGAGGTACTCTGAATAGCGATTTGCGAGACCGGCATGATGAACTCGGTGCCGGATTTGCCGACGATTGCCGCCAGTCGAGGTGCATTCTTGGCTGGCACCGCCTTTGGTGACTCACCAAACAATTTCGAGTGCCCATTGCCGGATGGGTCTTGCACTTCCCTGTCGACGTCGATAATCGACTTGAGAGGTTCTCCCGCCAGCTGCGACGCGTCTTTTCCGACGAGCTTGGCCATGGCAGGGTTGAGATCGACGATAAAACCCTTCGAATCGCTGATGACAATGCCATCGGCGCATTCATCCAATAGACAACGATAAATGTCTTCAGTCTTCAAAAGCAATGAAAGCCACCCAGGTAAATTGTGCGCACGCCCGACAGGCAGGTAGCAAGACCCAAACCTAAGGTAACATCACATCGGCCATCTACTAGGCATTACAACCTATCCTTAAGGTTTAAAATCACATTTCTCTTGAAAGCAGTATTATTGCCCCTTTAATTGCCCTCATTCTCGCCCGGCCGGACTGCTTATTCTGCGGTCGCTTCGGCAAGCGTCAGGTCAAGAAGCTCACCAAGACGGGCCTTGTCCGTTAAGTAAAGATATCCCAAGAGCGCCTCGAGCGCGGTGGCATGTCTGTATGCGCCCTGGTTCGAGCGCCTGGCGCTCCCAGTAACCTTGAGATTTCGCCCCCGCCTGACGATGTCTTCTTCTTGCGGCGTGAGATGAGGCATAAGCTCCAAAAGAATGGCTGCCTGGCTTGTTGCGTTCACTCGACCAACTACCCTTTGATGCAAGCGTTTGGCCGTGGGCGCATTCAAGACCTCACGCTCGCGCTCGAACAGCTCAAATACTGAATCTCCCAGGTGAGCGAGCAGTCTTAGCGGCAAATCCCGCGCTTCCACTGGAGTTAGAATCGTATCGAATGGCATCTTAACGTTCTGATGAGATGTCCTGGCCTTTGCCCAGCTTATTCCTTTTTCGGCGACGCCACTTTCCAGACTTGCGGCCGGACGACGATCGCCCGCCACCATCGTCATCGTCAGAATCCTGACCGAGCAATCTTGCAGTCAAAACCTGCGCTGCAAACGATGGCAATGCGCTTAAAATGCGCTTTGCGCGCCATGGCTCTTTAGCCAGGCGATAGAACCATTCGAGATGGAGCTTGCGAAAAAAAGCTGGGGCGCGCTTCGTGAAGCCGGCCCAGACATCGAAACTTCCACCTACACCAATGACCACGGCATTACTGAACCTTCCGCGCCATTTATCAATGAATAGCTCCTGACGGGGCACGCCCATAGCAACAAGAACTAACTTTGGCTCCTTCTCGGCGATCATGGAGACAACCGCCTCTTCGTCGTCGGCAGAAATAAATCCGTTGTGGCTTGCCACCACTTCTACGCCCGGATGTTGCATCGGCAGGACTTGCAGAAGCTTCGCAAGGACCTCTTCGCGACCGCCAATCAGCGCGACAGGAAGATTACGACGACCAGCGCTGGACAGAGCTTTGTAAGCGAGCTCGATGCCTGGCACTCGATAGCATTCGTGACCATCGAGACGCAATGCCCACACGGCACCAGCGCCGTCGGGCACAATCAGATGCGCGTGCCGTATGATGCGATCTAGCTCGGCATCTTTTTGAGCCTGAACGACCATCTCAGCGTTCAACGTGACGACGTGCATCCCGCGCTCCTTGACCCAGGACTTTTCAATGCGCTCCAATGCTTGCGTCTCGTCGACGACGTCTACCGGATAACCCAGCACTTTGTGCCTAGTTTCGTATGTTGATGGTGTCGTCGACATGGTCATCTCGCCTCTCAGGTTACCTTGTCCCGTTTTACCGGGAAGTCATGCTTCTTTAGCATTCTAGCTAGAACCTCGAAGTTCTGACAAGCCAGCTCTTCTTGCTCGCGAGCAGTCTTTTTGGCTTTCCTAGAAAGCTCTGTGCGTTGACTGAGAACCTTGTCAACAAGTTGAGCGAATTCAGACTCTCTGTCGCCCTTGGCAAGATTTAAACAAGGTTGGTCGAACCGTTGCATCAGATACTCGACTTTAGGATCGTAGGCAAGACCCAGGCAAGGCACCGCCGATTTTAAGGCCATAAGAAGTGCATGAAATCTCATCCCGATGACAAAATCAAAATGGCTGAGCAACTCCATCCATTGGCTCGGTCTTACAAATGCGCTTGTATCTATATCCAAAACTGCAATTTGTTTTTCTCTCAAGACTTCAGTGAAACCCGAAAGCAACGCCAGATCTTGTTGCTTTTGCAGAGCCAGCGCGACAACCATAGAACCGGGCTCCAGCTTTTCCGCCACAACCCGAGCGAAATTGCGCGCATCTTGCTCAGAAAGAAAGGCGCTCTCGCGCAAGGAAACACCCACCAGAGGGGCTTTCCTGGGGACGGCAGCCAGAGCGGATTTAACTTCGGGAGGCAGAGCCGTGGGGGTGAGCGACCAGACAGGATCGGCCGTGACGGTGCATTTCAAATTCCAGCTTTGAAGAAGCGCTTGTGAAGCCGAATCTCGAATGGTTATCGCGCGAGCGCTGGCCATCGCGACCTTGGTCAACAGGCGCGAAATCGGGCTCTTCAAAGGACCAATGCCCTGAGCATAGATAATCTGAGGGACATTGCGCATATAGGCAAGGACTGCAAGCGCCGTGTAATAGACGACAGACTTAACCGAGCTGGCATCCTGATAAAGCCCGCCACCGCCGCTCAAAAAGAGCCTGGAGTTGAGAAATTGAGTCCCGATGTCCCCGAAATTCCATCGATCGACGCTCTTTACACCGAACGTGGCGCTAGTCTTTTCCGGATTTTGCGAGAGCACCACGATTTCATCAGGCTCGACCAGACGCTTAAGGTCTCGGACGATCACCTCTAATATGGCTTCGTCTCCGAGATTGTCGAAGCCATAATAGCCGGATACTATTACTAAATTGCGACCCACCGTCATCGTTGCCCCGCTTACAATCTCAACTTTTGGTCAGACATGATGGGAGTGTAACACCTGACTGGAGCCATGAGTGTAAACTGTGCATGTGGAAGGCGCGAATCTTTTACACCGCCCGAGGGGAGGTAGAGGAGATCGCGGAGAGATTGATCATGAAAGAGATGAAATCGTTGAGTTCGGCGACGGAGCCTCTATCGGAGTGCTTCGAGACTTTCGAGTTAGCGATCTATTCTAAGGAGCAGCTCAATAGCGCGCTGATAAAAGCGAGGCAAGAAGAGATGTTCGTCTTGCGCGGCAAGTGCGACCAGTCTCGCGTGGAAAAGCTCAACAAGCTGAGAAGTTCTCGCTCGAAGGCGGTCTTCCTCGATCTCACTCCGATGTCGAACGTAATCGAGCATGTACGGGAAGATCAGGTCATATCGGTCGAAGCAGGAATTACCATCAAGCAATTGAACGAGTACCTTTCTAAACATGGACAGTGGCTTCCTGTCGAGCATTACAGCGATAGCACCACTATCGCCGACGTAATTGATGAAGGTGACGGCGGGACCCTGGAAACATTTTGCAGCGTCAAGCAGTTGGTGCTCGGAATGGAGCTTGCCGTCGCAGGAGGCACATCGATAAAGACAGGCGGCAAGATTGTAAAGAACGTCACTGGATACGATTTAGGCAAAGTATTTGTCGGCACGAGAGGGTGGCTAGCGGTACCACATTCAGTGCATCTCCGTTTGTTCAGTAAGCCTGAATCTCAGCGACTGCTTGCAGTAGCATTCAGTCATCCCCAAAAGACAATTCTCTTTGCCAACGCTATCATGGCGAGCGGTCTGCCACTCCATTGCCTGGAAGCAGTCGACGCCAGGCTGCTTCTGCAATTAAACGATCTCGGCGCAGAATGCCGACAGACGCTCGGTCAATTTCCAGATAACTGCCAGGCCATCCTGCTGATCGGTACAAGAGGTCATCAGGAAGTGGTAGATGATGTCGAGAAGGCTCTCGAGGTGCTATTTGCGAAGGCAGGGCTGAGTGCCATCTCGGTCACGCATGTAGCCGAAGAATTGCAGCGCGCCGGCTCTGGCGCCTTTCAACCTTTAGATCGGAATGACCTCGAGGCTTCGCTTGCCGCCTCGCATATGGCTTACTTTTTCGAGACGCTCTGGGAGCAACTTGCCAAGCCATTCTGGAGCGCAAGAATAGCCTCTGGGCGGCTGCGCCTCGCCAAGGGTAATAGCATGGATGATGAGCATCTCCTGGAGGCATTGCGCCCGTTCGCCCAATTGATCAATTCATCTGGAACGCAACCACTTACGGTATCATATTCCAACTCATCGATGGACCTTATCGTGCAACGGCTCGATGCCTCGATTGAGAGTCAACAAGCTCTGTCCGCAGTCGTTAAGCGCTTAAAGCACAACTACGATCCGCAATCCGACTTCAATCCCTTAGTCCGATTTTGAAACATGACCGACCAGAATGAAAAAACGATCGCCATCAAGGATGACACCAGAGTAATTTCGACTGGTCCGTCCCCGATACTGAACAAAGACCTTCTGGCAGGCTGCATTCATTGTGGTTTGTGCCTGCCTGCGTGCCCTACGTATCTTGCCACGGGGCGAGAGATGGAATCACCGCGAGGACGCATTTATCTGCTTGGTCAATGGAGTTCCGGAAAAACGGAGCTCACTGAAAGGATGGCCTCCCACATAGAATCTTGCCTCGGTTGCCTGGGATGCCAGACCGCGTGCCCATCCGGCGTCAAATACGAGGAGATACTCAACCAGGCCAGACCCGAGTTGGTCAAACAACGCAACGGGCTGGTTCGCGCCATCATGCGTTTTTCCTTCGAAAAGGTTCTGCCTTCTTACGGGCTCCTGCGATTCTTCGGCAGTTTACTCCGTCTCTGGCAGCTGATTGTCGGACGCTCCGTTCTGCGATCTATGATTGGGAAATCGGAAAATGGTACGCCACTATCACTGGTGCCTCGACTTCTGGAGAGACTGGCCAGTTTTGAAACATTCGTTCCGGAGGTGCCACCGCAAGTTAGCCTTCCGCCGCGGCTCGTCCCGAAGGCCGTCGGTGAAAATGCTCGCCATGCGCAGCTATTCTCCGGCTGCATCATGGATGTCTTTTACAACCACGTCAATCACGCCTCGATGAGACTGCTTTTGAAGCAAGGTCATTCAGTAGAGGTTCCAAAACAGACTTGCTGCGGTGCTCTTGCTTATCACGCCGGTGAACTCGATATCGCAACCAAGCTGGCGAAAGAGAATATCGAGCTTTTCGGATACACGGCCACACCGATAGTGGTGACCTCTGCCGGTTGCGGCGCCATGCTCAAGCACTATGCCCACCTGTTCGAAGGCGATCATACCGTCGCACACCGAGCCCAGGCTTTCTCCGCACGCGTGTCGGACATCACTGAATTCCTCGCCGATCACGTATTCCCAGAGAAAGGACGGCCGCTCACGGAAACAACTACTTATCACGCCGCCTGTCACCTCGCGCATGCCCAGGGCGTCCGTGCGCAACCGCTCGCCTTACTGGAGTCGTTGAACTGCGATGCTGAAAATCGCTTGATTCCTCTACCCGAACAGGAGCATTGTTGCGGAAGTGCCGGTATATACAACTTGCTTAATACCGAGCTCAGCTTGAAGGTGCTCGATCGCAAACTTGACTTCATCGAACAAACTGGCGCCAAGACGGTTGTCACAACCAACCCGGGTTGCCTGCTGCAGCTCCAGGCTGGTATCAAAGGGCGGAAGCTACCCGTGGAAGTCAGGCATTTAGTTGAAGTGCTCGATCAGGCCCATTCTGCCGAGTCAGAGCCTGATTAGAGTTTGCAAGCGGGAAATTAACATTTTTGTTAGAGAGTGCATTAGTGAAGATCCGCTTCATACGTAGAATAGGAGCGATCCTTTCGCGTGCGTGCGACATTATAATTTGGGCATTCGAAAAGAAGCCTGTCGGGCTTTTCAATTGGTAATTGCGAGGTTGCAAAGTTGACTACCGAGGTGTTAGTGAAACAGGGCGTACCGGAAGTTTTTGATTTCGATATACCGGATGAACGGTTGAATCATTATTTGAAGAAATCATGCGTGGCCGTGGACACGGAGACACGTGGTCTGAACCTTAGACGCGATAGGCTTTGCCTGGTCCAAATCTGTGACGAGGATGGTCTGGTGAGCTTCGTCAGATTCCGAGACCGTCACAAATTGCCCTACACAGGCGACTCAAATTTGAAAAAGCTGTTTACAGCGCCCAACGTCATGAAGCTTTTCCACTTCGCTCGTTTCGACGTAAGCGTGATGAAATACTATCTCGATATTGACGTGAATCCGATCTGGTGCACAAAGATCGCGTCCAAGCTCGTCAGAACGTACACAGACAAGCACAGCCTCAAGTATCTGGTGGCCGAGCTGCTCGAAATCCAGCTCGACAAGACCGATCAGATGAGCGATTGGGCCAAAGATGATTTGACCGACTCACAGTTAGAGTATGCCGCCAATGACGTTCGTGTCCTCATTCCTGTGCAGAAGAAGCTGGAGGCAATTCTCCAGAGAGAGGGACGCTCGGATATTGCCAAGCGTTTATTCCAAACATTGCCGCTCGTCTGCGAACTTGATCAGATGGGTTTCAAAGATATTTTTGAGCATTAAAGGCTACCGATCACCGAGCACGGTCTGGAGGAAGGTTCGCAATGGAAAAACTGATCTATGAAAAGTCCAGTCCTGGTCGGCGTGGCGTTAAGCTGCCTGAATCCGGCGTCACCGACAAGAAAGTCAGTGACCTGATTCCATCCCAGTATGTCCGCAACATTCCCGCCCAACTACCGGAAGTGACAGAACTGGACGTCATGCGTCATTTCGTTCGGCTTTCTCATCTCAACCATTCAATCGACACCGGATTCTATCCGCTCGGTTCGTGCACGATGAAATACAATCCGAAAGTCAACGATGCCATGGCAGCACTGGAAGGCTTCCGAGAGCTTCATCCGCATCAACCGGTCGATCAGATTCAAGGTGCGCTCGAGCTCTTGTGGAATCTCGAGCAGATGATTGCTGAAGTGGTCGGACTTCCACATGTGACCTTTCAACCAGCCGCCGGCGCCCACGGCGAACTGACCGGACTCTTGTTGATTCGGTCCTATTTCGAGGCGAAAGGTACTCCCAACCGCAATATCGTAATCGTTCCTGATACCGCACATGGTACCAACCCAGCGACCGCAGCTCTGGCCGGATTCGAAGTCGTGGAAATCGGCTCCAACGAAAAGGGGCTCGTGGACATCGACGCACTCAAGTCGGCTCTCAACGAGAATGTCGCTGCGATTATGCTCACCAACCCCAATACACTGGGGCTTTTTGAAGAAGAGATTATGACGGTCCAGAAGCTCGTCCACCAGGCGGGCGGAATGCTCTATTACGATGGCGCCAACCTCAATGCCATCATGGGCTTGGTCCGACCCGGCGATATGGGATTCGATGTCTGCCACCTCAATCTACACAAATCCTTTTCGACGCCTCACGGCGGAGGCGGACCAGGTGGGTGCGCTGTGGCCGCAAGAAAGGAGCTCTTCCCCTTCTTCCCCAAACCGGTCGTAGTCAAATACGAAGACGGCAGTTTCGATTTCGATTGGGACAGAGAGCAATCGATCGGAAAGATCAAAGGATTCTTCGGCAACTTCGGAATCCTGGTGAGAGCCTATACCTACATCCTCGCCAATGGATGCGATGGACTGCAGCAGATTTCGCAAGACGCGATTCTCAACGCCAATTATTTGAAAGAAAATCTGAAGCATGTTTATGAACTTCCTCATACTCAGCCGTGCATGCATGAGTTCGTACTCTCCGGTTCGAAGCAGAAGTCTCGAGGAGTAGCGACATCGAATATCGCGAAGCGTCTTCTTGACTTCGGAGTTCACGCTCCGACCGTCTACTTCCCGCTCGTCGTTCCCGAAGCAATGATGATCGAACCGACAGAAACAGAATCCAAAGAGACGCTCGATTCATTCGTCGATATCATGAAGCAAATCGACAAAGAGTCGATTGAGACACCAAATACGGTGCTAGACGCTCCCCACAACACCCCGGTTGCCAAACTCGATGAGGCGCTCGCTGCGCGTAAGCCCAATTTGAGATGGCAACCTTTGAGCGAATAGATCGTAAAATGGAGACATGCCCCGGGATTAATTAAACAGGCGGGTCGATGTCGTGCTTGTAATCGGTCACAAAGATACCTCTGCCAAAGCGGACGAGTATTCGTTGGATCTCGAGCACCTTTGCCAGCATATCCTTATCGCAGGGAGCCCGGTCTCCGGCAAAACCAACTCTTGCTTGCAATTATTGGAAGAGTTGTCACGCCAGTCATTGCCGTTTTTAGTTATCGACACTCAAGGCAAGTCCTTTAGAAAATTTCAGAGTGGCACCGAGATCGTAAAGACGTTTTCCATTTGCGATGATGTAAAGGAATCGCTCAGATTCAACCCATTGAGAACAGAAAAGCATGTGCGAATACTGGCGCATATTCAATCGGTCGTCTCTTTGACTACGGCCTCCTTCAATCTGTCGGTTACGGCGAGTAAGGTTCTCGAGAAGGCTCTGTACGCCGTGTACACGCAACACGGTTGGAATCTGTTTCGCAATAAGAATTCGCGATTGAGTGAATGGTCGGATGGTCTTAACGAACAGTATCCGCCTGAGGCCTATCCTACTTTCCTGGAGCTCTTCGAGTACATACAGAGCGTGACCTTTGCCAATCTGCTGGGAGGAAATCCGCCGCAGGAGCTTGTTAGAGCAATAGACTCTCTTGTAGCCGGCAGCAAGGGCGCGGTTTTCAACACGAAGGCGGCGTTGCCAGATTATTTTTTCGAAGATAGCCAGGTGGTGGTCGAGTGCGAGAACATCTCCGACATTCGAGACAAATGCCTTTTCGTGTCAATGCTTCTCATTCAGGTGCTCGAGCACTATCAGACCGTTGAAGCACCTGGTATCAAGCGGACAGTCGTAATCGACGATGCCATCCATCTCACTTACTTGATGGGTCTGCCGGGAAGACGGGTTGGCGACGATCAGAAGGAAGACCGCTGGATAGCGCTTGCAGCACTCTTAGCCAGCCTTAGACGAGCGTCCGTGCCTGTTGTTGTGTCCATGCAATCGTCGAGCAAACTGAGCCAGGATTTAATCGCTCTTTTTGGCACAAGAATTTTTCACCGACTCGATGTACAACAGGTGAAGCAGATTGTCGACTGCTTACCAAATTCAATAGATGAAGAAGATTTGAACACATGTCCGATTGGGTCGGCCTGGGTGTCGTCGCTAGGAAGCGAGGCACCGAGTTTGGTGCACGTCCCGAAGCACGAGCAAGTAGAGTCCTTGACTCATCTGTCGTCTTACGCCAACAATCCGCCCAATTGCAGATTCAGTGGCTGCTCGTCCTTTCCCGACGCCTGCGACGACAATACTTTTGAAAAAGCCCGGGAAATCGCCGAAAGTCAGGCGTTTCGCACTGTTTATGTCAATTATTTCTTGAGCTGTCAAAAGGATCTCACCCAGCTGGTCCATTTTCGAGGTCGGTTGGTGGGTGAGCTGCAATCTCAGATTGGGAGAAAGTTTTCCAACATTGTCGAGCTCAGTTGGTGCACGATCTGCCAGGCGACAGAATGGTATTTCGACAAGATGGCGACTGATCATGGCTGGCCGTACGAAGCGCTACTGGAGCAGAAAGAACTCTGGTTGAGTATGCTAAGACCGGCATTTCTTCCGGAGTGGCCGACTAGAAGAATCAATATAGACGACCTGAGAGCATGGCGCGAAGCGTTCTGGACGTTGAAAGAACGAGACCAGGGTCCCTTGCCTCTGTGCGGCGAGTGCGAGTGCAAGTGCCGATTCGGATCCGATGTAGAGCATATCCTTCGAGATCCTCGCAACGAGAATGATTTCTTCAAAGCGCTGTCAGGCGAGACGGAACCGTTGTCCAAAGCAGCCGCCTGGTTCTGTTGGCTTTTCTCGGAAAGGGTTATGGGCGAGCCCGACTTTGACTTAGCCTATTGCTTCGCCGCTCATTTTCTCGGACGCGCCAATCTTAGTGTCGATGCACAGCTAGTATTCGCGCATAAAACGCGCACGCAATTGGAAGAAGCCAAGTTGAAGACCGAGCAGGGCGAACCGCTCTGGCAGGCACCGGCCGAAGAAGAGTCCGCCCAGGAAAAGCGCCGCAAGCGCATCCGAGAGCGGCGAAAGAATCGACCTGATGAGGATCCACCCCCTTTGAAGCCTGTTCCCTAGAGTTAGTTTGTATACTAGTTCAATCGACAGGAGGAGTTTCGCGATATGCATGAATTCCTGAAAAAGGTGGCAAAACCGGCGACCGAACCGCAGAACAAAGACGAAGTTATCGAAACCGGTCTCCACAGCATTCAAAACCTACCCGGTCACTCCTTTCCGGAGCCGGTAGTGTTGTCCGGAATGCTTACTGAATGTCGAATGAAATTTGTCCCGCCTATTTCGGAAGAAGATAGTCGAGCGGCAAAAATAGCTCTAACCCAGGAAATTGCCGAACTGTACGAGAGAAGGAAGGATATCCTGCTCACGATACTGAAAGATCAGAAACAGTTGTTCGAAGGCGGCGCTGTGATCTGGGGTTGCGTGGTCGAAGCCAACAAGCTACTTTACGATCCAAACAATCATCACACCTTGCCCGCGGCGGTGATTTACAGCACGGATGCTTCAAGGGAGACTGAACTGGAGCAGATCGAAGTAATTGCCAAGGACCTGCAAAAAGGCGGGGATCCTGATGACAAGGAGCTGCAAGACTTCATTCTCACGACAAAAATGGATCACGAGCGCATTTTGCGCAAAGAATTGCCCAATCGATACACGTATGGGCGCGCGGTCTTCTATGCCACCTGTCTCGTGTCGCCGCAACATTTGCCGACCGGTTGCCTGACGCATTCATTCCTGCCTTTAGTAATTAATTTCGATGCTACTGAGGCCGCGATGATTTTACCCTCGCGATTCTGGCCGCAGCGCCTGATCTCGTTCTGGACGACGTCAAAGCAGTCGGAGAATGCTTCTCCGTCGCAATAGGCGAATTAAGGCAATGATTATTCTCTTGACGGCATAAAAAGGGCATCCAAACTATTCCCTCCGCAGAATGATGGCGGAATAACGACAGCGACTATTCCTTGACGGCATAAACAGGGCATCCAAACTATTCCCTCCGCGGAATGATGGCGGAATAACCACAGCGACTATTCCTTGACGGCATAAAAAGGGCATTCAAACTATTCCCTCCGCAGAATAATGGCGGATCCAACAGAGATGTTTGTCGACATATAGCTTCGCCATAGAGTCGGCTTCCAGTCGACAAGTTTCAACGGGTCCAGTTGAAGACGGAGCATCATAGTTCGGCTTCGGCTCTGGAGAAAAACAGATGCAGTCGGGAAGCGCGGCACCACCTGTAATGCTTCTCTGTCCATTACGATGAAGACTAATCAGACATGTTCCCTTCTGATCTGACCTGGGTCGTTGCGTCGACGGTCTACCCATTGCTTGGCATTCTCTAGTTTCTTCGACCTCGGCTACTTCGTCGTTTTTGACGAGAGCTGCAAATCAAACATCTCGAAATTGCATCAACTTCATTCATATTGAATTGAGAATCTGCATGCAATCAAAATATGACGAAGCCTCGCTTCCGCACTCTCTAGTTTTTTCCAAAAGAAAGAACCAAATCAGCTATACAATGAACATATATTCGATAGATGACACCACATTTGATGCCATTAATCTAGGCGAAACAACGACATTTTGATCGCGCCTATAAACAATCCAGACGACTAACTCATAGCATTGATCTTGATACAACACATATCCGCATTTTCAAGCTTTATATATACCGCTTGTGTGAATGCACTTAACTAAGCTCAGGATTATTGACTTTCGTAACGAAGTGCAGTTAGATCTGACACGTTGTGAATGTTGCATGAACTGGGGTAGTGCGACAGACACAAATTTTTGGAGGAACGGGGAGAACCCATCTGCTCTGGACCGCTTCGGCGGTGTAGGTTGATGTTTCGTCAACCAGTTTGGTGTGGTGTCATCCAGCGGGTTTATCGAAGCTGGTGATTCTAAGAGTAATCTCGAAGAATCAATGTTAAGGGACTGAGCGTTATCTGGCGCATGATTCCTAGCGGGGCGTGGGTTCTCCCTTTTCTCCAATTTAAACGATTAGCGGTGTGGTGTCATGTACGATATCAATTCACTCGACAAACTTGCTAGCGAATTGAACACCTCGGAGTTCGAGCTATTACGCTTTGTCTATAGAAGTGGAGAGTTCTATAGACGATTCAAAAGGCGTAAAAGCAATGGCGACCAACGCGTCATACATGCACCACAAGAACCGCTAAAAAATCTGCAACGATTGATTATCAGGAAATTTCTCAGTGCAATTCCGCTGCCGGATTCGTGCACAGGCTTTCGACCTGGAAAATCGATCTTGTCGAATACCTTACCGCATTGCGGACGGAGATTCGTCTTCAACATCGACATCGAAGACTTCTTCTCTTCGATATCGTCAGAGCGTGTCTTGGGGCTCTTCCTTCGCCTTGGATTCGCTTTTCCTGTCGCCTGCGTTCTCACGGAACTGACTACCTTTATGGGGTCCCTTCCACAAGGGGCCCCCTCATCTCCCTATCTCGCCAACCTCATATCGCACAGCCTCGACATGGAGATGAGCGAGTACTGCCAAGAAAAAGGATGGAACTACACTCGCTATTGCGACGATATCACCATATCTGGTGACTCGATGTTCACACTGGCCGATATGAAGATGGTGAATGAAATCCTGGATTCGGAAGGCTTCCGACTCAATATGCGTAAGACCAGATTCTTGCGCCGCAACTCGGCCCAAATCGTCTCTGGATTGGTGGTCAATAAGCGCCCCAATCTGCCCAGAGAAAAGCGCCGCATGATTCGCGCCATGTTCCACCAGGCAAGCCTCAATCCGGAAAAATTCGTCAATCGAAAAACAGATCTGGAAAACCACCTTTCCATGCTTTCAATGCTCAACCCGCAAACAAGCGAGGTAATCAAATACAGGGCGATACTCAATCAAGTAGCCGGCCTGGCCTGACAGATTTTCTCAAACCGACTGAGCCTAACTCAGCGAACCGAACACAACCGCAGAGAGCCGCGTGATTCTTGGATCACGCGGCTCTCTGTTTGTACTCGTTGACCGCGCGTTATCATGTTTTCATATTTATCCGGCATGTTCTCATAATGAAACCGTATTTTCGATTTTGCTCTGGTCACGATAAGTCTCTATTATGTTTCTGTTCCGAAAAATAAGTAAGCAAAATGGTCAGTCAACTAACCAGGCTAAAAGCCTGGCTGTTCGAAGGAATAAAAGGCAAGGAGACCGTCCACAAAGACCCCTGGTGGTCGGTCATGTGTCTGACCGGCGTAGATTACTTCTCGTCGATGGGATTTCAGCCTGGACTGGCATTTCTTGCGGCTGGAATACTTTCTCCGCTCGCCACCCTCAACCTTGTCATCGTCACCCTTATCGGTGCGCTGCCTGCTTACTGGGTAGTGGCTGAAGAAAGTCCTCACGGTAGGGGAAGCCTGGCGATATTCGAAAGGCTCTTCAAAGGCTGGGTCGGCAAGACCATTGTTCTCGTGATCCTTGGGTTCGCAGCCACGGATTTCATTTTTACAATAACGATGTGCGCCTCCGACGCCACCTCTCACATTATTGAAAACCCCGCCTGGCCTCAACAGTTCAGAGACAGGGTCCTTATTACCCTGGTCTTGATTGCGGCTCTGGGTGGACTCTTCCTAAAAGGATTTAAAGAGGCGATTCAACTTTGCCTGCTTCTCGTAATTGCCTATCTGTGTGTCAACACCGTCACGCTAACGGTATGCACGGTTTACCTGTTAGAGCATTGGAACTTGATCGATGCATGGTTGCAGCGAATCAATCACGACTTTCCCAACCCCTGGCAAATGATGGCGGTATCCGCGCTGGCATTTCCGCAATTGGCACTCGGTCTTTCCGGTTTCGAGACTGGCGTAGCGGTGATGCCCCATATAAAAACAGACGGTGACACTCCCCAACAGGATCTCACTGACAGAATCAAAAAAACAAGACTGCTGCTCGTTACGGTCGCAGTTATTATGGGGGCGTTCTTGCTTGTCGGCTGCCTTGTTACGACGGTATTGATCGAGCCGCAACTCTTCCAAGAAGGGCAAGCAGCAAATGGTCGAGCGCTGGCCTACCTCACGCATAAATTTCTCGGACAAAACTTCGGTACTGTATACGATATCATCACCGTCCTCATACTCTGGTTCGCGGGCGCCTCTGCGATGGCTGCAATTCTCAGTCTGGTGCCGCAATACCTGCCACGCTATGGAATGGCGCCGGCGTGGGCCGCCGCGAAAAGACCTTTGATTATCTTCGTTACTTTGCTCTCGTTTGCTATCACTATCGCATTTCGAGCCGACGTCGATTCTCAAGCCGGGGCATTTGCCACAGGCCTGCTCGTCCTCATAACTTCCGGAACCATCGCCGTAACGATGGTGGTCTGGCACCGCAGCAAACTGCAAAGATTCGCATTCCTCGCCATAAGCCTGCTTTTTGTCTACGCAGACATCAATGTGATGTTAACGCGACCGGACGGTTTGGCAATTTCACTGATGTTCATCGTATCTATTCTGGTTAGCTCACTGGCTTCGCGAGCGCTCAGATCAACGGAGCTTCGAATAGAGCAAATAATCTTGGACGACAAAGCCACTCTCTTCGTCAAGCGCGCCTGCAAACGCCGATGGGGAGAAGTGCGAATCCTGGCACACAAGAAAGACAACGACGACGATGTCAACTACGAACAAAAAGAGAAAGAGGCGAGGCTCGCCCACAGCATCCAGACAAGAGAGGGTGACTTTATCTTTCTGGAAGTCACACCCGAACACGTATCGGATTTCATCGAGGAAAAGCTGTATATAACCGGTCACGAAGTTGGTGGGTACGAGGTATTGCGCTGCTCCTCACCGTCCGTTCCAAACGCCATAGCCGCTCTTTTGTTGAATATCAGAGACATTACTGGAAAGGTACCGCACGTTTACTTTGGATGGACGGAAGGTCATCCGATTGCTTACGTCTTCAAATACATCCTGTTCGGCGAAGGAGAGACCGCGCCTCTAACACGGGAGATATTGCGTTCGCAAGAACAGGACCCGGCCAAGCGACCGAAGGTTCATGTCGGTTAGACGTTGGTATCAGCGCATCAAGCCGCTGTATTCCATCTGAAACTGCACATATTGCTTCTTCTCAATCAATCTGCCAATCTCTCTGCGCGTGCCCTTGATGGGAGCGAGACAGGCCAGAGCGACAAAATTGATAAATGTAAGCGGCGTCAAAGCCATCACCAACTTCGTCACTTCGTCGCCATGGACGCCATAGTAACAAGCCAGCGCGAGGTAGAAACCAACAAGATTGCAGACAAGAAAAATGCCGCAATGCATGAGGAGAAACATCCTCTCCCTGATAATGGAAGCGTTGAGCGTTTGCATCTCACGTACGAGTGCGGGTGAAAGCTTCGAATTCGTAGATACCTGCGCGAAGGTTGGTGCGCCGCCGCTCGGTGGCAAGGGCTTCGTATGACCGCTCGGGGTCGGGTGCCAGTCAACTTGCGCTCCTGTGAACTGGGAAAGGCGGTAAGCCTCCAGCTTGGCCAGATCATCGTAAGAAACCACATTTGGTACCACGACTTGGGTCGGTAAGGGACCGGTGGTCGACTGCTGTTGCTGGTACTGTGGTTGCAACGGACCGCTGGTCGACTGTTGATGGGACTGTGGCGGCCATGGACCGGCGGTCGACTGTTGCTGGTATTGTGGCGGATAGTGCACGGGTTGCTGCTGGCCGGGCTGGGTGCTTCCGTGCTGCGGAAACTGCGGAGACAACTGCGTCTGAGGGGTAAGCCACTGCGTCTGAGGGGCTGGGCCCTGGCTTGCCGGCTGCTGCGCTGACGCGGACTGCTGCCACGGTTGTGGCGCCGCAGGTGCTCGGTGTCCCGCTTGCGGGAATCCTGATTGAACCGGTGTTGTCGAACTTTGTTGTTGGTAAGTGTTGGTGTTGTCTAGAACCCTTGTCGCGCCGCACTCACCACAAAACTTGGCAAGTGGCTCCATCGGCTTGGAGCATTGAACGCACTGGATAAAGTTTCTCGCTAAAGAGGTGGTCATCGCATAACGAACCTATCAGTAATTTTGATATTAACGCTGTGAAAAACCAGTTGCAGAGTTTCAGTGGGAATCACCGCATGCAACGGTTTTTGATGAGTCCTCCGACGTCAGTTGAGTCGACAGAGATTTGACACCATATACAAGACTATGAAAAGACTACATCCATGTCTCCAGCCATGCAAGCGAGTTTAGCTTCACCCGGAAGATCTCATGACATCCACGTGTCGTTCAAATGCCGTGTCCATCATGCTTTTCCAGCATTATTATTTTCAGTGAAACAATCCGCAACAAATGAAACCCCTGTAATCTCAGGGCTCCAGAGATGTTTCGATCCCGTACAAATATGCGTCATATCAAAATGGATTGACACGCTGAATTCATCAGGTTCTTTCAGACAACAATGTGACTTAGGCGATTGCATCGAGGACCAACGACACTGCACACGGTATCAAGAAGCGGTAACATGAACCGCGATTAGCCACCATTTACCGCACCGGCCCTCGAACAGAGCACATGATCTCTGCCGGTTCGGCGAAACGCGCCGAGCAGCTCATAGGGCAAGACCAGGGGACGCGAACGCTATAGACACATTCAGGGGTAATTCAAAGAGCGACATAGGCGCTGCGACCTGCAACCTCCGTCGGAATTGATTTTGCGATCGCTTGACGAAAGCGTTTGCTTTTTCCAAAGGGTAAAGGAAATTAGTCTCGCCGAGAAGCCCCACCTTGGACTTGGAGTGTATTTCGATATCGAAATACACTTTCACACCTGCGGAAACCTCCGATGGACGAGGCTTTGCGCCCTCTTGACGGAAGCGTTCAATGTGACCAAATTGCCGAAGAAGCCAGGCTCAGCGCAATGCCTACGAAGAGATTGATTGAAAGATTTCAATCCTTCCAAAACACCGGTATCGCCATGCGTAACCAGCGCGCCTTACCAATCTGTTTTATCTAAATCTGTATCTATCTATGAGTTCAAAAGACTGCCGGTTATGCTCGCAGCCGTTTTAAACAACCTGAGAGCAGCATTCCGATTGAAACGACCATCGGTGAAAACTTCCTTGATCAAAGCTTGTCTTATCACACGGTTGTTCTTCAACAAGAGCTTATGTGCAAACGGCATGGCGGCGTCGATGAAATTGAACTTCGGATTGATCGTCAGCGCCACTCCTTCCAGCGTCAGAAGCGCCCTCATAACGTAGGTAAACTCCGTTGGCAATCTAAAAGGATAGCGATAGCAGACATCAGAAAAATCAAACAACATCTGTCGGAATCGAACTTTCGTCATTCCCTCAGCAAATCGAGTATCGACGATGGGAGCGAGGTCGGCGCAGAGTGCCTCTCTGTCTACATCGTTGTTCAAAAATCCCATACCGACAAAATCATCCACCAGCGCCCTGTAGTCGCGCTGTGTGACGTGGATAAGAGCGTTGACCAGATGCTGTTTCAATTCCGCATCAAGCCTTCCAACCATACCGAAGTCGAATATGCCAATTCTGCCGTCAGGCATGACTCTCATATTGCCAGGGTGCGGATCGGCGTGGAAGAAGCCATCCTCGAGCAACTGGCGCAGGTAGAAGGTGGCACCAATCTTAGTGACCTCCTCACGGCTAATGCCTAACGAATCAAGCGTTTCGACGTCAGTAATTCTGAATCCATCTACGAATTCAATTGTCAAAACACGCCTTCCAGTAAGTCTCCAGACAATACGCGGGATGTATATGCGTTCGAAATTTCTGAAGTTGCGTCGAAATACATCGGCACTACGACCTTCACGAATGTAGTCTATTTCCTCGAAAGTCGTCCGTGCGAACTCTTCACACACCCCGGGCCAATCTGTATGGCGACAGAGGCTAGGATACTCCATCACCTCATCGGCGACGGCACCAAGGACCTGGACGTCTCGAGCCAGGATTTGGGGCAGTCCAGGTCTTTGGACTTTGACCACGACGTCTCGGCCGTCTTTCAAGACAGCTCTATAAGCCTGAGCCAGAGATGCGGCTGCAATCGGTTGGGGATTGAACTCCGTATAAAGGTCTTCCGGATAGCCACCCAACTCGCGATTTATGATTTCTCGTGCGAGCTCGTGAGGGAATGGCGCGACGCCTTCCTGCAGCTTAGCCAATTCCAGCATCGCTGGTAACGGCACGAGGTCAGCCCGAGTGGACAGGGTCTGACCTATCTTAATGAATGTCGGACCGAGTCGGTGAAGCTGGTCGCAAAGCCAGGCTCCCAGCACTCTGTACTCTTCGTACTCCTCGCTGGACAAAGCCCGCTCTTCGGCATCCGTCGCCAGACCACCCTGCCGCATCCTTTCGAATTCCTGGGCGTGGAATTTCGAAAAACCGCGGACCGCTTTGATAATGATCCAGACAATTGGAAATACTCTGAGAGCTTCCTTCGTACCTTGCAAGGCACGAATACGTCGGAATACTTTCCATGTTGATATGACCAACTTCTTGACAGTTACGTCGCGGAAAGTATCGCTGATGGGATTTCTGTCTTTGTTTTCTTGGCTGCTCAAGTGAAAGATAACCTGCTTTTCTCTTGACCACTAGTTTAATGGGATATTGTCCGTTGTCAGCAGGATGCGTAGATAAATTTATGCTTGTCTTTACACGGATCCCACCAATACTGCGTCAGTACTGATGGACTACTTCATACTGCTTCGAAATTATTTCCTGCACACCCTTGCCGGCAACATTGAGCAAATCCTGAACCTTGTCGGCTGAATACGGTCCTGATTCGGCTGATATCTGCAATTCCAGGATTTTTCCGGATTCCGTAAGAACTACATTGCTGTCCATGTCAGCCTGCGAGTCCTCACTGTAGTTCGGGTCAAGCAAGAGCTGACCCTTGACCTGAGCGACGCTGACCGCAGCCATGTGCTCAGTGAGAGGAAGTTCGTCCCAGATTCCCTCCTTTTGAAGCTTCAACAAAGCATCATATAGCGCAAGGAAGCCGCCGCAAATGCTGGCTACTCGCGTTCCACCATCGGCTTGAAAAACATCGCAGTCAATCGTGATGGTCCTTTCGCCTAGCTGCCGTCGATCTACGACGGCCCGCAAGGATCTTCCAATCAGCCGTTGAATCTCACTGGTTCTACCTGATGGTTGACCTCTCGTCACCTCCCTTTGAGCGCGAACATGGGTCGAGCCAGGTAGTAAAGAATATTCAGCCGTGATCCAGCCCTCGCCCTTTCCTATTAAAAAGGCAGGTACACGCTCCTCGATCTTGGCGGTGGTGAATACCTTCGTGTCGCCAAGCTCGACCAGTACCGAGCCATCGGCATTCTTCGTGAAATTTCGAGTGAACTTAACCGGTCTGAGCTGATCCCACTGTCTGTTGTCACGCCGCCGGAACATCGAACTCTCGCTTTCTATGGTAAAGCCAAGACCTTAGTATATCCGCAATTTCGAGCGGCGATTAGAAGTTTCACAAAGGTTACAGGCTAATGTCTCGCGAATCGCAGCCTATTGACTTGTGCCGTTCCTCTCAAGACGAAGCCTTTTCCAGGTTTGACCTTGATGTCGGTGAACTGAAAGTGGATATCATCGGACTTGGTGCCCCACGAGGATAATCCGTTGACTTTCTTAACAAGCCACTGCGATATCGCCGGAGAGATCTCCTGACCAGCCGTCATCAGTTTGGTATCAGTGGCCTCGACCCAACCGTTAGATAGGCCAAGTACGCTCTGTACCTCGATTGGCATCGGCACAGCCATCTCGCCAACACCAACCTTGGCGTCGAACTTTATATTGACTCGATTCGATTTTCCGAGCACAACCTGACCGTTGCTCACAGTCACTCCGATAGACGGCGCGTTGCCACCAAAAAGACCGGCTAACATGCCCGCTTTTTTCACCGCGGTGGCGGACAAGCGATCGAGAGTGCCGGGAGCATTGATGAACTTGTTCAAACTCTCCTGACTGATCTCGCAGGTCACATCCGCCTGGGTCGGTTGGGTAAACTGCAAAATTTTCTGGTTAAACAAAACACCCGCATCAAAGCGCATCGAACCTTGAGTGGTGAGCGTTAACTTGTCGAATATAAAATCCTGCATGTGCCCTCCGGTAACGGAGATATCGAGAGAATTTAAGAGACCTTCTCGAAGGTCCATGTTGCGAGCGATCAGATGCAGGTTGTCCACTGAAGCATCTAGGAATTGCGCGTCCTCGAGATCGATTTCTAACTTGCCGAATTTCCCTGAATTAACATCGACAAACGAAATCGGTGGCGCCACCATTGGTGCTTGAGCACCTGGCGGTGGTTGACCCTGACCATTAATCAGACGCTGCATCGGCTCCGGTACATTGAAGCCTGGTTGTTGATTTTGCTGTTGATACACAGGCTGTTGGAACTCAGGCTGCGCCTGCTGCGCAGAAGCATGCGGCAGCGACAAAAATCCAGCAGCAACCGTTGCCGTCAAGGACGCAAAAAATGCGGTCCGTCGACGCATCATCGACCGACGTCTCAATGTTTTCATACCGAAGTCCTTATAGAAAAGTTTGCTTGCACGAAGCCACGACTCTTATGACAGAAAACCAACCGCAATGTTCCTTGCAAAGACAGTCGCTTTTCAGGTTGAAGACCCAAAAAGCGACTATCGATTATTTCGTTGGTTATTTACCAATTACAAAGAGCGCAATGCTCTTATTCTCCGCCTTCTGCAGGATCAGCATTTTCAGCTGGCTTGTCGCCTTCTGCCGGCTTGTCGCCTTCTGCTGCTGGCTTGTCGCCTTCTGCTGGCTTGTCACCTTCTGCTGCTGGCTTGTCGCCTTCTGCTGCAGGCTTGTCACCTTCCGTGGTGGTAGTTGTCTCGGTGGTCGTCGTCGTGGTTGCAGCGTCAGTGCCGCCGGTGGTGCCAGCTGCTGCATCTGGTGTAGTCGTGGTCGTGGACGTCGTCGAGGTGGAGTCGGTGCCGCCACCGCCGCCACAGGCAGCCAGGCCCACTACGAGGACGAAGCTGGCTAGCGCTAAAGCTAGAGTATTGTATCTAATAGTCATATGGTTGACCGTCTCCTTCTTGGACCGAATGAATAAATCTTCGACAGCTCGTTTGTATTGCGGAGGCAAAAATAGTAAGTTCTGCCAACGAAACGGCCGCAATTATACAGGCATATTTATCAGTTCGCCAACCACTTGAAATGAGTAATGTGCCGTATAACTGATAAATTCCATGTTCTTCGAGCTTTACACGAATAATGCCAAGAGACTGATCGCCGACTGCAGGCGAGATCGAAGCGAAAAACAGATGGTGTCGCATTGAAACAAATCATGTCGAACCTACCTGCACCTTGGTTCGGATAAGTACCAACAGCTATTCATTCAACATAAAACAGATGCACTAGCCGCGTTTGATTAATGAGGTACCGCTCATCTCAACCGGTTTTTCCAAATTCATCAGTTCAAGTATCGTGGGAGCAACATCTGAAAGGGCACCATGAGCGAGTCTCGATCCGTTAGCCAATCCGACGGGATCATTTTTTTGAAAACTTGCCACTATGAACGGTACCGGACTAGTTGTGTGAGCAGTGTGAGGTTCGCCAGTTTTGTAATCGATCATCTGTTCGACATTGCCATGATCTGAAGTTATTAAAAACGATCCGTTGGCCTCTTTCGTGGCCTCCAAGAGTTTGCCGAACGCGTCATCAACTGACTGCACAGCCTCAATTGCAGCCTCCATTATGCCGGTGTGACCGACCATGTCCGGATTGGCAAAATTGAGAACAATAAATGGATACAGTCCTGACCTAATCGCTTTGACAGCCTCTTCGCAAACTTCAGGAGTTTGCATCTTCGGCGCAAGATCGTAAGTTGCCACCTTCAAGGACGGGATCATTCGGCGCTCTTCTCCGAGCACCGCGGCTTCTCGTCCGCCATTCAGAAAATAAGTGACGTGTGCATACTTCTCGGTTTCTGCGGCGTGAAACTGTCCGAGGCTATGACAGGAGAGCAGCTCTGGAAGCGTCTTTGATATATCCTGCGAGGGCAGCGCTTCGTGACTGAATGCGACAGGCAGATTCAAACTGCCATCGTATTCGGTTAAACAAACATAATGTATATCCGGCACTGTGATGCGCGCAAAAAAGGAAAAGTCCTTTTGCGTTAAAGCGCGACTGATCTGACGAACGCGATCCGGTCGGAAGTTAAAACATATTGCGCTATCTCCAGACCTTATTGGTCGATTGGTGACGATGTACGGTTTGACAAATTCATCGCCCTCATCGCGTCGGTATGCGTCATCTATTGCATCAACTGCACTTGCAATCGGTCTAGCTTCTCCGAGGACAACAGCTTTCCAGAATTGCTCGACACGCTCCCATCTATTGTCACGATCCATGGCGTAATAGCGACCGCAAATCACGCCGATCTCGCCTTTGCCGGCAAGCTTTTCGGTAAGTTCACGCAGAAATCGGCGCGCCGAGCGCGGAGGCGTGTCTCTGCCATCGAGAATCGGATGAACGACGAAATCTTTGATGCCGTTGCGATGCGCAAATTCGATCAGTCCGTCGAGATGATCCGGAGAGGAATGAACACAGCCGTCAGAAAGTAAACCGAACACATGAAGAGCGCCGCCGGTCCGCTTGACGTTGTCGACTGCGCGAACGAGCACCGGATTGCTGAAGAAGCTCCCATCCAGAATCGTATTTGAAATCAAAGTCAGCTTTTGCACAACCGAGCGCCCCGCTCCAATCGTCAGGTGTCCGACTTCGGAGTTGCCCATGAGACCAGGAGGTAGACCCACGGCAATGCCTGAAGCCTCAAGAGTGCTATTGGGATAGTTTTCAAGCAAGTACTTGTAGTTGGGCGTATGCGCATGCGCAATCGAATTACCGCGTTTTTCCGCAGTCACACCCCAACCATCTAATATAAGTAGAGTTACAGGTCCCATCTCAACCTCGGTAGCAAGCGCTTGGTAACGCACGAACTGGGATTGTAGCTGACTATGGTTGCGAAGAACTTTTATCGAGCTATATCCTTAAGACTGATTTGAAGAACAAGCAATCTTAGTTTTTCAAAAACACGGCAGTCTCTACGAAAGCGCTTAAGGTAGTACAATCCAGCCAGTTGGTAGCAAGGTCAAAGTTCGCATTATCAAGTGAATCAGGACACCAGAGTTAACTCAGCACAGGACGCTCAGAAATCTCAGGGCGACGCAACGCGAGAGGTCACACCTCCTCGAGATTCAGACTGGATTGCGGAGGTGTCTCATGAGTTAAGACTGCCTATAGCCAACATCAAACTGCTTGTCGAGACGCTGTTGGACGGCGCCGCCGATGACCCTTCCACGGCGATGCGCATGCTCGAACGCACACGCCAGGAGGTGGAGCGCCTCGAGGCTCTGGTTCTTGACCTTATCTCTATTGAGGAAGTAGCTGGCAATCGCGACAACGTGAAGAAGCGTCCCGCGCCGCTTGCCGAAGCGGCCCGTTACGCCAAGGAAAGCGTCGGCAAGGCAGCGGACAAAAAGAGCATCGTGGTCATAACCGAAATCGAACAGGGCTTTACTGTTAACGCAAATCCGGATCAACTGAATCAGGTCATGCTCAATCTGGTTGAAAACGCAGTCAAATACACAGCTTCCGGAGGAGAGGTCATTATCAAATCCGGTCCGAAAAGGGGCTGTTTCTCCGTTTCGGATAATGGAATCGGCATTCCGGTTAGTGAGATTCCCAAAATCTTCAAACGTTTTTATCGAGTCGATCGTACGAGAGCACCAGGCTCCACAGGGCTCGGGCTGTCCATAGTAAAACACATCGTCGATCTCCACGGTGCTAAGATAAGCGTGCAGTCGCAGGAGTCCAAAGGCTCCACATTTTATCTTCAGTTTCCCGAGGACGGATAACGAGGAGCGATTATGACAGGCACACCGAAAACCATAATGCTCGTTGACGATGATGGCACCATCATCGAAACGCTCACATACAATCTGAAGAGACACGGCTTCGAGGTGGTTTCATACACTCGTGGAATGGAGGCGTTATCGGCACTGGCCAGCCTGGAGGCCCTCGACCCATGCTTGATCGTCCTCGACTGGATGTTGCCTGACGTCACTGGTCCGGAAGTTGTGAAATTACTTAGAGAACGCTCTTGCGAAGTGCCGGTCCTAATGCTCACCGGGCGCTCGAATCCAACTGATATTGCCCATGGTCTCTCTTCGGGAGCCGACGATTATCTGGCAAAACCATTCAGCCCCATAGAGTTCATGGCAAGAGTCCAGGCGTTACTTCGTCGCGCCAAGAAAGACAAAGAGCTGCAAGACAGCAAAATTGCCCTCGGACCACTTTTCCTCGATGAAGGCGCACGAAAGGTAACCTTCAAAGGCCAACCAGTAGATCTTTCTCCAAAAGAGTTCGCATTGCTTAAAGTTTTGATGATCAATGCTGACAAGACGTTGAGCACAGATGTTTTACTTAATAAAGTCTGGGGGTCGGACTATCAAGGTGATGTCAAAACAGTCGCCGTGCACATGCGGTGGCTCAGACAAAAGCTGGAAGAAGATCCTAAGAATCCCAAACTGCTTGAGACCGTGCACAGATCCGGTTACAGGCTCAATACACCGGCAACCGCAAATTAGCATGGATGGTCCATCTTCGACGAGGGAATGTTGTGAAAGCTGAGGAATTTACGCTACTAAAGGAAGATGTCCTGGCCATGGGTCGCTCAGTTGAGAAGACCATCCAGGAACTGACTCGCATGCTCAAGAAAGATCCCTCGGCCAGCCTCGCTCGAGTAGAAGAGGAGGAGGAGACCATCAATCTTCACTGCCAGGAAATCGAGGAAAAATGTCTCGAACTGTTGATCGAGAAAGATCCGATGAGTGAAAAAACAATTCGCAGTCTAGTCAGCATCATCTTGATCGCCACGAAATTGGAACGAATGGCCGACCACGCCATGCGAGTGGCGAAGGTGGCCGATTGGGCACGAGAAGAGGAAATAGATGTACCGGAAGAACTGATTGAAATGTCCCAGGCCGTTCAAAGAATGGTGCAAGAGGTCCTCCTCGTCTTTCTTACAGACGCGCCAGACAAGGCGATTCTAGTCATTCAAAGAGATAATGGCGTCGACTATCTGCACGATGTTCTCTCCAAGCGGCTATTGGCCAATCTTGGCGAGCAAGATCAGGCTCATGCTCAGATGCGAGCACAATTCCTATTCTGCACCAGATTTCTGGAGCGCATGGGCGATGCCTGCACTTCAATCGCCAAGCGAGTCTATTTCATCGCGACCGGTACGCGGCTCAAGCCGGCCGCGTCAAAAGTCGGAGATCTATCCTAACTGATACTAGATATGGTGAACGCATAGACAAGGAGAAAGGTGGTGCCGGTCCTAGTTCTGGCAGGCGATGAAGATTTCGAGCTTTACCGCAAGCTGGCTAAACTGAAAGAGTCCCTCCTCGATCCACAATGGGCATCGTTTAATTTCACGCGATTTGAAAAGCCGACAATCGTAGATGTTCTAGATAACGCCCTGGCGATGCCATTCGGCCCCGGCAACAAGGTTGTTGTATTCGACAACTGCGACTTTTTCACCCGCAAATCGGCAGGCAAGAAGGAGAAGGCTGATTCCGGCAGTCTAAGCGCGAAGCAGCTGGAAAATCTCGAAGAATCGGTCGGCTCGGTCGGTCCAAACACCTATCTTATTTTCGCCTGTCCATTTAATTTCGATGCCAATCTCAAACTTTCCAAAGCCGTGTCGAAACACGCTCAGCTGGAAGAGTTTCCAAAAACGAAGTACTACGTGGGCTCCAACAATCCCAAGCTCGAGACCTGGGTCAGGAAAGAAGCGAAGGCCAGAGGCGCCACTATAGACGATACCGCTATAGCCTACTTGTTGGATGGAACGGAGGCCAATCTTCGTCAGATTTATCAGGAAATAGAGAAGGCCGCCACCTTTATTCTGCCGAAGACTCACATCACTTATGAAGTAGTCGAAGAGCTGAGCCCTCATCATTCGCATGTATTTACCCTGCTCGATCACTGGTTGGAAGGTCGCGCCGACCAGGCTCTCGACAGCTCGAGGGAGCTGTTGTCGCGTCAACCGGCGCTGAAGGTGATTGCCACGTTGCAAACATTTTTGTCTCGCTGGATAGAGATGAAGGTGATAAGCGAGGAAGCCAATGCAAAACTGCCTTGGGGACCCGGGCTGAAGCGAAAAGAGCTGCCCTTTCCTGAGCAAGTGCGCAAAGTGTCGGACAAGCTGAAGGTGAAGCCTTTTCTGATAGAGAAGGATATGAAACGACTGCGCACGCACTCAGCGGAATATCTGATCATGAAGCGCAAACAATTGACTAATTTTGAATTTCTCGTGAAAAGCGGAAGGTTGAACGAGAAAAATGCTTTGGAGCTTTTTCTCGCCGGTTAACTGAAGGGGACACCATGCCTGATACCAGATACGTGCTCGACGACATGACTATCAAGGACACCTGGCGGATTTTCCGCATGATGGCCGAGTTGGTCGAAGGGTTTGAAGAATTGTCCAAAATCGGTCCGGCCGTTTCCATGTTCGGAAGCGCCCGCTGCAAACCGTCTGATCCTGAATATCTCCTCGCCGAGACCATCGCTCGCAAGCTCGCAGAGCGGGGGTTTGCCGTGATCACAGGCGGCGGTCCCGGAGTGATGGAGGGCGGCAACAAAGGTGCCATCGCTGCCGGTGGCACGTCGGTTGGTCTCAACATCCATCTACCGAGAGAGCAGGCGCCCAACCCATACCAAACCGTCGCCGTCGATTTCCGCTATTTCTTCGTGCGCAAACTGATGTTCGTCAAGTATGCCGTGGCATTCATCATTCTGCCCGGTGGATACGGCAGCCTGGATGAGCTTTTCGAAGCGCTCACCCTGATTCAAACTCAAAGAATCAAACGGTTTCCACTCTTTCTCGTCGATTCCTCATTCTGGAATCCGATGCTCGAGTGGCTAAAAACCAGCCCGATCAAACGCGGTTTTCTCACCGAAGAAGAGTTGGGTCTGATCACGGTTGTAGACGATCCAGACGAACTTGTCGAACAGATAGTCTGGTGCGAAGAGGAAAAATGCTACCTCACTCCGGACGGTCTCATGTCACATCCGTCGCGTCGGCAGCAACCGAGAGACTGACTCCATGATCCAGATAGATGGTAGCGTCGGGGAAGGCGGCGGTCAGATCGTTCGCTCGTCGCTTTCGCTCTCGATCATCACCGGAAAACCGTTCATGATTGAACGGGTCCGCGCCAATCGCCAGAAGCCCGGTCTTCTCAACCAACATCTGACTGCCCTCAAAGCAGCGAAGGCGATTTCAGACGCTGAAGTCGATGGCGCGACATTGGGCTCGTCGTTCTTCAGTTTTTCGCCTAAGTCGGTCATACCAGGAGAATATCGCTTTTCGATTGGCACCGCGGGTAGCACTACACTGGTTTTTCAAACGCTACTTCCACCCTTGATGATCGCGGACCAACCGAGCGTCATACACCTGGAAGGCGGAACTCACAATCCGATGGCACCGCCTTACGAATTCCTCACCGATACATTTCTCCCGCTCCTGGAGCGCATGGGAATACGAGTCGAGGGCAAACTCGACACATACGGTTTTTATCCTCGAGGTGGAGGAGCACTGACTTTCAAAATCGAACCAAACCTAAACCCCCGTGCTCTTCACCTCAATGAGAAAGGCATCATATCAGCGGTTGAAGCGAAAGCCGTGGTGGTCAATCTCCCGGACTCCATTGCAGAAAGGGAGCTCGACACGGTCAAGTCGGTTTTAGGCCGTCTCGATAAGCGCCAAGTTTGCGAAGTAAAAAAGGGGATCTCGCCTGGTAACTTCGTCATCGTGCAGGTTAGAGCGCACGAGCTGGTAGAGACCTTCACCGCGCTGGGCGAGCGTGGCAAGAGAGCTGAGGCTGTTGCGGAGGAAGCCGCTAAAGAAGCCGAAGTGTACCTTGAGCATAGCGCCCCTGTCGGCGAGCATCTAGCCGATCAACTTTTGCTCCCGATGGCTTTGGCCGGCGAAGGCTCGTTTGTAACTGCCATCCTTTCCAGCCACACCACGACTAATATAGAAGTGATTCAAAAATTTCTGGACGTCGACATCACAACGACCAGACTGGACTCGGGCATGTGGAAGGTCAACGTGCAGAAGGTTTGATCGCAATCGCTGCTGGAAAATTTGCGGGTGAACTTCCGATCATAATTGTGGGAAGAAACATTATAAACCGCTCAATAACACAACTTTCTACATGTTCGTTACATAGGAATTAAGGAATCTGGTAAAAATTGCCGGTTGTTTGATATTTGTCCATACAATGTCAGGTCTTGGGTGTCAGAACGCCGGAGGAATCAGGCTTTGAAGATCGCAGTGTGTGTGAAATCTGTGCCGGACACAGAAACAAAAATCGCTATAGCACCGGACAAAAAAAATATCGATTTGAATGGAGTTCGCTTCATCACCAGTCCATTCGATGAGTTCGCCATCGAAGAGGCTCTCAAATTGAAAGAGAAAAATGGCGGCGATACCACGGCTATTTCTGTGGGAGGCAAAGAGGTCACCGATGTGCTGAGAGACAGTCTGGCACGTGGAATAGACAGCGCCATCCACGTCGACGATCCGGATCTGACCTGGCTCGACCCGCTCAGCACCGCTAAAGTGCTCGCGGCTGCCATCAAAGATGGTGGCTATGACGTCATCCTTTGCGGTCAGCAAGGCGTCGGCGGCGACAACTCGCAAGTCCCGACCATCCTGGCTGAGCTGCTCGACGTGCCGCAAGTGACGCTCGTGGTCAAACTGGAAATCGACGGCAACAAGTTCAAAGCAGAACGTGAAATCGAAGGCGCCCACGAATTCGTAGAAGGCACGCTGCCGGTTGTGCTCAGCGCACAAAAAGGGTTGAACGAGCCAAGGTATCCTTCAATCAAGGGTGTCATGGCTGCCCGCCGCAAAGAGATCGTAGTTAAGAACGCCGAAACGCTTGGAATCAAGGGTCAGGTCGGTGGAGACAATCGAAAAGTACTCGTCAAAGAGATGAAGCTCCCGCCAGACAGAGAGCAAGGACGCCGCCTCGAAGGTGATGTCGATGCCCAGGTCAAGACCCTGGTCGAGCTGCTCAGAAAGGAAGCTCACGTCATCTAGACGGAGCGTGGTGTTTCTTCTTAGAGAGATTTTCAGGAGATAAAAGATGAGTCAAGGAATTCTGGTTTTCATTGAACAGCGCGGCGGTCATATCCGCAAAGCCAGTCTGGAAGCGTTGTCTGAAGCGCAAAAACATGTCGGACTTTCGGGCGGAAGCGTCTCAGCAGTAATCGTCGGAGAGAATATCAAAGGACTGGCTGCTGAAGTAAGCAAGTACAAACCAAGCAAAGTCTATCTGGTCGATGGACCGGAATTCGGTGCCTACTCAGCCGAAGGTTATGCCGATGCACTCACCGCAGCAGTCAAGAAAGCTGACCCGAGCTATGTATTTGCAGCCCAAACAGCGATGGCGCGGGACTTTCTGCCGAGAGCTGCGGCCCGTTGCGATGCGCCCGTCATCTCGGACGTGATGAGCTTCGTCACTGACGGTGGCAAACTCGGTCCGGTGAGACCGATGTATTCCGGTAAGTGCTACGGAGAATACGAAATTAAGAGCTCATTGGCATTCATCACTCTGAGACCGAACGTGTTTTCTGTTGCCAGCGAAGACGCGTCACATACAGCAGAAATCGAAGAGCTTGCTGTCAAGCCTGAAAAGGTAAGAGCGAAGGTGATGGAAACTCACAAAGCTGAAGGGCAGAAAGTTGAACTCAGCGAAGCATCCATCATTGTTAGTGGCGGACGCGGTATCAAAGGTCCGGAAAACTGGGCTGTGCTCGAGGACCTGTGTGACGTATTGGGAGCAGCTCTAGGAGCCTCGCGCGCCGTAGTCGACGCGGGCTGGATTGATCACCAACATCAGGTCGGACAAACAGGCAAGGTAGTAAGTCCTAACCTCTACATCGCCGTTGGAATTTCGGGTGCAATTCAGCACCTTGCCGGAATGTCTTCCTCCAAGATAATTGTCGCAATCAACAAAGACCCGGAAGCACCGATCTTCAAGCATGCGACGTATTGCGTAGTCGGCGATCTTTTCGAAGTAATTCCAAAGTTCACCGCTGAAGTGAAGAAGCTCAACAACGGCAACTAGGACTTCCTAAGGGCCTCATCAATTTCGACATTCAACTGCTCTATAGGTCCCTTCAGATCGGTTGTGCAGCGCATGGCAAGGTCGTTAAGGAGTTTGGCCTTGCTTGTGCAATTCGCTCTCGGCCCAACCGTAGTAACAGTGTTCGGAAATCAACTTTCCTTACAGGCGACTGCCGCGAACCTCTTCTCTACATAGCCTTCCACGAGATTCATAAAATCCTGCGCCAGTGTCGCACCCTCGAGTGTCGTCACATGTTGGCCATCGACATACACGGGAGCTCTCGGCTCTTCGCCAGTGCCAGGCAACGAGATGCCGATATCGGCATGTTTGGACTCGCCGGGTCCATTTACGATGCAACCCATGACGGCAACTTTCAAATTTTCCACGCCTGGAAAACGCTCTACCCAGGCACGGCGATTGCGCGCGAGATGCTCTTCTATCTCCTGAGCCAGGCTCTGAAAGACTGTGCTCGTGGTGCGACCACATCCGGGGCAGGCGGTCACCTGCGGCACGAAAGATCGAATGCCGAGCGCTTGCAAAATGCTCTGGCAAACTCTCACTTCTTCGCATCGATCGGCACCGGGGGCTGGTGTGAGGCTGACTCGAATGGTATCGCCGATACCATCGGCTAATAAAATCGAAAGCGCAGCAGTCGAAAATGCTATCCCCTTCGTACCCATACCGGCTTCCGTAAGACCGAGGTGGAGAGCGTACTGGCAGGATGCCGCCAGCCTCCTGTATACGGTAATCAGGTCGGTAACTTCAGAAACTTTTGCGCTGATTATGATGCGGTCAGAAGACAAACCGTAGGTCTCCGCAATCTTCGCCGAATTGAGCGCGCTTTCGATAATCGCATCGATGAGGACCTCGTGCGCGTCTCGTGGTTGCTGAAGCCGGCCGTTGTCATCCATCATGCGGGCAAGCAGCTCCTGGTCCAGGGAGCCCCAGTTGACGCCGATACGCACAGGCTTCTCGAATTTGATGGCAGCATCCACCATACTCTTGAAATTGAGATCGTGCTTTTCGCCTCTGCCGACGTTGCCCGGGTTGATCCTGTATTTAGCTAGTGCACGCGCACAATCGGGAAACTCGGTCAATAACAAATGGCCGTTGTAATGGAAGTCACCGACCAAAGGCACATCGACGCCTCGAGAGTGAAGCAGGTCGACAATCTTAGGAACTGCGCGAGCAGCCTCCTTCGTATTGACTGTGATGCGAACAATCTCAGAACCGGCCTCGAAAAGCTCTTGCACCTGTTGGGCAGTAAGAGCCGGATCTTCGGTTGGCGTATTGGTCATCGACTGCACCAATACTGGTGCCTCTCCTCCGATGAACTTATCGCCTACTTTGACTTGATAGGATTTGCGCCGCTGGATATAAAACATCAAATTTTCTCTTAAACGATGGCTGAATTGACGTTAGTTTTTTCGTCACATTCACCAGCCCAAATGTCCGGGTGCCGTTCTCTCAAACTATACCAGTCCGTAATCGATCGCGGACCGATTATCAAATGGTCGATTACATTTACCCCTACAAGGCGACCGGCCTCGACCAGCTGTCGTGTCGTATCTAAATCATCGATACTGGGCTGTATAAGCGATCCGGAGGGGTGGTTATGACACACGAGGATGGCGTAACTGTTGGCGATAAGGGCCGCTTTAAAAACTTCTCGGGGGTGTACGAGACTCGAGCATAGTGTGCCGTGCGAGACTTCGTGCAGTCCAAGCACTTCGTGTTTGGCGTTGAGATGTACAGCAATGAAATGTTCTTCACATGCCATAGAGAGAGGCTTAAGATAGCGTGCAGCGTCCATGGGTGTACGGATAGAAACGACGCGTGTTCGCGCCGATCCTTCACGCACGAGACATAGTTTGAATTTTGGTAATTTGTAAGTTAGCTTCTTGATCAAGGATGCTTCAGTCATATCGTAACCCTCCTGGTAAGTCGCAATTGCCTGATTTCGGTTTTCTATTTAGTTAAACGGATTTGGCAGCCTTGAAGTTCAAAAACCAGAGGTCACCACTTGCCTGTATGTGTTATCCTGACCTGACTTATGAGGCACGGAATGCACATGACGCAAGGTCTAAAAGTAAAACTCTGCCAACAGGGTGATATTGAAAAAATAGTCTCGAAACGTGATGGAGAGACAAAAGTAGGACAAGTCATAAGACTGCTGGACAGGGCGGCCGACAAAATTCCGGATGCATTGAGCCAGGCTCGCAAAGATGGAGCCAATTACGCAATCGTCATGATCCCCGAAGATATCGGACCGCGCGCCAATTCGGGACGCGGAGGGGCACAGAAAGCGCCCGCGACCTTCTTGAGTTACTTCTTGAACATGCAAGCAAATCGCTATTTCGATTACAGCAAAGCTGTTCTGGTCGGCGAGATCGATGTCGATGATCTGATGGAGAAGAGCAACAAAGCAGATGTAAAAGTGCTGCGAGATCTCTGTGGTCAGCTTGATGAGCGGGTCGCTCCAGTGATTCAAAGTATCGTGGCCTCCGGTATGGAGCCTGTAGTCATCGGTGGTGGCAACAACAACTCTTTGCCGGTAATCCAGGGTGTAGTCGAGGCGCTGAGGAGTTTCGATGGCACCATCGGAATGTCGGTCGTCAACTGCGATCCGCATGCAGACTTTCGCCGACTGGAAGGACGGCACTCGGGAAATCCATTCAGCTATGCCAATGACAGAGGATATCTAAAACGTTACTGCGTCTTCGGCATGCACGAAAATTACAACAACGAAGACATGCTCGACCGATTGGCAAACAATGGCTTCCCGACATTCAGCTACGAAGATTTTGCCGTTCGAGGCGAGACAACCTTTCCTGAATCAGTTAAGAAGATGTGCGCATACCTGGCAGACGGGGCACATCCGGTAGGTTGCGAGCTGGACGTCGACGGTATCATCAACATGCCTGCCAGTGCCCGAACACCATTCGGTATTTCGCAGGAAGAGGCGGCTATGTTTGTCCATGCAGTCGCGACCAGCGTGGACTCCTATTACTTGCATCTTTCGGAAGCCGCGCCAGAGTGGTCCTCCGATGAAGGAGACAAGCAAACCGGCAAGGGACTTGCACTACTGGTGGTGACATACCTGAAGGCGCGAGAGCAGTATCGCCGAAAACACAATGATCAAGTAGGTATCCAGAAGCTGATGAATTCAACCAAGGTTTCATCCAGATAATCGACCCGAAAGAGGACAGATCGATGGCTCCCAATGCAGTTTTCTGGATTCGCGACGGTGTGCTGGTCGATCGCATGCACATCAATCCAGTTGCGTTCGCTTTTTCAACCTTCGCGTTCGCGCGCATAGAGAAGCGAAAAACCTCACTGCTTGAAGAGCTGATCAATTTTGGTTTTGAAAAATCAGGATACTCCTGCGCCGAAAAGATTCGCCTTTATAATGTGGAACGCGCACATCTGGTCGATAACATCGATAATGCTGCAGCGTTTTACAACGCGGTCGCTACTGAAGCCGCGCTGAGCACGGATTATTTCCCAGGCGTGGTAGAAGTGATGTCTTCTCTGACAGATGCCGGCTGTCACAATTTTATTACTTCGGCGATAGAGCAAGAAGTTCTAAATACCTGGAGCCGAAGCGAGCAAGGCCAGCGAATCGCGAGATCACTCAAGGAGATTCTCGGGCAACGCGATGGTTTTACAAAGGGCAGAGACCACTTTGCGTATGTTAGTGAAAAGCTTGGTGCTGAGAGAATCTTCTACGTAGCAGACGCAGTTTCGGAGATTCAAACCGGCAACGGACATTCGGCCGAGTTCAACATAACGCCCATAGGTTTCGGCAACGTCATCACGGCAGAGCGCGTCATGGAAGCTGTCAGCATCGTGTCTGAGGCGGCTAACGCTTGTGACTCAAGCAATGTGCCGTATCCAATCTCATTCCCTTCTGTCGATGCGAAAGAGATTCAGCTCCCTGATTCGGAGACAATAAGCTCGTCTCTGACCGCAGCAGGAGCCCACACAGTTGTAAGTGGCACCAAAGACAGTATCATGGAAGACCTCCGCAGGTACTTCGAATCGTGCGGCTGCTTCGACAGTTTAAAAACGCGAGAACTTACACCTTAACGAGCTTCCAGATGCCGGTCCTGTATCGCCATACGGCGAGAATTCCGAGCACGGTTGAAGAACACGCGATTCCGATCCAACATCCCATCGGTCCATCCGCATTGCCTGTCAGCACCCAGGCGAGGGGTAGACGAAGCAAGGTCAGGACAATGACACCTGCCCACATCGGCCACGCCGTATAGCCGGCGCCCTGCATGGCGCCGAAAAGAATTATCCAGAGAGATACGAACGGCTGCGATAATCCGATCACCTGAAAATATTGCGTGGAGTAAGCTGCCACGGTCTTGTCACTGCTCATCAATTGCGCAATTGGTTGAGCACCGAAGAACAAAACGAACGCAATAAAGCCGGTGAACACTAATCCGATGATACTTACCTGCCAGCCAGCTGTCTCCGCGCGCTCCGGCTTCAAGGCGCCGAGATTTTGTCCTACGATAGGGCCAACTGCAGCGCCGAGAGCGTAGAGAGGAAGACAGCTTACAATCTCTTCCAGCCTGAAGCCGACCGCCCACGAAGCCTGGCAGGCGGTTGGATTGGCTGTTCGGGCGAAGATAGCAAACAGGGCAAAAGATCCTCCCACCCAGGCGAGGTCCATGATGCAAGCTGGGATGCCAATTCTCAGTATCTTGGTGAACCAATGACGATTGACTCCGCGTGAAAACAGTGTGCGCAAATCGGCACATTCTTTCAGCTCAGTGCGCCCAAGCAGAACCAGGTTGAGCGTCATGCCGACCACTGCGGCGACGACCCAGGCATAGCCTATCCCAGCGATTCCAAGCTGGAAAGGATGAATACAGAGGGAAAAATCGAGAGCGATTATGATCAAAGTCATGACCACCCAGTTAATCATCGGCACACGAGTGTTACCTTTGGCACGCCAGATCGAATGAGCTACCCAGCAAATCGTGAATGGCAACTGTGAAAGCAAATCGACACGCATATACTGCCAGCCCAGCTCTTGAACATTAGCGGATGCACCGAGCATAGAAATCAATGGTCGGGCCACAGCCAGGCCGAGAAGAGCCGAACAGGTCCCGAAGATGAAACCGAAGACCATCGACTGGTTAGCCGCCTTTTGAGCCATATCCATGTTGCGCGCGCCCCAGTACCGGCTGACTAGCGCCGTCGTACCGGAAGAGAGAGCGACGGTCATGAGGATCATGAAAAACCATATCTGTCCGCAAATGCCGATTGCAGCCTGCGTGTCGGAACCCAATTTGCCAGCAACCCAGACGTCGCAGAAGCTGGCAATCGACACGCTGGACATCTGCAGTAGAAGCGGCCAGGCCATATGCCAGATCGCAGCCCAGGTTGAGCCATTGATGATGACGTCATCAAAGACGTGGTCTTTCGAGTCGACTTCATGACAAGTAGTCATGTCTGTTTTCCTGGGCTGTGGCGAACAGCGCCGCAATATTGCGTATCTTAGTTATATCCGAGCCGCTATAGCTCGAATCGCTGGATTGGTCTTAATTTCTGGCACAAGGCACGGTTGCTCGACAAGTCACAGCCGAGCACATGTGCTCGAATGAGACCTGCCTTGCTCTACAATACAGCTAAACTGCCGCGAAGGAAATTGATTCCTAACCTCTACAACGAAATAATTTTTCTATTGAAACCAGATCAACCAAAACCTGCACTGCGCTCATTTATCGCCGATTCAGCCAACCATCGACTGCCTACAGATGCCGAACTGTGGGCTTTGTTGCAAAGGCTAATCAGCTTTGAAGAGCCGGATGCACGCTTTTGGGATACCAAAAAGGCTTTGAAAAAGCTTCTCCCGAAGAGCGCAGCAGTTGAAACACTTTCTCTGGAGGAGCATGGTTACAGCTTTTCCCATTTTTTTGGCTTAACCAGCACCGACGTGCAGACGGAGCAGCTCTCCCGCGCCAACTTCCTTGTCAGTTTGATTCTGGCGTATGAAGATCTTCGCCGATTCAATAAGCTGGCGTTTGACGCCTGGATGAAGACTGATTGGCGAAACGAAAATCTGTCAGAATCGCGAATCCCTAAGTTAAGACTGAGCATGTCCGAACAGTGTTGGCTCGCCTCGGCCGCACTGGCTGTACCGGACTGGACGAGACTGTCGGGAAGTGGTCCCTGGTCCGATGATCCAAGAGCTGATTTCGTGGCAACGTTTTGCCGGTATGTCATGTTCGATTTTGACCCGAGTTTATGGCAAGACGTGGATACGCTGTTCAACAAAGGCTTCGCTCTTTGGAATGAACATCTCCAGTCAGTGCGCGCCTCCATACCAGGCACGTTCTTGCCGCAGATCATTGTTCTGGCCGAAGGACCAACGGAAGCACTCTTGCTGCCCGCATTTGCTAATGCCCTGGGTCTAAATCTCAATTCTATGGCCACCCATGTTGAAGCGTGCGGAGGCGCACAGCAAGTTGTGAAGCAGTATCTTAATTGGAAAGAAGTGACCGTCCTTCCGATTGTTTGCCTGCTGGACAATGATGTAAGCGAGGCTCGAGAGATTATCAACGATAGCCTTCGAGCAGAGGATCGGGTAGTTACGGTAAGCGCCGGCGAAATCGAAGATAGCTTCTCGGCGCCGGTGTTCAGCAGGTTGCTTAACCTATACCTCGAGCGGGTAGGTTGCCTTGAGCCAATCAGGCTGGATGAGTTGACCAATTCACGACTGTCTCGAATCGACACCCTGAATCGACTATTCAAACAAAGAGGGTTGGGCAGTTTTGATAAAATTGGGTTTGCGGAGGTCGTCGCCGAGAACCTGGAAAAACAGGATGTTCCGGAAGACGGGAAAAGGATAATCGGTGTTCTAACAGAGATCCAAGATGCCGGAGTCAAACTTAGATCCCCATAGCCAAAACACTCCGCCAGAAACCGTTGGAGACTCGCACTCCGAGGGCACCCCGCCGCAGACGGGAAAGAAAAAATCGCTGGGACTAAAGATCGCGGGCGCACTGTCTACGGTGCTCTGGATAGCCGGATTTATCCTTCCGTTCGTGCTTCCTTCAACGAGTCCATATGTTTGGCTCTCAGACACGCTGCTCCTAACTGGTTTTTGGCCGCTGCTCTTCGTCAATCGTGCCGGATGGACATGGGTTGTATTCGGCGTTCTGAATATCCTTCTCGGGTTTGGACTGGAGTTGGTCCATTGGCTCATGCTTTCAATACCAGACACATTCTGGACACCAGAGAAAGCGCCATTCAAGCCCATGTTCGAAGGAATGGCAGAACACATCAAGGTTATGCATCCATTCCTGCCCTGGATGGCGATAGGAGCGATTAGTGCCATATATGGTGTCCTTCGAATTATCAAAACGATTATTCTCTGGCTTTTCAAACAATACAAAAAATCGAGAGCAGCACGTTAAATTCGGCGATCAGTATACCTTTTGTTGGATGAAGCAATCCGCACAATCGAGATCTGGTCAATCTCGCATCTCGAAAATAGTGACGTCTTGAATTGCTCAGATTACTGCTGTTAACTGGCTGCCTTCATTTCCTGAACTTCCGATTCCCGCATAGTAGAGACCTGGGGAGCTGGGTCAAGGCTGCTCAACAACAAGTTCAAAAAGATGTAAAATTTCCAGCCGGATGCACTATAGTCTGGGGCGGTCAATTTGAGAATCAGCAAAGTGCAATGACTCGACTGGCAATAGTAGTGCCGCTGGTACTATTCCTGATTTTTATCCATTTGTTCTTCACCTTTAACTCGTTCAAGAATGCTGCGATCATAATGCTTACTGTGCCGTTTGCAACGATAGGGGGCGTTGTTGCGCTCTTCCTTTCGCATCAACAATTATCGGTTTTATCGCTTTGTATGGGGTGGCTGTGCAAAACGGAGTCATATTGGTTAGCTACAAAATGCAACTCGAACAGCAAGGGCGCACAAGAATAGAAGCTATTCGGCAAGGAGCGGCTAGAAGACTCCGTCCGGTCTTAATCACGGCATTAGTTGCAATTGTAGGACTACTTCCAAAAGTCCTTTCAGACGGCACCGGAGCGGAGATCCAACGTCCACTGGCGACCGTGGTGCTCGGCGGTTTATTCCCTGCCACCACATTGACACTGCTGGTGCTGAATTCGATTTATCTGTTGGTGAACAGAAGAAGCAAACCAAACTAGATTCTTTCCGCGCACGCGCCAGCCAATCGCTCCCTCGAGATGGAAGAGACCTAAGGAACACAAACGACACACCTGACAAATCGGCAAGCCGAAGTTGATGGACTTGCTACTCTGATGGACTTGCTACTCAGCCGGTCTCTCACTCGCCTTTTTCGAACCGCCAAGTAAAACTTTGACGGAGCCATCTTCCGGAATCAAAACTCGGCCCAGGTACTTACCTGGTCTCTCGAATCTAGTAGGCAATGTGCCTGCCAACTTCTCGAGGTGATTCTTAGCCTGTGCTTTCTGGTCATGGAAATCGGATTTCTTGTAGATGAAATACCAGTTCTTGACGACAAAGTTGAAGAGCTTCGGATCTCTTTTCTTCGAGTGTTGCTTCATCAATTTTTTCTCGAGTGCTGAAGCGTAGAGAATTCTACCGTCCATATCGCCAGGCGACATCTCGAGTGCTTTCTGTAGAATCATGCAAGCTCGGTCGACGTTGCCGAGCCTGATGCACTGTTCTCCTTCGAGACGAAGCCCATCAGAAGAAAGCATTCCGAGTTCCAGCAACTGATCGGAAATAATCACGCCATTGCTTCGACCGACATTAGCAGTGTCGAATATGAAGTCATTGTCTTTTTCACTAGCTGACGCGTCACCCACGAAGAGCGCGGACACTGTAGCAACTGCAAAAACGGTGCTCATGAGTTTTGTGTTTCGCATCTAGAACAACGCTCCTTGAAGACGTTTCTAACCCCAATAACAACCTTCTAACAACAATCATCCGTAGCGGAGGAACTCTTCGCCGCAACCTTTGCGCCAGTCTTCCCAGACGCCGCTTCTTTGAGGTCCTTTATCGCACCTTCGACGGATGGCGCTCCATAGACGCTACTGCCGGCAACAAGCACGTTGGCACCGGCCGCGACTACCTGCCGAGCGGTATCAATATTGATACCACCATCCACCGATATCAACGCGTCTTTGAAGCCTGCTTCGTCAAACATTCTTCGAATCCGAGTGATTTTGGGAACGACCTCCGAGATAAAGGATTGTCCTCCGAATCCGGGATTGACAGTCATGACGAGCACCAGGTCGATGTCCTTGAGGACATATTCGAGAGCCGCCTCAGATGTCCCTGGATTGAGCGCCACACCAGCTTTCTTTCCAAGACTACGGATATGGCTCAGTGTTCGTTGTAGGTGAGTCGCGGCTTCTGCATGCACAGTTATGTAATCGGAACCCGCTTTGGCAAAGGCCTCGACATAGTCATCTGGTCGCGAGATCATCAGGTGGACATCGAGAGGGAGTTTTGTACAACCTCGAACACTTTTGACTACGGGTACGCCTATCGTGATGTTGGGTACAAAGTGCCCGTCCATGACATCGACATGAACCCAGTCCGCTCCGCCGGCTTCGGCCCTGCCTATGTCAGCGCCCAGCCGAGTGAAATCAGCCGACAATATTGATGGTGCTATTCGAACCTGCATAACCTGTCACTACCCGCGATACCGAATCAAACTCACCCTTGACAACGACGTCTTCGAGCGACGACGCTGCCGGACATTATCATGACTACCAAGACGATGATGGTCAAGTGGAAGTGTCCAAACACTTACTGGTCACAGCTGAATAAAATCTAACAAGCGCAGTGGTCAACAGCTATAAATCTGGTCGTTCTCCCGATTGGAAGTCTTCGGCAGCATTGCTACAAAAGCGTTCACGCATGTTTATAAAAAACTCAGCGAATTAGAAAAACCAAATCAAATACCAGCACGCAATATCTGGTCTAAAGCACGCCGCGGTCTTGACGACAAGCGATGACATCTGGTTCCGAGGAATTCCAGCCTGGGCGACGATCTTACGAAGCTAACCGTGGCGAGACATTAGGAGCGCCAATTGATGCAAGAGAGGTCGAAAAACGCCGAAAAATATAATAATGACCTTGTATTTGATGTCATTCGGTCGAAGAGATCGTATATTTAGCTCAAATGACCGCGAGGCGAAGTTATGGCCCAGATTAAGCTCACAGAAGAAAAAGAGCAATTCCGTCGAGTCGCTAGAGATTTCACCGAGGGTGAGATACGCCCTCGCGCAGCTCACTTCGAAGAGAGTGGCGAATTTCCAACAGAGATATTCGTCAGCGCCTGGGAGACTGGACTGGTTAATTTTCAGATTCCAGATCGGCATGGCGGGCTGGGTTTGGGTCATCTAGAAGCTTGTCTGATCCTCGAGGAATTGCAAGCTGGTTGCGCAGGGATCGGAGGGGTGATCGAGGCGACGACATTCGCACAACTTCCTGTGATCCAGTTCGGAAATCGAGAAGTTAAAGAGGCTTACCTGGAGCGCTTGATGCAAGAGCCGCTTATCGCGGGTTATTCAACTTTTGATACCGCGGGTGATGACCTCACTTTGCGAGTGCGCGATGACAAGTATGTAATCGAAGGCAGCCACAACTTAGTTAATGGAGGCAACGCTTCCTGGTACTTCGTGACAGCAAAGGATCCGGCTAAGGGGCAGAAGAGCAGTTTTGTCGTCCCGGCCGAAACCGAAGGTTTGACCTTTGGTGACAAGATCTATGCGATCGGTCGCAAGGCCCGGGTCACCAGGAGAGCCGTGTTCAAAGATGTGCAACTCTCAGACGACCATCTTGTTGGCACTCTAGGTCAGGGGGAACTCATCAAGTCAAAGACATGGCCTGGCATTTGCACAATGGTCGCAGCTGGTGCAACTGGTGTCGCGCGTAGTGCCATGCATCATGCCATTGGTTACTCAAAAGAGAGAAAAACTTTTGGTCGTCCAATTTCTCAACATCAAGGTGTTGCGTTCATGCTTGCCGACATGGCACGTGAGATCGAAGCGGCGCGATTACTAACATGGCAAGCAGCTTATCTGCTAGACCAGGGTGAGGATGCATCGTCTTACGCATTGACGGCAAAAGCGTTTGCTCAAGATGTAGCGATGAGGGTAACTACTGACGCCGTTCAGGTGTTTGGAGGTTACGGTTACACGAGAGAATATCCGGTAGAAAAACTCATGCGCGATGCAAAACAATATCAAATTGCAGAGGAAAGCTCGCTCAAGACCAAGGTCGCGCTTGCCAAATCACTTGTGTTATCGACATAGTGTCATCTGGAATCGGATGAAAGAGAAGATACAGAAAGG
>CAYQKX010000005.1:0-377 GCA_964418155.1 uncultured Candidatus Obscuribacterales bacterium | reverse complement strand
TCGCTCCTTACTACGAAAAGGAGTATTACTATGAGGTCACCAGTGCCGGCGATAAGTTGATTCGAGCTGACCTGTATCACTCGCCCAGAGTCAAGAAATCCTGGACGGTTAGAGAGCTGGATGCGCTGATCAACATGGGAATCGTGCGCATTGCTAGAGTAGACGAGCGTCCGCAGGGAAGTGCCGAAGTTCACAAGGACTGACGATGAACGTTTGAGTCGTTGCCGCTTTTCCTTATCGAACATCCGATTTGATCCGCACGGATGCCTCTTGTCGACGAGCAGTCTGCCAGTAAGCACGGTTGACTTGATCGCGGAACTTGCGGTGAAAGGTTCTGGCTCAGCCTTTGGATGAAACTTTCGACTTCTTCTTTTTCT
>CAYQKX010000004.1:0-331929 GCA_964418155.1 uncultured Candidatus Obscuribacterales bacterium | reverse complement strand
GGGTCAAAGCCAGGTCATGGGTCAAAGCCAGGTCATGGGTCAAAGCCAGGTCATGAATCAGAGCCAGGTGATGAGTTCAGGTGATGGCCAGGGCGATGGTGAATGGAAATCAGTTGGCCCCAGTCGCAGCAATGGAACCGATTGGCGACAATTCATGGAGAGCGCCAAAGAGCACATTGAAAAGACCCAAAATCGGGCAACCGACGACAAGTGGAATACGGTGCCTGGCACAGAACAGCTCGCCAGACCGGAGATTCGCACATCGACCAACAACATGAGCGTGCAGTCTCAGCACATGCCGCCTCCGTACCCGAGCTACGGCAACGCTACGGACCCGCCCGAATTATTGAAGCCGGACAACTATCAGGCAGCGCAGGCCGCTCAAGCCGCTGCTCAGTCTGGTCAATCTGGTGCCTATCCACAACAGCAGATGCCGCCCCAAGCCTTTTCCCAGATGGGTATGCCCCAGCAGCCTCCGATGATGCCGCCCTCGCCGCCATCGGGAATGCCTCCAGGAATGGTAAATCATCCAGGTATGCCAAGCATGCCGGGTATGATCAATCCAATGAGCGGTGGTGGTGCGATGCCTCCGAATATGATGCCGCCGGGAACTTATCCCAATATGCAGCAACCCAGTCCAGGTATGCAGCCTCCGGCGATGCCGCCGCCTATGAAACCGGGTATGCCGGGAATGCCACCACCGATGGTTCCTGACCAACTTCAGTCCGGTGTGCACCAGCTTCCTCCTCAATTTCAACAGTACCAAAAGCCATACACCGGAACCGGCCAGCACAGCAATCTGCCCGGTATGCAAAATCAATTCAATACTGGTGCTCAAAAGGCGTTGCCTAATCCTAATCAATTCGCGACTGGACCACAGCGCGTGGTATCAAATCAATTCGCGACGGGTCCACAGCAGCAATTGCCGCCGAGTCAGTTCAACACAGGTCCGCAGATTCCTGTCCAGTATGCCAGTCACGAAAACGCGCAGACTTTACAAAACCCGTTTGCCAACTCGGCTCAGCCTGCTCAAAACTCGCCGAGCGGTTATCATCCCGGTCCATATGGCAGCGTGTCAGGGCACCCAGTGCACGATCCAAGAGCGTTCCAGCCGCCTGAGCCGGTGTCAGACGAGCATGCTCAATATCTACTTTCCGAATCTGATTTTCAAGATCAAACCAATCAGTATCCTCAGCCTGAGATCGAAGAAGAGATTGAACATTCCTGGGAGCAGGGCGCGGAGGATGACGAGACTATCGAAGTCGCATCAGCCGAGGTAGAGCCGATAACGGTTCTCGATGCCGGCTATCCGCAAGAATCGTTCAACGAACTTCCGGTCATGACCGCGGAGACGATGGCTCGATTTGCGCAAGCGAGCAAGGCTGGTTTTGTATTCTCTTCGGAAAATGATTTGGTCGATGCGATTAGCGTTGTGCTAGCGACTATCGATCCGCAGATCGAGCTGCTCACGCAGAGAGGCACAGAGGCTTTTGCGGCGCGAGACTTCAGGCGTGCTGAGTCCATTATTAAACTCTCTGAGCGCTTGAACGGCTTCAAGAGCGAAGCTCAAGCGATCTTGGGTTTGCTGTCCGGTGACACCGAGCACTAGGTAGACTTTCTGCTGTGACAAGAACAGCGCGGTGCCGGGCTGCGGTTCGACGCGCTCTTGATCTCTTAACTAGCGTCCTTGATCTTGAAGCTATTCTTTTGTTCCTTGCGTCTCGGGCTGAGGATCATCGACGGAGCCAGAGCCTTTGTCGTCGCCTTTATCTGTTGTCTGCATTTCATCCGCATACAAAAAGAAGTTCTCTCGCAGAAAACCGTCGATTGCACCTTTGTTGGCAAACCAAATTCCACAGAAAATGACAATTGTCCCCACAATTAGAATTGCGATGAGGATTGTTCGATCTACTTTATGTGAGAACTCGAATGTTTGTGCACCATATGTGGTGCGCTGCTTCTCTTTCGGATCGCGACCCGGCAAGTTGAATTCCGATGACTGCGATTGAAGATTGCTCTTGCCTGCTCTATCCTTTCGGCGAGAACCAGGCGTCCGAGAGCTGATTTTCGGCATCTCGCGTTCGCCGGTCGATGATCTCTTAATTCTCTCTTCCGCCTGTGCCTTGCCTCTGCCCGACTGATGAGTGTCGGTGCTTGCCGCGATAACCTGCGGACCAGTCAACTGAAATGGTGTGCGATCGGGATCGTCCGGATCGAAATTTAGATCGGCCTCGCCATGGATTTGTGGTTTTAGAACAGGCTTTCTTTCAGGTCCTGATACAGGTTTACCTTCAGGTTTCAGTCGTTCCTTCCTTGAGACTTGTGGAATCTCATCTGAGGTAATGCGCTGCTGCATCTCGCTTGCGATGCTGTCCAAATTGCGTTTGTGAGGCTGATCCGCAGTGCGCTTCAGCTCATCATCGTCGGCGAATGGAATAGAAGCATCCTCAGATTCAGGGAGGGTGTAGACCTGGTGCTTCCCTGAAATACTCGTCAATAGAGGCTCTTTTGATACCAGATCCGGTCTGCTGTTTAGCGCTCTCTCCAGATCTTGCTTCAGCTCTCCCATCGTTTGATACCGCGCCTCAGCCTTCTTTTGGATTGCGCGAAAGACGATAAGTTCGAGTTCAATCGGTATATCGAGATTCGGACGAACCTGCTTGAATGGCTGCGGATCTTCCGATATCTGTTTCATCATCGTGTCGGCATAATTTCGACCCAAGAACGGAACTTCTCCAGTCAACGCTTCGTACATCACGATTCCTAAGGAATAAATATCTGTTCGCGAGTCTACATTTGTGGTGCCCATGCATTGTTCGGGGCTCATGTAGATCGGGCTTCCCCAGACCTCTCCCACTCGAGTGAGTTTTTGCGTGCCTTCAGTTACTTTGGCGATACCGAAATCTACTATTTTGACGTAATCGTTGGTCTGTCCTTTCTCTACCAACATAATGTTGCCAGGTTTGATGTCGCGATGAATTGCGCCGTGTTTGTGCGCATGTCCAATTGCTGCGGCGACTTGAACAAAAACATCCTGAAATCGACCGAGCTCTAGCGCACCCTGGGTCCTCAGGATCTCGCCGAGGCTTGTGCCGATCAGATAGTCCATGATGAAATACGGCTGTCCGCGGTGATTCGTGCCGTATCCGAAAAATTGAACGATACGTGGATGATTAAGGCGATTAAGCACATCAGCTTCTCGTTTGAACCGCTTAACCACCATCTCGTCTTTGAGCACCTGTGTACGCAAGCATTTCACTGCGACGATTTCGGCTGTCTTCAGGTCCTTTGCCTTATAGACCAGGCTCATTCCGCCCTGACCAAGAAGTGAAAGGACATAGTAGCGATCGTCCAGCGTCATTCCGGTGAGCAAGTCCAGCTTGTCGTCGGGAACCTGCACGCGATAGCGAGTGATCTCGCTATTCCTTCTGTTCAAAAGACGCGAGTAGGAGAGAGTCTGATTGACTCTTCCCGAGATAAACTGAATTGTGTCCTTCGTCAGCATTTGCTCTTATCGGTTTTTCCGAGCGCGGGTTCTTGACTGAGAGCGCCTCTTGGCAACAAGGAATTGTACCCCACATCCATGTTCCCTGACGATTATGGTATCAATCCGCGGCAAATGCTGCTCTCCGGTCAAAACTATGTGCCGCTCGTAATGACTCGAAAGCTCGCGATATTGTTGGAGTGACAAACGGAGAATTCCGATCTGCATCGCAAAAGCGTTGCCTTATTCGAGCACGTCTGACTGCCGACGGAGCTGATTTCCAAAAATACACACGACATTCGAGTTGATCAAAGTCTGTGGACTGGTATCAGATATGGTGCAACTGGTTAATGATGCAGAGGTATTGGTGTAGTGACTCCGTTCAAGAAAATCTGAATGACTCCCATGACGGCGCCGATAATAAGACCGAAATACTCGAGTGCGCGCAGTTCGTTCTGGCAGATGCGATGCACCAGCTTTTCCAGTTGTTCGGGAGCGAATAAATCTATTTTTCTTGCGATCAGACCGTGAACTCCGAGTGCTGGAATTGCCTGTTCAACCATATGTCCAAGCTCGCGTTGCAAGTACGAGTAGGCAAAACCGGAAATGTTTTTCTTGACGTTGATCAACCAGCTCGAAGGTACGGCCTCCGGATTGAATCGCAGGACCGCGTTGCGGACTGTGGCCATCGCTTCGTCTTCGAGCTTCTTGCAGGCCTCCAGAATGTCTGATTTGTGTTCGATCAGGAAAGTCTCGACGAACCGCACTACATTCCTTTTAAGGTTGGCGATATTATCAATCGGCATCGCTCTGAGATCAAAGTTGGCTATTTGAACGGCTAGTTGATGTTTAATTCCAAATCGCTTGGTCAAATCGCCAATGAGCTTGTGCGCCTCATTTGGCTCCTTTTCCAGGAACGAGCGCCACTCATTGCATACGCGCTTCACTCCGATTATGCGCGCGAGAATTCGATACGGACCGCTCGCGTGAACGTTGATCGAATCTTCCAGGGCATTGATGTTTTGTGGGCTCAGCAATGTGATTAAACCGTTGCGAACCTTCTCCGGGGTCAGGAAATTCTCCATGATTCGCGAGGCGATCTCTGTTGCCTGGTCGATGTTGATGCGCGTACCGACAATGACTTGATCGAAGATCTTCTCGGTGATGGCTGGGATGCGCGTGCTTTGACCCTGTTCTAGAGAAGTGATTGTGGTTTCGACGAATTGCTGAACTATTGTTGGGCTGAGGCTAGCTATATCTGACGCCAATCGATGTAGTTTTGTGGTATCACGGAACTCCTTCAGAAAAACCGTGTCGACAAACAAATCCACTGTTTTATATATGTTTTCCTCGACGACCAACTCCTCGGCCCGCTTCCTGATGTCTTCCGGAGTTAGCAGCGTGTCGGTAATTGTTGTTGCTACCGCTTGAGCGAGCTTCGATTGGCGTTTCGGAAAGATCCCGGGTGTCAGCCATACTTGAATTTTGGTGAACGGGATGTACCAGGCCTTGTAAGGTCTGAAAAGCATACGCACAGCGCACCATGTCGCGACGTATCCGTGCACCGCAAAAATGATCGGCGGTAAGATGGCATCCTTGAGGAATGCCTGCCATCCATTGTTGATGTCCAAAAAGGACCAATCGAAGCCGTAGCCGTAGAAGTCCATATATTGACTAGGGTTTGCCTTTCATAAGGTAAGTTTAAACCATCGAGCCGTTAATTACCTTTCGATTCAATCGTCTCAAGCAGAATCCCTCATAGCTTGGCGCATTACATGGCGCTCATCTGTTCACGCTTCAACATTGTTGCTCGCCACTTTCTTATAATGAAGTCGTGAATAAATTCGCAAGAGAAAAGACTTTGTTGAATCCAGCCTCGAGAGCGCTTATTGCGATTGCCTTGATGCTTTCGTCCTCGACCCCTGTGGCGGCATCGGTAATTCCGAAGGCCTCGGAGCGCGAGTGCAAGAGATTGCTCGGTCGTGGTGATCAGCTTTTTAGCGGCGGTGCTTTTCACGGATCTCTTTCCTTCTATCAACAAGCCGTTACTGCCGAGCCGAGTAGTTGGGAAGCTCATCTGAAATACGGAAGAACGCTCTCACGGCTTGCTCGCACCGAGGAGGCGCTGAGCGAATTGTTTCAATCGGTCATGCTCAACGCTGATAATCCTGAGACGAATCTAACTGCTCGCGCTGAAATTGCTGCAATCTTCATGAAACAGGGCAACTACGATGAGGCTGGCGGCCAGCTCAAGCAGGTGCTCGATCTCTCTCCCAACGACAATGTCGTCAGAGGCAATTATGCAATTTGCCTGGAGCATCTCGGATTCATTGATGCTGCCATCGAACAATTCCGTTTGATTGCAAAGGCTAATACCTACGACACGGTCGTACTCTACAACCTTGGCGCGGCGTACCTCCGCAAGGCCGATTTTCAGACGGCGTGCAGATATTTTGAACGGGTCATATCGATCGACAATAAGAATGTCTTGTCTTACCTCGGATTGGCGAATGCGATGCTTTTAACTGGCAACGTAGAGAAATCTATTGAGTACTGTAAGGTCGCAGTCAAGCTTGTCCCGAACAATCATCTTGCTCATCTGGCCCTCGGCGATGCATATGAGAAGTCCGGCGATCGCGCAAAGGCGGTTGACTCCTACCGCACCGCTATCCAGATTAATCCGCGCGATCGCTCATCCAGAGCGGCTCTTGCTAAAATTCTCGAAAGCTCGAAACAAGTTTCCGACAAAGGTCAACTGCAGTTAACGCAATAGAAGGTTTGCAAATCGTCTATTGCTGATAGATATATGCGATATTGAAACAACATTAAGAATGTGAGGTACATACAATGATTCGGCGGACTTATCAACGAGTAATTACTTCTCTGGCACTTGCGATCTTGGTGGCAGGCGTTCCTTTAAAGGGCATCAGCGGCGATATCACAAAACAAGACAAGGATGATATCCAAAGTACCATCGTTCGATATAAAGCCGCGATCGGCATGAATCCTAAGAATGCATCGAATCATGTCAAATTGGGTCAAGCCTATTTGATGAACGGCAATCTGGAAGAGGCCGCAAAATCCTTTCGCGAAGCCTCGAAGCTGGCTCCGGATAATCAAGATGCATACATCGGCCTTGCCCGTGCTCTGATACGAGGTGGCGATGATGGTGGTGCGCTGAAGTGCTTGGAAGACGCTATTTTGCGTAATCCCAATGATGCCGAGCTTCAATATAAAGTCGGACAGATGTATATTCGCCTCAACAAACTTGATAAGGGAATCATCGCGCTGAGACAAGCAATCAAGCTCAATGGCGACTATGCAGAAGCCCACCGCGACCTGGGAATGGCGCTTGGTTCGAAGGGTGATATCAAGGCGCAAATCGACGAGCAGAAGAAGTGTCTCGCTCTCAAGAGCGATGATGCGCTTGCCCTCTACTACCTTGGCGACGCATATGCTTCGACGGGCAACGTCCAGGAAGCAGTTCCAGTGCTCGAGAAGTGCGTTCGCTTAGATCCGAATAATGCCGATGCTTTCCGCCTGTTAGCGGGCATCAAAGCTGCCGGCGGCGAGTTTAAACAAGCGATTGCGTTTGCTCAGAAGGCTGTTGATATCAAGCCGGACAATAAGGCTTATCAAAACACGCTCGAGAAAATTCGCATGGCGGCCACCAAAAGCAAATAAGGTTTTAATTTACAAAAACTGTAAAGAAGCCTCTATTTTTGGGGTAGACGGATATGGCGCGGTGTAGCTACTGGCAACCGTTTTCAGAGCATATATCATTTGGGAAAGGTTAACTATATAACCACCTATCCAACTTGCAAATAGACCTACAAAGCCCTACCATTTACCGGAATCAGGACATATTCACGGACGCCCAAGCGCATCAGCGCTGTGCAACGATCCCATGTCCATTGGAAAAATTTGCGACTGATTTAAGAGGTTACATACTGTGCCTGAGCAAGCGGACAATCAACGAATTGAAAGAGCGAAAGAGTTCGAACTGAAAGCGAAGATTAAAGTCGTAGGAGTTGGTGGAGCCGGCTCTAATGCGGTTAATCGGATGATCGCTACCGGTTTGAATGGCGTGGAGTTCTGGGCCTGCAACACGGATGCTCAAGCCCTGGAGCTCGCGGCAGCCAAGAACAGACTGCAGATAGGGGCAAAATTGACTCGTGGTCTCGGTGCCGGCGGCAATCCGCAGGTCGGAACAAAGGCTGCTGAAGAGAGCCGCGAAGAGATTGCTGCAGCGATCCAGGGTTCAGACATGGTTTTCATCGCCGCAGGTATGGGCGGTGGTACCGGGACTGGTGCAGCACCGATCGTCGCCGAAGTAGCGAAAGAGCTCGGCGCACTCACCGTGGGTGTCGTATCCCGTCCATTCTTTTTCGAAGGACGTCGCCGCGCCAATCAAGCCGAAGCCGGTATCAATGAGATCCGCGCCAAAGTCGATACTTTGATTGTTATCCCCAACCAACGTTTGATCGAGATCGTCGACCATCGAGCCTCGATGCAAGAAGCATTCGTCGAAGCTGACAAAGTCTTGATGCAAGGCGTTCAAGGTATCTCGGATATCATTACCGTCCCTGGCTTGATCAACGTTGACTTCGCTGACGTCAAGGCGATTATGCAGACAGCCGGCAGTGCCTTGATGGGCGTTGGACGCGCTTCCGGCGAAGGCCGAGCCGTCGAGGCTGCCCGATCCGCAATCAACAGTCCACTTCTCGAGACCACAATCACTGGTGCGTCCGGCGTGATCTTCACGGTAACCGGCGGTCCAGACCTGACGTTGCATGAAGTTCAAGAAGCTGCCAACGTTGTATATCAATCGGTTAATGAAGACGCCAACATCATATTCGGTGCCGTCCTCGATGATCGTCTCCATGGCGAAGTCTTGATCACGGTGATCGCGACTGGATTCGACATGGCAATTCAAAGTCCGGGTGGTGTGCAATTATCGCAAGCCAGACCGACGCCCCGCCAGGCCAACACCAGCTCGCAATCGGGAGTCTATCAACACCCGGTTCAACAGCTACAGCAACCGGCTCTGGTTCAAGCCGCTGAGCCGGTTAGACAACAAACCAATGAAGACATGAAAAAGATCGCATCAGATATTCTCGATATTCCCGAGTTTCTCAGAGCGCGTAATCCTGCAGAGCGCAAGTAAGCAATAGGCTTCGGCTTAACGAATTCGGGGAGACGACTTGTAAAAGTCGTCTCTTTCATTTTGAGGTTCCGAGATTCTTCTACCTTATCGTTTTCCACCTCATTGCTGTGAAATCGGTCGAACATCGGCTCTCGTTCGTGTAGAGGAGACCGGTACATGTTTGAAGCGTGCGCTCAACATCAGTCAAGCGTCAATCGTTTGTTCCAATGTGGTATCTTGCTATGCTGAATCTCTGGCTGGAGCGCAGCAATGGTTGGATCCAATAATGTAATGACCGACATTGGTATCGGTACGATGCCGGTTTTAGTAGATGAAAGCGGTAGGATTCTTCTTATCGACCAGAGGCATTTGCCAGAAAAGGTCGAGTATTTTGATGCCACCTCATTCGATGACATGCTCCATGCCATCAAAGTGATGGTAGTTCGCGGTGCGCCATCGATCGGCGTTGCAGCCGGATTTTCACTGGCATGGGAATCAGAGATTGTTGCGCGAACGTCGCCTTCCAATTTTTTGACTGCCTTGAAGGAACGCGGAGAGCGGCTCAAGGAGACAAGACCCACCGCAGTGAATCTCGCCTGGGCAGTCGATTTGATCATGAACCGGGCGGAGACGATGATTTCGTCCGAAGGAGTCGGAGATCTTCTTCAGGTGGTCAAACGCCTCAAGCAAGAGGCACATAAGGTCATGGATCACCATGTTGAGGTCAATAAACGCTTGAGCGATTTCGGCGCTCAGTTGGTATCGGAAAATGCAAAAATTCTTACGCATTGCAATGCCGGTTCTCTTGCCACATGTGGTTGGGGGACTGCGCTTGGAGTGGTCCGATCAGCGCACATAAAAGGCCTGCAGCCGGAGGTCTTCGTTGATGAAACTCGTCCGAGACATCAAGGTGCAAGACTCACGATGTGGGAGTTGAAGCAGGACAATATTCCATCTACTCTGGTATGCGATTCTATGGCCGGGCATCTCATGGCCCAGGGACATGTTGATCTCGTTGTTACTGGGGCTGATCGAATTGCCGCCAACGGTGATACCGCCAACAAAATCGGCACCTACAATTTGGCGGTTTTAGCCAGCTATCATAAAATTCCATTCTATATTGCAGCACCACTTTCGACTGTTGATGGCGCCCTGGAAAGTGGCTCCGGTATTCCGATTGAGTATCGAGATCAATCCGAAGTGTTGATGATGTCAGATAGATTCATCACCGTCGATGGTGCCCGCGCCTACAATCCAGCCTTCGATGTGACACCTGCCAATCTGATAACGGCGATCATTACAGAGGCTGGTATCCTGCGACCTGACTACAATGCGAGCATCAAGGACGCGCTTGCGACGGCGTTTCGCTAATTGGATCGCAACGCAAATTGCAGACGTTTGCTTGATCTCACGACAAGCCAAATCGCAGGCGTGGTTAGGCCTTGCGATCTGGCTTCGCAGAGACGAGCGGCGTATGGCTTAGGTTTCCAATTTGACTTGTCCCGGCCCAAGACCAGATGCGGAAAACGCGCGATCTCTCAGATTGTAGAGCTATCGACAGCTTTGATGGTTACCACCGGAAATACGTAGCTGATGATTACGCGTGTACCCTTGCCGCCTTTTCCGGCCTTCCATTCGACGGTTGTATTGATAAGGTCCGCGCGAAGTTTCATATATCGCAGACCTCTGGATTGGTGAGAAAGATTCTCGTAGTCGATACCTTTCCCGTCGTCTTCGACTGTAATAATCAAGTTCTTCGAGTTGCTGTCCATAGCGACGAGGACGCTATCTGCCTTTGCATGTTTGGACACGTTAGTGAGAGATTCTTGTACCAGGCGAAACAAAAGTGCCTGTTCATGCGCAAGCAGACTATCGAACAAGCTGTCATCAACATTACACTGCAGATCGGTTTCGAACCCGGATCGCTCTCTCGCCTTGTCGAGACAGTCTTCAACAGCCGCTCTAAATCCGAAATTCTGAAGCATTACCGGACAGAGATCGTCCATAATCTCGCGAATATCGTTCATTGTTTTTTGAAAGCTGGAACGAATTTGGCTACTGGTCTCTTTCTTTGGTTCATTCTCGAACTTTGAAAACATCTCCAAAATTTTCTTCAAGTCGTTGAGCACCTGATCGTGGAGGTCGGCTGCCAGAAGCCGGCGTTCTACTTCATCCTGCTTGATGAGCGCACGCCTGGCGTCTTCGAGATCACGATTGCGGAGGATGAGCTCATAGTTTTTGCTGTCGACCTGTTTTTTTCTATCGGAGTGATCTTTCAAAATTTCCGCGCTGAGGCCAGATAAAGCAATCGCAACGGCCGAAGTGCAGAGCAACGGCATGACGTGCAAAGTTTTCAACAAAAAGAATTCAACCATTGCCACAAGGACGTAATAAGCAAAATAGACAATTTTGGCGGTGAAGCGCTTTCTCCTGATAAAGACCCACCAGATTGGCAGGAAAGAAATAGCGAACAAAGTGGCGAGGCTAATAAGTTTTGATATGACGTCTTCGGAGAAGGCAACGGCCTCCTCTTTCGACATGAAATTGAGATCGCTCAAAGCTGGCGCTAGTTGATTTAGTGCTTCGATTTCGATTTGCTCTATTGGGCGTGACAGCCCGAGGCACAAGAGCGTTATACCGAGTGCGGCTAGCAGTCCTGTGTGCAGCGCCGACAACTGAATTGCCCTGTTGGAGGCATTGGCGTTGCTGGTCGATTTTGCCATCGTCACTGTGAAAAACCCGGGCTATTTTGATTGCGAACTCTTGATTATGCTTGCTGAAATCTTGAATGCATTTGCCTGGCTCAGTTTCGCCTGCATTATGAAAGTTTTTCCCAATCTGTCGAAAAATCCATACAGAAGGTATATAAGCGTTTGAGATCCTGGGAAGGGTCTTGTCAACATTAAATCTGCTTTATTATCCTTTCTAAATAAATTATGATCTTGATACTTGTCAAGAGATTTTAAAACCCCTTCCTAACCACGCGATCTCAGATAAGGTACGGTCCTCGGGATCAGTTTCTAATGACTTATCAATTTGAAGGCGATCGGGAAAATCAGGGCCAGGGTGCTCCAAAGGAACCCTTGTTTTCGCCTGCGATCGGAGAAACTCCGACATCCAGCTATAAGTTCGGCGATACGCTCAGTTTTAACCGTCCTGATGTCGAGCAAACTGGCGCTTCTCTTCGCTTAGGTGAAGGTCTATGGAAGCCCGCCGACCAGACAGACGATACTGCGGTGCCGGTTGTCGTCGATGATAAAAAGGGCGCGAGTAAGAAGAGCGAACAGGTTGGAACTCCAAGTCCGGTAGTTGATCGGGCCGCAACTGTACCCGCCGGCTTCACTCCGGCTTCCTTGCTCTGGCGCCACGGGCGAGGCGAGTCCGCTGAAGAGTTGCCGATTCCGGTATTGTTCAAGTCTGGTAAGCCAGCAAATGACTTGGAGATAGTGGGTGCTCCGGATTCGACCGATACATCTGCAAAGAAAAAGACCGGTGAGGCGAAGCCCGTTAGTCCGACAGATCTATCCATCATAGATAACGACAAACCGGTTAAGAAAACTGGAATTGAGCCAGGCATTCAAACCGAGCTCCCAGCAGGCTTTCAACTAGATTTGACACAGAAGAAGACACCAGATGGGCAACCGGCCCTGAAGAAGTCGGCTGTTGTCGATCACACCGGTGATACCAAGCTCACGGCGACATCTGTGCCAGCAGCGACCGATGTGCTGACGACAAAAGCAAAGACGGCTCCGGTTGCGACCGATGTGCCGACGACAACAGTGGCGGCTCCAGTTTTGACTGATGTGCCGACGACAAAAGCAAAGGCGGCTCCGGTTGCGACCGATGTGCCGACGACAACAATGGCGGCTCCAGTTTTGACTGATGTGTCGACGACTAAAGTCATGACCGGTGCGAAGACCGTTGTTAACGATACTCCTGTGATCGAGCCTGCTTCGATTGTCCGTACAGACGGTGCCAGCAAAATATTGACGAAGAACGCGCCGGCGACCATTGATCATGTCCCGACCGATTTGGCGCACAACATTTTGAAAGTCAAATCAACCGTTCCAGTTAACGAGCTGCCGACCGTGGACGGAACCACGCCTGCCGCTAAGCCTGTGCTGACAAAATTGACATCTGGCGTCGACGTGCAAATGCCTGATGCGACGAATACTTCCACGAAGCCCTCACTTGTAAGACCCGATATCACTTTGGTACACGAAGACGGTGGTCCGAAGTTGAAGCCGGACGTGGTGACGAGTGCGGATTCCACTATTAAGGTATCGGCGAAATCGCTGGTGCCGCCGGTAGTGCCTCTCGCCGTAGAACCCACAATCACAACCACGCAAGCAGTTTTACCTCCCGCTACTTCCAAAACCAGGGCCCTCGATCCGACCCAACCGGCGTCCGACTTTTCTCTGGTGTCACATACGGTAGCAAAACCGGTACTCTCTCGCGTAGAGGCCGAAGGTCCGGCGATTGAGGTCGGCAAGAACGGTAAGACGGTAGCCGATTTAGTGGCCTCTCCCGGTTCGATTGATACTACAAGAAACTTGTTGAACAAGCTTCCCGCGAGCCAGGCGTCTGGTGATATCGCGTCACCGATCGTCAAGACTCGGAGCGGCGGAGATTCTGATTCTACGACCGTTGTCCATGATGCACCCTCGTTCGCAAAGAACAAAGTCGGCGCGATTTTGCCTGAGTCCGTATCCTTGACGCATACAGACGGCGCGATTCTCAACAAACTGAAGTTGAGCGATCCGGCGGCAGGCGAAGCTAAGGTCTCAACGGAAAAAATTCCGAGTTCTGATGGTCCGGGTTTGGATTTGCTGCCTGTTGTGAAACCGAAGGCAGATCTCACTGCATCTGAAGGTCTGTTGAGCCAAGTCAAGTCAACCAAGACGAACCTGGTCGACGCTGTAGGCGCAACTCATTTGACCCGCGTGGACTCTCCAGGCGGAAAGCCGCCTGCATCTGTGAAGGTCACGCCGCCTTCTGATTTTTCGCCAAAAATTCTTCCTGCCGATGTGACACCGCCTGGCCCGTTGCCACCGGCGAGAGCCATCAACCTGATAAGCTCTGTCACTGATCCTGACCTGGACGTGAAGAGGCACTCGGGAGCCGGAGAGCAGGTCAGCCTCAAGCCTGCGGTACCGACCGAACAGACAGTGACAGACGGCTTGAGACGCTTCATGGGCGCGCCCGTCTCAGACAAGAGTGACTACTCTAAGCCGACAACCGAACCGGTGGTTTTGAAAAAATCGTCCGAAATTCAAATGTTCGAGGCCGCTAACAATATCGCAGTCAATCTCGATAACAACAAGAAAACGATTCTGGAGCAGGATGGTCGAACCCTTCCTCGCACCTTCGATGTAGACAGCAAACCTTTGGTCAAAGTCGACAGTAGCGGTGGTGGCGAATCTCGTCGATTGATCGAACAGTCATTTAGTGACACCAGAACTGGTGCTTCGCCGATCAACCTGACAAAGGTGGGCAAGTCTGATGTTGAGCCATCTTTCGGTTCTACGGATATAACAAAGACCGTAGGAATTCCACCGGCGAAGACTGACTACAAGAACTTACCTGCCGATATTGTCACCTCTGGAGTAACTGTTGCGTCGAAAAGCATCCTAGTTCCTGATGCTGTACCGCACCTGAATCCGCAGACTACTGCGGCGATGGATGTGTTCCGCCAGTTAGCAAAGCCAGGGCAGGAACATTTGCTTCGCGATCAATCCGGTCCCAATCCACGAAGTGGCGATGTCACCGCAGTCCCGAATGTACTACCAACGGCGAGGCCAGCTTCAGCCGACTGGCAGTTGACCAACGAGCTCAAGAACAAACTCACTACTCCTACTACTGATGGTGATTACTCGCGATTGAAGATTCCGTCCACGGAAGGTTTGGATCTGAAAACCACAGAGCGGATATATAGAGCTGATACTTCCACGTTCGGTCAGGTCGAGACGATTTCTGACGCGGCCGTCAAGAAAGCTTTCATAGCCATGAAAGATCAGCACGAAGGCGAGAGCCGGCTTGGTGTAGGCAAGTCAGTAATACTCGATCAGCCTTCGACGAAGACGACGATCAATACTCCGCCTGACTTTGACACCACCGGATTGCGACCGTCTATTGTCCACGCTAGATCTGGTAATGATCTCCGGGTTGCAGATCAGTTCAAAGACCCCAAGATCTTCGGTAGCGCTGCCGGCCGCGAAACTGGAGCCGTCGGGCTCAGCGGTGTCATCATGAATGCGCGCCCTGTCAATGCCGAAGGGCTGAAGCCGCAGATCGAGGCCCTCGTGTCCAACAATCAAGTGTCTAATCAAGAGTGGAAAGAAAAGTTCAGGACTATGGATGAAGCATCGCGAACCAGCTTCACCAGTGACTCCGGTTTGCTAAGGCAACAGCTGTCTGACATTGCACGGACGAATCCGACTCAAATTGACAAGCTCGGAAAGATCCTCTCTACATCATCAGATGCAATCGTCGCTGGTAGCCAACCTGCCACAAGAACAGGTCTCGAGCCAGGCAAGATCGGTGGTCCGTTATCGGATGCACTCGCCGGAGGCAACCGAATACCTAATGACCTAACCGTCGCACCCGGTCTCAATAAGATCCCGGCAGGCCAGCATATCGACATGACGCAACCTGGCAAGATTCCATCGTCTCAGATAGCCGATGCAGGCAATCCTGGCGCAGGAATTGGTAACCGACTGCCTGGAGTGCCTGGTGGCGAAGTTGCTAACCGGCTGCCTGGGGTGCCCGGTGGCGAAGTGGCTAGCAGACTACCCGGACAGACTGACGTTGCTCTGCCTGGCGGTCGAACTCCAGACGGCAGATCTGTCGCTGGAGCTGCTGCTCCTGCTCCTGAATCACTAGTTCGCACGACAGTCGGACCGGACGGCAGGCCTGTTCAGGTTGACGCATCCGGCAAACCTGTTCCTGCATCCACGCCATCGGGTGGATTTGGTTCTTCCGACTCTAGGCTGTCAACCATCGCTGGTGCGGTTCCACCTGCATGGGCCAATGCCAAACTACCCGGCGATCGCGTTTCACCTCCGACGACACCTGCGGTCGGCGACCAGGGCACTCCTCGTGGTCAGAATGGCACTCCGCTTGGTTCGCCAGTCGTACGTAGTGCCAGTAATCCTGGTGTTGTTGGTGATACCATAAGTGGTACTGCGCCATCCGGTGTCGTGCGAGATGGAGGTCCAAGACTTGCTCCTGGTGGTGCGCCCGCTGCTCCTGGTCGAGTCGACGTTCAGCCGGCTGCGTTCGTGGCAGGTAAGGTCGACCTGATCGGTGGCTTAGAACCAGCGTCTCATCGCGTTGTCAACTTTACAGATGGAAGGACCTTCGCAGACTTGACCGGTCAGAGTGTCAGACCGTCAGAAATTGGTTTGACAGGCAAACTATCGGTGTCTCATCATGTCGGAGTCGACGTCGGCGCAGGCGCAGGTCGGGCGGAGACTGGCCTTGTCGGCAAAGTTGACGTCGGCGACGGCAGAGTACCTTCAATTACTCCGGTTACACGCGGAGATGCCATCGCCAAAGGGCTTGGTATCACTAGTGGTGCGCCAGGCGCCTCGGTTATCGGCGATCATACAGTCATTCAAACCGGTAGAGAGGTTCAAATCACTACCTTCGATCCGCAGGGTCGAGCGATTACCACCACGAAATACGTCGACCAGTCCGGACGTGTTATCGAAGGTGTCAGAGAGCCACAGGTCAAGATCACCGGGCTTACACCCGGCACACGCATTCCTGGTGAGATCGATGTACAGGGACCGGTCGCCGGTGTGGGTCGAATCCCGCTGTCCGGAAATATTCGTGTATCTGACTGGCAGCCGATCCGAGAGCCAGGCGCGGTTGGTCAGTTGACCGGAGATGGAGTGGGACGCGTCACGGGTATGCGAGGCTTCCAGATCAACGGCGATGGTCGATTGATCTCAGGCCGGACTGAGATCAGCGCTCCCCGCGGTGAGACACATCGTTATATCACCGGTCTGGAGCTGGCACTCATTCTGTCGATAGCCGGCATCGCAAAACTCAGAGGCGATTCACGAGCTGCTGCCCGACTCGAAGGCCGTGTCTGGTCCATTGGACGTCAAAGTGGCAGACCGGTTATCTTCGTCGACGGACGAAACAATCCCTTCCAAGTCCAGCGCGGATTTGGCAGAGGTGACGGCAGCTCGTTCCGCATCATGGTGGCACTCGGTGATTCTCAGTCCAGGCTGTCGACTCGCAGTATGCGTGCAGGCGATCTTTCCAACGGTTCGCAGTCCGATGCTAAGGTCCGTCCTTTGAACATGAGTCTTCTCGGTCGCTACCACTATCTCAACTATTTTGGTAAGAGTGGTGCGATGAACAATTTCTACGGACAGTTCCGCTCAACCAGCTACACTGGCGGAATGGGACTCGCATTCGTGATGGCAACTACAGGCATGGCGCGCGGACCTGTGGATGGCACGGCCCCAGCCGATCGAATCAACATCACCCAGGCTCAGAACGCTAGCTCGCTAATGGGTCAAATTAATCGATTCAGCGTTGACGGCAAGGTCGCCGGCAATGGTCGAAAGGGTGACCAGGCGGCTCAAGAATCGGAAGACGAACAAGCCGAATCGGCTCTGGATGGCTATGAAGACTTTATGGCTCGTATTCAAGGTTTCGCAAAACGCAAAGGCGACGATGCCGACGGTGAGTCTGCATCTTTGCGCAAGCCAATCATAATCGGTACGAAGAATCTCTACGACCTTGCCGATGAAGATGAGATTGAGGAAGAAGAAGAGACTGAAGAAAATGATACCGTCGATAATGCCATCTTGTCGAAAGTTCTTCGCCGTCCCAAATGGGTCCTTGAGGTTGGTCAAACGCTCGACGGCATCGCTGAACGTTTGTTCTCGAATCCTGATGTGGGTTGGCTGATAGCGGATCTCAACCGTGGCTTGGCACGCGAGACTTATATGGACGGCAAGCGCATTGTCGAATTTAGCAGTAGGCAGGAAATCGAACTGCCCGTTCATCAAGACATTCAGAAATTCAATCAGGCCAAGAAGAAAGGCTGCAATGCTGAAAATCTGGTAACTATAGTGGTCGAGCGTCATGTCGAGCGCGAGGCCGTAGAGTCGATCTTGAGCAAAGTAATCGGTGCCGAATCAGCCTAACTGAAGTGAGTCTTTCTTGAAGTGGAACTGCTTGTCAAGCCAGGAATCCAGCACTCCATCGAGTTCTTGAATATCTTCCGGTGCAATGATTCCAAGTCGGAATGCTTCGAGAACTATCCGCACTCTCGTGTTATAGACTTCCAATCCGGCTGTCTCTTTAAGATGCGCGTCGACGCCCTTCACCAGTTTTATAGACAATGAATAGATTCTGTTTTGCGCTCCACGAACACTTATGTGGTGCCTCATTGCGATCGCGCGATCCGTCAGACCGAGCGCCAAATCCAGTAGTATGTAGTACTCACTGTCTGTGATATCACCCCAGGTTTTTTCGATTGTTTTTTGGACACCCCTGACTATCGGATCGATGTAGGGATTGTCATGGCAAAGAATGGACTCTAAGGCGTATTTGAGCTTATCGTCGCTTTCGCTCTTCAGTGCATATCCGTGAATAGCTTCGTCGGGTACGATCTTTCCTAACTCTCTAACGAAAGACTCGCGATGAAATTGCGACCAGAACAAAATTTTCTGGTTCAACTCTCTCGACCAGATCTCCTTTGCGGCCTTGATTCCGTTGAGGTCAGGCATGACGATGTCCATGATGATCATGTCAGGTTTGAGCTGTGGCCAAACTTCCAGGCACTCTTTCCCGGAAGCAGCCTCAGTTATCTTCACTTGAGGATCTATTTCGCGAAGTAGATCGCTTGCATGTTTTCTCAGTGCGGGCAGGTCGTCGACAATCAGAACGTTATACATACCAGATACCGACAGCTTTTACACAGTCGTACTATACCTTATATTTTCGAGCCATAATCAGCCGGTCGATCGAATGACTGATATCACTGAAATGGACAACACAACTGGGGTTAGCCAGTTGTGCTGTGGGCCGGGGAATTTTTAGGAGCCTTATGTCGTTAGTTTTGACCTCGAGGGAGCGGTGGAAGGTTGTAGAAGTGTGTTCTGCGTAAGGGATTGGGTCCGGCAATTCCTTTTTCCTTCCGTGCCGCTCCCCTGGTCGGCACCCTATGTATGCATAGTAATCAACAAACAATCGTGGTTCCATGTCGTTTTGCGTAACTTCCTTTGCGGAAAAACGCAAATCGATCCTTAGCCCTTGAATCGGATGAATTCAGCCTTCGCAAGAGCTGAGGTGTGCGCTTCTGGTACAAGCGATAGCAAAGTCTGCCGGTCGGGAAAAGTACCAATAGAGATTTGATGGAAACACACTAGTACAATAATCGTCATCTGATCAGGGAAAATTACTTTGGGATGAATGTCATAGGAGATCCAGCTAGATGTCCAAGTCAATCCTGTCAAGCCGCCCTCTAGCACTCACTTTACTGTCGTGTATGTTTATAAGTTCCGCTGCAATGGCAGCGCAGGACGGTGGCACTCAGCCTCAGGCTCAAGCGGGGTCGACGCCTGCCACAACAACTACGCCTGCTACCACCCCAATAATGATGTTTCCCACGAAGTCTCGCTCAGAAGAGAAGCAGGAGCGGTTGAAAAAGCTCAATCTCAGCATGCTGCACAGACTTGATTTCCGTGTAGAGGGAAGCGGTTGTGCTGCTTGTCTTGGAAGAGTGCGCAAGAAGATCGACAAGTTGAAAGGCATTTTGGATGTTGCCATCGCTATCAAGAAGCCCTATGGCTGCGCAGTCCTCTACGATTCGAGCAAAATCGACATGGACACTATCATCAAGGAAGGCAAGAAAGACGAGGGCGAAGAAGTCAAATTTATTGACTTCGTCGACAAGAAAATCGAGAACCCTCCACTAATATTGGTTCCGATTTACACCGAGCTTCTTAAGTAAAAGACAGCCTACTTGGACGGAACAGAGACGATTGGTTCCGTCGCTTCTGCGACGAAAGTCTGTTTGTCCATACCCAGGAATGGCACTGGAACCGGTAACGTAAAAGTCGATCTGGTCTGGACCCTTACGATTTCTGGATTGCCTGATCCGTCGTTGACCACATTGAACGTGTTGCTGTCGACCACCAGCATTGGGTTGCTGAAGCGACTGATCACGTTGTTGATAGCCAGTCCCATGTCGGCAGGTTTTTCCTCACTAGCAGCCCTCGCACAGTCTTTGGCTAGGTGATCGTGAGCGATCTGAGCGATAACCATGGCTACCGCATCCACGATGAAAAGCACAACAGGAATAGCAATTGCCATACCTGCAACCGTTTCAATCAAAGAGACGCCTCTTTTGCGTCGGTGTCTGGAAGTCATTAGTAACGAGCCTCTGCGTGGTTGGTGAGACTAGGATTCGATGTCATATTCTTCAATCGGTCGTTCGCAGCGGTAATGGAATGTGAATGGACCAATTCCCGCATGGTACGGGATGTTGACGAACGGGTTGACTTCGACCAAGGTGTGAATAATGGCGAAGTCGTCAAGCTCTCTTGGCGCAGGTGGTGAGTCTACGTCGGTATTTTTCCGGCACGCCGCTGCTGTTCTCGCGTATCCGGGTGGATCTCCACCATTCTTGAGGCAAGTCGCGCCGGCGAACTTTGGAAGACCCGATGCATTCCATGCCGCCTCTTGAGAGGTGAGCGCCGCGTTAACAGCAGAGTCGCTCCGTTTGGCCACAGCTACTGCGCGAGCCGACATGTAGTTGAGGTACCAGCCGCAGCAGAAGCCGAAGCCGATATAAACCATGATGAACAGTGGGACCATCAGGACCAAAACCAAGAGGATGACCGCTGGCCCGAATTCAGAAATTTGGTTGCCTCGTGTGTTGCGTCGAACTCGTCGTCTCATGCTGAAACTCCCAACCTCTTCTCACCGCTGACTTTAGTAAACACAATGGATGGGCGTGTTACAAAAGTTTGCATCTTGAAAACCCGTCCAAACAATAACCAGTGAAGCTATTCCGCCATTTCTGATGTTCCCGAATTATGCTCGTAAACCCTCCTGTAGCCTCTCTGTTTAATATAAAACCTGTTTCATCTTCGGGATAATGTGGAGGTATTCTCGATGGTTGTGCAAAATAACATGTGATCAAAACTGACGAACGAGCTTTCAATGAAACACAAAAATTCTCGCATTTTTTCTCCGGCTTCACTAGTGGTGGTGGCACTCGCTTTATCAACATCTATCCAGGGTGCTTCTGCTTTGGACAGCGCTCAGGTCATGTCTAATGTAAAAATCGAGCTCGACACCGGAAAGGTATCTGAAAAATCCTTGAATGAGATGCAAGCAGTGGTGCAGGCAGAACCGACCAATTCCGAAGCGCACCTGTTAATGGGATTGGTCTTGGACCAGGTCGGGCTACTTGAGCCGGCTTCTGAGCAGTTTCAGTTAGCCATCAAATACGGGACTGGCACCTCGGAGGAGCTTGTGGCGCTCTGCAAGCGGCAGATTAGTATGGGTCGCGTCGGTCCTGCCATTGCTATTCTCGACCAGGGCATGGTGAAGTATCCCAACAATGCGGAGATGATGTTCATCATTGGCAAGTATCTGGTCACGATGAAGAAGCTCAACGAGGCGCGCGCGCTTCTCGATAAGGCCTATCAGCTCGATCCCAAGATCCCCGGTCTGGCCACTGCTCTAGCGCAGATGAGTTTTGCCTTTAGTCCTGCGCATTCTCGATTTCTTGCCGATGAGGAATTGCAGCGCGCGCCGAAGAGCGAAGAGGCGCATTATGTGCGCGGTATATCCAACATGAAGATTGGCAACTTCCAAGAGGCAAAAGACGATCTTGAGTTCGTCTTTGAAAAATCACCCGCTCACCCTGTTGTGACCGAGTCTTTGGCTGAAGTATATTATTGGCTCGGTCAGTACGAAAAGGCTGTCGCGCCGGCGATGTATCTGACTGCAATCACATCCCATGCAGACGTCGAGCGTGCGGGCAGCGTATCGCAATTGGTATCAATATTCAGAAAGGTCAATCGCGACAGACTTCCTGCCGTGGTTGCGGCGACTCAAAAAGATATAGAAGCGAAAAAACTCGCTACTTCCGCGTTTTACTACAGTGTTGGCAAAGCATTCGATCAGGTGGACATGCCGCATTCTGCGATGGCAGAGTATACGAAAGCTATAGCAGCCGACTCCAACAATGCCAGGGCCTATTACCGACTTGGTCTCGATCAGGAGTTGCACTTGCGAGACTACACAGGAGCTCTCGAGAGTTACAAGGCCGCTAACAATCTTCGTCCAGGTGATCACGAATTGACGGTGGCTTATCTGCGTTTGGAAGATCGTTATTCCAATCGCAATGGCGATATAGCTTGGAGATTCAAGAACTGGTTGCACAGCATCTTCAGCACGTTTAACTGAAATGTCGTTCGACCTGAGATTCGCGCCGTACGAGCAGGCTGAGCATGTCAGGCACGTTATGGTGGATGGTTCTGGCAATCACAACAGCACTGTCACACTATCGCATTGGCCGGGTAATGCGACTCCAGCGCAGTTCAAGGCTGATTTATCCGCTGAGATTGTGCTCAATTTTGTCGAGGATCCTTCTGCCGGTCAGCTTTTAGATGGTGCCGAAGTGGCTACGAACAATCACTTCGACGAAGACGGTCTGGTTGCACTTTATTCGTTGTTAAACCCAAAGGATGCTCTCGAGTCAAGAGATTTTCTCGTCGAGGTCGCCCGTGCCGGCGACTTTAGTTGCACGTCAGATCGAGATGCTGCTCGAGTCGCATGGGTAATTTCCGCCTGGACCGATCCCGATCGCTCACCCTTGAATAGAACCGTATTCGGTGGCACTCATGCCCAGCTCAATGCTGTTCTTTATGAGGAATTGTTAGAACGGCTCCCAGCGATAATTGAGAAGATTGGACACTTCGAGAAGTTTTGGAAGTCCGACGATATCTTTCTTGACTTGACCGAGGATTTCATTGCACGAGGTGAGATCGAGCTGTTCGAAAATCCGGAAGCGGATCTGGTCGTGGCGATTATTCCTGATGGTGGCATTCATGGGCAGGGGCGTCCTCCTGAGCACGCTCATAGCTGGATCAGCAGTGTCTGTCACCCTATGGCTATTCACAATGCAAGTCAATGCAAGCGCGTTCTGGTCATGAAGGAGAGACGGTTCGAGTTCTACTACCGATATGAGACCTGGGTTGAATTCGTATCGAGCAAAATCAAGCCGAGAGTCGAGCTTGCGGATCTAGCCAGACGCCTCAACGAGGCAGAACGTGGTGGCACTCGCTGGCGATTCAGCGGAGTCGGCGATATTATCGGAAGGCTGAGTATGAGCGACAAATCGGAGAGTCGACTATCCCCGAATCAATTTCTGAAGATCATTACTGAAGAGCTGCTTGCGGCGGATGGTTAATTCACAAAACGAAGAGGGGTTGCTTGGCTGGTTCCGAACCGGCAGATTGCCAGCGCACTTTTTCCACCAGCGCACCTTCTGAACGCCAAGGGTTTTGTAGTGCAATTGCCTTAATGGAAAACAAGACATAAGTCATACTTATCAAAACGGGTCGAAAACAGCCGGAAAATACAACAAAGGCCTTATATATCACGTGGGGCGATATGAATGCAGGGATTGCAATTAGGATACGAAAATTGTAAAACCGACAGATCAACAACGGTGGCAGCGATCGATCTTGAAGGACAAGAATTCAAAAATTTGGACCTGGCTGTCGCGTCTGGTCGGGCCGGAAAATGATTTCTACAGCATGCTGACGGAGCAGGCCTCGATAACGCTCGAAGGAATGGAAGCGCTGGAGAAGTGGATTGAAGAAGGCGCCGATGGTCGTTGCCAAACAGTGCGCGATCTCGAACACAAGGCCGATAAGCACAAGCTGCGGCTCGAGAGCGCGTTAGTCGCTACTTTGATCACGCCGATCGATCGCGAGGATATATACGATCTTTCGCACCGACTCGATGAAGTGATCAACTGTGCAAAACGGACCGTCAGAGAGATGGAGGCTTTGGAAGTGAGACCTGAAGGCACTGTGTTGCACAAGATGGCAGGAACTCTGGTGGAAGGTTCTCGATCTTTGCTAATCTCGTTTACTAATCTGGCATCCGATTTGAGTGAGGCGGCCAATCAGGCGAGTCTGGCTCGTAAAGCGGACAGCAAGCTGGAAAAAATCTACAGACGTGCCATGCAAGAGCTTTTCCAGTCAGACGATGTAAAAGACATCATGCGGAAAGGCGAGGTCTATCGGACCATGATCATAGCTGGCCACCGCATCGACGTGGTTGGGGAAAAGCTTTCGCATGTAATAGTGAAGATGCGATAAGGAGGGCACTTGTCAGTCTACTTTGCAGTGGTACTGGTGGTGGCTCTTGGACTCGTGTTCACCTACACCAATGGGTTTCAAGACGGTAGCTCCGTAGCGGCGAGTGCTGTTGCGTCGCGTGCACTTTCCAGGCACCAAGCGGTTTTTCTTGTCGCGCTGTTCGAATTGCTGGGCGCGCTGTTGGGCGGCTCTTCCGTGGCTAGTACCATCGCTGGTATCACATCCTGGCCTCAAGAACCCAGTCTTTTGCCTGTTCTGGCCAGTGCGCTTACTGCTGCAATTGCTTGGAATTTCGTTACCAAAGCGTTCGGAATTCCTTCCTCCTCAACCCATGCCCTCGTCGGCGGGGTGCTGGGAGCAATTCTTGCGGCGAGTGGTGGCTGGCACTATGTCAAATGGGGCGAACTCAACCATCTCGTTAATGCGACCGGTATATGCCGTATTGTATTGAGTCTATTGTGCTCACCAGTGGTCGGTTTTCTGGCCGGTTATGTAGGACTTATAGTTTCGGTCGCTCTGTTGCGACGAGCCACGGCGGAGCTCAATGTCACTCTGAAAAAAATGCAGTGGTTTGCAGTACCTTTGCTTGCGTTCGGGCACGGCGCCAATGACAGTCAAAAAACGATGGGGATCATCATGTTGGCGCTCGCCTCGGCTGGTTATTGTCAGCCGGGAGAAATGCCATTGTGGGTACGTGGCATAACCTCTGTAGCTCTGGCACTAGGAGTGGTATCGCTTGTGCCGCGCATAATTCGCAGGGTGGGCAGTATCTATCGGTTGAGACCGTTACACGGACTTGTTTCCGAGGCCGGCTCCGGCGTTATTGTATTGATCGCATCAATTACAGGCGGGCCGCTGTCGGCTTCTCAGGTGATCGCGTCCACTGTAATCGGCGTGGGGACAGCAGAACGGAAGAAAGGGGTGCAATGGGTTATAGCCAAGGACATGATCAGAGCCTGGTGCTTGACGATCCCAAGTGCCGGCGCGGTGGCCTGGATTGTTTATTACCTAATCTTCGACTGTCTAGGCTTGACTGTTCGATGAGATCGTCGGCGAAAAGACGTGTTATGGTTTCACACCTGAAAAAATGGCAATTAAACAGCGCTGGTATATCTTGAGATGTTAGTTGAGTCACCATTGACTAAAGCTCATTGAGTATAATCGTCTAAGGACAAAAGTGCATTCGCTATTCGTCGGTTGGCATTGCAGAATCGGCTCACTTCGCACACCTGGAGACAGAGATGGATGACCAGGAATCAGCTTGGGAAGACACTATCGAGGATGCCGAGAAGGCGCTAGCCGAAGAGCGGTTTGCCAGTGCTCAAGAGGCATTGTTCCGGGCGATGGAATTGGCATATGAATTCGGCGAGGCCGACAATCGCTTTGTTTACACTTTGGACAAGCTCGCAGAGTGTCTGTGGTATCAGGGACAGCTCGATGAAGCCGAGAATTACTGCAAGCAGCTTATCCGGATTCACGAGAGTGTGCTCGATGAGGATCCGATCAACATCTCGTCATTCTTCAATAATCTAGCGCTGTTAAAACACGCCGCTCGAAGCTTCAATGAAGCGGAGAAGTATTACAGGCGTGCTCTCAAAGGCAAGGAGCGGGGTTTGGGTGCGAGTCATCCGGATGTTCTTCGAATCAAGAGCAATTACGCTGATATGCTCCGGGTGATGGGGCGTGATGAAGATGCGCAGGCGATGAGCACGAGCACCCGTGTCGTCACGGTGCGAGACTGGCAGTCGAGTACGGTGTCGCGGCACCTGAGAGCGGAAAAGGAGAATGCCAAAGCGAGAAAGGCAGAGCGTCAGCTCGAGCAAAAGCGTGTGGATGACTGGCGTGATCTTAATGAACGCAAAAATGTCATGTTGTCTGTTGATGAGGTGTTGTTGCTCTGGCAAAGTATCAAGCATAGCGCCGATCAGGCACGTAAAGATGACGATGATGCTAACTGCGAGAAGCTATGGAATTTAGCTCTCAAGCTACTCGAGACTGTGGCGGACAATAGTGTTGAGTTGACGTATACGCTCGATACCTTGGCTCAGATGGCGCATAGCAAGCAAGACTACGATGCCGCGATCACCTTCAATAAACGCTCATACGAGCTCAAGTTGAGTATATTGGGGCCGCGCAACGTACTGGTGGCACAGAGCGCGGATATGCTCGCTCGTTTGTATTACCTGGTAAGTGACTATGACGGCGCGGAGCCTTACGCCAAGAAGTGTCTCGATTTTTACGAAAGGGCCAACGAGACGGGCAGTGTTGAAGCTGGATGCGCCCTGCACAATCTGGCTACGCTATATCATGTCCAACGGAAGTACGAGCAAGCAGAGCCATTGTACAAGCGTGCTCTCGACATCAAGTCAAAGGCGCTTGGACCTGATCATCCCGATACACTGCGGCTGTTGAGAAGCTACGGACATGTGCTCAGCTCTATGCATAAGCAGAGCAAGATTGATTCCATGAATGCTCAGATGATCACAGGTTCGTGGAAAGCAATAACTGTAGGTGAAACAGAGTCTTTGCTGGTCAGCGATTAGGGTTCAAACGGGGCTCACGTCGAGTGCCTCGGCAGTGGCGCGAGAGCGCCATGCGCTGCCAATCTGACGGAGCGGCGACGCCTTGAGGTTGTCTCTTCGATCAATGGATCTCGGACAGAAGTTTGAAGTAGTGCACGAAAAGCTTGATCCCGGAGGATGCCTGTCTCCAGTCGAAATTTTCGTTGATAGCGTGATAGCCATGCTCAGGCAACGACAGACCGAGGAACATAATAGGTGCGCCAAGTAACTCTTGCATTGTCACGACGGCGCCTATGCTGCCTCCCTCTCTGACGAAAGCCGCTTCTTTGTTGAAAGCCAGTTGGAATGCTTTGCGAGCCGCATCGGGAAATTTACCTTCTCTCGGCCCTAGATATGGCTTGAGACCAGACTTGGCTTCCACGACTGCATCAGGCAGTTTCTCTTTGACAAAGGCTGTGAATAGCTTGATGATCTCTTCCGGCTCTTGATCGGGGACCAGTCGCATACTGATTTTCGCCTCTGCTTTGTGAGGCACGATCGTCTTGACGCCCGGTCCACTGTAACCGCCGGTAATACCATGAACTTCAAATGTCGGTTGAGTCCATACACGATTTACAGCATCGCGAACGTCCTTCGTTCTCAAGCTGTGCAGGTCTCGTGCGGTTCGGAAATGCTCGATGTCAAAACCGGACTTGACGTAACCTTCGAGCTCGTCTACGTCGACTGCGCGAACCTTATCGTAGAATCCGGGAATTTTCACCTTCCCTGTTTTTCCATCGACGCATTCTGCGATGAAGCCTGCCAGTTCCGTGATCGGATTCCTCGCGAGACCGCCCGTCTCGCCGGAGTGCACATCCTTAGCTCCGGTCGTCAACTGTACGAGAAATGGTTGTAGTCCTCGCAGACCAAACGAGACCGCCGGCTGGTCTTTCGAAATCCAGATCGTGTCGGATACAACGACAGAATCGGTTTTGAGTTTGTCTTTGTTTGCTTTCAGAAAATCGTGGAAAGATGGACTTCCGATCTCTTCTTCCAACTCCCATACGAATTTTATGTTGACTGGGATCTTTTGATCGAATGCGTACTTGGCTGCGTAAAGAACAGACAATGCGGGACCTTTGTCATCAGTCGTGCCTCGACCTAGATACTTGTCGCCCTCGATCTTCATCTCGAAGGGCGGCGATTTCCACTCAGTGATGTCCGCCGGCTGTACGTCGAGATGGTTATAGACAAGGACCGTCGGGTAATCCGGCCCGACTTTGAATTCGCCGATTACCACTGGTTGCCCTTTTGTTTCGATAATTTCGCTTGTTGCACCAAGGCTCTTGAGCAGCGCAGCTGCTGACTCGGCTGTGCGCCGAATGTCTTTATTGTGCTCTGGGTCCATGCTCACGCTGGGCAAATCAACAAGCTCTTTTAGCTTCGCTTCATAAGTCGGTCTTATCGAGATGATGTATTCGGTAAGTCGATCTTGTTGTACTTCTACTGTCATGTGTTTGCTCTCTTCACTAATTGAGGTTGATTCACTGCGTGTTTAGCCCAGGCTCGCCTGAATAGCGGCCTCACCGCCTTTGTCGATGTGACGGTTCAAGCAACGTGATTATATCCGACCTTGTGAGAAGCCTTATTAAATGAAGAGGCTCCGAGTGTTTTCCGATGTTGAATAAAACCTCGGAAAAAAGGATGGACTTTCGTCAAGTAGAGATTCGTGGTTCAGACCGGAACATCGGCGTCTAATACCGCGGCGGTCTTGCCCCGTTGTTCGTTGACTCGCAGTATCAGAAGCATGCCTACGACGAAGAATATGACGCATGTGAGCAGGGCGAGCCTGTAGTCGTTGCCACTCACGTATAATACTGCGCCAAACGTGAAGGCACCAACCGCGGTGGCAAGTTTGTGCGCCACGCCCCACAATCCGAGGAATTCTCCTGAGCGTCCGGGTGGCGAAAATTGTCCGACGAGCGCTCTGCCAGCCGATCCTGTTGCTCCCATCGCGATACCAATCATATTGGCCGCGATCCACAAGTGCTCCTTCTCCTGCGCGAGGTAGGCGACGAGAGTGGCTACTGTCCAGATCGCTAATGTGAACAGCAGCGTTTTGATCGAGCCTATTTTGTCCTGCACTACGCCGAAAACGAAGGCTCCCACCGCCGCCGTGATGGATACGACTAGAATCATGAGAATCGAGTCTTGCGCTGTGAACTTTAATACATTCTGTGCGTAGACCGACGCCAGGTGTATGACTGTCGTGGTGCCGCAGCTATAGACGAACAGCGTCAGCAGAAAATTGAAAAGGTCGCGGTAGTGTCGGGCATGGCTAATTGTGTGGTTCAATCGTTGGAATCCCACAGCAATGTAGTTGCCTCTGACCAGGGGATCTGGCTTTGCACGCTCTTTGAGCCACACGAACGTAGGCACTGAAAACAGAGCAAACATAAAGGCGACTATTAACATCGTGTAAGGCACGTACTGAGTCTCCACCATGCCATTTAGCCGCGCCCAATGGATGAACAGTCCTGAGAGCCCGAGCGCGATGAGGCTGCCGATATAGCCGGCTGCCCATCCAATCGAGGATATTCGCCCCATATGCTCTTGGGTGGTCAATTCTGGGAGGAATGAGGCAATAAGGTCCTCGCCGGTTCCGAAGAATGAGTTGGCCAGATAGAGGGCGAGCATAGCCCACAGTATTCCGCCAGGCTGGATGAATCCGAGCGAAGCCGTGCAGATAATGCACAGTGCTGTAGAAATCAAAAGTAATCGCTTTTTCGAAGCAGTTGCGTCGGCGATCGTGCCGATAACTGGTGCGGTGACCACGATCGTCAGAGCCGATAGGCAAATGACCAGGGTCAGAAGCACAGTTCCTTCGTCGTGATTGGTGCAGATAGTTTTTACGAAGTATGCGTTGTATATCGCTGTGGCTACCACGGTGCCGTATGTGGCATTGGCGATGTCATACGAAGCCCAGGCTAGAATTTCCCAACGGGAAGGCGGGGTGTAGCTCTCCTTCGGCTGCAAAACTACACCGCTGTCGTCGAGTATGGAAGCGCTGATGATCTCGACTTCGTCTGTGTGGTTCTGAGAGGACGTAGAGGTATCCGGAGAACTGGTCAAAATTACTTCCCTTTATTGACACACATGGGTTCTAAGTCCACCATTCTTACTTCTTTGTTCCTGGAAAAGCATGTCTCTAATCTAAATTTTAGAACTTCTGACTGCGCATGTGCTTCTGCACAGAGCGGTGCGCAGACTACCGGTCGGGTTCTTACACTGTAATTCGGGGCTAACAGCGGTATTTGGAGTTTGACCTAGCTGCGAAATCGGAACCCGAAGAACTGGAGAGTGGTGCGAGACCCGTTTTAGCGCGTACCAGATCTGGGCAAAGTTCGGGCGAAGTCGGAAACGCGCCATGAAAATACCCGCGCGACTTAAGTTAACTGCGAGCTGAGAAACGAGATAGTGAAACAGCTCGGTCAGAGCAATGATGCTCGATCTCCCGAGTTGTTACGCGGAGATCGTCAGATTAGTTCGTCAGGCGCCATCATGTACCGGACTGCGTTCCACCATTGTCAACGAAATGCCTCGGCTGGCCATTTCCGCGAGGAACAGCTTCACTGGAACCGCGTTCTCCTGGCGCAGGACTCCTGCTTCGGAGATATCACCGCGGGCGATCATCTGGGCGATAATCGAGGCAGGGAAGGCTGTCATCTTAGCCATTGCCGAGAGTCCGTTCGCCTGATCGCCATAGTCGATGCAGTCCCAAACATGCTGAATAGGTTTTCTATCCTTGACACCAGTGACAGTGACTCGTACTAGCACCATATCTGGTTGATCGTCGGACAGATGTTGCGATAAGAGATGCCTGAGTACATCTCTCGGTACGACATCTTCACCGCTGTCCAGCTTGATCGTTTCCGAACTCATCATTCCCAGGTCCTTCAATACACTAATCTGGTCGCAGTGTCCCGGGTAACGGATTGTTTTGTAATCGAGGTGCTGAACTTTGTCCTTGTAAGTTTCCGGCATCGTGGACACTCCGCCGGACGTGTTAAAGGCTTCGAGCTTCCCAATGGGCTTTGGAAACTCGATAGTTTCGAGATCAGTCAGTGAAGGGACGGTGTATTGCTTGCCATCACGGATGATGGCACAGTCCTCAACGTACTCGTTGATAAGCCCGTCGACCGAGAATGTCAGTGCATAGTTCATGAACAGGCCTTCCGGCTCCGTCGGGAGCCCCCCCACGCGCATGCGGATTTCATAGAGCTCGTCGAATGAGGCGGCGGCGCAATGTGCAAGGATCGAGATCATTCCAGGCGCGAGACCGAGGTTGGGAATAATCGTCACACCTTGATCTTTCGCGACTTCATGAAGGAGAAATTGCTTTTTAACCGTGTCATCATTGCCGCCCAAATCGCAAAAGTGAGATTTCGCCTGTAGAGCGATTTTGGCTAAATCATAATTCTTGTTGTAGGTCACACAGCTTATCGTCACGTCTGCGCTGTCCATGAGCTCAGCAACGTAATCCTCATTGTCAACGTCGAGTTCAACTGGGACGATTTTTTCGTCAGCAAGTCGGCTGCTTATCAGTTCGACCCGCTTCAGGTCGCGGTCGGCGACTATGACCTTCTCAACACGTGGACTCCGAATCAAATCGAAAGCCACTGCATAGCCTACGCGTCCTGCGCCGAGTACCAGAAATTTCACGTTCGTCCCCCAGATGATAGCTTTCTATTATGACCAGCTACGAATGTTCCGTCGATACAAGCAGCCGTTCTGTCTAATTTGACCAAAAACACCGGAAAAATGATAGCACCATGAGCGATGTCAATAAGTGGATCTTCGCTTGCCTCCGTCTATTGAGATGGTCGATCCTGTCACATACGAGGCTTTCTGCGAACAAAGGAAGGCTGCCATCGCGGCAAACTCCTCGGGATTGCCCATTCGTGCCATCGGGATCGCGGCGAGGTAGTGTTTCAAATACTCTTCTTTGCTTTGAGCGGTTTTTGATATACGGGCTTCCATGAGCTCTTCCAGGCGCTCTGTCGCAATTGCCCCAGGTGCCAGGCAATTAACCGTGATTTGATGAGGAGCAAGCTCGTCCGATAAAGTCTTCAGCATTGCGGTTACGGCGGATCGCATGGCATTCGAGATTGCCAGATTGGCGATCGGCTCGATCACGCTCAGAGATGTAACACAGATAATTCTGCCCCATTTCTTTTCGACCATTTTAGGAACGAACGCTTGATTGAGGTGAACTATCATCTGAAACAGTTGGTGAAATCCGATTTCCCACTCCTCGAGCCTGGTATCCATCGCGGATGACGGCTTAGGTCCGCCTGTGTTGAGGATCAAGATGTCGACAGCGCCGACCTGCTCGTTGACCGACTTTATTAGATTTTCTCGGTCTGTTCCGAGTGTCAGGTCGCAGCTTTTGAAATGCACACGTGCGCCGGTTTCCTTGCGGATATCGTCGGCTGCTGCCTCTAGTGCCGCATCCTGACGTGCGCATAGAACCGGTTCGACTCCCTCGCGTGCGAGCTCAAGTGCAATTGCCTTGCCAATGCCGCGTGAAGCGCCAAGTACGAGCGCTTTTTTACCGTTTAGTCCAAGATCCATCCTGACAACCCCGTTGTGCTGTGCTGTTATATTACATACAAGGAAACGGAATTTTGCTCTGTAGGAGCGAGCGAAAAAACAATGTTGCAACACAATTCCTTCTGGGCAATTAAAATCGAGCCAATGCAAAAGATGCAAATGCCGACTACTGAAGCGGGAGAAGTCCATGGCAGCTAAACCTGGATTGCCGAAGCCGCCTGATATGGGAGACGATGACAACGCTCCGATGCAGGAACCTGAGCTCAACAGGCATCAGAAAGGCGCGGCGCCTCGGGCATTGACCCAGTATAAAGGTCGAATGATCGTGTCGAATCAGGGAACGCTCGGCTATCTGATGCTTCCTGCCAAGTTTGAGTTGGTGGATAGCAAGGAAACCTCGGCCTATCGTTCTTACGAATACGGGGTCACTGGAAACGAGAAAATGAAGATCGGTCATTGGATTTTCGATTCGAAAACGGCTCCTATGACCGAGCCTGCGATCGTTGGTTTGAGAACGCTCTTGAACACAGAACCACATAAGGTGTCGGATGAAGAGATGGAGTTTCTCGAGGAAGTAATTCCGCAAGAACTCTATGGACACAGCGGCGCCTTCGATATTGTGAACTTGCGCACTGAGACTTTTGCAAACAAAACCGTACTAACGATGGAGAATCGATGGTGGGATGACGACCTGAGAGCATTCGGAATGTTTTATTTCGGCGACAGTTCGTGCACTTTTCTAGAAACGCTCCATTTCGAATCGAGCGATTTTGACTACAGGAAAACCTTTCTATCAGCAAAGGCGGCATTCCTTCGCATCAAGTGGAATGATTAAGTCATCAATCAATCAATCAATCAATCAATCATTCATTCATTCAATCAATCATTCATTCATTCATTCATTCATTCATTCATTCATTCATTCATTCATTCAGAGGTCAATCTATCAAAGACCGAAATCGAAAAACCGCATCGAAGTAGCGCAATGTGAAAGCCGCCCTGGTAGTCAAGCGTGTGTCGCGAAACAGTGCATTAGCGACACTTCTGAAAAGTGCGAAAAGTGCTGGAATTTGATGAGCCTCACTTCTTTATGATGTCAATGAGTGGGGGCTCTTCTCGATAGCCAGGCTAATCATTGCTCTGGATACTTCTAAGATCATGATCGATCATTGGTTCGGCCGCCACTATTTCGAATATTTGTAGGAGATTGTCTTCGCTTCGGAGAAGAACTCCAGGCTGTATCGGCCGCCTTCGCGACCTATACCCGACGACTTTTGCCCACCAAATGGCGTGCGGAGATCTCTAGCAAACCAGCAGTTGACCCAGACCATACCGGCTCTGATTTGTTGTGAAACACGATGGCAGCGATTTACATTTTCGCTCCACAGCGAGGAAGACAGACCGTAAGGTGTGCTGTTGGCGAGAGCAACTGCTTCTTCCTCACTGTCGAATGGCACCACCGGTAGCACTGGTCCAAATATCTCTTCCTTCAATAGTCTTGATTCTGGAGAGAGTCCTTCAAAGACAGTCGGCGCGATGAAGTAACCATCACCGAGATGACTAAGCCGATCTCCGCCGGTAAGAAGTTTTCCTTCTTTCTTGCCGATCTCGATGTAGCTCAATACCTTTTGCATGTGTTCTTCACTTATCAATGCGCCCATCTCCGTCTTCGGATCAAGAGGATCTCCTACTTTAATAGCCTTCACTTTGTCGACCAGCCGATCAACAACTTTGCGGAAGACGTCTTTATGGACGAAAAGGCGAGAGCCGGCAAGACAAATCTGTCCTTGATTCCGGTATGCGGCGCGCACAGATGTATCGATTGCCTCATCGAGGTTTGCGTCGTCGAATATTATGTTGGCACCTTTTCCGCCCAGCTCGAACGACAATTTCTTGAGCGTACCGGCGGAGTTGGCCATAATCGCCTTACCTGTCGAAGTCTCACCGGTGAATGAGATCGACCGTACATCAGGATGCGCTGTGAGGGCCTCCCCTGCGCCATCGGCGCCGAAGCCATTAACTACGTTGAAAACTCCTTCCGGTAGACCGGCTTGTTGAGCGATTTCAGCGAAGAGATAGGCTGTATATGGTGTCCATTCCGCTGGTTTTAAAACACAAGTATTCCCCATCACCAAACATGGTGCTATTTTCCATGTTGCGAGATACAGCGGTAGATTCCATGGTGTTATCAACCCGCAAACCCCGAGCGGCTCTCTCACGGCTACGTGCATTTCGCTCGCGGCCGGTACGAAACACTCTTCAGTGTATGATGTCGCGAATTGCGCGAAGAAGTGGAAATTGAGCGCGGCTCGGGGGACGTCTCCAGTGCTGCTTTCGGAAATCGGTTTCCCTGTGTCGAGCGTTTCTGCGCGGGCGAGTTCATCTTTGCGTTCCAGAATCAAGTCACCAATGCGTTTGATCACTTGCGCTCTTTCCTGTACGGACATGCGCGGCCATGGACCCTTCTCGAACGCTTCTTTTGCTGCTGCGACTGCTGTGTTGATATCATCGGCGGTGCCCAATGCGACATTGCCTATCACTTTACCGGTAGCTGGATTTATTGTCTCGAATGTTTTTCCCGATTTGCCTTTGACGTACTCACCCTTGATGTAGTTGTCTATCTGAATGGTTTTGGTGGGAGTGCTGGCGGTCATTTATTTCACCTCGCTCTATTTCGTAGGAATCGGTTAGTCTGGATATACGGCAGTCGCTTTCATCTCGATGAAGTTCTTACCAGGTAGTCCCGCTACTTGCACCGTGGTGCGCGCGGGCGGGTCCTGGAAAGAGAAGTGCTTGGTATAGACCTGGTTGTATTTCGCAAAGTCTTTCATGTCACAGAGGAAGACGGAGACGTCAACAAGATTTTCCATTTTGAGACCGGCCTCTTCGAGTACTACTCTCAAATTCTTGATGACCGCCTCGGTCTGAACCTCTATATCGTAAGATGTGATTTTGCCGCTCTGGTCCGTGGTGACGCCTTCCTCTTCGCCGGTATCCGGATTGCGGGCGCCCTGTCCAGCGACGAACAAGAGATTTCCGGCTCTCACGGCGTGAGAGTATGCACCTAGCGGGCTGGGCGCTTTTCCGGTGATGTTGAATCCAACTTTCGATTTTTCCGTTGTCATTGTTGCACCAGTCCGCTCTCTTTCGACTTGTGAAGAGCCGCCATTGCAAGAGTCCTCGACGGTGGCCCATAAACTTCAAAGTTTATAATGAATTCCTTCCAGCGGTGCGAAATTGATCCTGTCATTGTAATGTTTACTGAGGTTTTGGTAGTCGAGTCATAGATGCATGGCAATTGGTCAGACCGCTTTTCAATACACAAAGATTATCGATATCTCCCAACCGGTCGCTTCTTCCAGCGCCTGCTTCCCGGGAGATACGCCTTTCTCGCGAACGGTGACGTTGACCTATCGCGACAGCGGCATAGTCAATTTAACTGCTCTGACGATGAGCCCTCACGTCGGAACGCACGCCGATTCCCCCATACATATTAAGGGTGATATGACAGACCCGGAAGGTATGGCTGCGGATTTGCCGCTTGATGCCTTTGTTGGTCCTGTGCGTGTTATCGATCTTGCGCCCTTTACAGGCCCAATTTCGAGTCAGCAACTGCTGGACCGACTAGGTGAGCACGCCGCACCGCCACGGGTGCTATTCAAAACTTGCAACCAGATACGGTATCATATCTTTGAAGAGGACTATTCCTATTTGTCTGTGGAACTTGTCGAGGCACTCGCAAAAATGGGTGTGCGTCTCACTGGACTCGATACTCCTTCCGTCGACCATGTTAACTCGAAAACTCTTGACACTCACAACAAGCTCGATCAATTCAAAATGGTTTGGTTAGAGAATCTCGATCTTACTGGTGTTACGGGTGGTGACTACTTTTTGATTGCATTGCCGATTAAGTTTACGGAACTGGAGGCTTCTCCGGTTCGCGCAGTCCTTCTTGCATAGCTAGGAGAGTCGATGTTCGCTAACAGGAGTTGTTCGTTGATCGGGGTGGTGCATTTGCCACCGTTGCCTGGTGCTGCATTCTTTGATGGCGATATGCCTAGAATCATAGATGGTGCCTTGCGTGAAGCGCTTATCTACAAGGAGACCGGCTTTCATGCTGTGATGGTCGAGAATACTCACGACACGCCCTATCTTAAAGGTGGTGTTGCCCCTGAGACAACGGCTGCCGTCACTGTCATCAGTCAGGTCTTGAAGAAAGAGACGGGCATGCCGTTCGGTGTGCAAATCCTGGCAGGCGCCAATTTAGAAGCTTTAGGTGCCGCTGTGGCATCCTCCGCCGACTTCATTCGAGTGGAGGGTTTTGTATTCGCGCACATTGGTGACGAGGGGTATCATGAATCATGTGCACCAACACTGATTCGCAGGCGACATTACCTCAAGGCTGATGGCATCAAAATCTTCGCCGACATAAAGAAGAAGCACTCGTCTCATGCGATAACGCAGGACCTGACGATTTCTGAAGTGGCGAAAAATGCCGAATACTTCCGAGCCGACGGTGTGATCGTTACCGGTGCACATACGGGCGAATCAGCCGATCTCGACGAGGTTAAGTCCGTTAAGGCGACTGTCGACATACCGGTGCTTATCGGTTCTGGTATCACCTGCGACAACATACGCCAATTCTCCGCCCATTCCGATGCTCTTATTATAGGTTCTGCAGCCAAGTTTGACGGTCTGTGGTCGAATGCCGTAGATCGCGACCGCTGCATGCAAATAGTGGAAGCTCAATAGCAACGTTCTGAAGCTCCTCCCTCAGCAGTTGTCTGGAGATGCTTTAGGCTGGATTACTAGGCTTTGGTGCCGCTCGACTGGCTTTGCAGCACCGGTATCGGTATCAGCGATTGACCTGCGAACTTCGACGAGGGTTTCGCAGCCGGGCAGTCGAAGTCTGCCTGAGACAGATCTGTCTTTCTTGTCCTGGTGGCAAAGGGTCTCGTTGACCTACTTGGATTCGTACATGTGACCGGTTCTATAGGTGCGTCCATTCACGAGTGTTTTCCAGAGTGCATCCGACTCACCGCGGCTATTGGATTTTGCAACAGGAGAAACTTTCTTTGGTCGCGTAGATGAAACTTTTCTGGGCGTAGATGCAGTCGCCGACCTCGGGTGTGGAGTTGTCTGCGTCGACTTGGGCACCGCTGGTGGTGTGACCGCGATTGGTGCAGGCGGCATTGGTTTTGACTTTGGTCCTCTTGATGCTGTCGTCGTCGTCGGAGCTGTAGCAGTCGCTGTAGCTTTAGCAGTCGCTGGCGTTGTCGTATTCGCCGGCGTTGCCGTTATCGTTGGACTCTTCGAGCCAGTCACTACCAAAGGTGATACATGAGGCACTGCCGATGGAGGCGGAGTGGGGGTGGATGTCGGTGTCATCGGTTGATCGGTCACGGATTGCGTTGAAGCGGTCCCGCCGGACACCATTGTGTAGAGTCCGACAATGACGAGAGCACCGATGGTGACTACTGCTACAAGAACACAGGCCCACTGTGCCCATGTCAGTTTGAACAGCATTGTTGAAATTAATTCCGTCGGCGGAACTTTTGCGGATGTCTCAACCTCAATCGGCGCTGTTCTTAGAACCTGACTACGCCCAGGTCTTGGAATCGCTTGCTCTAGCTCGTCCAGCAAATGTTCCATTGACTGATGCCGGTGTTCTGGGTTTTTCGCGAGAGCTTTTAGCACTACTTGCTCGACTCTCTCGGGTATGTAGAGATCCGGTCTGGCGTCAGAGAACGGCGGAGGTAACTCTTCGATGTGCTTGCGCATGGTTTCGACCATCGTACGGCCAATCAATGGCAGTCGGTTGGTGAGCGTTTCGTACATGACGATGCCCATGGAGTAAATGTCACTTCTCTGATCGAGCTTGTCTCCCTGGCATTGCTCCGGCGACATGTACACGGGACTTCCGCACACTTCGCCCATCTGGGTAAGTCGTTGATGATTCTCCGATGTCGTGACGTCTTCCATGATCTGAGCAACGCCGAAGTCCACCACTTTGACGAAGTCTTTATCGCCGTCGTAACTGATCAAAATGATATTGCTAGGCTTGAGATCTCTGTGAATAATTCCCTGCTTGTGCGCGTGACCAAGCGCTTCTGCCGCTTGCATGAACAGCTTGAGCGCCCTGTCTACCTTGACCTGACCTTCTTGTCGTATGACGTCGGCCAGCGCCACGCCCTGGAGGTAGTCCATGACGATATAAGGTTGACCCGTCTGCTGAGAAATACCGAAATCATAAACCGTGATGATGTGCGGGTGATTGAGCTTACAAGTATGTCGACCTTCTTGTTGGAACCGTTTTACGCTCATCGAGTCGCCGAGATGGTGCGATTGCAACATTTTGATTGCGACAATCCGGTCCATGACGTCCTGGCGACCTTTGTAGACTACGCCCATTCCGCCTGTGCCCAGGTGTTCGAGAATCTCGTATTTGCCTGCCAGCTTAGTCCCAAGCAGAGGATCCTGAGCCATAGGTACGAGCATGCTGTTGTCGTGCGGACACGCTGCGATGATACCGGTGTATTTGCGGTGGCACTCGAGACAGTACTTCCGGTCGAGATTGTCGTGTAAATGCTCGGTTGAGTTGACCATCAAAATGGAAGGCTTGGAGTTCTAGTTGAAGAAACAGTAGCAACGCCAATACTAGATTAGCGTATTAAGCATTATTAATGTGCCCGAGAGAACCCGGTATTAACCTTAAACATCCTCTGCCGCCGGATTTCCGTTGCTCATTGCGGTGTCGACATAGCTGGCGCCAGGCTTTCCTGTTTGAGAGCGGCTCCGTCGACGACCGATATTAAGGTTGCCCCTGCGAGCCATTCTTTCTCAAAACCGTCCAGGTGTGTAGTGGTAATGAGTGTTTGCATGCCCCGATCGACCGACTCCATGAGAAAGCCTTGTCGGCGAAGATCGAGCTCGGCCATTACGTCATCGAGCATCAAGACTGGAGGCTCTTCGAGAAAGTCCGATATGAGTTTGAGCTCTGACAGTTTCAGAGCAATAACAAGACTTCTTTGCTGTCCTTGGCTCCCAAAGGCGGTTGCATCTTTGTCGTTGAGAGCAAATCGAACATCGTCTCGATGCGGCCCTGTTAGCGTCTGGCGTCTTGCTATCTCGTCGGCGCGGCGCTGTTGATAGAGTCGCAACAATTTGTTGGCGAGTTCGAGTTCGTCGAGCTCTTCCAGGGAAATAGTGTCAGCTTGTTGATAACCGCTACTATCGTCCAAGTCGGAAGAACCAAAATCCTGACTTTCATTTGTGCGAGCATGAAAGTGATAGTGCGCCGAAAGCTTTTCTCGCGATCCTGAAATTTTCTCCTGGTACTCTTCTGCAATCGGGAGCGCCTGCTTCAAAGACTTGATGCGCTGTTTTATGATTGTGGCTCCCATTGTCGCCAGCTGTTGATCCCAAACTTTGAGTTGGTCTATGTCACTGCTTGTAAGTCTGCCTTTCTCGAAGAATAGCTTGAGCAGCCGATTACGCTGAGTGACGGCTTTTTCGTAGCGGTTCAATAATGTTCGAAATCCGGTGGATAATGTTGACGATAATTCGTCTATCCAGTCTCGCCGGTCGCTCGGACCGCCTCGAATCAGGCTCATATCCTGGCTTTTGAAGCCTACAGTCACCAGGTGACCCTTCAGTCCTCTTGTATTTCCTTTTGGTACGCCATTGACCTTGATCAGTTTCTCTGTCTTCTGTGGTTGATTGAGAGCCGCATCGCCTTTTCTTCTCAGGCAGATCGTGATCTTTTGATCGTAATTGCGAGCAACAAACTCAACTTCTACCAGTGCTTCTGGCGCACCCTGCAAGATCAGCTCCGACTCTTGATGCGTACGATAAGAACGACCTCTGGAGGCGTACTCGATAGCTTCAATAAGATTGGTTTTGCCTTGCGCATTTTCGCCGATAATCACATTTCGCTCAGGGCAAAACGAGACAACCTCCTCTTTGTAGTTGCGGAAGTTCTTGATGGTTAGCTTCTTAACGAGCATGACTGTTACTACGCATGGAGTTTGTCCGGCTCATTTTGGCTGGAAGGCTGCTGTCCATGCTCTTTTAGATATTGCCGTGCTTTTGTGATATCTAGATTGATTTGTTCTTTGAGCGAGTCTGGTCCCGCGAACTTCTGCTCGCTTCGCAGGAATGAGAGAAACTCAATCTCGATATGTTTACCGTAGATATCCTGCTCGAAGTCGAGCAAATGAGCTTCTACAGTCAATCCATCATTTGGACCACCTTCGCCGTTGGCGTGGAAGGTCGGTCTCAGACCGACGTTGATTACGCACGGAAAGCTTGTCTCGTCGAGCTTGGCTTTCCCAACATAAACTCCGCGTGCAGGAATCTGTTGGAATCGGTATATGGAAAGATTAGCGGTAGGAAATCCAAGTGTGCGACCGCGGCGGTCGCCTGTGATTACTTCACCGGCGAGGGCATATGGTCTCGACAAGAGGAGGGCGGCGCGCTCCAGATTGCTCTGCGTGAGAGCTTCGCGGATAGCTGAGCTTGATACTTCATGCCCCTCTACATTCACCATTTCAGCGACATGTACTGCGAAATTGTTTTTCTTTCCCAGCGTACTTAACAAACTTGCGTCACCTTCTCTGTCGCGCCCGAAGTGGTGATTCGGACCGACCGAAATGGAGCGGGCGCCCATTGTTCCGACAAGCATAGTCTCTACGTATTCGGTTGGACTGAGTCGACAGAGCTCTTCGGTAAACGAAAGCACAAGTGCAACATCTACTCCAAGTTGCTCGAACAGGGCCAGTCTCTGATCAATCATTGTCAAAAGGAGCGGTGACTGCCCTCTTGTGAGTGTGCGTGGATGATCCTTAAATGTGACCACTCCGCAAGGCACTCCGAGCCTGGTAGCCTCCTCTCGTGCCTTTCCGATCACGGCTTGATGCCCAGGATGAACGCCGTCGAAAAAGCCCAGGGCTATGGCGGATTCTTTTACAAGGGATGGTTGGGCTTCAAAATAGGTTTCCAAGAATTGCGTTCCTTAAGTCAAGGGAGAGTTGATGTCCGAGAGATCACTTGCCATTTGGCTTCATAAAGCGCCTAACAATCAGTGTATTGTAAACCAGACCAGACCAGGGACAAAGTCTAGAGAACTCTCATGTGTTATCTCTCTTAAATCGCCATAAATCCTCATATCAAGCGGCTTAAGCTGGTCGACTATGCTAAAATTGACAGACGTGGAAGGCACGGAACAGTTGGCTTTCGTCCGCTTTTGAAGCCATCGTTCCATTGTAGCTCTATTGGAGAGACGATGTGAGCCCTGCCTGATTGTTAGATCGCGTAATTCAGTGTCAGAGGGTGTAATGACCAAGGAAAATTCCTCAACTACCATGACTGATTCATCAAATGCTGTAAACGGAAACCCTGGTGGAGCTGAGTACTCGGCTTCCAGTATCGATGTGCTCGAAGGGCTTGAGGCTGTGCGCAAGCGGCCTGGTATGTACATCGGCAGCACCGGACCCCGAGGGTTGCATCACCTGATCTGGGAAATTGTAGACAATTCGGTCGATGAGGCGCTGGCTGGCTGGTGCAATACCATCGAAGTCTCAATCAATGGCGATAGCTCTATCACGGTCCGTGACAATGGTCGTGGAATTCCAGTAGGAATCGTAGCGAAGAGCGGCTTGACCGGAGTTGAGACCGTGTTTACGAAGTTGCACGCTGGAGGAAAGTTCGGCGGAGAAGGCGGATATAAGGTATCAGGCGGACTGCATGGCGTGGGCGCTTCGGTCGTAAATGCCCTGTCAAAGCGGCTTGAAGTGGAAGTCTATCTTGATAAAAAGATTCACAAGCAATCTTATGTACGCGGAAATGCAGAAGGTGGATTGGAAGTTATAGGTGCCACCGAACTTAGAGGCACGAAAGTAACATTCTGGCCTGATCATGAGATATTCCATGACTATAGCGATGATGGCGAGCGCGTCTCGATCGACTTCGACTGGGACACAGTCGATGACCGACTTCGGGTTATGGCATTCCTGAATAAGGGCTTGAAGATGATTGTCCATGACAATCGGATCAAGTTGGGTGAGGAGCCGAAGAAAGTCGAGTATCACTATGAAGGTGGTATTGCAAGTTACGTTGAATATCTCAATGATACTCGCGAATCTATACACAAGCCGCCGATCTACGTCGAACAGATGCGAGACAACGTCAATGTAGAAGTAGCATTGCAGTGGACGAGTATGTTTCAGGAGTCCTTGTACTCCTTCGTCAACAACATCAACACACCAGACCACGGTACTCACGCCAACGGTTTCAAAATTGCGTTGACCCGTGTGATCAACGAATACGCCAAGAAGAACTCTCTGGTCAAAGAGACTGACGCAAATTTCACCGGTGAGGATGTGCGAGAAGGCCTGACCGCGATCGTTAGCGTCAAAGTTCCAGAGCCGCAGTTCGAAGGTCAGACCAAACAAAAACTCGGCAACCGTGAAGTACAAGGCATAGTTCAATCCCTTGTCACAGAGCAGCTCAACGACTGGTTGGAGCTCAATCCGAAAGCGGCTAAAGATATTGTCAACAAAGCAAGTCTCGCCAAGAAAGGCAGAGAGGAAGCTCAGAAAGCTAGAAATCTAGTCAGGCGCGTTTCCAACCTGGAGAACTCCTCTCTTCCTGGAAAGCTGGCTGACTGCGCTGATCGAGACCCGGCCAAGTGCGAGGTCTATCTGGTCGAAGGCGATTCCGCAGGTGGTAGCGCGAAGCAAGGCCGCGATAGGACATTTCAGGCTATCCTTCCTCTTCGAGGAAAGATTTTGAACGTAGAGCGGGTCCAACCGTCCCGAATATACGAGAATACCGAAGTTCAAGCCATGATTACCGCTCTTGGTCTTATCGTCAAAGATGAAGAGGATGAGAGTGGTGGCAAGAGTGGTGGCATTCTGCGACCCAATGCTGAGAATCTCGACCTCGATAAGTTGAGATACCACAAGGTCATCATCATGACAGACGCCGATGTGGACGGAAGCCATATCAGAACGCTCATTCTGACATTCTTCTTCCGGTACGCCAGACCGTTGGTCGAAAGAGGTTATGTCTACATTGCGCAACCGCCCCTGTTCAAAGTCGAAAAAGGCAAACGCACGGAGTATTGCTACAACGAGCACAGGCTCGAAGCTGTACTAGCTGAATTGGGCGACAAGGCGGTTATACAGCGATTCAAAGGGCTTGGAGAAATGATGCCTCAGCAGCTCTGGGATACAACGATGAATCCCGAGACGCGTACACTCAAGAAAGTCACCGTAGATGATGCCTCTGAGGCTGACCACATCTTTGATCTGCTCATGGGTGAAGCAGTCGCTCCTCGTCGTGAATTCATCGAGAAGCATGCTCACTTCGCCAACCTGGATGTGTAGGCTCAATCAGAAGTGCTGGTGGTGAACGCTCACCGCGCTTATGTATAAGGATTGGAGTTCAGTTGGATAACGGCAACTTGCCAGTCACTAACGACCCGACCGCAAACACGGCCGGGTCGGACAAGCCGGTCCGGTTGCCGTCGATCAACATACCCAATGTGGTCACGGTCGGGCGAGTTTTCCTCGCGATCTTCACTCTGCCGCTCCTGTGGATGCCACCGGATGCGATGAAGTGGACTGCATTTGGACTGACAATTTTTGTTATATGGGCCGATGGCATTGATGGATATCTGGCTCGCAAGCTCAACCAAACGAGCAAGCTCGGCGGCATTCTAGACATCGCCGGCGATCGAGTCGTTGAGATGGCGTACTGGATCGCGTTCGCGGCACTTGGCTGGATTCCTGTCTGGGTGCCGCTATTGTTCCTCGTTCGGGGGACATTTGTTGATGCAATTAGAGCCCACGCGGTCGAGCAAGGTTACACAGCGTTTGGAAAGAACACCATGATGCAGACTGCGATTGGAAAATTTCTCGTGGCATCCAACTTCAGTCGCTTCACCTACGCAGTGGTGAAAGCGGTGGCGTTCTGTCTGATAGTTGGTGCTCATACCGCTCTGGGAGCGCAGATGGGTCTAGAGTCGATCGCGCTATTCTTCGTATATTTTTCTTGTGTGTTTTGCGTGATTAGAGGACTTCCCGTCATCCTCGAGTCCTCAAGCGTGTTTCGACACGAAGGTTGAGCTAAAGAAAGCTTCGATGGAATAGGTCGGAGGCGGGTCTGAGGTTTATTCCTCGGAAGGAATAAATGCGCTGTCGCAATATGCCGTCGAGGGACTAGTTACTTGCTGCCCGAAGAGTATGTACTCTGTTGGTTGCTCGATTTTTCCGGGTCTTGTCCGACGCCTGCGCTGTTGCCCCAGGAATTCAGACTGCCGGTATCGGAACCATTGAAGTCTTTTGTGTTTTGACCCCAGGGTGTCGTAGGTGTTCTGAGACCACCGCGGACCTTTTCTTCATTGCTCATGCCCCACTTGGTTATTGGCACGGCTCTCATCTCTGCTCCCTGACCCTGGTTGCCCCATCCGGAGTAGACTTCGTTGTTCGGATTTTTCGGGTCTTTGGCAGCGGCACCGACTACGGAATTGCCGCCCCATCCATTATTGTGAGGAAGATCTTGCTTGTTGCGATCGTATTTCTGACCGGCGATATAGACGAAACCTTTGCCTGCTATCGTTGGTTCTGAAGCAGGGTCCAGTTTTTTCTCATTTTTCTTAGTTGAGCCGTGAAGATTGCGCCGCTCTCTGGTGAAGAGTTCTGGTCTGAGGTCCGAATCTGCTTCGCGCCACCACTTCGGAGTCTGACCGTTGACTCGTCCTCTCATTGGGTTGCCCGCTGCTACCGCTTGGGAATCCTCCTGCGTGGGAGCTGGTATGCAATCTTCCATCTGCGCTTCCAAGCGCTGTACTACGTAGTGCCTTTTGCCGAGCGTGCCCCCTGCGAATTTAGACAATTTTTCGAGGAATCGCCATTGTCTTTCTTTCTCACTTTGCGGTATGCCTCTCGACTCTCGCTTGAGCAGCTCTTTGACGCTCAAGTTCTGTGCCTTTTCTCGAGGAACTTCGCGCCAGTCAGCAATATGGAGTGTCTGGTGCTCGATAACATCGCCGAGCAATTTTTTCGTGTAGTTGTCTAGAGGTCCTCTACCGCTGCCGCAAGCCGCTTGAGCCAGTTTGTACGACTGATCGAGATAGGCAAGACCCTGAGACTTGTTGCCTTTGTGCCATTCGCGCATGCCGATGTAATCATAGTAATACCACTTCGGCCAGGATGGTCGGTTCGACCTTTGCGCCGCTGACGCACCTGTCGTAGGATTCGCTGCCGTCGCCGGGAGTGTTGCTGTCACAAGAAGTGTGACTGCACATAGGGCGATCGGAAGGACTGGCTTGAGTTTCATTTATCTACTCCCAATTTCACGAAATGGCTGGGCGACGGTTGTTGATCAGGTGTCTGGCAGCTTCAATCACCTTCATTGGAGGCAGTTGCGTCAGACATTCTCGATTGCTGCAAGTCTTTTTGTAGTGGCATGGACGGCACTCCAAGGAGTCATCGAAGACCGCTGTCTGGGATGGTCCAATGGGCTGCCATCGGACAGGGTCGGTCGGTCCAAAAAGGGTGACGGTGGGGGTGCCGACCGCACACGAGAGGTGTGCGGGACCCGAGTCGACGCATACAGCAATGTCCATCTCTTTGTATAACGCCATACTTTCCCTTATGGAGAGCTCTCCTGCCATATTAACACTTTTTATGCCAGCCAAGGCAGCGAGTTCTTCGTAGCTTTCCCTATCTTTGCTATCGCCTGTGAAGAATGGCGTCATTCCGAACTCACTATGCAAGCCTTTTATCACTTCGGCGAAATGCTCTAGCGGGTAGGTTTTATCAGGGTGGGCCGCCGCCGCGTGAATCAACATTCGTGAGCGATGATTGTCCAGACAAGACACTTTTTCGCGCATCGCCCTGGTTTCATCTTTGCTTATCCAGGCTTCCAGGTGTTTGTCGTGAGCCGTGATTCCAACGGCTTCCAGGACGCTCGCCAAGGAGTCCACTTCATGAACGGAGGTGTCCCATCGCACTTTGTGAGTGAGAAGCAGGCTTCGTCCTTCTGTCGCGTAACCTGCTCGAATGCGAGCACCTGTGCCTAGTGCAAGAAAGGCCGACGACAGGGAGCGCTTGAGTACGAAAGCGCAGTCATAATTGCGTTTTCGAAGCTCGAAAAAATATGACCAATAGCTTCTTGCGTCGCCTTTTCCCTGATCGTATTTGTGGAATCGCGTTGTGTCGAAAGGGATAAATTCATCCACGTATGGACAGCCTTTCAAGACTTCGCCGCTCGCGGGACCCACGAGCATGTCGATCTTTGCTTGGGGAGCTGCTCTTCTCAAGTTTCGCAGGAATGGCACAGTCAGGATCGTATCGCCGAGAAAGCGATATCTCATGACGAGGATATTTTTTGCGTTAAACATTCTGCGTCACCGCGAGAGTGGTGTTCGCTGCGGGAAGATTGAACGATGGTGGCTCGCCTATCCATTCGGTCTCCATCACGAGTGCCACCACTCTGCTCTTGAGGCTGTCGGGAAGCTCTAGACGGACGAAGTCCTTTTCGGTCGTGACGATATAGTTGGCTTTGCAAGCGCTTACTTTGCTCTCCAGTTTTTGCAAATCAGCTTTGGAGAACCAGTGGTGATCTGGGAATGCGCTCATGGAGACAACTTCCGCACCAAGCTGTTTGATGGAGTCGACGAAGGAAGCTGGTTTTGCGATACCACAGAGTGCCACCACTTTTTGCCCGCTCACTTCAGAAGGACTCAATGGAGTTTCTGCTCGCAAGTACGCTGGACGAAAACGACACATCGAGACAGTCGCCTCAGGCGCATATTTCGCGATCAGGCTCTGGAAACGGCGAGTCCTGGCTGGGTCAGGATAGAGCGGCACTTTGCTGATTATTATGTGGGTGGCGCGGCCAAGCGCGCTCATCGGTTCGCGCAGATGTCCTGCCGGAACCATGTTATCGTCGAGGGTCTCGTTATAATCCAGCAGCACGACGTCGATGTCTCGTCTGAGTTTTAAGTGTTGAAACCCATCATCAAGGATGATGATATCGCAGTGATATTCTCTGATTGCGATTTCAGCAGTTTCGCTTCTGGATTGTCCGGAAATGACGACGGCCGCAGGCACCGCCTGCGCCATCATGAATGGTTCGTCTCCTGCTTCCTGGCAGGTGGCGAGAATCTTCTCGCCGTTGCTCACGACCGTGTATGGAGTCGATGCCTTTCTCTTGTACCCTCGAGACAGAATGGCGACTCGATTTCCTTCGTGGATAAAACGCTCTGCGAGCTCTATCGTGATCGGTGTTTTTCCTGTGCCGCCGACCGAGAGATTGCCCACGCTGATGACAGGAACGTCAGGCTTCGCCCGATCTATAAACCCATTAGCATAAGCCTTCAGGCGTGCATAACCCACTGCTCCATACACGAAGGACGCCGGTGTCAGCAATGTGCGCGCTACCGGATTCCCAATGATTTTAGAATAGAGATCTTCAGACATTTTGCGAAGCTCCAGTTTTTACCAATCTCTCCGGTGTTTTGCCGTTATCGTCGATTAGTTTGTCAATCACTACAATCGTCTTATCGACAGCACCCTGGTTGTCGTTAATCCACTGTCTGCCTTTGTTGCCCAATACTTGTGCTGTCTTCGGCTGGAGTAGAAATCCTTTTAGGCGCTCAGCGAGCTGGTCTTCATCTTCAATAAGAACGAGCGCTCCAATCTCAGTGAGTGCCCTCGCTATGTCCCTGGTTTTGTGAACGTGGGGACCGCACAATGTGGGTACTGAATATGCGTAGGGCTCAAGCAGGTTGTGACCGCCGACCTTGGCAATGGTTCCGCCCACGAAAGCCACGTTGGCGATTGAGTACAAGCGGGCGAGAATGCCTAAGCCGTCGAGAATATACACGTCATTGTCTGATTCGAACCGCTCGTTCATGCTATATCTCCTCGGCTTGAATCCGTTCTCTTCGACGATTTGCACGACGCGCTCGAAACGTTCTGGGTGGCGAGGAGCCAAGATCAGACGAGGGCGGAGCCCTTTTTGGCCTCTCTGCATAAAATCGTCGTGCAGCTGCCGGTGACATTTGAGCAATGCGCTCTCTTCCCCCTCATGTGTGGATCCTGCCACCACGAGGAATTCGTTGTCGCTGTCGTTATTAACCAGTTCCGTCATAGCTTCTCGGTCGCTACCATCGGCGGTGGCAATCCCGTCGAGCTTCAAGTTGCCTGTGATAGTCACAGGAAGCCCCTCTCCTCCTACTGATCGATACCTTCTAGCCTCATTCTCTGATTGGACGGCTACGTGATCCAGCTTCCGAAGGATCGGTCCGAATAAGAACTTCCAGCGCTCATACCCCCGGGCTGACTTCGGCGACATGCGACCGTTGACGGTGATGATCTTGACTCCAAGACTCTTGCACTCGGTGACAAAGCCTGGCCAAATCTCGGTCTCTGCGATTATTATTAGCTTCGGCTCTAGAATCTTTAGCCAGGAGCGTGTTGCCCATGGCAGGTCGAATGGGAAGTAGAACACTGTTATGTCACTTGCTAGATGCTGTCGGGCAAGTGTCTGACCAGTCAAAGTCGTGGTAGATACGGCAATCGGCTGTTCAGGGTATTTAGATCTCAACGCTCGTATGAGCGGTTTGACCGCGTTGAACTCTCCGACGGATACCGCATGAATCCAGATGCACCCTTCGTTGTTACGCTCTTTTACCGATTGCGGAATCAAACCGAATTTCTCTTTCAGCCCGGCTCTCGCCTTCTTCTGGATGAGCAAAAACGGTCCGGCTACAGCCAGGACGAATACGACAAATAGGTAATAAACCCAGATCACTTTGCTCGAGAACGCTCGTTCTGTCTACTCGATATTGAAATAAAAACTTCGGCAAGAACGAGGAATGTACCTCGTTACTCAGTCTGAAACGCCGAATCGAAGCCTCAGAAAGCGCAAGAAGCTAATTTTATAGCAAGTCGAGGGCATCTACATCTACAGCCAGGGAAAGTTGTTTAGGAACTTTCTTATTCCGGAGAAACTGTAACAGGCTGTCCATTACGCGGTCGTCTCCTTTGACTTTTATGAGTAAATGGTAGCGAAATCTGTTCTTTACCTTTTCGATCAAACAAGGGCTCGGTCCCAGGATCTGGACGGTCTCTCCAGGGGTGTGATCTCCGATGGCGAGACTGAGCTCCTCCGCCAGCCTCTCTAAGCCAAACTCGACTTCGGCCGCATCTGGTCCTTGAAGTACCGTACGTATAATTCTGCTGAACGGCGGATATGCAAAAGCCTCCCTGGCCTTGATCTCGCTGTCGAAGTAGTTGCCGTAGTCATGCTTCTTTGCCCATTCCAGAACTTTGAGGTCAGGATTATAAGTTTGTAAGATCACTTGCCCTGGCTTGTGACCTCTACCGGCGCGACCGGCAACCTGGCTGAGCAATTGATAGCCCCTTTCGCTGGAGCGGAAGTCCGGCATGTTGAGCGCGGCATCCGCGACCAGCACGCCGACAAGCGTGACATTCGCCACATCCAGTCCCTTAGCCACCATTTGAGTGCCGATCAAAACATCAGCCTCTCCGGAGCTGAAGTCCTCGAAAATCTCGCGATAGGCGCCTTTCTTTTGTGTTACATCGCTATCTAGACGCAGTGTCCTCACTCCTGGAAATTTCTGGCGAACGGTCTCTTCAACCTGTTGGGTGCCCAGTCCGTATTCTTTTATAAAAGGACTCTTGCAAGTAGGGCAGGTGGTGAACGAGTAGCGCTCGTATCCACAATGGTGGCACGCTAGATACCCGCCTTTCGATTGTGAATTCGATGATGTGTCGGGTTGCTTGGTGACGCTGTGCTTGTGAAAAACCATAGCTACGCTGCAATTCTTGCAATGAGCCACATAACCGCATGCTCTGCAAAAAACATGACTGGCATAACCACGTCGATTGATGAGCAGAATTATTTGCTCTCTTCGCTCCAGGCGTCTCTCAATCGCCTTTGCGAGCAGCAGTGACAATATAGAGCGATTTCCAAGACTGAGTTCTTGTCGCATGTCTATGATTTTCACTTCCGGCATCGCTTGCTTATGCACTCGTTGAGGAAGCTCCAGAACTCGCGAAAGCGCGCGCGCTTTGTAGTTGGTGCTAACGTCGGGGGTGGCACTGCCGAATAACACAAGCGCTCCATGTCGCCTTGCCTTCTCTAGAGCCACCTCTTTCGCGTTATACCGGGGACTGGGAGTGCTCTGCTTGTAGCTGCTGTCGTGCTCTTCGTCCAAAATGATGACGCCGAGATTGGGGACGTGCGCGAGAATCGCAGAGCGAGCGCCAAGCAGGACGGAGACTTGACCGCTGCGGAGCCTGCGCCAGGTGTCGTAGCGCTCTCCGGCGCTTATAGCGCTGTGCCAGATTGAGACCATATCGCCGAATCGGTCTTTCAGTCTGGCTGCTAACTGGGGGGTCAAACTGATCTCTGGTACCAATAGCAGTGCTGTTCGACCGAGCCTGAGCGCCTCTTCAATGAGCCTGAGATAAACCTCTGTCTTGCCGGAGCCTGTGACTCCATGTAGAAGCCATGGGTCGGGTGCAAGCTGGTGACCTTCGGCAATCACCGAACGAAGCTCCCCCGTCAGCACATCGACTACGTGGGACTGGTCCGCTGTCAGATCTGGACGCGGGCCGGTCGACTTCAATGAAGCAAAGCTATCCATCGGATTGCGCAGGACTTCTTCCTCGACGAGCTGTACAACTCCTTCAGACTCTAACCGATGGATGGTGCCATATGTGGTGCGTGCTGCTTTTAGCAATTCCGGAAGGGGCATCGCGCCATTGTGCCGCTGCAGGATAGTGGTAATCTCCTCTTGTCTGCGCGTCTTTGCTTCTCCTGAGCCCAAAAGGATTTGCGTGACAGTCTTCGGCGCTGTCTTCGCGGTTGTCTCGATTTGAACTTCGACCATACCTTCTTGTTTTAAAAAACTCAGTGCCTTAAAAAATATTGTCGTCGGCTGCCTTTTCAATCGAGAGAATCGCTGACGTGCTGTGGCTATAGCTAATCCCCGCGGACCTGCACTTCCCAAAATTTCCAGTAGGGCAAGTGCTTGCTGGTTGCGAAGCACTAGTGCGGACTTTTTGTTGGCGAAATCCTCTGACTTTGGATCACCCAACAGTCGTACGATGCGCTTGAGTCTCGGAGCGAGACTGGCAGGTAATGCGGCCTGCACGACATCGCTCAGGCGAGCACAAGACTTGAAGGCGATCCAGCCGAGAAAGTCGATGTACTCTTTATCAAATAGCGGGTCCGGCTCCAGGACTTCAGCTATTTCTTTTACTTTGAACTCTGATGAGCAGCTATTTTTGAGTGCGACTACATATCCGCCGACTGTGTCTTGATGACCGAACGGAACTAGCACCTGTGCACCTACGAATACTTCGTCGATTAGGTACTCAGGTACTGCATAGGTGAACAGGCGATCTTTCAAATCGCGTGCTTGAAGGTCTACAACTATCTCAGCAAAGACTGGTGCAAGCACCTTCCAACTCCAACTGGAAATTCGACTCTGGCCGCGAGCGCTTTTATCAAAGTATAGATTGCTGGTCATCAGGATACCCTCGTGAGAACAACAACTGCTAATTCTTTAAACGTTGGCGAGCGTAAAAAAGTTCAATTGCCTGACGCAATTAATCGAATCAGTGTTTTCGAGCGGCTGACTCGTCGAGACGCTCCAGATCGGCAGCTTCGCGTCCGCTACCGTTCTAAGAGTTTGCTCACCCTCTTGCCGATATTCTCTTCTTGAGCAATATTTTATGTGGTGCTGTCAGGTCCGGATGTCAGATAGCTGTCAGATATGTCAACTACCATCTCAAGAGTGACCATTTTTTAGCACACTCACAACTTAGTAGAAATCCAAATAGCTCAGAACTTGCCGGCATGATCTCCAGGTGCTCGGCTAGTCAGGCTCTGCAACAAAATACGAGAGTGAAAAGCATATGGAAAGTTTTCGACCTGACGCGAATTTTGAAAATGCACAGATAAATCCAAGCACCGTATCAACTTTAACGGAAACCTACACTCCTGAAAACATGCGACTTCTTCGCGATATGGAAGCTGGTGTCGCAAGCACCACCTCGAATACCTCAAGTGATTCTGCTTCTTCATCACAAATCGATTTTTTGTCCGATTTTGTTCTGTTCGAGAGTGGTTCTGATTCCCAAAAAATGGCGTCGTCTTCTCCATCTGTGGAGCCGGACAGGGCGCTGGTCCCATTTGAGATTACCGAAGGTCCACTAAATGCTTCTGCCACTCCGGACAATGGCAAAGGAGCAAAGAAAGAAGAGATAAAAACCGAAGAACAGATAAAAGAAGAGCAGAAAAGCGCTGATACGAAAAACGATTCAATAGAAGCTATTCCCAACCCGAAAGAGATTCAGAAGCACATCGAAAATCTTGGAAACCGAGACTTTAGAATTAGAGCGGAAGCTCAAAAATCGCTGGAAAAAATAGGACCTCCAGCGATGCCGGCTTTGCAAAAAGCATATGAGGACACCGAGATACCCGAAGTGATGCAACGAGCTGGATTTGTAATCGAAAAGATTCAAAAACAAGAAGATCTGATCAATCTGAAAGACTTTTTGAAAATTCCTTCTAAAGAAACGGCGGACAGAGTAAGCAGCTTGCTTTCGAAGGCAGGAGTCAGTTTTATGTACGATGATAAAAACATGACTCGACCAGGCTTTACTGGAGAAAAAAAGCGATACGATGTTATATTCGGACATCCTAACGGTGAAACGCTTTCGGCTGGAGAGAAGAAGCAAGTCGAAGAGCTGATCAAGATGGGAGATCGTCTTAAGGACGACGACAAGTTTTGGCGCGCGAAAAGTATGGCCGAGAAAATGGATGGTCGCGACGCAGCCTCTAACGACTTAAAGATGAATACCCTCGCGCTGATCAGTACTGATGGTCGCTTATTGTATGCGAGGGCGCTTTCCAATTCGAAAGAGCCAGACGACATAAAACGAGGCGTCGAGCTGCTTACAGACGTGCTAAAGAACCACAAAAATCCGCAGAAAGAAGTTGCTTCGAGTATGTTCATCAAAGGAGCAGCCAACCTGGATGCGGGAAAAGATCCGAAGTTCCTCGAAGCGTTCAAAAATGCTGGTGGAGATGTAGAGTATCTCGAGAGCCTTTCGAAAAGATATCGCGCTTTCAAAGCGAGAAATTGACATTGATCCTCAAGGCATCACGCTCATGTTATGCCCTCGAAATCATAGCAACGGCGTCAAAAAAATCCTCTGAGGAATAGCGATCATGTATATGGCTCGATGTCATTTCCATGGTGCCGAATGTATCTCACTGACGTTAGCGCATACCTGTATGCCTTGGAAGGCATGAAAACGGAGTCCGAAAAATTCTCTCTGGGAATGACGCTTTGCGTGACGCTCGTGGTGGCAGATCAGAATGTCAGATAGCTGCCAGATGAATCGACTATTATCTCGACACTGACCACGGTTTTTTTCCGAAGCACACGCATAACTTATCCAAGGCGACATATAGCTAAGGACCTGCCGACGTTGGTTTCAATAGTTCGGCCGCTCTTGCTGTGCAACCACATGGGAGAGTCGAAAGATATCATGGATAATAATTTTCAACCAAACACTAATTTCGAAGATACACGGATGAATGCAAGATGTTCTCCGAGTTTCTTAGAGGCCTATTCTCCTGAAAGCATGCGACTCTTTCACACGACAGAAGCAGGTAATGCAGGTAGCAAATCGACGAAATCGACGAAATCGACAGATTTTGCATCTGGTCAGCAAGAAGATTTCTTGGCGAACTTCGTTTTGTTCGACCCTGCAGGCACCGACTCTGGTCGCGGCAGTCACGATTCTGGGTCACCATCATCAGTGCTGGATGATGAGCTCTATCACTCAATCGAGCGTCCCAAAGCTAATCGTTCTGATAAGCCTGAGGTCGGCAAAGGAGCAAAGGGCCAAGAGACGAAAAACGATTCGAAACAAGAAATCCCCAGCCCGATAGAGATTCAGAAACACATCGAGAATCTCGGAAATCGAGAATACAAGGTCAGAGCAGACGCCCAGAAATCTCTGGAAAACATGGGGGCGGCCGCATTGCCGGCACTTCAAAAAGCAAACGAGGAAACAGAAATTCCTGAAGTGCAACAACGAGCTGAAACCGCGATCAATACGATTAAGCGAAGAATCGAACTGGACAATTGCAAAAAATATTTGGAAAAAGCCTCGGACAAAACAATTGATAGTCTTCTCGAAAAAGCCGGAGTTCGTATCCTGTGTGAGAAATCTTTGACCAGACCCGGTTCCACTGGAGAGGAAAAAAGATTCTTCTCTCAGTACGGCGCTCCAAAAGGTCAATTGACTGACGTGGAGAAGAAACAGGTTGAAGAGCTCATCAAGATGGGAGATTCACTTAGAGATGACGACAAGTTTTGGCGAGCCAAAAATATGATCCAAAAAATTGATGGTCCTGATGTATCGGGCGGCATAAAGATCAACAAGCTTGCCATTATCAGCGTCAGTGGTCGCGATCTGTATGCGAGAGCTCTCTCCAATTCGAACAATCCCGCCGACATCAGGCGAGGTGTTGAATTACTGACAGAGGAGGTGAAGAATCGAAAAGAGGCAGGACAAGAAATCTCTCCTCGAGTCATAGAGACCGCAGCTCGACTGGATGCGGGAAAAGATCCGAAGTTCCTATCAGCATTTAAGAATGCTGGTGGCAACCCCGTTATTCTCGACAATCTGTCGAATAAATTTCGTGAGATCAAGAACAAGTAGCATTGCTTTGAAAGGCGCTTGACCACCGGCTTGCCGGTTCACTGGATACGTTCGTTGGGACTCAACAGGCTTCTGTCCATTATTCGAAGCGCTCAAACAATGTGGCAAAAATCTGCTCGGAGCGAGTCGAAAGGGCTTGTTAAGTGGGCAATATTGTCGAAAAAATTGCCAAATGCAATAACTTTCAATCTAATCCTTGAATTAAACTCTCACGCCCCATTTCCTGGTCAACTCTTGAGCGACTTCCAGCATGCGGACTTCAATTTGATCAATGTATCCTCGAAGCCAGGTATGGTTGTTGTGTAAGTTGACCAGTTGCATCTTAACCAAGTTGACATCTTGATCTTCGGATAGCTTATTGAGCAAGTTGTTCTGATAGTCCAACAAAGCCTTCTCGTCGTGATTCAAATCTCGGTGTCTGGAAAGTGCTTGCAATGTAGTGTGAGAAACCCTGCTGTGTGAGGCGAAAGCAGTACTTTCCGTTTGCATTCGATTCAATGTTTTTTTAAGTTTGCGAAATTCACTGGCAAATCCTAAACGCTCACTTTTATTCGAGAGTGTGTTGCCCAGCCGTTCCAGGATGATCACCTGTACTCTCGGGCAGCTCTCGATCACTCGCGGAAGGAAATCGAACAACTCTTGTGGTACTGGTCCGTCATGTGTGTCCCTGCGTATTGGCCGCGTTGTGTTGCCGTCGTTAGAATGACTGAATGATCCACCGGAGATATGAATTTCGGTCACGCGTTCTAGCGGGTAGGACTTTAGCAATTCGAAGAACGGAACCTGGAAGTTGATCGACTGGCAGAATAGATTGTGCAGGTCCAGTACCAGGAATCCTTCTACAGGCGCGAGCAGTTTATTGAGAAACTCTCCCTGATGAGCAACATCCAGCGGGCAGAACGCTAGTGCGAGATTCTCCAGTCCGACCGGACATCTTGCAATCGCGGCTATCTTCGCTATGTTATCCTGACCTACAGAGATAGCGGCATCGCAATATGGTACCGGCAGCGGTGCATGAAAAAGATATTGTCCTGCTCTGGCCAGACCAAAATGTTCTGAGATATGAGCGTACTTCCGTTCGCGAACTTCCTGGTCAAGTCGCGCCACCCACCTGTCGTGGAAATCCGTCCAACGCGCCGATAGTGCTGAGTACTGGACGCCGTGGCCGCTAAGTCGTCCTCTCTCTCCGAAATAATCGAGCAGCTCGCTGAGCCAGCCAGGCACACCTCGATCGCTCCATCCCATGTCGAAAGTCCATTCCACCCAATCGACCAGCCCGTCTTCGAATAGCGGGTATGTTGAATCGGCGAAATCGTCGTCCGGCATTAGTGAAAGACCGGCAAGAACTTGATGTTTCATTGTTCTTCGCTGCTGGGACGGCCAATTCTAACCCATTCCGCAGCCGGGACAAGGTTCTCGGAATATCGCATTGGGCGCAGGCTGCTGCGTGGAGCAGACTCCCGGAGCAGGCGTAATTTTTTGGAAGTGACCCCAGACCGCTCCGGCAATGGAAGCTATTGCCATCATTACGAACGACAGACAGAGGATTCCGGCGCCGCGCCGATTGCGACCCCTCATTGATCCAAGCAAGTTATCGCTCAACTTCATGTTATCGCCCTCTTTCTCGACTTATTTATTCCATGTTAGATGCCCAGGGCAAACCTGTGACCTTGAATTGGACCTGAACAAATCCAGGGTTTTCACCAGTTAACGCGCGGAAACCATTAAACGGTTCCTTGGGGAAACCGGGCGTAACTGGGACCGCCGGCTTCCAGCCGGCTCCTATGCCAGTCCAGGCACGGTTTTCTCGGTTGACCGATCGACGTCCAGGACTGTCGCCGCATAGAACTGTCCGCACTTAGAACTGCCGCTGCCTCAAGGCTTTTGCCGCTCGCGAATGAGCTCTTCACCAAGCGACTGACAATGAGGCAGTAATTGATCGAAAACATCGCGGAACGCCTGTTCATCCGAGAAATAAGGGTCCGGCACATCGCCGTCTGGGAGCATGCGTCGAATTTTGTGCTGAACTGATTTAGGTGCCATGGCCTGGAGTGATTTTTGATGGTTTTTTTCCATGACGATAATCAGATCGAACCGCTCGAAGTCGTCGCTCGAAATCTGGCGAGCGCGATGATTTCTGATATTGATCCCCCTAGAACTTGCTACCTCGATCGCCCGCCTGTCGGCCGGTTGACCAACGTTGAAGTTGGCGGTGCCTGCGGACTCAACGGTACCTTCGATGCCAAGAGTCCGGAAAACATCTCGCATGATGCCCGCGGCAATTGGGGATCGGCAGATGTTGCCCAGGCAGACGAATAATATGTTCAATGAAAAGCCTTATCGGCAGTTAACCGCCGCCCTTTTTAATAGTCTTGCTTGAGCATGATCCAGATATCTTTTCTGTCCGTGTCTACGGCCGCTATCTCGAAATCTTTGTCAGGACTGGCTGGCGGACAGAGTAAGACAGGTGCTTTCGGATCGAGCAAGCCGTGACCAGTCGCTGTTCGCATTAAGAAATAGCCATTCTTGATATTTTCCAGGTTGCGCAGGTCGCAATTATGGAAGCGGTCTATCTCACTCATCGTTATGAAGTAGCGATTGTTGAGCGGCATTTTTGCCCACTTAGACTCGACTTCGACGCTCTTCATATAGTTGGCGAATTCTTCGTCTGTGAATTTGAAATGCGCCCTTATTGTCAGGTTCGGTCGACCGAACATAGATGATCTGGGCGGCTTGCACCAGTAGGATTCAATCTTCGTCGATGATGGAATGCTGAAGTGATTTCGGATGTCGCCTGCATCAAGCATCGACAAGGGAGAGCTGGAGCAACTGGATAACGAGACCATAAGCCCAATCAGAGCCAACAACCTGCCTCGCATCTCCACCCCTTTTCCATGTAGTACATATTGATCGAATTGATTTTGACAGAGGGTTAAGGACCTCTTTCAGAATCAAAACAATTTTAGCTTAACCGATCACATATTTTTGCCAGCAGTTTTCACCAATCGCAGTATGTTTCGAAATTTCAAAATGAACATGCGAAAGTGGGCGTCTGGGCACGATTCGAAGACCCATTCCGGCTTCTTTGGGAGTCCGATCACCTTTCTTGACATTGCACTTCAAGCAAGCCGCAGCAACGTTATCCCACGAATCTATACCGCCTCGCGAGCGAGGAATGATGTGATCGATAGTTAGATCCGGTCGCCTGACACCGCAGTACTGACACGTGTAATTGTCTCTGTGCAGGATGTTGCGCCTTGACAAGCTTATCTCTTTGTACGGAATTTTGACGTAATGTCTCAGGCGAATGACCGTAGGCAGTGGAATATCGGCGTAAATCACCTTGCCGTTGTGCTCGATTTGCTCAGCTTTGCCTTTCAGCAAAAGTACAACAGCACGCCGCCATGTACATATGTTAAGCGGCTCGTATGAAGCATTGAGGACCAAAACCTTCGACAAGACTCACCTTAAGACACTGATTAATGAGGATTCACGTAGATTTATTATAACTATCGGGCGGCGTAGTTGTCCATAAATACAGTTCTGACGCGGCTTATGCTAAAATGTCTGGATTGTCCTCAAGGCCGGTACGGGTCGCTCCCGTCCGCGCAGGTGCTTGTCGCCTCATCGCGGAGAGCTACTAGTATCTATTTAGCATGTGCTGGATAGCCCTTGCGGATATAATGCCTCAGATCGGATGCCCTTGTGGCTTCACGTGAGCGCTATAGAAAGCGCTAAATTTGAGGCCGATTTCCCTAAAGTACTTACACAACAATAACTACACACAATAACTAGATTGGATTAAGGTCGGACCCGCATGATTCAACTAAGAGAGGAGATAAACCAAGCCTTGCCAGTAGCATCGATGAGACAACTCTTGGAAGCGGGCGTACATTTTGGTCACCAGACCCGAAGGTGGAACCCGAAAATGCGCCAGTACATCTATGGAGAGCGCAACGGAATTTACATTATCGACCTGGAGCAGACGAGCAAAGCGCTCGACAAAGCTTGCGATTTCATTCGGCAGGCTGCCCAGGCGAGAAAGAACATTGTTTTTGTTGGCACCAAAAAACAAGCCGCGGACATTGTGGAAGAAGAAGCAAGACGCTGCCACTCTCACTACGTCAATCGTCGCTGGCTTGGTGGCATGCTCACCAACTTCGAGACGATCCGGTTGCGCGTCAACCGTTTGAAAGAGCTCGAAGAAATGCGGGAATCCGGAGATTTCTTCAGACGCGGTAAGAAAGAACAAGCTGTTCTCAACCGCGAACTCGAGAAGCTCGAGAAGTCGCTTGGCGGCATCAAGACGATGAGAGGACGTCCCGACGTGCTCTTCATCATCGATCAAAAGCGCGAACTCATTGCCGTCGCAGAAGCGGTGAAGAGCGGTATATCGACCGTCGCTATCGTAGATACCAACTGCGATCCAGAAGGTATCACTTATGTGATCCCTGGCAACGATGATTCGATCCGTTCGATTCGTTTAATCACCAGCCGTATTGCCGATTCGATTATCGAAGGGCAACAGGCCAGAGGTGGTGGCGATGACCATCAAGTAGAAGAAGTTCGCTTGAGCAAGAGACATTCGTTGGACGCACCAATTGAAGAGGAAGAAGCCGAAGTTGGTGAAGAAGCCGACAAGGAAATGGCTTCCAGTCTCGTTGGCGGAGCTGCCTCCGAAGATGAATCTGAAGACGAAGGAAAATAGTTACAAGCTCACAAGCTTCAATTGTTGAGGGAGATATGGTGAAAATGGCTGAAATTACCGCTTCGATGGTTAAGGAACTTAGAGAAAAGTCCGGAGCGGCAATGATGGATTGCAAAAAGGCGCTGGTAGAAACATCCGGCGACTTCGACAAGGCCTTCGAATGGCTGCGTCAGAAAGGCGCTGCTACTGCAAGCAAAAAGGCTTCCAGAGCGACTTCCGAAGGGATCGTCGTAGGAAGAGTTTCTCCTTGCGGAAAGAAAGCCATCTTGGTAGAGCTCAATTGCGAAACCGACTTCGTCGCTCGCAATGAAGGGTTTGTCGCAATTGCCAACCGCATTGCTGATATCGCTCTTGAGAGCAAAGCCAAGAGTCCGGAAGCGCTCTTGGAGCAAAAAGTCGATGGAAAGACTGTCTCCGAGCTGGTCACCGAAGGTATCGCTAAAACCGGCGAAAATATCGTGATCAAGCGTGTTGAGTACTTCGAAGTCGAAGGGGCTGGTCTGATCGGTCTCTACGTCCACACGCTGGGCGGCAAGATGGGTGCGCTCGTCGAACTGAAAGCGACTGCGGATGTTTGCTCCGAAGCAGGACAAGCATTTGCTCGTGAGCTCGCGATGCACATCGTCTCCTCGAAGCCTGAATTCCTGACCAAGGATCAAATTCCTCAGCACATTGTTGAAGACGAGCAACGTATCGAAGCCGGAAAGGCTGACCTCGCTGGTAAGAAAGAAGAGATCAAAGAGAAGATCATTGCCGGTCGCGTTGAGAAGAATCTGGCAGAACGCTGCTTGACTCTCCAACCGTTCGTCAAAGACCCTTCTCAGACGGTCGAAGCCTGTCTCCAAGCGAAAGCCAAAGAGCTCGGTGCAACCTTGACCCCGATTCGCTACTCACTCTTCATTTTGGGTGCTGGCGAAGAAGCAAAAGGCGAGTAATCAAGAAGCGAAGATATCGATTCTTAAAATGCATGAAGAAACCGGGTGCCGCAGGTGCCCGGTTTTCAATTTGTTCGATCTAAACGACTCTGAAGCCATTAGAATGTCAGTCTGGAAGTAGGGTAGCGACAAGCGATATGATCTACCACGGTCGTAAAACCTGTGGAGATAGACGCTCCAAGGTCTTTTACAATGTCAGAATCAGAAACACAGTACAAACGAATTTTATTGAAACTTAGTGGCGAAGCGCTTCAAGGAGAGAAAGGCTTCGGTATCGACCTGCGTGTCATCAATGCCATCGCAGATGAGATAGTTAAGGCTAAGGACTTAGGCGTTCAGATTGCCATCGTCATCGGTGGCGGAAATATATTTCGGGGCGTCCAGGGGGCGGCAGAAGGCATGGATAAAGCGGCTGCCGACTATGTCGGAATGCTCGCAACCATAATGAACTGCCTGATCATGGGTGAGGTTTTAAACTCCAAAGGTATCGACACACGTGTGCAGACTGCCATCGCCATGCCCACAGTAGCCGAACCGTTTATACGCTTGCGCGCTATTAGACATCTAATCAAGGGTCGAGTGGTTATCTTCGGGGGTGGTACTGGAAATCCACACGTGACGACGGATACCGCCGCTGCGTTGCGTGCTGCCGAAATTAAGGCAGATGTTATCTTGATGGCAAAAAACAATGTGGACGGCGTTTACAGCGATGATCCCAAGAGAAACCCTGATGCCAAGAAGATTGGAAGAATTGGATTTGATGATTTAATCAAACAGGATTTGCGAGTCATGGATGCGTCGGCTGTAGATCTGTGTAAACAGAATAGCATTCCAATAATCGTGTTTGACTTCAACAAGGCGGGCAGCATCGAACAGATAGTGCGTGGAGAGAAAATAGGTACCCTGGTCGGTTCGCGTCTAGGAGGGCGATCATGAGCAGCACAGCAGCAACAACGGATGAAGTTCTATCCTCTGGCGAGGAGAGAATGAAGAAATCGATAACAACCCTCAAGACCGAGTTCTTGTCCATCAGAACCGGCAGGGCAAATCCTTCTTTGCTCGACCGTATCGAGGTCGACTACTTTGGGACGCCTACAGGTTTGAAGAGTCTGGCGAATATTTCTACGCCGGATGGTCGTTCACTAGTTATTCAACCCTACGATAAGAGCGTTCTTAAGGCTATTGAACAAGCCATTCATAAGTCGGATCTCGGATTGACTCCCAATAGTGATGGCACAGTCGTGCGCATCAGTATTCCGCTCCTGACGGAAGAGCGTCGTAAAGATTTGACTAAGCACGTGAAAAAAGTTGGTGAAGAAGCAAAGGTCTCCATCAGAAATGTTCGACGTGACTGTGACCAGGAACTCAAGAAATTCAAGGAAAAAGGGGTTTCTGAAGATGATTTGAAGCGCAAAGCAGAGCTACTTCAAAAGATGACGGACAAGTACATAACTGAAGTAGATAAAGCTATAAGAGATAAAGAAAGCGAAATAATGGAGATCTAAGCGGAGGCTCTAATCAATGTGTGGGATCGTTGGCTATCTAGGATCGAATCACGCGGCACCTGTTCTTCTATCCAAGCTCAGGGTGCTTGAGTATCGGGGCTACGATTCCGCAGGAGTCGCTGTGATCGAAGGCGGCCGGCTCAATGTGTTGAAGGCGGTCGGCAAACTCAACAACCTCGAAATGCTTCTTCAGAAAGAGCGTCCATCGGCGACGGTAGGGATTGGTCACACTCGCTGGGCGACTCACGGCAGCCCAACTGATGCGAATGCCCATCCTCACGTCAATCAGAGCGGCACTCTTGCTGTAGTTCATAACGGGATTATTGAAAACTACGGCGAGCTCAAGAGCACGCTAATCGAAAAGGGTTTCGAGTTTGTCTCCGATACGGACACTGAAGTGGTGGCACATCTGTTGTCTTATGAGTTTGAACGAGACAACGATCTTCTTCAGGCAATTTTGCGAACCGTTCAGCAGATGGATGGCGCCTATGCGCTGGGTATCGTAAGTCAAAGCTTCCCCGATCGGATTTACGCAGTTAATCACCACTATTCGCTTACTGTTGGGGTTGGAGAGAAAGAGAGCTTTCTCGCTTCCGATTCAGCTGCGGTACGGCAATACACCAATCGCATCCTGCGACTGGAGCAGTCGGAGATTGCCGAGATTCGCGCAGACGGAGTTCGCTTGTTCGCATTCGATGGCGTAGAAGCTCATAGAGAGCCGATCTCGGTTGAAGCTAGCGCATATAAAATTGACAAGGAAGGCTTCAAGCATTTCCTTCTCAAGGAGATTCATGAACAGCCGCTCGTGCTCCGTCAGACACTGAGCAAATATCTTCTTGGTGCGGAAAAGGAGGTCAACTTCAATGTAGAGAGCTTCTCGCCGGATGTTTCCGGTATGTATGGAGTTCACCTCACCGATGAAGAGATTCGCTCGATCGATCGAGTCCAAATCGTTGCATGCGGAACCGCATATCATGCAGGTATGGTCGGAAAGTATGTAATCGAAGAGCTCTGCGGCATCCCTGTCGAAGTCGACATCGCCTCGGAGGTTCGCGGAAGGAAACTGCTGGGCAACAATCGAACATTGACTATAGCTGTAAGCCAGTCGGGTGAAACAGCCGACACACTGGCGGCGATCAAAGACGCAATCGGCAACGGTTCGTTCACCCTCGGTATCACTAATCGACCGGACTCACACCTGGCACATCTGACGAAGAATTTGATCGTCACCGAATGCGGTATTGAAGTTTCTGTCGCTGCCACAAAAACCTATTCGGCCCAGCTAATCTGCTTCTACTTGTTGGCTATTTACCTGGCTGAGAAGCGCGATTCCATATCCAAGGAGCGCGCACGGAAGCTCAAAGTCGAGTTGAGCAAAATCCCGGCTGTTATCGAACAGATGCTTGGTCGCGAAGAGCAGTACAAACGTGAATCGCTTAAGTTGGCAGATGCCCAGGACGTCGTCTTCATCGGTAGAGGGTTCAATTACCCGACCGCTCTCGAGGGCGCGCTAAAACTGAAAGAGCTCAGCTACATCCATGCGTCAGGCTACGCTGCCGGTGAACTCAAGCATGGGCCGATTGCAGTATTGGATTCCTCGGTCCCTGTAATTACCGTTCTCGTTCCTGGACGAGTATACGAAAAGACGCTTTCAAACGCGCAGGAATCACGCGCGCGCAATGCGCGTATGGTGGCGGTTGCAGTAGATGGAGACGTGGAAGCGCCGAAGACGTTCGACTACATCTTCAGTATTCCTCCTGTCGAGGAGTTATTGAGCCCTATCGTCACGGTGGTGCCTTTGCAGTTGCTCTCTTACTTTGTCGCTGATTTTTTGGGTAAAGACGTAGACCAACCCAGGAATCTCGCAAAGTCAGTAACCGTAGAATAGGACCGCACAATCTCAACTTGGACCGTTTCCAGCTCCGTGCCGACGAGAGATCGCGCTCTGCGTTTACCAACCTGGACGGAATCCGAATGCGCTGTGCCGATCAGACTTAGGCGCCGTGCCGACGACAAATGAGCCTCAAACCGCGGACAGCAAATTGAAAAACGGGACGCGTTGCTTAGCGCGTCCCGTTTTTCTTGCCCCGAAAGTTTTTCGATACGGCTATTTGCCTGCCATAGTTGCGATTCCAATGATAAGAAGCAGTCCTCCAAAGAGAATTCCGACTGTTTCTCCGATCTGGTAGAGCTCCATATCAGCTGGGCAGATTGTTAGAATCCAGTAGCCCGCTGCGATTGCAAGACAGATTGTCACCGCTGCAATAACAACCTTTTTCATTTTCCTTCTCCCGATGCTTGGACGAACTGAGCCGTAGCGCGCGAACATGCGCTCCAGAACAGGCTTGTTCAGTGCCGTTTGATATTTGGAAACCGAGTTACGCTGCCAACACTGATAGCGTAATCGTGCATTGTGACCAAAGTCGGACTAGCAAGTCTTCAAAGTGATGCTTTGGAGAGGGCTTGGGTTGCGAGTTTGAAGTGACCTTATCGAGCGTGCCAGCATCTTGCCAAACAAGTGTAATAGAAAAGTAGAAATCTCCAGCCAGCCAAACATATAAAGGTGGCACCAGGAAACGAGTTAGAACTGGAAGTACTGGGACCGCCGGCGGCTGGCTGGCATCGAGCAAGATCGGCATCATCCAAGTCGCTATTTGGACTTCTTGAGCAGGCTGGAGAGTACTTTGGATATTTTGAGTCCAGGACGATATCTGCAGGCATTTTTGGGGGAGAAGTAAGCGCTTCAAACCGTATATTCACTTGACAACGCAATGCAAGGAGAATATAGTTTAACCACCTTTAATTTAGGTCCTTTACTAGAGATATTGTTTTCTGTCCGAATCGTATAGTTTTACTCCTTTGGCGTGTCCTCGGACAGCAGAAAACGGCGCGTGTGTTGGCGGAGATGAATAATGCCACTGTTTGATAAAAACGATGTTCAAATCGAGTCCTTTCCGTACGAAATTCACCATAACGAACGAGAGGCGCCGGAGCTAGCGTGCCCTCGGTGTGGTCACGTTCAACCGAGGCGCAAGCGGGTTGTTTGTCAGAGTTGCAACCACTTGATCCCAACAGAAAATTGCCGGCAAAGCTGGACAGATCTGCAATCTACGCCGAAAGACAGTTATCGGAAGATGGCGCAGGTCTTCTTTGACGACAGCAAAACCAGAGACTTCAAGAGTGCTCGCGGCAACTTTGGCTGGAAGGTATTCATCCGAAATGTGGTTGTGACCATACTGCTAGCCGCAGTGCTGGTCGTTCCGACGGTGCTCGGATTGAAGGCATACCTCGGCGAAAAAGACTGGAAAAAGGTGGAAGCGAAATTCGATGCCACAGTATCACCACTGATGCAACGCTTCGAATCGCGTCCGCAGGTAGCACTGAAGCCGGAAAAATCACCTGTCATAGACAAAAAGCCGTCGACAGAGAAGAAATCGAAACACGGTAAGCACCACTAGATGCTGACCGTTTTAGACTAGGCTTTCAATGAGTCTGACTGTCTGTCTGCTGTCTTTTCAGCCTGAGCCAGTTTCGATTCGAAAAATTGTCGCGTCGTTCGTCCATGCAGCAAAAAATTGGTAACTAATTGCGAGGTCTTCCGAACACGGAAGGAGAGGCTAGTGCGATGCCATCATTTACAGTGCCGGTTCGACTGCGGATCGGGCGAAGCCTAGGCTGCGAAATTTCTGTCGCGACTTTCGTAGAAACAGAAGCGCAGTATCGAATACTTTCTATAACGTCGGCGAGTTGCTGCCTTCCGTCAGCTGAGGAGGCTCTTCTTCGACAATCTTAGGTGTGATTAGAAGCATCAACTCTGTCCGATTTCGGCCTTTGAATGTAGTTCTGAAGAATGCGCCTAACACCGGCATTTCTGCGAAATAAGGCACCTTCGATAGTATCGCTGCTTCTTGCTCTGTGAACAGACCGCCTATCGTAATTGTCTGTCCATCCTTGATTCGGATTTCCTGTGTGATGATATCTCGAACATTAAGCAGAGTAACCGTCGTTTGGTTGGCGCCGGCACCGAAGGTTTGAGGTGCTCCGAGGGGTGTTGAGACTTGGGGGCGGATCCTGACGCGCACGAATCCATCTTCGGTGATCTTCGGCAAGACGTTGAGGAAGATACCCGCCTTCGCCAATTCAACGTTGGTTGTGACTACGCCAAGACTGACTGTTGATGTTACTTTGTGTACGACTTCATTGGCAATTGTTATGAGCGCCTCGGTGTTGTCGACGACAACCAGGCTGGGGTTGGCGATAACCTTGGCTTTGTTGGTCTGCAGTAAGAGTTGCAGGTTCAAATTAACGGCTGTAGGCATGGTAGCAATGTTTGCTGCGCCACCGCCGCTGCCACCGAGCGTGAGGAAGTCAAATCCGCTGGCGGAGCTAGGTACAGGCTGAACGCCGGCGATGCTTGGAAAGACTGTCGGAAGCAGTGAGCCTATCAGACCACCGAATGCCGTCCCTGGGCCGGCTGGCGAAACGCTGTTACCAGTGAATGGTATCGAAGGTAGTACCGGGTTAGGAATGCCGTTGGCAGGGCTTCCTAGACCCGGAAGAAAGGACAGCAGCGGAGCTGCCGAGTTGCCCATGATGGAAGCAGATACTCCCTGCCCTTGAACATTGAATGTGCTTCCAAGAAGTCTGACACCCTGGTTGGTGAGTTCGACCAGCGAGGCCTGAATATGGACCTGCTTGGGCCTGCGATCGAGCATATGGATCGCTTCCTCGGCAATCAAGACATCATGTTCAGTTCCTACTACGATGACCTGGCGCCCTTTGGAGTCGGGAATAATGATCGCGCCTCCATCATTTGGTGGAACGATATAGTCGGCGGCGATTTCTTGCAACTGTCTGACTTGCTGCGTTCCCGGATCGACCGCTGCGTTGTTGAAGCCGACACCCTCTTGCACCTGCTCTCGTGATGCACCTCGCACCGTCCTTGGTTGCTCGTCGGTCTTCGTCCCCTGATCATCTTTTTTCGGGATAAGTCGATCGTCTCGATCCACTCCACTGTCGGGACTGTCTACCGGTCCGCCGGACATCTCTTTCTGTGCGTCGAATGTAGCTCTTGCCCCGCGGTTAAAGACTGACGCTTGCAGAATCGTAGCCACGTCGAATGGATGCGCGTAGCTCAACTTGAATGCTCTTGCCACAGGTCGATTCAGACCGAGGAACACCATGGCCTGCAGTGTCCCGACTATGACCGTATTGTTGTCCAGAGGACGGGTCTCCAGACCGGCCGACGCAAGCACGCTGTCCATAGCTTCGTTGAGCGTAACATCAGTAAGCTCTCCGGTAATTGTCCCGATTACCGATTTGTCAATAATGATGTTGAGATTGCCTCGACGAGCCAACTCAGAAATCACTTCTCTCACCGGGGTGTCTCTGAAGCTGAGATGGTGAATTAGTCCTTGTTGTGCGAAGAGCTTGAACTGTTTCCTGATTTGCACGGTTCCCGTTATTGTAGGTAGACTCTTTCCAGGTGTGCTCAACCTCACTGGCGGTGTCGCCTGTGATACCTGTTTTCCGTCTGCTGATTGTGCATGCGCAGGATTACAGTAACCAGAAACTAACAAAGCCGGCACCATAATTAGTGCCAGCATCCTTTGTAGATTTTTCGCTCGAGGTCCGGATCTCAGGCGAATCATGATAATCCTGGTAACTGTACAAAGCCAATTGTAGCGCGATCACGTCATTTTGCAATTACATTAGAAGCTTTGCGCGGATCTGAGCAGAACTATATATGGTGCGTATGTCCAGGCGCTATCGTGTTGGGTGCCAACGGCTGGACTCGTCGATTCGTAAGGCGGAGCACTGGGACCGCCATTGTCTTGCTGGCACCGAGCATGCCCAAGAGGTCAACTTCAGGAGTTGGCGGCCGCCTTTCGTTCGTCAACAGCGCTCCGCACAAATTTCTTCGACCAGATCTCTATGCTGCTGGCGTGCGGAATATGTCCACGGCATAGCGGCTGCTGCACAGCCAAACTCTTGGTTCCAACAGCTTCTGCGCCGGTTCGCACAAGCGATCCCTGACATGGGTAGGAAGGAAACTGATCGCTATTTGCTTTTGCCGGACAGACCAAAAATGGCAATCTGGAGGTTATTGCGTGCTTCGCTCAAGTGAGGATTGAGCCGAAGTGCCAGTTGCAATTGCGTGACCGCAGAGGCCACGTCACCCTTTCCGTAAAGGGCATAGCCCAGGTCATTGCGCGCTTGCGCGTTGAGCGGATCAAGGTTGACTGCTTGTTGAAACTCTTGCACTGCGTCTGCAACGGCAGTGTTGGCATATAGTGCTCTGCCAAGCGCAATGTGGCTGTCGGCCGAGGTAGGGTCCAGCAAGGTGGCTTGACGAGCGGTTCTCAATGCACTTTGCTTTTCATCGGTGGCCAGTAGCGCTCGAGTAAGGGCGACATGCGCCTTCGAAGAATTCGGCATTACTGAGACCGCCTGTCTAGCGGCCTTCACCGCTCCGTCATGATCCTGCACCACCAACAATGCTTCCGAGAGTCCGGACAGACCGTCAGGCGTTGGTCGCGTTTCGTTTGCTCGCCTGAACTCATCAATGGCTTCTGAGACCGCGCCGTGTCTCATCAAGCTGTCTGCGAAAAACACCCTCGCGTCTGCAAAAGTCGGATCGATTTCGATTGCTCGTTGAAACTCGGCATGCGCAGCGGATTGATCCCCTGCGTCGTCGAGCAACTTGGCAAGCAGTGTGTGACCGATAACTCCATCTGGCTGAAGTGCTATCGCTCGTTTCATCTCCGTTGCCGCGCCTTCATAGTCGCCAGCGAGATACAGGTGACAACCGAGTCTGATTCGCAGCGCAGGATCTTGAGGATGGTCTGTCACCTCGCGACGGAGCCTCACCAGTAGGTCTCCGACGGTGCGGAGATCTGTGTGGGTGAGATCCATTCGGAAGAGATCGATCAGACTTGCTTCTTTGGGCTTCTTTCTGGCGCTTGCTTTGGCAGTCGGTTTGGGCTTCTGATTTGTGCCGGTCGCGGCATTAGCAGAAGGATGCTGAGCGGTAGAGGCGGCAGTGTCCGGGTTGCGAGCCGGCTGCTGAGTCTTTCTCGTGGAACTATCTGAATCGACTGCAGTCTGTATTGGCCGTTGTTCGGCAGCATCCGTGATATGGGCAGGCTCGGTTGTCGTCGCTGTCGGAGTTACTGTTCCAGTCGTACCGGCGGTCTTCTTCGAGGCGCTTGCGTCGCCGATGTCCTGAGTCGAGTTCTGCGAACTGTCTCCAGCAACTGGCTTAGGTGTAGCTTCCTTTCCTAATTGTGAAGAATCGACCTGGGATTGAGCCTCTTTGGAGGAGGTCAAATCCTGTTCCTCTAGTGGCTTTTCGCTACCGGCATTGGATTTGTTTAGTTTGCGACCCCGGAGAAACAAAGAGTTGACGCTATCTTCGACGCGGCTTATACCCACGCCCGCCTGGCACGGCGCAGAGAGAATTGTGATGGAGCAGGTGGTTACGACGATTAAACTCGTACCTAGCATTGTCAACCTATTGCCCATGTCTTTGTTAAACCTCACCGATAGCGGCAGACAGAAGTAATAAAGGGACTGGCATGTTATTCTTGCATTTGCTGAGAATAACTTCCTGAAGCGCGTTTGAGAAACGAAGATGGCCAATATCGCTGTCGGACACGAGAGTATAAGTTCGGCATATATTCACATACCATTTTGCTCTCACAAATGTGAGTTCTGCGATTTCGCCGCTGTCGCCGGAATGTCTCATCTCGAGGACGAGTACACTGAAGTTATCTGCAACGAGATTCGAGACCGCATAGCCACAACAGCCTCAGAGATCAGGATTAATACAGTATTTTTCGGTGGAGGAACACCGGGTTTGGTGGCTCCTTCAACGCTGGAGCGGATCTTCCAAGCCCTCTATGATTCTTGTACTGTCGAGAGTGATTTAGAATTTTCCATGGAGACAACACCACACTCGATCACTGAAGAGAAAGCACGAGCGTGGAGAAGCCTTGGAATCAACAGAATCTCAATCGGAGTCGAATCGCTGAGAGACGATGAGCTTTCGGCGATCGGTCGAGACCATACTCGTGCACAAGCCTTGTCCGGGCTGGAGATCGCTTGTCGGCATTTTGACAATGTCAATGTAGATTTCATGTATGGACTGCCAACGCAGACGATTGAAAGCTGGGGAGAGACGCTTGATGACTTGACGTCTCTAACCTCCGAGTTCCCTTCGATCAAACACGTTTCATCGTACTGTCTGGAGCTGGCAACGAATTCGCCGCTCTTGTCTCGTTTCCCTCGGAGTTCTATCGATTATCCGCACGATGATTCGATAGCTGACTTCTTTCTCCTTCTTGTGCAGAAGCTTAGTGATAGCGGGTTCTCGCACTATGAGGTCTCTAACTTCGCTCGACCTGGATTTGCCTGCCGTCATAACTTGGTTTACTGGCATAACCTGGAATATCTGGCATTTGGAGTGGGTTCTCACCGATATGTCGACGGCGTACGCAGCTCAAATTTTCGTAGCCTCGCCAAGTACATGCGCGAGTATACGGCTGACGAGATGAGCGAAAACATCGACGAAAGCACAAGGATCAAGGAAGGCTTGATGCTTGGATTGCGAATGAGGCAGGGGATCATTCTTTCGGAATTTGTTGACCGTTACGGTATCGATTTGGCTACACGATTTGCTCGTCAGATTGAAAAACTGAGGTCCGGTGGATTAATCGAGTTTGATGGCAGTCGTCTGAGAATCAGCGATTCCGGAGTGCTGGTCAGCAATGCGATATTGGCTGAATTTATGTGACGCTCTATTCGATGCTCATATCTATCGCCCAGTGTCTGTTTGTACTTTCAATCGTAATGTAAACAAGTTTTTCAAAAGACTCGTGTCCATCAATGCAAACTCAGCTGCCACCGACGAAATGATCTTGAAAGTTGCAAAGCTTCTAAAATGGCTGGGAGTCGAATAATGTGTCGTTTAGTGCCAGCTGGGCGTGGGTATGGAAAGATCGACATAAGAAAGTAAAGCTCTTTCTTTTTCTCTAAAGCTACTTCCTGAGGCTGATGCTTTGAAAGTCTGTCCTGAGTGCAGTGCCGAGTACGATGACGACGTAGTTGAGTGCCCGAAAGACAAAATTACGCTCAAGTCCGAAAGAGATGCTCTGGTTGGCACCAAACTTGGCAATAACAATCGATACGACGTGAAATCCGTGCTCGGCCGCGGCGGCATGGGCGTGGTTTACAAAGCGTTCGACGAGCAGACTGACCGGTTTGTAGCGATTAAGATGCTGCATTCCCACAAAGTGTCCGACTCAGAAGCGTTGAAGCGCTTCACTCGTGAAGCGAAAACCGTAGCGCAAGTCCGGCATCATCATATCGTTACGCTCTTCGACTTCGGAATGCACAATCGCCAACCGTTTATCGTGATGGACTTTCTCCAAGGTCGAAGTCTCAAAGATGAGCTTCAGCGTGTTGGCCCTTTTCCATTCGATCGCGCGTCCAAGATCTTCACTCAGGTGTTCGAAGCGCTCGAATGTGCACATGAGCAGAAAGTGGTTCATCGGGATTTGAAGCCCGAAAATATTTTGCTCAGTAAGCATGGCGACGAAGCCGACTGGGTAAAGATCGTCGATTTCGGCTTATCCAAATTGCGCGATGATACCGGTCAGGAAGATTCGCATGTGATCACGAAGGCGGGAGACGTCTGTGGAAGCCCTCCATATATGAGCCCTGAGCAATGTTATGCCACGTCGGTGATCGACCCGCGAAGCGACATCTACTCGATGGGTATCGTTGTGTACGAAGTGCTCTCGGCCAAGTTGCCGTACAAAGCAAAGTCAGCGATTGAGATGATGGACTGTCATCTGTACGCGCAGCCGATCCCCTTCTCCGAGGTTGCGTCGGAATTGAAGGGCTGCAATGAAACAACGTATGTGTTGAAGAAAGCGCTCCACAAGGAGCCTGAAAATCGATATCAGACTTGCGCCGAGTTTGCCAAAGAGCTGAGAGACGCCCTCCGGCGCGATTGGCCAAAAGTGCGTTCGTACCGTTATCGCCTGGAAGATGTCACTTTCCAGAGCCTGGAAAGTGAAGCGACCGCACTAGAGACTGGTGAGCATCCGGCTCTCGATATGAATTTCGCGATGCAATCAAATCCCGTTCAAGAAGTAATCAAAGAGTTGAGGACTGAAACTGCAGTGCATAAAAACCAGGAATCCCACCACCGGATGCAATCGGTTAATAACACCAACAACGATGAAGACTTCGAGGAAGAAGAAGAAAGTCCTGGCTTTATGGCTCGCATTCTAGGCTTCTTCAAACGCGAACGAGACGACGACGACGAAGAGGAAGAGGAAGAGGATTTCCAGCAACAGTTCGGTTACAGTCATTGCCCATTCTGCACTGCTCCTGTGAAAGCCCGGCTCCGATTTTGCGTCAACTGTCAGCGTCAGTTGCCATCCGTTCAAGAGTTTTCCAAGCTCCGTTTGCAGAACGGTCGATTCGCGATCGCCAACAGAGGTATGCGGCATGAAGAGCCGAAAGGCTTCAGTCGACGCGCCAAGATGGCAAGCAGTAGTCCTGGACTCTCGACGTTCCGAAAATTCGTTGCTCTTGTGCTGATAGCGGCAATCGGCTACAGCGGTTATGTCTGTGTCACCGACAAGAATGTCCGAAAAGACATTCAAAAAATGATGAAAAGTCTGAAATAGAAGTGATGCCGTATTTGGTATCGTTTTGAAGTTTACTTTACTGGCGCTTCGTCTGCTTCAAGGCGATGTTTATCGAATTTGATAATTTCCTCGCGGAACTCTTCTGCGCCCTTTTTGTCATGTAACTCTTCATGCACGGTTCGCAATTTCCGCAGTGTCTTAACTCGGCGATCGCCACCATCTTCGATATCACGTGCGACCTCGAGCGCATTATTATAATTCTTCTGTGCTTGCTCGAGATTTCGGCTACTCAAAGCATTGTCACCGTTAGACATGTCTACTGTCCATGTCAGTTTTTTCCACGCGGGCGCATGATCCTCCGGCGGCCCTTCATACATCAAAAGGAAGCCTAGACCAATAAGAACAACTACCGCGATAGTGGTAACAAGGTAGACGTGACTTCTGAGATCCTTAACCTTGCCCTCCAATTCGGCTCTGCTTTCAGGCAGTAGCTCGGGCTCTTGCGGAGGACCTGGTTGAGGTTGTGTCTGTTCGACCGGTGGAGCTGGTGGCGCGCTCCTAGCCTCGGTCTCGAATCCGCCGGTTTCAGCCGGGTAAGGCTGGACTTCGTAAGCGGCCTCCGTGTATGTCGGCAGATATATTCTTGATTTATCTGCGGCGCTGATCAAATCTTGCTTCAGAACGCGAGCTCCAGCGTGGCGCTTTTGTTTTATCTTGCTGAGCCCATTGAGTGTAATCCTGTCGAACAAAGTTGGAATCGCGAGATCAGGTGCCGCTCCGCGGAGCGAGAGAGGCTGCTCTTCCAGGTGCTTCTGACGGATTTCTTCGAAAGTCTTGCCTACGAACGGTGGTAATCCCGTGAGCGTGACATACATGACACAGGCGAGACTATAGATATCGGTTGTCTCATCCGGTCCTCCTTTTGGATCGAAGTACTCGAGTCCAAGGTAAAGCGGACTAATCTCAGTGGCGCGAAGTTCGGGCTTCAGGAAACGTTGAATGGCGCTCATACACGAGAGTTTGATCTGATCGGGAATGCTACCTTCCTGGGCAATTAGAATATGTGCCGGCATGCAATTGCCGTGAATTAACCCGGCGGCGCCGATTTTCTCCAGCGCCTCGCATAGTTGAAGGAAAAGATGAATTGCTAACTCAGGCGCGAGATTGCCCTTCTCATCTAATAGCGACGTAAGCGGCTGCCCGTGAGGGTATGGTGATACGACATAAAGGTAATCCCCTTTCGGCGAGGCACCATATGTAGTGATAGGCAAGACGTTGGGATGATTGATGTCCGACCACTTCTGCGCGAAATTCATCAGCGCGCTCGTGTCCGCGTCGCCTGCGGGCAACAATGCAATCATCGACATTTTTCCAGTCGCCTGTTCGACGGCTTTGAAAATCTGATACCGCTCACCCGGCAAGAGGCATGAGTCTGTCACAAAACGGCCGGAGAAAATTTCCGGTATAGGGTCTGGTACTTCGCGAACCGTCAGCTCGAAAAAGTCTCGAGGACAAGTGTTTCGCTCAGCTGTGAGCACACTTCTATTGTGCTCCTCTGTTCTGTGACACGCAGGACAATATCTGGTCATCAGTTAACTGCTATTAACTTGGCTTCCATACACCTTTCATATTTTGACCGATGCGGAAGCCGGTGATGAGATTGTGACGAGTGAGCTGATAAAGCTCGTGAAGAGCCTCTTGATCTGTAATGCCGTGCTTCGCAGCGATTGCATTGACCTGGTCCATCGCGACTGCCGAGAAGTAGACCAGCACGTCATCATGAACTTCGCCTCTTCCTTGATTCGGAAGTCTGAGAATCGCTCTTCCAAAGTCATTGGTGAAAGCGTCCGCCAACTCTGCTGTCAGCAAATCGGAGTAAAAATTATCTGCCTTTGTAGCCATCTCTTTGTCACCAAAACACGTTCGGGCTTACGTAGTTGATCCGTTGAGAACGTCCAATTGTCTTTTGACTTCTTTGATGTCTTGCCACATCAGCCACTTCGGGCTGCCGACTTCGCGAGAATCATTCCGGAGCAAATATGACGGATGGAATATAGCCATAACTTTAGCACCGTTTTGCTGATCAAACCATTTGCCTCGCACCTTGCTTATTGGGTTTTTAACTTGAAGGATCGCTTGCATCGCGGTGGAGCCGGCCAAAAGAATCAGTTTTGGGTCGACGAATTGAATTTGCGCTTCTAGAAAACCCTTACACTGTGCCATTTCCTGAGGTGTGGGTACTCGGTTACCAGGCGGACGGCATTTCACGACGTTGCAAATGTAGACGTCTTTCTCTTTATCAATTTCTGCTGAGGCGAGGATTTTATCGAGCAACTGACCTGCGCGACCGACGAATGGAAGCCCCGTCTCATCCTCGTTTTGACCAGGTCCCTCTCCGATGATCATTAATTTAGCTTCCGGGTTACCGCGAAACAAAACAACATTGTTTCGTGCTTTGCACAAATCGCAATTCGTACACTGCTGTGCCGCAGCATACATCTGCTCCAGATTGTCGTATGGAGAGACACTCGCAAGATTCAGTTGTTCGGCTAGTTTCGTCATGGTATTGGCTCTTCTCTTGATTGGATTTACTACTCGTGACGATCCGATAATCACTCGGATCGTCAATCAATCGATGCCTGATCTACGTGGGCAAAATCGATTCAATCTCGATTGCCTCCACACAGATCAAATAGACCATTGAAAACGGAATTGCCTTAGCATCATCTTCAAATGCGCACACCGTCGGATATTCACGGTGACCAGATCGGATATGTGAGTCTTTCTGAGTCCGCTCTCATGGTATCGCAAGCGGTGATCGCATCAATAGGATGTCGAAAGGGTTGTTTCGCACAGAGGACATGTGCAGTTCTGCCTGTATTTGTGCCGTATAGATTGATTGTTATTGTGAGCGTGCTCTAACGGTATCGAATTCGGAGGGTGAGCACTGAATCTGATGCCATATTTAGACAGGCTCCAAAAGCGGGACTTCGCTCACAACAGCGCTACTTCGAAAATAGATTAGGTAACTACGAAACTGCTTCTGGCGCGAACTGAATCGGTGTCGGCACGACCGGCTTCTGGAGTCGGCGCAGTACGAAAGCAGCTGTTAGCTCATTCATCGTGACTGTCGTAACGGAACCGATGTTCTGCTTCAAGCAGCGCCCCGCGTTGTGCGCGAAGGTCTCTGCGTCACCGGTGGTAGCGAAGCGGCAGGAGAAGAACGCATCCGGCTGAGGTCCGCCTACCTTGGCTGGCTTTCCGGAAATAGCGTTGGCCAGGCATTCGGCAGGATCAATTATGAGAGGTGGATAAGCCGTCATGCTGGATAGAACAGATTTCAGCGCGGAATCCAAAAACGGATAGTGAGTGCATCCATATACTACGGCCTCGACGTCCGCTTCCAACAACTCTTTCACATACGGTTTGAGTGCGTCCTGGGCGTCCTGGCTATCTGCCAATCCCGCTTCAACTACAGGGACCAGGAGTGGACAACCGATTTCGTTGACCAAAATCTTCGGGTCTAGCGAGTTGATTTGCTGCGAGAATGCTTTTTTCCGAGCAGTTGCTGCTGTCGCCATCACACCGACTCGCCGAACACCGCGCTCTTTGATGAATCTAGCGGTCGGCCCCATGAGGTCGAGGACGGGCACTGGTGAGTACGAGACGAGTTCGTCCTTACCGACAGCGGCGCTCGTATTGCATGCCATGACGATGACGTCCAGGTTGAATTGCAACAACCAGCTCGTGAGCTGCTTCACGTAGGTGGTCACCTGACGCGGAGGGCGATTGCCGTATGGGCAACGCAACGTGTCACCTATATATACAAACTCTTTCTCAGTGTTGTACTCGAGCCGACCGACGAGACTGCGGAGCACTGATAAGCCGCCCACACCCGAGTCAAAGAGACCAATTCTCGATATCTTTTTCCAACTTGGCTCGGTTGACTGAATCATCTATCGGGTCCTGCTCCTTTCGCCGAAACTTAACTACGGCGGAATCGAGTCATCATGAATACATCTTATGTGTAACTTGCCTCAGGGCCTGTTAATTGTCATTGCGGGTCGGTAAATGTTTGGTAAAGTTGTCTTATCAATCCCTGTAACGCTTAGTGACTCTTGATTCCGAGCCCTCGTTGCGCGAGCCGGGAGGCTCCGGGAATACTGCCTTCGGACTTGATTGTGGTCGTGTCCTTTCCATTGGAAGTCGGACCTTCTTTAGAGGTCAAACTTTCTTCGGTCTCGGAACCACCGGATACCCTCTCGATTTTTGAGGTATCGTCAGTAGCTTTGGCGCTACTCAATTTCCGGGCCACAGACGAGTTCTGCTTCAGGTAGAGGATAGCACCTTTCGCCAGCGCGCCTGCAATTTTTTCTTGGTAATCAGCAGACACGAGCTTGTCCCTCTCCGACTTGTTGGAAATGAAGCCCACTTCGGCGAGCACGGCTGGAACTTGTGCTCGGTTGATGACGTAGAACTTTGCTTTTCTTATAGCGCGATCAGGCGCTCCCAATTCGCTCACGATCGACTCATGAATGTTCTGAGCAAGCGGCCTGCTTATATCGCTCTGGTAGTACGTTTCAATACCATGGATATCCGATGTGCTTTCGAGCGAATTGATATGGACGCTCAGAAAAAGATCCGGTTTGAGATTGTTGGTGATAGCTACGCGATCGGAAAGCGATATGAAACTGTCTTCATCACGAGTCATGATTACTTTGATTCCGCTCTCGACCAACTTGTCGCGCGTTTTTTGCGCAATAGCGAGGGTGAGGTCTTTTTCTTTGACGAATCCTCGTTGCGCTCCGGGGTCATTCCCGCCATGACCGGCATCAAGAACCAGAACACTACCTGGCGGAGGTACGATGCCCGCGACGGGATTGTCTGATTTGCCGATCACGAATGAGAGTATGTTCACACTCTCTGAATCACTCGGTATGACGCTGACACTTTCGCCGGAGAGGTCCAGCACGAGCCGTCCTGTGTTCTTAACTGGATCCGGCGCTCCTGTTCTCACCGCGGTCAGAAATTCTGGATTTTCGGGCTGTGGAACAACTGCGGCTTGTATTCCACGCATATTGTGGAGGTCTATGACGAAGCGCTCTGGATTGTGCAATCGGAAGCTGCTGTAGTTCAGGTCGTTGTCTTTTGGAGAAACGACTTTCAACGTGTAGCCGCTATTGTTGCCGTTTTGCGTTAGCGAAATCTCTGGGATGAGCGTTGGAGCTGGTTCCGCAACAGGTGCAGGCGCAGTGGTCAGAGTTGCGTTGCTGTCCGATTTGATTATCACTTCGTTGTTGTCTTGTTTGATTTCGTCAGAGGCTGCCTGTGCAGTTGTGGTGTCTTCCGGCAAAAGAAGTGTTTGTGCTTTCTCCTTCATTTTTGAGTAAAAACTCATCAGCCCTTTCTTTGATGGCTGTAAGTCTTCTTTCTCGATCTCAATAGGTTTCGCCCCTAACTCGCCGCTCTTAATATCCGGTCTTTGCGCAGGAGTCTCTACTCTCGCCAAACGAGTTGGTTGTGCGGGGGCGACGAGCTCTTGCTTCTTATCCGCACTCTGTTTCCCACCGGGACTCAGCGCAGGAGTTACACTTCGCGCCAAACGAGTTGGTTGTGCGGGGGCGACGAGCTCTTGCTGATCCACACTCTGTTTGCCACCGGGACTTGGCGCAGGAGTTACAACTCGCGCTAAACGAGATGGTTGTGCGGGGGCGTCGAACGCTTGCTTCTGCTTCCCGTCTGACTCGATAATCTGTTTTTCGTTTTGAGACCAAGCCGTTCGCGTTGATCTACCTGAAGAAATCGATGTGTCGTAGGCCAAGCGGGTTGTCTCGGCTGATGCTTGTTTCTCGCCCTTTTTCCACTTCGACAGAGGCGGTGCGGTGGCGATTGCTAGCTCAGAACCAGTCTCGATGCCATTCGGATCTGACTTTGGCTTTACTGTTTTCACGGCTTTCTTCCCGGCTTCGCCGGGTTTCGAGTGAAGCTTCTCAGCTTTGGCGGCGAGCCCAACAGGTGTTCGGCTCACGGTTTCGTCTCCGCGTCTTATTGTTGGTTGCTGGATAGGTGGTCTGAGCGGCAGGTACGCAGAGGCTATTTCCGGGTCGATTGTAGTTGGGTATGCCTGACCGACTTGCGGGACATCGACCATTGATGGTTCCATCGTGCCCACTGGTGGTGCCACCGGCGGTGGAGTGAAGGTCGTCTGATAGGCGCGGCGCCTTGCCGGAGGTCTCTGGGCGATAGGCGCGGTCGGCGGCATCGCTTGCTGACTCACAGCCGATGATTTCGACCAGTGGACCGAGAGTGCTCCTGGCTTGGCGTTGAATCTCACAGAACGAAGTTTTTCGGCGTCGGTAGACACAATCGCTACACGAAAAATCGGTGGGCTCTCCTGAAATCGCCCGATCCGAACTAGTTTGATACCGCGAGAGGGGGCACTAACCGCGGTGGCGCTCGTAGCTATCGGCTCTGCGTTGACCGCGATTACTTTGGTGGGATAAGGAAAGACGACATCCGGAAAATCAGCAACCATAATCGTGGTGCCATTTTCTCCCGGAAGGAATTGTATTATCGGACGCGGTAAAGGCTGCCTTCCGACTGTTGAAATGGTCGCGGCGGTCCTCCCGCGATCTTCCCTCACGCTCGAAATCGTATTGATACCTAAATTGGACTGGGCGTGCGCCGCTGTGCTGGCAGTTATTAAGGCGATTAAAAGTGAGACAGGAGCAATCCGCACGATATCTTTTTTAACAGGTAAACATTGCCACATGAATGTACCTTAACTTTCTAGTGCGGAGCAATTCTAACACCGACGGCAGCCCACTCCCAAGGTTCCTTACTCGGTCTTGAAAACTTTTATCAGCTACTGATTGCCACCACCTGCGAAGCGTATATTAAACACAACTTGAGATGACCTTTAGTAGATCCTGATAAATTTAGGCAGCATTCCGGCTGTCTGCTTTGCAAGCTGCGGATAGCAATAGTGTGTGAAACGTGTCGGCATTCGTGTGCCGACGTGTCCGAGGCTGCTGCACCTGTGACAGGCTGCGGCAAAAGCCCGGACTGGCTTCTTAAGAGGGAGTTTTCCATGGACCAGAACAGCATTTTGATGATGTGCAGCGGCGGAGGTGTACTCGCGCTTCTGTACGGAGCTTATGCCGGACAGAGCGTGCTCAAGCTCTCCGACGGCAACGAAGCGATGAGGAAGATTGCAGGCGCAATCCAAGAGGGTGCCAATGCCTACATGCGCCGTCAGTACATTACCGTGTTTGGTGTTGGTGTTGTGCTTGCCGCCATCATCGCCTTTGCGCTCAATGTCACTACAGCGATCGGATTTGTAGTCGGTGCATTGCTCAGCGCCGCGGCGGGTTTCATCGGTATGTACGTATCCGTCCGAGCCAATGTCAGAACAGCTGAGGCTGCAAGAGGTGGACTGGATCAGGCTCTCGCTGTCGCATTCAAAGGCGGAAGCGTGACCGGCCTACTAGTCGTCGGTCTAGGCCTTCTTGGAGTGACCGGCTTCTATGCCTTTACTAAAGATGTAAACGCACTGGTCGGACTTGGATTCGGTGCAAGTTTGATAAGCGTCTTCGCCAGATTGGGTGGCGGAATCTACACCAAGGCTGCCGACGTCGGTGCTGACCTTGTAGGAAAGGTCGAGGCCGGAATTCCTGAAGATGATCCGCGCAATCCGGCAGTTATTGCTGATAACGTCGGTGACAACGTCGGCGACTGCGCCGGCATGGCCGCTGACCTGTTCGAAACATACGCGGTTACCGCTATTGCCACCATGCTTCTTGCTCACCAGGTTTTCCATGCTCAAATCGAAGCAGCGGTAGCAGCCAATCAAACTCCAATGGTTCTTCTCTATCCGCTCGTCTTGGGTGCCATCTCAATTGCAACATCGGTTATCGGCTCGTTTTGCGTGAAGCTGGATGCCAGTAAGAACATTATGAATGCGCTATATCGCGGTCTCATAGTCTCTGGCGTCCTCGCTGCTATAGGCTTCTTCTTCGCTACAAATGCCATGATGACAGGCCTGTCCATTAACAACAATCCGGTAGACACATGGAAATTCTTTTCTGCATCGCTAGTAGGTCTTGTTGTAACCGGTTTGATCGTATTCATCACTGAGTACTACACGTCGACCAGTTATCGTCCGGTCAAGCATATCGCTAAAGCGTCTGAAACCGGTCATGCCACCAACATCATCGCCGGACTGGCAATTTCGATGGAAGCCACAGCATGGCCAACGATCGTAATCATCCTAGGAATCCTCATCTCATTTTCGCTATGTGGCGTCTTCGGTGTCGCCCTTGCAGCCATGTCAATGTTGAGCATGGCTGGTATCATCGTCGCAATCGACTCTTATGGACCGATTACGGACAATGCCGGCGGTATCGCTGAGATGGCTGAGCTGCCCAAGGAAGTCAGAGCCGTTACAGATCCGCTTGATGCCGTCGGTAATACCACCAAAGCAGTGACAAAGGGGTACGCTATCGGCTCTGCCGGACTAGCAGCTATCGTGTTGTTCAGCTCTTACACGCAAGAGCTGGATCTTCAGCTGCAGAAGAACGGCATCGTCAATGGTCACATCTCTTTCGATCTCTCCAGCCCTTTCGTACTGGCAGGATTGTTCCTCGGTGGTTTGATTCCTTACCTTTTCTCTTCAATGGCTATGGAAGCGGTGGGTAAAGCCGGAGGTCTTGTCGTTGAAGAGGTCCGCCGTCAGTTCAAGACCATTCCTGGCATCATGGAAGGCACGGCGAAACCTGACTATGCAAAATGCGTAGACATCGTCACAACCTCTGCTTTGAAGCAGATGATCGTCCCAGCGCTCATCCCTGTTTTGACCCCTGTGGTCATTGCAATGGTTGGAGTATTCTGGTTGTCCAGCGCAATGCCCGGCGAATACGCTGCCGCCAAGATGCTTGGTGGAGTGCTCGTAGGGTCTATCGTTACCGGAATCTTCGTCGCACTGTCGATGACTTCTGGTGGCGGCGCCTGGGATAACGCTAAGAAGTACATCGAAGACGGCCATCATGGTGGCAAAGGATCAGAAGCTCACAAGGCTGCCGTCACCGGCGATACCGTAGGCGATCCTTATAAGGATACTGCCGGTCCGGCAATCAACCCGATGATCAAGATCCTCAATATCGTCGCTTTACTTCTGGTCGGCTTCCTGGCCAAGTAAGCGCTGAGATAAATTGAATAGCTTCGAATGCGGTCGCCAAAAGCGGCCGCATTAGCTAATCAGCCTTTTCAGTTGATGATTCGGCTAGTACATTGTAGGAATTACAAGCAATTGGAGCGAGCCGTGCAAGTACGAGTCGCCAATAGGCAAGACGAGCCTGCCATCAGAACCTTCGTCAGCGAAATTTATGAGAAGGACGGGGAGTCGCTCAATCTCGAGTCTCAGGATTCCGATTTGCGCAATATCGAAGCTAATTACTTCGGCAAGGAAGGTCTGTTCCTGGTCGGAGAAGAAGATAGTGCAATCGTTGCGATTGCCGCTGCTAGAAAGAAAAGCGATTCTGTTCTCGAGCTTCGCCGTCTGTTTGCAGCGGACAAATTCTCGCCGGAAGTCGTGCCGGAGATGCTTCGCATTGTCTCCGGATTCGCTCCGCGCCTGCTCTATTCGCAGATCGATATCGATATCTTTCCTGGCAAGCATCGCCCTGATAAGTTGTTGAAAGAGAGTGGATTTGAGTACAACGAGCAAGAAAAGAAGTTTTCGCTGAGCGTCACGCCTGATTTCTAAGGATTGAGAACAGAAGTTCTCCCACGTCGATTTCTACCGTCTCGTTAATCCGCCGAAATTGTTGGAACGAAATAGGATATTCCTTTAAATAAACGCATAAACGCATATTTTTGAGCGGTTTTTTATACCTTAAAATGCATTTCGTTCTAGTTTCGGGTCGGTGATGGCTTCGGCTGGTCCTAATTTCCGATGTTCCGCATTAGGATCGTCGGAAATTTCTGCTGGCAGATCGGCTCGAATGACTGTAAGATGTAAAGATGCCTCGCGTAATCCTGGATCCAATCAAGAATTTACTATTTATGTTTCAACCAAAATCCTTGTTGCCATTGCTCTTAGTTGTCTCAATCGCATTCGCGCCGACTGCGATTGCGCAAGGTAAGAGTTCGCTCAGTGACGAGAACATAGAGACTCCATCGCCTTCGGTGCCTACCGATTATTTCGGTTCGGGCGATGCCAAATTGCCGAGTTGGGCCGCCGGCAATCGCGGCGCCGCACAGTCGGAGATGCGCACAAACACAGGCCCGCAGCACAAATCTCTGAAGTGGCACTCTAGCGATACGTCTGGAGATTCAATCAATAATTGGGGCAAGACCAATGCCAATTGCCAACAGCCGCAAGGTACATTCAACATTGATAAGCAAGCTAGAGGTGGACAACAGAATAATCCATTCAATGTCGGACCCAGGTTTACACCTAGAGATAGGGACCTTGGCATTTCCCAAGGCACTCAGCCTATGATGACTCGCCGAGACATGAGCAAGATTCAAAAGAACAATAGCTTGCTCAGCAAAGTGGAAGAGTACAAAGCTCTCAAGAGAAAGAGTGCCGAAGAGTGGTGCCGCAAGAACAACGTCAAGATGCCGAACAGTCGATAAATTCGTAGAGTGATCGCATCGCGAGATCTAGTGGGTTAAAGAAGACTCTTGATCATCGTGAAGTATGCTTCGATATCATTTCGAGAGATGCTGTTCGGAATGGTGCTATCTCTTACCGTTTCGGAGATTGCATCCTGGTTGGACAGTAAGAACATGATGAACGATTTCTCTCGCTCGGAGAGTTGCGGCGAATCTAGCGCGGCAAGCAGTTCTTCAGTCTCAATGACACCGTTGCCGTTAGTGTCCAGTTGATCGAACACCAGATACGCAAATGTTTTGATCTCGCTAAGTCGTTCCGAGATATTGCTTGTGTAATCCACGAACCAGGCATTCTGGAAATTTTCGTCTCTGTTCATATTCAAGTTTCACTAACTGGTAATTTGCAATTGTTGCATGCCGCTTCGAAATAGTCTAAGGGGCTAACTGACATTCGGCTACCGCGTTTCGTCCGCGCCTGAGTTCTCGCAATCCTATGACCTGTGCCGAACCGACGCAATCAACTACTAACCTGACAATAGTTATTCTGCAGAATCTTTTTCTGTTCGAAACAATGAGAAAGTCATGATCTCAAGACATTGAATCGAAGTCAGTGTAATATGGCAGAACGCCTTTGATTTTTTCGGTCTCTCTTTTGTTTAAACCCAAATCATTTCACTTACTAGTTCAATTGTCGATTCTTCTGTTCGGCATGTCCTGCCTGTCGTCCTGCAAACCGACAGACTCGCGATTTCTCTGGATCTACGAGCCTATAAGGAAATCAGTCTGGTCTGCAAATGGATTTGCAACGACACCAGAAGTTAGAGGCGACTTGATCGTTTATGCTAGTGGCTATCCCTGGCACAATGAGCTTTTCGCGCATGTCGTCGAGAGAAAGACCGGCAAGCCGATCTGGTCGTCGGATTTTCCGGTGCAGCAGACAATGGTGGACGGTGACAAAGTCTTTCTGGTATCACTCTCTAATTTCGCTGATCGGGCGCCGGGGAAGGAGCGCAAGGGAAAAATTTACGCGATGTCTTTGTCTACCGGTAAGAAGATCTGGGAGCTTGAAACATCTACCAATCACAAAGAGGTGCAAATTCTCTCTATCGGAAAATGGCTCTACTGTCTGACAAATCAACAAACAGTCAGTGCGGTCAACAAAGAGACGGGAAAGATTGAATGGCAAGACAATGGACCTGAATTCCGTTACAAAGGCGCTTCTTCGTCATGTATTGCTGCTGGTGACGCGATTTATCTGGAGCAACCTGATCGCTCGATTTTAAAAGTTGATGGAAAAACTAAATCGATTGCATCCTTCGCGAGTTTGCCTCGCCAAAAGTATGAAGGCAAGCGCGTTCTCTATCTTGATGATGATGATGTGCTGATCGCGGATGATGGCGGGTATGCTATCTGCGCTGATTTCAACGCTCGGTCCGTTGGTAAAGTGGTCAGGACAGGTTCGCTCTCGAGCAAGGTTGCGATTCAAGATAACAGGGTCTATTTCGGGAGTTTTCTATCCGAAAACGGAATCGCTCAGCAAGACTTGAAAGGTAAGCAGGCAGAATCAAACGCCGAGAAATTGGCGAGTAAGATAACTGGTAAAGACAAGAAAGCGACTGCCACACCGGAAGCAACGAAGAGCTCGTACTTTAGCGCTCTTGATCTGGAAAGTGGCAGTTACTTGTGGAACGTTAAATTGAATTCGAATGCTGTCGGCACTCCAGTCGTGATTGGCGATAAGGTTTTTGTCAGCACCGAGGCCGCCAATGGAACCAGCAGTTTTGTTGCCTTGGAGAAGGAAAGCGGTAAGACGATTTGGCAATCTAAATTTACCGTACCGATCGTCGGATTCATTGTGCATGACCTGGCTCTTTATGCCAATCTCGGCAACCACATGAAAGCGCTTGATTGCGCCACCGGTAAAGAGCTTCTTGATGTGAAAATCGAGCGATACTCCATGAGTGGACAGCCTGTAGTGGTTGGCAATGTTGTCTATGTTGCTGCTGAAGACTCCAATCTTTATGCGATCTCCGCAGACGTCTCGCGCTGAGCGTCGGGCTATCTGTTTATCCGATATCAACAACATCTGCAATTTATGATGCTCTGCGAACGTCTTGCGCTTAGAGGCAAGCATCCGTTGACCGGCAATTGATCTGCTTTATGAGAACTTTTAGAGGTCTCGCGTCTAGACTCGGGCATTCGTATATCGACAACTGATGTGCCTTGATGCGAGCCTTCGAAACATCTCGCGCTGAGGGCGGGCTATTTGCCTACCCCAGTCAACAACACATCTGCAGGCAGCTGGTACAGCGCTCGCAACGTGTCCTTTTCAGTATCGCTGATAGCGTTGGTGGTCAGCCGCTGATTTACAGCACCGCTCATGAGCATATTTGCGGTCGTGCAATGCTCCAGTCCAAGGGCGTGGCCGAACTCGTGGGCCGCTGTCGCGGTGAGTGCTTTGTCGAACGACTCTTTCGCTTCGGTGTGGCTTGAATTCAAAGATAGCAAGATGATCGTCGGGTCTGATTTGGTGTTTTTTTCCTGTGGAAAGTAGGTCCAGCCTTCAAATCCGTGCAAGCTATCGGTCCAAAAAATAAGCACATCAGCTCGATTGGCGTCATCAACGAATTTGAATGACAAAAGCGATTCAGCGCTTGCCCACTTCCAGATCGATATTCCGTCCTTCACGCATTTAACGTAGCTTTCGTCAAAGCGTTTTGATACCGGGAGATTCGATGGAGTGGCCGTGACGGTGCGTGTGAAATCATGCACTTCGATAGGTTCGAGGATTCTGTCGGAATAGTTGCGCGGTACCAAATTTCCTTTTGCCACATAGATTCTGATCGGTAATGCTGACTTATCCCAGCGGGTTAGTCCGGCGCGTCTCAAGCATGACATGGGATAAGTCTTGAAATGATCTAGCACGTGCTGGGCGGCGCTCAAATGCAAGAAGTCCATGCTTCCGGTCATAACGAGCACCTTGGTTAGAGCGCTTCGGGCTTCGTCTAGCCTATTCGTTGCCAGACAGACCATACCAAAGTTGTACAGAGCTGACTTGCTGCCCGGTGAAAGCGCGATTGCTCGAGACAAGGTCTGGTAAGCTTCCTGGTTGTTTCCCTGTTTCGCCAATTCCAATCCGCGTTTCTGAAGATCTGCGGATTCTTGCTTGTGGTTACTTTCTTGGCCCGTGCAGCTCGTTATCGCTCCGAGTGCCACGATTGACAAGAGCAGCTTTGTTTTGCACATGCTCTTAAAATGAGAGGGCGACATAATCGATCCGTTGACTCAAAATCAGTTTTGTCTCATTATACTGTAGTCAAGGGATCGTCTAATTTTCAGATCGGTACCGCCAGTGAAGCCAAGTTTTTTCTTCGAGGAAATCGAAATGGTCTGTGTAGTCAAACGAGGCAACCAAAGATCTATTGCATCCATTTCAACTGCAATAGTCGCTCTTGTCGCCTTGACCGGATGTTCTCTATTTGATCAGAAAAAGGAAGAGGAGATTGTTGGTGTCTTCAACGTAGACAACAACGGCAACAAAAGCGTTACTAGCAACATTAGCGGTTTGGATAAAGCTTCCACGACTGCTTATGCGCCCGATCCTTATCACAAGGTCCGCACTCTTCCTAAGTACATCAACAACGACAAGTTCAAAAAATCGACAAATTACGTGGCGCTTTTGAATCGTCCGCCGTCCAGTGAAGACAAATCAGTCAAGGGCGCGCCGCTCCAATTTTCCGCCACTCCAAGCGGGGTGCGGTTTGCAGATGTCGAGCCCGGCGGTCGAATGAAGCCTGCAGAGGTCGGCACCTATATCTACTGTCACCTCACCGGCTGGACAGAAGACGGCACCAAGTTCGTTAGTACAATCGATCGAGGCGTTCCGTTCCAATTTCAAATTGGCAAAGGGCAGCTTCTTGCAGGATTGGAGCAAGGAATGGCGGGAATGCAGACGGGCGGGACAAGAAAAATTATCGTGCCTCCAGCTCTAGCTGTGGGCGATCGCGGTGATGGAAAGCCGGCACCACCAGGAAAGACCCTGATATACAAAGTGATTATGTTGACCGGAGGGCTTTGATTTCGGGTTCTTCACAATCAGGCGATTGCTCGCGCATTGCTGACTGATTCCCGGTCAGGCTGGGAATGTTTTCTATTAGTTATAACTTTTTTGTCGTAGCCGAGGCTCCGCTCTAGAGTTTTTGCAAGGGTTTCTAGGTTCTCGTGGATGTCAGGGTGGGTACCAAAAGTTCACAAAGACTTCATAGAATCTTATGGTCGCCATCAGACAGGGTCTTGGCTCTCCCTCCAGCCCGCCCCTTATTCCAGACCAAGACCCTTTTACTATCTCTCTATCGCGGCTCCAGTCGGAGAAAGTCGGACGACGGTTCGACTTGAGGGCTTTTTAAATGCGCATTAAATCCAATCTCGCTGCAATTCTCTGCCTCTTTTCGTTCTTTTTACTAGTTCCGTGCGGTCGTGCGGGAGCTTATGAAGTGACGGAAGGTACCGGTCAGTTCGGTCAAGCCGAACGATACTGGAAAGGTGTCGGTGGTCTCTCTGCTGAGGTTCACAGCAAAGAGAACATGATGAAAACTGAGAAGGCGACCGACCAGCCCGACGATTACCAGACAGGCGGCGAGTACGACCAAGGCGGCGCCACATACAGTGGCGGTATAGCTTCGATGGACCATGCCCCCCTAGGGCAGAGCCGGACATTGCCGGACACAGAGACCAACTTTTCAGAGCCCGAGTGGACGGTGGAGAAGGACGGACCAACTTCACACCCAGGTCCTCCTCGCGGCGACCAACACTTTCGTCACAACCAGCAGATCCAGTTTAAGGCCAAGTATCCAGACCCTTTCACCGCTGCCTACGCCGACAAGTTCCGTGAGCAGAACAATATGCCTGGTGGTGTGGTACCCGCTGAAGCGATGACGACCGGGCTGTCGATGGCTGGTACGATGATGGGCGATCAGGCCAACTCTCCAGACAAGGCTTTCGGGCAAGGACAGGCCTGTGGGCAAGGTGCGTGTCAGGGTGGCGGCGACGCGCTCGCAGATGCATTCGATCCGACCTGGCTCTGCATGATGGACCTCAACAACCAATCTCTCATCAATGTCGCCAACGAGGCGTCTGGTTCTGCAGCTTCTTCGCTGCAACCAACGAAGACACACCAAAACGCTGTCTGGTTCGTGCAGCGGATGTACAAAGAAGTCTATCTTCCGATGGCGATTTTGCTACTACTGCCTGGTGCGGTGATTACGCATACGAAGGGCTTCGTCGCTCATGGAGTCGTGTTCAATTCCAACGATGATGATGGTGTCAGTCCATTCACAGGAATTTTGCGATCCATAATTGCTATTTTTTTGATACCGGCCACTCAGTTGATTCTGAGTTGGTGTATCGACGTCGGCAATTCGATGCACTATGAAGTCAACCGCTATGTAGAGCCTGGCATCATTTTTCTCTGGGCTGACGAACAAGTGTTTCGACCGCCGCTCGAGAATATGAAGAACCAGTTGATGGGTCCAAAGGCCTTCAAGGTCCTTGGCAAAATGTCTCAAGGTCCTGAAGAAGCCTCCGGCGTAGAAGATCAGTCGAAAGCGACAATCATGCTTCAGGCGATGGCCAATTTGATGGCGCAATCTGCGGCCTTCGGTCTGGTGATGTTGTGCGCGTTCCAAATCACGATGGTCTGCTATCTGATGTTGATGGGTCCAGTGGCAGCTGCATTCTACGCCTGGCCTGGAAGTGTAGGCTCGCTATTCTCGAGGATTTTCCCTGTCTGGGTTGATGCCGTGATCAATCTATCGCTGTGGAAATTCTGGTGGTCGGTAGTGCTTTTGTGTATGTGCACACGTCTCACGTGGTTGGGTGCAGAAGGTGGTTTCAGCATGTACTCCGAATGGGAGTTGCTTATGTTCATAGCCTTCCTGACCATTTTGACGTACGTTCCGTTCAATCCGTTTGATTTCAAGGCCGGTGACATGGTCTCGCAGATCATGCAGAAGGCCGAACAAGCAGTCGGAGAAGCCTCTCAGAAGGGGGGCAAATAGCGTGAAAGATAACTCCTTATCCTTTTTTCGATCTAACCACACGCGGTGCACAGCAAAAATGTCAATGATGAGAGCAATGAGACTAATCCCCATATCCGTAACGCTTCTAGCGGTTTTCCTTTTCACAACGAACTCTCCTGCACACTCTTACAATCTGAATAACGCTGGAGGTTACAACTCCGCGGGATTCGGTGCGCAGTTCGGTTCTGAAGGAAAGCCGACTGACGGCTTCAACTACATGATGAGCAAAGATGTCGCGGCTACCTTCGGTCAGCAGGGTACCGAGGCGGATAAGGGACCGAAAGCTACAGAGCCGACGCAGTCGGGTCAGGCGAGCGATGTGTTCGGTGAAGGTCCCTTTGCTGGTGGTGAAAAGCCATTCTACGATGGTCGATCAGTATCTGGTAAGCAGACGACAAGCAGCGCAGCGAAGACGATGAACCAGATGGCCGGAACGAGCGGCGTCAACGATTTTGAAAGCGCATCCAACTTAGGAGCCCAGATGGCTGCGTTAGGTCAGCAAGTAGCAGCCGGCGCAGGCCGACCACTTCAGCAAGGTCAAGGCGCTCAGGCTGCAGCGCAAGGTGCCGCCAGCGGTGCCGCCAACGTGGCTGCTGAAATCGGACACAACCAGGCGGAAAGCGCCATTCAATATACCGGCAGTTATCTTCATAACTTTACTGTCGAGCCCGGTAACCCGTGGAACCAGATTCGGGACAACATCTTCGTTCCGATGGGAATTCTTTTACTACTTCCAGGCGCAGTCATCAGCCAAACTCGAGCGATCATGGCTTCCGGCAATCCGGTTCTCGGTCAGGTCAATCCCTTCGATGGGATTTTGCGTTCTGTGGTTTCTGTGTTTCTTATTCCGGCTACTTACCTCGTATGCAACTACGGGATAGACCTTGCCAATTCGATCACGTACACGATATCTAGTGAGTACAGTCGCCTGTTCGGCACGGATATGTATCGCGAGGCTCTGTGCCACGAAATCAAAGCAATGCCGTTCAGAACGCCTGAAGAAAACCGCAACGCTATAGACATTCCGTTCTCCTCGATGGGCATTCCTCTGATGGGGAACTTCACTCCGTTTGCAGAACTGGAAGCGACGCTTATTGCAGTCAAGATCTGGGACCCTTGTATCCCGGGACTCTATATTGTTCCTGAAGACAGAGCTGATGAAGTGGTACCAGCTGCGGTGACAGCTGCCCGAACGATGGCTAACACCAGCAATGCTGCGCTGGTGACATCTTGGAATATTCTTTGCGCATTTCAGATGGCGTACCTATATTATCTCTGGTGCGTCGGTCCTGTAGTAGCCGGCCTGTGGGCCTGGCCGATGAAACATCTTAGAGACGCTCTTCCCAACTGGATAGAAGGCGTCATAACTCTTTGTTTCTGGTCGTTGTTCTGGAACACGACTGTCTTGTTGATAGCTGCATTCCGCGGTGTCGATGAGACTGGCACGATCATCATGCTTGCCCTGAACACGCTTGCCAATTTGTCCGTCAAATTCGCCTTCGATTTCGCGGGTCTTGTCAGAGCTGCTGGCGGTGAAGCCATGAAGCTCGGTGAAAAGATGGCTCAAGAAATCAAGAAAGCCGCTGAGCAGTCGAAAGGCGGTGGCGGCGGCGGTGGCGGCGGTGGCGGCGGCGGCGGCGGCGGCGGTGACGGCGGCGACGGTGGCGGTGGTGGTGGCGGCGGCGACAATCCGCGCCCGGCGCCGGCCCCGACTACGCCTCCTGGACCTGGTGTCCAGCCCCCAGCACCGAGGCCAGCTACGTCTTCGAATCTTGCCACATCATCTCCTCCTCCGAGTGTCACGTCTCCTCCTCCTGGCGGCGTGGACCCACCTGCCGGAACAACTACGACTGGGGCCACATTGCTCACAGGTGCGGCGCTCACAGGCATTGCAACTCCCCGTGGTGTCGTGAAGGGAGCTGAGCCTGGCCGCCCAATTCAGACGGCAAGTGCTACGAATGTGCCACCACCAGTCACTTCAGGTGGTGCAGAGGGTATCAATCCGCCGACCGATACCGACGCGACGGTGGCAGCCACCAGGACTGACGGACTAGCTGCGGCTACAGCATTGACTGGAGTAGCTAGAGGCACCAGTCGGGGTGTCAGTGCTCCGAGTACGCCTTCGACTGACGCTCAAGCTCGCATAAATGCAGCTGCCGGTGTGGCGGTCGACACTATAGAAGCAGCGGCTGGCTCAGAAGCCGTGGTATTGAGCGCCCCTGGAGAGACAGGCCAAGGAGAGACTGGCCCAGGAGGGCGATTGACACTGCCGCCAGGTGGGACGCTGATCACCGCGGGTCGCACAGGCTCGACCGGTGGAAGGACTGGTCAACCCGCAGGCATACAAGCAGCTCCACCGAGCCAAGTAGCACTGAGAGGTACTACCGGCTCTGAAGTCGTACCTCTGAATGCCGGAGTAGCTGGTCCACAAGTGGTACATGCCGACGTCGGCGGTACTACGACGAATACCGGCGGTAGCCCAACTGTGATCCCGACTGGAACCAGTGGCAGCCCAGTATTGACACGAACCGCCGCACTGAGTGGCGACAGAGGTGCTCCAGGAAGAGTCATAGGTCTCAGTGGCACCACTGGTGGCACTCCGACCGAGACCGGAGCGAACCGGACAGTAGCCAGCGCCGGGCATACCGGAGATAACGGGGTCGTCCTCCGACCCGGTGGTACCGCTAGTGACACCGTCACTGGTATAACTGGCCAGGACCTCGGTATCGGCACCGCGGGCATGGTCGTGGCGACCACAGGTGTGATTGGCTCCACAGGCGTCACTGGTACTGCAGGTAGTACTGGTACGACTGGTACGGCCGCAACGACAGTCACGACCGCTGACCCTGGCTCCGGCACCAACCGGACTGTGGTCGCGGCTAGGCACGGCAGCACTGGTCAGACCGTGACGGCGCTCCCGTCAGGCGCCGACCCGAATCATGTCGCGCACGCGGACGTCACAGACAACGCTGGTGCGACCGGCCATCCGCATGGCACGCCGCATACGGTCGTTCCGACTCCAGGCACTACGACATTCCTTACGGCGTCTGCCGGCCAGCCGACAGGTACGAGCAGGCAGGTCGCGTCCACGACCACTTCGGGCTCTCAGACGCATCTTCGCGGTGATGTGAGAGGAACTCGTGTCGCACCGAGCTCCATCGGCTCCACTCTCGGACTCGAGGGCACTGCGACAACAGGTCTCACAGGAGAGCGTTCCGTCCCAGCAGTGGATGGCGCACCAGGCACGGTGCATGTCGCACATGCTGGCACCACGGGCACGGGCACTGTCACTCCAGGAAATTCGACTCCTCTAATGGCGACTCCAGGTAGCTCGTCCGGAAATGTTTATCTCCGCGGTCCGAGCGGCACAGCGCGACCCAGTGCCACCACTGGCATCACCAGCGTCGCGTCCAACACCGGCACGACAGGCAACACCGGCATCCAAGGTGATGCGCCAGTGGGCGATGACCATGGCACCGCGCACACAGGACGGGCGGACCACACGACAGTCGTCGCACTGGGCGGCTCGAGCGCAGTCACACCGACCGGCTCTGTCGGCGCCAGAGGAGTGACAGCCGGCTCACCGGGTGGCTCCACGCATCTCAGACCAGTTGCTGGGTCGCCGGCAGCCGGCGTCAATGTCGGAGGCAGCGTCGGTACAGACAGTACGAGCGTTGCATCATCTACTGTGGTAGGACCGGACGGCAACCCTGTTGTCGGTCATAACTCAACAGGACAGGCACCGACTGGTCACACGACAGTAGCAGCTCTCGGTGGCACGATCACACCTTCTGGAAGTGCAGGAACCAGAGGAGTGACCGCCGGCTCACCGGGTGGCTCCACGCATCTCAGACCCGCTTCCGCTACGCCAGCAGGCGGTGTCAATGTTGATGGCCAGGCTGGCACCGATGGCACGTCCGTCGCATCATCTACAGTGTTGGGACCTGATGGAGCACCTGTGGCTGGTCAAATCCCCACAGGCCATACGACTACCGGTCACACGACAGTAGCAGCTCTTGGAGGCTCGACCGCACCTTCTGGCAGTACAGGTACCAGAGGGGTGACTGGCTCACCGGGTGGCTCCACGCATCTCAGACCCGCTTCCGCTACGCCAGCAGGCGGTGTCAATGTTGATGGCCACGATGCAACCGATGGCACGACAGTAGGTCATACGACTGTAGCAGCAGCAGGTTCGACTTCGGGTACACCGCTCACGACTGGCGCTAGTCCGACGTTCTTGCGAACTGGCCACAGCGGCACTCCAACCGCCCAAACCCAGGGACAGAGCGGTGCTCTAGCTGGAAACATCGGCACGACGTCCGGAATCAATGTAGATGGTTCAGCCTCTGGAACGTCCGGCTTCCACGGCGCAGCAGGCTCGCACGGTTCGCCAGGCGGTCTTGTCGCGCAGGGTGGTTCTGGCGCTCCTAGAGGGGAGACCGTTCGAGGTCGTGCAGGTGGTCAAGCCGAGGTCGTCACCGGAAATGACGACACCTCTGTCGCTGGTGCATCAGGCGTGACGATACACGGGCCAGGCGGCTCTTCGGTCACTGGTGGTGTCACCACTGATGGTGCATTGACTCGAGTAGTTTCCAACCCAATTTCCGGAACTTCCGGAACAGTTGAAGGTGGTGGTAGAACAGAACTGACACTGAATCCAGGTGGTGCTGTCTCGCCAAGCGGTGAGACGAACCACGCGCGAGGCGGCGGTTCTGCGACAGTATTCACTGGTCATAGCATCCAACCCGGTTCTGGCGGCTCAACGGCAGGCTCGAATCCAGGTTCTGCCGGAGGAATCTCCACCGTTTACACAGGTGGAATGTCCGGCCCATCCGTGGGTGGATCGACTGTCCAGAGCGGTAGCGCAGGTTCGACTGAGGTCGTATCTAGTGGTGCCAGCGGATCGCTCTCGCCCGCTAGCGGCGGAGAGTATCTCCGAGGCGGTTCCAGCAGCACCGTTCAAGGTGGCTCTTCATCGACGCCCAGCACTCCTAGCTCGGGAGGATCAACGGTATCCAGTACGAATACACAACCCTTGCATCGTGGTGGCAAAACCGATGGTGACCAGGTCGTCAACGTACAAGGTAGTTCAGGCTCAACCAGTCATGTCACTTCGGGACCTGTACTGAACCCGCAACCTGTGACTCCGAGTGGGTCTCACGAGGGAGCTAATAGGACTGACGGTCCCGCCTCAGCAACCATCAATAATAGAACCGATTCAGGTTCGACTTCGACCACAAGCGTAACTGCCGCAGGAACCATCTCCGATCCTTCTACGACCGTAATTCCGTCATCGGGCGGCTCTGGCTCATCCAGAGTAGTCACCTCCGCTGGCGAATCAAGAACGAGAGATGTCGCAGACGGTCGTGTAACTCCGACCAACGCGACCCGGGTCGAGTCAACCGGTAGCTCCGGGTCGACCGCGTCTCGTCCATCTTCGCCAGCAGGTGGTCCAAGTCGTGATGTCAGAAATGAATCCGGTTCGGGCGACCCAGGGAGGAGCTCTGGTGGACATCAAGCGGTCACCGGCGGGTCAGCTGGACCAACGATCACACCAGTAGCAAATGGTTCGACCACGTCGTACACGACAAATGCACCATCTTCGGCACGAGATGTCGCTCGTGGCGAAGCCGTAACCGGCTCGACTCCGAGCCCGAATGGAATTTTAAATTCGCAGCAGAGCAGCCATCCTTCGGGTGGTAGAGATCACAGAGTAGAGGGTCCAGGCAGCATACGTCCGCAAGGACACGACACTGCTAGTGGCGGTTCTCAGCCCGGTATCACGCCGAATGAACCTCGCCATCTGATGTCTTCTTCATCTGGACAAGTTCATTCAATCAATCCTGGAGCTGCGCCTGGTGGACAGTCGTCGAGCGGTAACTATCCTGCATCTGGTACTCCAGCGCCTGGCGGTGCCATGTCTGCCGACGGGTCTGTCGGCTATAGTGCTTCGAATCAGTCTGGCGGTTACTCCACCAGTGCACCGTCCGGTACTCCGGTAGACAGCTCGACCTACGGCACCACTCCTGGTTCGGTCACCCCGCAAACGTACAATGCCCCAGCGCAGTCTGGTGGTGGCGTATTTAGTGGCAGTGGCACGAGTTCATCAGCCTTCAATAGCGGTGCGCCGACAGCTAGTACTTCCCATCCCGGGAGCGTCAGTGGCTCGCACAGTGCTCAGCCAGCTACGACAGGAGCGAGCGGCAGTTCACTGAGCTACGGTTCTACTCCTGTCTCGACTGGAGATACTCCTGTCTACAATGCATCGGCTCAACCCACGTCTGGTGGACCTGCCGGTGGTTATAGCGGTTCTCATCAACCCGGAACACATCAACCGACTGGCGGTATCAATGATAACGTCTCAAGAGGTGCTGGTTCCGAGCCAGCGAGACTCGACAGAGTTGGTGGCATAGAGCCGGCGTCGATTTCGTATGGTTCTCACAGCAGTGGCGAAGTGACCCCACAAGCGTCATCTCTCGGCGGATATTCGCCGCAGACAGAATCCGGTCAGCCTTCCGGTGGCCTGTCACAGACGTACGGACAGAACAATCCCACGCCACCTTCAGGCTCGGTTGTGATGGACCAGAATGCTGCTCAACAGCATGCTGGACAAAGGATGGGTGAGACTCTCGATCGCGGTGGTAATAGCACCACGAGCGGTGAGACCGCCATCGCCTACATGCAGGACAGAGCGCGAGAAGATGAGGCTAAACTTCGAGCTGATCTAGACCAGAAGCGCAGAGACGCTCTGAGTCCGACTTCCTCTCAACAGAACTTGACGCCTGCCGCACCGGCGGCGCCCGCGGCCCCGATGCTGGATCGCAAAGCTGGAGATGAGCTCCTGCAGCCCAGAAAAGGCGGTTTAGACAGAGGCAAGAAAGGCAAGGGTAAGCTCAACTCGGTTCTCGGTAGAGCCAAGTCGTCTCAGCTCAGCGCAGATGACGAAGAGTCAGATGAAGATGATGACACTACGGATGATGCCGCTACGAGCACAAAACCGAGTCGTCTCAACTCAGCCCTTGGACGAGCCAACTCTCCGCAATTAGATGAAGAGAATAAGGACGACAACGAGTAAGTTAACTTCGAGGTCCAGCCTATAAGGGTTGCGAACTCTGAGTTCCCACTCGACCACCGTTTTGAACATAGCTAAGTCGATGTCGGCTTAAATATCTATCAAACCGCTTTTTTATCTTCTTCACAAATAACGACGACGCAGGTATTGTTTCAGAAGGGCTCCGTAAGGGCTTTTGTGGGGGACCACGTTCCGGGAGTACTGAGCTCGAGCACTCTTTGGCGATATCAATCTCGTTTGGCAAGGGAGCACAAAGGCAAATTTGACGAAGGTTTACAGCCTTGTTGGGGTGTTTAACGATATTCGGTAAACACCTTCAAACTCGTTGATGACCTTGACACCTCTACCTGAGTTTTGCAATCTTTGCTTCGATCAACTTCTGTTCGCCGGGATTGGCGCGTGTGGCTCTCAAGACTTGGAGATAGTTGCCCAGCACTTGCAATAGAGCCCTTTTGTCCGGTCCCTTTTCCAACAGTGGAATTGCTTTCTTGAAGAGTGAAGTGGCTCTGGGGAAATTGAAGGTCATGCCCGCGACCGATCCAAGATTCGCGTATATTGCGCCCAAGTTGCTGCCGATGACAGCGTTGCCTGGATCTAGCTTGTGGGCTTCCTCCAGATTGCTCAAGGCTAATTCGAGTTGATTCGATGCCATCGCTTTGGCTGCCCGGTTGCTCAGGTCCAGAGCCCGTGCTTTAGGTGTTGAAGGTACACCAGCCGTTGCCATCGCTTTGACCGGATCAATACTTCTCGAGGCAACCACGCTATCCGGTTGTGCATAGAGAACTGTTAGTGTTGATTTGTCGCGTTCTGTCAGATGGCAGGCTTCGTCTTTGGGGTAGATCGTTCCGAACATAATGTCTTCCGGCTTGCCGCTGTGCCCAGAGAGTCCCAGCGCATGCCCGACTTCGTGCAGTGTGATATGCCTCATATAGTTGCTCGAAATCGAGGGCAAGTCCTGTGGTGGCAAGGTCAAGATTTTTATGTCGGCACGCTTGATACCCTGACGTTCTGGGATCACAAGTGTGATACCACCTTCCAAGCTGCTCATCATGTCACTCTTGCTGTCGGTCCAGGTGCAAGCGATGTCGGAGTCAGATGGGTTGGAGATGAACGCATAGGACAAACGCGCAGCGGGTGAAGCTTCTGCCCAGTCGTTGAACGCCTGCTCAAGGATGGACGCGAACTCTGCCCTAAATCCGTTGGCGTTCGATGCTTTCTGTATATAGATCTTCAACGGACGTCTTGTGGCGCTCCACCTGCTGATACCACTTCTGGAAATTTCTGCGAAGTAGTTGTTGCTGGTTCCGTTTATGTCGTCTTCCGTAGTATCGCTTTTACTAGCAGTTGCTTTATCGACAGCTTCACTGGCGGTATTGAAAGTGGTGTCACTCGGTGTTGCCACTGATGTGTCACTTGGTGTTATATCCGGTGGCGAGTATCCTGGTCCCGCCTGACCAGCTGGTGGCTGATTGCTGGGTGAGGGCTTTTGCAGACTGCCTTTTGGGGAGCCGGGTATTTGTGTTTCTATCTGATCCATCATGTCTGAAAGACCAGAGTTCCAACCATCGCCTTTAGCTGGAGCTGCTTTACTCGTTTTCGGAATTGTTTTTTTTGTAGAAGATTTACTCGGCTGTCCCGCCCCTTCTACAGGCTGATTAAGAAAACCCAATAGGAAAAGGGAAAGACACAAAGCGCATTGTCTTTGATACATGACTCAGCGATCAGCCAGAGAAGGATGAACCCATGGTGCATCGTAATTGGCTTTGTGCGGATTGTTAATCCAATTCGGCGCGGTGGCTATCAAGACGCCCAGCATAACGGTGATCCATACCGTACGAAATGTCAGTGGTCGACTGTTCATGATAGTCGTTCCTCAACTTACTCTTTCAATCACTTTCCCGTGGCTGAGCCGTGGTAAACATAGCGACTAATAACAGGAGCGTTGCCAAGAAAAATCGCTCCAAAATGTACGGGATCGTTTTCACGATCCCGCACCCACTCGCTGCTCACTGAAAAACTTTCTTCGTTCGGACTGTCTATCAATTGCGGATGAGCTTACCGTAAGCCTCCTTACTGGTCAGCACGCCTGATGCGTTTTGATTCGACTTAGATGTCGGATAAGCGGCATAGAGCTTCGCTTCGGTATCCTTACTGACTAACTCGCCGTTGACACCTTCTGAGGTACGCGGCCGTTTATAAGCCAATTTCGCGGATACGTCCCTTGTATTTCGCGATGGTGGTAATGCTCGAGCCACGGCCCGTTTTGGTAGTGGTGGCGGTGGCGCTACCGCTGCCGGGTTGACGGGGAGGGCGGCCTTGATAGGCTTGGCATAGTGGAACTCATGTCGTTGTTGCATCGGAGCGGCAGACCGTGCCTGTGCTTTCGTTGTCTGTGACGGGCTAGCTTGCACCATACTGGTCACGGGTGACCAGTAGAAGTGCTTCAGACCTGCGTTGCCTTTCAGGAGTCCGTTTTCCCATCCACGATTGGTTTTGCTGCCTATCGTGTATCGGATACCCGGTCTCATCTGGGCTTTGACTGATTCGGGCAGCTGGTTGAGCATTTCTTGCTCTTCGGAGACAGGCGCAGGGAGTTCCTGGGCCTGCAGGGGGGTATTGCAAAACACTAGCGATGAAACCGCTACCAGCGCTGTTTGCAACAAAATTTTCAATTGCATTTACCGATTCCCTCTACGGAAAAAATCGAACGGCGGCTAGGGCTGAAACGAGGGCTTGCTTATTCAACTGCTTTGGTAAGAGATGCCAAGGATCAGGATTAAAGTTTAATCTACGACATTGATTGTGATCATTTGGTACCCGTTTTCACGTCGCACATTAATTCGCCTTCGTAATACCAGTGTATGCAGATGAGTTGACCAAAACTTGACCAAAACCGCATTTCTTTACTAGTTGAGCGGTCTTGATCTACAAAGAAATATTAAACCCGACAGCCTCAGGCTCTCTTCAATATCTCAAGATTGGCGCTGGTTTAAAACACCGAGAAAATTCGGCGAATGATTCTCAATCTTGGTCTCGGCTGGCAGCCGCCACCGTCTTCATCGTCCCACCATTCGCCTCTTCCACCCGGGAAGTAGACTGGAGCGACTCGGTCGCCATCGATTTTCGCACGCCAGGGTTTGTCGTTGCGGACTCGTCCTGCATTCTCCTTGGTCCATGATTGCAGGTTGCCTAGTTTGTATTCAACCCAGTCGCCGTTGGGACCGTGTTGGTCGTCGTGGAGTACGAACCAGGAGCCATCTCGTTTGATTAGTTGTCTGGTCGCCATATGACCTGGCGCGTAGCGAATCATACCGCCGTATTTGAGGAAAGTCTTGCGTTCGGAACCATCTACAAGATGGTCGCGATCCGGCATTGCATCTCCGGTCACCATGAAAATGCTGCGTCGAACACCATGAGTACCATCATAACTGCCACCATGGCTTCCCCAATTTCTGCCGGTCAAAATTGGCAGTGCCTGGTCGAAAATTAGTGCGACTGGACTTCGTGTGGCATTGCTGTAAGGCGAATCCGGATTCCATCGTTGCTCTTCGCCTCGGAAATTAAACAGACGTTTTGAGAAACGCACGGTCTTCGCGGTTGAATCTCTCTCTCCGTTGTTGAGAGTGGTGAAGCTGCCGTTCAACGAGATCTCTTTGACGAATCGGGCCATGTGGTCAGGGTGATTGACCATACCAAGAATGTGGCCCGCGTGGATCCAACAAGTGCCGTTGGAGCCCTGATTCATTTTCGTGGTGTCGTGAGCGTGAAACATGAACTGCTCAGCCAGGCAGACGCGTTGCTCTCGCGACTGGAATGCAGAATCATTGGTGGCATCTTTCATAACCATTTCCGTGAGCTGATCGTAGGTCCTTGCAACCTTTTGTTCGATCATCTCCGCTGTGGTATCTTGATTCTCTCCTGCCATCACCAGGCATTCCATGCGCTCGGACATGCGTTGTTCGAAACGTGCCATAAGGATTTGCAGGCGTTCCATTCGCGGTTGGTCCTTAATGCCGGTTTCCATTACTTCACGGAATGAGTCGCGTGCCTCGTCGATGCTGGCTGAATCCATGGTTTCGCCGAATTCCCAGCTTCTTCCGCCGGCCTTGGACAATCTGTCTTTGCCGCTATTGTCGATGTAGTTGTAGTTGCCATTGTCCAGCAATCGAACGCTATGTCGCGATTCGACTTTTCCGTCAGAACTGGCGCGGCCCCATGAATCAGACCATTTACCATTTTCCATGACGCGGTGAAACTCTTCGGATCGACCTGGTCGACCATCGGAGGATGGCGGACGAGTGTCAATAATTGAGGTAGCCTCGCCGTTATCGTCACGGATGATTGTGCGCAGAGCACCCTTCGGGCTGACTGCTTTGACGATGTAATCTTTGCCGTTGATCGTTTGCCAGGCTTGCCATGAACCATCCGCTGTGGTAGAAAGTTTTTGTCCGTCCGTGTCCGTGTACTTGATGGTGCCGTCGGGAAGGAATGACATGTCTTTTCCGGCGATGGTGCGGCTTTCCATACCGCGCGTTTCTGTCACCGAAGCGAGAGAACCTTTGTCGTCGTAGTTGAATACTCTGACAACGCCTCCGCCTTTCGATGTCGTGCGTTTTACGAATCCGGCGTTGTCGACCTCAGCTGCCGAGCCGTCTTCGTTCTTGACCAGCATCGAGCCATCGAGAGAAATGTTGCGAACCGAGCCGTTGATGTCGGTAATCTTCGTATTGCCGCTACCTTCACCCTCTACTTTCTTGATGGGACGATAGTTCGCATTGTCTGGCACATATGTGTTGTTGGATGGGTCGAATGTGTATGTGATCTTCTCGCCGCTTCGCTCTGTTTCGACATACTGTGTCGGAAATCCGTTAGCGCGAATGACATCAAATCTGGTACCATTCGTTCTCTCCACACTGAGTAGATTCTTGTTGATGTCGAAGAATGCACGTCCGTTTTGTCCATTGTCTTGCATCTGGTACTGAGTACCATCGAGCTTGAATACCATCCAGAGTCCATCCGAATTGCGACCGTGCCTTGCATCTTCCTTGTATGCATAGGTGCCGTCTTGACCGATGACGATATCACCTGTCCATCGATCCTGAGTGACGACGTTGCCGGTGAAATCCAGGACTGTGTACTTCCATTCGTTGGTGTTGCCTTGTCTCTCGTACTTGAACGTTTGTCCCGTAGGACCATTGGTAATGCTCGCCGTGACAACCTGTCCAGTTTCTGGATGATAGGTAATGCCCTTGACTCTCAGACCGTTGGCGTCTTTGAGTTCGATGAATCGGCCTTCTTTATCGAACTGAAATTCCGAACCGTTCGGGTTTTGATTTAGTTCAATGCCACTGCCAGTGATGGTATGTGTAACATTGTCACTTGTTACATACGTGATGTTGCCATTGTCGCTAACTTCGAATTTACTGCGCGTCTCGGGCGGATCGCTATTGCTGACCCAACTGTCTCCCACTTTCGTCCAGGTCGTCCCTTTGCCGTCAGCACCAATCTCATTGATGGCAGTCAAGTCGGTGCCAGCTCTGATGCACTCCACACGTGATTGATCGGGTCTGACGACTTGGCGAATGGTGTCATCGTCGTTGTAGGCGACGCGTGCTCCGGACTGAATCGCCTTTTCGATGAATACTGTACCATCCGGGCGTTCCGAGCGCCATTTGCCTTGTTCATCCATCTGGAAGGACAAGACACCATCCTTGGTGAATTGAATATCGCCCGGTAGCTCTGCTTTGAGCCCGCCCACTTCGGCATACCATTTGTTGGTGGCAGGATCTCGACTGAAGACGGTCTTCGTACGCTGACCATCACGACTCTCTACCGTTTCCACTCTGGTCAACTGACCATTTTCCTGCTTGAAGGCTCTAACCTTGCCATCGGGATACGTGATGTTCTCGATATCGCCAGTCTCGAGACTCTTATTGATTGAGTAGTTGACACCGACTTCACCGCCGACTTCTGTCGTAATGACGCGACCGTTTCCGTCGGTTATCGCAAGCGGTTCTGTTTTGCTGGGATCGTGCAGACCGACCGGAGGTACTAGTTTGTCTCCGGTATTATTCGTGCGATTGTCCAGCACGAAGAAAATCGGGATGTCATCTAACTGATTGTTTCCAGGTTGCGAATCGCCCGGCTTGATGATGGCGTCAGTTCTTTCGCCGAGTAAATTGAATCGTCTGTCTAATGGTGCAATTCCATCGATCGAAACATCGCCAGCCGGATCGTTGGGTGCAAGCTTATCAGAATCGGCGACTGTTCCATCGCCTGGTAAATTCGTCGTCGGTTCAGTCTCTTCTGTCCGGTCGGCTCTGACACTCGTGTCATTGACAGCCGACGGCGTAAAGGAAGTTTCCGTACCGGTTGTTTGGCCTTTGGAATCACCAAAAGCGTTATCGAAAGCGTTGGACCCCATTCCTCGCCTCACAAAAACACTTGAGCAGTGAGCTATTCAATTGTCGAAACGTCAGCCGCAATCAACTCGACTGACCTCTACATCGCCCCATCACAGAAGGCGAAATAGTAAGAGCGGGTTGATTGCTTCAATCTACAGTTGCACTGTGAACTTTTGGTGCAAAAATCCTTGTGATATTGCCCATTTTGCGGTTTTCCACACTGCAATGTGGGAAGACTACGTATAAACGTGATGATGTCATGATGTCGGTTTGTCTGAGGTGATTCGATGGCGATCGGCTTCTTGAAAGCGCTGTGTCGATTTGCAGATAGGACTGTGTAAATCCACAGCCGGTGCTAATCTCGAGGTTGTCAAAATTGGGATATTGCAAAGCGGCTCAACTTAACGCGAGTCGATTCGTTGGCACAGATTCGCATCGACATGCCTGCGAGTGATCTCCCCTGAGCGTGACAAACTGCCAATTGCGTCAATCCTGATTGCTCTAACAGCAGCCCGACTAACCTTTTGTCGCCAACCTGCGCTGATTCTTGTTGCAAACAGACGAGCCTGTGAGTCGTTTGTACTTTCGATTGCGCTCACGAGGCGAACTCAGTAATCGCCAAAGGCACCGACCCTAGTGGCTTAGCCCGACTTCGAAAGAAAGAGGAAGACAACGCCTGATAAAGTGTTACCCTGAAACGTACGTTCTAACGGAGTAAATCAGCGACATTGGCTACCGGCGGATTGCAGTCAATTCTTTAGCGCGGCAATGTGGCAGAATGTATTTCGTTGGGAAGAAGATAATAGAGTTCAAGGTACTTGAAGCTCGTTGAATTTATAGTAGATAATTCTGAGGAAACTGGGACCACTCATATTTAGATGGCAAAGATTCTTCTCGTTGAAGACGATCGAAACCTGGCAGGAACTGTTCAGGAGTGGTTAGAGTTTGAACACTATCTGGTCGAATGGGTCGAGACCGGCTTAGACGCACTGGACATGATGAAGTCCTATAAATATGACGTCATCATCCTCGATCTGACGCTTCCCAAGATGGATGGCATTGAAGTCTGCAAGCACTATCGCGCCCAGGGCGGTCAGTCGCCAATTCTGATTTTGACTGGGCGCGGTACCGTACCAGACAAAGAGGTCGGTTTCGACGCCGGCGCCGACGACTATCTCACGAAACCATTTCACTTGAAGGAGCTTTCCGCGAGAATCAGAGCTCTTCTGCGTAGGCCATCATCGCTATCTGGAGAAGTACTCGAAGCAGGTGATCTGTCTCTCGACATCGTGTCACACAGGGTTACGAAAAACGGCGAAGAGATTCACCTTCCCAGAATGGAATTTGCCCTTCTCGAATTTCTGATGCGACACAAAGGTCAGGTCTTTAGCGCAGAAGCTTTACTTGACCGTGTTTGGACCGCAGACTCAGAAAAATCACCAGAGACTATTCGCACTTCCGTCAAGAAGCTTAGAAGCAAGATCGATACGAAAGGTGAACCATCCCTGATTCGTAACGTTCATGGTGTCGGATACAAGCTCGAGGACTGATCTCGTATGACCAAGATCGGCACAAGAAGCCCGAGTTTGGCTCTTTTGCTAGGATTTCTTTTGTTACTCTCCTTGTTGTTGTCCTTGCCGCCAGCCGGCCAATGTCAGATGTACAGTGCGCTTTCACAGGTGCAAGAAGCACAGGGCGGTCCCTACATTGGCCGTGGTGGTCGGCAACGCTTCGTCGCTCCAATCAAGTCGCAGGATGGGAAGCGCCGGACCTGGCTCACGATCTATAACGGGTACGGTGAAAAACCTGGATTTGCATCGGCGAGATTGATTCTCACGCAGGATCCTGTTACGACCATGGGGGCTGCCGAGCCAGCCGGTTATGTTATCACCGATGACAGTACTTTTAGAGTTCGCAGTTTTTTCACTAAGGAAGTGACCGGCGAACTGAGCGACAATTCCAAGCTCGTTATAGATGTAGATGGTCCTAGAGGAGCGCAACTGGCTTGGACGCTTTCAGCGCTCGCTGGTCCGAGTCTATCGCCTCTAAACCCGAGTTCTGCGCTCTCTGGAAGATCCTTGATTCTGCATGGTGACAATTTCAGCCTTAATCCAGCAGGCAATACTGTCACATTCAATGGCAAATCGGGCAAAGTGATCGCCTCGAGCAGGACGACATTGACAGTAATACCGCCGGAGTCGATAGACCAAGGCAGTGCATCGATTGTGGTGACAGTAAACGGTGTGGCAAGCAACGGTTTTACTATGGGGATTCGGGGCCCGGTGCCGGTTCTCACCTCTCTTTATCCGGACGGAGGTCCACCCGGTGAAATTCTAACTATTTACGGACGCAACTTTGCCCGACCATTACAGAACAACCTAGTCCAGATCGGCCCCTTCCAGGCTAACGTACTAGGCATCAACAATGACGGCGGCTTACGTGTTGAGATCCCCGACTGGGGCACAGCATCAACCGGTCTCTCGGTCTCGGTCCTCTCCAATGGCATCCCGTCCCGCAACAACCTGACCTTCTATCCCTACCCGCACATATTCGTTCAGGGCAGCCCGTTTTGAGCAGCGCAGTCTTGACCGACGTGGTGTCGAGGCCTTGTAGGTGAATCAGGATTGTAATCCGCGACTTTGTCGATTGCAGAAACCAGTTCGTCTTGGTTTAGATGTGATGACAGTAAAATGCTGTCACTGTTAATTAATCGAACGAGTCGACGCGTTCCGAACGCTGTTACTCTTTGTCGTATGCTTCTGCCGCTGAAATGATTTGTAGATAAGCATTTCGCGATTACCCTGATCGTTTTTTCGCCAGAAGTTTTATTCGATATCGAATAAAATTTCTTGTAGAGAATGTCGTCTTCAAGCTGATCAAGACTGGCTCTTTACTCGATTTGCTTAAAAATCTCCGTCAATAGTGACAGTAATGGGGAAAACCCTGGATTAATGTAAAGCTGTCATGGTTTTTTTTGTGGAATGTCAGGAGTGCTGTCTGAAAACAGTCATTCTATGCGACTTTTCGTCGATTTAGTCGATTTTGAATTAGACCTTGACAGTATGACAGTTTTGGGTCACAATGCTGTTATGGTTGCGGAGCGCATCTCATACTCACTAAATGATTTAAGCAACGAAGTTGCCCGCCTTCTCAAAGATCGTGGATTGATGGGCATTCAGCAAGATCAGAGAGTTAGTGCTGCTCCCGACAAAAGAACAATCAGGTACTACACGACGTTGGGTTTACTTGACCGTCCTGAAATCGAGGGGCGACAGGCGAAATACAACTTCAGGCATGTCATGCAATTAGTGGCTATCAAGTCATTGCAGAGCGTGGCGTTGCCACTGTCCGAAATTCAGTCGCTCCTATATGGGCTCACCAACGAAGAACTCGATCATGTTATCGATGGAGTGGCTGAATCTGTTCGTGTTAAACAACGGCTTTTAAAGAAGGAGACTTTTAGACCAACCAGATTGAGAGAGATAACGATCGAGCCTGGGCTCAGGTTGATCGCGGAAGAGGGCTGGCAGTCCGAATTGGAAGATTCTCTACTCTATGACCGGTTGAAAGCAGCTCTGGAAGTTCTCAAAGGTACAGGTCCCGAGGGAGGATCCGATGATGACAGAAATGAAGAGAGAGTTTGAATCGATTGAACTGCTAGAAGATTTGAGAAACGAAATTGAACGCCGGTTAGGTTCGCTGCGAGCAGCTCAGGGAACGAAGACTCTCAACCTGCCGTTGCATTCGGTTGATGTAAATGCGCGTGCTGTTGGCCGCGTCGTTGAAGTGACGATTTCACAAGTTTTTAGGAACCCCTACAAAGAACATCTTGAAGCGGAATATATTTTCCCGATGAGTGGCTGTGCCTCGGTCAACTCATTCAAGATGCATGTCGGGGGTCGCACCGTGATAGGGACGATCCAGGAGAGGCAGGCTGCCAGAGCGCAATACCAAAACGCGCTCGTAGATGGCAAGCGTGCCTCGCTCCTGGAGCAAGAACGCGATGATGTATTCACTATGCAGGTGGGTAACATCGCGCCTGAAGAGCGAGTTACGGTCGAAATCACGTACACGGAAAAATTGGAATTTTTCGAAGATGGCACTACTGAATTGCGACTACCGTTAGTAGTCGCGCCGCGCCATATCCCCGGAACCGCGTTGGCGAGAGAACAGGTCGGAGACGGAACAGCTCTTGATACGGATGAAGTACCTGATGCCTCCAGGATTTCACCGCCGCGTTTGGCAAGCGGGGTTGACCCCGATGTATCGCTAACGATTGAAGTTGAGTTGATTCCTGAGCATCTGTCTGACCGGGACGGGCAGCTGTCTCGTATCTCCGACCTGTCGTGCTCGCAACATGCGGTTAGGACTGCCACCACAAATGGTGCCATAAGAATTACACTTGCTAAAGTCAACGAACTTCTCGATCGGGATTTTGTGTTGAAGTGGAAGTTGGTATCTAATAAAGTGACTTCATCGGTCGTTTTTTACAAAAAATTCGGCAAGCTCCAAAGAGATCCGCACGGCTATGCGATGCTTTCTCTAGTACCCCCTTCCTCCGGCAACGTCAGCCGGATGGCGAGGGATGTTGTATTCGTGCTAGATCGATCCGGCTCTATGAGGGGTCAGAAGATGGTCTCCGCGGCACGTGCCTGCGCGATTCTCTTGTCTACTCTTGGACCTGGCGATCGATTCGCAATCAACGCCTTCGATGATAGATGCGAATGGTATCGCCGACAGGGCAACTTTTATGATGCGGATAGCTCCGGTATCGAAAATGGTATCGCATTTCTACGAGGGATCGAAGCCCGTGGTGGCACTTTACTCAACACTGCCGTGTCGGATGCCTTGACTTTGACCAAGATGCATATTGAGAAAAATCGAGTGCCCGTCATAGTTGTGTTGACAGACGGTGAAGTCGGCAACGAAGGACAGATACTTAAAATGGTTCAGCAGTCTGCCGGCGATACGCGAATATTCACGATCGGAATTGACACAGCCGTCAACTCGTCGCTGCTCAAACGTCTCGCTGCACTTGCTGGTGGCACATCCGCATTTGTCACACCTGGGTCGCAACTCGAAGATGCGCTTGTCAAAATAGGACGAGAGATTGGACAACCGCTCATTACCGATCTGAAGATATCTTGTCTCACTAGCGGTATCACAATCGAAAAGTCCGCGCCGGCGCGAATACCTGATCTATTCGATGGTCGAACTGCCGATTGTTTATTCAAACTTGTCTACAAAAAAGAAAATTCTTCTGCGCAACCAAAATTTCGCATTGAGGGAAAGCTCGCAAACGGAACAGAGTTCAGCGAGGAAGTAATCGGTCAGAAGGTTGATGTGGAGGGCGTCTCGCGCTTGTGGGCTAGAGAGTATATTAAGGAACTCGAGGATCAATTTAGAATCGGCCCCGATCAAAACGCCACGAAACAATGCATCGTCGATATTTCTCTCGCGTTTTCCGTACTGACAAAATTCACCGCCTTTGTAGCCGTTGATGACACTGAAGTAGTCAATTTAACCGGGCAAGTTCGTCAAGTTATGCAACCAGTGCATATGCCCGATCAATGGTCCATGCAATCAGGAGCACCTGCAACTGGCCAATGGACCGCGCCAGCATCTCCAGCGAGTTTTGGCAGTGCGGCCAAATCTCAACTACGCAGTATGCATTCGCTGAATGACTCCGAACTTGATCAACAATTCAATCAAGTCTCGGCAGAACAGGGTGCCAAGTTCGGATATGCTGACCCCTCGATGTCGGGTGCAGCCGATGCCTCATGGTCCCAACCGGTTTTTGAGCGGAGTTCGGCGCCTCCTCCGGGGATGACGCCTGCGCCACAGCCGGCGTCGCCTGCGCCAACTCCGGCTCGCAGGGCAGAGTCGCGTTCTGACTTGCCGCGTTCCACCGGCTCTGGTTCTGGCTTTAGTTCGACCTCCAGCTCGACCTCCAGCTCCAGCTCCAGCTCCAGCTCCAGCTCCAGCGCGGGCTCCAATCCGTTTGGCACTTTGAAGCAGTTCTTCAAGAGCATGAACCTGGGAGGCGCCTCAGCTCCAAGCACCGCGCCGGTATCTCGAATCGTTCACGCTCTCCGGATCTTCAGAGAAGAGTGGATGTCTGCATGGGCAGAGCTGGCGAACGGTCGAAAACCGGATTCGACCATCATCTCCGCCTCGAGAGAAGAGCTTGTAGAAGCTCTGGCGGATCATCCAGTCGGATTTGACGTACCGGTGCTGCAGAAATTTCTGCGGTCATCAGCAAAAGAGTTCGTACTTGCACTGCAAGTTTATGACTTGTCGTCAGCGGAAATCTACGATCAAAGGGCTCGATTCCACCAAGGATTCGTAGACTCGATGGTCGAAGCCGAGGACGCCTTGTTGAAACTGCAAGGCAGGCAGGGCGCTTTCTGGGAATCCACCGTCTGAACGACTATGCCTAGCCAGCAGAATCGTTGTGGGGACAGTAACAAAAGAGATGCGGGATCGATCTGAAGTTGAGGTCGTGATCGGTCCCGAATTGTCTGGGTTATGGACAACTTGAGAGTGCATAAGACGGGTGCCCATCCACCCGTCTTTTACTGTTGTAGCACGCACCAGCTGGACTCACACAAGGCGCCTGGGGACTAGTGTAAGTGAAAAGTGGTCTGAATAGCCACTTTTGGGGTCTTTGTTCTCACCTAATCGATAGTAGAAAACTATTTATACCAGCCGTGAATAGCTGTTCGCTCCAGATCGGAGGCTGCTTAATGCTCTAGTTAACCGCGTTTAACCCCGTCCCTCTCCTAAATCTTTGAAGCGGTCTGTTGGTAAACCGTAAACCTTGGTGACGTTTTGCCGACTTTGTTTGTTAATCAATCATGTGTGCATGGGTTGCCGACTTCAATTACTTGTACAAACCGCCGTACATCGTTTTTGCCAACCAGTGCTAGAGATCGCCTATGTCTAAATTGAATTCTGGCTTCCTCTGCGGGTTTCGGGTGTCCCCCGCTTGCTTGACCTTGGACCGAGTGAGAACTGGAACATTTTGGAACAAGAATGAGCCTGTTTGCGTCAAATCCTTAGCTGGTGCGGAGAACCAAAGGGTTAAATTGAAAATTACTTTTACCTCCCGGATCTTTTTAGCAAATTTAGGTGTTTCTCTCAAAAAGGTAGATTCCGGTTTTCAGTATCTCACCCTATAATATTAGAAGTAACTTTCAGGTCGGATGAGATGGCACAACCGGTTGTGCTCGTATGTCAAACTCAGAGGAAAGCGTAAGCATGTCGGATTTCAAGAAGCTATTCAATTTCACAGTCAACGAGATTCCTAGACCTCGGTGGAATGTTCTCGACCTGATCAACGTCATTAACCGTGGCAGTGTGCCGACCCTGGTGACGTGCGAAATAGACATGACCTGGTCGGAGGACCTGCGCGCCCAGCTCAAGGAGCACGGCTACAGGACGACCGTGACGGCGATTCTGCTCAAGGCCATCGCCGTCGCTCAGCGCTCCCATCCAGAAAGCCGTACGACGAGACTACCTTGGGGCAAATTAGTGACTTTCCGCGATATCGTGGCAGGCTTCACCGTCGAGCGTTACATTGGTTCTCAGCCGGCTGTCTTCTTCGGCGCCATCGAAAATGCCGATACGAAGCCGATAACTGAGATCGCTCGTGAGCTCAAGGCCTATTCGGAAGCCGAGCTGTCGGAAGTCAATCACCTCGACATCCAGAACAGATTCAACAATATGCCGTGGCTCTTCCGCCGTTTTATTTTGTTCATAGGCAGGCGCTATCCGGCTATCAGATTGAAGTATATGAATGCCACGTTCGGGCTCAGCACGCTCGGTAAGTTCGGCGTGAAAATTTTGGTGCCGCCATGCGTGACGACCTCTACATTCGGCGTAGGTGCAGTTGAAGACCGAGCAGTCGTACGAGATGGCAAGATCGTGATCAGACCGATGATGACGATTGTCCTCAATTTCGATCACCGTGTGATCGATGGCGCGCCGGCTGCCCGCTTCCTGAAAGACGTCCGCAATCTAATGGAAGGTGGTCTGGAAGACTACATGCGCTCAGAGATGGCTTTCTTGATGAGTGGTGCACCCGAAGCTGCCACTGTCCAGACATAGTCGACGTTTCAAAGGTTCTGCAATTGAAGCGACTGCGATGAAAAGGTCGCAGCGTTTTACAGCGCTTTCAAGAGAAATCTGAAGCAATGAATGAACGTTATCGGTGCGTCCTTTTCAGAACGTCTTTTAATTCCCTCAGCGGAATACACCTCTGACCCGCCCAACTTGTGCCATCGACGCCGTACTTCGACCGGGAAAGTTCTACTCTTGATTGTTTGAGCGGAGGCGGTCTTCCTTTGAGTTGCCGGCGGTCCAGGATCGACTATCAAATCATTGCGCGATCTTGTGAATCTCAGTGCGGCCCCGTTCCGATCAATTCGCCCCATCAATCAGTTGCTTGATTTGATCGAGTGATTCTATCGCAGCGCGCTCACCAGCCTGGATTGCGGCTTCTGCATCCTTGCTGTTAGTCGACATGAGCCCGATTTGATCGACCTCGGGGCGAATAACCACTTCCGCTTTTGATAATTGAGTCTTGTCGACATTGGCGAAGTGTAGGGTCAATACTCGTTGACCTACGGTGCCTAGCTTTGTAAACTCGCTTGCTGTCTGAGTTGCCTTCGGATCGTCCAGATCGACGGCGATGACGATGTCAGCGCCCAGCGCTTTTGCTTCATCGACAGGCACGTTATTCATGACGCCACCATCGACGTACAGCCCATCTTGAATTTTTACAGGTTTACGCAAAATTGGAATCGCTGAGCTGGCTTGTAATGCCGTGCCCAGATTACCCGATTTAATTGTATGCACCTTGCCGTCGACCAGGTTGAGTGCCACGGCACCAAATGGCAGCTTTAGATCCTCGATGTCTTGTTCTGATTGTGGCACGTACTTGTTCAAGAAATTGCGAAACTTATTGCCTTTGTACAACCCGTCATAGCCTCGTTTTCCCATGACTCGCGGTACGAAAAATAAGGGCACGATCATCAGTCTTACCTTGACCGGTACGGTCAGATACGAGTGCATCAGAGATTTTTTCGTGAACATCTCTTCCAGAGCGCTTATAGAGACACCGGCGCTGTAGAGTCCACCGACAATCGCTCCGACATTTGTGCCGGTGATGCAGTCGATCTGGATTCCTTGCTGCTCCAGGATCTTGAGCACGCCAACGTGTGCGGCGCCACGAGCCCCACCGCCTCCTAGTGCCAGACCGACTTTCGGCCGGTTGGTGGCGCGCAACTCATGGCGACTGCCCTCGGAGCTATCTTGAGCAAGGCAGGGAGCGTGGAAGAAAACTGACAAGACTGTCAGTCCAATTATCGACAATGAACAGGCTGATCCTATTGAGGCATTTCGCATTGGTTCGAGAGCCAATTCGGTCGATCCGCCTGGAGAGAGTAAAGTCTTTTGAGGCCTTTCGTACACGATATTGCTCAGGTCCAAATCCATTGCATTCGGGCTGGTACAAACAGACCCAGTTTCGAGAGAGCTTCGTCCAAGCTGACGTTTTTCTCTTTGCAGAAGGCGAGTGCTCGGACTGCTTGATCTGGCGAAAGAAATCCTTGCTTGTAGAGGGAAAAGGTCCTCAACGCCAGGTATAAAAATGCTTCGCTGATTATGCCGGCAGCCAACACTTTTTTACCGACCCTGATAGAGCTGCTCTCGCCGGTGTCGACTATTTGATCTCGAGAAGCCAGTCCAGAATCTACAATCAGCTCGTAGGGGCTGAGCTCTTTCTGCGGTGCCATCGGTGGCGGATCCAACTCTGCCACTGCCTGATACACGGATACTCCTCTGTCTTTCACTACTCTTAGCGCAGAAGCCGCCTGAAAAGCCCTTAGCGTGCCATTCGCGACCATATCTTGGAGCACAATCGCCGTCTCCAAAAGATCATGAGTGACATGTCCCAGCTCCAACAAAATTTGTCCGAACTGCTTCTCTTTGACAAGTTCAACTTCGAGGCATTCAAGTAAATCCGACTCCGAGACGAATCCCGCCATTGCAATCAGCTCACCAATTTTTGCCGTCTGACCAGCTTTTTCGACATAGAGACCAAGCTCGAAGAGAGCTTGCTCGATGCTGACTCGTCGATGACCAACGGCGCTTAGTGCGTCCTGCGCTTGCTGCTGAGTTATCTTTCCATCTCGAACCATGATTAGCGCATTAAGTGCCGCTTGCATCATCCAGCTCGAAACGTCACGATTGAGAACCAGGATCCGTCCAGTCTGCATTCCTGTGTCCTGGGCCTGTGTGACCGCGCGCCCGACCTGCTCCATTGTCAACATCTGGCACGCTAAGAGTAGGTCCGTGAGTGGACTCGTGACCGTAGATACTCGTGCGGTCTTCTTGTGCACCGAACCGAGCACTCCGATTGCATCCTGCAGAGCCATGTTGTGCTGTCGCGCCATTCTGAGCGCTCTGACAGCGAGATCAAGAGTGATCGTGCCGTCTTGCACAAGTGCGTGAGCCTTGTTAATCGGATCGAGCGACTGCTCGCTAATCATTTTGAGCATGACGAGCGCGCTTTGGAGGGTGACATTGAGACTTTTGGAGGTTTTCCGAGCCTCGTCCAGTTGCTGAGGCGAAACTACTCCAATTCCCAGGATCAACGTACAGAGTGGGTCAGCAGGTGCTTCTTTCCCTAACATTTGTGCCTATTTCTGCTCGCTACATGCATGCATACCGCTCCACAGAGTAGGGCGTCACGTGCACGCCCTTCCTGTAGTTATTAGTGTACCAAGACAGAATGATAGTGAAACATAAGGTAGTCAACAAATCGAAGAGAGCTAGAGGTTAATTGTGGGCGTCCTAGATCAACGTGAAACGTTATGTTGGTAGAATCACGTTGCCCAGGTCACGGACGCTTTGACCTTTGTCAAGCTTGCGACCTTTGCCGCCTATGCAGCGAGCTGCACTGGCGTGTTTCATTCACGTGAGGAGATATCATGACCAAAGCTGCCAAGCCGATTCCAGATGGATATCACACAGTAACCCCGTATATGATAGTCAAGAACGCAGAAGAAGCATTGAAGTTCTATGCCACCGCCTTTGGTGCAAAGGAGTTGGAACGCATGAACTGTCCGCAGACCGGAAAAGTTATGCACGCTGAAATAAAGATCGGAGATTCGATCATCATGCTCGCCGACGAATTTCCCGAGATGGGATGCAAATCACCTGCCACTCTTGGCGGATCTCCAATGAGCATCTTCCTTTACGTCGAAGATGCAGACACAGCATTCAAGAAAGCTTCCGATGCCGGATGCACAGTTACAATGCCGCTTGCTGACATGTTCTGGGGTGATCGATACGGTCGTTTGAAAGATCCGTATGGTCATGATTGGGCAATCGGAACCCACAAAGAAGACCTCACGAAAGACGAGATTAAGACAAGACAGGAAGAGTTCTTTAAAAAACAGATGGCGGGCTCCGCTAAGTCATAAGTGGAAAATGCAACGGGGCGGATATAATCCGCCCCGTTTTTTTGTATCTAAGCAACCTCGAGAGGACCAGGTATGAAGAGCGGTCGACAGGAATACGGCTACTACAGGTATGCAACTGTTCACGAAAATCGAATCATCTTCGTTTGTGAAGATGACCTCTGGGAAGTTGGCACTACAGGTGGTGCAGCACGGCGTTTGTCGGTTGGGCGAAGCGAGTTTTCCATGCCGCGTTTTTCACCGGACGGATCGCTTGTGGCGCTGGTCGCTCGTGAAGAGGGGCACCAGGAAGTCTTCGTAATGCAGGCGTCAGGCGGCGCACCAACCAGGGTGACTTATCTCGGCTCAGACATATTGAACGTGACCGGATGGTCACCCGATGGCAAGTATATACACTTCGCTTCAGATGCTCGCTCGCCTTTCTTCCGGGAAGCCGATGGATACAGAGTCTCTCCGGATGGCGGTGAGCCGGAGCGTTTCAGATGGGGACATGTACAATCATTCATGTTTGGTGGCAACGGCAAGACTGTCGTAGTTGGTCGCAACGCCATCGATCCAGCCCGATGGAAGCGCTACAGAGGTGGCACCGCGGGCGACCTCTGGATCGATCCGTCCGGTAAAGGAGAGTTCCGGCGTCTGATTCAATTGAAGGGAAATCTGGTCTGTCCGATGATTGTCGGCGAACGAGTGTATTTCCTCGCCGATCACGAGGGCATGGGAAATATTTACTCCTGTCGCTTCGACGGAAAGGACCTCCGTCAACATACGCACCATAAGCAGTACTATGTGCGATTTCCCTCGACTGATGGAAAGAGGATAGTTTATACGTGTGGTTCCGACATCTACCTACTCGATTGTCGAACCGGCTCCGACACCCGTGTCGACATCAAAACGCCGGCCTCCACACATCAAGTTCAGCGCAAGTTCTCGGACGGACGAGAATACCTCGAACACTTTTCACCCCATCCCGACGGACATTCTGTGGCGCTAATCGCTCGTGGACAACCGATTACTATGGGCAACTGGGAAGGTCCTCCTACCCAGCACGGACTCGGCAGTGGCGTGCGATACCGCATGGCCGAGTGGCTGCCGGACGGCAAGCGTTTTGCCGTCGTTAGCGACCAGGATGGATTCGAGAAGATCGAGATTCATCACCAAGACCAGAGCAAAAAGGCAGAATCGATAAGTTCTCAGGAATTCGGTCGAGCGCTAAGTATGAGAGTTGCTCCGACCGGCGACAGGATCGCTGTCTCCAACCACCGCCACGAGTTATTGGTACTGGATGTAAAAACGAAAAAGATGCGAGTGATTGATCGAAGTCCCGCCGATCGTATTACTGAATTTAACTGGTCTCCCGACGGGAAGTGGCTTGCTTACAGCTTCTCTCCACACCCTCAATCGTTTCACATCAAGATAGCGGATGTCCAAAATGGTTCTGTGCACAACGTGACCGACGAGATACGATGCGACACTTCGCCTGCGTTTGATCCGGAGGGCAAGTATCTGTACTTCCTTGGAGTGCGTGAGTTCTATCCGGTGTTCGATTCAGTCAGGTTCGACTACGGATTTCCCAAGGCGATGAAACCATATCTGGTGACACTTCGCAAAGACATTCCTTCGCCGTTTGTTCTAGAACCAAAACCTATAGTGACCAAAAAGAAGAAGACCAACGAATTCTCGAGCGAGACCCAGGGCAAGAACGGTTCTGAATCTTCCGATGCGCCCGCTGTGAAAGCGCGCGACAAGCAGCAACTCAAGCAAGTCTACAAAGATGCACTCACCAAGGCATACAAGGAAGTTCTCAAAACCGTCGAGACCGACGCGCCAGCAGCCGCTGCTCCGGCTGCCAAGGTTGCTTCCACTATTAAAATTGACTTCGATGGTATCTCGGACAGAATTGTCGGGTTTCCTGTGGCCGAAGGTCGTTATGGGCAGATACTAGGAGCCGACAATCGAGCGCTGTTCACGGTCTTTCCTGTAGAAGGAATCAAGCCCAATTTCTCATGGTACCTTGAAGACCATGTCACAGGCACTCTTCAAGCCTATGACTTCGAAGAAGCCAGATCAGCAACGCTACAAAAAGAAGTCGGTCAGATCAGGCTAGCGTTCGATAATCAGACCCTGCTCTATAGATCACATCGCCGTTTGCGAGCTGTAGACGCGCTCGAAAAGCTGGCCGCTGACGGCAGAGAGCCTGCCAGTGCGAGCGGGCAGGGACGGAAGTCCGGCTTTCTCGATCTATCGAGGGCTCAAGTGCTTGTTACGCCTCAGGCTGAATGGAAGCAGATGTACGAAGAATCCTGGCGTTTGCAGAGAGAGCAGTTTTGGGATGAAAAAATGTCCGACATCGATTGGAACCTCGTCCGAGAGCGTTATGGAAAGCTTCTTCCGAGGGTGCGGACCAGATCTGAGGTCTCCGATCTGATCTGGGAGATGCAGGGAGAACTCGGCACTTCTCACGCCTACGAGTTGGGTGGTGATCATCGCCGCGCCCCTTCCTATCACCTCGGTTTTCTAGGATGTGATTTGGTTTTTGATAAACGCAATAACGGCTATCGCATCGAGAAGGTGCTTGCCGGCGATAGTTGGAATCGCGATACTGTTGCACCAATTGCGCGCCCTGGTCTGAACGTCAATGTTGGCGACTTTATTTTGAAGGTGAATGGAGTAGCAGTCGATGGACAAACGTCGGTTTCGCAGCTTCTTCTCAATCAATCTGCAAAGGAGGTGCGGCTGAAGATCCTTTCCGGCAAGCAGGAGCGGGATGTAGTAGTCGAGACGCTCTGGTCGGAGCGATCCCTGCGCTATCGCGATTGGGTGAAAGGACGCAGAGAGTACGTTCGGGCTAAATCACGCGGTAAGGTCGGATACATTCACATTCCGGACATGGGACCGTGGGGATTTGCTGAGTTCCATCGGAGCTATCTTTCTGAAATCAACTGCGATGGACTGATTATCGATGTAAGATACAACCGCGGTGGGCACGTTTCTCCTCTTCTACTCGAAAAGCTTCTGCGCAAACGTGTCGGGTATGACATAAGTCGCTGGGGACCTCCTCAACCCTACCCGCCGGAATCAGTTCGCGGTCCTCTAGTGGCAGTCACCAACCAGTTCGCGGGATCTGACGGTGATATATTCAGTCATTGTTTCAAGATTTACAAACTTGGTCCTCTTGTCGGCAAACGCACCTGGGGTGGTGTCATAGGTATCTGGCCTCGGCACCGGCTCGTGGATGGTACCATAACGACTCAACCCGAGTTTAGCTTCTGGTTTCAAGATGTCGGATGGGGTGTCGAAAATTATGGTACCGATCCTGATTACGATGTCGACATTGCTCCACATGATTTCATAGAAGCTAAGGATCCGCAGTTAGACAAGGCGTTGGAGCTGGTGTTGAAAGATCTTCGTGAGAAGCCGGTAGCGCTGCCCGACTTCTCGATTCGTCCGAGTCTGCCCGTTCCTGAGCAACTGCTCCTGGGCAAATCGAAGAAATCGGGAGTAAAGAGTACTGTCAAACAAACTCCAAAGAGCAAGAAATCCAACCAAGATGCAAAGCCCGAAGCCCAGATAGCCGGAAGAAAAACGACGAAAGGCAAGGACGAGAAAGAGAGCGCTGCACGAACCAGGACAAAGTCCGCCGGTAAGCGAACCGGCTCGAGAGCGCGGGGAGGATGACTAACTGACCTGATCGATCAAAAATATCGAAATTAAAGAGAACGAGAAGATGCAACAAAAGTAGATAAGTCGTTTCTATATAACATTCTTGCTTGTACCCTTGTATAGAGGCGGCTCAATGGTTGCCATCGCGAGACCGGCAAAGATGCGTCATGATCAATTCCAACTGGAGGCGTTACGAATGCAAATACTCAAGGATCGCATTCGCAAGGATGGAAAACATCTAGGCAAAGGTGTTTTGAAGGTCGATAATTTTATGAATCATCAGATCGATCCAATCTTGATGAAGCAGATTGGAGATGAGTTTGCAAAACGGTTCAAAGACGTCAATGCGACGAAGATACTGACTGCCGAGACGAGCGGCATTGCGCCGGCTCTAGTAGTTGCTATCGCGTTGGAACTTCCATTGGTGTTCGCTCGGAAGAAGAGACCTATCACCATGGGTGGTGGCGAGCCATATCGTCAGGTCGCTCCCTCACCAACCAAAGGTGGTGAAGTCGAGCTGATCGTCTCTACTGAATACCTTGGACCGCAAGACAAAGTGCTTATCATCGATGACTTCCTCGCCACTGCCAAGACTCTTCAGGCGCTCGTGCAGTTAGTGAAGGAAGCTGGAGCAGAGCTGGTCGGCATCGGTGCCGTCATCGAAAAATCATTCCAGGGCGGAAGAGAAGCTATCGGAACTTCCGGCATCAAAATCGAATCGCTGGCCGTGATTGAGAGCTTCGACGGAGACACGATAATTTTCGAAGGCGAAAAGGTCGCCACGACTTGAGATCTTCTCTGGGACCTGCGTATAAATCAACATCAAAAGTGGTGCTGACTTGGTCTTAGAGTTAACGCTAATCCACTTCGATTTTTATCGGAATATCTGCTTGTGAAGAGTTCGCTTCAACCTGCCGGATAGGCGCTGTCCAGGCGCAGTCTTCCGAGGTTTGCACCGAAACTGAATCAAATCTGCTTGATGTGAATCGAGCTACCTGTGGTTGGATGACCGAATTCGCCTGCTGCAGAGCCACCGCGCTGGAAGATTTCCCAAAATCGATCTTGTTGGCCGCTACTGCCGGGAGCAAAAGCGAGATCTCCTTCCAAAATGTTGAAGCTGCCAGTTGCGACCGTGGCTGTTCGAATGAATCCGCCAATGCGGATCTTCACCCTGTCTCCCGCCTTCAGATCTGATATGAGCGCGTCTGATTGTCTGAATGTAGTCTTTATATTACCGAAGGAATCGATGTAGCCAATGACGTGGGCCGGCGGTTCGGGGATAGTCGAAATCGGATCGAGCTGATGATTGATGAAAGAGTAATCGCCAAGCACCACTTTTCCTACGACGCCTGGGAAAAAGTCGCGTGATCGAAACTGGCTGCCGGCATCTTCTACATGTGTGCTCCACATCTCCTGAATCGAATGCTTTACGAAAGATAGTGAGAATCCGGAATTGACTACCACCACTTGCACGCCATTCTTCAGCGTGCAGAATAAGAGGCCTTCACCTTCGTTGTTGACCCTAGCTGCTAGATTGTCCTTCCTCGGAGCTGTGTTGGCAAAAACTAGCAGGCTTCGAGGGCGCAAGTGATCTTCCGTCAACGATAGCTGCGCCAAAATAAATCCCGTCGCTATGGTATCGAACGGTTTCACCGATGTCTGGTGCAGATGCGTCGTCGGCGGCAAGCTCTGCATAAATGCAGACACAACCTCTGCCCATGCCATATCGCCAGGTCCGTAGTCGCATATTAGGTGAATTAGATAGCTCATACTTCGATCAAATGATCTTCGGGTTCTCCATTGTTTATTGTTACCCTATGATAGTGCGCTAGCCGCGACTTTAATTGGGAAGGGATTTCCCGTATCCTTCAAGGAAAGCGCTATCATGAAATTGTTTTGCCCCAAAACACAGCAAGAGGCTCAAAACCGATTTGACGAATTCCGTTTTTAGGAACATTAACTTCAAATCCGTCAGCTGGTCTGTGTTTTGTGCGACAGGATATTTTGTCCTTTTGATCGTTGCGCTCAACCTGATTACCTGTTTTATCAGACGTTGTTCTCCGGAATTCTTTCAATCGTTCGGACCTTACAGCAATTGCGTCTCAGAGTTAATCCTTGTATCCACAGCTGTTTCGCTGATGATTATATTTCTGCGCCGGCGATTTCCCGGTTTCATCCGTGAGACTGGTCTGATTAGCAAAGAGGCTCCTTTAGAACTGGCCAAAGGCATCGGCCTCGGGATGATTGTGGTTGCCACCATGTTTGGTGCAATGTATGTCCTCAATGTATATTCGATCCAATCGTTCAATTTGCAAATCAATCTGCTCCCGCCTTTGATTTTGTTCTTTCTTGGTGGACTGTCAGAGGAGTTAATCTTTCGGGGATTTATTTTTTCGATTCTCGAAAAGGGTGGCAATACATTGATCGCGGTGATAGGCTCATCGCTTTTGTTTGGATTTGCCCATTTCCTCAATCCCAGCTTTGACGGTCAGGAGTTTGGCTACATTGCTTATGCTTGCGCCTTGCTCTCGTTCGAGGCCGGACTGCCTTTTTCGGGTGCTTATCTAATCGGCCGCCGATTATGGCTTCCGATTGGTTTTCACTGGGCTTGGAACATCATGGAAGGCACTGTATTTGGTGCCATCGTTTCTGGTACTGAGTCGGGTCCGTCAATTTTCGTCAGCAGAGTCGAAGGCAATACGCTGCTTACCGGCGGTGTGTTCGGTCCCGAAGCCAGTTTGCCGTTTTTCACTGTTGGGGTGGTTTATGGCACCCTCTTGTTACTTTTTGCCTACAAAAAAGGCCGGTGGCGACCTACTGAGTCGACAGATATTGCTCGAGTTTGACGGAAAGGTCTTTGAGCTTGAACGGTTTTTTCAAATAGTCATTGGCGCCGGCGTCGAGGCAAGCGCGCTTTTCGGACGAAGAGTCCATGCCGGTCAGCATGATGATGGGCGTGGCGCCCCCATTGGCGCGAAACTTGCGACAGATGTCCGGACCTTCAATGCCTGGTAGGTTCCAGTCCAAAATAATGAGATCGAAGATTGCGCATTCGAGCTGTTCCAGAGCTTCGAAGCCTGAATGTGCTGTCTCGACATCGTGCTCCTGGTAAGTTAGCCAATCGGATACGGTCTCCGAGAGATTTTCATCGTCTTCTACCAGTAAGATTTTTGCCATGCGCTGTGCCGACCGTTCGAATTTGTCCCGCCCCGAGGCGTTCTCATCCGGCATTGACAAGAGGAGCCGGTAGAGAGGGTTATGTATATTATAGACTCCCGCGAGCACCCTATCGTATTTGGGCTCGGCTAACTTTACGTGACAAGCCGATCTTTCACGTCTCTGACTGGGCCGTTCTTGCTATTACACGACTTCTACCCTGCCTCTTTGCTTCATAGAGGCATTCGTCTGCAAATTTGATTAATGTCTGAGGTGCTGTTCCGTCTTCCGGAAATGAAACCAGCCCGGCGCTGAACGATACGGAAAAGGTCTCATTGTTATCACCGTCGAAGACGTGGCTTTTGAGCTCCTCCATGCAACGTTCCAGGGCGCCCTGAGCCGTCTCCTTTTCAATATGGCGGAAGGCCACGATGAACTCTTCTCCGCCCCATCTTCCCCTCAGGTCCTCCACCCGGAACCTTCTGCGTATCAAGGCGCCGAGGTGTGTCAGAACCCGGTCTCCTGCCAGGTGACCGTAAGTGTCGTTGACGTTCTTGAAGTGATCGACGTCAAGCAGGCAGAGGCTGAAGTGCAGTTTGTTGTTGAGAGATTCTGAAATTAGCGCTTGCAGTTGTTCCATGAAGGCACGTCTTATCATGAGACCGGTGAGAATGTCCTTGTCAGCTCGTTCTCTCAGAAGACGCGCTCTCTCCAGTCTGACCTTGACTCGCATGAGCAGCTCCGCTGGAGCAACCGGTTTTGGGAGATAATCGTCGCCGCCGGCCTCGAAAGCGGCGAGTCTAGCGCTCAGTCCTGTCTGAGCGGTCAAGAACAGAACCGGGAGATCCTGCCACTGCGGTTGTTCTCTCATCAGGTGACAGATCTGGTAACCGCTGACTCCCGGCATCATCACGTCAAGAAGCACTATATCCGGTGCAAAGTTGCCGACCGCTTCTACAACGTTGTCCGGGGCGCAGAGCCCTTTGACAATCATGCCTTCCTTGCCGAGGATTGCTCCAACAAGTTTTACAAAATCTTCGTCGTCATCGATGATCAAAATGCGTGGTCTGCCGCCTGTACGCACGCTGAGCAGATAATCGACGGCATTGGTGAGCATTTGCCGCACCACGGGCTTCTCCAGGTAAAGCGAAGCTCCTGCGTGGGCCGAGTCCACCGGATTTGCCGGTTTCATCGATGTCGAGACAAATGCAACCGGAAGATTCTCGTTGCCAGGTAGCCCTCTGATGGTACGTGCCAGGGTGATGCCAGGGGCGGGTGAGCCGGTGTCGATATCGATCAGCACCGCATCGAGCGCGAGCGTTCTCGCTGTGACGAGGGCATCTTCAGGGTTGGTGGTGGCAATGAACTGTACCGGCAATCCGTTTGCCTTTCTATCGATCTCGGGCAGTTGCTCGGGCGCCATGATAAGCACCCTGATAGAGGTAGGATCTTCTGAGAGTGGCAGGAGGCGGCTGCCGATTTCGCTTGTCGGGGCCAGGTTAGTAGTTGCCACTGTCTGTGGTGCCGCCCGTCTATCCAATCTGATGTCGTCCGGCTCAGCCTTGGATACGAGCGGTTTTTCGCTCACTACTTGACTCAGAGGTGCTCCGAATCCTTCCAGTGAAAACGGCATGATCGCGTTATTTGCTGCAGGTTTAGCACTCTCCTGGGCCAGGACTCTGGCGATCGAAGGCTCCGTCGGCGCCATGCTTCTTAACTTCGATGAAACGTCAACCGCTTCTGACTCTTTCGAAGAAGCGATCACGTTAGCAACCTGGACAACGTAATCGAAAAAGTTCTGTACTTCGTCCCAGGAAGTCTCATTGTCAAACAAGCCCGATGCCATGATCGCTTTGAGTGCACCTTCCAGGTGCCCGGAGGCTTCGCTCAACTCGATCAACCCGCAAGAGCCTGCTGTCCCCTTCAAATTGTGCGACAGTCGAATTGCTTCCTCGAGGTAGCGAGGCTCTTTGTGTTCATGCCTGGCAGCGTCGAATGCTTCCGACAGTTTCTTAATTCTCTCAGGCAAGACGATGATGTACTTGGAGCGCAATGCTTGAATTGCCTCGAAATGAAGCTCTTCTACGCTGAGCGCGACCTTCTTCGGCTCCTGCTCCGTCTCGACGAGGGAGTCTACCTGGGCACCAAATATGCTGGCCTTAAGCGGACGAATCGCTACGAGATCTACTTTCAGATCTTTCGTCAGTCGCTCGTAAAGGTCGCTTGACGGCCAGGTTTTTGTCACCATTATGACCTTGAGCTTGCCACTTCCCTTTCTCAGTTGAATGAGAAAACCGATACCATCAAGATCGGCGAGCTGATCTCCGACTACACAGACGTCGTACTTACGCTCTTTCAGCTTTTCCAGCGCCGTTTGACCACTTGCCACCTGTTCGATTTCATATCCTTTGGGTGACAAGATCGAGCTGATTAGCTGTCCAACGGTTGGATCTGCGTCGATCTGAAGTATCGACTTGGTCATTTGTCGTCCTTCTTCTCAAACTTGAGAGCGCAAGAATTGATGCAATACCTGAGCTTGGTCGGTTGTGGCCCATCAGGGAACACGTGACCGAGGTGACTATCGCACTTGCTGCATACCACTTCCATGCGAGAGTACTCAGGCTTTTCCGTGACACCACTTTTGGTGATTGGTTCATAGAAGCTTGGCCAGCCGGTTTGTGAGTCGAACTTGGTTTTGGAGCTGAATAAGGGACTACCGCAAGCCACGCAACGGTATGTGCCGTCGTCATGATTGTTGACGTATTCGCCGCTGAAAGCAGGTTCTGTACCGCATTCGCGAGTGATGTTGTATTGCTGCGGCGTGAGCTGTTGCTTCCACTCACTGTTCGACTTAACGACCTTGTCTGCGGACGATTGTTGAGCAGTCTGTTTTGTGACTTTCTCCTGGGCGGCGCTCTTCTCCTCGGCAGTCGCACAACCGGATAGGGTGAACAGGAATGCCATCAGCAGCAGGGAGGTTAACCCTGACGGCAGGACCAACAGATTAATCCGTGACTGTCTATTCACCATAGCGATTCCTCCAAAACGGCTCTATAACAAAGGATGTTATCGATTCTTCGTGTTTATCGCCAATTGTTATCAGCTGTTGCCAGATTGTCAGCCCAAGCGCCGCCATACAGTAGTTGTCGTACCCAGAAAGGAGAATTTACTCGACATGAATTGGCGACTGAGTAAAAACACAGCCAAAAGCTGGCACTGTATTGCAGCTTACACACAAGACAAGAGGTTGCTAGTATGATATCTGGCATGTTCGATTATTCGGAGCCCTCGAGATCATTTGATCTCACAAATTGGTCGTTGCGCTTAAATGAACCCAACCCTTACTATCTTTCTTTTTGCCATGTCGCTTCTGGCGATCGCAGCTGCCGTCTCGTTGATGGTTTATATTCATAGCGAGTTGCAGCGTTGCCGCTCTCAGCCAGTCGAAACTGAGGACGAGGAGGCGAAAGAAGAATGCTCCCCTCGAGAATCGAAAGAGGTGGTTCGCTTTTTGACTCGGATGAAAGCCTCGGCGCTGGTTTCGCAATCGGCACCCCGTCGCAATCTAGACTCTGATTACGATCGAAACTGATCGGATTCTTGTATGAAATTATGGCTGTGTCGTCTGGAGCGCTTGGATGGGCGTTTTTTGCGAACGTGAGACTTGGTCGAGCCTACACCTTTCCATGTCTGTTTGACGATGACCGTACCCATGCTCACCATGGCGAGCAGAAACACGATTACCATCACGATGCCTGTGCTGCGCTTCATGAAGCGTCTGAGCATGCGCTTGAATGTGTTTTGCTGTGATGTATTGGTTGACCGGGCCGCAGCTTCGCGCGCCAGGGCATCGACCAGCTGTTCGCGGCTCAAAAAATCCGGTGTGGGGGTGCTGTCCTTCAATGCCCCCATTGGTCGCCAGCGATCGTCTCTGCCATCCATGTCGTCCATGAGACGATCGATTGGAGTCACTTCATCCCAGTCCGTCCTGGTGTTCGACTCGACGGCGAAGACCAGATCGCGAATCGCATTTTCATCCTCGAGTTGCATTGGCGATTCGGGCAGGTTGGGATACAGGGACAGGATGTATTTCAAATTAAGCATGAACGAGGTATCGGGCAGGCCGAAATCATCGCGTTGTATGGTGAAATAGTGAAATTCGCCATCTGCCGTAGCGACAACCTTTCGAAGTGCTTCATATCCTGTCGTGACTCGATCGCTTTGAAGGCGGGCCGATACTACCTTTCTACCGTCCCGAATTATGATAACGCCGGTGTAAGGAGGATTCTGTGACTGGAGTTTGAGAATCGAGTCACCTGGATAACCCAACTCGTTGATCTGCTCGAGTATGTTGTTGAGCCTTACATCGTAGGAGAGTCGACCTTTGAAGACGCTGGTAAAGTCTTTCGGAGCATCTTTTTTGAAAACTTCCAGCCAATCTTCATGGATGGGGGTGGAGCTGGTTGTGTTGGCTGTTCGCAACAGCGGTTCTTTTCCTTGTGCGATCAATTGGAGATCGGAGCGTAGATCGAACATATTCTGGTAGCGATTGTCCGGTTCTTTCTCAAGGCAATGTGAGACGATGCGATCGAGATGGAGCGGGCAGTTCTTTGTCACCTTTTTGAGATTTATCGGTTGATTGTAGACATGATTCATCGCCAATTGCAGCGCGCTGTCCGCCACGAAGGGAAGTCGACCTGCAATAGCTTCGAACATCACACATCCAAGCGAGTAGATGTCTGAGCGGGCATCTATCAACTTGCCCTGGACCTGCTCAGGACTCATATAGGAGGGGCTACCCATTGTTTGACCCGGCTGAGTCAGCACATGGGTATCCTCGTCACCGGCAGTGGGATAGAGCAACTTGGCGATGCCGAAGTCGACCAGCTTCACTCTGACCTCGCCTTCGGCTGTGGTGGTTATCAGAATGTTGCTCGGCTTGACGTCACGATGAACAACGCCTCTGGAATGAGCGTGTACGAGCGCACCTGTGACTTGCACAAAAATTGGAAAGAACAGGGGGACCGCAAGAGGACCGGATTTTCTCAATACTTTTCCGAGATCGATTCCATCGACGAAATCCATGATGATGTAAGGAACACCCTCGGAGATATCGTAGGTATGAACACTCACGATGTTGGGGTGATTGAGGTCGCGAGCCGCTCGAGCCTCCTGGCGAAAGCGCTTGTGAATCTCATCATTGCTGGCAATCTCCGGCCGGATGATCTTGATGGCCAGCTCTTCTCCGGCAATCAAGTCTCTAACCTTGTACAATGCGGCCATGCCGCCGATACCAATCTTCTCGACGATTTCATATCGTCCGGCAAACGTTCCACTAGCCTCACGAGGAAATTTGGCCACGGGCTTGAACTCCGCGGCTAACACGTTTTTGTCCTGTCGAGGTTGATCTTGTGGTTGGTCTTGAAGATCCATTTGTCCTCTGCGGTAGCCACCGCCGGTGATGCCAATCAGCAAAATCCTTGTTTCTCTACTGCCTACGCCTCAAAATAAAAGTCCGATGACTTCTTCCAGGCTTATGCCCAAATATATTTGTCGGACCGCAAATTTTTTTCAATAACGTAGTAAGCGAAGCGAGAAAGTCGCCGAATGCCAAATCGACTAAAAAGTCGTGATGAGCCGCCACATTCAGTGTAAACCTCGCGAAAGCGCCTGTAAATCGCTCTAAAGTATTACGCGAATACGCGTATACATTCGTTAAGTAGGTTTGGACCCTGATTAAGTAGAATCGAAAAGCTCGTGCAAGCAAGGCCGGACCGTCTCCTGACTTACGGTTCTAGCTTCGAAACTCTTCGATTTTGGGGTGGGTCGCGCTTGATTAGTTGTTGCTCAATGACTGGGCTGGCTTATTTGTATAAGATCTTATCCCTGCGAACTCTTTTGGCGACAGTCAGCGCGCTGACCTTCGGTGACCAGCTCCCTCGTGGCACAGCGGTTTGAGCGCACCACCAGCGCGTTTTGTCGGTTCGAACTTCAAGTTAGGAGAAATGTCGTGTCTAAGAAACTCAAACGTAACCTACTGATTGGCACTCAGGCCCTCACCATGAGCTGGCTATTGGCCGGGTCCGGGCAGGCCCAAGTTCCAGTTCCTGGTGGCGGTTCCTACTCCGGCACAAGCTCATATTCGGGTTCTTACTCGGATGCAAAAAAGCCTGTATCTCCAGATATCGATCTGACCGGCGGCGTTCAGCACAATGCTCGACCCGCTGACAAACTGCTCTCGCAGGGCAAATATTCCGACGCGGAAGAGACATTTCGCGAGGCGCTGGTAAGCAATCCTGGTGACGTCAACTCCATGGCCGGACTTGGTATTGCGCTGGCTAAGCAGTTCAAGCTCGATGGTGCCGACGAAATGTTCGAGCGGGTCTTGCGCCAGGACCCAAACAACTCCCTCGCCTATGCAGGAAAGGCAACCATTATTCTCAATCGCCTTCAATCTTCATCCGGTACGATCCGGTCCAACAAGGAGTCGTTCCTCAAGCAAGCTGAAGAGTATTCGCAACAAGCCGTGAGGCTATCTCCAGCTTCGGCCGAAGCTCACTTCACGCTCGGGCAAACCTACAAAGAGCAGGGCAAAGACGATCAAGCGGCAAGCGAATTCCGCACTGCGATCTCGCTCGACCCGCAACATTCAAATGCCTACAATCAGTTGGGTCATATCAAACTTCTGCAAAACAGCCTGGCTGAAGCGCAGGAAAACTTCACTCGTTCTATCGATCTCAACTCCGGCAATTCCAGCGCTCACTTCGGTTTGGGGGCGACGCTCCTGAAAGAGGGCAGAGTCGACGAAGCGATCAAAGAGTTGAATACATCGCTTTATCAGTTTCCAAACAGCTGGCCTGTCCGCATAGCTCTCGGCGAAGCTTATCAAAGACAGGGCAACGAAGTTGCTGCACTCAAAGAGTATCAACAGTCGATTTTGATCAAACCTGAGAATGCAGAGCCGTATCTTCGCATCGCCGATATCAGAGAAAACCGCGGGGATCTGGAGCTTGCCATTGCCGATCTCAGATCGGGTTTGACTCAGATGCCTTATAACATCGATTTGCGTCAACGCATCGCTGACCTCGCGCTCAAGCTGGAAAAGGCTGATGATGCGATTAAGGGCTACAGAACAATCCTTCAAATGAGCCCTAACGACAACCGGGCCGTCAAAGGTCTCAGCCAGGCCCTTTATATGAAGGCTCAGAAAGCTGCTGTTGGAGCGCTCCTTGCTTCTAATGACTACGAAGCCGCTCTCAAGACTCTCGACGAAGCGATCAAGCTGAATGAAGATGACATGGAACTTCGCCTGTCCCAGGCTAAGTTGATGTCCTTGTCCGGGACGAAACCGGATCTCGCGAAGCTGGGTACACCCCAGAACGACGGGGAGAAAGTCGCCGCCGCAGAGGCTCTAATGGCCCAGGGCAACTTCCAGCAGTGCTCGCAATACATGCAAGAAGTGATCGGGCGATTGAACGATTCGAAGCAATCTTTTGCAGTCGGCGATGTTGCGCTGATGATCAAAGATCTGGATGATGCCGAGGCCGCATACAAAAAAGCACAAAGTCTCTCGGGCAGCCCCGATCGCGTTCAGCGCGGACTCAACGAAGTAGCGCGCTTGAGAAAGTCAGCTGTTGATGACACTAAGGTTGCTGATGAATTGGCCAAGAAGAATCAATGGGACGGCGCCCTTGATCGCTATCGCCAGGCCGTTGCCGTCAATCCCAAGTATGCCGATTCCCGCGTCGGATTGGCTCGTGCTCTAGAGAAGAAGAAAAAGCCGTCTTCGGCAAACCTTGCCGAGTCGGCGATGCAGTATGAAAACTACCTGGTATTGAAGACCGATCTGCCGACCAAAGACGCAGAAAAAATGCGTCAACAAATCGGTAAGCTCAAAGAGAAATCGGCAGAAATGGCTCAGAAAGAGCAGAAGAACAAAGCCGGCTAAGCGCTCGAGATTTGGCAAATCCCGTTTTTACGACTGGGAAGCGCGATCGCTGAATTTAATTCGGTATAGGAAAAAGCTCTTTTCAGAAACGAAGTACTTTTGGCAAGTGCCTTCGCTGAGTTTTATTCGCTATCGAAGTAGACGCTGTCGAGCAACGAGCGGCCTTTGGCAAGTTTGCGGCCCTAAGCCGATACAATTCACGCCGAGTTGAATAGACCGACCGCCAGGCGAGGAAAGCTATCCTTCTTCTTGCGGGTAGTCCGCTACCGTAACTTCGATGGGGGTGAGCTTGCCTTCTCTCAATACAAGCAAGTCCAATTGCTCACCAGGCTTGTGTTGTCTTACCAACGACTGAACCTTCTGACTGGTGTCTACTTCTGTACCATCGACTCGCTGAATAATATCGCCAGGCTTGAGCCCGGCTTGCTGAGCGGGGCTCTCTTCTGCGACTCCAGCAACTAAGACTCCTCTGAGATCTTCCGTTAGTCCAAGTGATTTAGCCAGTCTCTTGTCCAGCGGTTGCATGTACACACCAACATAAGCACGGGCGACTTTACCTTTGTCGAGGAGCTCTTCGGCGACGCCTCTGAACACGTCTACAGGGATGGCAAATCCGATGTTTTGACCGTCCTGACGGATAGCAGTATTGATGCCGATTACTTCTCCATGGATGTTCAACAGCGGCCCGCCGGAATTGCCGGGGTTGATTGCGGCGTCGGTCTGAATGAGCTCGACATTATTGAGGCTGCTGATTTCGCTGAGGGAGCGGCCTAGTGCACTCACGATTCCGAGCGTAACAGTATGATCCAGTCCCAATGGACTGCCTATGGCGATTGCCCAGTCGCCAGGTCGTAAGCTCTTGCTCGTTCCTAACTTCGCAGAAGGTAGATTCTTAGCCTCGATTTTTACCAGTGCGAGGTCGGTGAAGGCGTCACGTCCGACTACCTTACCTTTGAATTTTCTCTTATCGCTCAACGTCACCATGATGTCGTCGGCCGATTGGATGACGTGGTTGTTCGTGAGGATATATCCATCCTTCCTTAGAATCAAGCCGGAACCAGAGCCGACCTGGAGAGCCTTAGGTGACATAGAGCGCGGATCGACCATACCGAAGCCAGGCATGATCATGCCGAAAGGCGAGTTAAGCTGAATCGTCTTTTTGATATCGATGTTGACTACACTCAAGCTGGCATCACTGGCGATATCGGATATGGTGTTTTCTGCCAGCATCATCATTTTTGTTGGACTGATTGGAGTTACCGAGTCAGTCGGAGATGTCGTTGCTACGGGAGGTTTGCCGGGCGGGTTAAATTTACCGGGTAGCGCTCCTCCATACCAGAGAGCTGCTGCTGCGCCGCCTGTAATCACGACACCAAGCACCAATGACGGTGCGTGAAACTTGCCTTTTGAGTCGCGAATTCTGCCTTTCATTTTTATCTCGCTTTTTTAGGATTAACTGTTCCCGACACGGGGGCCTTTCAGGGATGTCCTCCCTGAGACCTATTATCACCAATGGACGGAGTTTTGGATTGTTTGCTCCCTTGATGCTCAAAAACTGTCGCGTCTGTGAAAAACGCCATGGCCAGCCTAATTCGAACGATCTGACCTGGTAATGGATCATTCAAAATCAATTAAATTTCTATTTCTTCATCGCAACAAAAAATTCAACTTTAACCGGTTTTCCCGAAATTATTCTGAATAATCCCTGTCGAAATCGGTGGTTGCCATTCAATTGACTGGAGCGGACAACCGAAAAACAGCTGAATCATGAGTTGTTTTGCGGGAAATGGAAAATAATCCTTTGGATATTGAGGTTGCCAAGTTGACGAATGGGCACATTTGACGCAAGCTTAAATACAAGAGATTCCTCTCCCTTAGTATTCCAATCCAAATGAATTCGCCCGAAGAAAAATCCTCCCACAAGGACTCGCGTCCTAGCGGACTGCCCCACAGCAGTGCGGGGCCAAAGTCGGCTGCCGACAAGGCGTCGCACCTTTCCGTCGTGGGCCAGCCGGAATCAAGTGATAACGATTCGGATGAAAAGTTCATCCCTCGTATTTCCGAGGTTCGCAGTAAGCGACGCGATGGACCTCCCGCTGTCACTCAGAAGTGGGACACCAGGGCAGGGTTGTCTGGAGCAGTCGTAGATCACGGACCTGACCCGGGTCAGACCGGCGCGATCCCCGCCACCGTGACCCCGGTTTCAGTCGGCTCACTTACGCAACCGCCCTCTAATCCAGCCGGCGATTCAGTTATTGCTCCCTTCCGTCCAGATTTGGCATCGGCGAGTCTGGCGATTGAGATGCTGGCCATCTCCAGCTTTGATTGCGACGCCGTGAGCTCAGACGCTGCTGCCAGTCAGTTGCCGAATATGGAGAGTCTGGGGCCAGTTGATGTACAGGAATTGGGATTTCATCGTCATATATCCGAAGTGTCTCGATTAGCCAAGTCCGATTTGGAGCACCAGCCTTCTCGCTATTACGATGCACTGGTTTCCCAGAATGCAATTCCTGTGGTCGAGTTGCCTTCTTCAGTTCGTATCAACCAGGACATCAGCGCGCATGAGGTTGATGTTTCTGTGGCTCCCGGGGCGGCTCGACCGTCCACCTACTGGGTGGTCGACGAGGCGCGTCTAGTAACGCATGGAGCCTTTGTCGATTTCTCCGAGGATCGTAACAGCAAAGGAGTGGAGCAAGAGGTAACACATACCTTACCAATCGCCGACATTGAGGAAGCCCTTCAGGTAAATGCCATTCCTGTTTCTGTTTCTTCTCTAAGCCCCTCCGTGATGGCTTTTGAAAATCAAACGAGTCCGGCTAACGAACTCGTCCATGAAGGCTGTTCGTTTGATCCTCAGAGCTTGCAGGATGAGCAGCAGCGAGCCGCCGAACCTGTCGGCCAGCGTTCGACGCCGACTGAATCAATTTCCAATTTCGTTGCTATTAATCTATCAATTCAAGAACCGCTTTCTGATTCCATATCAAGGTCAAATGGAATTGGTAGCGACGACAGCGAAGAGCGTCCGGCAGGAGAAACTTTGGGGCAAGGACGACAAACTCTTGATTTGTCTGAGCCTTCGAAGCGCTCGAGTGCAATCGATACCGGATCCTTGCCTGCACCTGATGGCACCACCAATAGTGGCAACCTCAGGATTTCCAACCCTAGAGTCAAGTCGCCCTTCCTGGAACGGGCTATAGGCAACGCGCCGCCTGTCTTTGGAATTAACGGCGCTCAATTGGAGATGTCCTCGAGCGAGGATCAACCTGAGAACGAATATTCCAGCGAAAATGCTGTTCCAGTCCGATCTAAAAAAGAACTGTGGAAGAAGCGCGGCTTCACTGCAGTGTCCGTTCTAATTCTTTGTATTGCTGGTTTTGCCTTGGTGTACGACACCGTTAAATCCGGCCCTCTAAACGTACATAAAGAGGAAGCACCACCCGTTGATGAAGCTCTATCTCCTGCTGTCGAACCAGACCCCGTCACTCAAAAGGCTGAAGCTACGCCAGGGAAAAAAAACGATCCAAAAGAAGCGCTGAAGTTTGCACTGGATGAGGAGAAAGACAAGAATTACGCGGAAGCGCTGGCTTACTACAATGCGGCCATCGATGCCAGGAAAACAGTGAAGGCCTTACATGGCAGAGGGCGAGTGCTAAATAAGTTGCAACGATATGATGACGCCCTCAAAGACCTTGAACTCGCTGCTAAGATTTCACCCACTAACCAGGATGTTACTATCGATCTGGCAGCAGTCAGGTATATGCTTAACGATTTTGATGGTGCTGTCAAAGAATACAACCGAATATTGTCTGTAAAACCCGACGATCCTGATGCGCTTTACGGTCGAGGAATAAGTTTGGCGGGATCCAAGGATGATAGTGCGGCAATCAAAGACTTCGAAAGTGTGGTTAAACTCAGACCGACTTATCAACCGGCCTACAAGCAGATGTGCACGACCTACATGGAGATGGGGCACAACGATAAGGCCGAGGCCGCGATAACCGTTGCACTGACCGCCTGTGGTGAAGAACCAGACCTATATTTCTCGAGAGGACTCGCTCGATATCGCATGGGGCACAATGCCGATGGTCTCGAGGACTACAATCGAGCGATCAAGCTCGATCCGAAGCGAAAGGAGTTCTACAATGACCGTGGCTTTGTTTTGATGCAGCTTGGCAAAAACGACGAGGCCACAAGCGATTTCGAAAAGGCGCTGGAGATCGATCCCAATTACGTACTGGCTAGCGAGAATCTAGCGAAGGTGAAATCGAAGCTAGAAAAGTAGTGATTTCCGTCGACAATTAGTTAGAATCTGCATATACACTCCTGTCTTTCAAAACAGGAGTAAGTAATTATGCCCCCCGAATTCGGTGACCTAAATCCAAATCGATCAATTGTCTCAAATCTCTCTGACACCGCTGTTGATGGCGGATTATTTGCGCAAGCATTTCTTTTCGAAGCAAGCCCAATGGCTGGTGGCGATGATTTGCCGCGGCTGGACCGTCAGCAACAGGGTGTGGTTGATGGCTTCGATGGACTTCCGGTAAATCAAGCTGCGACCAGACTCAGGCAATTTCTCCAGATGCGCGTGGCTGCCAATGCCGGCACCCCGGCAGACGAAGTCGTTCAGAAAGAGCTCGATCAATTGAACCCGCACCTGGCAAAGTCGCGCGGGCAATATTATTTTCATGTCGGCGTCGTGAAGGGGCAGGTGACGATAGCTGATGTACAAGACCGCGTCCGGATCCAACTCAAGAAATAGCAGTGTCACAGCTGGACTTTCTGAGTGCAACAGAAGTCCAGCGCTCTTTATTCGGCGGGAGCACTAAAGAAGCATCATCGGATTCGACCAGCGTAATTTTGTTCTTCCCGAAGGGTTTTCGGCAATTCGATAATGGCTCCATAATGTCAAGGATGTATAGTCAAATTGTGGTCCTGATTACAGGATGTGTCAGCATAGAATTACTATCGCTATGAAGCTGGAAAACATTGGCGCAATTAAGCAGTTTATTCTGCCGGACAAGTGGAGTGAACAAAGAGCGGGCGCCGGTCTGGGTGTCCGGTGGGAGAAAATTTTCACGCCCGATGACTGGCACGGCGTCGAGATTATAGTCTCATACAGAGGTGTTCCGCTCGACGAAGCCTCTCGCAAAGTCTTATCTTTCCTGATGAAGCAGGGCGAGAGGGATGAATTGACTGCTGAAGAGATTCTCGCATTGCGGACCGCTATGGGCGTTGCCACCATCGGTGATAATCAGTATACGAATCCGCATCCACTGGAAAGTATAGACGGCCCTGTGTTCAACCTAGAAGCGATAGGTGTGAAGCCCATCGCAGCAAAAATGGTTTTATACGTCGAAGGAAGACTGAGAAATCGGCGGCGGCATGCAGGTATAACTTATCAGGCTGGATCCGAAGGAAAAATTGTCGAAGAGCTGTTCTTGCAGGTTCCGGATGACGAAGCCTGGTTGAAATATAGACCGACGTTCGACGTTGTGTTGCAATCCATTGTCTGGCGCTGACCTCAATATGGTCATCACTAAGATGATGCTTGGTGCTGCACTAGCCGCTCCTATTGTCTTTTTTTCAGTAACGGCTGCAATGTACGACTAAGCCTATTGCTACTATATATGGTGACTGTTCGAATTTGAGCGCTTCTGAGGCGCTAATTCTCGGGGGCTGACGACTGTCAATCCTTTTTTTAGAGTGTTTACCGATATCGGTTAACACTCTCGAGCCTGTGTCAACCATTGTCCGGCAGGGCTTTGCGGACGCTTGGCGAATGCGATTGATTTTGCAAAAGGGTGTCAAAAGTTAGCGCTTATGAAATACCTAAAAGGCAATTATTGGTTTGGACAAATGAAATGCTTGCAGAAATGTGTTCCGGCGGAACTCTTTTCATCACATCGTCAGATGACTAACAACTAACCGACAGAGGGGCAAAAATTCGATTTTCTGCACCTTTGACATGTAACGGGTCTGCAGTCGGTTCGTTGATCTGGCTGAGACTGTTTTACAATATGGATGAAAGAGGAGACAGTTCTTGGTCGCGAGCAATCTGGACGAAACAGCCCCAAAGAGAAAGCTCTGTATAGCTTGTAAGCAGGAGTTTTTAGGCGACGAGGTCACGTGCCCGAACGACGGCACGACTTTGACGCCCTTAACTATGGAAAACTCCATAGGAAGCACTATTGGGGACAAATATGAGATTCTCGCCGTGATCGGTGGGGGCGCTATGGGTCTGGTTTACAAAGCCAGGCACACGTTGATGAAACGTGTCGTTGCTGTGAAGATGCTACACCCCAACATGCTGCCGGATGCGGGCACTATCATGCGCTTCAAAAAGGAAGCCGAAGCTCTGAGTTGCTTGAACCACCCCAACATTCTTACCGTGTTTGATTTTGGAATCTCGACTCAAGGACAACCGTACCTGGTTACGGACTATCTTGAAGGACAGACTCTTGGTGAACTGCTCGAGCAGAACCCGATCGTTCCCTGGCAGCGAACTGTCAATATCTTTATGCAGGTTTGCTCCGCCCTTGCTCATGCCCACAAAAATGGCGTGATTCACCGAGATATCAAGCCTAGCAATATTATGCTGACCGAATTCGAGGATCAAATCGACGTCGTCAAAATACTTGACTTCGGTATTGCGAAAGTTGTCTCGGAAGAGAACGAAAATTCTTCTCAGTTGACTCGCACTGGGGAGGTTTTCGGAAGCCCCTTATATATGAGTCCCGAGCAATGCCGCGGTAAGTCACTTGATGCCAGATCGGATATATACTCGCTTGGCTGTGTCATGTTCCGCACGTTGACTGGTCAGCCAGCCTTTTTCGGTCAGGACTTAGTCGAATGTCTGTATAAGCACGTCAACGAGCCGGCTCCATCTCTCAATGAAGTTGCACCCGAGGCGAATGTACCGCCGGAGCTTGAGGCCGTCGTACTCAAAAGTCTCAACAAAGACCCGCTCGCCCGCTATCAATCCATGGGCGAGCTTCGCGAGGCGCTGAGCACTGTTGCTGGTGTCGTCTCAACCGGTCTGTATCCGGGTCAGAATACAATGACCTCTCCGGCTGCCTCTCAAGATGTCTCGTCTGCGGCTTTGCCGATTGCAGGCACTGCCACCGGTACTGGTGCCCCCCTCAGTCAAGCATCGATTGGAGCGCTTGAATCCACTGATCCTGAGCCTGGCAAGCCGCCTTTAGAGCCCTATACGGCTCAGACCGCGTCTCTGCCTCGCTCGATGGGCACTGTTGGTGATACCAGTACACCAGGTGGTGCCTTAAATACTCCGCCCCGTGGCTCAAGTTCGATTTTCCAGGACAAGAAGGCGCTTGTCGCGCTCGTGGTTTTACTTTTGCTTGTTATCGTCGTACCTCTTAACTTGAACAAACAAGGTGAGTCGAACAAGAGTCCGACTGCCACAGAAACTGGAACTGATGTGACCACTCAGGAGGGGCCAACTAAGTCTGCCGACCCATTCACCAATAAGTTGGAAGAAGGCATCTACGAGTATGAGCTGGGCGATTACGACGAAGCTCAGGACATATTGAACGACGCGATTCTGATTGGACAGAAGGAGGGAGCGTCGAAAGACAAGATAGCCGAAGCATTGCACTATATGGTCAATGCTTGCATCGGAGCAGGTGAACCGACAGAGGCCGAGGCGTTTGTGCGTCAACTCGAGCATGAGGCAAAGGTTGACGGCAAATATGGACCCCCGACCTCTATCATGCAAGCCAAAGCCTATCAGGATCGCGCTGCTGTGCTGATGACTTCGAACTCGGATGCCGACGACGATCAGGCCAGAAAGCTTTTGAACGCAGCTCTCAAGTATTTCCAAACTCAAAAAGGTGTAGGCACTGAGACGATGCGTGCATTAGCTCGTCTTGGTTTGCTCGATGCAAGAGATGGGAATTTTGCTTCCTCTCAGGCGCACATGAAACAGGCTGTCTCGATCGCGGAGACCGATCCTTCGGTGCGACAACTCGATGTGGCACTCCGTCTGGACCAACTCGCCGATGCCTATGTCCTCCTCGGTGGACACGCCAGAGGCAACGGCTCGAAATATTTCACCGAAGCTGAAAACCTGTATTATCGCGCGATGCAGTTGCGCATCACTAATCTGAAGAGCCGTACACACCCGGCTTTGGCTCAGAGTTTTCAACGTATTGGCATCATGTTTTTCATAAGGTCTGACTACAACAAGGCCTTGACTGAATTCGATAAAGCACTGGAGATTAGAAAGAAGCAGAACAAGCCATTGCAGATTGCCTCAGTTCAGCGCAACATCGCTTTTTGCTATGCCGAAATGGGTGATCGAGCTCAAGCCGATGCCACATTCAAAGATTCGATTGCCACCGCCAAACAATCCGACTCTGATATCGCACTGAAAATCAAAGAGTGGCAGCGTGATTATGATGGATTGAAGTCGCACATCAGAAGGCACAGATAGAGCGACTTCGATGAGTTTTGTATAATCAACACTGTGCTGACTCGCAGAGTTTTCGTAGATACACCACGTAAATAGACAACTGCATATCGACCAGCTTTCATGTCCTTACTAAGATGATGCTGGCAACGTTGGCATTGGGTGCGTCACAGTAGGGGTGGGGTGGCACTATGCTTGAGACTATCACGCGAATTTCGGAATCCCAGAAGATATGTACTGCGACAAAAGATGAGCCTCACCTCGGGAAACTTCAGGAGGACGGACTTCTATGCAATCTTCGACGAGGAGAGGCGAAAGAGGAAAAGGAAAAAGACAAAGGGCCAACTCCCGACCCGAGTGCTGAGTTTGGAAAAAAACATGCGCTTGATGTCACCACCAGTAATGGCAAGTATGTTTTCTCCTTAAAATTGAATGGTTCCGATAAGGAGCTGTTCAAGACAGATGCTACCCAAAAGGGATTGGATGATGCGGAGAAGGAAGTTGCAAAGCTCGTTGAGAAAAAGCAGAAAGATCTCGAGACCAATTTGAATGTAGCGTTCAGCACTGCCGGCGAAGATGTAATCAAACAGTGGATTGAGAAGCCTGACTGCACGTGGGAGCGGGGACCGATGGTGACGGCTAGAGCACCCCGATTGGCGGAGCTCTATGGTATCGAGGCCGCGCTCAACAAAGCCCAACCAAGTCATTTAAACAAGGACGGGAGTAAGGGACTGAAGTTCTATTTCCTGACCGAAACCTATTACAAGAATGATCCTGCTCTTGCCTACTTCATTCGCGAAGACAAAGATAAACGACCCGCGATTTACTTCGATCCGAATGGTACCAATAACAAGCCGATCACTGAGGTCGACGCGAAGCGATCAGGCAAGAATTATCTGAACAGTATAGAGGCTCTCACGCAACACGAGATTTTTCATAATGCCCAACACAACATGGGTTGGGATAAGTATGACGTGAAAGATCGGTTCGCCAGAATGATTGGATGGTTGCCTTACGAGGATCCAAAAACGCATGAAACGAAATGGATTTTCAAAGGGAAAAAGGACGATCTCTATCGACGAGAACAGGACAATTGCAAGGATCCGACTAAATGGTGCGCCTGTCATAGTGGCGGAGAATTGGTAAATGACAAAGGTAAGGAAGTTGATAAGGTCAAGGATGCGCAGCAGTTTACTCGCGATGCAATCCAGGACCTCGCTCTGGTGCGACCGTCAACCTGGTATTTCGTAAATCCAGTCGAGATGTTTGCTGAAGGCGGCATGAAGTATCGGCTCAATGAGGAGACAAGGGCGGAGCTTTTGACGGAAAGTCCAAAATTGTATGATGCCGTGAAGATTCACGATCAAGAGGAGATCGACAAGTATCGAGGTGTGGATGGGCAGGCTCGTTCTAATTTCATTCGGATGCCTGATGGTACCCTCGCCAAAAATAGCGGAGAGAATGCAAAGACCGTACAGGAGTTCGAAGCCAAAGTAAAAGCGCGGGCTGCTGAGAAAGAAAAACAAAAAGCCAGGGAAGCGGAAAAGAAGTAATATGAACTGACTGAGAAGGGCAAGTATCATCAGACAAATGACGAATCACGAAATCAACAGCTCTGGAGGCATAGGCAATTCGAATGACCGTCAGCACTGGCATCCTGACGACGGATGGATGGGACTTGTGCCCGGTAAGACTTCAATTGATGAGGCAAAGAAAAAGCTCGGTCCGTCCAGAGAAACGGAAATGGCGAATGGTTGGTCGTACGCGTTTCAGGAAGGTTGCATTCGCATCACCGTAATCGAGGAGCAACCATTCATATCCAAAATCTGGGTGTCTCGCGACCTCGAAGATCCTCGATATATGCCGCGCAATCTCGAGGAGGCTCGCTCAATTTTCGGCCCGTTATCTGCAACCGCCCGCGGTGAGTTGAGCGAAGCTTTTTTCGAGGCGCCAGGTGTTCGCCTCGCCGTTCTTGATGCTACGGAACCCGAGTCGGTTCTATGGATGGAGCTTTATAGTCCGTAGGCGCGGCGCTAACGTACGGAGACAGCTAAGCACTTTCTTTTGCCACGCTTTTCTGCTGCGGCTAGGATGTGCCTTTCGAGCAATCATTGCGACAGTTTTCTTCTATACCTGTTCGATTAAGGTACTACAAGTTGGTGAAGACGAGGCAGTAGCTGTGATCATATCCGAAGCCATATCCGTTTTCCCAGTTAACGATAATCTCTCCGGTGAAATTGAGCACTTCGGAAAGATGGCGAGCGATGTCCCAGGCGAGCGTGGTGATGCCTGCGCTTTCGTGCTTTAGATTCGAGACCTCCACGACTACGTGGGCTGAAGGTTTTAGCTTGTGGCTAAGTTGTAGATAGAGATCTTGCATTTGAATGAGATAGGCCTGATAGCCGTTCCCGTCTGTGGTGTAGGCGGTGAAGGGATTCTCTTTGTGATGCTTTCCCATGTATGGCGGCGATGTGATTGAAAAATCGATCCGAGGGAGCTCTATTTGAGAGAGCTTCGTCGAGTCGCCAATAAGGGCTCGTTCTGGGTGCTTCAGTAGCGATTGCGAATATTTCCATCGTTTTTCATCGAACTCTACACCAAAGCCCACTCTATTCATGCGTTCTGCGACCATCAGTGTGGTTCCAAAACCCATGAACGGATCAAATACCACTTCGCCCTCAGCTGTGAACTGATCGAGAAAATACTCGACCAGGGTGTCCGTGTAGCGCACGTCGTCACTGCGGAGTTCTTCCGGCAGTTGTCTGGTTTGTTCGTTGCGTAGAGAAATCACCGTTTTCATTGATAGCACCGGTTTGGTAGAAAAAGCTGAATAGCAATAGAAGCGGCTTTCAGGCACTTCCGATTTTTTTTGATATTGTCAGATTGTTACTCTAACGGTGCGAATTCATCTTGCACTTCTTCAGTTGTCTCGATTTCCTCTTCTGAGGTTTTTGATTTTGGGCCGGATTGATCATCTTCTGCGAGGTCCTCGTCGATATCGTTGTCGGCGTCGTCCTTACCTGCCTCGCGAAATTCCACTTCGAGTGGTTGACTTTCTGAATCTTGATGGTCGCCTACTTCTTTTGCATCTATTTCGACAACTTCATTATCATCGTGATCCGAACTTTGAGACGACTCCTCTACTACTTCCGTCACTTCTTCGACATTGTGGTCGCCTTCGGACTTGTGCAGAAAACGTTCTGATACTGCGACTGAGATCGCTTCCGACGAGGGGATGTTGATTACGTCAATTTCGCAATACGGCATGGCGCCTATAACCATGTCCATCTCTTCGTCGGTAACATTGGTATCGGAGATCGCGACACGAGAAAGATTCGGCATCTCTTTGAGCGCGATGAGATCGAGATATCGCACTCCTGTGCCTATCATACTTAAATGTTCGAGGAGCGGCAGGGTGGCGAGTAGCGGAAGAATCTCCGCTGTTACTCCGGTTCCGTTGAGGTTCAGGTGTCTCAGTCGAGTCAGTTTTTTCAGAAACAAAATAGCGTCGTCATCTATTAATGTTCCTTCCAGATTTAACTCATGCAGTTGTACGAGTTCTGACAGGGAATCAACTCCTTTGCTAGTGATGTCCGTGCAAGAGAGATCCAGAACTTCCAATCCAATTAAACCATGGAGATGCCCAGCGCCGTGGTCGGTAACGAGCGTCGAGCCGAGACGCAGTGCTCTCAGTGTTTTCAGCCCTCTTAAATGAGTGAGACCGATGTCGCCGACTCTACTATTATTGAGGTTTAGCCACCGCAACGATGAGAGCAGGCGCAGACACACGAGTCCAGCGTCCTGAAACCGAATGCAGTTTTCCAAATCGATCGATTTGAGATTGGTGAGATTACTGATAGAAGCTAATCCAATGTCGCTAACCTCTGTATTAGAGAGGTTAAGCATTTGAAGTCGATTGAGTTTACCGATATGAGTTAAACCTAGATCTGTAATTTGGGTACCGCTGAGATTCAACTCTTTCAGTTTCGAGAAACTAGACAAAATCAAAAGCGTTTTGTCCGTCACCTTCGATCTGGAGAAATCCAGAGCTCTTACGGAAGACAGTTTGGCTGCGTAAGCCATGCCGTCGTCGCTCACGTTACCGAGTCTCAGGTTGCGGAGCTTGGTCAGGTTTTGAACGTTTTTCAGATCATCATCTTTCAAGCTTTGAGGAAACTCTACGTATCTAAGCTCCGTCAGGTCACTAATGTGTTCGAGAGCCTTATTCGTTAATCTCCCACCAGCCATGCCGAGGAAGCTAACTCGCGGAAGATTCTTGATGTGCGCGATGCCATCGTCTGTGACACCACTCATGCTGACGTCCAATTCGATCAAATTCTTCAACGGCGCCATCGACTCAATTGTCTTATCGCTGAGCTCTTCACTGCACTTGATGCTGATTGATTCCAGGCTCGTGAGATTGCGCAGTCCATGAAGCTCGTCGTCGCGACAGGTAATGTTGGATATGTCGAGTTTTGTGAGTGAAGGTAAGTTATCGAACTCTAGATACTCACCTTCGTATCTTATGGAGAGTTCTTTCAGAAAAGGAAGATCGCGAACCGAGAATTTGATTCGCTTCTTGTGGTCGGCGAACTCCGGATCCGGCTCTACCATGACAGCACCAAGGCTGAGCTTTTCGAGATTCTGAAGGTCGCTCAATAGTGTGGTGCTGTCCCCTCTAATCATCAATGTGCGAAGCGTTAGATCTCGCAGATTGGATAGTTTCGAGACATAAATCAGGCAGTCGTCACCAATTTCTTCGGCCCGAATTACCAGCCGTTCGAGCCTGCTGAGTTGACGCAGATGAGACAGTCCAATTTCGGTAATGCCGTCGATGCGCAGCACAAGACTGCTCAGATCAGGGAAGTATCTCAGACACGAGAGTCCTCGATCTGACACATCGGCAAAAACTATATAGAGTTCTTGCAGTCCGCTGTCGGTATTGAATTCCAATAGCGCATCATCGGTGATACCATTACCTTCCAGCAGAAGGCTCTTCAAACTACTGATCCGGCTCAAGCTGCCGAGTCCGGCACCGATACCAGAAAAGCGGCAATGCGAAATGCGAACGTCCCGCAGTGTGACCAAAACGGAGAGATCTTCCAGGGCGCCATTTTCGATATCACATGCAGTGAGCTGAAGATTTCGAAGATGAGGGAAGCGGTAAAGCTCTTTGAACGAATACTGCGGCAGATTTAGTCCACCCAATCGCAATTCTCTGAGTCCGCTCAAGTGGCTGAGCGCTAGCCAGTCGGCATCGCTAATCTCTTCGCCAATGAAATCGAGCGACTGGATATCGTCCGGCTTCAACTGGGCCAGATACGAAAACGGGCTGTCTTCGGCGAGTTCGAGCCGGACGAAATCTCGTCTCGATACTTGCACCATACCTCGCGCATCGCCGACATTCTTCCACTCGCGCATCCCGCCTTCGGAGGACTCGGCGATCCAGACGGTGCCTATCGGTCGGTCATCTGGAAATCTGATGGTGCGTAGCTTTCTTGAGATAACGTGACATCTTGGGAGGGCGCGAATGAGTTCGTTGATGCCGACCTCGGTTACGTTGGTTCCATCGAGATAAAGATTGCGCAACCCTCGAAGTTGTTTAAGAAATTCCAGACCCTCGTCAGTAATTGCTGTGCCGCCCAGGTCAAGCGTGTGCAGGTTTACCAAGTTACTTATGTAGTAAAGTCCACGATCCGAGATTGGACTCTTCGGAAGAGTCAGATAACGCAGACCGGTCAGACCTTGGATGTAGGAGAGTTCGAGATCCAGAACCGGACGTTGGCGAAAGTCAAGAGACGCCAGATCGCCTGGATTGAGCATTCCGAAACTGTCTATGTCACAGTGGGCTGAAACCAGCAGATGCAGGTAGCCCGAAAAGGGCACGCTCACTTCGCCGTAGGCTTCGCCTATCTGGCGTTCCCACCATTTGCTCTGATCGCTTTCTTGATAAATAAGGTAAAGCCCACCCAGTGAACTTTCGGTGGGAAAAACAATTGTCCGCTCGAGTACAGTCACTTCTCTCTCTCTTTCGATTGGTGTCAAATCTTGAGTCGCCGAAATCCCGGTAAGGCGGTCAGACTATTACCCTTCCGGTTTTGCAAACTTCGGAAGCTGCTGTTCCATAAGGATATGCCCAATATTGACCACAGGAACACCCAAATTGTTTTCCAGGTCCTGAGTGTACTTGTCTGCCAGTTCAGGATCTGTTCCAGTTCCGATAAATACTTTCATAAAAGGATGAACCCGTTTGATGTAAATCAGACCGTCGACCAATGTCTCAGGAAGAATTTTGACAGTGAGAATCATGTCATGGTGGCGAAAACTCGGCGCGATCTGTTGTGAGACTACCCGCTGCAGCAGCTCGTACATAATGCCGCGCCTGGCTGACTCCTCCTCGGCATGGTAGAGAATAATCTCTTTGGGACCGGGTTCTTCTCGCTCGAGCAGTCGAATGAGGGAATGAGCCAGATTTCGGGCTTTGGCTCCAGCTGTACAGAGTACATAAGTGGGTAAGTCGTCCGGCAATTCCGAGACGTTCGTGAACTTTCCCAGACCCAAGCGGAGGTCGGGCAGGTGACGCAAACGGCTCTCTAGCAACCCCAAGCGATAGAAGCACATTACAAGAAGTATCGCGAGCAAAATCTGAATCCCAAGCGGTCTGGCTTCGTGGCTGGACCAGATCAAGATCAGCTCGGCAAAGACGAGAACTATGAGCCCAAGGAGTGGGGGCAAAGGAATAGCGGCATGCTTCGTCTTGATGACTAAATTCGTTTTAAATGGTGACCGTGCCACTTTCACGGGCATTCGGAAGCGCAACATAATCACGCCCAAGCAGAAAGATGCCATGACGGCAAGGAAAGCCATTCCATAAACCTGACCGAGATCCTCCACCTTGCCAGGCAATACGAAGATCATCAGCGCCGTGACAGCCATGAACAAAAGCACGATGTAGGGGTAACCGTGTAACCAGGACACCTTGTGTTCCCAGCGTCTGAGGAGGAAGCCCGGGAGGTTTCCCTGTTTTGCCATCGTTGTGCACAAGCCGATACAGCCGACATATGCAGTGTTGACCGCCGCGAAAAGTGTCAGGCAAGCGTCGAAAACCAGTATCTGTAATAGCGTCTGGCCCCCTTCCACATAGGCCAGACCCGATAAAAGGTTGTCTTTGTATAGTACGAGTTGCTGCTTGTCTAACAATGCCAAACACAAGAACGATGTAATCGGCGCGGTAATTCCAACAAGCAACACGATCGACAAATATACTTTCTTGAGCGTTCTCCACGTCGGCGTCTTGAGCTGTTCTACGATTTGGGCTGCCGATTCGAATCCAGTAATTCCGAGAAATGCTGCCGCACAGCCGTACAACATGTTCATCGGGCTGATGTTAGGAATGTCCTGGAAGACGAAGGTGAAATCAACGTGTCTCTGAAAAGCCAGGATTAGACCGTATGCATCGAGGAACAACAAAAGCAAAAAGTGACCGAGCGCAACGAAAAAGACCAGGAATGCAGGTTCTTTAATGCCCTTTATGTTTGCCACACCGAACAGCACCACTGGTATCAGAGAGACCAAAAGGATGTTGCTCGTCGACCAATTCATCAAATTGTCGAAGGAGTCAAGATAATAAGCGCCGGACAAGGCGCTTACGGCTGCTGTGGCGAGATATGAGAGGATGGTAAGCGCGCCGACGAACATGGCTAGCCGTCTTCCGACGGTTTGCAGCACCATGATGTATGCCCCCCCATTGAAGGGACTTACGGAACAGCCTTCTTCGTAGGTCGATTTGAAGAGCCACATCATCAGGCAGACGAATAAGATTACAAGCGGAGCTGCAAATCCGACTTTCGGCATTATCACGCCTGTGCTGTAAAACACTGACGTTCCAATGTCGGCGCCAACTATTCCGGCGGCCATCCACCAGTTGAGTAAGGCATCTTTATCATGCGAGTTGCTTGACGGAACCGTTTTGATTTCAGTGACTGTGACGGACGGGGCGGGCTCCGTGGAAGTCCCTGGGCGCTGTGGTTCCTGATTTTGAGACGAAGACATTAGTGAATCCTGGTGCCTAAAGCTAGAACGCTCCGACGTACTCAGTTTATCGAATAGCCCAAATTCTTTGGTGACTATTTGTCATATGTTGCGGACTGTGGTGAAAATCGCGCTTAATTTCCGGTATCTAAATCCGGTTTTGATGTTGCCAGAATTTGGTGTCGTGGTTTGGCTGAGAGGCTCCGTTAGCGACGATCTACCTGTAGTGCTCACCGACGTCAGTGAATGAAACGACGTTGTGAAATTGTTGCTAATGTCGGAGTTTGACCTTCCAACTGTCTGCGAAGTCTGCTGTGAACTCTCACTAGTGCTGCACCTCCTGGCCAGTTGCCGAAAAGCCGTCTTTTCGAGGTTTTAATCGACATCGGAAAATACTCAGAGGCGCTACTTGACGAAATCGCCTGTCCATGACCACAAGCTTTCAGCGGGTCTTCGGAAGCGGCTTCGCATCGCTATTTTGCACGTCTATTTCTCTTACTTCGGGAAAAACGACTTTGAATCGGCTGCCTACGGAGTTGTCTCCAGGCTCTAGGCTGACTGTTGCTTGATGTAATCTGGCAATCTCAGTGACGATGGAGAGACCCAGCCCGCTACCGTCTTCGGCCATACAGCTGGAACTCGATACCCGATAAAATCGTTCGAAAACACGCGCGCGGTCTGATTCTGGAACTCCAATTCCGTTGTCTTCGACTGTCAACGAGACATTATTTCCATTCTCGATTTTCAAACTTACAAAACCGCCGGGTTTGTTGTACTTGATGGCGTTCTCTAACAGATTGGTAATGAGCTCTTTCAAGCTTATCGAATCCCCGCGGATTTTCGTCGGAGCATCTGGTGTGTTGAGATCAAGCTCGATGTTCCTTCTTAGCGCTTCGGGAACTACTTCGGTAGCCGCCTCTTCTGCTACTGTGTTGAGGTCGATGATATTGAAGCCCTGCATCATACTCTGCCCCTGTTCCGCACGAGAGAGACTGAGCAGTTGCTGAACGGTGCGAATAATTCGTTCTACTCCGTCCTTCATCTGGGTTATCATGCCTTTGAACTCTGGGTCGGCAGTGGTTTTTTCCATCACTTGAAGATATGTTTTTAAACCGGCAAGAGGCGTTCGCAGCTGGTGTGCGGCATTAGCTGCAAATCTTTGCTGTCGATCGATATCGTCACTAATTCGGACGAACAATCCATTGAGAGCTTTGAGAAAAGATTTAACCTCTGCTGGAGCGTTCTCTTCGTGAATCGGAGAGAGGTCGGAAGGGGCTCGCCGGCTCACGACCTCACTAATCGTGCGCAGTGGTTTTAGCCCTTTCTCTATGCTAATCCAGACGGCCAGAACAGCCAGTGCGAGTAGTATCATTTGCGGTATCACTATTCCAAGCAGTAATTTCCGCCGATACTCCTTGCGAGCGTTGAGCGTCTCGCCAGCCTGAATGAGGACTGTGTTTGCCGAGTCCGCTTCTCCCACTTGTGCCTTCGTGACAGCGACCCGATATACACGGTTGCCGACGATCACATATTTTAGTATCGCGTCCTCGTCAGGTTTCAGTGCCTGTGGGGGCTTCGGTAATCCGAAATCGTCGGTCAGAAGTTTGCCATCTTCCGCGTACACTTCAAACAGGAACTGATCCTTATTTTCGTGCGTGAGCAGGGTCAAAGTCCTCTTCGAGAGCTTCTCGATAGAAATTTTTCCGGCTTCGTCCACATTGACGCGACTGCCCAAAGAATCGATTGAATTTAGTAAAGCCTTATCGTATGCCTCCCTGGATAAGTACATGGACAAAACATAAGAGCAAACTGCTGATACTACAAGTAGTATCAGCAGTGGTATCATCAGCCAGACTTGCATCTGGCGACGAATTGAGTTTTTCATTGCCCTTGCAGTTGGTGTTGCGGTGCCGCTAGCTCGTGTTGTTGCTCTTCTCTGAGCGGCTCGATTGTTTCGCCGGACTGTGGAGGCTCGAGAATGTAGCCGAGTCCGCGGATTGTCCTCACGTTGATGCCGCTGCCTTCGAGCTTCTTGCGAAGACGGTGCACGATAATTTCAATAGCATTGAAGCTGATCGATGTTTCCCAACTAGATAGGTGTTCGGTAATCTGTTGCTTGTTGACCACCTTCCCGGCTTTTTGGAGGAGCAGTTCGAGAACTGCCACTTCTCTTGCTGACAGATCCACCGGTTGCCCGTGCACTGTCAATCTGCGGCCGACCGTGTCGTAGACAAAGTCGTTATATTTAATCTCGGTCTGATTGCTCCAGTTGCCTTTACGCAGAAGGGCTCGGATTCGCGCTTCCAACTCGTCGAGGTGGAAGGGTTTGGTCATATAATCGTTGGCACCCAGGTCGAGACCGGTAATTCGGTCCTTCACGCCGTCTCTGGCTGTGAGAATTACCACCGGCGTTGGCTGCCCGCGCTGACGAAGTCGGGTGAGCACCTCCAGTCCATCTAGCTCCGGCAGACCGAGGTCGAGAATGACCAGGTCATATGGAGTTACTGTGAGTGCATTGTCAGCATCGGGTCCCGTTCTTACCTGATCAACCAGGTAACCATTCTGCGAAAGCGCCAGGTGAATTCCCTTGGATAGCATTTGGTCATCTTCGGCTAGTAGTATTCGCACGGCGTTATTCCTCGTGTTGTCGCGTACCAGAAAGATAATAGCAAACGGGTAGCCAAGCGAAGCCGAAACGAAAATATTGCCCATAAGATGCCATGATTGGAGCTCGATCTGATATCTTTTGTATCTGTATATGGTTGGGCCGCCGGTTCGCTCGCGGGTAAATTCCGCTTTGGACCAACCGGTCCCGAGTTGTGACTTATCGGAGATTAGAGGGATGACGACGACCAAGCCGGAAGTGACTAATCGCTTGAAGCAGCTTACAAAGCTGGGCCAGTCGATATGGTTGGACTTTATTCGCAGAAGCTTCCTCAAAGCAGGCGACCTGAAGAAATTGGTTGACGACGATGGACTGAGAGGCGTTACCTCTAATCCTGCCATCTTCGAAAAGGCGATTGCAGGTAGTGACGACTATAAGGATCAGATTGCTGAGCTGATTAAGGATAGAAGTCTCGACGCAAATGCTATTTACGAGCGTCTGGCAATTGAAGATATTCAGTTTGCGTGCGATGTTCTGCGCGGTGTTTACGATGAAACCGCTGGACGCGACGGCTATGTCAGCATGGAGGTCTCGCCATTATTGGCGTCCAATACGGCAGCCACTATCACTGAAGCTCACCGCCTCTGGAAGGTGGTAGACCGCCCGAATCTCATGGTCAAGGTTCCCGCCACAAAGGAAGGAATACCTGCAATCAAGGCTTTGATTGCCGAAGGTTTGAACATAAACGTAACTTTGCTGTTTGCGACTAAAGCGTACAGTGAAGTAGCCGAAGCCTATATCTCAGGGTTAGAAGAGTATCTGGCGAAATCCGGGGATCTCAGTCGAGTTTCCTCAGTGGCCAGCTTTTTTGTAAGCCGTATCGACAGTATGGTCGACACGATTCTCAAAGACAAAATGAAGGTCGCTGCGGACGATAAGGAGAAATCCCGTTACGAAGCCCTTCTCGGCAAAACCGCTGTGGCCAACGCCAAGATGGCGTATCAGATCTATCGTGATCTTTATACATCCGAGCGCTGGAAAAATCTGGCGAAGAATGGTGCACGTCCCCAGCGCTTGCTCTGGGCAAGCACCAGCACCAAGGATCCTACCTATAACGATTGTCTGTATGTCGATGAACTAATCGGTAACGAAACAGTCAATACCCTGCCACTCAATACGCTTGAAGCTTTTCGAGATCACGGTGTGCCGCAGGAGACGCTGGAGAAGCGTCTCGATGAATCGCAAAATTATCTGGAGCAGCTCGAGCGATTTGACATCTCACTGGAGGAAGTCACCGACAAACTTCTGGAAGAAGGTGTGGAGCTCTTTGCCTCGGCCTTCAAAAAGCTGATTGATGTTGTGGAAAAACAGCGCCGAGCCAATTTGCCACCAAAGATTGACACGATGACTTTTACTCTGCCGTCCGAGCTCTCAGAGAAAGTGGATAAGGCGATAGAGTCTTGGCAGGAGTCCGAAAACACGAAGAAGCTTTGGGCTAAAGATCAGAGTCTTTGGACCGACCAGGATGAAAACAAATGGATGGACTGGCTCGATATTGTTGATGTGCAGCTTAAGGAGCAAGAAAAATTTGAGAAGCTGCTGCGTGATGTAAAAGGTGCTGGATTTCGTTACGCCGTGGTTCTCGGCATGGGCGGCTCCAGCCTGTGCCCTGAAGTAATTAGTGTAACGTTCTCGCGTGGCGAAGATTGTCCAGAACTGACTATCCTCGATTCGACCGATCCGGAGCAGATACTCGCTCGTGAAAAGGCAATCGATCTGAAAGAGACTCTGTTCATCGTGTCCAGCAAGTCTGGTTCGACTCTCGAGCCCAACATATTTATGGAATACTTCTTGAAACGGGTCAAGGAAACTGTCGGAGAGGAAAAAGCTGGATATCACTTTGTCGCAGTCACCGATCCCGGCTCTAAGTTGGAAGCATTTGCTAAAACAGAAGGCTTCCGTGAGATCTTTTACGGACATCCAGGGATTGGTGGTAGGTACTCTGCTCTCTCTGATTTCGGAATGATACCCGCCGCGGTCATGGGCGTCGATGTCAGAGAATTCCTGATGCGAACCAGCGATATGGTCGAGTCGTGCAAGAATGCTAACTCGGTCAGGCTAAATCCTGGTGTCATCCTTGGCATCATTCTTGGAGTGGCAGCCGCCAACGGCAGAGATAAGCTTTCTATCTTCACCTCTGAAGGTATCCATGATCTGGGTGCCTGGCTCGAGCAACTTATCGCGGAGTCTACCGGTAAAGAAGGCAAAGCGATCATTCCTGTCGATCGCGAGTTGATGGGTCCGCCCAGTGCTTACGGAAAGGATCGTGTATTTGTCTACCTGAAGCTCGAAGATCAACTTGATAGAGTGCAGGAAGAAGGTCTAGCCGCTCTCGAATCGCAGGGACATCCAGTGATTCGAATCAGTCTCGCCGATAAGATGGCTCTTGGAGAAGAGTTTTTCCGGTGGGAGATTGCCACTGCGGTCGCTGGTAGCATCCTCGGTATCAATCCATTCAATCAACCGGATGTGGAAGCGAGCAAAATAGCAACCAGAGTGCTGACCGAGGCGTATGAGAAAGATCGCAAGTTGCCTGAAGAAGAACCATTCTTTGAAGAGAACGGTATCAAGCTTTACACAGACGAACGTAATTATGAGGAGCTCAGCGAAGCTGATGAGAAGCTCTCCGCGATATTGAAAGTTCATCTCGATCAAATGAAAGAAGGCGATTACTTTGCGATCCTCGGCTACCTGCATATGAACGAGGAAAACGAACGGCTTCTTCAAAATATTCGCCATGCCGTGCGCGACTCGCGCAAAGTAGCTACCTGCCTCGGTTTTGGCCCGAGGTTTTTGCACTCGACCGGTCAAGCATACAAGGGTGGACCTAATACCGGCGTTTTCCTTCAAATCACCTGCGATCATGTTGAAGACGTTGAGGTTCCCGATCACAAATACAGCTTTGGTGTCGTAGTCGATGCCCAGGCTCGAGGAGACCTGACCGTGCTCTCGGAGCGAGAGCGCAGACTGCTTCGCATTCATGTCGGTTCCAATGTTACCGATGCCTTGAAGCAGGTGATGAAGGCGGTTGCCGAATCTCTGTCGTAACCATATAACCGGACGGGGCGCTCAAGTAGGCGCCCCGTTCTAACAGCTTTTCAGAGGAGAGTAGAATACTTATGTTTTTGGCTGGTGATGTCGGCGGTACGAAAACCAATCTTGGCGTTTTTCATGTCAAAGACCAGGAGCTCCACCCCTCCATGGAAGAGAATTTCTCGAGTCAGGAGTTCCCCGATCTCGAAAGCCTCGTTCAAAAATTTCTTGAAAAGCACAGCGTCAAGATTCAGTTCGCCTGCTTCAGTATCGCCGGCCCGGTTCTCGACGGCCGTTGCAAAACGACCAACCTCCCCTGGGTAGTAGACGCACGTGAAGTGGCTCGAAAGCTTGGTTTTGAAAAGGTCTGGCTGATCAATGATCTGGAGGGCAATGCGCATGGTATCACACATCTGACCGACAAAGAGTTCGTCATTCTTCACGATGTTCTTCCCGGAGACCATGGTAACGCTTGTGTGGTATCAGCCGGTACAGGCTTGGGAGAAGCTGGGCTATTCTGGAACGGCGATGGCTATATCCCGTTTGCATGCGAAGGCGGACATACTGATTTTGCGCCGAGAACCGACGAAGAGATTGAGTTATTCCGCTATCTGAGGCGAGACCATCAGCACGTGAGCTACGAGCGTGTTCTCTCTGGTATGGGACTATACGCAATCTATTCCTTCTTACGCGACACGAATCGCTACAGCGAGCCCGAATGGGTTGCCGATGAACTCGCGGCGGTCGACGACCCGGCTGCTGCTATTTCAAGGTTTGCGCTCGAGGAGAAAGCCGAGATCTGTATGAAGGCGCTAGATATGTTTATTGAGATCTATGGTGCGGAAGCCGGCAACGCCGCGCTGAAATTCATGGCCTTCGGCGGTGTATTCATTGGTGGTGGTATCGCTCCTAAGATTTGCGAGCGGTTGAAACAACCTGGCTTCATGGAGTCATTTTTCAATAAGGGCAGAATGCGACCTTTGCTCGAGCGAATGCCGGTTAAGATCATCATGAATAATAAGACAGCTTTGATTGGTGCCGCCCGATGCGCCATGCTGAAATCCGGACACTTGCCGGCACGAGCTGTGGTTTGACCGACTTCTGTTTGATTTAAATCAGGTATACGCACTTTCGCGGATACAATACTGTGGATTTACGCTCTGAGCCAAACGAGATAGGATTGGTCATGTGACGGTAGCAATCGAGCTGATTGAACTGAAGAGTTAGCCGCACACGCCATTGTGAGTATTGAGTGTGGCAAGCAGTCTGGTTGGCTGTTGGAGGTTCGTGCGATGAGAAATCCGATGGATGCAAACGAAGTAAGAAATCGCCAGCATTCTCCGAAGAATAATCTTTTCTGTTATCGCTGGCGAGTTCTGGACAACTCCAATAAATCGAACGATAGACAAGCGTTTCATCTCAGCCACCAGACTGCAGACAACCACTTCAGTCTCATGAGCGATAAATTTCTTCAGTTGTACAAGTCGCGATTCACAAGTTCGCGCAATGATTTGATAGTCGATCTGGCGCAGGATGCCATAAAATTCCTCAATCGACGAAAACACGAACACTTCGAGTTGACGAAGGTTGAAGTAATGCTCTCCAAGGCTGTTCAAGAGCTTATGGAACGTGTCTTCAACACACTTCTGTCATTCTCGACCGAGTTGAACTCCGTTCTTGGATTGAGCGAATTATTCATCTCAGCGACAGAACCCGAGATCAAGAAGCGGAGCAATTCGAGCGAGGCATCGATTGCGCTTTGTATTCAAGCGCATCTGTCGACCAGCTTGTTTCGCCTGGTAATGGAAGGCAGACATGATCATATCTGCTTCTACTTAGTACCGGCCGACAACATCGTGGCGATTCAAGACTTGGCTCGACAGTATGTACCGGTAGCGGCCTGGAAGGCGCAATTCGCATCCCAGGGTCATGTATATTGGCTATCCCCTGCTGGGGTGCTGACCGAAGAAATGATCGACGTCGCCTGCGCCGAATTGCTCCGCCACTTGATCGAAACCACGCAAGAGGCTATCGTGCCCGGATGTACCGCCGAGCCTGTGGACCACACCTATCGACACTACGATATCTCTGATGCCGATCCATGGACGCAGGAATCGCCGTACGATAAGGTCGCGGATCTGATGAGAGAGAGTGTTCAATTCGAGCCTACGCTTAGTATTGACCGTCCCGGTGATCGGCAATTACCGAGAGCGACGCAAAGGTGGAACGTCTTGAATGAATCCACATCTTGCGTCGCTTGGAATTGCAACAATGCAGTTATCTCTGAGCCAGGCTGTTTCTCTCTGACTATTACTAACGCAAACGAAGATGACCGTTGCTCTCCATCTCCTCGTTCCGTCCACGCTTCGGACCATTCTGGAGACAGATCTTTGGCGAAATGCGATGGTACTAGGACGGACAGTGTACCCAGTTTGAACAGCCTGCTAAAAGAGTCTGCCGTCTTCACTGCCGCACCGCAGGAGCCAGCATTCGTTGCTTCGACGCCCGTTAGTGTAGCCGGCAAGAGTGAATTGTTCGACGCTGCGAAGCACGGTTTCGTACCCGGCATGAGAGGCTCCTTCGATGCTGCAAAGACTGGCTTCGCACTGGGCATGAACGACTTGTTGAATGTTGCAGACTGCGGTAGTTTACCTGGCATAAGTGGAGTGCTCAAAGTATCTAATGTCTCTAGCGCCGCACCAAATGAGGTGCCACAAAAGGTCGACTTCGATTTGTCCACCGCCGACTTCGAAGAGAGTTCGACAAAAAGAAAACGCGGAGTAGCTACAAAACGATCTACCAAAAAAACAGCGTCGAGAACTGCCAGAAAGAAGTCCAAGTAGGGACTGACCGATGACTTAAACAAGTTTTTCACCCTCAATACGAGCAACCACAATCAACCGGTAAGAGTCCCGCAAGTCTCAGACCGGTTGTTTGTTTGTTTGTTTGTTCAGCTGAACTCAACCCAACCAAAAGCGGTCCCCAATCATGGCTAACTATCTGAACCGATACTCGCTCGATCAGGCAAATCAGCGCCGCTTTCCGTAATGCCTTCACTGCCCAGTTCCGAGTCGCCCATTAGCAGTCTTTCCGCCTCGACATGCAATTTGGTTCGGTATCTCTTGATTAGAGTCGCGCGAAGCCTGCCGCGCCGGCTCAGTGTATTGAGGCAGTCTCTTTGCGCCACAATCAGCGCCCGTTCTATCTGAATTCGCTCGATTTCGTCGATATCGACGCCATCCTCTTGCAGTTTGATCACGAGCGCATCAGCCACCTCGATCTTGTGCTGGGTGATCGCTGCTTGTTCGTCGAATTGATTTTGTTCGAGCTTACCCTGGCTCAACAAAATGTTGAGCTTTTCCATCTCCTCATGGTAACGCTGAATGTCCTCGCGTATTGCGAGGTATTTCGATTCGACCGATTGCATTCCTCTCACCTTGAGCACTCTGATCAGGGGTTCAAAGGTTAACCCTTGAATAAGAAGTGTGAATAGGGCGACACCAAATGTAGTTACAATCAATCCTTCTTTGAGCGGAAAGTTCTGCGGCAAGCTGAGTGCCATGGCCATGCACAGTGCGCCTCTCACTCCTCCCCAGAAAAGTAGGTGCCGCCACTTGAATGGTATCGGTTCTACTTTTGAAGAAACAAAGGGTGCGAGCCCATAAATGACGACGAGTCGCCCGACCAAGATAGCTAGGATTGCGACACCTATGAGCGGCGCATATTTAATCAGCAGATCGACCTTAATCTGCATCCCAATCAGCAAAAATACCAGTGACTCAGCGATGAATGCTCCGTATTCCCAAAACGAATCCACAGCCAACCTCGTTGATGCGGACATATACGTTTTGCTTCCGTAGTTGCCCATGACTATTCCGGCAACCAGCACTGCCATAACCGAGGATGCGTGAAACTGCTCTGAAATAAGATAGGAGCCATATGCGACGATAATAGTGAGAGTAATCTCCAGTAAGTGATCGTCGAAGAACTTAGTAAGGAAAGAAGCCGCCAGTCCGAGTACGATTCCGATTGCGGCTCCGCCAAAGGTGACGAGCAAGAACTGCATACCCAGGTCGGCTGCACTGATTGCACCGCCGGTAATGGCTGCCGCCAGAAGTATGCGGAAGAGCACTACTGCCGTAGCATCATTAAGAAGGCTCTCTCCCTCGAGAATTGTAATCAGTCGTTTTTCGATTCCCATTCGCTTGAACAGTGCCAGGACCGAAATTGGATCTGTTGCGGAAATCATCGCGCCGAACAGCATTGCTGTTGTCATGTCGACGCCTGCCATGTAGTGAAGAACCGCTCCAACCACTGCTGTAGATAATCCAACTCCGACGGTCGCGAATGCAATCACTGGCTGAAAACATCGCTTCATCATCCGAAAGTCGAGGTTCCACGAGGCCTCGAAGAGCATAGCTGGCAGAAAAAATAGCAGTATCAATTCCGGTGTCATTACTACCGCAGGCAAGAGGTGAAAAATGCCTATGTTTAAACCTACGAGCACAAGCGCGATAGAATAAGGCAATCTGATCCATTTGATCGCGATCGCGACGCACGTGGCTACCAGCACAAGCACGAAAAATATATGAAGATCTATTCCGGATGTGTTCAAGTCTACTGGTCCTAAATCAGCTTTCGTTGTTGCGTGCGTAAAATCAACTCTACCTCACGTTGCCCATGAGCTGTTTCACTTTGGGAACCAGAAGGGCAAGCAGCGCCGTGGCAACGAAAGCCGAGATCGCCATCGCAGAGAAAAGGTTCGACATCCCTGATACATCTTTCTCGTTGAACAATCCGCCCAGGCTGCCGGCCAGGTAATTGCCGAAGGCTGTGCTGAAGAACCAGGCTCCCATTGTCAGTCCGAGGAATCGTGCCGGTGCGAGTTTTGTCACAGTACTCAAGCCGACCGGGCTGAGACAGAGCTCTCCGAGCACTTCGAGCAGGTAGACTGCAATCAGCCACATCGGGCTGACCTTGCCCTGTGCCGCCAGTCCTGCCGCCGGAACCATAATCGCAATACCCGCACCGAGCATTAATAAGCCAATTGCAAATTTCGCGGGGGCTGATGGCTGTTTATCACCCATTTTGATCCAGAGCCAGGAGAAAACTGGTGCGAAAATAATTACAAAGCTAGCCTGGAATGTCTGCAGCCAACTAGAAGGAAACTGCCATCCGAAGATTGTTGTGTCAGTGCATTTATCTGCAAAGATGTTGAGACTCGATCCACCTTGTTCATAAATTGCCCAGAAGAGAATGTTGAAAACGAAAAGCACGCCGATTGCGGCGATTCGCTTCCACTCTTCCTGTGTCAGCATCATTGATTCTTTCGCTTGGGAGGCGGCAGAAGGATCGCCCGCCCCTTGTGATCTTTTCGTCAGGCCAGCTGTGCCAAGTTGCTTGCCCTGGATAACGTAATGGACAAGTCCGATGATCATTCCGACACCGGCGGCACCGAATCCCCAGTGCCAGCTCATATGTTGCGACATTCCGATAGTGGTGAGCCAGTGCTTGAACTCTACCCCTTGTGCCAGGTATCCGCAGACGAGAGGGGCGAGCATGGCTCCAATATTGATGCCCATGTAGAAGATGCTGAAACCTGCATCGCGCCTCGGGTCACCCTCCTTGTAAAGCATGCCGAGCATCGAGCTGATGTTGGGCTTCAATAGCCCCGTCCCCAGTACGATAAGCGCCATACCGGCATAGAATGTTTGAATAGACGGAAAGGCAATCGTGAAATGTCCGAGGGCAATGATAATGCCGCCTATCAGCACCGCCTTTCGCGCTCCCAGGAATCGATCGGCTATGAAGCCTCCTGGTAATGCACCCAGGTAAACGGACATGGTATAGAAGCCGTAGATTTTGCCAGCTTCTTCGTTGGGCATGCCGAGCCCACCATCGCCTACAGCGGCCACCATGTACAGTATCAAGATGGCGCGCATTCCGTAGTAACTGAATCTCTCCCACATCTCTGTGAAGAAGAGGTTTACCAGACCAATCGGATGACCGGCAAACGTCTTATCACTCGGATCTGCTTGATCCATGGCGCCAGTTGCAGTCACGATTATTCCCCTAACTTGACTTTTGTGATATCACATTTGGTGTCCTTTACGCACTTCAATTCGTACTGATCGAACAACTTTCTGTTTAACTCGAATGCTTCCGGTGTGACGTTGACGTCGCCGGAGAAAGGATATCCAAACAGGTAAACCAGCCAAATGTTGAGCGAGAGCGTGATTGCTATAAGCGCTGTCATTATCGATTGAGCCACAATGTTTTCCAAACCGAAGAAGTAGGTAAACACCATTGTGAAAACGCCGCCGCTAATAAGCAAAACCCACATAATCGGGGCGATTCCGTGAGTCGCTGTAACGAGCCGGGTTCTGCGGTTGTCGCTCAGGTCCGATAGCTCTTCGAGTATTCTGTCCTTGATGCTTTGATCGCCTTGTGTTGAAGCATCGAGATGTGTAGCCAGGCGCCACATCTTCCATGTCAGTACGTGAGCCTCGTCTATCGACTTCCCGTCAGCCATGGCTTTCCACTCTTGACCGACGACGATGGTTAGATAATCTTGGCAGTAGGAATGCATTCTGTTCCTGAGGTCTAGAGGGAGACCGTCGGCTGACAGATATATGTTGCCGAGTGCGTTTGCTTCTTGCTCGACGTTGTAGCGCATGTTTTGCACGTTGGTCATCGCGTCTACGACGACGAACCCAAGTAGCACGGCATAAAGTGTCCCGATGACGGACAGCATATCGCCAGAGATTTCATGGAGCTCTTGGAGCTTCTCCAGTCCGACTATCTTTCTGACAAACAGCATTCCGCCGACCGCCAGCACAGTGCAAAGGGTTATGACTATGATGCCAAGAACAGTTGTGTCCATGCCAATCCGTTGATGCCTCGCGATAATGCGTGTGGGCAGTTTATCACCTTGAAAATGGACATGGCATGAGTTAGTCTCACCCATTCCGGTGATTGGGTAAAATAGGCACGGTCAATCGAGCGCGGTTATGCTGGAAAACGAAGTAGATGGATTTGAGATTCTCGATCATCCTGCCGATATGGGCTTTCGCTGTCGAGCAAAGACCCTGGAGGCGCTGTTTGAGAGGTGTGCGCGTGGATTGACTTCCGTACTTGTCGATCTCGAAAGTATCGAATGTCAGATTGAAAGAGAGTTCGCCTACCAGGGTGACGAGTTGGACCTTGTGCTCTACAACTGGCTCTCCGAGGTTCTTTTTCTATTCGATGCCGAAGGGCTTCTATTTTCAAAGTTTGTCGTGAAAAACATTTTGACAACCGGCGAATCGTTGACAAAATTCGAGGCAACTTTGTACGGACAACAATTCGATCGGACTAAACACGAGGTCAAGACCTATGTGAAAGCTGTAACCCTTCATCAGTTGAAGGTGGAACGAAAGGCTGGTGAAATAGAGGCACAGGTCTTCCTGGACATTTAACGCGCTATGAAATGAATAGGAATACCATTCTCGACAGAAAGGAAAGATATGGCGAGGCTAAACTCAAAAACCAAATGGGACAACATTGTTGAAGTTATCGATCAGAATCGCTATCTGATTCCGAAAAGCTACAAAAAGGGAATGAGAGTCGACGCGCTTGTCTTCAGCAGTCCAGAGCTGATCGGTCACGTTGCTAAAGATTTATCGTTTGAGCAAGCCGCGAATGTGGCGACACTTCCAGGTGTTGTCGCTAGAACTCTGTCGATGCCAGACATGCATCAGGGTTACGGCTTTCCAATCGGCGGGGTTGCTGCGATGGACCCAACCGATGGTGTCGTCTCTCCGGGCGGAGTCGGGTTTGATATCAACTGCGGCGTGCGATTGATGTCTAGCCCGTTCACACTCAATGAGATTGAGTCTAGGCTGGAAGATCTCATGACGTCCTTGTTCAACGCTGTTCCTACAGGTGCGGGAAAGGATGGTCGCATCAGCCTCACCAAACAGCAGCTGGACGCGGTCTTGAGGACTGGCTCCAACTGGGCTATAAGCGAGGGCTTTGGCGAAAAACGCGATATCGATCATACCGAGGATGGTGGCTGTCTGGACTATGCGATTGCGGAAGAGGTAAGCGAACGATCACGAAAGCGCGGTGCGGGCCAACTGGGTACTCTTGGTTCCGGCAATCACTTCTTGGAGGTCGATGTAGTCGATCAGATCTTCGATCGCGAGGCGGCCGAGACCTTTGGTCTATTCGATCGCCAGATTTGCTTCATGGTGCATTGCGGCTCGCGCGGGCTCGGGCACCAGGTCTGTACTGATTTTGTCAGTACGATGAAGCCGGTTATGAATCGATTCTCAATCGAGGTTCCTGATCGTGAGCTCGCTTGTTGTCCCATCGATTCGCGAGAGGGAAAGAGTTATCTCGGTGCTATGGCTGCTTCTGCCAACTTCGCTTTCGCCAATCGACAGTGTATAACTCACTGGATAAGACAGGTGGTGAGAAAGATGTTCGGTCGCGATACCGACATTCCACTCGTCTACGATGTCGCTCACAATATGGCGAAGTTCGAGAATCATATAGTAGATGGGCGATCGATGAGAGTTCTCGTGCATCGGAAAGGGGCGACTCGAGCTTTTCCTGCGGGTCGTCCGGAACTTGCCGAGATTTTTCAAAAGACTGGACAACCGGTTATCATCCCTGGCGACATGGGCACCGCTTCGTATGTTCTCGTCGGCACGGAGCAAGCATTAAAAGAGTCATTTGGAAGCGTTTGCCACGGTGCCGGACGTTTGATGAGTCGCACGCAGGCACGCCAGGGGCGTCAGTCTAAAGACGTGATCGCCGCACTAAAGGCGCGCGGTGTGATCGCCAAGGCCTCGACCAGAGAAGGACTGACCGAGGAAGTTCCGGAAGCGTACAAGCCTATCGACGCGGTCATAAAGGCAGTCAAGGACGCCGGTCTTGCAAGACCTGTGGCACGCCTTCGTCCGGTCGGAGTAGTGAAGGGATAAGAATGCATGATGAGTGAGCCGCTAGACCTCAAAGATGATCCTTTATGGTTCAAAGACGTGATTGTTTACCAGCTTCACGTTAAGACATTTTTTGACAGTAATGCCGATGGCTACGGCGATTTCGCCGGACTTCTGGAGAAGCTCGATTACATCGAACAACTCGGTGTCAATTGCCTCTGGTTGTTGCCGTTTTATCCTTCTCCCCTGCGCGATGACGGCTATGACATCGCCGACTATGTCAGTATCAATCCGCTCTATGGCAGTATGCAGGACGCCAAGAATTTTGTACGAGAAGCGCACCGCCGCGGTATAAAAGTCATCACGGAGTTGGTCGTCAATCATACCTCGGATCAGCACGAGTGGTTTCAACGAGCACGGCTCGCACCTGCTGGTACCAGCGAACGCGATTTTTATGTCTGGAGTGAAACTGACGAAGTGTTTCGTGACGCACGAATAATCTTTGTCGATACCGAGTCGTCGAATTGGACCTGGGACTCGCAGGCGAAGCAGTACTACTGGCACCGTTTTTTCCATCATCAGCCTGATCTTAATTTTGACAATCCGGATGTTACCGAAGCGGTATTAAATGTGATGCGCTTCTGGCTCGACATAGGAGTCGACGGATTTCGACTCGATGCCATACCGTATCTTATCGAGCGGGACGGAACGAATTGTGAAAACCTGCCAGAGACTCACGATGTGCTTAAGGAGTTTCGCCGAGCGCTGGATGCCGATTACAAAAATCGGATCTTTTTAGCCGAGGCCAACCAGTGGCCGGCGGATGTGATTCAATACTTCGGCAACGGCGACGAGTGTCACATGGCGTATCATTTTCCGCTGATGCCGCGAATCTTCATGGCAGTGCATCAGCAAAGCCGCACGCCAATCGTAGAGATCATGCGCCAGACCCCTGATATTCCAAGCAGTTGCCAGTGGGCTATATTCCTGCGCAATCACGATGAGTTGACGCTCGAGATGGTCACGGACGAAGAGCGCGACTACATGTACAACGCGTACGCGGAGCATCCGATGATGCGATGCAATGTCGGCATCAGGCGGCGGCTGGCCCCATTGCTGGATAACAGTAGAGATCGAGTGGAACTCGTCAACAGCTTATTGTTCTCCATGCCCGGCACGCCGATTATCTATTACGGTGACGAGATCGGTATGGGGGACAATGTCTATCTCGGCGACCGCAACGGAGTGCGAACTCCTATGCAGTGGAACTCAGATCGTAATGCCGGCTTCTCGCGCGCCCAGTTTGCCCAGCTCTACGCGCCGCCTTTGATGGATCCAGTCTCTGGTTATCAGGTTGTGAACGTAGAGGCACAACTTCTGGACAAGTCTTCACTCCTGCAATGGATGCGACGAATTATTCGACTGAGAAAACAGTATCAAGTGTTTGGTCGCGGCAGTCTCGAGTTTATCGAGCCGGCGAACAGAAAGATATTAGCCTATATTCGTCAGTACCAGGACGAGACCGTACTCTGTATGGCCAATCTCTCGCGAACTCCGCAGTCTGCCGAGCTAGAGCTATCTAAGTACAGTGGGATCACGCCGATTGAGATGTTTGGGATGGAGGCATTTCACACTATCTCTGAACAACCATATGTGGTGACGTTTGCACCGCACGGATTTTACTGGCTGCTGCTCAAAAAGAATTCATAGGGAGTTATGCCAAAGATAGATGTTAAGGAGACTCTTCTTGTTGGCGCGTCTCCGCCGAAGGTATACAGAGTTATCGCTGATCCTGTTCATCACAAGCACATACTGCCGGACGCGTTCGTCCATTATGAGGCGAACGAAGACAATGTCATCGAGTATGCAATCAAGGTAGGCGCTGCAAAACGAACATTCCGAGCCCGCATTGAGTGCACGATTCCCGATCGAGTATTTAGCGAGATCGATTTGAACACGAGAATTCTTACCGAGTTCCTTCTTGAACCTCACGAGCAGGGGACTCTGGTCACGATTTCAACTGTTTATGAATCAAAGAGCAACCTGGCAGGATTGATAGAAGCGTTGTTCGTCCCGACTCTTCTCCACCGTTTTTTTCGCGAAGAGTTGGTCAAATTGGGTCGATATGTATTGCTTTTGGACTGAGACCTCGTGGAATATTGTCTTCCGCGCGTGTTGATATGCTTGTTGTTTTTATGGGATATGATGCACTGGTATTTAGCGGACTGAAAAACTGCCACTCATGCTGTACACTGTGCGTGCCAACCTGGTCTGCCGATGAAACTGTTTCAAAAGGGCGTTCTGCTTATTGCTATTCCGATTGTCGGACAGTTCGCCTTTGTATTGTTTCTCATCGGGGCACATCGTTCTTCTGAAGAGCTGGCCTGGAAAGACATGCATTTCAGAACCCAGACGCAGGAACTGATGGCCATATCTATCTTGACCTACAAAGCGATTGGCGGTCTTTCTATTTATGGAATGGGTAATGAGACTGGATCTCTGAGAGCGTTCGATCAGCAATATGAGCAATTGCAGCGTAAAGTAGAGATGCTCTCTTTGATGGATAGAGCCAACCCCAGTGAGACGACTAAAAAGGCGAAATCAATCCTCAAACGAGTGCTTAGCAGCATGTATGCAGCAAGGCAAGCGGTATCTTTGAAGACCGCGGGCTCAGGACCATCGCTTATTTTGGTGGTAAGTGAACTGAGAAAAGAGATTGAGGAGCTTCTTACGATTCTCGAGAAGCTTATTACCGAGAGAGTCGGTGAAAGCCTTACCGATACGCAGCAGTTGGAGCGCTCGCGTTGGATATTTCTCGTTAGCATAGTCAGCGGTTTTTCGATCAATATGCTTGTCGCAGCTGTCTTGTTGTTGGTTTATGCCAGAGATTTTGCCAAGAGATTCAACATAGTTGTCGACAATACTCGCCGAGTCCCGGAGGGGCTGCCGTTGAATCAACGCATCGACGGTCATGATGAGATTGCCGACCTGGACAGAACATTCCACGAGATGAATGAATCGCTCAAAGCTGCAGAAGCGCGTAAGCAACAATTGATGAGTATGGTCAGCCACGATATCAGAGGTCCGTTGACGTCGGTTCAAATTACACTGGAGATCCTCTTGAATAGGTCAGTTACGCAAGTATCTGATCAGGTCCACAAAAGGCTCAATGATATGGATAAACTTGTTCAGCGTCTTTCTCGAATGGTCAACGATGTTCTGGATTTTGATAAACTTAAGGTCGGGAAGTTGGATTTGACCCTGGATATGGTATCAATCCGTGACGTCATAGACGAGTGTATCAATGAGCTTCTTCCCTTGTTAACGAAGCAAGATATAGGTATTGATGTTTCTGGTGGCGACCATCGCGTTATTGCCGACCGCGAAAGACTACCTCAGGTTCTCGTGAATCTAATTGCAAATGCGGCGAAGTTTACGCCGCGCGGAGCTAGGATTATGATCTATACGGTTCCTCTGGCAGAATCTGGTAACGGCGAAGATGAGATGCTCAAAATTGCAATCAGAGATGAGGGACCTGGTGTATCTGAAAAATATCGTGAAACGATCTTCTTACCGTTCGAGCAGGTTCCTGATGACAAGCGTCCCAAGGCAGGCTCAAGTGGCTTAGGTCTACCGATATGTAAGATGTTGGTTGAACTACATGGCGGCAAAATTGGTGTCGATGTTCCGTCATCAGGTGGTAGCATTTTCTGGTTCACACTACCGTTAGCCGTGGTCGACGAGCTCTAGCGCTTGGTGAGGTTATAGTGGCGAAAATTCTCATTATTGAAGACGATCTAGATACCCTCGAGTCATTGAAGGCTTTGCTGAAGTCGGAGCGCCATTCTGTCGATTGCGTTGTCAGCGCTGATGAGGCAATCGAATATGTTCGAACGTATCAGTATGACGTGTTTATCGTTGACTGGGAAATGCCCGGTATGACCGGTCTCGAGTTTATCCGTCGGTACAGAGAAAAGGGTGGTTCGACGCCTGTCATCATGCTCACTGGAAAAAGTGCTACCGACGAAAAGGTCTCCGGGCTCGATTCTGGGGCCGACTACTATTTGACGAAGCCCTTTGAAGGAAAAGCATTGCTCTCGTTTATCAGAGCGAGTTTGCGAAGATCTCCGGAGATCGAAAGCGAAGTTGTTAAGATTGGAAATCTTCAATTTCTCCCGTCTTCGTGCGAGGCTTTGTGCGAAGGAAAGAGCGTCACTTTGTCACAAAAGGAAGCCGCGGTGTTGAAGCTCTTTCTGCAAAATCCAGAGCGAATCATCACTCACCAGGAGCTCGAACACGCGGGTTGGTCTGGCTCAGACGTCTCATCTGGTACTGTGAGGGTTTTTCTGACTGCCCTACGAGAAAAATTGCAATCAATAGGAGCCGACACCAAGATTCTTAGCGTTCGTGGATACGGATACCGTGTAGAGTGACTGCTTGCCGAGTTCTGACTTGGGCTAGAGGTTAAAGTCAGAAAGAATCTTACTAACGAGTTGATTGATGTCTTCGCGGGTTGTCAACGAATCATCCGTCATTCCTAGTCCGGGCAACACGTTCTTTCTCAGAAAGTATAGTTCGTCATTCGTGCTGTCGTAGCTTTCAATGAGTGGTTCGTCTTCTGCAGTTGCTCTAATGAGTGACAGCAGGGCGTCCTTGAAAATCGCCATCTTCGAATAATTGAGTTTGTCGAAAGTATCTGTAGACTGGTGGTAATGCTCCCACCGTCCGCACGAGAAGAACAAATACGGGTCATTATTTTTCTCGAAAACGAAATGATCACTCAAGCTACCGACGTATGAGTTTAGAAATGTGGCCCATGATAATCCCTCGGAAGGCTCTGTGTTCCTCAGGAGTGCGGCCCATGTTGGACTGCTCTCCATGCCGTTCACGAACATGAGCTGTTCGAGATTTGGAACGACGGCGTCGTGTCCGACGAGATCCATTATGAAGGCGCACCGAACAGGTCGCTCGCATACATCTTCATAAAATCGAGTTGAGCCCATCGAAGCTCGTGCAAGATATCCAAATTCCTCGTTATCGAAGAGCGCCAGAACTACGTCGCAAGCCGCCGGTAGGTAGGCAAGACTTCTTCCAATCTCTAAAACTATCGACACTGCTGCTGCGTTGTCGTCTGCGCCCGGCAGAGAGCCGAAAGTATCGTAATGAGCGCCAACTAAAATGGGCTTGCGATCAGGGTCGCGACCTGGTGCCACCGCTACCACATTGATCAATTCTTCCGTCGAGGTCCGTTGAATTATTTCGAACGACTCATCGATATACGGTTTCAATTTCAGGTGTTTTAGTATGGCGCAAATGTACTTTCTCGCCCGTGAGTGCCCGGCTGTTCCCATCGCTCGTCCGTCGGCGGTGGCAAGAACCTTAACGTGCTCGAGTAGTTGCTCTTCTTGTTGTGGCATCTGTTCTCGCTGACCTTATGAGATGGCATTCTAGCATTCCGGTATATGCTAATGGATCGTCCCTGGACCTTATCCTTCGGAGACTGGAGCGGTATACTTCGATAAGCGATTTTGTCGTTTCACACTCACCTAACGTTCGAGTCGTAAGATGCAGTCTCATCCGATCAGGGGCGAGATGGAGATGGTGTGTATGAGTCGAGAGCATCGTGATCAAAGCATGAGGCGCCGAAGCCGCGCCAATCGAAATTGTATGGGCAGCGTGCTGGCAGAAGGGACGGCGGGTATCGTTATACTCGCGTCAGTTGCAGTACCGCTGGTTGTCTACTTAGTAAACTTGGCTACTCAATTACTATTACAAGAAAAAGTCGCCCACATAGCGAACCAGGCGGCGCAAGCCGTTGATGATAAGCGGTATTGGCTCGGGCTACCTCGCCCTGGATACGATCAGTCGTTAGCGACCGAAAAGGCGAAGGCGATCGCTCAAGATCTCTGTCATCGTATTGGCTTACAGAATGCGAGTGTGGATGTCCGTTTCGATGATTCGAACACTGAGTACGACATCACCACGTGCGACATCAATGTCAATGCTGTGGCCCAGATTCCATTTCGCACTGTTGTATTTGGATATGACTTTGCAAGCCTTTTCCCGGGTAATGTCAAAGCGCGCGGCGTAGCTACTCATGCGAAAATTATCCCCTACGCCCTGATTCACATGGATGCGCCGCACGCCATTGATCAAGTATACAGACGTCCTCTGGGGTATAACGAGCGCGACGTCGCTGTCCTCCCAGCATATGGCTTCTTCTACACGGCTGTTGCCGGCACGACAAGAATGCCTACACCATACGGAAAAGGTCTCGCACCTGGCCTCTCTCCAGAGAATTTCTTCTCAATGAACCATTATCATCTGAAGAAAACTGATATCGAGCACGTAACCGCGACCGGTGACGATATCCAGCTCAGCGGCTGGCATCCTGGACGCGTGATTAACGGAAAAGAAGTAACCTTTTGACCAGCTGCTGCGCGTGATGGTGCGTCGGACTGCGCTGCTGCGGTTCGGCGTACTATCCATTTCAGCGATTGCTCTGCAGAATTGTATTCGCCGAATACCATGATTGCGCAAGAGTGTGCTGATTGGTTGTGTTTGCGAATTGTTGGAAAAAGGTCTTGAATCGGTCAAGTCCTTCGCCATGAACGAGTCAGTTGGATTTGTTTAAACATGGCTGATTCAGCGGGTTTAGAGTATGTGTCGACTGAAAAGTGTTAACCGATATCGGTAAACACTTTTCAGTCGGTTTAGTAGGCTGTGGCTGGAAACCCTGACAGGACGGCTTTTTCTGCAACGCCCGACAAATTGAACTTTTTCGCGCCGAAATACGTATTAAAAAGTATGGAGGTGATGCAAATGAAAAGAGAAGAAGCTAGGAAACTGAAGAAAGCCCGTGTTCGACGAATAAAACGGATCGTAGCGGGCTTCAAGCGAACGGTTAGAACCGAAGCCGATGCTCTTGCGTACATACTCGATCTTTACCGTCAAGGTGATGGATTCCAATGTACGTGCGGCAACGTACTATCGCAGGAAATTAAAACGCGAGTGACGAAGTGTGGCGAGTGCTATAGAGATTGTTGGGTCACAGCAGGTACCATGTTTGACTATGCGAAAAAACTGAGACCATATCTTATCGCTGTTTATTTACGGACGAATGGAGTTGATTTTCAAAAAGGTGAGCTAGCGGCTATCACCGGAGTCGCGGATTCGACTGCTGATGAGATCATCAAGAAGATTGCGTTGGTACTGGTCGATCAGATGACGGGCGACTTTCAGGAATTTAGTTCGATTGCCTTCCTTGAGATTTACAAAAAACGTTCTCGAGTAACACCAAAACTTGCCCATCCCCGTGCAGAGGAAGAAGAATTTGTGGCACAGCGAGCTGCGAGCTTAGCAGAGGGGGAGGCACCAATCGAGACACCACCGGAAGCTGAGACCGCCGACAGTCCGGATCTCTGTCCGCAAGACGCGGCGGTCTACGATGCGATTCCAACCGGATCATCTCTAACATTTAACCAATTACTCGAAACCACTAAGCTATCAACGTTGAAGTTAAGCCATTCGCTGGTGATGCTTGAGGCAATCCACAGCCTTATCAAAAGAATTGCCGGCGAACGGTATACGAGGAAAGATCCAGTTGCTCCAGACGGTAAAGTTGCGCTAGTTCGACAGAATACCAGTGCAACATTATTAGTGCAAAATAGTGCCAGGAAAGGCGATCTTAACGAGATCAGCTCTCTTCTAGAGTACGTGAAGCGCGTTCACGGAGCACTAGCTCGTAAGTATCTGCAACTCTACGCGGCTAACCACTGGTGCTCGACTGATCCAGCTCGCTGGAAAAATAATGTTTTGTTCCGTGCGTGTCTTAAGTCCGAGCCAAAACCGAGGAAAGTCATATTGAAGTACGTGTCTCCTGCCAACATTAGAGTTGCTGCGATGAACATGAAATCACCTGAATAACTCGAAGGTAAGTTCGTTCTTGCCACGCTTGTTTTGAGTATTGTAGTTAGTGACGGACGTCGATTACTTTTCGTTGGATGGCGCCGTACTCACCACCCGAGGTGTCCCCCTGGTGCAACCCACCAATGGACCTCGCTGCGCAGAATTCACATCAGTCTCGTTCTGATACTCTCGACTTGAGTGCAGTGACTCTGTCTCTCGCCTTGGTATTCCAAACGTGGTTATATACGTTCGCCAGGCAGGTCAATTCGACGATGCTGCCAGGGACTGCGATGAAGCGGTCGCCGCGGAGTCCGCCCTCATGGGTGAGCTCCGCTTTGAGATCCGAGTTGGCAAGGTTCAACCTAGACCTTTCCGCCGAAGGATTGCGTTCAAACTCATTGCACAGCGAAAGCGCCCGATCATGATTGCCTCGGCAATACTCGTATTGCGCAAGATATTGCAAACTGGATAGATACTGCAATGAATCATTTCCGTAATAGCGTTGTGCCAGGCGTGGAGCAAGTTGAAATGCATTGTTCGGAAATGGTTCTTCGTTGCAGACCTTAAGCGCCGCAGGCGCGTAAGCGGGATAAGCTCGCCTGTACATAATCAGATTGCAGCAAACATCGCAAAACTCCTGGCTGTTTTCGCCGAATTCTCTGCGTGCATCGTCGAATCTCTTATTGCCGGCCACTAGATCTCCAGTTTCGATGCAGTTGTTGAGAATGAAAAATGTAACTCCCCGCATGGTGGCCGCATCGAGTTTGTTGTTGTTTGTTATCCGAATAACCTCGTTCAAACAGGCAATTTTCTCCTTTTCATGACCTCTTCCACAGTACCCATACAGATTCTCAAGTAAACTCAGTCTGGAACTCGGACTCCAACGATCATAAGAGTCCATAGCCGTTTTTACTACTTTCCAGGCTCTCTCGTAGCCGGGAATGGTGTGCGTACTTGCAACCGCCTGTGATACCGCGAAGGTTTCTGTCAGTATGCTCGGCTGGTTCATTGTTATGATGGATCTGAGCGAGTGCATCTCACGATAAGCTTTTAGCAGTAGTCGCTCTGCAGACGCTGGGTGGTCGAGGATAACGAGGGTAAATGCTCTAGGTATATCGAGCAGGCAGGTATAGAGTCCCTTGCTCTTCGCTAGTTCAGTCAGTCGCGCCATCTCTCTTTCTCGCGTTCGCGCCTCGCGTTGATTTTTCGGCGGCCAGCGCTTCAGAACCAGACCTCGAAACTCATATTCGTTGATATAGTCTTGAGCTTGAGCGCGAGACAGGAGGTCAAGTTTGATACCGTCTTCGATTTTAGGAACTATTGCTTTGAACACTTCCTCGGAGCTGCTTCTGTGCATCGCGCTCTTGAAAGAATAGACAAGCGAGGCTTCCGGCATAAATCGAATGGGTGTTTTTGAGCAATGAGTCATCCAGAAATTTAGTGCGACGTTCTCGAGCTCGGTGTTGCCTGTTCCGATCGCCTCTTTCATCACCGCATGGAGTACATGGACTCTGCTGGATGCGCGTACCGACGATCCTGCGCAAATCTTAAGCGCCTCTTGTACGGCCTCCACTTTGTTGAGTTTCTTTGAAGACAAAAGGAAGCGTATGACGTACTCCACCGGATAACTTTCTTCGAAGCCTTTAAGTTTGTTCTGGTGATACCAGTCCTTCGCGACGGACGGGTCTAACAGACTCAATGCTACCGTCTCCGTCTGGTTTTTTCCCGTGTTATCGCCCCGTACCCCTTGAATTCGCCCCGTCAAACTAAGCAACTTTTCGACGTTGATCTGCTGCGGTGCAGTGTCGAAATTTCTATTTTGCTCCTTCAGATCGTTGAGCGCAGACTTCGTTAATGCTTCCGCCTGAGCCGGCTCGGAGTTTCTCAGGTAGCTCTCTGCCGTTAGAATTTTCAATCTGATTAGCTTTTGTAGAGCGATCTGGCGCATATCCAGCGTCGCGTCTGAATCACCTCGACCTCCTTCCACCCGCTGACGGAATTTAGTAAGGAACGGCTTTGCAGCACCTGGTTTTTCAACAATCGCCCTGGTCGCTATCTCCTCATCAACATACATGTCAATGGCAGAGGCTTCAACGCCAGGACTGCTGTGGTACTTCGCCAACTCGGTCGTTGAAGGCTCGATAGGCTGTTTGCCGGAGGTTGCACGATAATTTTCGAGCGCTTGCTCCTTGAGCATTTGATAGAAGTAAACCGAATACCACGGCGAGGCGAGTACGGCTACGACAATACTCACCATCATCACCTGCGCGATAATCAAAGCGAGCGCTAAGCTGTACTCATCTTTCATAGTCGACCAATTAACATACCGGCTGCCGATCGTATACATTCCACAGAAAGCTAACGTTGCCACGCTACTATCTGCCCATAATCGCGCAGTCACACCGCTGTCATCTCAACGAAATACCCGCTCCTTATCGTGGCGAACAAGCGAGGTCGGGTATGGCTGTCCTTTGACAATTTGCAGATGTCTCGATATGCGGTGGCACTTGTCAGGTGGAGGGGTTCGCATGAATTACAGTCAACTCGCGGCCAGCGGCCATGCATTTACGAGCAGCACGTGCATAGCCCAAGGTCACTTTCAGAATCCAGATGCAATACTCGATCTGGTTGCCTCATCGAAACCTGTCAAAGATGGGGTTCTGGTTATCACAGGGAAATCGATAAAAGGACGTATCGGAGTTGTGAACAACTCTCTTATCATTGGTGGTGTCATAGATGGTACCGGGGAATCCGGAGTCTCTGCAATTTACAAGCTCCTCCTCCTGCCTCGCGGTACGTTTGTCTTTCGTCAAGCGGTTCCCCAGGACTACTGGGAGCTAAAACAAGAAGTCAATCAAGGTTTCGACGAACTCAAGTCCTTTCTCGCCGGACCCTCGTCGATAGGATTGTCTCAGCCGGCTGACGTTGCGCCTATTTCAACGGACCAGAGGATCAGTCAGCAGATCCTTGACAGTCCGTTCATGAAAACCAATACCGACAATGTACAATCGATGATAGACGTTATCGGCGTGCAGAATGCAATAGACGAAATCACGCACAGCAGTCAAACAGTCAGTAGCCCAAACTTAAGATTCAATAGCGGTGAGTACACGAGGGATTGCGGGCAGCTGCTTCAAGAGGTGTCCGGCAAGCACGACCTGAAAAAGGAGCTTGATCTGCTTGCAAGGAAAAAAGAGAAAAAACAAGAACTGATCGTCCCAGCCGAAACTCCGGTGAAGCAAGATAAGCATTCATTGCGTTATGTGGCGCTATTTCTGGCTGCCTCAGTGATCGTAATCTGTATTGCCTCCACAGGTGGTGTTTCCAAAGACAGTGCTCTGGCTACTAGAACTGCAGATGCTCAGGTCGCAACTTCGAAGAGCGCTGTAGCGCTTTTAGCGGTTGCCCAGGGAAAGGGCGCATCGGAGCAGACGCCGGCCAAACCAACAGCGCGCTACATACTGCCGAGTCAATCGGCGATCAATCAAGTAGCACCAAGTGGCACCACATCAAGCGCTACTGCAAAACGAGATCACTATTTCCTTTCCAGTCACACAATTGACTCCGGAGATGCGAAAGTGAATCAGGTTAAAGACCCGAAAGAAGTTGACAGCAAGAGCATCCTCTTCTGGGCGCAAGCGGTTAGAAAAGACCCCAATGATCCAGGGCCAAGAGAACATCTAGCTTATGCCTTGCTCATGGAAGGCGATCGAAACATCTCGGTGCAACAGTTCGAAGCGCTCATGGTCCTTCGACGCCTCTCACCGGATGAGATTATTAGATACGTAGACGCTTTGCTTGAGCACAAAGAGACCAATCTGGCCAAGCAAGTAATCGCCAAGGCAATTGTTGCGGATCCGAATCAGGTAGAGCTGAATGCGAAGCTCGCAGAGCTCGACAGTCCCACCGATTCCGCTCGGTAAAGCCACGATAATCTAACGTTGTAGTGTCATACTCCGGGGCGATGGTGGGCATGAGGGCAAGGTTATGAGCAGAAAAACGAGGCGAAGGCACCGTTCACAAAGCGGAAGTCTCTTAATTTTTAGTGCTGTGATTGTTATTTTGATTATCATTGCAATTGCTCCATTCATCGCGTTCTTCGCCAATCTCTCGGCGGAACTCGTTATAAAGTCGGACACCGAACATATCGCCTCACAAGTTGCCGAAGTTGTCGATGATCATCGCTTCTGGCTCGATGCCCTGAGGCCCGGATATGATGAGGACAAGGCTTTCTCGGTTGCCCGCTCCGCCGCAGCGAGCCTTTGCTCGAAGGTCGGTATGAAAGTTTCCGATGTCACGCTCACCACCTCGACAGATGCAGGTGGGAATTACCTCACAAAATGTACTTTGCGTGTCGATGCCAGAAATCGTTTCCCCTTTCTGATTTCGGTCGGCGCCTTCGACATGAATAGCTACTTCCCGACTCAGATTCAGGAAACCGCCACGACCCAGCATTCAAACCATCCTCCATATTCACTCATACATATGGACGCACCCACCCGCGGTATCGATGAATCCAATAATCGAGCAGGGACACTCGGTTTTAACCAGAGAGATGTAGTCGTGATGCCGTCTTATGGATTCTTTTACACCGCTGTCGCGGGTGAAACGATGATGCCGACTCCATACGGAAAAGGCCTGGCCCGGGAGCAGTGGTTGACTGAAAACTTTATGTCGATGAATCATTACCACTTCAAGAAGTCCGATTTCGATTACCTGATGGGTCCTGATTATGATGAAGCGTCAGAACAAGACATAATCAACAATAGCTGGCACCCAGGTAGACTTTACGATGGCAAAAAGGTGACTGTTACTAGATAGATAGCTTTCTCAGTCACTTCTTGCTGGGGTCGTAGGCGGCAGCTGAGTTAATGGAGTTGACCACGTCGGCATAGCCAACCCAAGACTTTTGAACAGTGGTAAGGCTTGTCCCGTACTGACTTCCTGCTTGAGCGAAGTGCTCGTTCACCTGTTTCAGAGCCGGCACCTTACTCAGCATCTCTTGTGCTTCGACGTGACCCTGATCAGCTGCCTGGCGCAACCAGCGAACCGCTTCAGAGTGATTGAGGGGCAGGTGATTTCCTTCGTAGTACAACTTTCCGAGAGTGTGCTGAGCTTCGGCAACACCGTGTTGAGCTGCCTTCAGAAGCCACTCATCCGGTCTTTGCGACTTATCCTTTAATTTATGTCCATGATGCAGAACCAAATGACCCATGCGCGATTCTGCCTCGGGAAGACCTTTGTTCGCCGCTTTCCAATAACAATCAAATGCTTTCTCGAAGTCCTGTTGGACGCCCAACCCCCGCTCGTACAGCAAACCCATGACGGTCAGCGATTTGGCGTGGTTATGACGTGCTAGCTCTCTCAGCGTGGCGTGCGCTTCACTGTAATGCTTGTTGCGCAGATGCTCGCAGGCTGATTGAAACTTTTCCTCATGCGCTTCCGTCACTTCGGCCGCTGATACTGCAAGCGGTGCCGCGAGATGCCCAAATTGCATTCCGAAAAGCACCAGCAGGAGTACCAATAGAGATCTGCGTCCCCTCAGAGCATTCCGGGAAATTGATACCCTGAATATGGTAGAACGTGGCAAATTGCGCTCATATCGCATTTTCGGATTTCCATGGTGTAGCCAGCTTCAATATATCCTACCCGACAAACGGAAAAAAATGCATAGATATCATTAACCTCCGATACAGGTCTTGGTAGCACCGAATATGGTGCAGGAAAAGCGAAATCTCCGGTTGTCGTCGCACAACTGGGGATTGATGCAGCGATCATAGGTGCTGCTAGTTTGGTAATGTCACCTGTCAAACAAGTTGTTCTAGCCCGCTAAGATTGTATCGTTGGCGCTCATCTGATCAATCTAGTGAGATTGCTATCGTTAAGATAGCCGGCGATGGCTTTGGCAAATGTTTCACCACCCTTTTGACTCAGATGTATTGAATCCAAAAAATCGTCATTCTGAAAGCACATGTTGTCGAGATTGATGAACGAAAAGTCTTTAGACGACGAGTGGGTTGCCAGCTTCTTGCACAGCTCGATAGACATTCTGCGATACTTTTCGTGGGTCGGACCACTAGCTACCGGCATCGATACTACGAGGCAATAAATTTTCTTTGCATTTAGGAAATTGATGGTTTTTTGCAAGAAGCCTAACTGATTATTCATCGAGACTTGCTCGACTCGGAGGTCCGGCGGCATGAGCTGTCGTTCTTGATACATCTGCAGATCATTTGGGAGAAAAACAAACTGCGACGGTTGCACTGCCAAGAGCGGTCTTCTCATTCGACTCCTGACGTCTTCGCCCAGCCTGTCGAACACGCTTCGGTATGCCAACGCATCCGCTTCTTTCAGATTGGTGACCGTCGAAAAGTAGCGATAATAATCTGATTCACCAGGGTATGACAGCCCATTGTTCAGAAAGACACGTGGTGAAACCGTCAGGATAACCATTCTAGGCGTGCATCGAGACCTGTCGACTAAAGCTCTCAGAGTGGCATAATAGTCGGACACCAGGCTTCCTGGCTGCGCGGAGACGAAGACGGAACTCGGTCCAGTGGCAAGAATGGATTCTAGTTTATAACCTCTGTGATCCAGAACGAAATCAAGTTTGCGACCAGCTTGTTTAGCATCGGCTGCGCGCAGTCCGCCGAGCTGGGAATCTCCAAGGATAATGATTTTGCTGTTTTGGTTGGTAGCCAACCAGTCCCTTAAAATCCAAGCGCCGTACGAATCGTCTGAGAAGGTAGATTTACTGCGGATTAAATAAACGGTTGCGAAAACTGCGAACAGGAATACCACGATTGCGATGATGAGGCGGCTGTTGTGAGTAAAAGAAGGCAGGAAGATTCTGAGCATGGCAAAATCATCCTTCAAAATCAGACGATATAACCAGGTCAGTTCGTTTAGAATTAGGCGGTTTGTGATTGTGAGGAAGCGTTATGCGAGTGTCCGTGCCTGTTCGATTCTTAACGGTAGCTTTGATCCTGGCTTCAACCACTTCTGCCATCAGAGCACAAGAAGGGAAATCGCCACTTGTTATTGCCCATAGAGGCGGTAACAAATGGGCACCAGAGAACACAATGTCCGCGTTTGCCAAGAGTCTGAAAGCTGGTGCCGACGGCGTTGAGCTGGACATTCACAGATGCAAGAGCGGCGAACTTATCGTCATTCATGATGAAACTCTTGAGAGAACGACCAATGGCTCAGGCTTTGTTAAAGACAAAACCTGGGACGAACTAAAGAACGTCAGTGCCGGAAAGTGGTACAGTGCCGAGTTCGAAAATGAGCGCTTGCCTCTATTGAAGGACGTTCTCACACTTGCAGATGGCAAGATGATAGTCGACATCGAGATAAAAAATGCGCCAATTGAATATCCTGGGATAGAGGACGATCTCGCCAGCCTTTTGAAAGATTATAAGTATCCAGACAAAATCCTGATAAGCTCGTTCGATCACGAGCTTATCAGACGCGTCCATGAGAAGTTGCCGAACATTGAGGTTGCCTTCCTGGATGCCGGGATCGTTGCCGATGTTGGCGAATATGCCTCCAAGATCGGTGCGAAGGCTTGGAATGCAGGCTATTCCGAGCTCAGGGCGGATGCCGTATCGAGAGCCCATAAATCCGGGCTGGCTGTCAACGTCTGGACCGTCAACGGCAACCAGAAATGGGATCAAGCGATGGACATGAAGGTAGACGGCATCGTTACTGACGATCCGGCTGGTCTTATCACTTACCTCAAGGGTAAAAACGTTAAAACATCCGCCGATTGATACCTTGTCAGTCGATTGACTCTGGCCATTTGAGGCATATAAAGGTGTGGAGTTTCTTTTCACACTATGGAAAGCGTGGAAGCGATCCCCTCTGAGGAATTGATTCGAAACTATGGCTAAGATCTTGCTAGTGGAAGATGATGACAGTCTTGCCTTCTTGTTGAAGATGCAATTGGAGCAATCCCGTCACCTTGTCGATGTGGCAAGAAAGGGTCTGGATGCACTCTCGCAGCTCAGATGCAATGTATCGTACGAGCTGGTTATTCTGGATTGGATGTTGCCGGATATCGCCGGCGTAGAGGTCTGCAAGCAGTATCGTTCTTCTGGAGGGAGAACGCCCGTGCTGATGCTGACTGCCAAAGGTACGGTCGAAGACAAAGCTACCGGATTAAACGCCGGCGCTGATGATTATCTGGTCAAACCTTTTCATCCGACCGAGCTTGATGCACGTGTTAACGCGCTGCTCAGACGACCTACAACGTATACCGGAAAGACTTTGAATGTTCGTGATATCGAGCTCGATACCGCCAGCGGTACCGTAACCCGGGCTGGAGTCGAGGTCGAGTTGACTGCTAAGGAGTTTAGCTTGCTCGAACTTCTGATGCGTTATCCCAATCAGAGCTTTTCTCTCGAAGCTATTCTCGACCGTGTTTGGGACAGCGATTCGGCTGCATCGATTGACACGGTGCGCACTCATATGAAAACTCTGCGAAAGAAAATCGGCGATAACAACGAGACGGACGGTATCATTCGGACCAAACGTGGACAGGGTTATCGCATAGTCGATCACTGATATAACTTCGGTTGTGGGGCCGCCGAAAAAGCCCCGGGCAAACATGACAGACCAAAAGCCTGTTGTATCTGAAGAGGAGACGCCTACGAAACGTGGCTTCAGGCTTGATATGAAGAACTGGTCTCTCACGACCGTGACGACAATAGCAATCTGTTTGACAGTGGTTCTCTTGGTCCACATTGCCACTATTTCTTTAGGACAATGTTTTCGAAGACTTGAAGATACAGGGCTGTCGCAACAGCGTTTGTCCATTCTCACCGTTCTCGACCAGATTAAATACTATCTGATCAAGATGGAAGGAGCGGAGATGGCCTTTGTCTACTCCGGCCAACAGCGCTACCTCGATCAGTATCTCAATGACAAGAAGATGATCGAGCGACAGGTGATGGAACTCGATATGAGGCTCCATGGCAAACACCGGATGTTTTCCGACGAAATCAAAGACTATATCAGAGTGCGCAGAGAATGCGCGGAAGAGGTGATTGCTCTGAGGCAGAGGGTTGGTATGGAGGCCGCTTCTGCACACGCAGACAAACTCGGCGAGGCCGTAGTTACAAAGCACATCGAAGTCATGGTGGATGAGCTTGGCAATCACGCCGACACTGAATTTCAGCATCGTGGACGTGAACTCGACCGAGGCAGCATGCAGACTGTGGCTGGGATCACTCTACTTATGGCACTGGCCTTGGTTATTCTCGTGGTCGTAATTGCAGTCGTGAACAAATACGTCAACGAACGCCAACGCGCTGAACTATCCTTGCGAAATGCCGAACGCAGATTCCGTGCTGTATTCAATCAGACATTTCAGTTCAGCGGTCTATTGTCGCCGGACGGCATAGTTCTCGAAGCGAATCAATCTGCCGTCGACTTTGCCGGCGGCGATGTTCAGGCCGTCAAATCAAAGCCTTTCTGGGACACCTCCTGGTGGTCATACTCGAAAGACGTGCAGAATCAACTAAAAGCCGCGATCGAACGAGCCGCTGGCGGTGAGATGATACGCTTCGAATCCGCTGTCGAAGGACCTGACGGACGGTCTACCGTAGATTTCTCCGTTAAGCCGGTAAAGGAAGATGATGGCAAGGTTGTTTTCCTGATTGCAGAGGCTAGGGACATAACCGAGCGAGTTAGAGCTGAAGAACTTCTTGCCGAGAGAGAGGCGCGTATGCGCGCTATCGTCGACACCGCTCCAGATGGGATCATCACAGTCAATTCAGACGGCACCCTCGAGTCTACCAACGGAGCACTGGAGAGATTGCTCGGATATAAAACCGGAGAGATTCTTGGTCAGGATGTCAACACAGTCCTTCCACAACTTTTGTCGGGCGATGGAGATTCAATCAGTCCTTTGAGGACTGGAGAAAGACGAATCTTCGGAGTTGGCAGGGAATTCCATGGCATCAAAAAGGATGGCGAGAAAGTCCCTGTAGAAGTATCGCTCAGCGTAATCAAGCTCGGTAATCAGCAGATCTTGACTGGTATTGTCCGTGATATTACCGAGCGGAAAGAGGCAGAGCAACGCGTTAAAGATTTTTACTCAACGGTATCGCACGAATTGCGAACCCCGTTGACTGCCATTCGCACCGCACTTGGTATCATGGAGCACTCATTCATGGGCGAACTCGTCGATCAGGCAAAGCCGGTCGTTCTCGTCGCCAGCAAAGAGACGGACCGTCTTATTCGTCTGATCAATGACATTCTCGACATTCGAAAGATAGAAGCTGGAAAGCTCGACTTGAAGCTTAAGAAGCTTGAGCCAAAAGCGATAGTAACGCTTGCATTGGATGGATTGAAGACCCTGACAGACGAAGCGGGCGTCAATATAGAACAGGACCTCGCCGAGACTCGGCGTGTATTGGCAGATGAAGACAGGCTTCAACAGGTGCTCACGAACTTGCTGTCCAATGCCGTTAAGTGGTCGCCTAAGGATGGAACCGTCAAAATCTCCACCCGCGAGATCGATCAGCGCTGCCGATTCGAGGTTACTGATGATGGTCCAGGTATTCCCGAAGAAGAAGTCGACAAACTCTTCGGAAGATTCCAACAAGTTACATCCAGAGACGATCGATCGAGAGGCGGCACGGGGCTTGGTCTTGCTATCGCAAAAGCAATCGTTGAGCAGCATGGCGGCGACATTGGCGTGGACATGAGACCGGACCAGAAAGGTTCAATCTTCTGGTTCGAGCTACCACTCGAGTTGAAGATCGCGGTGGAAAGTGAGTAGTGTCTCCCCTCGATGATGGAGCCGAATGGATCGTCGAGCGATTGAATCATGGTCGGTATCAATCTGTTCAATTGTGGTCACCGGACGAAGTCCCAGTTCGTGAGTTGGGTGTTGATCTTTTCAAGACCGGAAAACTGTATGAGATGGAACGCCTATTTGAACCACTCGAAGTGAGGGGGCATTTTCACGACGCGAGAATTAGGAACACTACCGCAGTTCCGTTAATCAAAAGATGGCTGATTAGACCTGGAACTATGCTGCCGGTCTTTTCCACGAGATAAGCGTTGATGTAGCCGAATACAATTTTGTACAGTAACCACCAGGGTGTGAACTCGTTGTGTACCAGTGCAAAAATGAGTGCCGTAAAGAGCATTGTCGGTTGCGGTGACCAGTGTCTTCGAAGTGAGGGGTAGAGGATGCCTCGAAAGATTATCTCTTCAGTTAGCGGTGCCAAGATTGCGTAACCCAGATACCAGATTGCAATCGCTGTGGCAGAGCCTGATGTGGCCAATAGTCCCAATCCAATTGTCGTTGATTTGTCGCCTGGATAGTGAAACCACATAGAAAGAAGCATGCAGACTGCCGCCATACTCCAGCAGATGCCGAACGCCATGGCGCCTTGATAAATAAAGGAACTAAAGGTGTATTGCTCAGTTCTAAATTTCAGTCTCGCGAAATCTGTAAAAGAGCTTGTTTTTCCGACGAGCAGATAACTAAAGAATATCAGCGGGAATGTTGTGATAAGTTGGTTGGCGAGCTCCAGCAATGCGATTTTCTCTGGGTGGAAATAGACGATCATAGTACTTCCACCCAGCACCAGCAGCGGTGGGCACTGAATATATAGTGCCACCATTGCGACATTCGAAAATGCAAATGAGAGAAAACATGCTATCGGTGGTTTTATCCAACCCCAAGCATGCTGAGATACAGGAGGCATTGTATTTGGTGGCAGCCTCCAGAGCGGTGTGGCTCGAGTCAGGGACCAAATCAATACTCCGAAGCTAACTGTTGTGAGCATCGCGATGACCGTAAGGAGACGAATAGTCTTATCTCGCTGCTTTGCGAAATCCCCAAGTGTTGCATCGTCGGCAGACACCTCATGCATTGACTTCTTCTCGATGATCGCGAGCAGATATGATTGAAAGTAGTCGTTGGGAAGATTCTCTGTCGCTGAACTGAGCAAATCTTCTTTTTGCGCTGAATCGGAAAGCTCTCCTGCTACAGCGATTCTTGCCAAGGGAATTAGCCGCGCTGCCAGTCTGTCTCTCTCTCGATTGCTTCCGTTTGCGGCGTCCGTCATCGTTGTTAATGATGCTAGGAATTTCGAGGAATCGTCGTTCCGGAGTTTTGCGATGATGATGCTATCGAGCAGCAAGAGAGGATCATTCGCATCTTGCTTGAGATACCTTTTCGTATGGCGCTCGACTTCTTTGAGAAGGACGGCGCGCGTCGATGACATGATATCGCGCATGATACCAGAACTCTTTTCCATGTTGGCGCTTAGAATATCGCTTACGATGAGGTCTGGCGCAACGCCGGTGCCCATGAAATTAGGCGTTGTGACGTACGTCGCGAGCCGCGTCCGGTCATTTGAGCAGACAACTTTTTGAATACGCAATTCCCGTAGCGTGAAATCAATTGCAGAAGCGGTGGCGATCATTTTGTCTGCCATCGAGGACTGACATTCGATTTTTAGCTCTGCTCGCGGTTTATCATCACAGGAAATCGACTCGGCGTCGATGTTGAGTTCATCGCTTAATGTCTTGATCAGTAGATTTCGCCCCTTTTTAAGGTCCTTGCTACTATTTACCTTGGCCAGTTTAACCCTCTCTCCTCCAGTGATCTTTGGGACTTCCATCACCGCGAGATAAAGGGCCCAAAGAGACAGAGAGATAGTCAGGGCAAATGAGATGAATTTATGTAGTTTTTTTTCGGCTTTGATCATAGTAAGTAGCTCATCAGCTTGAGCAATTTAAGCACTTACGGTGCTGTCAATTAAGTGGGATTTTCCTGGATCGCTCTTGGCCTGTTTGGCTAGGGGATTGGTACTCTGATTCGAACCTGCTTGGAAAGCAAGTCTTCTGGTGTTTTACGGGGAACATTTTGATATTGGTGTTGATATTGGCGAAAACGCTGATATAGAGCGGGTGGGAGGAATACGGTTGTAACTATCTGGTGGATTGCCTAATATGTGGGCACATGCTCCATTATCCAAATACCCTTCAAGTCCCCATCGCGCGCGGCACGCGAATTCGAAGTTGAGGCCGACTTATCTATGACGTTTTTCGATTCTCCTCCCAGTGACACTAAGGCACCGCCACCACCTGCATCTGATGATGCCAACAAGACCAAGAAGATTGTTGATGAGCTCAGCGAGCTCTTTGGACCGGCTAAGCCGGATGCTGGGAAAAAGCCGGACACCACCAAAAAGACTGACACCACAAAAAAATCTGACGAACCGCCTCCGCCAGGTGGAGGGACGACGTCTCCCAAAGGGAAGACAGGTACTGCTTTCCCGACTAGACCGAATACGTTCCCTACCACGCCTGGTGGGTCGAACTTCCCGGTGAGACCTGGTTCGCAGTTTCCCGACAGACCCGGCACATTTCCGTCGTTCATGACGCCCGCCAAGCCGGGAGAGGGCCCGAAGCCCGGAGCGCCTGCAAAACCAGGCGAGCCAGGACCCCCGGGGTCGACATTCGACCCGCCTGCTCCGGGCGAGCCGGCGCGAGTTCCTGCCAAGCCAGGCGAACCTCCGGCACCGGGAGAACCGCCAGCGCCGGGCGTGCCGCCTCGCGTTCCCGCGAAACCGGGAGAGACACCGCCCCCGACAAAACCGGGTGGTGAAAAGCCCAAAATCAATCCAAAAGACAATCCGTTTTCGCCTACACTGACGCCTGATATGTTCAGGCAGGCCAAGCCCAAAGTGGACGTGCCAGTGGCACCGCCTCCCGCAGGGCGAGCCCGGCTGGGTGGTACGACAGAGTCGAAGGACGTCAAGCCTGTGGCACCGGCTCCGAAAGATGGCGATCCATCAGTGTTTAAGCCTCCTGAACCGCCTCCGACCGCGAAGACCGAAGATCCGCCGACAGCACCGCCGAAGGTAGACGTTCCATCAGCACCACCTAAGGTAGACGTTCCAGTAGCACCACCGAAGGTAGACGTCCCATCAGCACCACCAAAGGTAGACGTTCCAGTAGCACCGCCGAAGGTAGACGTTCCAGCAGCACCCAAAGACGACGTGCCCAAGCCCATTATTCTTCCAGGCGGATCCAGACCGCTTGTGCCAAAGCTTTCATCCGGAGCCTTTGGTGGAAAAGGTTTGACTCCAGAAAAATCGCCTTCGTTGTTGAGCCCGGCAAAACCTGCGGACCCTGCGGCCAAGCCGCCGGATACTCCAGCTAAGCCCGCCGATCCAAAGGATCCGCCGAAGACAGTGCCCAAAGACACCACGCCAGTGAAGCCGAACGCACCGCTCTCCAAGGCCGATCTCGAGGCACAGAAAAAGGACGGTGGGGTTGCAGTTGTAGATAAGACTCCCGGAGCAGCGCCTCCAAAGTATCCCGGCGTTCCTCACGATCAAGATCAGTGGATCATGAAGAAGCTCTTGAAGCCTTCGAAAGTGGCAAGCGAACTCTATGACCTATATTTAAAGACCTACACGGACAGAAGTGAGGAGAACAAAGTCCCGGAATCGATTCGCATTGCCGAATTGCATAAGGGTGTAAAGGATCGGGTTGCTTCTATAGAATTGCTCGGCGATAGTGAGATGTTCCAAAAGGACATGCACGGGTTGGTCATTCATCCGACGGGTCAAAAGCATCCGGGAAATTGTTATGCGGTCCTGCGTGATGACAAAGGCATTCCGGTCAATATCATCGAGTACACCACGAAGACCGGCAAACCACAGTATCTGCAGCAGTGGATATTCGATCGATCTGAAGACAAGGACACCGGTGGTCAAAAAACAACGATTACCTTCTTCAGAGACGAGAAGAGCACAGCCGTTGGTCGTCCGAAAGAGCAAAACGGTGTGATGGCCGATGTGTACATGGGTAAGACAGAATACCTTACCACCAGGACTGGTGGCATTTATCGGGCCGTCCATTATAACAACCTCGATAAGCCGACGGTTCAAATCGATTACGATGGTGGACCGACTATGTACTTACGCGATTCCAACAGCGGTCAGTTGAGGAAGTCGACATACACCGCCGCGCAAGCGAGCAAGCTCTACTTCTCGAGCATCTATGTGAAGTAGAAAGTAACGCCGGCCGCTATGGACCCCGGGTGAATGCGCTCGATCAGATCGGTCAGCGCAGATATTTCGCGACTTCCTTGTTTTTGACCACGAATTCGTCGATGGTGTCGAAGAATTTCACACCACCGCGCGCATTCATGTGAGCAGCATCCTGAAAGTCTCGGTAAGTGTCGTACGGCCTCTCGATCCCTGGCTCCAGGAGCGGAACGTTAGCCTTCCGGCAAGTCTTTTCGAGAGCGGCATGATACTTCTTTCGTCCTGGTTCTGGTAGCAGGTTGATGTTCTCGATCGGAAGCGGTGTATTGATCACAACTACTCCGATATCGTTCTTTCGAGCCAGGTTTAGAAACTTCTGGAAGTAATCGGTTTGTGTCCCAAGCTGCGTGTCGTTGAACGGAAGGTACATTTGTCCGTATTCTTTCAGTTGGTTGAGCTTGTTAGGCGGCTTTTCATATACAGGAACATTTTTTGGGGCGAGAAATGCGGCCCGCTGTTTGCTCAAATTGGCGTCGGTGCTCTGTTCATCAGTCTTTTGAAGAGCGGAAAACAGGTCGATTGGGTGGTTTAGCTTCTGTGCTGTCAGCCCGACGAAGAAGTGACGATAGTCTTCCCTCTGAGCGTAGTAGTCGAATGCTCGTCTGAGTGCGACGTCGACTATCGACTGCCACTTCGCGCTCTTCTCGACCAATTCCGATATCGACATCCAGTCTCCAAGGACTGTGTGAGTTGGGGTTTTGCCGATTTCGGTTCGTTCGTTATCCAGAAAGTCCCTCGGTGCGCAACAAAGGAGGATCAGCTTCGGTTTCTTCCCGGAAGCGAGATACTTTTTCAAAATCAGATACTGATCTGACATCATACCGCCGGCGATACCGGTATTAATTGCCGAGATTTGATGGTTGAGGGCTTGAGAGAGGATATGCGCAAGATACTTGACCTTGCTATACGAGTAGATCACGTTGCGCTCGTACCAGAAGTCCCAGCGTGCACGAACTTTATCCAGGCGATCGTCGGCCCTGATTGCCGGGTATAGACAGACGGAAGAACCCATGAACAGGACGTCTGGATTTTCCCGAGAGGCAATAATTTTCGGAAGCTTCGATACGAGGACGTTTTGACGAGCACCGGTCAGCCCTGTCCAGTAGAGTTTGTCTAGCGGGTCGATGAAGACTATCAACGAGTTGATTGCGACGATGAAAAGCACCGCCAGGATAGTCGTGCTCGAAAATAAGGCTGCAATCGGGGATTGCGGCCTGGAATCATCGTCGGAATGATCAGACGACTTAGAATGTTTTTCTTGTGTTGCTGTTGCTACCATATCTGGTGCACCTGAACAGTTTCATCGCGGAGGTCAATGTTCGACCCAGATACCGCTTTGGACCTGGCCATTGTATAGACTGGTCGCGATTAGAGCATTGGTTGTCATTAATCCAGTCGCGGACCGAGTGGAGATCTGCGAGTAGCCACTCTTCGGGAAACGGCGGATTGTTTAGAATTGTTTCACCTGCAGCTATTTTTGTGCGCTCTTCGCCCTTCTACCCTTCTTACGTTTGACCTTTTTGTCTGCAACCGGAGGTGGGTTCGGGATCTGGATTGTCGAGGTTGTCGCTCTGGGTGTCGGTGCTGGCGATACTATTTCTACTGGCGGTGAGTCATCGTCATCGTCGGCCTCGTCTGATTGAAAGAGTTTGTCGTGATTCACAGCAAAGTAGACAATAAGACTAAGACCAAGAGTGAGAGCGAGACTCGCCAGGCGAATCAACTGTCGCTTAGACTGTCGGTACTCTTCCTGATGGCCTCTCAGCAGTTGTTCTCCAGTGCTTTTTTGCTGCTGAAATGAGCCAGACTGAATTCCGGCGCAATTAGGGTTGTCTTCGTCGTAAGAGGCTAGTTTGCCCGACGATAGGCTCGATTGCATTGAACTCGTGCGATTGATGTTGCGTACCTGATCGAGTTCTTGAATGGACAGTGCATAGTTTATCTCTTCCGATGGGTTGCATGTGCTGTCAGTCAGAAGATCCGCCGGTATCTGTGTCACCGGCAAATCGTCCTGCACAGCATCGTACCAGTATTCGAACGCCGCCCTGAACTGAGCGGCTGTTTGCCAGCGTTTTGCTTGATCTGTTGCCAGCGCTTTTTGAACGATTTCATTCAGCAGTTCGATATGACTGATGTGGGGAACCGAATCGCACATCGACTCTGGTACTACATGTGGTGTGCAGTGTTGAACCATAATGTCGCGTACTGAGCCCTTGTAATAGGGAGGTCTCCCCGTGATAATTTCATATGCCACCACCCCCAGTGAATAGAGATCAGAGCGTGCGGTGAGAGTTTTTCCGGCGCATTGTTCGGGGCTCATGTACATAGGCGAGCCTATCGCTTTGCCTGAGAAGGTTATTCGTTGTTCGCCTTCCATTCTTGCGATGCCGAAGTCCAGGATTTTGACGACAATTTCGTCGTTTTCATCTTCTTTAACGAGTACGACATTGCTCGTCTTCAGATCGCGATGGATGACTCCATTATTGTGAGCATAAGCCAGGGCATCCAACGACTGAATCATGATTGTGGCAATGTGGTCGATTCCATCAATTCGCTTGATAGATCTAGTGATGTCCAAAAGATTGAGACCCTTGATCCGCTCCATCACCAGAAAAAACTGACCGGAGTTCGTGGCAATGAACTCCATATACTGCACGATGTTTTTGTGTGTCAATCGAGAGTGACTTCGAATCTCGCGCCCGAATCTCATGATGTCTTCGGCGGAGTTGACTTTGATTCTCTTCATCGCAACTAATCGATCGGAGGGCAGGTGGTGTGCAAGATAAACGACTGCCATACCACCGCGGCCTAGAACCTCTAAAATTTCATAACTCCCCTCTATGACAGTTCCAATGAGGGGATCCTCTACCTCTGGTTTTTCCTCTGGCTCGTATGACCAGTCTTCCTCTTCACCTGGACCGGCAATTCTTGGTGAGGTGAAGATTCGGGGTGAAATAGTAAGTTCTTTTGTTAACAGTGCGGACCAGGAACTGCTGTAGTTGCCACTGGTGCGTCGTCCGGCTATTGTCGTCCGTCCGAACTCTCCTTGTAAGATCGGCCTGGTCTGCTCCGCATCCGGCGGGTGATTGCGATCTTCAATGTCTTCGGCTGACATGATTGATGCTGCTTCGACCGGTCGTTCTGGCACTATTTGCACCAAAACAGCGGATTCGAAACCCACAGGAAGTTTTTAGACAGGCGATCTTCCCGATGGTGAATTGTGATTGTCGGCTTTTAAACTTGCTGGAAGTGGTAGCACAAATGGTGGCGTCTAGACTACTTCTTCCAACGCCTTGATCCTTCCGGATCTGGCTGCTTGAACGAGCAACGCATGATCGCGCTCAACCTGATCAGCGTAGTTAAGTGCAAAGTCGGCGACCGCTTCATCGAATTCGGCATTGGTACCAAGATAACCCGAGATAACCGCCGAATCACCAGAGCGTGCATGCGCGCGGGCTAGCACGGCTCCCATGATTAAGGCCATCTCCGTCATGATCTTGCCGTCCCAGAGCTCCGGCTCCAGTTTGATCTTGGTGTCCCGAAGCTGTCTTATGTAGAAATGCTTGCCGTTGTCGCCGAACTCGGTCCACCCCAGAAAGATATCGCTTGCCGACTGGATGATTCGCTGACCTTCGACGACTCGTTGACCCCTGTTCTCGAAGGCGCTTGCTCCGGCATAGGGCTCCAAAACGGAAAGGCGTGCTTCTTTCATCTGCAGGAAAAGTGGGTCATCATCAGGTGCGAGCAGGAGCAGTACCAGACATGTTGTACCGACACTACCGATTCCGACCACCTTAATGGCACAATCCACAAACCTATAGCGGTTGAACAAACGGCGCTTGTCTTCTTGCAAGGTCAGTTTGTATCTCTCGAGCGCATGTTCGACTGAGTTCTTGAAATTAGATCCATCCGTATCTTCAACGTGATAGATAGTCGGAGGGCTATCCTTAATAGTGTAATTTCCGTGGCTTCCGGTCTCGACCAGCTTCGGAAAGTAGTATTCGCTATTCCTCTTCTGAGCTTTACTGAGCTGCTGTTCTCGTCGTACTTTGAGGTCGGGACTGGTCGTCGCTGCGATTACATGTTGCCAATCGATGCGGTCATACCAGATATCGAGAATGCTCATTCTCGCGTACTCAGCCATTTTTTCTCGATATGCGCTGCAGACCGCGCGAGCCGCGGCGGCCGCGAATTTGGGTTTTAATCCATTTTCTCTGGCTGCCAAGACGAAGCTCACCGTCAATCGCTTCAGATCCCACTCCCAGGTTGCTGGAAGGGTCTCGTCAAAGTCGTTGATATCAAAGCTGAGATTACGCTCCGGTGTGGCAAACGCCCCAAAGTTGAGTAGATGACAGTCTCCGCAGGTCTGAACATACACTTTCGTCGAAGGGGTATGCTCCAAATCGGCAGCCATAAGCGCTGCTGCTCCCCGAAAGAATGTGAAAGGCGAGGCCATCATGCGTCCCCAGCGAATTGGCGTTAATTCGCTGATTCGTCCCTGGTTCGACTCTTCGAGCAGCTCAATGGGGTCCCTTCTGTCGGCAGGAGCCTTCCAGCCGGCATGGCTCGCCCGCGTAATCGAAGCTCGCAAGGTCTTGCCGCGGTCTTTTCGGTCATCACGCGGCGTGATCGTGGCATCATGCAACAGGGCTGATTGCTTCTTCGAAAAATCTTCTTGGGACAATTTCCACCTCCGGTTGACGCCAGGTCCCCTTTTAGACCGTTCGAGCTCAATGCTCGAAGGACACTTAGATTTAATACCCAAGGAGTTGCCTAAGCACACTGAGTTTTTACCTGATGCGGAATAGAACTTCAAGTTTGGCAGCCAATCGCGTTTTTTTCCTCAACATTTTTGATTGAAGATATGCTCGCCAAGCCTCCATAATTCCCGACAGGAAGTCGTGGCTTGCAACCGACCAAATGATTTAGAGCCGCACGTGGCGGCTCTAAACTAGGCTCAAGTCTAAGAATATGAGTTTCGGATCGAGGCGTTTTCCGCAGTTGTGGCCGACGTTCGCATTCTACGCCTGCGATTTTTCTGTCATCTCCTTTGGACCTGAAAGCCAGGGCTGTTTGCTGTGAACGTAAAAATTGCGATGGTTTTAGTTCGCTCTACCAATATAGTTTTGTACCGTGAAATGAGAGTGAACTGAGCGTGAAATCTACGTGAAGTAGCACCGTTTAAGGAAGTACGAGGTTGAAGGCTGCTATCGGAAATGAATATTGTTTGCGAAATGTCCATGAGTTGTTTTGCCAAGAGCTATCGTGACCGAATAGTGAGCCAACGAATCCAAGCGGAACAGGAGTCTTGACGCGGCATTCCGTAGTGACAGTCACCATCGGATTTCCGGCCGTAGGATCGCCAACGTAGTCTTGATACTGGAAGTATGTTGGACCAGTCAATAAGATTGGATCCGTGACGAAGTTGCCGTCCGCTCTGTGAGTTCTGAGGATTGCAGCGGCAGCATTTTGCGCGTCCATCGGCGTGCCTTGTTGAGCGGCAGCTCTACAGGCATCTCGACAAGCTTTGTCGTTAAGTTCGTAACCGAGCATCAACACCGTGATGTCGATGAAGAACAATGTGAGCACAAGCAGGAAGACTGAGCCACAGGCGAGTTCGACTGCAGCCAAACCTTTGTTCCTCCATCGGTTCTCTGTGGGTTTCGCGGACATGTTTTTCTCCTTGCAAGCGGGCTTTAGTTCTCGAATCAAAAGAACTTAGGTCTAGCGATTTTTTATGAATATCCGAGATTGGCAGTACTGGTCAGCACCGAGTAAGGTGACACTGCCGGCGCGGAATGCTTGCACCGCTGCTGCCACCACCACCACATCTTTGCGGTTATGCAATGTGTCGGTAGAACCAATGGAAAAACAAACCTCAAGGACAATATATGAAGCGCTCCCGACAATTCAGCCGTGACGCTTCCTGTTCGTCGATTGGCTAGACCTATATATGATTCAGCATCTTTCATGTTTATTAGAGCGCGATAAAAGTCAGACCGAGAGAAGGGATCTCTCAATTGATTCCTGATATTGGTAGTAACATCCGTCGCTTGACTTGCAATACCAGTATAAAAAGGGTGCGTGAAGCTAAAGTGAATGGAACGTGAAATCAAAGTGAATCGAAAATGAAGAGAGCGTGAAATGGCGGTTTTGAGATTTTATCTGGCTTACTGCGTGATAGCGTAGGTCGTGGTAGTGCTCATACAGCCCCAGTTTTCGCGATCGATATATTGATTTTGTATGTAAAATGCATTCCTTACACGGTCTTGCATTAATGGTTAGACGCTGTTTATCATGTTGGCATAGAAGTTAAACGGTTCCAATAAAGCCATCCGACGCCTCCCGGCGCGAATTGCGGGCGCCTGAAGTCCAGGAAGGCAGAACCAGTCAAGAGTAATCCAATGCCCTGAGATTGCTTGAGGCGAACTTCCGAAAAAAATAATCAGCAAGTTAGAGAGCGATGGTGGCACCACCAGCGGTATTGCGCTGCACCCACCGTCAGGAGGAGGTAACATGACTAGAGAAGCAGACTATCTATCCCTTGGAGAAGCCTTTGAAGAAAACGGCAAGTACTTCAAAGCCGAACGTCTGTACAAAAAAGCGCTCGATATGAAATCGAAAACAGTCGACTCGATGAGTCCCGAACTTGTGCCATTTCTCTACAATCTCGGAATGGTTCAGGCTGCCCTGGATAAGACTGCAGATGCATACAGAACGCTAGGACGGGTGACCGCTATTCTGATGAAAGAGTTTGGTGAGGACCACGAAGACGTGAAAGAGATACGAAACCTATTGAACAGTCTAACGGTGGAAACTCACGAATTGGTTGCCAATGCCTGATCGCTTGTCGGACGCCTACCCCAGAGGGCGTCCGGCAGGACGATTCTCATCGGTTACGACAACACAATATTACGAACGACGTCCACTTTAGTGCAGATGAAGAGATCCGTGAACGTTGCGACGGACCGCTGGCTACCAACCGTCCCGAGCGAGTTTGAGATTCAGGTATGTGGAACTTTGAACGAGTTCGAGGGATTTATATCCAGCTTAGACTTTCGTCAGAAGCTGCGCCAGGTTGATCGCAAGGAAATTGCGAACGATCTTCTCGAGGGGAGAGCTGTCGTAAAACGAGTGGTGTTCTGTTCTGAACAGTTCTTCCACCGTTTCTTCGCCACCCTTGTCCGAGTTGACTGATACAACAAGCTCGCTGCCGACAATCTCGATGCGAAACCTGAGCGTCAATCTCGCGTCGCTTACCAGTCTGTAGTTGAATTTGACGAATGCAGTGTAAACAGGTCGAAGAACTTCCTTCCTGTAACCGGCTTCCATCTCTCGAAAGTCCGGTTCTAGCGCGGATGCTAGTTCTGTGAATACCATTTGCAAACCGTTGAATGCAGTTTGTAATCGCATCTCGTGAGGCGTAACAGTCTGTGCCTGAGTGGTATTTCGCATGCCTTTCAAGAGCTCGTCCAGATTGGATGAGGAAAGCTCGGATGAATTGTACTCCTTGAGTCTCTCAAGATGTGCAGCCAGATCTTGTGCTGTCTGATAGCGCTCCGAAAAATGCCATTGGAACGCCCGATCGAAAATTTGATTGACGAGGAACAGTCTGCTGTTCGAGATTGATTGCAATCTAGCACGCGCCGACTGTCTTTGATGTGGCATACGCCCCTCGCGATCCTTCAAAGAGCCAGGGTTCTCGCGAGTCAACATGTAATAGAACAGACCAGCGACCGCAGTAACATCGCCGACCTGGTCGTTGCGTTCGGCGACACGGATGCTGAGCTGATACTCGGGGAGTTCGATGAAGACTGGGTGAGAGTTACCGTTGCTGTTACCATTCAGCGGCATGCTGAAATCGATCAGGACTGGATGACCCTCGTCCATTACGATCTTATCGGGACGCAGGTGTGCGTGAGTCATGTTGCGCTCGTGACAGTATTCGAGAACGTGAAGGATTCTCAAACACATCTCGACGGCATCGTCGAGACCGACCGATCCGTTCTCATCTAGAAAAGACTCGAGCGTGTGCAACTGGTTCTGAGATTTTTCCATGTAAAGTTTGCGCTTCCGACAAGCGTGGTGCCTTCCTCTAATAGATATCTATCCCAATTACTTGACTTATATAACCGTATTTATCGGCGAAATAATTAATTCGGTCATCCTCTTAAGGTGAGCAGAAGCAGCCGCACCGACAGTAGGCTAATCGTCGGAGCTAAATCGTCCTCGGAGCTGTTGAAGCAGCTGTTTTGTAACATCCTTTTCACCGATTCGCTTTATCAAGTCCCCGGTCCGTTGCGCGGCATTTTTCGGAGTTATATCTTGCATAGTATAGGAAATCAGTGATTGCACCTGCTGATCGGTGTCTTCACCGAGCATCAATAGTGATTCCTTTATCTTCCAGACTCGAACGATTCTCCACTTGCTGAATATCTCGGATGGATTGATTGGGACGAGCTCAATTGAGAACGGCACGTTCGCCTGAATTTTCGGACTGAAAAACTCGACTGTGCAGATCTGTCTGTCTTCATCACGATGAAAGTACATTTTCTTCACGTTGTCAGTCGATAGTCCATACTCGGTGAAAAGCTGCTTTATCGAACTGCCTCGTCCCTGCCCTTGAGGGGAGAACAAGCGTCCAATCAGCGTTTCCTGATGACTGTCCGCATACTCATGCATTCGTTGAGCAGCCAGGCGCTTCAAGTTATCTTGTTCGGTATTGAGTTCGTGTCCAACGGCTCTGGTAAACTCTTTAAAATTGAACGTCTGACTTACCATTATAGTATCATTGGTGGTGCCTAGTTTGTCCGCCGCTGTCGTCTCATCCGTGTCTTTGCAGAGAGTTATATCGACGGAATCTCGCCGAAAAGCAGTAGTTACTTGATTGAAATCCGCATCGTAGGAAATATTGTTGGGAGCAACCCATCGATCGATACCAGACAGAAGCGCCCTATCGATTTTCGCCTTCCACAAAATCACTGCACCGGCTGCGACATAGCGTTGCATCTCTGACAATCCAGGTGTTTTGTACGCCGGCTGGCAGAGGAGGTCGTTGGTCAATTCCTCGACAAGCTGTTTTGCTTCGACGTACTCGTAGAATGTGCTCTGATCTCGCTTCGCGATTGCTGTCGCGGCCTGCTGCACGGCAAAGTAGGGCGTGTGCATCCACCAGTAGAAGGTAATGCCGCCTAGCACCAGCAGTGATACTATTATCACAATGGAAATTCTTACTACTTTTGCTTTTCTCACGATTTCTGTCCGCGCTTTAGAGACCTTAGTAACGGTGTTATTATCAACATTGAATTCAATTCGAATTGTACAAAGGGATTGACTCAATCACAATAAATACTGCTACTGTCTTTCGCAAAGTGCCTGATAAGCCTCATACATTCTTCGAATCTCCGTGCGCTCCTGCTCGACCAACGATTGCGGCGCTATGATTTTGGCACGAGCCCCGAATGAGCGTATCCAGTAAATGAACTCTCTGGCGTCCGAGAGTTTGATGCTGAATTCCACGTCTCCGGTTCCGTCTTTGACGGACGTTACTTTTCCTTTCGGATGACGCTCCACAGCTTCCAAAATATATGGTGCAATTGTTCGATCGAAGCGTGCCACTATAGGTGGTTGAGCTTCAGCTTCCTCGAGTTGACTCATGCTCCGCGGATAAGTCATTCCCCAGCCGCAGTTGAGAAGATAGTTGGCTTCCTTGAAATTTTCCTGGAAATCTTGGTTGATACCATGAGTAGTGACTATCTTAAGCTCTTTAATTCGATCAATCCGACGAGGATGATAGTTTCTGTCTTTCAGGTCCCTAGTTATGCAGTACCAACCGCGTTCGTGGAAGACCATGATGAGCGGGTATCCGGACAGATTTTCATCTTTCCCGACTCTCGGTGTGTGATAGATGAAACGGATCGCTTGCCGGGTTCGAATTGCCTCTTTCAGTGTGCGGCTCGTCTCGGCTCGATCTTTGCCCTTCAAGATATTGCGCTGTCTGAATGTTCTTATTCGAGGTCCTGTGGTGGCGCTATGACCTCGTGCGCTGCTGAGGTCAGTCAACCTGGTAAGGACCTCGTGGGCTTCCGGATCGTCCATCCTTCCGCTCAACATATGCAACGCGTCTAAAACGAGACTCATTTCCAGGTCCGATAGGGTGAAGATATCTTCGAGGATATATCCGCTCCTGAGCCGGTCCTTATCGGGCAATAGTCGATACTCTTGCTTGAGAGTGAGAATATCTTTCGCGAGTGTGCGCTCTGTCACATTGATGCCGTGTTCCGGAAGCTGTCCTTTCAGCCCGGTGAGAGTTATGCCAGGATTATTGGCAATTGTTTTTATGATTGCGGATAGCCGGCGAATCTTCTCTGACATGTACGGACCTTCAATATCTCAGTGAACAAGCATGCCCCGTGTTCCTCGTCAGTAGTTTAACAGCCTTCTAATCATCGTGCTAAAATTTGCTGTCTTCGAGAGAACACTTAATGAAGCTCGGTATATTTTCTGTCGCCGATCACTATCCCATGCAGTCTGCAAGGAGTCTGAGACAGCTCTATCAAGAGCTCCTCGAGCAATCACAGGCTGCTGATGAGCTGGGTTTTCACTCCTTCTGGGTAGCGGAGCATCACTTTCATGAGTATGGATCGGTGCCTCGACCAGCGATCTGGCTCTCCTCCGCCGCGCAGCTGACGAAGCGCATAAAGCTCGGCTCGGCAGTTGTCGTGTTGCCTTTTGACAATCCAGTGCGTGTCGCGGAAGATTTCGCTATGGTCGACGTGCTTTCCAATGGTCGCTTGGTGCTGGGCGTAGGCTCAGGGTATCTCGCTCACGAATATGCCGGATTCGGAATTGATCCTGATCAACGTCGAGACCGTTTTGACGAAGCCCTGGCTATTTTGCTGGAGGCCTGGAAGGGAAGGCGATTCTCATTTCACGGGCGCTACTTCAAGTTCGACAACGTGCAACTGAATGTGGTGCCAATTCAAGAGCCTACACCGCCTATTTCAATTGCGATTCTGCGTGAGGAGGCCGCAAAGTTCGTCGCTCAACAGCAACTGTCCATAATGATGATACCCTATGCCACGACTGAGAACGTCGAGGACCTGTCACCTGTTGTTAAAGGGTACAAGCAAGAGTTTATTGAGCGTGATGGCACTGGTGGTAGTGGTGAGGTGCGGTTCGCTATTCATGCGCACTGCGCTGTCAGCGAGCGTGAGGCTATCGATGTTGCACGAGATGCAATGGATCGCTACGTGTCTTCACGTCTCTACGCGAAGCAAAGATCTTTCCAATCGCTGGCATCGAGAGGACTAATCGGCATCGGGCAGCCTGAAGAAGTCTTACGAGTTGCGCGAATTTATCAGGCTATGGGCACGACAGAACTTCTTCTTATCGCCAACTTCGGCGCATTGCCGCACAAAAAGGTGCTAAGGTCCCTGGAGTTGATTGCTGATGCGGTTCTACCGGCACTATCCAGCGAACGTCCTCTGGTTGTCAGTGATTAGATTGATCGGACGGAAATTGAGTCTTTTGTCCGGACGTCTTGACGAACGCTTATTTTTTCTGCAGCGTTTAATCGATATCGGTTAAAACTTCGGGAAAAAAATGCGACTTTCGTCAAGTCGTTAAACTGATATCGGTTTAGAGTTCGCGGCTAGCTTGTGGAGAGAGGCTCCGTTTTCCGAGTCGACTGCAATTCATGAGTTGTCCGATTTTATCTCGAAATGTTCATCGGCTTGAGTATTAAATACAATAAGAATGGGTATCGTAAATACGAGATGTTGTTCTGGCTGACATGGAGGCTATTCGAGTGACAACTTTGTCTGCAATGAAAACTGCCTGGTTGATGGCTTATTGCTGCGTACTACCGTTGGCGGGATCAAGTTTTGCTGCGGAAAGCGATGATGATACGTCTGGTCTCAAGTCGAATCCGCCGATCATACTCGGACGGCAGGAGTTTCGCGAAGGGGTCGCCGCTTACCAGAAAAAGGACTATAAGTCCGCCGAGCAACTATTTACAAAGTCGGTCACCGCTGGCAACAAGACCGCTGCCGTGTGGCTCTACAGTGGGCACACATTCCTTGCGCTCGGTCGCATCGCCCAGGCAAAAAAAACTTACGAAGTCGTCATTGCGTCTTTCAAAGACAGTCCCGAAGCAAAGATAGCATCTAGTGCACTGGAGACAATCAAGAATCGAAAGCCGGTTGCGAAACCAGATGCTAAGCCGGATGCGAAGCCCGGTGCGGCGGCTGCGGCTACTGCTGCACCTGCGGCTGCGCCTGAAGCTGCCAAAGAGAAGCAAGGGGACGGCATGAAGAATAGGATTACCGTGGTTCCTCCGTATCGATCGCACCCCGCCGTCAGCAAAGCTTCAATTGCTGCTGTCAGAGAAGGGGTCGCCAACCTGCCCCAACATATCCGTGCTCAACTCGAAGTGCTCGGAGCATCAGTAGTCATCGCGCCGAACATGCTCGACAAATGGCCTGACTCGATTAATGGTCTTGATGAAGAGAAAGATGAGCTCAATCTTGCCGAGCAACCAGGCCGAATTTATGGCACCGATATGTATGTCTACGAACGCGCAAAACTACGTGGTGCCGATGCGCTAAAACCTCCGCGCTCGCCGGCCGATATGAAGCACACGGTTCTCAATGAGTGTTTTCAGGTCCTTGATGCCGACTTCAAAATTTCCAAAGATCCGGCTCTTCGTAAGGAGTATCGAGCAGAGGCCGACGCAGTGCCGGACTCCCTCCGAGAAGATTTAGGCACATATTTGAAAGAGGATGATTGGGGCGCGAGAGAGACCTGTTCCGAGCTCTCGGCCGACCTATTCGGTTCAACTGGGGGCGCCTTTCGTGGGGAATTGAGTCGCTGTTTTCCGCGCACGAAGCGCTGGTTGAAAGCGAAGCTGGGAATCTGACCCGGAGAGACGTGTTCGGACGGCTTTGTTCGCAACAGTTTGGACTAAATCATCCCGAGCGGAACGTCCCGCTTCGGCGCAGGGAAGAGTTCGTCAATTCGCTTGATCTGATCCTCGGTCAAAGTAAGTGTGAGCGCTCCTGCATTTTCTTCGACGTGATTGAGATTGGATGCTTTCGGAATCGTGAATGTGCCATCCAGTCTCGTTAGGAAAGCCAGTATCAGCTGTCTGACCGTTGCTTCCATTGTTTGAGCTATCTCTTGAAGATCCTGATAGGCGCGTGTGTGCGCACCAGGCACGGTACCATATGGGGTGTAGCCGACCACAGCAATTCCATGCTCAATGCACATAGGAATCAATTTGCGCTCGATGCCGCGGTTGTCCAGATTGTAGAGAACCTGGTTGCATGCGATCTTTCCGCTTGTCAGACAATTCAACGCTTCTTTCAGATCTTCTGTATCGAAATTGCTGACGCCAAACGATCTGATTTTGCCGTCTTTCTCCAGCTTTTCCATGGCTGCCAGAGTTTCACTCAAAGGCACATTGCCGCGCCAATGCAGAAGATAGCAATCGAGGTAATCAGTTTTCAGGCGTTTCAAAGATCGTTCCAATGCGGAAATCGTGCCTGTATATGTCGCATTGGACGGAAGGACTTTGCTTACCAGAAAAATATCTTCGCGTTTAACAGCTGATATGGCAACTGGAATCAACTCCTCCGCCCTTCCGTACATCTCGGCCGTGTCGATGTGAGTCATGCCGAGTTCCACACCCCGTTGGAGCGAACCTATCGCTTCCTGTCTGGCTTTACCTGATTCAGGCATTTGCCAGGTGCCTTGTCCGATAGCCGGAACCACCTTTGAAGTCCAGGAAAATTGCGATTTCATCATGCAATCAGAGGCTAATGTGGTATTTGATTTCGTTTTCGAGAAGTGCGACCTTCTCCTTCAATACTGGCGAACGTTCGCCTTCAGATTGATGCCACTTCGAAAGGAGATTGCGCACTGTCGTAAGCAACTCACGATCGCCTCCATGAATCATCATTCCGCGGCGTTCGGTAAGTACGCGCTCCGCGATAGGCACAACGCGAGACATGATTTTGTTGACGTCTCCCGAGATAGCGGCCAGCGCACTGGCGATTTGCGCAGCGTCTGCGGAATCGAGTCTTTGATCATCTAGCAATTCGTATAGTGCAGGTGCTGCGTCCGAGGCTTTCTTTCCCAGCCGTCCGAGCGCTTTTGCTGCTTCGCCTTTGCCGGTCACTCCTGACGAAGAATTGTCCAGCTTCAGGGCTATCCAGTCCGCGTGCGCCGCCTCGGTCAAGATAGGCACGAGACCATCCGTATCGGGTGCATGTTTGCTCAAATGTATTGCAGCCCACCACCGGTTCTTTGCCTCTTTATGGTTGAGAACAGGACGCAAAACTTCGGCTATCTCTCTGGGATTGCCGCTTGCTTCAGGATACCATTTGACCGCTTCCACGGATCCCGCTGCTACAGCCTGTTTGAGCAAGTCGTTGAGCACGGTAGACTTGGGAAGTAAAGCGTTCATGATGTTCATGTTCGCTTGTTCCCATGAGTTGCCGCGCGTAAAATCTCGCGCGTCGATCGCTTTGGCGACAACAGCTGGAAGACCATGATCGCCGATTGATTTTATGTATTCATCAACGGTGGATTGGAACTGTCTAATAGGATTATTGATTACCGAATTCACATAGTCGTGATACTTGTTGTCGATCGACTTGAGCACGGAGGAAAATTCAACTGGCGCATGACTCGGCAGATCGAGCATATCCATCGCTTTTTCGATAGTCTTCTCGACCTGTGTTTGAGCTTTCTTTTTTGTAGTTGCATCTTTCTTCTTAGGCGCAACCTTCTTTTTGGGCGTAATCGCTTTCTTCTTGGGTGAAACCTCTTTTTTCTTGGTCGTGCTCGGTTTTGAGATTAGCTTCTTGAGCTTGGTTACGGCTTTCTTGTCCTTCGCTTTCGGCTTTGCCTTAGCAGTAACCGGCTTAGGTTGCTTGGCGGTGCCGAGCGCTTTCGCCTTCTTGCCGCCAGTCTTCTTGCTGGATGCGCTTGACTTCTTCTTGCTTGAGCCGGACTTCTTTTCAGCCATTGCGAAAACCTTATTTCTGTCCCGAGAAACGATCGAGATTTTAGCAAATTTGCAACTTAAGCTGGTCGTTTGAATAATAACAAGATTAGCTGTTATGCTGAAATGTTCTAGCTCTCACTGATATCAGGTGTGTGTAATCTCTATGTTTCGCGCAATTACTAGGCGTCTTATAGTGCCTGTCGCCCTACTGTGGGCAATCGGTTGCCAAATGACGCCGCCCTCCGCACAGGCGATGCCTGAGGGTATGGCTGAATCTCACAAAAAGCAGAGCCGTTCCAAAATCAGCAGTTCTCAAGTGAGGGGCAAGACTCGGTTTTTGTCAGCCAATATTGAGCGAGACGAACAACTCGCCGACAAGGCAAACAACGCCTTTTTCGCGGGTGACTATGCCGGCGCTCGTGATGCGCTTCAACAGATGCTCAAAACGGCAGGCTCCGGATCTGACAAAGATACACGGCTGATCATTAATCTGGGCATTTGTGCACTAGCGCTCAGTGATGAAGAGAAAGGCCTGGAATACTTCGGTCAAGCACGGAAATTCCTTGATGCTGATTCGAATTCCAAGCCACTTGATTTGGCCGATTGCTTGATGGGTGTGGCCGAGTGTCAATATGGGCTCGGCCAAACCAAGTTGGCATCGCGCAATTATTCAGAGGCTCTGAGTCTTTACCAAAAGCACCTTGGGCGGTGGCACCCGGATTCTATCCCCGCTTTGGAAGGGTTGGCCGGTTGCCATTACTTAGACAACAATTTCGACATTGCCCTTTCGCTGTATGAACACGTGGCTCGAATTGATTTAAAGCAGTGGGGACCCGAGCATCCCAGAGTGGGTCTGTCGATCAACAATCTCGCGGAGATCAAGTACAAGCTGGATGATTGCTCCTCGTCGCGTGCGTTTTACGAGCAAGCACTCTGGATCTTCAAGAAGAGCGCGCTCGAGCGACTGATGAAGAGGATGGAGTCCGACAGTGCGAAGCTCAGCGAGGCGGAGCGCTCTGTCCGGCAACAACGGATTGTGGACTTCGTGCTCGGCAGTAAGACACCACCAGCGATAGCAGAACAGACCATAAAGCTGCTTGAGGATAAGGATTTCGATTCGAAGAGAGAAGAGTTTGCTCTCAGACCCAGAGAGTTCGACAGTTGGTCCGTCGGCAGGCGGGGTGCGGAGGAGACGCTCTATGTCTCAATCGATCCGTCTGTGCCCCAGAAAGGGATTATTGTTTGTTTGCACGGTCTCGGATTGCATTCGAAGAGTTTTAGCGACTTCGCCGAGAAGATCAATCCCTACGGATATTCCATCATAGGGCTGGATGTGAGAGGGTTTGGTTCATTCGCGCTGGAAAAGGGTCTCGACAGGTTAGACCTGGACTCCGGTCTGGAAGATCTGGCTGCGTCTGTAAGTCTCTTTCGCGATCAGAGCCCCAACACTCCGATTTTCATTCTGGGTGAGTCGATGGGGGGCGCTCTAGCCGTTCAACTGGCTGCCAAATATCCGGACTATATCACCGGCTTAGTCAGCGCCGTGCCTTCCGGTCGGCGCTTCAAGAGCGCATCTACCGGACTTCTAGTTGGTATCAAACTGCTCGAGGACAAAAACAAACCTATCGAAATCGGTAAGAAAATAATCGAACAGTCGACCGTCAATCAACAACTCCGCGACGTCTGGATGAATGACCCCGGCGCCCGCCTGAAGCTATCCGCCGAAGAACTCTTGAAATTCAACGAGTTCATGAATCAAACTGAAAAGGTGGCGCGCGAGATCAAAAATACTCCGGTGATAATCTTTCAGGGGTTCAAAGATCATCTTGTTAAACCAGAAGGGACGATCGCATTGTATGGCGCCCTCGCTACCCCTCAAAAGGATCTGGTTCTGGTTGGCGATCGAGAACACCTGATCTTCGAAGAAGGTCAATCGCCCAACGATATCGTTCGAATGCTGGCCGCCTGGTTGGACTGTCATTTGGGTGCGCCCGAACACACGCAGTAGGCTTCAGACCCTGCGTATCACCGTCGTCTGATGTAACGCGTGGGGATTTGCAGCTAGTGCACCACAATCAGCATTTTGTTTGATATCCCCTGGTTCAACGCTCTGCAAGTAGTTGGAATATACCTTCATGGGGAAAGATATTGTGATCCCCCGAATGCCTGGCCACAAAGAAATGCGCATCGCTTTATTTATCAACGATATTCAGACTGAAAAGGTCACGTATACGACCAACTTATTTGCTATAACCGCGATAAATCGTGGACACGAAGCGTGGGTTATCAGCGCTGAAGACTTCATTTACGATCGCGACGACAAAATAAAGGCGCGGGCACGACACGCACCGAAGTCGATGTATAAGAGCGCCGCCTCATATTTATCGGATCTTCAGGGACCGAAGGCGCGAATCGAAGAAATTGTGGTCGACGATCTTGATGTGTTGATGCTCCGAAATGATCCGGCTGACGAGATCGGCACTCGTAATTGGGCGATGTCCGTCGGTATCGACTTCGGACGCGAAGCAATGAGACATGGTGTTATCGTGGTCAACGATCCCAATGGGCTCTCCTCGGCGCGCAACAAAATGTACTTTCAAACCTTTCCGGAAGAGGTTAGACCTCGCACCGTGATCACGAGGAGTCGTCAGAAGATCAAGGATTTCGCAAAGGAGATGGGCAACTGGATTATATTGAAACCGCTTCAGGGCTCAGGTGGAAAAGGTGTGTTTCTCGTTAAACCCGAGGACATGTCTAACCTCAATCAGATCGTTGACGCGCTCAGTAAAGACGGCTACATCATTGCGCAGGAGTATCTACCAGCTGCCGCAAAAGGTGATATTCGGCTGTTCATGATGAACGGTCATGCCATGAAGTACAAAGGCAAGTATGCTGCCTTTCGCAGAATTGGAGCGGACGGGGACATCCGCTCCAATGTACATGCAGGCGGTAGTGTCGAACAAGCAATCATCACCGACGAGCAACTCGAGTTGACTAAGATTGTTAGACCTAAGCTGGTTCAAGACGGCATGTTCTTAGTTGGACTCGATATTGTCGGCAACAAACTGATGGAGATTAACGTGTTCAGCCCAGGTGGTCTGGTCAATGCCCAGCGCTTCGAAGGCGTCAATTTCGCCCACGCAGTTATCGATTCTCTGGAGCACAAAGTCGACTATATGCGGTTTTACAAACGTAATTTCTGCAACGCCGAAATGGCTACTCTGTGAACATTACTGCCGCTTTGACGTGAGGGCGCGGCAGGTCGCCTTAAGGCATTATATTCGGTGGCACTATCTCGCTTGCGGTGGGTAGTTGGCATAGAGCCTGGATATCGTCGCCCTATCGCGTTTTGTCAGAGCCGGCCAGATTGTCGGTGCCTCTGAGAAGAACATTACGTCCATATTGCTGTTGGAATGACCGTTAATTCCCAAGGCGTGTCCAACCTCGTGAAGGCAGACTATCTTCATGTCATCATCGGTAAGGGGCATGCCACCACGATTGGTTAAAATCGTGACGTGCGCTGATCCGATGGCGACGTCAGATCCTCCCTGCGGCTGTCCCGACAACTTGGTGAGCCCACCTTCAACCGGACGTCCTCTTTCTACCACTTTATTGGGGTCGCCTGTCCAGTCGCACACAATACCTGTGGAAGACGGAACTGTAGACAGTGAGAAAGAAATTCGATTGCCGGATGCAACTGCCCATGCCGAGAAGGCATCCATTAGAGCCTGCCGATATGACATCTTGTATCCTGGAGTATTGCTGCCGTCGGCGATGAAGACCGCAACCGGCATCATCGGCCATCGAAAAAATTTACCGCCCGATGCAGCACTCAGGAAATAGTCAGCATCGTTGGGCGAGCTACCGCCTATCTTGCCTCCGCCTTGTTGAGAGCCAAGCTGTTGTCTGAGTCCGGAGATTCGTTGCTTGATGTCGGATGCCTTCGGAGAGTCGGGAGTCTCCCTCAGATACCTTTCATACCAGCTTATAGCGTTCTTGCTGTCGCCCAGAGTTTGATAGTTCGATCCTATGTTTAAGAGTGCATCTTTCATGCTTGGATCATTTTGCAAGGCATTTTTGAACTCGGTAATTGCGTTCATATTATGACCGCACTCCGCCAGTGCATATCCAAGATAAAAGTGGGCCGGTGCGAAGTTCGGATCGATTCCGACCGCTTGCTGAAAGACCGAGCAGGCTTCGTGGAACTTTCTTTGATTGATGAGGGCCTGACCGCTCTCCACAACCGATCGCAAATTTTGTTGTCCTTTGCGCGACCCGGCTTGTTGAATGTAACTCTTTACCTGTGCGGCATCGGGCGCGTTAGGATTGGTTTGAAGATAATGCTGAAAATACGGAACGGCTTGGTCGAGCTGATTCATATTCATCAGACACGTGCCGAGATTCACATTGATGAACGTCATCTGAGGATTTAGTTCGAGTGCCTTCTGATACTCCGGAATCGCTCGCTGGGGATTGCCCGTGTTCTGGTAAGCCATACCTAAGTAACCGTGCACCTCTCCTGCAGTCGGATCCATTCTTCCGGCCTCTTCCAGCAGTTTAACCGCCTGCTGCGCCTTGCCTGAGTTAATTAACTGTTCTGCTTGCAGGCACATACTTCGAACCTGATCGGTTATGGCCAGAGCTTCGGCGGGCAGCAGGACGAGAATCGAAAACATAGTTATGCAAGATCGAAATACCGTTCTACGACGCTTCGAACCATCCTCTGAAGCCTTCGACTGGCTGAGCCTGGCGATTGCGGTTGTGAATCTGTGTCGGTTCATTAGTAAGCGCTCTTCGTCGTCGGATTTCATTATAGTTAGAAATGCCGGGTTAATCCGGGTTTCTCTTTTGAGGACTTCGGTATGATGGCATATATAGGATAGGCAGGTGGTTGAGGAGCAATCCGAGTGTGGCCAACGCCCCAGGACTATAACGAAGCAGTGCAGCAGCCACAGCTTTGCTTTTCCGACCCTGACCTGATGAAAAGTCGGGTCGAGTTGAACCATCTTGGATTGCCTAGACCAATGACAGGTGCCTTTGCGAGTGTCTACCGGCTTTCGAACATTCAGGGCACATCCTGGGCCGTTCGATGCTTCCTCGAGCAGCGAGACGACATGAAAGAGCGCTACGAGGCGATCATGTCCAGTGTAAACAGCTCCGGTTGCGATCTCTTTGCAAAATTCCAGTATCTAGAACGAGGCGTTAAGATTCGGTCAGACTGGTACCCTATCCTTAAAATGGAGTGGATCGAAGGAGAAAGTCTAGACAAGTACCTGGATAGGCATGTGAAGACGCGGACGAAGGTCGCCGCCTTGCACAAGCACTTCCGCGAGCTGGTCGCCAGTCTGAAGCAGGCTGGTATTGCGCATGGTGACCTTCAACACGGCAATATTCTAGTCACTGATTCAGGGCTAAAGCTGATTGACTATGATGATATGTTCGTGGAGCAACTCAAGGGAAAAGTGAGTCACGAACTGGGTCATCGCAATTTCCAACATCCTGCTAGAAGCTACAATCACTTTTCTGAGGACCTGGATAATTTTGCGGTCTGGGTGATTGACCTCTCACTCAAGGCTCTGGTTGTCGATTCCGATCTGTGGCGAGAGCTCAAGGGTGGAGACGATTGTTTGTTGTTCCGGCACCGGGACTTCAAGGATCCGCTTGATTCGATGGTCTTGAACCATCTTTGCGAGCACGAGGAGCCCGACCTTCAACAATCTGCCCTACTCTTTCGCGAGGTGCTGAGGCTCAAGCCCTCGGTCGTGCCCGATTACCAATCGGACTTGCGGTTTGTTTCGCATCTTGTCAATCAGCAGAATCTCGAGGTAATTGCCGATAGCGAGAGCGAGATCTACGGGGACCCGAGTTCTAACGAAATACAGAGTTCCAGAGCGTCTTCATTTCAAAACTATGACGAATGGCTTTCTTCAGTAGCTCAAAAAAATCAGACAGCCAAAAAAGCCGGTAAAGCGGTCGATCGTCTCAACCAATCGGTGGCCAAATCTACCAAAAGAATGTGGCGAACCATGGTATCACATGTGGCACCGGGGGCATGGACGCGGGGCGCTGTCGATGAGGGCAACCGGGAGTTTGACGAAGGCAATTATTCCGAAGCCGTAAGACTATACAATGACGCCGTCGATGTGCTGAAGCGCAATCCCAGTAAGCAACCAGAACTGTTGTGCGAAGTACTGGTGCAGCTTGGTTATTGTCACCTCGAGAAAGACCAACTGGGAACTGCTGCTCACTACTTTCGAGAAGCGCAGAAGTTAGCTTCGCCTCAGGGACCTCTCGGGGAGGAACATCTACAGGCTACATTGCTTCTGGCTGCGACGTATTTCGAATCAGAACAGCTTGAGCGAGCTTTTGGGGAGCTCTCGCAAGCAACCGGCAATGCTTTGATTTTGCCTGATGTTGTGAGTCGTCAGCGCCACGGACCTTTCGGCAGGCGTTTGACGCTTCAGAAAATGATGACTGAGTTAGGACACTCGTATCTTGCCGCCAACAATTTCAACTACGCTTATGCTGCCTATCGAGCTGCGATGAATGCTTGTCAGTGGATCAAAGACGTCGCTCAAGTTCAAGAAGCCAACGTCACGATAGCAAGAGCAGCAGGAGGTTTCTGTTCTGCGAAAGTTGCAGAAAAAGAGGTCGAAGAGGCTTTGAAAATTTTTTGTGAAATGACCAAAGTGGAAACCGATAGCGCTATTTTGCGTGACCTGATTCGTTGCGAGTTGAAAGGTGCTCTCAAAGCAGATTGGAAGTTCGCCGAATTGATGCGAGCGCTGGGGCATCATCTCGATACCAGAGGACTTACCGACCAAGCACGAGAGGCCTACAGCGCGAGCCTTGCTGTCCTGCGCGTTTGCACGAACACGGGAAAGCTTGCCTTGAAGATGGCTGATTGTCTTCTGGGACTAGAACGTTCAACTGAAGCTGTTGCTGTAATTCGCGACTGTAGCGATTGGGACAAAGGGCATTCTCCAGAGCTCGCCTGTCAGGTTGCCCAAATGAAAGACTTTGGTCACGCTCTTGTAGTCAGTGCGGTCGTATTCGATGACGATACTCAGAGGCACCGCTACCGGTGCCTGGATGCGCTCGTGCAAAACTGCCCTGGTCCTCTCGAGTTTGAAAGAAGTCTCGGCTGCCTCGAAGGATCTCAAATTGTTGATAAACTTGCTTTTGCTGAGCTCATGATGGAGTTCGCCCGCGACTTGCATAGATTGGGGCGCAACAAGATTGCGAAAGTGGCATATGCCGCCGCGTTCAAATCGTTCAAACGTTCGAATGCCAGTGAAGCGTATGGACCGTCCCTGATGGAATGTCTGCTGGCAATGGGCGATCCGGATGTTGCTGCCAATCTTCTCATTGAAGGTGGAAAGATGGAATCCATGGTGCGCCTCATGGTCAACGTCATGATCAGTCAGCGCAACTATGACAGGACTGCGATTTGTGAATTGATGGTAAAGGTTGCTCAAGTTCAAATGGCAAAGCCTCCGTCATCGGTTACCGAGGAGGAGATCAAGCAGACGATCTCGCTTCTTGAGTGGTGTGCCGGCGACGAGTACAAGGAGATCGTAGAAAGCACACGGCTCAATGCAGAACGTTGGGTCGAGAACAGGGAATTGGCCTTCGCACACAGTCTAGTTGAGCAAGGAAAGTTTGCTTCTGCTCTGGAGCTGTTTGAAAAACATGAAGGACCAACCGGACCCAACGGCATTTTGGTTCAGGAGCTCTGGATCCTGCGATACATCTCGGCCGCTATCATCGACAGAGACAGAGGCTATGTCAACGTGACTGATGGATATGCCTTCGGGTGTGCGCTGGAACTTCTCAATAATCTTCGAGATCGCCGAGCGTTGAGTCCGTCGTTCGCGGTTAAGGTGGCGGAGCTGATCCGCTCTGCTAAGAGCACTGGCGCGGAAGGCTATGTAGAGGCGGTTTATTCCATATTTTGCGAGTGTGGACGCGGTTTTGAGCATGCCGTGCTAAGTCTTCGAGATTGTCTCAGTCCTACCATCCGCGATACTATTGAAAAACGTTTGAACATAAAAGGCAATGAGTCTTTCCATGTCCTGATCTCCGATGGACGTTTCGAATTCGCCATCGAAAGTCCTCAGGACAGGGGTGAAACGGTTGCATCCAACGCCGGAAGCGATTCATGGCGACTATTGAATCGAACCTATTTTCTTATTGAGCGCGAAGAGTTCAGGCAAGCGATTTCCGAATTGGAGCGGCTATTGCAAACCACAGAGGATAAGGGTCTGGCCTTCGATGCGTCGATTCTGAGCGGTTATTGTTATCTTCTTCTATTGGAAGAGCTACGCGCAGAGTGCGCTTTCAAACGGGCGCTTCGGAGTGCAATACTTACCCAAGATCAGTTCCGCATTGATAAGGCGTCGCTTTGTATTTCGAGTTTGTACATGAGCAGAGAAAAGCAACGGATGCTCAGGCAGCTCATCGATCCCGCCATTACTCCGCGAGACCTCCTAAAATTAGCAACACAGCAAATCGGGAAGCAATTGCGTAATGTAGAATCCTTGCCGGATGTTTTGGCCCTCTCGCTTCTTTCTAGAGTGGATAGAGGTGACAGGGGGGCGTACGCTTCCGGAAGGGCCCGTCGCGCAGTCCTTGCACTCTTGCGAGTGAAAAACAAGGCACATCGTCTGCACATCGTTAGTTGTCTTGATGCGATTGGCAAACACAGTTGTGCCGCCATCGTTTTAAAAAAACATCTCGACGACTTTGGATTCGATCCTGATGTAGAACAGCTTCTCGCGACACTGGCCAGAAGGCATATTAAAAGTCCGGAACTGAGTCGAATTTGTACTCTGTATCAAACCATGGACTTTCACATACATGTGGAGCGCGCTCAAGAAGAGTTCGTTGTCAACACGACTGCGAAGGCCCTGTGCGGGCAGGTTCCGCGGAGAATGCTGCTCGATGTGAGACAAGACCTTCTCGCTATGTACGGACGCAACAAGCTGACCGGCGATTTCTGCTCGACGCTGGCCGCCACGATTGTAAATAGTATTGCCGGCGATATCACAGGAGAACGTCGGGATCGCTTCCTCAACGATCTCCTCGGAATATCCAGAGTCGTGGAGAAGGTCAATGGCAGTGCCGCTTCTATAATGCGAGAGTGTCTGGAGCGACTCAACCCACTGCCAGTCGACGAAAAGTATAGAAAAGCTATGGAAGAAGAGCTTTTTCTAGTCGCGGACCAAACTTGATATGAGCGTGTGGGCCTACTTGTCCATCTTCATTCGCCAACCTAACTGGTCGAACGCCTCTCGCAGAGTTACACCACTGCGGTGACAATAGTACAAAGCGATCACAGCTAACTCGAATTTTACTTCGTTCTTTTCCAAGAGTTTTTGACACTGTATGGCCGCATGGAGCGTTTGCTCTGAAATTTTTCCGCTTCCAATCAGATATCTGCTCACCTCAGCCCCTTGAGAGGAAAGCAGTTGGATGGCATGAAGATACTCGTTGCCGTTGATAAGATCGCATCCTTTCAGCAGTCCGAGCACTTGTGCCAGGTCGGTTCGTTCTTGCTCGCCACCTTTTCGTTTGACTGTATAGAAATTACCTGAGCGAGTTTGTTCGGAGACCCACTCATTGTCTAGATTGATTTTGTCTACTGTGAGAAGGCGCTCGAGCTCTTGTCCGAGATCTTTTGCTGTCTGATAGCGCGCTTTCGGATCCTTTTCCAGTGTTCTGAATATCACGTCCTCTATTTGAGGAGGGATACCAAGTTTGGTGCAAAAGGATTCGAAGCGGGCCGGTGAACCGCTAACTTGCATTTGCATTGTAGCTAGTGCATTTGCGCCTTCAAACGGACGAGCACCACTTATGGCTTCGTACATAACGCAGCCTAGTGAATAGATATCTGACCGCGGATCGAGGTCGGCACCGAGGCACTGCTCAGGGCTCATGTAAAACGGACTTCCAAAAACGTCGCCGGTCTGAGTAAGGCGCTGTGCCGACTTCCCATCCGGACGAACAATCTTGGCGATGCCGAAGTCGACAAGCTTTATGAGATCCGAGTCCTGATCGACTTTGATCAACATAATATTGGCTGGTTTTACATCTCGATGTATGACTCTGTTTATGTGAGCGTGATGCAGAGCCGAACAAGCTTGAAGAAAAATGGTCAGAAATCGTCTGACTTCAAGGGGCCCGTCCAGCATGAGCAATTTTTGCAGGACTTCCCCATCCAGGTATTCCATAGCGATGAACGGCAAGCCTTCGTCGGAAAAGCCGTAGTCGTGAACCATCAATAGGTTGGGATGCCGCAAGTGGATGGTTGCCCTTGCTTCTCGTTCGAATCGCTTCTTGGCTTGTTCATCTTCGAGAAGATGCGGATGCAATACTTTCAGGGCGACAACACGATTATTAGGTATATCTACAGCCTGGTAGATTCGACCCATTCCGCCATGCCCAATTTGGCTAAGAACACGATATCTACCGGCAAATTGCTCATCGTCGTTGAGCTTTTTGTAACTTTGCGATTCTTTCAAAAAGGGCAAGACTGGGCGCTCATCTTGCGATTTCGCGACCGGCGCTTGGGGATCGAGGGCGAGCGTGCGCTTCATTACAAGGCGATGGATCTCCCCAGGATTTTCAGTCGTCACATTCCAGAAAATCTCTGTCGCCGCTTCATCAACCGGCGCAAATTCCCAGGTCGGCTCTCGTTCCAGCCCTTCCTGGTAAGACACTGTGAGCACGAATTGCTCACCAGCCGGTACCTGCCATCTTAAGCTCTGCAATTGTGGCGCGGTTTGGGCTGCCCGCTCCATCAAGAAGGAAATGTCAGCTTTCGAGGGCGGCGAATTACGAACAGGCACTTGCCTGCGATTCGACTTGGGGTTGTTGCGAAAAGCGTCCTGTAAAGGCATTTAGCTGACGAGAAATAGGTATTGCGAATCGAATCTGTCTTAACTTACGTACCCGCAAAAGAGCCGATTTTATCCGACTTATGGAAAGAGACAACTAGATCCAGTCTTTTCTCTGCGGAGTACTAATTTAATTCGCCCCTAGCTTCCAGCCGAGTTCTTCCATCGCTTCTTCGAGACTTATGCGACTGCGCTGGCAGTAGTGCAAGGCTATGATTGCTTTCTCGAACTTAAGCTCGTCGCGCTCCAGCATGCCTTGGAGCTGCACAGCGGAGTGCAGCGTTTTTGCATCGATGAAGCCATTGGCGACCAGGTAGTTGCCGAGCTCGCGGCGGCCAGCTTCGTCAAGCAAAATCGCCTTTTCCAGCTCGGAACTCGAGATTAGTCCGGCTTGCATCAGCAGCCTTACAACAGATAGGAAATTAGCAGTCTGTTCTTTTCCTGTATTGGGATGGACTGCAAAGAAGGTGCCGGAACGAGTCTGTTTTGTAATGTATGTCTTGTCGCCACGATCACCTCGAGCGAGTTTCTGAAGATCAAGGCTCAATGCCTGTGCGGTCTGATACCGCATGTGGGGCTCTTTCTCCAGACACTTCATTATTATTGCCTCGAGGTCCGACGGCAATGTTGTATCGGGTTCTGCATCAAGGAATGGCGTGGGCGTTGTGTTTACATGCATATAGATGGTCTTATAGGCGTTGTCGCCCTCAAAAGGGCGCCTTCCGACTACCGCCTGGTACATGACACACCCTAGTGAGTAAATGTCGGACCGCGCATCCAGCTGCCCACCTTTGCACTGTTCCGGACTCATGTAGTAAGGACTGCCAAACACATCGCCGGTTTGCGTGAGCTTTTGCGGAGTCTCTTCCCCGTGATATTCGATCTTCGCGATTCCGAAGTCTAAAAGCTTCACTAGCTCGACATTTTGCGCTGTCTTGACCAACATTATGTTGCTCGGCTTCACGTCTCTGTGAATTACGCCTCTGATATGGGCATGGCTGAGCGCGGAGCAGACTTGGTAGAAAATGGTCATGAAGTGGCTCAATCTGAGCCGTCCCTGATGTTTGAAAATTTGCTCCAGACTGGGTCCGTCTATGTATTCCATCACCATGAATGGGAGTCCTTCGGGAGTCTCTCCATGGTCGATGACCGCCACGATGTTGAGGTGCGCGAGCGCTACTGTGGCTTTGAATTCTTGTTGAAAACGCTTCTCAGGTTTCTTTTTCTTGATCTTATTTTCTGATAGCAGGTGGGCATGCAATATCTTCACCGCGACCAGGCGATCCTGCTTCTTGTCGTGGGCTTTGTAAACCCGACTCATGCCACCGCAGCCAATTTCTTCCAGGACCTCATAACGGTCGAGAAAAACCTGAGCTGTCGGCTGGGCAGTTTTTTCGTTGGACTTGTTGCCTTTTGTCTGTTGGGTTGAATCTTCGTCGGTATCGACTTGCGCCTGTTTCGTCGGTCGAAGAGAGGGATTTCTCGCCCTTTTTTGCACCAGGTTGTAGATCTGCTCTGGGTTCTCCGTGGTAATACTCCAGAAAACTATTGGCGGATCTTCGCCTTCCGTGCTTAAAACCCAGGTTGGCTCGATTCCTGGAATCAGGTATGTGACCGTTAACAGGTAGTTGGAGCCGTCGCTCAAGGAAAATTTGACGGACTCCGAATGGGGCGAAGATTCCTCCGCGGCGGCCATCAACCCAGCAAGGCGTGACCGGCTGGGAGGCAATTGGCTTGCGTCCGCAGACTTCTCCGTTGATCCGCCGTCAGGCGTGTGTCCCGCCGTGTTGTTAAGAGTCATTCGACCTTTCCAGCACTAGTTCCCATAACAGTCTCTTACCCAGGAGATCAGTATATTCTTCTTACGTTTTCAAGGTAATAAAGTTCAAAGTTCAACTGAACGGTATTTTGCAAAATTTCAGCATCGCCTGGATTTATATCACCGACAAAAATACTGTAAATCAGGTTCTACCCCGGGCGGAGGACGAGTTTATTGGACGCCAGGTGTTGAAAGGTTCAAGCCTCAACCCGAGCCCCGAAGTGTTAATCGACATCGAATAAAACGCTGTCGGAGAAACAGGCGACTTCGTCAACCCGAGCTAGAATTTTATTGGACATCGATACGAGCGGATATCAGCTGATAAGGCGAAGCGGCGGTGGACCGAGCGTAACGGGAGGCAGGCAAATAGGCTCCTCAATGGATGCAGCGTTTTTCAAGCGCTCGACCACTCTCTGGCGCTCCTCGCGGTTGGCCCTCAATTCGCGTTGCAATGCTAGTCCGAGTCGCAGCTTGTAGCCGGAAATTTTATCCTGGGCGAGAAGAATTTGACCTATTGGGAATCCGGTGTGATTAGCGATGTCGAGGCTCTTGTTCAGATCGTCAGGTGTCACAAGACAGGCATCTTTCAGAAGCTCACCGAGTCTGCCACCCCTGGTGGCATGTGCATCAACAGACAGTGAAACGAGTGCATCGGAGAAAGACCATTGCTTGCGACGCATTATGTGGATAGCGTGTTGAGCCTTGCCCAAGTCCAAAAGTTGGTCTCGAATCATCCATTGTGCATCAATCGCTCCCCTGAGCAAATGTTCTGGAAGTGATGCATTTAACACAAGGATCTTGCCTAAGGGCACCGGGCTGGTGGTGGCAATCTCGAGAGCCATATGGATCTGCTCTTTGGTGGCCAAACCAAACCCTATCAGTAACTCCCCCAATCGGAACTCGAACCCGCTAATATTCATCTCCGAACCTCCCTAACCGCCGATTCCGGTTACGATAAAGTCGAATCGTGACTGAATCCGGGCAGGTGTTTTGCGGCTTGTCGAAGATGTGAGCCGGTATGTATTTGTATTCTCACTATCGACTTTGACGAACCATCTTTTTCAATTCCGGCGCCCACTTGTCTGTTTAGCCGGAGAGTCTGTTATTGTATGACGGCACCGCATTTCCATAGTCTGTTCTGGGGGAGAGTTGCTCCAAGAAAATAGCGACGTAGTTACATACGACGATCAACTAATTCGGAAAGTGACATTACGGTTGATACCATTCATGATGGTATTGTATATAGTGTCATACCTTGATCGTATCAATATTTCTTTTGCGGCGCTCCAAATGAATGCTGATCTTCATCTGACGGATGAACAGTTTGGATTGAACAGCGGAATATTTTTTCTCGGCTATTGTCTCTTCGGGATACCGAGCAATTTGTTGATCGGCAAGCTTGGACCGAGGCGTTGGATTTCGTTGATTATGATTGTTTGGGGTCTCGTCACCGTGACGATGTTTCTCGTCAAGGACTCAACTCAATTCTTCATCCTGAGACTTATTCTTGGATTTGCCGAGGCCGGTTTTTTTCCTGGCATGATTTTATATCTGACATATTGGTTCCCAGCAAAGTACTATGGCGCAGCTGTTGCACGCTTCATGTCGGCAATTCCATTTGCCGGGGTGCTCGGTAGCGCCGTTGCTGCCTGGGTTCTCGAGTTGCAAATGTTCGGATTGGCAGGATGGATGTGGCTATTTATCGTCACAGGATTTCCTGCTGTGATTCTCGGGATAGTTGTGCTCTTCGTACTTCCGGATAGGCCTGCTACAACTTCATGGCTCAGTGATGCCGAGAAAGAAAAATTATCACTGATGTTAGTCGCTGAAACAAAAAATGTTTCGACAGCATCCGACAACGGTAAGTCCGGATTTTTTGCTGCTTTCAAGCAGATCTCAGTATGGCGATTCACAGCTTTGTATCTCACTCTGACGGTGACGATGTATGGCTTTCAACTCTGGCTACCCCAAATTATCAAAGGCTTCGGATCTACGAACAACAGCACCACGGCGCTACTGTCAGCGATACCAGCAGTGTTTCAGTTCGTAGGCATGCTTTTAATTGCCGGTAACTCGGATCGGACTGGAGAAAGACGCTATCACCTGGTTGCTGCCAGCGGCTTTACGGTGGCGGGATTGGCGCTGGCCTGTTGGGCGCCGATCTCCTGGATGAAGTTAGCAGGATTGTGTCTGGCTGCTTTTGGTATATGGGGGGCCGTCGGTCCATTTTGGGCTCTTACGAGAGCCAATCTTGCCGTGAAGTTTCAGCCGACCGGAATTGCAATTATAAACTCAGTTGGAAATCTCGGCGGATTTGTCGGCCCCTTCCTGGTCGGTCTGGTAAAGCAGGAAAGCCACGACTTCGCCGGCTCCTTGATAGTGCTTGCGGTGGCGTCTTTGGTGGCAGGCATTTTGGCAGCTACTGCTCCCAAGGGAAATTCTTGAGTTCAACAGCCCTGGGCGAGTTCTTCAATCGCACCCAACTTTTGAGATAGCGAGTCCCGATTTTACGCGTTCACTTATACGGTCTCTTTCGAACTCGGCAAGCGACGCCATAACTCCTGCTATCAATTTGCCCTGTGATGTTCGCAAATCAAACTGCAATCCGGACTGGGCGATAAGTGAAACACTCCATGATTGAAGTTCCTGTAACGTGTGAATCAAGTCTATGGTGCATCTTCCCCAGCGCGTCAATTCTGTGACTGGAATAAAATCGATTTTTCGCGCCTGGGCTAAAGCCATTATTGCCTGACGCTCTTTGCCATTTCCTTTGACACGAGATACGGTTTCTTTAAACACGCCCACTATTTTCCAGTCTGCGGTTTGCCTGCTTCTCAAGAGTAAAATGGCCCATTTTTACGCGAATCGTTGCCAATCCTCAATTTCATTATAATGCTAAGGTCATCCCTAGTTCGTATATGGCTTTCTTGATACCGCGCTGGAGTTCCTCTATGTCTAACGAAATGCAAAAACCAACAGTCGCAGATACATTGAAACAGAGCTACAAGCATTGGACTTCGGTAACGATAAGGTATGGAGACACGGATCGACAGGGTCACGTCAACAACGCTGTATATTCGACATTCTTCGAGTCCGGTCGATGTGCTTTTTTGTTTGATGGTGAGCGGTGCGTCGGTGGACCGGACAAAAGTTTTGTGATCGTGAAGTTGTCTTTAGACTATCTTGCCGAGATCAACTTCCCTGGTATTGTCGAAGTAGGATCGCGAATCCTCAAAACAGGAACGTCGTCTTTCACCGTTGCCCAGGCGATTTTCAAGGATGGAAAGTGTTGTTCGACGTCCGAATCTGTGATTGTTCAAATTGATGATGGAAGCAAGAAGGCCTCTCCGATGAACGAAGAGTTGCTCAGGTTTTTAAAGACCTTGTCCTAGTGCGGCAATCCAAACAGGAAATAGACCATGCACATACCGGCCAGAACGTACGAGCCGGAGTTGAGTTCTTTCCATCTGCCCGATGCGACTTTCATTAACACATACAACACGAGACCGGCTGTGAGCCCATTTGCAGTGTTGTAGGTGAAAATCATCAGCGCTATGGTTGAGATGGCTGGGACTGCTTCTGTAAGATCATCCATTTCGATTTTTTTTAACGAGCCCAACATCAGAAGTCCGACTGCCATCAATGCCGGTGCATATGCGTATGACAGTTTCTGAAAAGGGGTAACGAGCGGAAGGAAAAATAGTGATGCGAAGAATAATAGGCCTGTGACTATGGTTGATAGTCCAGTTCTTGCTCCCTCGCGAATTCCTGCTGCAGACTCTATATATGCACCGCTCGTTGAAGTTCCTATGAGTGAACTCATGATGCAAGATGCGGCATCGACGATCATGGGTTTTTCCACATCTTCGAAGTTGCCATTTTCGTCCAACATATTGCCGGCCGCGCCGACTCCGATCAGTGTCGCCAACGTATCGAGGAAGCTCATGAGAAACAGAGTGACAAGTATTGGTAGGAAGCTTACCTGCAGCGCGCTAGCTATATCAAGTTTCAAAAAAATCGGCTCGAGACTATATTCACCGCGGAATGGTAGTCCAAAAAATCCTTGAGGCATCTCGCCGAAACCAAGCAAAATTCCAACTGTTGCCGTTGCGACGATGCCAATCAGGATGGCGCCTTTGACTCGCCGCTCTAGCAGTGCGCAGATTAATATGAAGCCGCCGATCGCGAGAAGCACCTTTGGGTCGTGCCAATCTCCAATCTTTAGTGGCACCGGCGGTGCGCCGAGTAATGTTGTTCCTTTTACCAGCAGTGCTTCGACATTCATTCCCCTTGCGCCACTAGTGACGATTCCCACCTGATATAGACCGATAAACGTGAGAAACAGACCTATGCCGGCGGCAAAACTGTGTTTTAAGCTGGATGAGATAGAATTGGCTAGCCATGGACGTAGTCGAAGCACCGACAATGCCAGGAAAGCCACGCCGCTTAGGAATACGGCACCGAGTCTTTGCTGCCAGCCAATACCCATTGCTGCCAAACCGAAAGCGATAAATGCATTCTCACCCATGTAAGGCGCGACGGCGATCGGTCTGTTGGCGTAGAAGCCCATAAGCAGACATCCCAAGGTAGACACGAGAATCGTAGCGACCGTGGTTGGACCTTGAGGGAATCCGGCAAAAGCAAGTATTGCAGGATTGACTACGATGATGTAAGCCATCGTCAAAAACGTGGTAAGACCGCCGACAATCTCAGTCTTCAGAGACGAGCCGCGCGCCTTGATTTGGAACATCTGTTCAAGTCTCACTACCTGAAATCCTTGATGCTTAGGGAGAAGGTGATTATATCAGGATGACTGCCTGCCTTCAGTTCTAGCCATAAGTGTTTGCTGGCAGCCGGTTGGTAAGAGCTGTTAGCGGTGTGGCAAGAGCAGCAGCCTGGACCGCTCGGTCAACTCGATCTCCGCGGTATTGTGGTTGACCCCAACTATCCCAGGACGGTATTGATGAAAACAGAGACGGTGTGGACTTCTCCATACCGTCTCTTTGATGTTCGGTTTCTGACGGGTGATCAGGAGAACAGATTCGCGTCTCTTGCTGAAGCGACGAACCAGTTCACCAATCCCGGTACAGTGAAGCCGGCAGTCACGATCAGCGCGCCGAGCGCAAGACGCATTCCAGGCGAGAACGTCGCGCGCAACCCCAGGAAGTTGGTCACGGTGCTTCTGATGAACAAACCGTGAGAAATAATCACGGCGCCAAGCAGCAGCGCACCCATCTCAATCATGTTGCAGATTACATTGAGCAACGCCTCGAGATTGGCAAGGTTGTTGACCCTGACCGTGCCGGCCGTGTTGACTCCCATAATCACGGTGGCATCGGCGCCCTGAGGTCCGATAGTCCCGTTGGTTGCACCCTGGAGCACGGGAGCCGATTGACTTCCGCTATTGTCGATCACAGCCACGCAGCTCGCCGGAGAGACGAATTGATAAGATACGGCAATTCTGGCAGCCTTGCTGGGCTGTTTGTTGTGCAAGAAATTGTCGACTTGATTGCGGGCGTTGAGAATCAGCAACTCACCCTTCTCTCTTCCTATAAGCAAGTTGGTCCCTTTGGCAAGCTTGTCCTGAATAGCGTAATTGACTACGAACTCGCGACGTCCGGCTTGCCACTTACTGAAGAAGTCGTCGAGGTCTTCGGTGAGCTTGTTGGTTCGCGGAATCGGTGCGAATGGTCCAACTTCGGCGTGATTCTTGAAGTATTCCAGAGTGTCGGTGCAACTTGTGTCGAGCGACAACTCGAAGAATGACGGATGGGCTCTGAAAGGCGACATGATGTAAATGTCTTTATTCAATCCTGGTTGAGGCCCGTGAATCCACAGCACCGCACCGCCTTCTGTTTCTCCAGCCATTTCTGCGGCGGTTACAACGGATCTGAGGTTGTCCTGGCCACCGGCGAAGACAATCTTATCGAGTTTTGGAATGGCATCTTTCAGGGTCGTCGGTACTTCAAGCATCTTCGATTCTTTTGACGCTACGCAGAGAGAGACTGGCACAGACGCAGGTACGGAGTTTAGAGCATCTTTGATTTTCGTAAGGTGCTCTTTGATCGAGGCTGACCCATCCAGTACAACAATAAGTCGTTTCGGGGCTTTGGTGATTACTTCCGTGATGGTCCGTACCGCGTATCGCGGTCCAGGTGGCAGGCGCTTAACCGCTTTCTTGGCTTTTCGATCGCGATTGAGAACAGTTTGCACATCTTCGATCTGCTGCCGAACTCCTCGACTGCCGTCGATCATAAGCACGACCTGGTGCTCATCGACTTTTTTGGCTTCCTCGTCTTGCTTGCGCTTCTCTTCTTCGGCTTTCCATCGTTGCAGCTCCATGTCTGTCGCGATTTTGTCCAGAGAAGCGACCGCCGCGAGAGCGGGTGAACGATGAGCGGTGATGACTAGCGGCGTGTGCTCGAGTTGAGATCGTTGCAGATTGCCGGAGAGGATAAAGTGGGATTTGAGATCCGCGGTGCCTTTTATATTTTCTTGTCGACTCGACAGTTTGTCGGGTGACTCCAGGAGCAAGGCATGCTCGTTGCCGAGATCGAAGTTCGTAGATATAAATCTGGGGAACGTTAGTGTGCCCGCATCCAGACCTTCCAATTGCAGCGGTGTGACCACCGAGATATTGACCTTGAGCTGCTCGTCATGAGGGATTGGATAGCAGTGGAACAGATATCGACCTCGACCCAGATCCGTGATTATTGCAGGATTGTCGTGACCAACATCCACCCAGTTGATGTCTGCGTCGCCTTCAGCCTTACCGGCGGCTGCGAACGAGGCATCCAGCGCATCTCCATTTTTCCACACGGTCAAACCGTTGATCACCGCTCCTGGTGGCAGAGCCAATTCGGCTCTGGCTTCTTGTGGATTTTCGGTGTCGTTGCGGAAGACGAAGGTCCAATTGATAGTGGAGGTTAGGGCATTCGGGCTTACCATTCCGTTAAAGGCCGATCTGGCCAAGGCCAGACCTTTGACGGGAGTACCGACTACGTGTTTTTGCAAGTAGTCGTCGGACATGCTGCTGAAGTCAGCGCTATTTTCGTCTCCGAGCGGTTTACCGTAGACGGTGAAGTAGAGCTTCGCCATTTCGCTGTGTTTCACCGGAATGAAAAGTCCCGCTATCCCGGCTGCACGAGCATCTGATGTCTCCATGCGGAGCTCGCGCTCTGTATCTAGCGACCGTAGAATAGCTAATCCACTGGCGCGCTCCGATTCGGTTGACGACATCGCTTGCTTCTCGGCGGAGCGGACATACCAAGAACGGGCTTCCGACGCTGTGAAGGCGAGAAGACCGATCAAAAATCCGACTAGAGTATATGCGAATACCCTGGCACGGCTGCTGGAAAATTCTCGTTTTAGCCGCGTCTTATTGAATAAATATGCGCCAATAAGTGCGGAGGTCAACCCTTGCATTCCTATGAAGAAGAATCCTGTCGTGAAGTCAGTTCCGATTGAATTTTGCAATTCCTCATAGCCTGCAGGAATGGCCGCGAAGGACAGACCGGCTACTATCAACGACATCGCGATTGATGCGCCTACCAGCATTCCGCGTCGCAAAGTGAATTTTAAGTCGTTCTTGCAAAGCGATGCCCAGAGTCTGTAGTTGGCTATCGGTATCGAAAGCAGCAGTAGCAGTTCTACTATTGTCTCGACTGGATGGCTGAGCATAACCAAGGTTATCCGCTTCGGACACGATGCCATGCTCATAACGGTTAATAGCATCGGCGTCGCCACGGCGAATGTCATTACGGCGATGCCTTCAAATCCCTGCCACAATCTCCGCACCGGTGGTGGTGGCGGTACCAGGTCTTCATCGTCATCGCCCCAATCTGCTTCGTCGTGAACAGAGTCTCTCTCTCGACAATTATCTGCGCTATCATCTTTGATACCGTCGCTTTCAGGATCCGTCGGCGCATCTTTTTTGGGGCTATGTAAGGCTTTTGCTTTTAGAGGCGAGTCCAGTTTGAAATTATCGAAAATTTGCTTGACCAGGGCAACTGGTCCCACTCCTCCCGCTACGGCAGGTTTGCTCTCTGGTTTATCCTGCGTTACCCCTGGCTCAGACGCTGCCGTTGAGCCCGGCACCGCTTGTGGTGACGCACAACATTCTGTCGAATGGTGATACACGTGAATGTAGCTTGTCGACAGGTTGCAGCATCCATTGTTTTGACCATGCGTCGAGATGTCTTTGTGTAACGCTGCTTCGATTGCTTTGCCGGTTGCATCTGTTTTTCGAGATGCACCATCAGCAGTGGCGCAACCTGATGACGATGGTTGATGCAAATGACTGGTTAGATCTTGATTTGTCGAGCCCTGATGATTAGAGGGCTCGGGCGCTGAGGTGTCACTCTGAGACATGAATTTGTCCTCCTTCCCGGATGAGATGTGATGGACGAACAGGTGTGTCAACGAGGCAACACCCCGCTGATCTACATGCCGCTATTAATGTTAGGTCTGGTAAGTTATTGTGAAGACTGGGAGAAGCCCAGCCGGAAAATTGTATTGAAGAAACGCTGGATTTTCTCCAGGGTTTTCCCGGACTGTCTGTCAGTACATATTCGGACTCAGTTCGCCGTCGGATCGTTTTCCGTACGAGACTATCTGATCCGGACGTTTCTGAAACTCGCGCCAGGAGGCGATCAAATCACGCGGTGCTGGATTATTGGTGTCATAGATGACGATACAATTAGTCAACGCCCGTTTTGCTGGAACGACGATATTACCGTTATACGCCAGCGCTTTGGAGGCGCCGCCATCCAGATTCATTGCTTCATAGCAGCCCATAGCCTTCATGACCTCGGCTTCTTTGGTGAGCGACAGCCCTTTCAAAAAGGTAACCATGTACAACTTTCTTTTGTCTTCTGAATAGCCGAGTGCGCACCTCGGACCCACGCCCAGAACATGAGAGTCCTGAAATTTTTCGCCTTCGGCATCGATCCTGATCTCGCCTGCTCGCACTAGCCTGGGTCCGCATGTGATGGAGAACCAGTGCTGGCTCCAATCTGGCTGCCCTTCGGCTTTGGCGGTAATCATCTCTGGCTGATTGTTTTTCTTCAAACCAAATGTGGTGCCATAGTCTTCCCAACGACTGTACTTTAAGTATCGGCCTCCAGCTACCATGTTGCCCATTACTCGCTTCTGATCGTCTTTACTGAAAAAGGTGCCGTTCTGAACGAGAGCGCCATGAGACCTTTTGACGAATGACGGGAACGCCTCGTCTCCATGAGTCTCTTCGGCCGAGTTGGCTTGCGTCGCGCGGTTGGCTAACTCGACGTTGATAAAAAATTGAGGATCGGTAAGATCGATTGTCGCCTGATACATTGGGACGCCCCTTAGAGTCGTCTTGACGAACTTTATCGGCTTACCCTTCTTGGGCGGGAGCTCTGGGGGTAAAAACGCAGGCGGGAGATTCGGCTCCGGTAATAGGGGCGGCACAGAGTTAAATGCCAATGTCGGCGATGAATATGATGGAGCCTCTGGAGCTGGCGTTGTAGTCGTCTCGTCCGTTGCACATATCGATTCACTGTCAGCGATTGGCTCAGTTTGTTTCACCGATTCTTGTTGAGTCGAGGAATTCACCTCGTGGTTATCGAGAATTTGGCGTTTCATCGCGAGTGGTTGTTTTTCTCGATTCAATTCGTTGAAATCTATTCTTACTCGGTATTGAGGCAACTTGGGCGAGACCAGTCCACCTGTTTCTGCTGAAAGAAGAAACAGAGATGCGTAGACAAATGCGATCAGTATGCAGGGGCAGAGCACACTCAATACAAGCGCAGTTCTTAGATCTACTTCCTTTGGATTCATGTGCACTATTGTGCCCATTTCATTATCGGCAGCCACTGGTAAAAACACTGATCCTCTCAATCTCAATCATTTTCTAAGTATTGTTCGTGTCTGAGTTGAGGGCTGTAAATTATTGTCTCGTAAGCGTTTTAGCCAGATCTTTCATCGGAAAAACAGAAGGTGATCCTGGGGTTGATCCCGTTGAAAGTTGGTACGCTAAGGGTACGATAGTTCTCGAATGCTAAATAAGGACGCTGCGTACGACTCATGACTAACAAACCGAAACGGCTCAACATTCTCGGTGCGCTCGGCGATTTCACCATCTTGGTTTTGCTGATTGGTGGTGCCGGGTTTGCAGGTTACTACATAGGCATCAATCAAAGACTGGCACCAGTGCAACTGGTCTGGCCGGGGACACCAGGGGCAGTACCGTTATCGCAGATCATGCAGCCGCAGTCGGTCGTCCAGACTCGAGACCAGGCTCATGCGACCAGCAATACTCCGGCTCCCGCTCCTGCCGCCACTTCCCCTCCGGCTTCGACGACGCAGGCGCCAGCACCAGCCGTGGCACCCGTCAGTAATGTGAAACAGCATAAGACCAAGTATTGGCTGAGCTCTTCCGGCACCGATTACATCGGATATTCCATAACTGTCAAAGTCAACGATAAGCCCGTCGATAACTTTTTTGGACCTGGTAAGACAATCGACATTACTCGATTCGTCAATAAAGGAAAGAACGCCGTAGTGTTCGACAGCAAGGCGATGGGAGAGTCGTACAACCAACACACCGGTGATGGCAAAGCCTCGCTCACTGTGCAGCTCGTCTCGGGTCCCACCATTAAAGAGGATTATGCTCAATCCGCTGTGTTGCTGAGTTGCAAGCGCAATGCCAGTGAAACTCAAGACTATTCCGAGAATCTTAGTTTTACTTCTAAGGAATAAACTGAATTGAAAGCTAAGCTACTGGCCATCACTATTTTCGCTACAGTCGACGCATTTTTCGTCGCATTTACAGTGGGCTTCAACAGCCGACATGCATTGGTTGGAGATCCTGCGATTCCGGCTCCTGCAAAACAGGAAGCGCCCGCGCCGATAGCGAAGCCAGTCGATACTGCTGCCCACGTGACGCCGCAAAATGAAGCCGGAGGCGGTCACAAGGACGGGAAGGCAAAGTCAGGTACGCACGCGAAGGCGTCGTCTTCTCATGACAAGACGGCCGCCAAACCGGCGGCAGAGAAGGCTGTTACTAAGCCATCCTCTCAATCACACAAAGCGGCTAAACCTGTCGCGAACACTGCCTCGACGAAAGCGGCCCCTAAGGGCGCAAAGCTTGAGTCGAAACCATCAAAGAGTGGTTCTCAAAGTGGCAAGTAGAGGTTTGGCGTTTCGGAGCAGTTAGCCTTCGCGAGTAGTAACAATTGACTTACTCAAGTACTCAGCTTCGGCATCTTAAAATTAGAACTCCCGGACGACTGCTTTTCTCGTTATTCAATCTTGTTCTGGCCATGTGGGTGACGAGCGGTTGGTTCCTTGCGATGCAGGCTCGATTGCATCCGACGCCATGGGAGTTGTCTAGTGCAGAACTCGATGCACAAGCGAAGTGCATTGACCGCCGTCTCCAGATGGGCGAGGACGAGCTCCTCGTCATGCTTATTCCGGAAGGTACTTTATTTTGTAATTCGCTTTTCGGATTTGCCCTTGTCAGCAAGGCGATGAAGTATGAGCGTGGACATCCGGAGCGCTTACGCTCGGTTGAAAAGATAAAATGGCTTCTCGCCCGCTGCCAGAAGTTGTCGATGCGTCACCCATTCGACCTCAACAACGAGGTAAAACCGAAGGGCGGCATTATTCTTGCCGGTCATATCAACCTGCTGCGTGCCGGTTATCTCTATCTGGGCGGAGACGAAGCGAGCATTCGTCAAGACTACGATAAGGAAAGTCAGAAAATTTTCGATGCTTTTATGGAAAGCAAGACCGGTTTTCCTGAATGTTACAGCGGTTATACGTGGGCTCAGGACTCTGTTTTCGCACTAGAGTCGTTGCGCCTGCACGATCTTTTAACTGGTACTAAATATAGTGCCGCAATTGAGAAGTGGACGAAGGCAGCCCGCGAACACATAGACAAGAGTTCTGGAGCCATGGTCGCACAGGTCGACCCAGTCAGCGGAGCCAGTGTGGAAGGGGCACGAGGCTGCGCTCTGGCCTGGGGTCTGGTATTCCTTCCTGCTTTTGACACTCAGTTTGGCTCAGAACAATACACTCTGTTCAAGAACGATTGGATAGTTCCGTTTTTTGGTTGTGCAGGCGCTTACGAGTTTTTTCGGGGAGTATCATCGCCTACCGTTTTTCATGCCGGACCGGTTGTGTTAGGACTTGGTATGGCCGCGAGCGGTCTCGGTATTGTCGCCGCGAGAAGCAATCATGATTTCGACAGCTACAATCGATTGCTCCGCAGTTTGGAATTCATGGGATTACCGGTAACAACGCCGTGCGGAGAGAAAAGCTATTTTCTGGGAACCTGCTTGCTGGCCGATGTGGTGTCGCTCTGGGGAAAGACTGTCGTCCGCTGGGATCAGGTGCCTTCGGGGGAATCATCAACTGGAGATGATTCGAATTCAAAATCGGGTGTTTTCGATGATTACTTGCTCTGCATCGCCCTGGTTGGCCTGATTTGTTCTGCCGCCATAGCTATTTTAGGACTTAGGCTGTGGCAGCTTCTGTTATCAAAGGAAACCGTTAGCAGCGGATGGAGAATCGCCACTATATGTGGTGTTGTCGTTCAGCTTCTGCTGGTCGGAGTATTTTTCTTTGTTCCTTACCTTTCATGGGTTCAAATTGTCATTTTTATGACTATCGTCGACATGCTCGAGGAACTCTCAATTCGACCTTCGATCATGGGCAAGCTTTATCGCGAGAGTTCATAGAGGTCTGATAGAGGCTCGACACGATCAGCCGTTTTCGATTGACACTGCGAGTAGAAGAGATCTTCATCGCGGGGCCGGCGTTTACCTGTCTGGAGACTGCTCGAGCGAAGTCGACTGCATTCGGAAAATTCATGTCGTGAGATCTCTGTCGACAATTCATAGCTTGGACATGCATTCGAATCAATCTTGCCAGGCGATCTCGTGATTCCAGACACCTAACTTCGGGACTTTGTACTTATGTGAATTTGACTCTTCGCGTACGACTTTTCCGTTTTTGTCGAGCACCATCAGCTTCATATTTACGGACTGGCCAGCCGGCATGGGTACGACGAGTATGTAGTCTTGATCTTCGGAAAAAAGCATCGGTCCTGCAGCAGATGACCAGTCTTTGCTGTTGTTGCCAAGCATGAACACGTCGCCCGAGATGAATAGCTGTTCGCCATCTTTCAGTTTCATGTTTTTTACAGTCAATCGAATCGGAATGAGCTTGCCCTCGACAAAAGCAAGACTGCTTTGGTTGGATTCTTTTCCGCCCGATGTGATCACAGTCACTTTTTCGCTACCCCTGGAGAGGTGAGGGGCGATAAACTCGATAGTATTATCGGTCCATGAGCTGATGTCTACCTTCTCTTTGCCGATTTGCAACTGCCCTCTGTCTATCCCGAATCCGGCACCGCTTATGGTGACCGGTGCACCACCGTTAATTACTTGTGGAGCGACTGATCCAATGATCGGTTGAGAATTTTCGCACTTTTCGCACCAGACTGAGGTGGACCCAGGAGGCAGTGTCAACTCGACTTCAGTCGACGAGGTGACATTCAGATCGGTTCCGCGCAGTTCGGCTGAGAGTGCATCCTTGTGTTCGCCCGGCTTTAGAGGCAGCGCAACCTTCAAATGAGCGGCTTTGGATTGGTCCTTGTTGATAGCGACAACTGCTACATTGTCTCCAAATTTGCGTTGGTATACATAGCAGTCTGAGGATACGTGGATTGTTTTCTGCTGACCATACGCGAATGCATCGTTGCTTTTGCGAACCGACGCTAGTTTTTTGACCAACTGATAACCGGGCACTTTTTCGTCGAACGATGTCATCCAGGCTCTCGTGTATGGGTCGCCGCCGCCATTGGTATCATTGTGCAGATATTGTTCGGTTCCGTAATAGACGATGGGGGTGCCCCTGAGCGTAAAAAGCAAAGCCAGTGCGAGATGAAGACTCTCTTTATTGTCGTTGAGGCTGAGAAAGCGTGGCATGTCGTGATTGTCGATAAAGGTGACTAGACCGTTGGCATCGTCGAATACGGAATATTCCTCTTCAATGACCTTGTCGATCACCTTGAAGTCACCACTCGTCTTCGCGCCCAAAACAGAGCGAATAGCGTTGGCCAGTGGGAAGTCCATCATCGACATCCCACCCTTGTTTACGAATTTGACTGCGTCCTTGAACAGTGGTTCTGCGGTATCATTAAGCCACCATTCCGCCACCACGAAATGGTGTTTTTTGTTATAGAGGTCGTTGGTCAGCGACTGTTGCCAACCCCAATTTGCATGCTTTGCCGCATCCAGTCGCGTCGCATCGGCACCATGCTCGAGGAACCTCTCTGCCGCCGCCTTGAGATACCGGTCGACGAACTCATTTTCCTGGTTGAGGTCTCCCAGGTAAAAAATAGTGTAGTACTGCAACTGATACCGGTTGTTGTAGTCGCTGACCAAAGGGAGATGGTTGAAGTATTTGCTGCGATCGTTCTCCGTGTCGCCTTTGTAGTGCCCATCATCCCAGAATGCGCCAAATTCTCCGTGGTTGTACTCGCTGGTGTGGTTGAGCGGTAAATCGATTACCACCTTCATTCCCCGTTTGTGCGCCTCCTCGACGAGTAAATCGAACTCTTTCCATGAAGTATCGGCATCGCCGAAATGCTCTTCGATCCTCTTGAAATCACGCGCATGGTAGCCATGGTATGGCGCTTGCACCTTGCCCTTGCCATCGAGGACGACTTTGTTGATGTTGTCTATGACCGGTGATATCCATACGGCTGTAGCACCAATTCCTTGTATGTAATCCAGCTTCTGCCGGATTCCTTGCAAGTCTCCGCCCCAATAGGCTCCCCAATTTGTTTTCGAACTATCAAACATTCCTGGGCTTTTCGTTGGGTCATCATTTGCGGCGCTGCCGTTGAAGAAGCGATCGGTGAAAATTTGATAGACGACTTCTTTCTTGAAATCAGCTGCCTTTGCGGGATATGCCAGTCCGCTTATCAGCGCAATTGGAAGTAGCAAGCAGATAAGCGTCTTGAAATTGGAAATGCTCAAAATCACTCCTCGCCGAATCGGTAGATATTAATCAGTCGGAGATTAGCCGTTATTCAGTGTCTAGACCTTCTGCGGTTTCAACCCTGCGAAACTTGGTCCTACGCGGCAAGATTTTACTTCGACTTTTTTCCAGACATCGCCTTTCACGTAAGGCTCGATTTCCAGCCATTTGTCGAGCTGCTGTCTCGATTCGAATTCACAAATCAGCACGGAGCCTATCATTTTTTCTTGCTCGTCCAAAATTGCAGCACCATATAGCATCGTGCCCTCGTCGCGCATCTTGTCGCCGAGAGCGATGTGATCTGGTCTTGCAGTCATTCGGCGTTCAATCGCTTTGTCGTCTTCGCCGTCATATCCGAGTATAAGGAATTGCATATTGCCTCCAGTTCGTTCACCAAGTCGAAAATTGCCGCAGAGCAACGGGGAGCCTCACGATCTGTTCGTCCCGTGTTGACGAGATTCTGTCATGAGCGCTCTAATGCGGACCAGCTAACCATTGCGTTCCGAGAACCATGACGACATATCCTACCGCAAATCCAGCGATGATCCATACAATAGTAGCTATTGACTTCCGGACGGAGTGTCGTTGTTTTCCTGTCAACTGAAACTTCGGCTTTCCGACCTCTTGAATCCTCTGAAGGTCGGCGATCAGCTCCTGCACTGTCTGGTAGCGATCAGCCGGATCCTTTTCCATGCACCTTGCCACAACGGTCTTGATTGGGTCTGTGAGAATCGAGAAATCAAGGGTTGTTGATACATGCTTGCCGAACAGCTCAACAACGGTAGCACCGTCTACCGCGAGCTGACCGCTGCTTGCTAAATACATTACGCAACCCAACGAGTAAATGTCAGAGCGTCCATCAAGCGGATTAGCGAGACATTGCTCCGGGCTCATGAACAGCGGAGTGCCGACAATATTGCCGGAGATCGTCAAAGCCTCTTGAATAACTTCTCGGTCGCCATAAAATTTTGCCATTCCAAAGTCGACCAGTTTGACCTCGATGGAGCCGTCTTCGGTCTTCTTGAGCATGATATTGGATGGTTTGATGTCTCTATGCAGAATGCCCTGGGAATGGGCGTGCGCCAACCCGTGAGCCACCTGTAAGAAGACCTCGACCACTGCTTCTTGGCTGAGGTGTCCTTCTGCGCGAATTCGTTGACCGAGGGTGTCGCCGTGAATATACTCCATCACCATGTATGGTGCCTTACCTTCCGGAGCACCATAGTCATAGCTTGCCACGATGAACGGGCTGCTCAACGACTTTATCGTGCGCGCTTCCTGCATAAAGCGCTTTCTCGATGTCTCATCATCGAGATGTTTGGGGAGCAAGACTTTGATGGCGAGCCTCTGTCCGGTCCATTTGTTTTTCGCTTCGTATACGGCTCCCATGCCGCCGGAGCTGAAGACTTTCAAGTCGATAACATATTCCGGCAAGTCCAGATTGGCGACTTGCAAGTCCTGATGTGTGCTTATTGCGGCTAGGTCTTGCGGCTGCTCGGTACTCATCACCCTTTGACTTTCAATCTGATCGGAACCAGAGTGTTTTCATTGTACCCGACCATACGAACTCACCCAGTCACCGCGTCTCTCTACTTGCTGTCTGTCGACGCAGCGCTGGGGCTGGATTCGGACGGGACCTCCGAGGCCTTCGTGGTTGTGGTCGCTTGTTGGGTGTCTGTGCCCGGATTGGCCGCTTGAGCGGGTGCCGGTGCATCGGCTACTGTCGGTGCCGGTGTGGCGCTTCCCGGCTTCGGAAGATCACCCAATTTAATCAGTCGCTGCCGCACCTCGATAGCATCGTGACCATATGCCTGTCTACAGACGTCGACGGCGTTACGCGAGTATGACTCGCTGTCAGCCTTGCTGCCGGCTCGGTTGGCATACGCGGCAGCCTTGTCGTAGGCTCTCAAGACCTCGGGGTCTCGCGCACCATAGGCTCGTTGTCTCTCCTGGGCGAATTGAGCCATGAGACGGGCGGCGTCTTTGAGCTTGCCGGCTCGTTCTTGCTGCACGGCGGACGTGAATAGTGAGGCGATATCTCCAAATTGTCCACTACGTCGTGCCTGAGCCGCCTCCCCAACTTTCGCGCCTTGCTTAGCGCCTGAATTGTATAGGGCCTCGAGGCCGCTCACTGCGCGCCTGGCCTGCGAGTTCTTAGCGTTCTTCGAGCCGGCAGCGGCTCCGACGCCGGCTCCGAATGCTCCTGCGCCCCAGAGACCAGCGCCCTCAGAGAATCCTTGACTGAATGCCGGGTTGTTAGTAGAGATGAACGCTGTCGCCGCTAGCGCTAACACATTTGCGATTTTCATAACAGGCCTCGCGCTGGTAACACCATGTTTATGCCCGGGACCATAATTAAATACTCAATTATTTCTGTTTGTATATGGAAAACGCTAGTCACGCCTGGGGTCCGAGCGTACCTTGTCGATTTCTTATCAGTCCTCGAGCCAGATGTACATTGGGAAAAGCTGGGTGACCGTAGGACTCAGGTACCGGGCATTTCTCTTTTGACTACCGGCTTCCCGTAAAAGTTCTTTGCCCGACTTGGTGCTCAAGCCGAAAATTTCGCGACCACCTGGCGTGTCTTTGATGATGAACGGGCTGAAAAAGGACCATTGCAGCGGGCTGGAAAACTTCTCAGGGTCAATGACTAGCGATTTGACGTTGTTGTTTTCGTCCAATTCGAATTTCGAGATTGTCCCTGACTTGACTCGTCTCTTATCATATCCACCGTCGTCGTACTTGGCTAACGCAGGTACTGCAGGAGGTATCACTTTGTGATTAGGTTTGGTCGTGTACCGAACCAGCATCGGCAGTCGCTCCCTTCTGTAATTCGAGACTCGTTGCCACAATCCGTTGTCGGCCCGGTACAAGATTGTTCTCCAATAGCTTCTATATCGACCTTTGACTTCGGCCGAATCAAGCTGATTACAAACTAAAATAGCGTGACTGTCATTACCGATTCTAATCAAATCCTCAATATAGGCAGCCGGTTTGTTCTCGCCCCAATGCTCGTCAGTTGTACCGAAGTATCCGCTTACCTCGAATGGCATCGGTCGATGTTCCTTGTCGAACATCAGGGAAGTAAGCACCACAGGCGGTGCTATACCGCAAGCTCCGGTGGATTGCAGTAGAATGATGTCTTTAAATCCGTTGTTATCGAGATCTGCGACGAATAGTGAGGTACCGAGTCCATAGTAATGCTTTGTCATTTTCCAGGGCTTGCGGTTTGCATCGATTCCACTCAACTGAATATTCGAGTCCTCGTCGTCGCTGAGTTTTACCTCTACGCCTGAAATGTTGAGAACTTTACCCTGGCGAAGACCGATATCTTTGATTGTCTGCAGCTTAACAGGTCTGGCGGTATCAGCCTTCAAGAGGGGCGTATAGTCACGCATCAAGGCGTTGGCTGATTCAACTCCAGTTGATATGATTGCAGTGTTGAAGGCCAGTGCGAACAGATAATTGGATAATTGCTTCATACATTGAACCCGGAAGTCTTCAGAGTGATACTAACATACCGATGCAGCCCGAGTCGGTGCTCAGGCAATCACGACTTTTTCATTGCATAGCACGTCAATATTCTTGCCTTTTCGCTTCTCTATAGCGGCAATCCACAAGCACAGCGAGTGTCAGCAGTTTCAAGCGCTCATGACCATTCGTCCAGTAGATGTCTTTGAAGAGCAAAGCTACAGAGATGCTATGGTATTTAGCTCGGTGCCGATCCGATAACGGTTCAGTCCTCGGCGATACAATAGCCTAGACCGATTCTTGTGGTTATGATTGATACCGCACCTGGTGCATCTATCTTCCTTCGAAGACGTCTAACGCACTGTCTAACTGCGTCATCTCCGCCGTCTGACTCCGATCCCCATACATGTCTGACCATATCTTCCGTAGAGAAAAACGTGTTCTTGTTGCGAAGCAAGAACTCTAAGATAGCGATCTCTTTCGGCAATAGCCTGATTTCTTCGGACCCCTTCAATACTTTCTTTGTACGAGTATCGAGTACAACGTCTTGAACACGCAATGTCTCTCCGACACAGCTCACGGCGCGGCGAAGCAACGCCCTGACGCGCGCTACCAGTTCTCTTGGATGAAATGGTTTTGTCAGATAATCATCGGCTCCGGCGTTGAGTCCGGCTTCTTTGTCATCGACTGTGCTTCTTCCGGTGAGCATCAACACAGGGGTGACTCCACCGTGAAATCTAAACTGTTTCAGAACCTCGATACCGGACATATCGCCCAGCATCCAATCCAGAATTACGACGTCATAACTGTACACCGAGAGTCTGTGAAGCCCATCCGAACCCGAGTTAGCCGTCTCGACATTGAAGTCCTGGAGCGACAGCGTGTGAAGAATAGTCTGCGCGATTTCAGCTTCATCTTCTACAACAAGAATTTTTGACATCAGTTAGGGCTCAATCATGTTCTGACAAATTGGTAACAGTATTTTCCCATATCTAGGCACTAAAGGTTCAACAATTTTCTGGCTCGAGGGAGTCTGAACCAAAACGTACTGCCCTTACCAGGTTGACTTTCTACGCCAATTTGACCGCCGTGTTGCTCGACGATGGCTTTGGCTAGCGGCAGTCCCAGACCGGTTCCTTTTATCGAGTCAGTAGTTTCGCGTTTGCCTTTGACTTGTTGGAAGCGGTCGAAAATTCTCTCACTGTCCTCGACAGGAATGCCCGGTCCATGGTCCTTCACTCTGATCTCGACCTGGTCTCCTTCTGCTTCCATGACTGAAATCGTAACCACACTTTTCGGTGGTGAGTGCTTGATCGCATTGGAAAGCAAGTTCACCAGAACTTGCGTGATGCGGTCGTGGTCAGCGGTCAGATACAGATCCGTGGACTGTGCAGATAGAGTCACTTCGAGTTTATCGGCAAGATCTCTTACAGTGCCCAGTCCATGCATGAGGAGTTCTTCCAGCGGCTGTTCATCCAGATCCAACGACATCTGTCCGACCTGCAGCTTTTCCATATCGAGCAGCGAGTTGATCAGTCGGATCAATCTTTCGCTACTTTCCATGGCGCGAGAAGTTGCTGATCGTCCACCATGGTTCAACTCGCCGTAGTGCCCCTCTGCCAACATCATCATCACTGCGTTGATCGACGTGAGAGGGGTTCGCAATTCATGACTGACCATGGCGACGAATTCCTCTTTTAGTCTTTCCAATTCACGCCTATCCGTAACATCGTGTGCAACGCAAAACATTTCCATCTCGGCATTGGACCACTGAAATGTCCAGAGTGCAAATCTCGTCGAGCCATCTTTTGCCAAAACTGCTATTTCAAGAGGTTTCACGTGACTACCTTGGTGAGCACTATTTAGGGTTGTAAGCATTCTCGGCCGATCTGGTTCGCACACGATCGCAGTTATAGCTTTGCCTATAAGCTCATCAGGCGAGTGGCCCCAATAATCGAAGCAAGCCGAATTAATGCGCTGAAACCTATACTGACTATCTAAAGAACAGATAACATCACGTGCATTTTCGACCAGCGCACGCTCCTTTTTCTGTGCGACCAGCAATTTTTCTGCCATAGAGTGAAAAGCGCGATCGAGTTGGGTAATCTCATCTCTGTCGCCGACCTCCTGTTGCAGCGGCTCTCCAGAGACCAACCGTCTTGAGTTATCTTGTATGACACTGATTCTCTGTTTGATGTTTTGCGAGAAATATACCCATAATCCCCATCCCAGGGCGATGCTTGTGGCGATCGCTAGCCAGAGCAGTACTTTCAACTGATTGCGCTTTTGATGTGTCGCGACAAGGCTGGCTTCCTGTACTTGCCCTTCAAAATCTGACAGCTCCTTGAGTTGTTGGTGAAGAATCTTGCCCACTGCCAGAGCTTCCTGTCTTATGTTGACCTTGCTCAACGAGTCATCTTCGTTAGCTATCTCGCCGAATAACTCGATCATCTCGCGAAATGATAGACTTATGCGTCTGATGCACTCGCTTTCGTGTGCATCTACAGTTGTTGTCCCGAGCGCTTCCAGGTCTTCGACGTGCTTATCGACGCCCGAGACGGTCTCAATAGCCGAATTGCTATGATTGTCAGACATGATAAGAAGCGTCCCGAGATCATATAGCGACGCGGTCAGTGTTGTCGTTTCTAGAAACACGAGACGAGCATGCCTTTCTCTGTCGACATCACGCTCGGTGTCAGTAAGCAACTTGATCAAACATCCGAACACGACAAGCGCAAATAGCAGCGGCACCGCCACCAGTATCAATCCTTTACCGGAAATTGACAGACTTGGCGAGCGGAGACCGTCCCCTTCTCGGACTTGCTGTAATCCTTCTTTGTCGGGTGCCGCCTTCATGACCGACCTTTTGGAACGCGCTGTCTTTGACGAATTTGAGATCTCAACTTAAATGCTGATGGGGAGTTGCTATATTTTAGCGCCTCGAGCGCGGTATTAAAAGCAGTGGCAGCTTCAGCTTCTTTTCTCAGCTCTGAATAAACGGTGCCAATCGCAAAATACGTCGCTGCAGGGCCCTCTCCCTGGTGGTCCGAATCAATTTTATGGTACACGGACAATGCCTTGTTAAGCCAAGTCAGAGAATCATCCTTGGTCGCGTAAGTTGCAGCTATTTTCGTATAGCACTCTGCCTGCTTTCGCGAAAGGTCATCTCCAAGTCTGGAGAACAAGTTGGCGGCTTCGATCAACGATTTCCTGCCCGACTCGATCTTACCCTCCTTAATCCCAATCTGTCCGGCGATATATGACATGATAGCCCTGGAGATTGCGCTGTCCGTTTTTTGTGAGTAAACATCGATCAGTCGCTGTGCACAACTAAATTGTTTGGTTGCAATGTAGACTTCGCCAAGTGCCAGCAGGGATTTCATCTCCAGCTCGACGTCATTTGTCTCGGCGGTTTGATTGAGCGCTTGTTGAAGTTGCTGTTGACTTTCCTCGAAGCGTCCCAGGCGACATAGAGCAAAACCAAGCCTCCAGCGCAGGGCACGATCCGATATGTGTTTTGGAACAGCGCTGGCTATCTTCTGGCACTCCTGAAAGCAAGTAACCGCCTTTAGTGGCTGTTCCAGATTGATTGCAATGTCCCCTGTCGCGACGCCAAGATTAACCCTCAGTTCGATAGGGAGTATAGTCCACTGCGAGTACGCTTCTGAAAAGTGGCGTTGGGCCTTCTCGTATCTGTGCAGCACCCATTCTTTGTTGGCAAGAGTCATGTATGAGACTGCTTTGATCTTTGCCATTCCTGAGGTCTTTGGCACATTGCTCGTCGAAATACGATCGAGCAGCAGTTCTAGCTTGTCTGTGTCCGGCTGCGCCTCGGCTATTTGAGTAGCGTAAAACAGAGTCTCTTCGTAGGCCTTCGGTTCTTGTTGCATAACGGATTTATTCAACTCTAGCGCTTTTGCAACTGTCACCTCTGCTTGATCAAACTTTCGAAGCTGGAGTTGGGCATATGCAAGCAGTCGATAGCAGGCCGCTTTGCTTTTTAGATTGTTGGTTACCATCTTGGTGAGCTCGAGGCACAGAGCTTCACCTTCGGTGTATCTTTGGGCCCTGAGTAATGTGTCCACGCGCGAAAGTTGATTAGAAAACCTATCTTCGTCGTCGGGCTTCTCCATTTTCTTCAGTGAGACGTGTGCTCGTTTTAAGCAGAAGTCGCCAAGATTTGGTGCCGAATCCTGTGTCAATCTCGACGCCAGTCCGCTGAGCAAATCGTATCTTCCAGCTGGTGATGCGGTTTTAGGCACTGTCAGTTCTATGTAATTGGACAACAATGAGTGGGCCTCGGCGATTCTGCCATCTTGCTCTGTCAGTACAAGCAAGTGATACTGCACGTCTTCACGGTCACTCCGTGACAGTCGGTCCGCATTCTCGAGAGAGGACTCGAACAGTCGCCTTGCTTCGAGCCGATCGCCAAGCTTGGCCTGTGCGATGCCGAGTAAGGCGGTTGTCTGGACCAGCGAAGGGAAGCCTTCGAAGAGCAGCTTTTGTTTGAGCTTATATGTATAGACCAGCACGTCCTTTGCTTGCGAAGGCTGATTGGCTTTGAGATACGCCCTGGCTAACTGGTCTAAGCATCTCGATAAGAGCCTGTGATTTTGCCAAGTCGGCTTGTCCCTTTCGCTCCCCATCTCATCCTTGCAGTCATCGATCGCCTTTTGCAACGTTTGGATCGCAGCGAGTAGATGGTCTTCGCGTACCTGTTTCTCGGCTCTGCGCAACTCGGCCTCGATGCGTTGCTTGAATTGACTTCTTGTTGAGCTATTGTTTTTCGTGCCGCCAAGCGCGGTTCGAGTTTTTGTTTTCTGTAAGCCGATTCTATTGTTAGTGACAAGAGCAAGGCGTTGCCTGATGTTGTTGATTTCGCGTTCGAATCCGAATTTTTGTTCGTCGGGCGCTGATCCCATCCATTGTTCTGCCGCACTGATCGCTTGTTTGTAGGCGTTGATAGCCTCTGTCGGTCTGTCCATGCGGGCCAATACATCGCCATACTCGGCATGCAGCAATGCTACTTTATATGGTGCCTCTTGCGTGCCTTTCAATTTCTCGAATGCCTTGAGATAGTGCTCTTCAGCTACGGCGTATTCCTTCGAAATCAGGGCGCGGTATCCGGCATTCCTTTCTTGATCGAATGCGGTAGTGCTCGAATATCCAGGCTCGATCGAGGACGAGAAGATGGCGATCGTCAGGGCAAGCGCAATGCTACCTGTCGCCGGATGCCCGATTGCTAATTTACCAGTCCGTTGCATCATCCAATTCTTACCCGCGATTTAACTTTAGCGTGACGTAAATGCTCGGTCAACTCGCGCCTCACAAATTTCAAATGAAGTCATGCCGATGTCACGACGATTGACTATAGTCATCTCATCGGTTGGAGAGGCGAGGTTAGTCGAAGTGCGCAACTGATTTTGTAGGTCCACTGTAGCGAAAGAGAGTCTGGGAAGGTATCGGCAGCCTTCCCGGAGATTTTAGGATAGGGCAGGAGGGGAACTGTGATTAAAGCTAAGGGAATACGCTGTTATACAGAAGGGAAAGCAACGGCGAAACGGCAGTCGATTAGGCCGGTAAGGCAGCGCTGTGGAAGCCTGCTCGTGCTGATCGCGTGTATGTTGGCGACGTTGTTGGTCTTCGTTATGATTCCATTTTTCAACTTCTGGAAATTAGCGCTGGCTCGACAATCGCAGCTTTCTGCCATCGAAGCGGCGTCTCTGGCTGCGGCACGAGACCTGTCCGAAATCGTAATCGAGGATCCACATTTTGGTTTTATATCATTAAGCGATCACCCTCCGATAGGAAGCGCTACTATCGCACCCGATGGAGAGCCGTCGCCAGTCACTGGCATTAATACGATTGTTGGTACATGTCGCCTAGAAATGTTGATAGCCTGCGCGATCAACAATGACGAGATGAAGCGCCTGGCTCTCCGCGATACGGCTGCGGCCAGGACCGCCGCGGAAAGGTTGTCGATTGCGCTCACTGGAGCGCTCAATCCGGCTAGCGGATATACTGCCAGAGATATGAATGGTACCATTGTCAGACCTTTCGAAAGTGCCAGGCAGGTACTTCAAGTCAGTCAATCGCCTGCCACTATGGCTGGTGTCCCAGTTTTGAAAAAACTGAAGCTCAGTTTGGGGTGGTTGAAAGAGGGAGGTTCGACTCAAACTCCGATACCTCAACCGTACTCGATGGCTCAGCTTCCGGAGCGGGGGGACCCGAGACAGACTTATCAAGCTTTTGTCGATCTTCCTGTAGACAGCGAGAGTTTTTTCTTTGCCGGACTGTCTAGACAACCCAGTCTTGTTGACGTTTCGCAGTTTCGAAACCCTGATCGATTGAGAATTTGCTCCGTTGTGAAGGCGGAGGCTGACATTCAGTTCTTTCAGTCGGAGCCGTTGCACGTTGCAGCCTGTGCCCAGCCTGGTGCCATGCCGGAGACAAATCCACCAGGTGTAATGGTGATTAGTTTTCCCAACGGACTTGTTCCCGAACTTCGCTGTGTGCGAGACCTGATCGACAACCGGCAACTTGCTCGACAGTCAGTTCAATTGCTTCGCGCGGAGCGTGGAGACTTTCCCGACGATCCTCGGGCGCGTCTTTCGCCGTCCTGTGAAACCGGCGGTTCGTTGACCTTATGCCAGGTTTTTGCGGGCGGAATCTACGACTGGATTCGAACGGCCCATGCAAGACCTCGAATAGATGCGATTCTCGAAATGCTCGATCGGCCATTCAACGATCCTCGGACTTTGAAAACTGGAACGATCGACCGTCCATATCTGGCCTTCGAGTTCGATCGATATGGACGTATTCATGTTACCAATCTCAAAAATAGTCCATTTATGCGACAGACGGTTCATGAAAATCAAAGATATGCACTGGGTTTAAACGCCATTACATTTGGTGAATGTTCCTGGACTCTCTCATTTCGCGATCAGGTCAGTGAGCTCGGGCTTTTGTCGGGTGGCCGGCATGCCGGACAGTCGCTGCCCGGTGAACCCGTCAACTGGTGCGAGCTCGAGGAATTCAATTCTTCACCGGAGTCGGCCGCTGAGAAAGGCAAGGGAAGCAGGGGTCTCGGATTAAATGTTGTTGGCTGTTCCAGCGGTTTGATAAAAGATTCCGTTTCACTGGCATCTGCCTTCTTTGTCCGCCAATCTGACGGGGTTGGCGTGTCGCAAGCGCGGAAGTCGTACTATTCCGGCGGTATGGCGGTCGAGTTCGTTGTTTCTTCTCCCAGTCTGGCAAAGCTCTAAGGGGTGGTTTGCATGAAGACTGAATCTGAAAAAATTGGGTCAGGGGCAAGCTTGCTCGAGGATTCTTGCCGCGTAACGGGTCGTTGGACAAGGTTGAAACGTCATCGGCAGTCGTCTCGCGTCAGGTCTCGAGGGACAGCAATCCCTGAGTTTGCATGCGCGTTGTGTGCATTCATTCTGTTCTTGTTTTGGCCGGTTTTGAATTTGGTGTCTTTCTTCGGTGCATATGGCCTCGTCGCGCTTATGGTATGCGAATCGGCTGTCCAAGCTGTTAACTGTGGCACCTATTCGGCCGCGCGACAATCGGTCAGGGCAAACGCTCGAAAGATTGCAACTTCTAATTTGTCCAGGTTGTTCGGCATTGAGCGTCTCAGGTTGAACCTCTCTGTCTCATGTACGGACGTGAGAAGTGGTGTTGTTTCGTATAGTCGAGGCGATCGTGCTCATCTCAACAGGGACGATCTAACCAATAAAATCTGTGATTTCGTGGTCGAGCTCGATTGCTCCATTCATCCTCCAGTACCCATCACATGCTATGGGCTGCGCGACATTCCCTTGATTGGCAAGGATGTCGTGTTGAGTTGTTCTGCCAGACGCCAAGTCGAGAGACCCGAGCTATTGGCGGAGGAGTGGGACGAGGCTTTTTTCCGCATAAATAAGAAATAGAAGCGATGTCTGGGAATAAAGTAAACTCTAAGGCGTCATTGTAGCCGTTTGATCTGGTGCTATCGGATGTCGCAAGGCAAGAACTCTATTCCGAATGAAGTTCACGACGTAGTCGAATGTCTTCGGCTGGTCAAGGCCAATCACTTACTCCTTGTCGCTGCAGCGGCTGGGTCCACTCTGGTGGTTCTTATCAATCTCACTGTCGTTGCGTTACTCTTCCCCCTGGCAGAGGGCCTTATCAAACAGGATTTCACGAGAGTGACTGCCACTGTATTTGGTTTGTCCATAAAAACATTTCCACCGTTTTTGCAAACCAATACTCGCCTTTTTTGCTCCCTGCTCGTGCTGATGTATAGCCTGGTATTGGTGAAGTGCGCCCTGGCCTATTCGCTCACTCTAACTGTCGCGACGCAAGCGGAAAAGTCTTCGGCAGCTCTTCGAATGTTACTTATCAGTCGGTACCTTTCGTTTGGAAAGCAGTACATCGACAAAGTTAATGCCGACACGATTAATGCCTTGATATACAACAGCACTACCTGGATTGCCCGACAGATTACGGCCTTTCATGCCCTTTTGACCGAAGCTCTGATGCTCACCGCTTACGTCTTGCTGATGTTGTGGATCTCGCCGCCTCTCACTTTGTGTCTTGCTCTGGTAGTGCCCGCTATTTTGTTCGTCTTTCGCGCCACCGTCAATAGGATTCACAAAATGGCTCGAGAACACATCAGCACAATCGAGGAGCTCAATCTCCGGACGGCAGGGTTGGTAAAGATTATTTCGCTCGTGCAGGCTTTTGGGACGGAACAAAGAGAGCTGGATAAGCTGAAGACTGAGACGAATTGGCACGTGGGTCTGGCGACGAAATACCTTGGTCTGCACAGTGTGATCGAGCCGTTCCAAGAGGTCGGCACTATGACCGCGCAGCTCATGGCCGCTTTCGCACTTGCTCTGGTTATCCCAATTGCCAGTCTCGACCCGAGAGATGTTTTTGTATTCTTTTATCTCTCTTCCAAGGTTGTTCCGTTATCGAATCTCTTAAATCAGTTTCGTCTCAAGCTGCTGGTGCATGCGGGTTCTATGGATGCACTTAGGGCATTGATGGTTGATGACGATAAGTTCATCGTATCTGGTGGCAACCTCGAATTTAAAACACTAAGAGACGCAATCTGCGTCAATAAACTCTCCTTCTCTTATGATGGCAAAGCGTCTGTCTTTGACGATGTTTCCATAAAACTAAAGGCAGACTCGGTCACAGCTCTTGTCGGTCGCACCGGTGTTGGCAAGACGACGATGTCGCAGTTGCTTTTGAGGCTATATGATTGTGCTCCGCAGTCAATCTTTTTTGATGGTACCGATGTCCGCGAGTTCTCTATTCATTCGGTTAAATCGAAAATAGCCTTGGTCGATAATCAGGGCATGTTGATTGACAGTACATTGAGAGAGAATCTTTGTTATGGTCTGTCTTCACCGGTGGATCCAGCGTTTTTGGAAGAAGCGATCGAGATTGCTCAACTTCAGCAGCTTATCTCCGAACTACCCGATGGACTTGATAGCCAGCTCGGCGGCAGAGTGTCGGCCGGCCAGAAGCAGCGAATTGCGCTCTGTCGAGCTATTTTACGTGATGCTCCTATTTTGATTCTTGATGAAGCGACGAGCGCTCTGGATCCAAAGACGGAAGAGCTTATCATGAAAGCCTTGAAGAGCAAGCTTCGCGGAAAAACCGTATTGCTAACGAGCCACCGTCTCTGTGCCGTTAAGTACGCTGATTATGTCTATGTATTCGAGGATCGGCACGTGGCACAATCCGGTACGCTTTCGGATGTGAGCGGCGTCGAGGGAGCATTCACTCGATGCTTCAACATAGAACCGGCTCGCAACGCGGAACTCAATTCGGTCATATCCACTGAGCCTCGTTGATATGGTCAACTCTAGAGTTATTGAAGTAATTCATAATGGAGTACTCTGCACCAATAGTAGTGTCACGTACAAAAAATTTGGAAAGACAATGACTTACACTCGTCGCGATCGCGAAGCTATCGCCTCGATGTTGGCCAAGGGCGTGACGCAATTGACCGGCGTTACCGATTGCGATGAGGCCTGGAGTTCATTGTTTTCACCGTCCGATGTGGTCGGAATTAAAGTTGTACCTGTTGGCGGACCGCAATCTCTGTCGAGTTACGAACTCGTCGACGCGATTGCGGATAGCCTCGAGCGCATTGGTGTTAAACGCAAATCGATCATCGTATTCGAGCGGTTTCGCCAGGACTTCCTGCAATTTGGTTACGATCGTTTCATAGACTCACGTATGCGATGGGAGTGCGCGTCAGAGAAATTCGAAGCACGACAGTCCGGGTTGAACGGTTCTGGCAGAAAAGCGCTTTTTGCCAACCACTTGACGGGGTACTCCAACGCTCATTACTTTGATTTTCCTGTGCCGTGCCCGTTTGCGGCCCCTGATGATCCGGAAGGGCAACGATCATATTTGTGCAAAACGGTAGCCACGGCTGTTGATAAAGTGATCTCGATTCCTGTCCTAAAGGACCATGTCGCGAGCGGATTGACATTTGCTCTCAAGAATATGTCCCACGGGTTTTTCAACAACGTGTATCGCTCTCATCAATACAACTCAGCTACGGCTGTTAGAGAAAATTGTTGCAACGAGTTCATTCCTCGTGCCGCTTCGTTTGCGACTGTACGGGAAAAATCAGTTCTATTCATTGGCGATTCTATTGTGTGCACTGTCAACGGTGGTCCTGGTTCGTGGAATCCACGATTCTTGACTTTCGAGAAAAATGCGCTGTACTTTGCCACTGATCCTGTAGCTCTAGATTCCGTCGGATTGAGCGTGCTTGATGACATCAGGCGAAGGCAGGGTTTAACAGGTTTGAGAAATGTTGTTGGCCCTCCCGACAACGACAATCCTGAATCGGGAGAACTGTATAGCAGGCGCCATGTCGAGCATATCGAATTGGCTGCTGGATGCGGTCTGGGAGAGATAAATCCTGTTGTCGAGACTTTCGAAATTACTCGACAAAAGGGATGAAATCGTAGGTCTGGTTGACTAAGGCAAGCGCTGACGAATACAATAAAGTTTCAAAGACTGTTTGGGCAGGCCAATATCGTGTCCGATTCGCCCTCTCTAAAGTGTTATCGAGTTAACTCTCCGTCCGTCACCTACGAGTGGATGGACGGAGAGGTTATCGCCGTGAATCTGATCAAGGGACACTATTTTAGTTTCGTTGATACAGCCGCCCCCGCTTTCTGCGCTCTTGCCAGTGGTGCTAGTGTCGTCGAAATCGGAATGGCGATAGATGTTTTACCGGTGGAAGCAGCTAGTCAGAATCAAAACATTCTGGCGTTGGATGCCTGGATTGATAGGTTGGTCGAGGAGGATTTACTCGTATTGGACGATTCTGTCTCGATAGATTCTTCCTGTCCCGAAAAGGATAAATGGTTGTCTTTGATTAAGTCTGGCAAATCGAGGCAGCTGTCATTTGAAAGATTTACTGACATCGAAGCGCTTTTAGCTCTCGATCCCGTGCACGACATCTCAAGCGCGGGCTGGCCGAGCCGCAGCTGATGAGGATTTCGATAAGATGTCTCTAGTTGCCGGCAGATCGATTGTTGAAAACATCCAAAAGCTGGTCGATTTTTCGCGGCGACACACTTCCGCTTATCGGATGTCGATAGGGGAGGCGACGATTTCGCTTGTATTCCTCGACGATGGTTTTGTACCGCGAGTCGTACCGGCATTTTCAAGTTCGGACGGTGCTCTGAGGAGCGATTCGGATCTGACGATTTTGTTGGTGTCGAGGCGACAAAACCAACAACTCGATGAACTTTTCGATGCCGGGATACAACATTTTTCAGGGCACCCGAATGAAACGCTGGTTGCTTCCAGTGCAGGCTTGCAATTTGTTGTTCAGCGATCGCCGGAGGCAATGAGCATTATCGATCTCGCGAATCACTTTGCTGTATTCATCATCGACAGGCCCGAAGCCTTGACCCACCTGGAGCGAGGCAATCCGCTGAAACACATACTTTCTGCCTTTTTCTGCCATAGAGACTTTCTGGTCTTGCACTCAGCGGCCGTCGCATACAATGGTGCCACCGCGCTGATAGCGGGCAGTTCGGGCGCAGGGAAGTCGACTATTTCTGCTGCGTGCTGGCAAGCGGGCTGGTCCTTCTTGAGCGATGATACGACCATTTGTACGCGCGCTGGTACTGTATATGGTGTGTATCGCACCTTGAAATTGCGAGCCGATCAGTCTGAGCAGTTTTCAATAAAGACGGCTGGCGATGAGCTTAGAGGCGAGGATAAGTCGGTGTATTTCGTACCCGACGACAGCTTACTTTGTGCCTCTCCTTCGATTGCCCGGGTATTGGTATTTCCTGTGCTGTCGCGACAGTCACATCCAGTTATCGAGTCGATTCCCAGTGGTGAGGCTTTACGCCGCCTTCTTGCTAGCAGTTTATTCTTCTTGCCGGTTTCAAAGTCGGCCACCACCGTGAATTTACTAGCGCAGCTGGCCCGCACCCTGCCCTCATACAGACTTACAGTAGGACGAAACCCCGTGGAGATACCCGAAGTGATGGCTTCAGTGCTGCGGTAGTGAATCGGCGCGTTATAGGATAATATGTTGAGTGATGAGAATTACCTACCTCACACACCAATTTTATCCGGATATCGGCGGCATGGAAGTGTCAGCGCTGCGCACGCTGTCCTTGCTGCGTCAACGTGACGTTGAGATTCTGGTCGTCTGTGGATGCTGGGACGGCGTCTCGCCTCAAGAGACAGTCGTGGCTGGGATGACTGTGGTGCGGTTGCCGATGCTGAGTGCCTTGTCCAATGCCGATCTTCGAGGGATCAAATCAATTCGGGAGAAGATGCAGAGTCTGGAGAATGAGTTCCATTCGGATCTATATCACTACAATGTCGGCACACCCGCGCTTTTATTCTTCCAGGGGCGGCAAGACAAGCCGACTTTGATCACTTTACACGGCACACTGACTACCGGAAGAAGGAAGCTTACAAGTGGCATGGATACGCTGTTGTCCAAGGCGTTGCACCATGCCACGTGGCTCATTGGCGTCTCCGATTACGTGCTAGCCGATGCCAGATCCATCTATCCCGAGATTGCTGACAAGTCTAACGTAATTTATAACGGTATAGAATCGGAAAAGGCACCATCCGAGATATCATTCAATCCGCCGATTTTGTTGTGCATATCTCGACTGGTGGAAGAAAAAGGCATCGAATTGGCGATAGATGCCGTCGGTTTGATTCGCAAAGACTTTCCTGATTGTCGACTACTTATCGCCGGTGATGGACCGCTTCGTGCAGGGCTCGAAATTCAAGCCCGAAAGTGGCCACCGGAGGCGGTGCAATTCTTGGGATGGGTGCCACCAGATAAGATACTGCCCCTTATCGACCAATCTTCGATTGTGTTGGTTCCGTCTATCATGGATGAAGGTTTTGGTCAGGTAGCAATCGAGGCTGCCATCATGTCGAGACCGATTGTCGCAACCGGTGCGGGCGGCTTGAGTGAGGCGGTAGCGCATGAGCAGTCGGGATTGTTGGTTGAGCGTGACGATGTCCAGGCGTTGGCTGCAGCAGTCTTGAGACTGCTGGGAGATCCAGCCTCTGCGAGGCAGTTGGGAATGCAGGCGCGGCTTCGCTGTCAGGCTAGATTCGCTCTGTCGTCGACTGTGGATCAATATGAGTCGCTTTACAGGCGACTTGTCGCTGAGACAGCCCCATGCCATCCATCGCTCAACAACTGACCTATGAGAGAGAAGTGTGATAGTCCTTTGGTATCGGTAGTGGTTCCGGTTTTCAACGGAGAAAAATACCTTGCTGAGACTTTGAATTCTATTTTCGCGCAGTCGTACAAGAATCTTGAAGTAATCGTGGTTGACGACGGCTCCACCGACTCCACCGCGTCGATTGCGCAGTCGTTTTCTGGCGTTAACTATGTTCATCAATCGAGAGCGGGTGTAGGCGCTGCTCTCAATACGGGCTTTCGAAAAGCGACCGGCTCGTTTTTTTCAGGTCTCGATGCTGATGATTTGTGGACCTCCGAAAAGATTGAATTGCAGTTGCTTGCCCTTTCTGCACAGCCGAACGTGGACATCGTGTTCGGTCATGTTGAGCAATTCATAAGCCCGGAGCTGGATGACGCTGCGCGCGCCACAGTCCATTGCCCAGAGGGAGCACAGCCCGGTCCATCCATCTGCACGATATTGACGAGGCGTGAATCATTCTTGAAGGTCGGTTGGTTTTCCGTTGAACTTCAGTTGGGACAGTTCATCGACTGGTATCTCAGAGCCACCGAGATGAATTTGCAAATTGAAATGCTTCCGCAGACCGTTATGTACAGGCGATTGCACAACAGCAATCTCGGTCTTGTAAATCAGCAATCAAATTCGCAGTACTTGCGGATTCTGAAGCAATCCCTCGATCGACGAAGAGCCGCTCTGTCCGGGGGCACCGAGAATGCGGGCACTTGAGGCTCTGAAAGTATCACCGGCTTGGCAGCCGGACGTGCAGCATATGACTTTGCTGAAAGCCTGTCTTCTTGAAGGACCCGAGGCTGTTGAATCCTGGTTATCCTGGCGCTCGTCACTTGACCAACTCGGAGATGCAGATCTGGAATGTCTAAAACTCTTCCCCTTGCTCTGTGACAGTGTCGGCTCTGCGATCTCAGCCGATGAACAGGCGATTTTGAAGGGTTGCCAGAGGCGAGTCTGGTCGGAGAATCAAATTCTCTTCAGTTTTGCAAAACAAATTTTATCCGAGCTGATCGCCAATAACATACCTGTGATGATGCTCAAAGGCGCGTCTCTCGTTGTGCAGGGTGTTTATCCCTCGCTCAAATTGCGTTGTCTGGGCGATGTTGATCTGATGGTTCCACCTCGCGAGATCAATAGAGTGGCTGCCATTCTCGAGGAAGGTGGTTGGAGCATACCGGAAGGTTGGGATGGTGGTGACGGCACTCAACGTATGATAAAAAAGCTCCATGCTTTTCCAACAGTGTCGGCTCGGCTGACACAACTGATGCCAACTCGTTCGATCGATATTCACTGGCGACTGTCGATGCTGCTGGATGAGGAGGTCTCTAATCGCGAGTTTTGGCATCGGGCAGTGGAGGAGCGAGTCAACGGCTTGCCCGTCAGGATGCTTTGTCCGGAGGATCAGCTCTTGCATTTATGTTTGCATGGTGCCAGAGCCTGGGAGTCCATCGCTGCACCGACAGAGAAAAAAGATTCGATAATCTGGATCGTGGATTGTGTTCGCCTTGCCAGAGCCTTCCCCGATTTGGATTGGCGTGAAACAGTCGACAATGCCTATCGCCGCGGTGTTTCTCTGCAAATCCTATCTGCTCTGCAACTCTTGAAAAAAAACTTTCTACCATCCATCCCAGATCAAGTCTTCGACCAATCAGCATGCAATAAAGTATCTCGTATGGAAGAGTTGGTGCTGTTTTCCACCACATCGCCACGTCCTGACGATGGGCGAGCGATCCCGCTAAAACAGTCCTTTTATCGAGAGGTGTTCAAACGCAGAGGGTCAGTCAGTCTTAACAGGGTTGACGGCTTAGACCTGTGGCGGGAGGCGATCTCGTACTCGGCTATGGCGGTGTGGAACTGGGGTCGCATGATAGCAAAACGAGTGGCCGATCTGGTATTTCCCAATTTAATCATGCGTATTCACGCCGAGCGGAGAGCGCAAGCCCTGCAAAAATGGAGTGTCGCGAAGCGATCTCTCAACGAAAGCAGGGTTGAACCGCTGTTTCATGCCACACCATTGACCTCTGTCGATAGCTTTACTGCCGGGATAGAAGGACCGAACTGCGATGCTGATGGTAATATCTACGCGGTCAACTATCTCGAAAACGGCACCGTTGGTAAAGTCACGCCGGACGGCCGAGCGGAAGTTTTTGTAAGACTGGAGCCGGGGAGTATTCCAAATGGAATTGTCTTTGACCAAAACGGCTTCATGTATGTTGCCGATTATAAGAAGCACAATGTGTTCAAAATCGAGATGTCATCACGTCGAATAGTATGTCATGCTCACGAGCCACGTATGAATCAGCCTAATGATCTAGCCATCACTGCTGATGGCATCATTTTTGCCAGTGACCCGAACTGGAGAGAAAAGACAGGTAGAGTCTGGCGAATCAGCGTTGATGGTACCATAGCTCTTCTAGCTGACGATATGGGCACTACCAACGGTATCGAAGTCAGTCCTGACGGGAAGATGTTGTATGTCAACGAGAGTGTGCAACGGAGAATCTGGCGCTTTGACATAACGGAGAGCGGAATTACCAATAAGACGTTGTTTAAGAAATTCGCCAGAGGCAGCCTTGATGGGATGCGATGTGACGTAGAAGGCAATCTTTATGTCACGCGATACGGTACCGGAAGAGTTGCTGTACTCAGTTCTAGCGGAGATACCGTTCGCGAGATTGACGTGCTGGGCAGGCGACCGAGCAACCTTTGCTTCGGAGGACCGGATGGCAAGACTTTGTATGTTACTGAAGTAGATTACCGTCGTCTGGTTGAGGTGCGCGTCGATAAAGTCGGATTGGCGTGGCATCGATTCAGACAATCCGCTTCCGAAGTGCTCTAGGTATCTGCCTCTGTTCGGTCTGTAACAGGTGCTAGTTGCCAGCCGAAGTTTCCGGTGCTGCGCGTGTTGAACGATCGGAATCTGTTGTGGTGCTCGGTACCGAATGGCGCCGTTGGGACCGGCTCGCTGGCACAGCGCGTGTTGAGCACCTTTTCATTCCAGATCCACAGACCTCTGGAAACAGATATTCGGGACAACCAATTGGATTGTTTTGACTTGTTGCTACTACTCCAGGATGGTGGGCGAAAAGCTTTGGCAGTTGAGCTTCTTGAGCTCAGCTATGTAATTTTGCGGGTATTTGTATCGTCGATCCGGAGTCTTCAATCCCAGGCAGGTAGCTATTTCATCTGTGAATGCTACGCAGTCGCTTTGTCCGACTCGAAAGCGACGTTGTTTCCATTTGAGGCTTAGCGTCTTTGTTTTTTCGAATTTATCCTGATCGACAATTGCCACGACTGCATCCAGGTTGCGTAAGTTGCCCCGGCTGGCATTGTCGACCATTATTCCCGGAACATCGCAGAATAGCGATGGGATCTGGTCATGAGCATATTTGGGCACATAGCCGCAGGTCTGTACTTTGTCTAGTTTTATCGGGATAGAGTCGCTCCAGGCGATGTAGCAGTGTCCCGGATAACCATGCGAGTTACTCGCCAATCCGCTGCAAAGAACGACGTAGTGTGTGGAAATTGAATCACCGTGTAAATCGACAATCCCCGGGGCACTATGAGGCAGCCGATAAAGAGCGGCCCAGGCGACCATGTAAAGAATTAGCAAACCGAGTGCACCGAGAGGCAGCGTGACAAAAACTGGCTGAACCAGCCGCTTCACAATGGAACTGGCGTTAAGGGGGCTTGTTTTGAACGCCTGTAATCGAGGAGTGGTCAGCTTTAGTACGAGCATGCTCGGTTGAACCTCTGTCGTTAAGTGCCAACAGCCAACATAGCAGCCAGGTTTGGGACTTTGTGATCGTAAAGATCGGTTGCTCAGGTGTTGCTTAAGTAAATCCGAACTTGTTTAATGCAAACTTCATTCTGGAATAAGATGGCCATAGTACGTGTATATTTGGGTATCTAGATAAGGGAATCAGTCGAGTGCGGCGGTTTGCAATTGCAGACCAGGATGAGTAGAAGAGCAGATCTCCTGGTGTCGCAATATAGAAGGCAATTTGAGCGGCAATTTATCCACCAACCAGGACAGCGCTAACGAAGTCGAAAGACCTTCCGAGCGTCCTGCGTCAAGAGATCCGTTGGTCGGTACCACCCTTGATGGCAGATTTCACATTGAAGAGGTCCTTGGCTCCGGCGGAATGAGCGTCGTATACAAGGCTAAACAACTTCGAGTCAATCGCTATGTCGCAATTAAGACCATTCGAATGCAACTCGATAGCAAGCCCGTTTACAAAGAGCGATTTCAGCGCGAGATAAGTAGCTTGTGCGCTCTGAATCACCCCAACGTTGTCACTGTCTATGATTGCGTGATAGGCTCGGACGATCAACCGTACATTGTCATGGACTATCTCAGAGGTCGCAGTCTCGAGGCACTGATCAAGTCGGATGGACCACTCAACTTAGAACGCTTCGCCAGCATCGCAATTCAGGTGTGCGCAGCGCTCGATCATGCGCACAAAAAAGGAATTATTCATCGCGACCTGAAGCCCGGTAATGTCGTCCTTCTCGATGACGAGACTGATATCGTGAAGGTTGTGGATTTCGGACTGGCAAAACTCAGCGAAGACAATCGCAAACTAACGCATTCCGGAGAGCTCTGGGGGAGCCCACCCTACATGAGTCCCGAACAGTGTATGGGAGAGTCTGGAGACGAACGCTCGGACATCTACTCGTTAGGCTGCGTCATGTACGAGATGGCGACAGGGCTAGATCCATTTGCTGATGCCAACACGGTTTTCGAGCTCATTAACAGGCATGTGCATGCCAGTCCACCGCCATTCTTCCAGGTAAATCCCAATGTCGTTGTTCCTCTGAAGCTTGAAGCGGTGATTTTCAAGGCCCTCGAAAAAATTCCCAACGATCGTTTTCAATCTGCGCATGAGTTGCAAAATGCGATTGTCGAGGCGTGCTCCGGAGATTCCGGAAATTTGCAGTTTCACCCATCGAGAACGGGGCGAAGCAGTGGTAGTATCGACTTTGGTGGCATCGCTCCGCCGGTACCTCCGGAGGAGTTCGGTGCTCGCTCTGCTCAAAGTCAGCAAGTCGCCTGGTTCGCAGGTATGCTTAACTCTGTCGACCCGAATGAGTTTTCTCCACAAGAACCTCAATGGCAGAATCGGAGTGAACGAGACAAGACAATCGACCATGTACCTGAACCAGTGCGTAGACCGCCCGGCTCGGTGACAACGGATATCGCTGGAATTAGCCCTGGTGGCAGAGACCTCCGTCCGCAATCCGATAGCGGTGCACCACACACGCCATCTACATCTACGTACACCGCGCCACAACAACATCAGCAACAATACGCGCCTGTGCCTCCATCGCCATATGCTTCTCCGCCGCAATCACAGCATTCACTGTCCACTGGTCACGAGGCTGACGCTGAGTCTCACTCCGGTGCTCAACAGCTACACCACCAGGCAGGCTCCGCTGACACCCCCGATCAGGCGCATCCGCATAGCACTCACATGGGTCAGGGGCAGGTAGTGCAACACCAGCAACAATCCTACAGCCATCTGCCCCCGCAGCAAACGTACGGCAATCAGCCGCAACGCCAGTCTTACAGCCACTTACCGCAGCAGCCAGGCTACGATAACGCGAGCGGCTCGTCTAGAGTCGTACCCACCGGGTCGGTTTACGAAAGCGGGATGGTGAGAGGTCAAGTCGATCAATACGCTGGCCAAGCAACCACCTTGAGTCATCTGAGAGACGCGACAACAACTATTGAGAACCCCTTGAAGGTCTGGATCCCAGTCTTAATTGTCGTAGGAATCATCATTGGGCTCGGTTGCGCTCTCCTATGCATGCCGCACAATCATCCCTCGGCGACGACTTCGCAAACAACCGTGACAGCGCCCGCGACCGAATCTGCCGATGCAAAGGATAATCCACAGTCGGCGGACGAGAAGGCCGACGATCAGCCAGCAGTAAAACCGAAAAGTGCGCGTTCTGTAAGGCGTGATCCTTCACGTGCAGCTCGTCCGCGCCCAGTACGAAAAGCAGAACCGAGGCACACCAACCCCGCTCCGAAAGCCGCTCCCGGCAAATCTCCCAAGAAATCCGATCCGTGGGATGCTCTACGCGCCAATTGAGTTTACGCGAATCCGGCGCTTTCAAGTTTATTCGTTATGACTGATCTAATCTATTGTATATACGATTGTGCACTCGACAAATCAGTCGTTGTCAGCTAGTCTGACAACCTATGGAAACATTATCTACATCGATCGCCACGCTTGACGCAGAGCTTGTCGGCGCGATTGAGAAGCATTGGGGAATTCGCAGTCTGCGTCCTTTGCAAGAACCTGCGATCAGGGCCGTTCTTGAAGGGCGAGACTCGCTTGTGGTGCTGCCTACAGGTGGCGGGAAGTCGCTCTGTTATCAGGCACCGGCAGTGGTGCGAGATGGTGTGACGATTGTGGTTTCGCCATTGATATCGCTCATGAAGGACCAGGTGGATGGTCTTAAAGAGTCCGGCGTAGCGGCCGTTCGCCTGGACAGCTCTATCAGTTTAGAGGAGCGTTTGGCTGCCGCTCGCGATATTCGGCAGGGGACGGTGCGATTGGTTTTTGTGTCGCCCGAACGCCTCATACAAAGCGACTTGTGGGAACTGTTCGAAGATGTGAGAGTGAATGCCGTCGCTATCGACGAAGCGCACTGTATAAGCCAGTGGGGGCACGATTTCAGACCGGAGTACAGGCAGCTTCATCTCTTGAAAGAAATGTTCTCAGGCGCCTCTATTCATGCCTATACCGCGACCGCCACCGAGCGAGTCAGAAGAGACATATTAGAACAGCTCGATCTCGTCAATCCAGAAGTTCTCGTAGGCAATTTCGATAGACCCAATCTGACCTATAGAGTCGTCCCCCGACGCGGAGAGCTCCTGAAGCAGGTACAAGAGGTGTTGGCGCGTCACAAAGGCGAAGGCGGCATTGTATATTGCATCAGCCGCAACGAGGTCAACACGCTCACGGCTCAGCTAGTAGCCGCCGGCGTCAAGGCGATGCCTTATCATGCCGGACTTACCTCGTCGGAACGATCAGCCACGCAGGACGCCTTCCTTGACGAAGCGTGCGATGTTGTTGTCGCCACAGTCGCTTTCGGAATGGGGATCGATCGAAGCAATGTCCGATTTGTCCTTCACTCCGGAATGCCGAAGTCGCTCGAGCACTATCAGCAGGAGACCGGTCGTGCTGGACGAGACGGTCTGGAAGCCGAATGCGTGCTTTTGCATTCCGGTCAAGACTTCTTTACGTGGAAGGGATTGATGGAGAAGGCGGCGCGCGAGTCGCAGTCCGACAGGATGCACCTGGACAGCTCCCTTCAACACTTGAGCGAGATGTGGCGCTACTGCCGCAGTCCAATCTGTCGGCACAAAGCGCTGGTGAATTATTTTGGTCAGGAGCATGAAAAAGAGTCGTGTGGTGCTTGCGATCATTGCCTAGGCGAGACGATTTCGTTAACTGACGCCGATCTGGTGGCACAGAAAATAATTTCTTGCGTCGCTCGCATGAAAGGCAGTTACGGTATCAATCATCTTGTATCAGTACTTCGTGGCGATAACAATGCTCGGGTGAAAGAGCGCGGACACGATCAGCTGAGCACTCATGGTCTTCTGAAAGACAGAGACACCAATGATCTTCGCGATTGGGTCTATCAACTGATTGGGCAGGGTGCGCTCTCTCAAATCGAAATCGAGTCTTCATTCGGAAGACCCATTCCTGTTGTTCGATTGAATCAAACATCAATGCAAGTAATGAAAGGCGAACGCTCAATTCGTCTCATGCAACCGGTCCGCGGCAAGAAGTCGACTAAGGCCGCCTCTGCCGGGGCGCAGAAAGGGGATGAAGGCTGGTTGGATGTCGATCGAGATCTGTTCGAAGATTTGCGTACGCTTCGCAAGGAGATCGCAGACAAGATCGGTATGCCACCATATATAGTGTTTCACGATGCGACGCTTCGCGAATTCGCTAGACTCCGCCCCTCAACGCTCGAAGCGATGCGCCAGATTTCCGGCGTCGGCGACGCCAAACTCAGGAATTTCGGGGAACAGTTCCGCGATCGAATCTCCGATTTTTACCACGGACAGCCGGCAGCCACCTCTTAACTTGACTTGTGAAACCGCTGTTTCAGTTGTAACCGTCTTTGATTAGAGACGCAGGGCGGTATTAGCAGTTGTAGCTATTTTTCCACCGTTTTTTATCTCGAAGTGCTAATGCTCCGGCTATTTATTAGTAGTTGAGCATCGTTTGCCGTCGGTAATTATTCGCAACTACTTATAGGTAGGTTGAAATCGCGAAAATTGCATTCGGTATCTCCTGTTTCGTCAAGTTGGTAATTGCTGAAACTCGGGGTACAAACGGTGTTTGCTCTGGATGACAATTGTCGCCGTTTAGCACGAATATCGGAACTGGTTCGACACCATTCAAGTTGGTGTTTCGGACGAAGGCAGCGCACCCTAATGACGCTCAGGAATAAGTGCGCGAAAAGTGTGTCTAGTCTCTGGACCGAGAAGACGTCAAAACCAATGGGCTTGCTGCACGAAGAGTGTGATGAATGCGGCGCCGAACATAGCGAGGAATGTGAGCACCATCTTCATTCCGAAGCTGTGTGAGCCGCTCGAGAACGTGACACCAGTCTTGAAAATCGCATTCATTAATGTGGCTAGTAGTATCGCAATCACAGCCAGATGTCCATCCACTTTAGACGAATGGAAGAGGTCGGCGACAGTCACGGCGATAGCGTCCACATCCATGAGTCCGCCTATGCAACTCGTCCAGATTAAGCTGTGCGTGCCAAAGACAACGGCTGCGGCTTTCGTGAAAAAGATTATTACGGCAAGGACAGCGCCGAACTTGAGTGCTGGTCCAAGAGAAAAGGGGTTGCCCAATTCGATGGCTTTTGTTGCATCCAGGTGATGGACTTGCTTAGGCACCTTGGTGAAGACCGCGACAAGCAGTCCGGCGACTCCTGCCATAGCTAGAGGCCATGCGGCTTGAACAGCAAGGTTGGGGCTGACTACTGACAAAAATGCGAGAATTCGAGGAAATTGAATTGCATTTGCAAGGGATGCCGCCTGCCAGTAGGCATGCTCCAGTTCTGGATCGTCATGGACGTCTTTTGCAAACGTTGATGTTGTAGCGGTGGTTGATGCTAAACCGCCAAGTATCGCCGTGAGTTTTATACCAATCGATTGTCCTAAGAATTTTTCAAAGAAGTATCCCACGAAAGAGACGGATGATACCAGGATGACGAACATCCAAATTCTCTGGAAATTGAATGCTTCGAATGGGCCTAAGTCACCGGCGGGAAGCAGTGGATAAATGATAAAAATCAACGCCAGAAATCTGAGCGTATCGCTGAATTCAACGGCGGTAATTGTCTCTCGGAAGAAACGGCGGAGTTTGTCTTTGGATTCCAGGAAGAAGGTGAGAACAATTGAAAGACCGATGGCTGTGGTCTGACCGTGTTCGAAATCGTCGGAAGAGCCGGCGAATGAGAGGCAGAAGACTGCGAGCAAGGCAAGATCGGTTGTGAAACCTGCGCCCTCCGGTGTGCCGGAACGAAAGCGAAAAGCTGTAAGAAAAACGATGAGCGCAATCACCGTTGTTCCAGTCAGGTAGTTGTTCTCCAGCATTCCACAAAGGGAGCCGATAATTGCCAGGATGACGAACTCTCTGACCCCGATATGACCGGATGGCTTGACCGCCTCACGCTGAGCTCCGACGAGGACGCCGATGAGAAGCGCTTCGATGATCGGTATCCAGTTGAGGTGGGCGGCAGGTTGCACCTGGTTATTCCTTCGATTGTCTTGTGGTGCATTGCACGTGCAACCATTCCCGGTCTAGAGGGAGTGCTCGTCATTGCTTGCGCACTTTTCCCTATCAGGTTCTTATTCCACACGCTCTGCATATGTGTGCGATTGTCTTGCGTGTTGAAATTTATCGGTCGTGTTTGTCACGCTTTCGTGCGGCTTTCTGTAAAATTTGAAGCCGTTTGACATAGGCATCGGTCGCTCGGTCTGCGTCATCTTCGAGAGTCAGTCCGCGCGTGACTTCGTTCAGATCGGCCGCTTTGGGCGAGACTTTGAATGGTTTGCCTACGACTGCATAGGCGCCGTAGTTTTGCTGCCCGAACCAGTTGCGAAATCTGGCGAAACCGAGACCTTGTAGGGTCTTTTGAAACAGCGTCGAGCCTCGTGGGTCGGTTTTGTAATGCATACCGACCGGGACTATCCAGATCGGCTCTTTTCTCTTGCGCGCTGCTAATTTCGCGATTGCCATGGTTCCTGACTTAAAGTCAGACCTGCGCACTTGCTCGTCTGGAGTAAGCTGTCCTTGCGGAAATATGATCATGCAAACGTCGGGACCCCCTTCGCAGAGCGCCCTGATTGCTGCTTTTAACGCTTTGGACCTGCCTTCCTGACTCTCCTCGTCTACAGCGATCGCTCCAGTAAGCGTCGCCATCCAACCGCGCAGGCCGACGACCTCAGTGGTGCGAATCATGTAATACATAGGCTTTATACCGAGCATTGCGGAGATAATCGACCCGTCGCCGGCGTCTATGTGAAACGGCGCGATAATCATCGGTCCATCCTCCGGCACTCTGTCACGCCCCAGTATGCGAATCGGGCCCACTTCGAGAAATCCCAGCAAAATGCAAAACGCTCGCATAAGCAATGCAGTCATGAATGACGGCTGCGGTGGAACATGCCCGCCTTCGCGGACTAGTGCCACATGTGGTGCCCAGTATTTGGTTCTCGCAATTGCTAATTGGCAGCAGCCAACCAGGAAGAACGTCACCATTATGGACAAAACGATTGCTACTGTCGGAAGCACGGTCTCAACCTTCAATCCAAGTTCGCGATCTGTTCGAGAATTCTCGTCCTGAGTAACTCTAAGTTGCCTGCGTGATCAAACAGTTTTTTCAGACCATGCTTGTCTCGTTCGCTCAGGAGTGCTAGCAGCAACTGTGCAGATTCGATTTTTTCTCTGCCGACTAATTGCGTAAGAAGCTCCGCTTTCGCCACTATCTTTGCACTTTGAGGTGAGACCACGATTTTGAAGTCTTTCGTCAAACTCGTCGGCTCCGATGACGCGCAAACTTCCTTCGCCTTTTTGAGGTCCAGTCCAAATTCGCTGAGAAGCAATGCGGCAAAACTTGAACCATGAGCGAGTATACCGATAAGGAGCTGTTCAGGTTTCAATAGATTGTCATTCCGAACATGGCATTCATCGATGGCGCAATCAAAAATTTGACGTACTTCCGGGGTCAGCATTCCAATTTTTTCTGAGTACCATGCCGCAGGGGTGGCAGCTTGTGCTGGTTTGGGCGGACTAACATCAGGTTCCGAGTTTTCACTCGGGGTATCGCTATCACTGCGAGCTTCTTCTGTTGAGTCTCCTTGACCTTTGTCCGGGAAAGCCGTGTCGTCGGCGCGTAAAGGCTCTTCTCCAGACTTGCTGATCCGATTTGCTACGGCTTCGACATCGACGCCTAACTCCTTCAATGTGTTCAAAAGTCGCAGCTTCTCCTTGTCAAAGAGCACACCGAGAAGGTCAGCACTATTAGGCTTTCTTTTCTCGAGTTGAGCCATCAAGACGGCTTGCACAAACCACAGATTTGCCGCATCAGATAAGGGCATCTCGTTGGGCGGAGACCCGTTTCCTTTGATGGACGACTGGGCAACCCGAGATTTCAAACCTTCAAGAGCCAAACCAGATTCGAGCAAGATCTTATGGGCTACGCTCTCATCCGCTTCCATTAAACCAACGAGAATATGCTCTACTCTAATCTTTTCCTCGTCAAGCGATCTCGCACACGTTTGCGCAAAATTCAGGACATCAAAAAATCCTTGATCGGAATATAGGTCATACCACGGTGAATTCTTGGCTGGGTCGATGTCGAACTGTGGATTCGAACCGCCCATTTGTGCAAAGACATGGTGATAGAGTTCCGCCGAATCGATCCCCAGGCGTTCGAGGACCGTCATCGCCAAACTCCCATCCACCCTCAACATTCCAAGGAGGAGATGTTCCGGGGCGATATAATTGTGTTCCAGTTTTCTGGCTTCGTCCCAACTAAACTCAAGGCATTTCTTGGCACGATCCGTGAAGGGAATTTCAACAGAGACAAATCCGTCGCCCCGACCAGTGAGATCAAAGACCTCTTTGCGGGCGATTTTTATATCAAGACCACGCTTTTTCAACTCTTTCGCAGCAATATTTTCGCTCTGACCAACAACGCCGAGGAGCATGTGTTCAGTGCCGACGAAGTTATTACCCTGCCGCCGCGATTCTTCCTGGCTGAGCATGACTACCTTAATTGCCTTGCTTGTGAATCTCTCGAACATATTTCACCAGGAGTAAGATGGACCGAAAATTCATCATACAAGGAAAAGCGATCCTAAGCATGATGCCAGCAGGCGGCATCGTTGGATAAAATCTGATGTATAAAATCACTAGTGAGGTTTGAACGCCGCCGAAGTTTGGTTAAACTGAAACGGATATGGAGTTTGAATGACATCACTGGATGGACAAAGGAAGAAGGCGGTCACTCCCGAGTGGCGCGAGCAACTCGCACAGGCGTGGCGCGAGTGGAGAGCGACCGCGTTTTCAACCGATAGCCTCGATCGCGAAGCGACGAAAGCAGCGATTTTCAGCATCTATAGAGAGATCAACCTGGAGCCACCCATTATCTTCTATTGTCAGAGCCCGTGGCAGGTCCTGGTTATGCCGATTGTTCTTCAACTAATGTTTCGCTCTTCGCATCTCAGGCAGATGCGAGAGCCGCCGGCTGCTATCAAAGAGTCGCAGCTCTGGTGCAATCTGTGGGAAAACCTCTGGCAACAATTGGATGCAAAACCTCACCTTTCCTATCCTCCGATTAGTCGAGGAAAGTTTCCGATCATAGACGCGTTGCTCAACTCACTGGAGACTATCGATTCAGCCGATGCGAAAGAGTTGGACTCTAATCTCTGGGAACGATTGACATCAATAGTGCAATCGAAGCAGACGCGCTTGACCGATTGGTACGAAGCCGCCTATATAAAATTTCTCGAAGCAGACGCTGCAAACTCCCTTCGAGAGGAGTATGAAACCCAATTTGCTCCGAGAGCTCTGCGAAGCCTTCGTGCGCAAGCTCTAGCGAGTCTGCAGTTTGGCGATGTTGTAGAGAGACTCGGTTCCGAAATTACTTCTATAGTACCTGACTCGGAGAAAGCGCAATTGGCTCAACGATTGAGTAGGACGGGCGTCAACACCCCGGATGCGAAGCCGAGGGATCTCTTCTCCGTGCTCAGTCGAGATCTAGAAAAGCACCAGATATGGTGGGGAATCTGGTCACTTTCCCGACTGCCGTTCTTTGAAATCATCTCTGATGATCTGGCAAAGGGCTTGGGTGATCACCATCGGATCCTGGAATTGCGCATGTGGTTGCGGTTGGCGCGGCAGACCTGTGCTGTAGCATTTTTTGAACCTGCGTGTTTTGTCTGTGATCGACCCAATAAGATGTCGGCGGATGCCCGAGGCCGGCTGCACAATGAATCGGGACCGGCCTTGTCATTTAGGGACGGCTTCGAGCTTTACTCCTGGCATGGCGCGACCGTTCCGAAGGACATAATCGAACGTCCACAATTGATTACCGTTGATGAAATCGATCGCGAGCTCAACGTCGAAATCCGTCGAGTGATGTTAGAGCGATTCGGCGAGAGTCGCTACCTCTCCGAATCGAATGCGCAAGTTATTCATGAGGACGAATTTGGCGTTTTGTACAGTAAGGTACTTCAGGATGACGAACCACTCGTGATGGTGAAAGTGATTAACAGCACCGTCGAGGAAGATGGTTTTCAAAGAGAATATTTTCTGCGTGTGCCACCGCATATCACGACGGCTCGGGCTGCGGTCGCGTGGACATTCGGATTTCTCTCCGATGAGTACACCCCTAACGTCGAGACATAGAAATGATGCGTGCGAAAGGAGAATGAGCCCGCTGAAATTGCCGGACTTCTTCTTTTCAGACAGTTAGCTCCGCCCGTTGACGAACGGCGACAACACTCCGACTAGTGTTTTATTGACTGGAGTCGGAACTCCGAGTTGTTCACCCAAGTCGACCAATGTACCGCTTAACCATGGCAGTTCGAGCCGATTTCCGTGCTGGAGATCATGTTGCATTGATGATGTTACATCTGGTGCAGCCGAGTCCCAGTAGGCCAACTTTTCACGGATCAAGTCTTGGCGTATTGTTACTCCTCTGGCCTGCGCAACGGCGATTGCTTCTTCCATAACATCTATGAGAAGTTGACGAGTCTTCGGATTGGAGCGCACTGGTCCTATCGTCTGTCTGGTCGCGGCGGTGACGGCACTCATTGCACAGAGAAAAACGAATTTTTCCCAGATCGCAAGAAGAATATTTTCTGGTGTTTCGGCCATGATACCAGCAGCGATGCATGCGCTTCGCAGCTTTTCCAACCTATCGGAAGGATGTGCAGAGTATTCACCGAAGACAAGCTTCTGTACTCCACCTTTTTGCTCGATCACTCCTGGTTCTTTGATAAACGCAGCAATGTAGCTTACACCGCCGACGACGTTGGCGGGGTCCACATATCGACGAACAACTTCATCACGCAAGATCCCATTTTGCAGCGAAATCACAGCAGTGTTTTTCTCCACCAGCGGCCTTAGCATCTGCGCCGCTGAATCAGTGTCCCAAAGCTTCACTGCGAACAGGACATAGTCGACTGGACCGATCTTGGAGGTCTGATCTGTAGCCTTGGCCGGGTTGATTACCGTGTCACCGTACTCCTGACTTAGTATGGTTAAGCCCTGCTCTCGGATTTTGGCAAGATGAGCACCGCGAGCGATGAAAGTAACATCGCGCCCCGATGCTGCCAGCCGTGCACCGAATACGCCACCAACACCGCCTGTTCCAACTATCGCGATTCTCACTGAATCCTCCGCTCTCCATGAGGTCAAACGCCGCGCTTGCTTAGATATCGAGAAAGCCCTTACGCCTCAACCATATCAGCATTGATACCGACACGAGCACCATCACACCCAGACACAAGTAATAACCAAGAGGTATATCGACCTCCGGGATTTTAAAGTTCATCCCGTAGACTCCCGCTATAAAAGTCGGTGGCATGAACAGAGTGGCAATTATAGTCAAAATCTTGGTGATCTCATTAGTTCTGAGACCCAGTCCCGATACGTAAACATCCATAATGTCGTACGACATTTCTCTGTAGGTCTCAAACAATCTCAGGATCGATTCCGCTTCGTTATGGCATTGCGAGAATTCGAACCGGCCCTCGCTGCTGATTGCTTTGCTTCGAGAGCGGGACAGGGATTGAGAGATGGTCTCAAGCGGCCATACGCTTTTGAGGAAAATCCAGATCATTTGTTGCGCCCTGTTGATCAATTCGAGTTCGCTTTTCCCAGGATTTCGAATGATCCGGGTCTGTAGCCTCTCCAGCTTGGCACCACCGACGGTGAGGACGTCGTGGTATGCGTGTATGACAGTTTCCAAAAGGTCGGCCGCCAATCTATCTGCGCCAAACTCTGATACCTCTTCCTCCATCGCGAAGTATCGATTCACCACATCACGAAATACGTCATCGTGACTGAACTGTCTCGTGATAAGAACCCGATCGCATAATAGGAAGTTGACCGTCTCGAGCCCATCAAAAGATTCACTTACGAAAGGGTGGCGCACCGACCAGAACACGCCGTTGTTTTGCTCGTACACGAAGGATTTTGCTTGCGGCAACTTCAAGCTCTTCAGCTGTTCATCCGACAAATCGGCAAACTTTCCCAGCTCTTTCCAAAACTCATCATTAAGTGATCCAGACAGATGAAGCCAGATGCAATGCTCTTCATTGAGGGTCTGTTCAAGACTTTCGAAATCGCTAAAACCTGCTCTGTTAAATCCATTTTTGCCGATCGTATAGATTTGAACACGAAGTTCAACATAATCGGGCAGGCTGGGGACCATCTCGAAGCATTCTGTTGAGAATGTCTGTCGACCATGGTTGAACGAAAGGGGCTCCATGGCGGTATTAAGCTATCACTGCAGGAAAAACGTAAATATACCACGAATGGCTTTACAATTCATTTCGCCCACACGCGCAACTCTTCACTTAGTTTTTTATTGAGGTCCCTAATTGAAGAGTAGATTATACAGCGTTGACCTCTGACATCAAATTTCAATTCATCAGGAGTCTTACACAACAAAAGTGTCGTTCTGTTTTTGCCCCAGGCATACCCGACTTCAAGATAGACGTTTGCGTTGGAACCTGTGAGATCGGCGATGACGATTGCCGCCGTCTCGATCCTCGATTTGATCCGATCTAGTATATCTCCAGTAAAGATGTCCATATCAACGCGCTCGCACAGCATGCCAGCCTCTTGAACGGGCCCCTGAATGCCGAAGATAAACACATCTTCCATGTCGTCGGTGAATGGCATGGCTACAAAGATGTGTTTCTTTGAATCCGTCTCAACACCGGCGTTGGCAATTGGCTCTGTGACAGTGCTTGTTCTGTTGCGAGCTACCGTCAATCGATTGGTGCTGAGGTAATGTGCTAATCGCTCTGCACGATCTTTTTTGAATTCCACGAATGTGATTCGTTCAAGCGATGATAGAATCGACTCGTCCTCTAGTGCTTCCAGCAAGCCGCCGACCTGAGCGAGGAAAGCTTCTTTCTCATCCAATCCTACATTGACACCATGCATCGTCATCGCGATGTGTTTGACATTTGGTGCTTCTTGATTCAGATGTAATAGCGAGAGCTTGCCTAGAAGCCTTATCGGAGCGTATGAAAATTGCTGCAGTTGGACCGTCCCTTCAAAAAAGACGAGACTTGCTTGCACTCCGGACTTAGAGTCTGGTTTTACAACCCGATACTCTCCAGGTAGAGGCGCATTCCAGAGCCCTTTAAGATTCAGTTTTTTCCCTACGAGGGAATCGGCCCCTAGCCACGATTGTGCATACTTAAGCAAAAGGACGTCGCAAGAGTAATCAAGTACATTGCCATTAACTACTTCGATTTTGGGACTCGATGCGGTCATTTGCTTTTCCGGCAATTCGTGTTACTCAGCGCATGCTATGCAGGTGTTGCGCACGCCTATTCTAACGAAAAAACAGAACTTTTTCCAAATGCACCCAACGCCTCGTCTCCCAGAGCGAAGAGGACGTTAGCTCGATCTACTCGCTGTCTCTCTTTTGCGCAAAAGTAAATAGACGATCAGGGTGACGATCCATGCCTGTAGCGAAGAGACGCCTACTTTGAAGATGTCGAGCCCGGGAATGACGCCGGATGTGAAGATGCCTATGGCGCTGCCGGAGGCGAAAGCGATTACCGCCGGCCATCTGATCGCCGGCAATTCTGAAAAAGCTGGGACAGTCGAAAAGAGATCTTTTTCTCGATTCGCTTTTTTGGCGAGAATCCATTCCGCCATCATTATGATTGTCGCGCATGGTAGGACAGTGGAGGAGAGTGAACACACTGTTTCCATCGCATTGGAATTTTTACTCAGAAGAGCTGAAGCCAGGGCACCAATTACGGTGAGCACCATTGTCAAAGCTTTTCGCGGGTAATTCTTGAGATTTGCGACACCGTTGATGGAGGCATACAGATTGGCGTCATTAAGACCCCAGTACGTGACGATAAGCACCAGCGCAGCCAAATAGGATGCGTCACCCAGGGCATACCTGGTCATCAGACCGCTTGCTTCTTGGAAGTCGGTAATTCCAGTCTCTCGGGCGAGCATCCAACCGGTGACAGGAAAGAGTATCTGACCGATCGCGATTGATATCGTAAGTGGTATCACGGTAAACATAATGCGAGGTTTTGCATATCGCCAATAATCAGGCTCGTTGCCCCAAGCGGTATTCCCGATGATTAGCGCGGAGACGAGCGTCAGCGCTTGAGGCATGGCGACGTGCGGTTCGGCGGATAACACGGACACTGGAGTATGTTGCAGCGCTTTAAAAAACGTCAGAGCAATCCACACGATCAACACCGGAGCCGCGAGGTAACCGGCGAAGTTGGCCACACCGCTAAATCCAAAAAGATTATTGACCGACATTACAATCGCGATAATTACAGAAAGCACCATGGTATCAAACGGAATTTCGAAAATTCCTTTCAATCCGTTCGCCAATAATAAAGCCGCCAGTCCATACCATGCGAGCGATATCCAGGCGACGTTGAGGGAGACGAATATCGACCCGATGCGTCCGAACAGCGAACGAGTCATAAGTGCATAAGTCTGCCCGCTCATTGTGCCGAGGTGACAAGCAGGGATGCTGTATGCCAATAAAATGACCAGGCTGATGATCGAGCAGAGTAGGACTTGAATCAAGGTTAGCCCATGCTGGTACCAGAAAAAACCAGAAAGCACTGCCGGGAATCCAGTGACCATCGTTATCCAGAGCAGACCCATGATTACGGGACCGCGGCGCTCTGACAACGGCACGATGTCTGTCGTGTGATCGTTGCTGTTGATTGCTTCGCCGAGCCTGTTGTGTTCCAGGTCCACAAACTCATCCAGTGAGGATCGATGTCTGGTGAACATTACGGTAAGCGCCTCGGACTTTCAAGGCACTTGGCGAACATGACCTTTGAGAACTGCTGCTCAACCGTTTTTCTTCAACGCGGCTGCAAGCGATTTATCCAGAGCCGGACCAAGCTCGATGCAAAGTCTTGATATCTCGGATGCCACCACTGAATCGAAGGTCTCGAAATCAAAGGCGAGCATTTTTGTAAATGGCTGGCAGCCAAGCAGTCCCGCTCGGAATTCATAACCAGGCCAGGTCGAGATTTTCTTGTGGCACGAATCTATGAATGGTTTCGTGACAACCTTGCGTTTGATTTTTGTCCCTGGAATTTCAGCCGTATGGAAGATGTGGAGAGCAATTGGAATTTTGCCTGATTTCCACTGCTTTTCCCCGAGCGAGGTTTCGAAGTGAATGCCTTGCTTGTCTTGATTGAACCAGTTCGGGCGAAAAACATGCAGAGTTACGGATTCCGGTGCAGCGGGTGGATAAGGATATCCATGCACCGAAAAAAGCCAGTCCTTGCGAAACCAATCGTTGTCAGTCAGGCGTGCAGCCGCCTCGTCAAGAAGCGCGATGGCTTGATCGATATTGTAGTTGGACTTTGTCGCAACAGGCATAGCTACTAGCGTTTCGAAAAAATACTACTCAAGCATTAACGCATGCGCAAGTTACTCGCGCATGCGTTATACGATTCCGTTGAGCGCCGATTTTAGTATCTGCGTCCGCCGCCACCGCCGCCTTTTGGCTTCGGTTGCGAGATGCTGACAGCTAATTGACGTCCTTCGACTTCTTTACCATTAAGCCCCTTAATGGCGGCTTCTGCTTCGGCCTGGGTGGACATCTCGATGAACGCGAATCCGCGTTTTCTACCAGTGTCTCGATCTGTCGGGATGGAGCAAGAGACGACAGTCCCGTGCTCTCCGAACAGTTGTTCAAGGTCCGTTTCAGAGAGTTTGAATGAGAGATTTCCAACAAACAGTTTGTTATTCATGCCAGTTACCGAAATAAGAAAGTACTGCGTGGATTGTCTCATATCAGAGGACAGTTTTTTAATTACCCAAAGCCTTTCGTAACTTTTTTTACGTGCATCTAAAAGACTTATCGGCTAGAACCCTTGTCTGTGAAGGGTTTGCATTGTTACGAACACAATGTCATGGTATTTACTTTGGATGTGAATCGCATGTGAAATGGACGAATAATGGATGTCTTTTAGGGCAAGCCAAGTAGTAGGCTGGCATTACCTAAAGATATTTAAGCTGAATCCATAACTCGGGAAGAGCATCAACCATCCGTATACGGTCGCGCTGGCCAGTAGTAGCATTGCCGCACCAATAAGCCAGGCGCTGAAGCGTCCTCCCAGCAGTGTTAGCCCGCCCACTACCAGCGTCGCGATAGCAGCCTCTGAAGGAAATAGATATCTTCCTTGTGCTGGTCCGGCGGAATTTAGGAATGCTGACGATACAACTGTCCCCACAAAGCTCACCGCCAATGAGATCGCCAGAATTGCAAAACAGGCAATCTCTTTACGGTATTGCTTGACAATTGGTCCCAGGCCGCTCATGACACCACGGGCAATAGCGTATATAAAGCCCAGGCTTGCCAAGCCCATCATCCAGGAAAACCATTTATAGAATCGCCCAGGCAACAAAACGTCCATGTTGCCAAAAGCTCCCCAGAATGTGACATATAGGAGAAATCGCCAATTGGCGTTATCGATGAGAGGCCATTTGTACATGTTCTCCGCAACGCCATAAGCCTTTAACCACGCGCGTAGCATGGTTTTTGTCCCCAATAAGTCACCTTCGAATAGGACGTAATTCTTGAGCAACTGAGGTGCTGCAACCAGCGCTGCAATCAATACAGCCAGTCCCACGCGACGAGCAACGACCGTTTTTGACTGTTGATTGATCGATATTGAGAGGAGTATGGATAAGCCTGCTATTGGAAACAATGAAAAGCCGGTAGGTTTGCATATTGCTTGAAGTCCCCATAAGAAGCCAAGTACGACTGCATGAACCGGTGTGATTCCGTACTTGATCACGCGTACGCAGAGGTACAAGAGCCACGACGATACCGCGACGGAAGTGCAATCGTTGTTCGTGTACGAGCCTACGAAGACGAGCTGAGGGTGGAAAACCAAAAACAGCGGCACCGCATATGAAGCAAATCTGGATTTTGCGAAAAGTTCCTTCCCAATACCGTAGGCGCCTATGACTGCTGCGATGGAGGCGATTACGCTACCAAAACGGAAAGCCAGAGCTGGATCGAAGCAACGAAGAATGTGCGCACTGAAGAGATGCGGAAAGTAGCTGAGCGTCGCGAGCGCGCCGTAATAAGCCGCATGTGGGTCAGCCATGACGTCGGCGAGAGCCGGGAGGCGATGTGCATTCCAGATAAATTTCAGCACCCAATAGTGTGCACCTTCGTCAGGCGCCTTGCTTATCGGAACAATGAAAAGCCAGGGCAGGCGGATGGCTGCACAAAGAATCGTGAGGAATGTGATGTCAATCCAGGTTTTTCCAAAAGTTGGTAAGCCAGCTGCCAAGCCCCGCCCGGTCTGCTTGTTGGCAGCCTCGTTGACGCGATTCTCCTGATTGATCAGTACGTTGGTAGCCACAACCTTAACCGTTCAAGTCATAAGAGCTCTTGCACCAGTGTGGTGAAGATTCTGCAGGCTGTTAATCCGGACTGGTCGCCACCGCCAGCAGTGAGCCGCCGAAACTAAGATCTCTCATTCCCATGATGCTATGTTCCAATCTGCTAATCGCAAGCATGGCGGTATTGATCGGACGAAGCGGGATGCTTGTCTCGCGGCGCATGATAGCTTCAATCTGCTCTTCGGTAGCATCCTTGGGCACTCGCAGTTTGCCTCGATGAACGATTGCTATCGGTACGAGCGGAGCCATGAAGTACACCGATTTGATATCGGTAAAACCAGCCTCTTCCAGTGAGCGAGTCAGTTCGCTCTTGTTGTAACGGCGATAGTGACCGAAGATTTCGTCCATCACGGTCCAGAGGAACATATGTGCCGGTACAGTGAGAACAATCTTTCCACCTGGCTTTAGAAGCTGGCGCACGCGCATCAATGGGAGCTGATCGTCTGAAAAATGTTCGAGACAATCGAACATTCCGACGGAGTCAAATTTCTGATCGAGCCGTTTTTGCGTCAGAAAATTGGTGTTGGAAAACTTGATGTTGGGGTATCGCTTTTGGCAGATCGCGATGCCGTCTTCGACAATCTCCCAGCCGGACAGGTCGGTAAACCCTTCATCCCAGAGGTGCCCGAGGACATTGCCAGTCCCTGCGCCAATCTCCAGAAAGGAGGCTTTACGCCAGTTGGGCACTTCGCGTTTCATGAGCCGAGAGATGCGCTCATTTCGGGCGATAAACCAAAAATGCTCACGCTCGTTGTCGGCGATCGTTTCATATGGATAGCGTTGAGTCTTGTCCTGAAGCGTGCCTGGCGCCCCTTGTCCTGAGGACGAGCGCTCTAATGTAGGCCGTAACGCGGTTTTGCTCATGGATGTTTGCTCGAGTTGATGTTGCCAAGAGTTGATCTGAATTGTCGATTAATGACTTTACAACATTCCTAAAGCTAAACGCTGCTTACTAAAATAGGTAATTTCTAAGTTTGAGGCCATACTTCGCTAGCGGTCCCTGACTCAGTCGCTCACACTTGGGTTGGAGCGCTGTTGATTAAGCGGAGCTCACTTTCGTGTTCCTGAAAACATCCGAAACGTATGGAGCCTAAACATCAAGGTCAATTTAGTCTCGGATGCCTCGTTGAGGAGGAGAGAAGTCGGCCAAGTCGCTGACGCATCAAATACTGCCGGTTCTTTACCGGCGCAATTCGATCTACCCGTTTTCGGGAATTGCTCAATTTTTTGCGCCATGATTAGATCGATATAGTCGGTCAGGTATCGCCATGAAGAATTTTCGTGATTTTCTGGAAGCATTTAAGGCCGAATATCCAGAGCTTGGGCGCGGATTGGCAGAGTGCGCCAATCTCGATCGGGCCTTTCGATTCCTTAATAAGGTAGGATTTTTCGATTGGTGATATGGACATCGTAGCGCAGGATGAGTTCACCCTCGACGTTATTCTGCCCTTTAACAACGACGCAAGAGTTCTCGTCCTAGGTGTCACTTGAGTAGGCAATCTGGCGGCGGTCGCCGTCTTCGATCAAAAACCGAGTGCGGATAAATTACTAGAGTGGCACCTATCTCATGGATGGCAGCCACAGGAATCTGAATTAGTCGACGGCCCGAAAATACTAGGTCATGCTGCCTGTATTGCGCGCACGAGCAGTTGATCGAGGCTACTGTTGATTGCTCGTCGTTTTGATTGACTTAGATGGAAATCGAGACTGTTGATTATGGAATAAACAATTTGATCTGCTGGTGATTACACGGCGTAATCACCGCAGGCGGTGTGCAGATACTCCAATACGATTGATTATTGGCTAACCATGCGGGAAGATTGCGTCTTTACGTATCGCCTCCAAGTTTTCCAGGCAATACCATATCTGGTGCAGTTTAACATTCACAAAAGAGACGCACTGATGATGTACAACGTAGATCCAACAAAACTCTATGAAGGACCGGAGTTCGAGGAGTACTGTATAAGCGAAGGTAAGTACTTACCAGCAAGTCGCGATCGGACGCCTTGCATCACTTGCCCGCTTTTCACTCTTTGTCAGCCTGGATTCGAAGAGCAAGTTCGCAGGATTCAAGAAGGAGAGAATCCGAGCCTTACAGAAGGATGTGCCTTCCCCGAAGGCTCTCTCGAACCTGCGAATCTCTTCGCCGCTTTGACCCAAGAGCAGATTGATTTTGTCAAATCAAAGGTACCAATCCTCAACGATTGAGCTGACTGCATAAATGAACTCCCGTTTCGGAGTTTAGGCCTCGCGCCAATGAAAATCAGATTCAGGTGAGCCGCATTGTGTCCTGGGTTGGGTGATAAGTCATCCGTCCCAGGACACAATACTTTGAGAGAAGCGGTTCGCCTCGTCATTACTTTGAGTGCATAAATCAGCCGAGGTGCGCTTCGAAGTCATCGCGTTCCTGAAAAGGACGAAGCCAATATACAACTGCACGGTTGCAAGAATCTCTATTCGGTTGTAACTCAGACCATCGGTCTTGTGTAATATGTTTGTATGGTTAGTAGAAATGGCATGTTGAGAAAAGGTTTTCTAGCGTCCCTGGCGACAGCTCTTTTACTTGCGGGCACGGAGGCTGAGTGTTCGTCTGCGCGAACTACTTTTCTTCCGGTAGCCGACTGGGATTCTCGAATTGTCGGCGCGCTGGTTCGATTCTTCGATTAGCCGGAATCTGCACATCTTTATTTGCGCACTTCACGGTTTTCGACTGTGAAAATGCACGGAGTTGTTGTGATGTGCGGCTTTCATTGATTCGATGAGGCGATTTTCGGGAATGAATCGACAGGAAGGTCTGCGCAAATCAAAGTGTAAAAGCATCGGGAGATCGCACGGTCGAATCAGGAGAAAGCCTTGTTCGAAGTACTGAATCCCATAATCGATCTCGTATTCAGGATGTTTGGCCTCCTCCTTCTTGTGCTGGCCTCGTTGGTTCCAGTTTTCCTTCTATCTCATTGGTTGGAAAAATGGACCGAGGAGACCCGCATAACTATTCGAATTCGGAAAACCTTTCGCCTAGCCGATGCGCTATGCTCAGTCGCCGCGATATTTTTCACATTCGCGATTATTTTTCTAATTTTGTCGAATTCTCCAATGGTACCGGTCAATGTGTTTCGATATGCGATCGATAACTGGTACTGGGACTATGCAAACAAAGTAGGACTTCTGATGCCGAGCGGCGAAGATTGGCTGCATTTGAAGTATTTCCTTTCCGCCTTTGCTGCTGCCACATTTGCTGTTCCTGCTGCGTTGATGGTCGGGATGCTCTCTTTGAAGACTACGTTCACATTATCGTTTACCGAAAATTACATCCGTTTCCCTATTCAGTTCGCGTCAAAGCTAAAGTTTCGAACGAAACGCAGGTGGAGAGATCTGACCTCTTTCCAGGTTTCTGGTGAGTCCGACAGTGCGCAGATGGTCAGATTCCATTTCCGAGATGGGTCCATCGTTTGCATACCGCGGAGTGATTTCTCAGAGTGTGGTCTCAACCAAATACTTCACAGGGTTGCTATTTATGCTTTCCCGTCGGTAGTCGGTCATCAGGGACAGATCGAAGGGGATGCTACATTGAGCATCCCTGCTTCGACATATACGCAACTCTGGGAGGATGACTTTCAAAGGCACTTTCGATCCACTACTTTCGTGCCTTTGCAGAATGGTGTTTCGCTTCAAAATAAGCGATTGACCATCATCAATCAGCTCGCTACTACCGCAATGTCAGCCACTTATCTGGCTCAACTTCGAGATGGATCAAAGGTCATCCTGAAGGAGTCCGTATCTGCTCACGATTCCGAGGCGGGAAGGAAAGCGAAGGAGTTGTTTCTGAAAGAGTGTGAGCATTTGAGTACACTGGATCATCGCAGTATTGCTAAGGTTGTCGATAGTTTCGTGGAAAACAATCGATGCTACCTCGCGTTGCAATACATCCCTGGACAAGACCTTTACCAGAGAGTGAAGAAGTTTGGCGTTATTGCCGAGATTGAAGTGCTGAATTGGGCTCATCAAATTTGCGAAACGCTTTCTTACTTACATAGCCAGAATCCTCCTGTTATTCATCGAGACCTCACTCCGCACAACCTGGTTTTAGATAATGCCAGGAAAGTTTTCGTTATCGACTTCGGCGCCGCAAATCGCTTCCAATCTAACGTCACGGGGACAATGATCGGTAAGCAATGCTATATGGCGCCAGAACAGCTCAGAGGCAAAGCTACGCCGCAAAGCGATCTGTACGCGCTTGGAGCTACGATCCATTTCTTGCTTACGGGCTCGGAGCCCGAACCATTGTCTGTATGTTCGCCTCAGTCGTTGAATAGAAATGTGTCAGATGAGGTTAATCGTCTTGTCGAAGATCTCACCAGATTTGATACCACGGAGCGCACCGCTAACGCTGTCGAAGTTGAAGAAAGGCTTAATCGGTTGATAATTGAACGCAGTACTTCTCACACAATTAATCTGAGAAGGGCTCACGATGAGTCACTCAAAGTCGATATCAGAAAAAAGGAGCCTACGACGGTTGATGCGACCTGATAGCGAACTCCAAGTATTAGTCACCGAGGAGCCCGTAACTCTCTCGGGACCGTTAATGCCTCTGGAGGAGGCCGAGAGTTCCGGTCAACTCCAGATGGAGTTGTTCAACCACAACTTGGAGCGGAGTCGATTTCTGTCATGCTATTCTCTCTTCATCGTGCTGTTTCTCACCTCAGGCCTTCCGGCATTCGGATTGCTTTGGCTATTCAATGTTTGGCATATTGGCTCAATCCTCAATCTCACTGCCACCAGTCAACAAGTTTTTTTACTTCTGTACATTTACTCCTCCGGGACTGGGCTTCTTATTTTCTTGCCGTTGCTCTGCGTGACAGCGACCAAGACTCTGCTTACACCAAGAGGCTTTTCTCTTCAAATCAGCGAAGTGGGAATTCGGCGAATCTCATACAATCATGTCAATGAGCGGTCCTCACGGTTCATATTCTCTAAAGTGTCGGCTTTTGTGGCGGCGTTACGACTGTGTCCACGCGAAGTGGTGTTTGATTGGTTATGCATCGTGTTTGGATTTTGCCCCACGAAGGCACCGGTTGTCTGGTCATCTGTTTATCGAGCGGCTATCCTCAATCGCTGGTATGAAGACTTTGTGGAGGTCAGAGTAAAAGGAGGTAAGCGATTCGTTATTCCGCTTGCCGGTTTGAGTACCAATCAACGGCGGCAAATTGTGCGCTCTCTTCGCCGGTGGCTGGGGGTGCGCGTGGTCGGTGAACTTTATGCTGACAAAGAAGAATTCAAACCGATCAAAAAAATCAAAAAGAAAAGCCGCTTTGGTTGGCTTTCCAGACTTGGCTTTACCGATCTCTGGTTCAGCCAGATCTCCGATCGCAGTCGAAGCAATCTGAGCGATATTTTGGAGCCGGGCACCTGGTTGCAAGACAAGACTATTAGAATCGTCGATACTATTGCAACAGGCGGACTCGCAAACATCTATATAGCGGAAGAGTTTTCTCTCGATAGCATTGATGGTGAGAATATAGTGTTGAAGGAGTTCATTCTTTCTACGGACGGGAATGAAAGGGAAAATCTATCGTTGATTCCATTCCAGAATGAGCTCATCGTCTTAAACAAGCTCGATAATGAGTTCATGGTAAGAGGGCTAGGTGAGCTCATCGAAGACCACAGGGCTTTCATCAAGTTGGAATACATAAAAGGTGTAACCATTCAGGAGCACGTTTCTTCACGGGGAAAGATGCCTGAAGCTCAGGTGGTCGAGCTTGCGAAGATCATGTGCAAGATGTTGATATATCTCGGTTCTATCAATGTGGTGCATCGAGACTTTACTCCGCATAATCTCATTCTTACTGAAAATCTTGGCTTGAAACTGATTGATTTCAATGCTTCACTCCACGCCTATCGCAAAGCTGACGAACGAGACGATGTCGTGGGAAAACCGGATTACATACCACCCGAGCAATTTCGTGGGCGCGCGACTAGCCAGAGTGATATTTATGCGCTGGGTGCGACTCTGTATTTTATGTTGACGGGAGAACCGCCAGAGCCAATCTCTCAGTCGTCTCCAAAGACGTTGACTCGATATTTGTCGGATGAGATCAACGAAATTGTACGCAAGGCGACGGCTCCGAACTTGTCCGAACGATACGCAGACGCGGATGTTCTTCTCGCCGATCTACTCATGATCCAGCAAGACCCCGCCTCCGAGGAAGGCTTGGCTGGTTCTGACTAAATGAGCGTAGCTGCTTGTGATTAGCAGATCGTGGAGGGATTTGATCGGTTAATCGTATCGGACTTTGTATAACGAAGCGTGCGCGCTCAAAAGCTAATGTCCGCACGAGGTTGAGTATGAGCTCCGGAGAGTCCGATTCGCAGGAGCGAACTCGGCCAACCACAGTAACCAGATCGTGCATTTCGCATTCTCTCGATAGTGGAAACTGCCTCTGAGTTCTGCTCTCAAACAAAAACTCGATCCGAGTCTTGAATTGTTTTGAACGTCTTCGGTGCGCTGCGCGGTCCAGACTCGGAGGGATCCGACGCTTTGTCGGTGGTCAGTGGAGGCGGTTGAATGCCTGTTGGACTACCATTTCTTATAGGCTCTGTATTGGACGCCAGTAACATTGATTGATTCCCTTGAGTAGCGCTGCATTCCCATCTGGATCGTTCGGGCGAGCCGCGTCCACTTCCGCTTTCATTTTCGGACATCGGACCTGCAGACCGACCCGCTGGCGCACCCGCACTCTCTCCGCCTCCTCCAGAGACACCGCCGCCACCACCTTCACTGCCGCCATCGCCTTCGCCGCCACCGCCACTACCACCACCGCCGCAGCCACCGCCACCGCCACCGCCACCGCCGCCACCGCCACCGCCACCGCCACCACCGCCACCACCACCGCCGCCACCGCCACCTTGTTTTTTCGCGTCTTCTATCGCTTTTGATAGCTTCTCTCCGATTTTCATTGCTTCACCTGCGGCGCCACGCACCAAACCGCCAAAATCGAAAGCGAATTTCACGCATATGTTGGCTAAAGTATTTAATGCGAGCATTATGATTGTTCCTGTTTCATCGACGCCGCGGAAGCAGGCCATGAGAAGGACCACCGTGTTCCAGAAAAAGGACCAGAAGCACACGGTAATTACGCCCTCAACCCAGTTGGGTAGCGCGTCGCGAAGGTGCTTCATCGGCCAGACCCAGAGTCCCGCCACCACTGGTCCGACGCACCACAGGTAGTAGAGGAAAGCCATCTGAAGTCCGCAAAGTATACTCCAGGATGTACAAAGTGCAGCGTTTGTCGAATTGGTCGTCATTCTCGCTGCCATGACCGAGGCGGGAACCACTTCGTTGGCTCGATCTTCAGGAACGATATAAATTCCGGAACATGGATCGAAGATCTTGACCGCGATTAGGTGGTGCCGGCTGTTAATCGTTCAGTTAGTTAGTAAGTTGATACAGACGTGTGGAACGTGAGAACAATGCTTCGGTCTGATCGTCTCTAAACTGAGAGTTTCATTGGCCTTGTCGTTCTCCTGTATTTAGCTAATTGTTAGAGCTAAGTTCGAGTACTTTCTTCACTCGACTTGCGATATTGTGCCGCACAAAAGTTGCAAAATGGTTGCGTAATACAAGAATGTCAAGACGCACATTACATTGGACTCTACGAGTTGTTGATGCCTGTGAAATGCAATACTTCGATCTGCTCCTCCCAGTTTGAGACAAACAGAGACCGGACAAATTGTTCTTATTTCCGACCTCATATGAATGATTTAGTGGATGCTGCTTCAATCGCGAATTCGCAGGGCGATCGGTAACTGCTCTGGTTAGCTTTTGGATATGTTGTTTGGATATTGTAAGCCTGAACCACTAACTTGTTGTGATGGGGGAGAGGCAGGATGGGTGTTCAAGCAGATTCGACAAGCAACAGACCGGACCGGGTTGCAGAGCCGCAAGAGAATATTCTTATGGCAGCGCCTGATCTTCTCAGTCAATATCGAACGGTTCAATCATCGCTAACACAAGAGAACAGTTCAAATTCCTCGACCGATTTCTTGATTGGGTTTTCCTTATATAAATTGAACGGTGAGGGCGAAGCTGTAACGATTTCTGATGGGCAAGCACCGTCGGACAGAGCAAAACCGCGAGTCGATCAACGGGTCGCGGAAGCTCAGAAATTATTATTACAAATGGCGCCCAATCTGTGGAAAGCTGCTGATAGCGGCATGGCGCTAGGCCTGCCGGCACAACCTGAAGAAAGGAAGCAACTCGAGGAGAGATTCCATCGTGAGCAGGAGCAGGGAGTGTTTGGTACCGCGTCGCAGACGATCTATGCCGCGTTGGTAAAATTTCTCGAGGTGATGCCCGTCATTACAGCACAATCCATGCAGTCGGCAGGGATGGAGGTGCCTCCCGGAGGTTTCTCGCTTGGCACCACTGACGGTGGCACGCCCATGTCGCCTGACCTTGCCAAGACCAGGTTGGTATTAGGTGGCACTTCGCTCTCGCTGCCTTTCGACACATCTCGTCCTCCGACACCGGAAGAGCGTAGCAGAATGGACGACATGCTTGGCTGGTTGGTCCAATGCACAGGGCTATTGGAACAGCGTCAGGTGCTTGACTCCGTCGCGTTGCTCACGCGGCAGATTATCGACAAAAACAATGGCTATCCGCAAAGCTGGCTACCTCGTGATGGTGATGATAAGCCGGCTTGGTCACAAGCAGCGCGATACATGATAAATCTTAGCTGCAGAACTCGCGATTGCGTAGAGGTCATGAAAGAGCTAGCCAAACGTGCTCCTGATTACAAGCCGGAGCTACCGCCGAACTCGACGGTGGTAGTGGACTACAAAGGTAAGCGCTTCGAGATCACTAACGAAAATATTTCTGATCCGATGATGTTGCGCGCTTTCAAAGATGGCACTATTAAGAGCGTCGATCTCGATTTACCCCGCGATCTCCAATTGGACCGACCAGAGAATCTTTCGCGAGTCGAAGCACTTCGAGCCTGGACGGACAGAGTCGGTCCATTCCTTTCGAGAAATAGTCAGTTCATTCAGGAATTGCTTTCCCAAGATCCGACTCGGTTGATCATGTACGGTGATGTTCCCTTGTCGAAACCTCAAGGACGATTTAGCGCGCAAGGCGAATTCCTTGGCCTTGCAACCCCAGGCTACAAGCCGCAGAACGGCGAGGTGGTCAAGGATGTCAAATTGCTTTTCGATGCGAGTGACAGACATGTAGGTTTTGTCCCTTCTGACTATCAGCCTAAATCTGGGGAAGTCTTGAAAGACGTCAACATGCTCAGCTTCGACTTTCAAGCGAGATTGGTGACAGAAGACGGTCCCAACAAAGGGAAAGTCGAGATCACCCAAACTTGTGATCTCTGCTCAGTTCCATTCTACGCATATCAAGATGCGCGAGTTCCTGGTTTTAAGCAAGGACGAGTTCCCACACAACCAATCTACGTTAATCCAGAAGATTTCTTGCCGGTCATGAGCGGTGGCGAAATGAGGTTAGTCAGGGCTCAGGATGCGACTCGGTTCCGCGATTCGGAGAAGGGTTGGTACTATGGGCAGAAGGCCCTCGTTGGAACCCTTGATGGATTACTGATCGCGACCGGTCTAATCGAGCTACGTCTGGCTGCCAGCGCTGGTCGCCTGGCCGTAGGTGAGGTCACATCGGCTGCGCTGGCGCGAAGGGCTATGGTGCATCTCACTGTCGGTGCAACCGGTGTCTTCAATAACGCCGGAGCAGAAAGCACCACGTGGGGTGCCGCGATAAACAAGGCGCGCACTGCTTACTTCACCGTGGATATAATGCGAGGTCTGTATCGACCTGGTTGGTTGCCTGGCAAGCGACAAGCTAAGTTGGTCGAGAGTGCTTTCGAACAGACTGCTCAAGAAAGTTCGGCCTGGGTCAGAGCACCTTACACGACCTCCAAATATGGGTTTAAAGCATCTGAAGGTGGTTTACTCCTGGTTGGCGCTAAGGATCTCAAAGAGGCGTTGGCGAGCGACGCCCGAGCCAACCTTCCTCTGCTCGGAGACGGCCGAGGTATGCTGCCTGCGACAAGGGAATCGCTCGATCGCGGAAAGCCGGAGAATGTGAGAGATACTCGCGCGGTCCTTTCCGACTACGCCCGCCTGATGGCTGCGAAGTCCGGTCCCGAGACCCAGCCCCGGGTGAAGGAGATATTCGATCGCACCAGTCGGCTCATGGGTCCGGAGGCTACCGATCAGGAGCGCCAGGCTTATGCCAAAGAGCTGGTGGCAAAGTTGCTGTTCACCCCGGATGAACTACGACAATTAGAGAAGGCATTCCCTGCGGCAACTTCGGATCGAGGGTTTCGGCTATCGGCGCAACAGGCAGCAGATTTGCTCGATCCTGAGAAGCGAAAATCCTTTCCTCCGGAAGTTCAGCGGGAGGCAGCAAGAATTCTCGCAGGCAAAGACCAGGCGGTGAGAGCTGCGGCAAGTACATGCTTGGTCTTCCTGCTGCGCAACCCGGATGGCTCCCTTCCCGATCAGACAGAGCCGATTCGCCTTACCATCCCTGCTTATGAGAGATCGGTTCTCGAGCCGAGAGAAACCGCCACTGAGCGTGGTGTCAGATCACGCGTTACAACCCAAATTCCGGAGAGACTGATCGAAGTCTCACTTTCTGCAGGGCAACTGATTGATGGACTGAAACGTGAGACTCAAACAGCCGGAGCTGATGAGAGAAGAGTCGCTGCTGGTGACCTATTGTGCCGCCTGGGTGTTATGTCTCACCGTCAGTACGGCGCGATGCTGCAGCAGATCCTCTCATCTCCTAATACTTCGGCTGAATTGAAAAAGGAGTGTTTGCTGTCGTCTACAGGGGCTCGATTTGCCACCGTCATTGATGGCTTGATAAGTGACGAGCGCGAGGGACAACCAGGTGATGCCGGACGATATGGCTCCTCTTCCCAGGACTTTTTACGAACTCTAGAAAAGACTGCTCGCGAAGAAAAGGATCCCGAGGTGCGCGCTCTTGCATGCGGTCTAATCTATGCTCTCTCTCAAAGCAATCCGGCTTCTAGACGAGCGATGCTTTCGATAGTCAACGATATGACCGGAGATTCCGCGAAGCGAGGAAAGTTCGGTGAGGTGTTGAGCTTGCATCTTCTGCAGCAGCTCGTGACGCCAGTCCCGGACAACGATACCGCCGGCGGTGTAATTGAACAGCGCTTAGCAGCCGTCCGGGCGTTGGAGCTATTGTACCCTGGCAGAGCTGATATGCAGCGTGAATGCGATGACGCGGTGTTGGGCTGTCTGAGCTCGAATGATCTCAGAGCAACCGCCATGGCGCTCGATTTACTCACTCCAGAACGCTTAGCCAGATTGCAACAGACCAACCCCGCGATGCTCGATGCCGCACGGATGCACCTTATCGGATTGATTGGAAAACCTGCAAATGAGAGCGATACCAGCAGTCAAGTCCAGATTATGCGTCGATTGCCGGATGTTTTGAAAGACTCTCGCTCCGCGTATCGAGCCGCGCTGGAAGCACGACTGCAAGCAGTTCTTGCGCCCAACAGCGCCGCTGGAAAGTTCCCTGATATGCGAGCTGCAACGCTCGAGCTTTGTGCCCAAATGGGTTTTTCCTCTGACGAGACTTTCCGACTCATCCGATCTCATGCGACCAGTGCTGAGAACGTATCGTTCGGAAATAGCAAAATTCCTGCTGGAGAGAACTCCGCTGCTGTGCGATCGGCGGCTCTCAAAGCACTTGTGCAGCTTAATGCGGTAGGACTGCGTGAATTGGCAGAGGAACTGATACCAACGGAAAAGGATCCGCAAGTTGCTATTGAGCTCCGGTCAATACGCTCGCGGACCGAGCGTGTCGAGGAAGGGTCTCCCGAGTACGAGCGCAAGTCGGAACAGCAATCCCTCGTACTCAACATGCCCTGGGAGAAACGTCCGGAGTTCGTCGGGAAATATAAATATCTAGCTGATTTTTCCGTCGAGAAGCCGGAGCTGATAATGTCATGGTTCAAGGATAACGGCTTTGGCCTCCTCAATCCTAATACATTCGTATCAAATGTGACGGAGCGCTCCGGCGGCTACTTCCCGTTCAAAACGCCCTGGTGGATGTGGGAAAAGGATGGTGAGCAGCTCCGACAGAAAGCGTACAGAGATATGAAAGTTTCATTCTACCAGCGACAAAGTCAGATGTTCGCACTCTGCGAACTTGCCTTGAGGTCCGGGGAGAACTCTGACAAAGCGAAATGCGCCTTGTACGCGATTATCATAAATCCAGGTCTGTTAGGACCAGAGGGATCCGTAACTATCAATGGTGCACCTGTCTATGAGGAAAATGTTCCAAAAGCGATGCAGGCTGCACGAGCGCTTCGTATGTGCGCGACGGAAGGAGAGTCGAAAGATTTGACTGCAGCTCTTATTAGCCTAGCGCTCGCCAACAATGCAGTGCCTGCAAATGTCAGAGAGGAATTACTGGGTGGCTGGATGGCACTAAAAACTGTGTCGACAGAACGCAAGGCTGTAGTTCTACTTGCAGCACTCCAGGCGGAGAACGCCAAATTGCCGACAGATCAATCTCCACAATTACAGGAGCGATTGATCAGGGAGCTGGGCGGCCTTGGTTATGCGAAAGCTGCACCGGAGCTGGCTACGATTGCCAGACAGAGCTCTAATCCTGTCGTGCGTTTTGCTGCGCAAAGTGCATTGGAACAGGTGCAAGATTCGTATCAGGAAACAACGTCGCGCACTCCGTATGACACCGATTCAACTCCGGATGCTCGTGCCCAACGCGTTAGAGAAGCTCTTTCAGTCCTCAAAGAGCCTCTAGATGTGGTCAAAGAGATTGCCAGATCTTATAGAAACTACAGAATATCGTCAGAGAAAGATCCTGCCATGCCCGTTCTGAAAGACGCATTGAAGCATCCAGATGCGCGAGTTCGTCTTGCCGCGGCTGAGGTAGTAATGTCTTCGAACCTTGATCGAGATTGTGTAACTATGCGTCAAGCGCTTGCTGAGTGCGCTTACATAGCCACTGATACGCTCAAGGCCGGCGTGAGAAAAGACGCTATCGATCTGCTCTGTCAGTTCGGACTCGATAAGCCGATAGTGTCACCCGGGCTTAACGGACGCGAGCTGGTCATAAAACGGGACTCCGGTTCGACGATAGTCGAGGAGCGAATGGGTGGGCGCGTTGTCTCTGTCGTACTTGCTTGTGGTATCAGATATGATGCGGAACCTGGCAAGGCTGTTGACATAGTGCCGGGAAAAAACGGTTGTGGGCTTATGGTGTACGACGACAAAAAACAATTGATACTGATCTCCGCCATGGATTCGACCTGGGTCAGGCAGAAGCGAGACGGTGCCTACATCAACGAGTGGATAGACATGAGAACCGGACTTCTGGCACGGGATATAGCGCCGTAGAAAAGTTGATGTCGAATGAGTGCTGGTTATAAATCAGTTATGAGTACTCGATAGTCTATTTCCATCGCAAATGGCGAAGTTTTTTTCATCAGAATCTGAGCGGTGGTAACACCGCCAGATTCCAGGGGGCGATATGGGGACTGGAACTAACAACAACCGTGAGCTGGAAGCTAGCCTTCCAATTAGTGATAATACAGGTGCGAATTCACCGGGCGAGCTGTCGAGGACTCTCTGGAGCCCGGAAGAAATACGCCAAATCAATTCGGCTTCCAGAGTGGACGAGGCTGCACTCCAGCTTCCGGAGCTAGAAATTACATTCGGAGACGGAGACGGAGATACGGGCACCGGCAGCGATGGCAAAAAGCCACCGAGTGCGGTTAACGGAGCTGATCTGATCGCTGGTGGCAAGGGGCAATGGCAGGAGTGTGGTAGAACTTCTCCTAGAGCGGACACTGTATTGTTCAGGAGCACCGACGGTAGTGTCAATCCGAAGGGTGGTGAACCAATTCAACTCACTGCGGCTGAACGGAGCAGGTTGTTCGACCAGTCCTCAGGCAAGACGGTCTCGATTGGGAATGGTCAATTCAAAATGGTAGGTGCCACACAGGACGGTTCACCCAGGCTGTTCGTTGCCGATGAGGCCGGAAGAGTCTATCGAATCGAGGAGGGCACGCAAGGACAACCAGCTAAGCTCCTACCGCAACCGGATTTGATGGCAGTCACCTTCGAACAGGCGAGGAAGGCTGGGGATAAAGCTGCTGCGGTCGGTTCTCCTGCAAGTCCGGGCGACGGATCTGGTGGGCGCCAGCAGCCCGATCAAAAGCGTCAAGGCGATGGTTCTAGAGCTGGTGACGTATCTGGTGCTCCTGCCTTCATTGATGGCAAGCAAGTCGAGCCTGGTGCCAAAGGGACCTGGCAAAGACTGGGTGGCTCTGATCAACTCGCGATCTATGCCCGTGCGGAGCGCCCAGCCACCCTCAAGGGTCCTCTAAAGATAGCGCTTAACAAAGAACAAACTGACCAACTGAGGACCGAGGGGGCTGAACTGAAAGTAGGAGACAGCACGTTGCGAGTTGTCGGTATGTCAGACGGCAGTAAGGTCGTTGTCGACAAGGCAAATGGCTGCGTCTACCGCATGGTGCAGTCACTGGATGGATCGAGCTGGACGCTACTCAACAAGCCAGACTTGGCCGCGGTCCCCACGGAGCGGGCGAGGCAAGCGGCCACTGTCGCTCCTGGACGTGAAGCGCCTCGATTGTCGGAACCTGGTGCCGCTCGTGGACAGATTCCTCCGACTCCTGCGCCGGAAGCCGCCGGCGGACAGGCAGGAGTTGCTAAGCCGGCTGGAACCGAGAGTGGTGGCAGGTCGGTAAAGGGCGGTGTTGAAAAAACGGCAGAAGGCGAGCGGTCACAGGGACAAGTACCATTTGCAAAGCAAGAAGCCGGTCAAGGTGCGCAACGTTCGACTAAACCTGTATTTGACGGTGCCGAGCTGAAACCTGGTGCTACAGGTAGTTGGCAGCAGCTATCCGCGCGGCCCTCCGACACGATTGCGATCTTTCAAACCACCAACGGTGAATTCAAAAGAGAGGGAGCAACAGATGTGCGCAGTCTGACCCCGAGTCAGGTGGAGAGTGCAGAGATGAGTGCCTGGTCAAGAAATCCGACCATCCTGAAGTTTGGTAGTCAGCGAATGATATCTGTCAAAATGCCGGAAGGTCAGTATGGTAAGGAGACTGCCTTTGCAGATACCGCGGGTCGAGTCTATTTCGTCAAGCCGGGTGCCGACGGCAAACCTGAACTTCAACTCCAGAAAAATCTGATGGCGGTGCCTTCTGAGGCGGCGAAAGAGTTAACGCGATCGAAATCTGGTGAAAGAGCTGCGCAATCACCTAGTTTAAAACCCTCGGAACGCTATCCATATCGTGAAGACTCCAGTGGGTTTAGACCTGGCGATCGGGTGGCAATGGATGGTCGAACATATTTAGTTGCAGCCGAACGTGCGGGTAGAGCCCTGTTGATAGATCCCACCGAGAGACTTGTCGTGCCTCAAGGCGAGCCGATTTCTAAAGAGCAGCTCGTCAAAAAGCTGGGCATCGAAAAGTCGCCTAGAGATGTGTCAGCTGATCCGTATATTCAAAAAATTCCTGTTCCCGGACTGCCTCAGGATTACTTCATGACCGTCGGGAAGGGCGCGGATGGCAAAGAGTCTGTTTTTGTTGTCAGAGAGGTCGACGGTAAGTACCAGTATGCGCCTGTGCCGAACGCGAGATTGACCGATCAAAATAAAGTGGTTGGCCGAGTCGGCGAGCATTATGTCGTCTCGACGGTAGAGCGGCAGAATAGAAGTCTCTACGGTGATGTTACCGTGATCAGCGGTGCGAAACTGCCAGAGCCAATTGAGGTTACTGAGGCATCACTCGCGCGAGATTGGGAATTTGTCGGACGCGATGGCCCGCGTGGAGAGGATTATTACATCCGCAAAGGCCAGCCCGAGGCGGGGCTCTTCACCCTTGATCGAGATGGACAGGGTATGTACATGGAAGCTGATATAAGCAAGAAAGTGGTGAAAGCAGAACCTGCGCCCAGGCAACAAGTAACGACACCTGGCTTACCAGGAGCTCCTTCAACTAAGCCGAGCGACGAGGCTCGTCCTGGTGAACAACGGGTACCTCGTGATCCCGGACGACTGAGAGGAAGCGGGCTTGTTCAACAAGCGGACGGTACCTGGGTAGAACGAGATACCCTCGCAGGTAAAGCAATGGCTGAAGGTGATTTTGGCCCTGGTTCGCTCGACCTCGCCAAGCAAGAGTTGGCGGCGCTTAAACAACAAAAGAGCAGGACTCCGCTCGAAGAGGAGCGGATGCAAGCGCTGGATCGTCTGCTTGCGTGTCAGCAAAGAGCGGCAAGCAATCCTGGCGATCCACAGTACAAGGCAATGATGGAGGCTTTCAACAAAGAGCTGCAAGGAGAAAAGGGCAAATGGAAAGGCAAGACCGCGGGAGCTGCCATCGTCGGGCTCATGATCACAGCCGCGGCAGTGAGGTGGTTCCGCAGTCAGAATGCACAGCCACAAGGTCCGAGCCAGCGTCCTCCGGTGACAGTTAAGTAAGTTATTTCGAGCCCGAACTCTTCGTGGCTTTGTAAGTCATATCCTTGGACGCTTCGAACTTCGTTCCTTTAGGCAAAAGTGAGTTGACAACGCTATTGAAATAGCCCAACTGCTCAGGAGGAGACATGGCCACAGCAACTAACGTTTCCTCCATTCTGGCCTTGTCTTCTTCAGTCAACTTAACACCAGAAGCTTCCTTGGCTGCGATTTCCGCAACCTGCTTAATGGTATCCATTTTTTCTTTGCTCGGTCCCACTGAGAAACCTTTTGCATTTTGTTGTATCTCATAACCAGTCCAAACCTTGCTGTTTACTTGTTTGCAAAATTCATCAGCGGCAGCTTGTCCGCCATTCTTTTTAACTGTCTCTAGACTCTTTGATATGTTGTCCCAACCATCAGGTGATATAGGAGGACCGTCAAGCTGTCTTTCCGACAGGTGTTTTTGCGCGCTGTTGACCATCTTGGTACGCTCTGCCGACGGTCCGATCCGATAGGCGCCGTCTTTGCCGATAACCTTGAATTCCAGTCCATACCGCAGCTTGGAGTTTACTGATTTTTCGAATTCGTCTACTCCTTTTTGTCCATCGGTGTCTCGAATTTTTTCCAACATGGTGTGTATGTCTTTGGAAGGGTCATCCGAAGGCGGAGCCGGGGGACCGACTGGGGAGTAATCATTTAATGACTTTACTGCGACATCTACCGCTGCTTTTTTGTCAAACTTGTCGGTTGTATTATCTCCAACGAGCGCAAACTCATCGTCGACAGAATCTGTTTTGCAATTCGAGTTGTCTTGACTCAACGCCGACTGCAAATCTTTTAAATCGTAGTTAAATCGAGGCTGTTCTGACGGACCTTCTGATACTCCATCAGAGGCAGGTGCCTGCGTTTCAACATTGTCCTTAATTTGCATTTCGAGAGTTCCTCGTCAACCGTTCGGTGAGCGATACTATCATCGAACTGTGAACAAATTGTTGCAGCCAAACGAAGCGATCACACAGGAATGCATAATACACAGCAGCCATCTACTTGTGATTTTTTTCGAACTGAGTTTTCCCATTTTCATTGTTCGAGCCTGCTGAACAACAGTTCTTGAAGTTGACAATTGAAAGACCTTGTGGTGATTATTCGTGACCGTTGCGAGCACCAGCGTTGAGAGGGGCTAGATCAATCTGCCACCAATGTCGGTGCCACCCAGGTTCATGTTCGGCAAGTATAACAAAGGAATTGCTCTTGCATCGAGTGCTTCTTTCTCGTCTTGGCGGTTATGTATGAAATTCGAATTCCGATAAACAAACAAAGCGTCAAATTCTGCGAAGCCGATGCAATCGTACTGAGATGAAAATCGGCGATTGCAGCTGGGGTTAGATCGCCCGAAGCAGTTGTGTGAACTGCTCAACGTCCTTCCCTAATGACTTTGATCGATTGTCGTCAAACTCAACGCTTTCTTTCAAGCTCTCGAACCCATAGCGCTAGGTTGCTTTGCAAATGAGTCTGGAATCTGCTCTGCGCACTTGAGTTGGCTGCTCTATCTCCGGACTTCTGTATCCAGCTTGGGTACAAAATAGTCACAAACGGCTCACATCCTGTTCACAAATAGTTTTTACGATAGAGACAGTTCGAAAACCCGACAGGTTCTTCGATTTCGCCCCGTCTTTCCGTTTCCTTACTACCTTAACATCAACTTTTCGTTACTATAGGTGTGCATATGGTATCGGACGCCGCTCGTGGTTTGCCAGATTTACCATCGGAAAATCAGCAGCAAGATCAAACGTCTGCTGCGCATCTGGAAGTTTATTCATATAATGCCCCCAGGGGTGGTGGCTCACGCGATAGCGACGACAGCGGGTCATCATGCTCCACAAAACCGAAGTGGGGCTCCGGAACCGAAGATCGCGATACTAGCGAGTCGGACCAGGAAGCCCTCCTTCAGGGCCTCCAGGGCACAGCCGGACTCTATCCACAGGCGGAAGGTTCGCGGTACGCAAGCGTCACTGGGAGCGGTGCGGAAGCGCTAACGAGTCCGGTGGGCCAGAGTGGTTCTGAAGTAGCGAGACGAAAAGGATTATCAACCGTAGACACGCCGGTGAGCGGCCGACAAGCTGCACCAGGAGCGGGTCTCGAGCAGACAGGTACTTCAACTGGCGGAGGCGATTCTGTCGCTGGTTATGTTGACCAACCAAAACCAGTTGAGCCAAGAAAGTTCGACGAGTTCGGCAGGCGTACTGCCACCGAAATTGATGTTACTGGGGTCGGAAAAGTTGGGGTCTCGGCTGCGCGTGACGGCAATAATCAAGTCAACAAGATTGATTTGCGTATCGGCAATGACACCATAAGCTACACCAGAGTCGCAGATGGGATCTGGAATCGGGCTGCCGGTAAGCCGGGAGAAAAACAGCCCAGCGCCGATAGCTTGAAAGGCGCTGAGAAAGCGCTGAAGTCCCTTGGTATCGAATCAGTGGGAATGTCCGGCAGAATGTTCAAAGGAGACCTCGATCTGACCGCAGATGGAAAAGTCAGATATCAGAGCTCTGATGCACCAGATAAAAAAATATCTTTTATGTCTCCGGATGGAACAGTCACAAAGTTCAACTTTGAAAACTACACAAGAGAGACGGTCGGAAAAGACGGTAGGTCATCTTTAGATGGTTGGGACGGCAAAAAGTTCGTACCGGCCAGAGATGCAACCAGAGAAGTGCTTGCTGACGGCAGCGTCAAGACCACGGTCACGCTTGATGGAAGCCACAACAGATCAGTCGAGCGCATCACGAATCCAGGCAAGTTGGGTACAGGAGAGGGCAAGAGAGACGAGACCAGTTTTAACCCGAAAACAGGCGATTCTAGCACGTATAGCTGGCTCAGCGGCACTCAGACCATCAAAGGCAAAACTAGCTATCTCGACGGCACCACGGGCAGGTACAGAGAAGGATCAGTATCCGGTAATACAGTCACGTTCACGGATAAAGATCCCAGCAGTAAAGTAACATCTGCCGCTCGCGATACCAAAAACGGTATCACTACCTACAGGGGGCCAGGCGGATATGAAGTAACCAAAAGTCTCGAAAATAATGCCGTTCTTACCACAAAGACGGAAGCCGGACAGTTTACCTTTAGTGGCAACAAGAAAGATCCTCATTCTATCGATCGATTCACTCTGAATGGAAAAACATACACGAGAGTCGGCGAAAATAAAGATGGCACAATCAATGCTGATATCGCTCGCGGTACTAGAACTCTCAAGGACTTTCAACCCAGGTCGACTTCCGACCTCAACGAATACAAAGACGAGAAAGGTCAGAAATTCCGCATGAGTGTAGTCGTCGATCAAGACGGCAGGGTCAAGACTGCCGTGCCGGGCAAGGATGGCAAACCTCTAGTGCGCGAGTATCCGCCGACATCAACTGTCAAAGATGCTCCACCCGGCGCAGCGAAGCCGGACTTAGACGGTCGGCAGAGAGAGCTGTTCGACAAACCCAAAGAATCAACACCGGCAGAAAAAGCGAAACAGAAGGATGAACTCAAGGCGACCAAATTCGATCGCGCAGGAAATCCGACTGAGTATCAATTCGGTAAAGAGAATCTCAAGTTGAGCAGAAATGGAGATGGCTCCTGGTCCCATTCCAAGCTAAATGAGGATAAACCGTTCAAGCCACCATCTGAGTTTGCGAAAAACATATATACCAATAAAGATCTCACTGCAGAGCAGAAAGAACGCTTAGTAGACAATGCCAAAAAGTTCGACTCTATGGAGAACTTTACCGACAAGCAGAAACAGGAGGTCTACAAACAGGCCGCCCGACTGCTTGATGGCAAGGACGCAGCTCTGACGTCGCGGGAAAAGGCAGAACTGGCCGATCAACTATTCTGGCATATTGCTAATTCCGCAGACAACAATCAAGGCAGGAACAACACATGTAACGTGACTGTCTTGCGCGGAATGGCTCTCAAAGATCAACCAGAGGTAGCAGCAAAACTTGCTGCTGATGTAGGCAACACTGGCAAGTACACCACCAGGGACGGTACCACAATCAATGTTCCTATGGATTCCATCAAAGTGCGTCCGGGCAGTCCGGAGTCGAGATTCCCGCCTGATGCGGGTAGTCGCACCGCGCTCGGCAAGCTTTGGGATGTTTCTCTAATCAATGGTAGGCTGCAACGTATGACTTTGGACCCGACCGGTCAGAAGGTTGCGAAAGGTTCGCTGTCCTACAGAGAAGTTACACCTGAAAGTCGCACCGATACCGGTGGTCGTATCGTCAGGAAGAATGACGATGGAAGCGAGTCGGTCCTTCACCTTAATAAGAATGGCCTATCGAAACCAAATGACAGTCCGCTGATAGGTGGCTCTGCGATTGCGGATGCCTGGAATCAAATCACAGGAGACAAGTTAGAAGGACGTTACCTGATGCATGAGAAGCTCGGTGGTGTCGGCAAAGAGTTCGAAAGGCTAATCGGAGGTAGAATCACCTCTGAGGAACAGTTGAGAGAGAGCCTGGCGAAGCTCGGCGATAAATCTGCGATTGTTCAGCTCAATACGGGTAGATTGCAACAAATGGCATCACAACGGGCTGCCGTTGCGCGCGGTGATGATCCAAACAAAGTGCCACGGCCAGAGGGAGGCAGTCATGTGGTCCTGGTATCCGATTACGATCCCAAGACTGGCACTGTGAAAATTGATAATTCGTGGGGGCAGAACAATGATGTTCGAATGACGCTCACTGAATTGTTTGACAGCATGCAAACAAGCTCCAAAGGTTCTGGAGGCAAACTCGAGTGGTATACACCGCCGAAGAAAAAGTAGCGACACACTCAGCAAACGAAACAACGGAGGTCATAGAATGGTCGAATATCCAGTGGACAAACCAGTTCTGCGGGCGCACATCTGTCGGAAAGATCAGAAGAGCTCATTGACCCGGGCACATCTCAGAAATAGCGAGACCGTATTCCAGCTCAAGGTAACTACAATTTCAGAGATGAAGCCGATTGACTACATTACCGTACCTCAATCATGGAGGAAAGTGCTGAATCATCCCGCGGAAGGGGCCTACTCCACAAGCATCACCTTCATTCCATCGGATAGTCACAGTGCGAATCTGTCAATTTTCGATCGAGGTGTGGGAGTTGGAAGTGTCGCTGCAGAGCGGTTCAAGACGTTACTTTCATTGCCGTCCCATATTCTCAGCGAGGGCGAGGTCAATTCATTGGGTTGCGACTTGCTTGACACCATTGGCGATACCTCCGCATTTACCATCATAAAGGCTGAGACTCGGCCGATTGGAGGAAAACGTTTACTCCGTATTTCAGGAGAGTGGAGGTCTGGTGGTAAGCAATTCGTCGGATATTTCTTTCCTAATTGGGCTCACAAATCCGGACCTCGGTCGACTGACTTTCACGAAGTTAAAGAAGTCTTCTATGAAGGCAATGAGCCGGAGTTCTCGATATTTCTTTCTGATGCCCAGTCAGCAATGGCGAGCATTGTCTGGACGCCATTGCGTTTTTGACATACCTCAAGTGAGATCGACGATTATGTATTCTGGATTATTCTTCGGAGCCATTCACGTTCAGAAGAAGACATCGAGACTGCAGGTAACCAAGTCTGATTTCCAGCGCAAGACTTAACGTCTCCTAGAAACTCACCATGGATGGTGCCCGCCTCTATTCTACGGTTCGAATTTGTATCCGATACCGTGAACATTGACAATCAAAGACGGACAGCCTTCATTGTCTATCTTGCTTCGAAGTTTGCGAATAGTGGTTCTAAGAGACTCAGGTGTGGCCTCGGAATTGGCACTCCAGACTCTGGACAGCAAAGCGTCAGGTGAAAAGCAGTGCCCTTGATTCAGCATGAAAAATTCCAGCAACATGAACTCCATTCGCTGAAGTTTAATTTCCTGACCGTCACGCTTAACACTGAGCGATTGCCGATCCAAAACCAGTGTTCCAGCTTCCAGAATATCTTGCTTTTTGATCGTGCGCGACCTGTTGAGCAGCGCCTTGACTCTCATGCTCAACTCTCTAATGTGAAAGGGCTTCGACAGATAATCGTCTATACCAGCACCAAAACCTGTTTCTTTATCGGCTAGTTCGGAGCGACCCGTAAGCATGATTACAGGAGCCTGTCCGCCTCCCTGTCTGTACTTCTGGCAAACATCGAAACCATTCATCTTGGGCAAATTGACGTCCAGCACAACGACGTCGTATTGGTAGACTGACATCAGGTGCAAACCATCCGGTCCAGTAGAAGCCGTCTCCACGATGTAATGGTCATGTTCCAACCACTTCTTCACGTTGGCCATTAAACTTTCGTCGTCGTCGATTATTAGAATTTTGCTCATTGGGAGGCTGAGAAAGCTTGTAGGAAAAGGTTCGGTGGTACATTCATTTGATATAACATATCATTTTTGAGCTGCGAATGAAAATCGCTCACAAAGGGCTAATTCTAATTACTGTGCCACTGCTCGTCGAACTGGCATTCCTCGGCGTTCTTGCGCATCTGGTTAATCGCGCTGATGCTGCAGTTAAGCGCGAAGCCCTTTCGAAGCGAATTGTCCACTCTGCCGGCAATGTTCAACGCTATTTGGTCGAATGCGGAACATCCGTGGCAATTTACAAATTCTCGAGTGTTGAGTCGTATCGCGAGAAAGCTTTATCATCGGTCCAGCTTGCAAAACAGGAATTGAACGGACTGGGCGATTTGGTCAAGAATGAGCCGGAGCAGATGGCAAGACTTGGTAAAGCCAAGAAAGCTGTAGCAGAGGGTACAGATGTTGCAAAAAAACTAATTGAAAAACTGCACCGAAAGGAGGACATTGAGCGCGTTTTCATAGACTACAATCTTGGTCCTCTTCGCAAGTTGATGGATCAAATTATGTCAAGACTGACCACCGTGGTCAATACGGAAACAGCCGCAGCCAAAGAGTTTGCCGCTCAGGAAGCGCGTGCTCGCGAAGCGGTGCTCATTACGCTTTGGACCGGCGTCGCAGTTAACATCCTGATTGCGCTTGGTGTTGCATTATTGTTTTTCCGTGGAGTCGCCAGCAGAATCGATTTAGTCATAGACAACGCTCGACGAGTTCCGAAGAAGTTGCCCCTGAATGAACGCATTCGTGGCAATGACGAAATTTCTGAACTTGATGCCGTACTCCATGCTACTGTCGCCGAACTCGAAGAATCTGAGTCTATGCGGCAGATGCTGATTAGCATGGTGAGTCACGATTTGCGTAGTCCTCTGACTTCCGTGTCGACGGCCCTTGAGCTGTTGACCTCTGGTATCGTCGGCGAATTGCCCGCGACGGCCATGCCTACGGCTGAGCAAGCCGTATCGGATGTTTCGAAACTGTTGACGCTCACTAACGATTTGCTCGATGCTGATCGGCTTGCTAGTGGAAGTATTGACTTGCATTGTCACGAGATTGCCGTGCTCGATTTGCTAACGGATTCAGTTGAGACTGTGCGGATTATGGCGCGGCAGTACGAGGTAGAGTTGCATGTTGATTTGGAAAACGATTTTGATATCTACGCTGATCCTGAGCGGCTTAAGCAAGTGTTGGTCAACCTAACGAGCAACGCGATCAAGTATTCTCCGCCGGGCGGCGCAGTGACTTTGAAGTGCATTCAGTCTGCGAGCAACACCGTTGAGTTTCAAGTGATAGATGAAGGCGCCGGAATAGCGCCCGAGCATCATGAATTGATTTTCGAAAAGTTCGTCCAGGTAAATACCGAGGCTTTAGACAATGCAGGAAAAGGTCTTGGGTTAGCTATCTGTAAGTCGCTTGTCGATTTGCACCATGGAGCGATTGGTGTCACCTCTGATGGCGCGCATGGCAGCACATTTTGGTTTTCGATTCCGCTTCAAGATTTGCCCTCGACAAAGCTTAACCGTTGAGTTTGGCATATAGCCGACATTCACCGAAGCTAGCAAGAATTAGACTGAGGGCGGTATCCAGCCACGCGTTTGTTCAACTGTACCCGAGAAAGAACTTCATCCGACTGATTTCTTCATCCAGGCTCACGCGGAATGCACGCTCTGTCGGTTTGCCGATAACATAGCCCGTTTCAATGTCGAAGATTCCCGACTTAGCAGAGACGTTTGCCCAGCCAATGACGTCGTCCTTCCAGAGTAGCGGCATTGCGTAATATCCGAGACGGCGTCTTGGAGGAGGGGTGTAAGCTTCGAAACGGTATACCCAGTTCCAGAGGTGCTCAAATCTTTTCCGATCCCAAACTAATGGATCGAATGGGGCGACTATGCGCACTACAGGTGGTGCCTGGTCGAGCGTCTTTAATGCCTCGGTCCAGACATAATTGACTCCGTCGATTTTTCCTTGTTCGAGCGCTCCCTCTTGAATTAGTTGTTTGACAATTGTGAGTCTGCCTGGCAAAGTCGGCGCCGCGTGAGCAAGATGATTGACTGCGGATCGCAGACTGGATTCCGGCAGCGGGGAGAGAATTGAAGCGATCAAGAGCACCAGCTTTTTCAATCGAACCGTTGGGTCAAGCGCTTGCTCGACTTTCTCTGCCGGACCGTAAAGTTTGATTCCATCTTCACGGCGAGCGATTCTAAGCAATCCTCGGTAGTGCAGGTCTTCCAGTATTCTAGTGGAGACTTTGGAATATCCGCCCCAGGCGTTCAGTGCTCGTTCATCGCCCAGATGAGGACGCAAATCGCGAGGATGGATTTCACCTTGTTCCGAAGCGAGGTGCAAAACAAGTTTTTCAGATTTGGATAAACGCGCGTCTTGTCTCGGATGCAACAACCGCCAATTTTCACGCGAAAGAAAACCATATGCGTAGAGCAGATCTTCTTCGACATCCAGCTTAGAGTATTGCTTCTCCAGATCGCCTGCGCGATAGTCTTTCACGCGATGCCGAAGTATGAGATCTTGCGCTCGTGCAGGAGAGCGAATCGGATCAGCCTGGACAAAACCAAGATGCTTGATCGCAGCCTTCAAAGTCATTGGCTTGAACAGCGAATTGTTCACTGCGTACGTACGAAGTTGGCGAACATTCGCAAAAGTCATGAGCATTACTCTGGGTCGGAGTACGAATAACTATACACGCTCTACTAAGAAAGAAGATTGGATGTGGACACGGCAACTCAATTATTTTGAATGTCCGGAGGCGAGGTTACTTGATCGAATCAAGAGGCGCAACCTGTCGGTAAGTAATTCTGTTTTGGTCCCTGAGCCAAAGTTAAATAGCTAGTCTCGTGCCAAAATCACGCTGAGCATTGCGTGGTAGCCATCTGAGTCAAGCGTGAGTTCAAGGTCCAGTTCAGGAGGAGCTGATTCAGGCAACTTGGGGAACTCAACAACTTGCTCTATGAGTCGCTTCAATTGGCTCGGAGATTTACCTTGATCGGGCGGAGAAGTACATTCAACAATGGCGCCCGACTTGGCTAGTCTCAGATGAACCGTCCCTCCGGCATCTACTTTGTGCAACATCTCTGAATGCTTCTTGAGCTCCGGCACGAATGATGATTGCAGGTACTCATCGAAAGAGTTTGTTTTCAAGCTTAAATTCCGCGCTCGATCGTCAACTTCAGTTGTATCGACAACTGAAAGGTTCTTCTCCCGATCCATCAGGTACAATCGAGCCCCGGAAGGTTTTTTTAACGAGTAGCCGCTGGTCCCAGCCATCACTGCAAGTTGACCATCCAAATCCAGCAACTGCACTGCTCTGCCACTGGGCGGTAATTCAAAGTTGCCTTGTAGTCTGCCAAGTGCCACCACATTACCGTCAACCCCTATTTTCGAGAGTGAGAGCCAGTCGGCCTTCGGCCAACCGCATGGAACTTGCGGATAGAAGGCGGACAGTACATACAGGCAATCCTCTGAAGGACGATAGATCATCGAGACTGGAATCTCACCGTCTTCGCCGATCTTGGCACCAGGTGACGGCAACCATTTACCAGTATTCAAGTCGCGGTATGTCAAAGTCTTGTCGAATACAACAACCAATTGATTTCTCCGAGTATCAACCGCAACTGCACGTGCACCGAGGTCGGCTAAGTGTCTTTCTCTGCGAAGAAGGGTTGCTGTCGCGGAAGGATCATGCACTTCGTAGACGTCGCCCCGGTTCACAGCGAAGTAGGTCGTACCGATTACTTTCGTCACTGCCTGCAAATCGCGTAAGCCTGAGCCAACTGAGCGGCCCCATTGGACTGCCGATCCGATCAAATCGACCCGTTCTGTCCTTCCTCTTGACCAGGTGGGCTGAGAGCTGTCCGCGATAAAGATGTTTTTGCGACTATCGAACTCTCCGACCTGTTCGCGATAAAGTGCACCGAATCCAATAATCTTTGTCTTGGTATCAGCTTGGGCTCTGGCAGGCATAATTGATGCCGAAAAAGCGCATGACAAAGTAATCACAATGAGCGTGAGCGATAGTATTTTGTCTGGTTTGTTCATGCCTCAACCTCAACTAAGCATCAGCGAGCTTAGTTGAGGTTTGCTGAGAAAATGTTGCGTGTTCGCTTAAATTGTTGGCAAGCCAGCGATCGATTGGATCAGCTGGGAACTAGTCTAGACACAAGCCAAGTTTTTTGTAGTTGCCGTTCAGGACTCTAGTATGGTTTGGCAGTACTCGACTTCTGGCATGTTATGGTTCACGCGACAGCTTTGTGGGCAGTATGTGGCTCTAGCGGCACACTCCGAGGTAATCGGCTTCGGCGATGCCGTCCATCTCTGGAGTCGAGTTTACGCAAATCGGCTAATCTGAACATACCGGAATTTCAACTACGCTCAACAAGACACTTTGGCTCAAAGTAACGACACTAACGCGGAATCGCTTTATCGCCGGCTATGCCTATATTCCTGGTGGTACGTCGACTCATGTTAGTGGCGAGTCAAGTTCGTTTCCCTGTCATATTCCCGTCGCAGCGAAATGCCTCCAGGTCTGAGCCATTCACCCAGTACATCCGAGATGATTTTGCCTGCGCGCTCAACCAATTGGTGAGTGAATTCGACTTCTGCCTTCCATTTCATTGAATTGCCGTAGATGCAATTCGTTTCGATGACGAGCTCGCTCATCCCGCCTTTTTGAGTTACTGTGAACAACTCATACGAACCGCGCGGACCAGTGATTGTTGAAGAATAAGGTCGATCGGAATCGCCTTTAAATGCTCCCAGGCATTGATAAAGTGCAAGAACTTCATCGGCACCGGAATGAGCCATTGAGGGACAGGGAGCCAGACTTGATCGGCTCAGGCTGGTCGACAAGGCGAGCCAGGTGAACATGTGTGCCGTGTCCACTAATTTCTTCAGTTTGGGATCCACTACATGCTCGCGTCGATTCGGCGCGTTGATTTCGAGCTGGAATTGTCCGGATTCCAGTTTTTGAATCGATAACTCAACAAACGAATCCGGACTGAGGACGTACATTCGCCTGAAGGGGAGCAAGGCCTTGGACTTCATTATCGACGCCAGATCGGACTGCAATGAGGCTAGTACGACGCACGGTATAGTCGTGGCAGGCACTTCAGTTTTGTACAGAGTATTGTGAGTCATATTTTCCTCAAACCAGGTTCGTATCTTGTCGCGATCTTTCTTTCGACTGGGACGCTGCAACAGATAATGTGTGCTTGCCGATGCACTCAGCGCATCGCTCACATATAGTTCAAAGAAATTAGAGTCTGGACTTTCTGCTTTTGCAGTTGGTTTTATACCAGTGGCAATCTTGCGTTGCTCGTAAAGTAATTTTCTTCGTTGGTCTCTTTTGCCAAATTAGCTACGCAAAACGATTGAAATCAATTTGTATAAACCAGTCCTCTCTTATCATACCACGAGACTTGACAAAATAACCGAGTTGGCACAAGTGCGGAATTGGTTTTAACAAGCCACTGGTGAATGCTTCCACCAAGGTCTAATTTCCGCTTTCTGACAGTGGCACTATATATGATGCACACCCTTCAATGAATTTTTTCCATCAGTGATGTAATAGACCCCTTCAAGATCATGCCTTCTCCCTTAGAGAAGTTGGCCGGATCGTTTCGAGACAGCTCCAGCGGCTCGACGAGTTCGATGAATTCAGTATTTTATGTTGGGATAGTCTGCGTCAGCAGCGCATCGGAGCAAATCCAAAATCGCGGATACTTCTGTTGCAACACGATCTTGTCACGTTTCCGTTCGATTGGACTTTACCCCCTGAAATCTGCTATAGTTAAGTGAATACAAATTGTAGTGGTGTGACTACGAAGTCCCGAAAGCCTGTAATATCCATGCGTGAGCGTGTCGGATCCTCCGAAATCCGTTCTGAGGTTGAGAAATCAACATGCCGAAAGGGAAAACGCACTAAAATAGCTAATTTCCCGTAGTTGGCGTCAGAAGATGGAAATTCGCGGTTCCACACAAGCGCGAATTAAAGACATAAGACCGCGATTGGCGGAAAGAAATATAGAAGACAGTTTTTCTGCATCGGAACTGGATACCGCCTGCGGTGAAACGGCAAGCATTGCAAGTTGCTCGACAAGCGCATCTTGTTATAAGAAGGATTGATAATGACCGAATTTCTCACAGTATTCCTAATAAGTTATGTGCTTCATGCGTTAGGTGTGACAATCGGTTATCACCGACTGCTTTCGCACCGCTCATTCTCTTGTCCCAGAATAGTCGAGTACTTTTGGGTCATGTTAGGATATCTGGCCTTTGAAGGTTCGCCAATTTGGTGGGCGACTATCCATCGGGCGCATCATCGTCATGTCGACACATCGCTTGATCCGCACTCGCCCAAGTTTGGTTACTATAACGCGCATGTGGGCTGGCTCGCCGGAGACGGCTATGCAAGCCACATTGATCCAGCGATTCAGTCGAAGGATTTGATAAACGATCCGCTTTATTCTTTCCTAGAACAGGGTGGATCCTGGCGGCGTGCGCACATCACCGCGTTCATAATCGGCGTCGTCTTTCGACTGTTCGTGCTTGCTGCATTTGGCTGGGTGGCTGCGCTCGCAAGTTTATTGGCCGCAGTTGCCGTGCTTCAGATACCACTTTTACTCAATGTGATTTGCCATTTCCCGCGCCTTGGTTACAAGAATTACGCCCGCGACGATGATAGTGTCAATGTTTGGTGGGTAGCAGTTCTCGCGATGGGAGAAGGTTGGCACAACAATCACCATGCTTATCCAGGCTCTGCGAAGACGGGCATGCAGCCCTGGGAATTTGATCTGTCGTGGCAAATAATCAAACTGATGAAGAAAGTTGGTATGGCATCACGATTAAACGTTGCTGTGCCGAACAACACAATTGTATCGGTAACCGATTAAAAGAAGCCCACAGAGGCCCAGGGCAAGGAATTATGTGGCGAAGGCGGTGATCGACGCGCGCCACAGCAAGAGAAATTGAACTGGTCTTTGCAAAATCGTAACAAAACCTTCCTACGATACGACCCGAGGGAACGGGTTAGACGCAATGGGAGCCTCGCGCATGTATACACATCAATTTTCAGGCGACGCAGGAAATCTTGAGGCACAAAAGTTTTGTCCCAAAATTGGCGACCACATACTAGCAAGTATTTTCGAATCCTCGAATGCGACAAGACCGCCAGCGCAAGCGATCACCGAATATCCATTAACAGCGCTGCAATTTTGTGGTGTTGAAACCTTTTCAGATGGTCGCGCGCAGATCCCCGCTGCGTTAAAAGACTACATCGCCAACAGCAAAGGCATCAAAGATGGTGTCAATAAAATCAAAGAACAACGGGAAGCCGAACGCGACTTGGAAAAACGAGTGAAAGCGCTGGCAAAAGAGCTTGGCAGCGAGGACTTTGCCGACAGGGTTAAAGCCGAGAATGAAGCTAAGCGGCTTCCACCAGAAGCAGTCAAGTATCTGGAGAGGATTGCAAGCACAGATGACAATCCGCAAGTTCGATTGACAGCTTCTGCTGTCGCTGCCAACATAAAAAACGCTTTTCTTGACCGCTGTGTGTCACAAATCCAACCTCTTTTCGTGGCTTTTTCAGAGCTGAGCAGCAATTCGACGCTTGATCCTTACAACCGGAAGTTCCGCGGGCCCTTTGCGGAATGCATCAAATTGGCCGAAAAGATGACGCTGACACCTTCGGAGATTGCATTGGCCAGGAAATTCCTTCAACCATTTGAAAACGATGAAACTAGCACGCGAGGGTTTCACAGTCGAATGCTGAAGCAGGCAGACGCGCTCAAGTCGGCTCCTGCTATGTGCTATGCAAAAGTTTTATGCAGGTCAAACGATCTTTATGACCGAAAAGCAGCAGCCGATCTGATTTCCCGGTATGTTGCGCCAACGATGTCCGCAGGTAATCGGGAGCTGATTAATGAAAGAATCTATGAACTTGGCGGTCCATCACTGATGCCCGATGAATTACTGCAGGTTTTGAAACAAAACCAATTTAAGATAGAAGGCAGAGACTATGATGACGGCTTCTTAAACGATCAGCTTGCCGATCTCAGGAAAGCCAAGTTAAGGTCTGACACCAGAGCCTTGATAAGAGAATTCTCAAGCCCTAATGTGCGCGACAACAACAAGGCAGAAGACAAAGCAAAAGCTCTTCCTGTTACTGCGATACCATTCTTGTGGTCGGGACTGGACAGCAACAATCCAGACGTTGTTGAGCGAACCAAGCGTGTGATCAGCCACATTAACAAAAATCACGTGTCTAAGTGCAAGAAAACTCTCAACGAACTTTATGAAGTACGTCCTATCTATCCTTCGACGGACTCACAGGATGTCCGCGAAAAATACGAAAAGGCGATCAAGATTGCGGACAAAATCGATGGCAAAGACCTGCGACTGGCTTGGGATCTAAGAACACTTCCGCACGACGAAAACGATCCAGCTTTGACATTAGCGGATGTTTGGGCGAAAGTCGACACGCGGTTCTTCTACGCCAAACATCTGATGTGGCAGGATGACAAAAAGCTGCATCCGCAAGTGATCAACCTCTTGGAAGATGCTGTCAAAGACCCAAACTGGCCGGCATGGACCTCAACCTACATTCATATTGTCGATCGGCTTGGCGACCGGCAAAAACTGCCGGCAAAACTTCAAGATGCCTATAAGCGCGCCAAAGAGCTCGAACTCGAATATAAAAACCAGAGACAGTGAGGATTTCCGAGTAGATCGGAGACCAGCCTCTTTTAGATTGGAGCTATTCGCTGCCTATACTCTCGTGCTGGACTGTATCTTCCCTGTCGACCTTATGAATTGAACAACTTCGTCATTCGGCTCCACCGCCGCACTAGATGCGCTGGATTGGAGCGAGATTCCGGCGCAGATTAGAGTTCTATCCGGAAAGTAGTTAGCCACGTCCACAGTTCGATTGTATCTTCCGAAGAGCGATGAACTGTCGAACAGCCGCTTTGCAGCCAATTGTGTCGTTGATATCTCGAGAAACGGAATCGTTTCACCCATATGGGTGATCTGCATGTGATCTTCACCCCATGATCGCAAGGGTCTCCTATAATTGTCTCAGAGATTGAACTCCCGGTGAACCTTGCGAGAGAATCAGATGCACCTACAAGATACCAAAACCGAATGCAGGGTGTGCAAAACAGAAGTCGTCGAGGAGACGAGAAAATGTTTCTTGTGTCACGGAGCGATTTGCGATTCGAATTGTTGTGGTTGGAAATTTGATGGACTGCCGGGGAAGGCTATCTTTATATGCGACCAGTGTATGAACAACCCAACCAAACATAACAAGAAAATGGATAGAATTCAGATCCCGTAGAAATTTACGGTACCACCACTGGTGCCCATGGACGAATTCTATCCGCCTCTGATCTCACATAGCAATTGGACTTGTGACCCGGAAACGGTTATTCAGATCTTAAAGCTCACTGCAATCATCAAAGTAAACGGCATTCCTGAGACAAATTATTGCAACGTTCTCGCAACTCTGGATCTGTCTCTCTTTACTAATCCGTCCAATGTATAACTAATCCGTGCCAACGATTCTATAGATGGACCGCCTGCGAGTTCGGGTAGTGTATCTAGTGATAGCGCATTTTAAGTCTGTTTCGCGAAACGGACCAGCTAGGTTGTTTGGTTTCTGCGGTTCCGATGAGTGATTACTCTGATTTTCATCCTTGTGTTTGATACTGTTAATGGTATCAGTGCCAAAGAATAATCACCATAACTACTGCATATTGTCTTCTTGTAGTCTACGGTAGCATGAACCAAATGAAGTAACTGCGCAGGGCTAATCAAAGAGCTCGTTCAAGTACGCCTGGCCTGTCTGTTGCCTCGACTCCACCCTACACTAAATCCAGGATGCCCTTGCCCATCACAGAGATGGAGGGAATTCGACACGCGATCTAGGATATACTAAACATTCATGTCATCTCGGTACCTTTGCTATGCCCGCCTTCCTGAAACAAGTCGATGAGTCTGAGTTAGAAGCACTCAAAGTTCGGTTGGAAAATATCAGCAAACTTTCGACCGAGTTCCTTGTTTTACTGTCCGGCTCGACGTTGATAGCAACGTTGGGTTTGTTTCAAAACAGTCCAGCAGTGATTATTGGAGCGATGATCATCGCCCCGCTGATGCGGCCGCTGGTTGGCTTGTCACTTGCTACCTTAACAGGTGAAGCAAAACTGCTGGTTCGGGCGGCATCGACATTGCTCGTCGGAACCGCTGTGGGTGCCCTGATTTCTGCGAGCGTTTCACTTCTTTTGAAATCAATCGAAATGACCCCAGAAATTCTCGGACGCACACACCCCACTCTTCTTGATTTGGGTGTGGCAATGTTTGCCGGTGCGGTCGGAGCATATTGCCTGTCAGATTCTAAGTTAAGCGACTCACTTGCTGGAGTAGCAATTTCTGTGGCACTGGTTCCGCCTCTGAGCGTGGTGGGAATTGGCTTAGCGTCTTCGTCCGTGCCAATATGGGCTGGAGCGGCTTTACTGTATGCGACAAACTTAATCGGGATCACCGTGGCAGGTTCTCTAGTCTTCTTAGTAATGGGTTTTATTCCGTTGCATCAGGCGAAGAAAGGATTGCTAATTTCAGCGGTGGTCAGCCTACTCCTAGTAGTTCCTCTCGGATTGAGCATGAGAGAGCTAATCCTCGAAAATCAAATAAGCACCACAATCAAGCGGGTGTTGAAAGAAAAGACTTTCACCTTCCGAAGGGTTCAGCTAAGCGACGTTAAAGTGGAACGTTTTAAGAGGACCATGACTGTAGTGGCGACAATTCTTGCTCCGGAACAACCGATAAGATCTAGACAGGTAGCGCTTGTTCAAGAGTTTCTGATAAAAGAATTGAATATGCCGGTAGAATTTAAACTGCGCATAATTCCCACGATGGAGGTAGGCGCGCTAGATGTGTCTGCAGAAATAGATGATCAATCGGAACAAGGCTCGACGCCGGAGGCGAATAGCAACTCTGCGAATACTCCCGCCAGACGCCAACCGCAGGACGAGTGTTCAGACGGATCAGAGCCAGGACGAACTCGACAGCAGAGCGCCGAAAGTGGTGCCTCAACGGGCGAAACAGTTGAAGTGCACGATGTACCAGGAAACTGAACGCAGTGCGGTCTTTAATCCTCGTACTGCCTTAAGCCATAATCCCACATTTTGTTAAGCCGCACCGCCTTTGATACCCTAATCGAGAGTCTTCGGCACAATAACAATAAGGTAGCAGCCATTATCGAATTGACCGATAGACTTACATTTTTTGAAAGCAAAAATGAGCTGACGTCAGCGTCCGGAGCGCATATGTATTTTTACAATCACCATTTTGAAACCAAATTGAAAGGAGCAAATGATCTAGCGTGCAGGAAAGTGTCTTGTATTGCCACTCGAACAATACCCGCGCCGGCTAAGCTTTCGGCAAGTCGCGTTCAAGGCATCAGGCAACATTGAGCGGTACATTATAATAGTGAGACTTGAAGGCAATCGGGCAAAAGGAAATTCTGGTTTTTGGCCGGCGACGCGATGGCAATTTGCGTGATCTACATCTTCGCCAACGCCATACTTTTTGTCTCTCACTGATAAGGAATCTTAGCATAGCCCATGGAAGTCGCTTCAAACCTCAATTTCTATCTACTTTTCACGATGCTAATTCTAGCTTCCGTTGTCGCAATAGTAACCAAATTCATCAAACTGCCCTACTCAATCGCGCTTGTGATTGTCGGGTTGTTTATTGGAATCTTCCATTGTTTACCGGTCGTCGTCATGACACCTGAGCTGATCCTGTTGATCTTTTTGCCGGCACTTTTGTTTGAAGCGTCCTGGAATCTTCATCTTGATTGGTTCAAACTTTGCTATAAACCAATTTTCCTGCTTGCTTCTCTCGGCGTGCTTATATCGACTCTGATTGTTGGTTTCGTGCTGCATTTTGCGACAGGCATCGATCTCAAACTCGGTTTTTTGTTCGGGGCTATGATATCAGCGACCGATCCGATTTCGGTCCTGGCGCTCTTTAAAAGAATGAGAGTAAATCGCAGGCTGCACACCATCCTTGAAGGAGAGAGCTTGCTCAATGATGGCACTGCTGTCGTGCTTTTCAGGGTACTTTTGGCTTCCATAGTTCTTGGCGGTGATCTTTCTTGGTCGAAAATCGGAGTCGAGTTTATCATCATCACCTGCGGTGGCATGCTGGTTGGGGCGGCTTTCGGCCTTATTGCCTCCAAGCTGACCGAATTCTTCGATGACCACCTACTTGAGACAACTCTCACTGTACTGGTCGCTTATGGATCCTACATCCTGGCAGAGCAACTCAAGGTGTCTTCTGTTATTTCCGTTCTCTTCGCAGGGTTTATGATGGGTAATTTCGGCGGCAGACGAAGCATGTCTCCAACAACAAGACTGGCTGTTGACGCCTTCTGGGAATATACCGCATTCATCGCCGAATCGCTCGTCTTTCTACTTATCGGCATGCAGATCAAATTCGATTTGCTAGTCAGATATTCTCCGTTTATCCTTGCCGGAGTCGTCGCTATCCTTCTAGGAAGACTGATTGTCGTATACATTCTCTGTCCCTTAGCACAGGACAAACGCAACCCCATTCCTTTCAAGTGGAAACATCTACTTTTCTGGGGCGGAATCAGGGGCTCTTTGTGCATGGCTATGGCACTGAGCCTACCAGCAAACTTCCCAGAGCGCGAGATGCTTGTCGTTACAACCTTCGGTGTTGCGCTCTTCACGCTTCTTGTGCCGGGCTTGACTATAGAACCGTTTGTTCGGTGGATGAAGGTGTCAGAAAATAGGCTTCCGAAATCTCTTCTTTTACAGCAAGAACTTGAACGAATGCATAAAGAAAAGCGAGCCATTGAGAAATTGTTTAAAACTGGACAGTTGAATAAAAACGAGTTCAAAGATAAATTCCAAGAACTAGAACTAAAGATCGAAGAGACACAAGACCTTCTTCATCTTCTTGCTCAGAGCGAAGATAACGAAGATGAGGTCGAACGTTTATCGATTGAGACAGCCTTAGTAAGAGCTCAAAAAGAGTGTATCAACCAGCTGGCCAAGAAAGAATCTTCAAAACCTGCTGTCTTAGAAGAATTTCGCCAGCGTGTTGACGCTCACTACCTGACCATAAAGTCTCAGCATCACACGCATGAATTCGAGCAGCTCGAACAAAATGCCGAGAAGTAGGAGATGGTCTACAAAGTATTGTTTCTTGGTTTGGTGTAATGGAAAACCGGAACGCATAGTGTTGGATAACGATTCGGAGTTCACTTCGATCGCCCTGCTCACTTGGTCTACAAAGAACGACGTATTTTCGATTTTATTCGCCCTGCCAAACCGATGGAGAATGCGATCTGCGAATCATTCAACGGAAAACTCCGCGACGAAAGTCTGCACGAAAGTTGGTTCACCGCCATTGGTGCTACCAGGATCATTATCGGAGAATGGTGGTCTGGTGCGGCGTCGGCCATCTGCTCTGTCCGATGGGCATGAGGCCGGATCTTCTTCCAAGAGGTTTGTTTGATGATTCTTAACCACATTGGTGGTTGTCATGGTACAGTCTTCTTCAAGGTCATGTTAACTCGCGCGATGTAGTCAACAAACAGGTAGTCGCATGAGACGTCGACGCGAAATCATATAGAATTAAGACTTCTTCGCGCCTTGGAATTTCCGTCCTTAAGGGCATCTTGAGAGCCAGTGCGTACAGAGGATGCAGGAAAAGACACCGCAAAAGTCGTTCCTTTTCCTCCCGCTCCAGCGGAGATTTGAACTTCCGCACTATGCGCGGTGGCAATTTCCTTGACGATCGACAGCCCGAGCCCCGTACCCTGTTCTTCGGTTCCGCCAATGCGGTAGAAGCGCTCGAATACATGCTCTCGCTCGTGCAAAGGTATACCTGGGCCATCATCGGCGATAGTCAAAGTGATCCGCGATTCTCGAACAATCAAACCGACGATAACATTACCGCCTGAAGGTGTATAGAGAATGCAGTTCTCAATTAGATTTGAAATCAGCTCCTCGAGCGCAGGAGGATCTCCGTATACGAGTGCTGGCTCGGACGCAGCTTGAAATTCCAATCGAATTTTCTTACCGAGCGCCTCCGGCACGTGTCCAGCACAGACTTGGGATGCACAAAGATTCAAATCAAGAAGGCTTCCAGCCTCTTTCCGTGCGAGATTCGGTTCGGCCCTAGCTAGCGCAAGCAGTCTGTTTACTAGTTTGCACATTCTGTTTATTCCGGACTCTAACTCATTCAGCACCTCGAGTGATTCACAGTTTTTCTCCTCGGACACAAGTTTTTTGGCCAAGTCACAATATGTGCCAAGTATGGCGAGAGGGGTTCTCAGCTGATGTGCGGCATTAGACGTAAAGCGACATTGGGCGTCTACGTCTTCCTGTAACTGCTTGAAGAGCCGATTTAGCGCAGTAATTAACGACGCTATCTCGACAGGCTCATCTACCTGCAGAGCGCTCAAATCCCCCGGAGCTCTCGCCGCAACAGCCCGCTCGACCTTCATCAGTGGCATTAATCCTCGACCTACTCCCACCCAGATAGCTGCAGCGCCGGAGGCAATAAGCACAAGCTGCGCCAGCAAGATACTCATAGTAATCTGCCCGGCCAACTCGGTTCGAGTGTTTCTAGTTTCTCCTGCTTGGATCACAACATGACCGAAACTCAGATCGGGGGTCGGAACAGAGACACAGACGACTCTAAGGTTCCTATTATTCAGTGAAACGCTACGAAAATTGGGCTCGCTATCGGCATGCATCTGTTGTGGCGCTGGCAACCAATTGTCACCTGCGATGATAGTGCCGCTAGGCGATCTGACCTGAAAGTAGAATTCGTCATGATAATTATGTCGAAGAATAGATTGGGCTGCTGGTGGCAGATCTACGGTCACTTTGTCGTCGCGCGTCCTTATTCGTGCGGCAACAGAATCAGCCGAATTTATGAGCTGCTTGTCGTATACGGTTCGAGCCAGAGTCAGTCCGAGGAAATTAGCTGCAATGGTACTGAGCAGTGCCAGCGTAACTAATGGTACAAGCAACCAGAGGAGTAATTGACGCTTGATAGATCTTTTCATAGCCAATTACTCAATGATAAATCCCAGCCCCTTCACTGTTTGAATTTTGCAACCAGAATGGTCTATCTTCTTTCGCAGCCGATGAATGACGATATCTAGAGCGTTGCTAGTCATGTCTTTCTCCAGCGAGGCAAGGTGATACATAAGATCATTTTTGAATACAACTCGTCCTTTTCTCTGTAGGAGAAGTTCAAGCACGAGAAACTCCCTTGGAGAGAGATCAATAGGCTCTTCAGCTATGAAGAATTTGTTGGTAAACGTATTGAAGAGAAGAGCGCCGCACCGGATCCCAGTTCTGTTTCCCCACTTCTCTTTTCTAAGCAAAGCGCGGATCCTTGCTTCCAATTCACCGACATTAAACGGCTTACACATGTAATCATTCGCACCTAAGTCCAGACCGAGTATGCGATCCTGTGGTGTATCGAGAGCAGTCAGAATAAGGACGGGGAGAACTTTGCCGCCTTTTCGAAGATCGTCAAGGACAGCCAAACCGTCCTTATGAGGTAACCCGATATCTAGTATCATAAGGTCGTAGCAGTTGGCGCACAGTGCAGCTTCCGCCTCAACTCCATTCTTTGCTTTGTCGACGGTGTGACCACTAAGTTCAAGTGTTCTAGCGAGGCCCCTGAGCAGTGAGAGATCATCTTCAGCTAACAATATGTAGGCCACAGGCAATACCATTTAGACAACATCGGTAATACTAGTATAAATTGCTCTGATACTGAAATCCCATTTGTCTGCAAACCTCAAATTGCGTAGTTCTGGGACAGAGCGATGAGTGTTGAAATCTGCGTTGACAAAAACATCTCACGACTATGCCGCCAAGACGGTAGATCCAGAAATTAAGCAGAGTCCTTCCTGCGGTCTTGGCTCCCGATTTATTAGTGCGCGCGATCCATTATGTTTCCTTGAAAATCGTCCAAATGTGAGCCGTTGTTCGCTCGTCGATCACAATTTGCAAGTCGACAGCTTCTTCCGGACTTGACAGTTCATAGCACTTTAGATGCACCTCTGATCAAATCCGTGTTGAAGTTTCAACATCGTTTCGCTGAACCTTATGGCATTCGCGTTTCAAAGTCGTTTCGTTTTGGCGATCCTAACATTACAAAACTTTTTTCCTAAACTCCGCTCCTGGAGCCTTTCCAGCTGCTATACGTCAAGTATCCTTAACGAACGCAAGGAGTCAACTACGAAAGGCCTGTCTACAAAAAGCAGAGAATTTTTGAGACGTCACATTCCATCGGTGTGGCAGCTTGAGTTGCTTCTTTATTTCAAGAATCGCAGCACAAGCTCAACAGCAGAGGAAGCATCTAAGGCACTGTATATGGAGCTTAAGGCAATCGAGCTCGGAATTCATGAGTTCAGAAATGCCAAAATCCTAACGGAAAGCGCGGACAAACAATATACCTACGTGGCTTCCGGCAATAATTTGCTGGCGATCGATGAAATAGAGCAGGTCTATAACAAGCATCGGCATGCGGTCATAACTTTGATCTACGCATCTCCGGCTCAAAGCTTTTCGGACGCGTTCAGACTGCGAGAGGAGGAAGATGGCTGATGGCTCCTATAAGTTATGCACTTTGTGCGATAACAGGCATTCTTTGCTTCGTGTTGTTGTTAAGAGGTTACAGCAGAGATCGCAGCCCTCTTCTCTTGTGGAGTAGTCTGTGTTTCTGTTGTATTGCTATTCAAAATATTTTGCTGTTCGCGGATCTGGTCTTAATTCCTGAAATTAGTCTAGCCGTATGGCGTGCGCTCATAGGACTGCTTGGATTGACGACGTTGCTTTGCGCCTTAATTTGGGAGAGACGATGGACGTAATTCACTTTTTGAACGGCGCAATAATGTTGGCGGAGATTGGTATAGGAGTCTTCTTTCTTCGTTTTTGGAGAGACTCTAATGATCGATTGTTTGTTTATTTTGCATTCGCTTTCATGACCCTCGCACTCAGCCAAATCTTAGTGCTTTTGTTTGGTGACAACGGAGAGTTCGCATTTTGCGGGTACTTCGTTCGTCTACTCGCTTTCACCTCAATCATTATCGGGATCATCGAAAAAAATCTTCCCAAGAAACGCTATTAGACAGGTGGATATTGAGACTGTTTCTGAACCAAGCGGCGCTCCGCTTTTCATGCTGTCTACCGAGTTCCCCTTGCGTTGCACACAGCGGAGCAAGTGGGAGATCAGGCGCATTGACGCATTGACACCGAGGGAGGTGGTAAGATTATTTAACGTCAAAATCGCTGCTTGACGTGGTTGAAAAAATGACGCAGGTCAGCAAGTCAGCGGAGTTATCTTCATCACGCAAGCCACATGAAATTGGATCGTGATCTCATAGCGGCACAGTGTCAACTTCGAAATGCCTTAACAGTCATCAAGGCAAGTGCGTTATTCTCGGCATACTCACTGTGTTGACTCCCTAACCGATCAATCAGTACGTATTCGCGCCTGAGCTGATAAGGACGCCAGCAGAATAATAATTGGATCTTTCTCCGATTGCAGGTTCAATAGACAAAAATTCGTTCCTCAAGAACTCCAAATTTGGCGACCAATCAATGATCTTGATGGCTTTGTCCATTTCGCCATTTAGTGCGTACTTGCGAGCCATGAGTTCTAACTCACGCAGTCTGGCTCGATCTCTCAAACCCGTCATAATGTTTTCCTCCTCACCAATTTCCACGTTAGCAAGGCGACCTTTTCAAATCTCTTTCCGCGATAGCAACCTCATTGCGCTCGTATGTGAATGGAGGTGAGGCATCAACGGTAAGTATTCGCTTCAGGCAAATTCGGTTCTGTAAGTCGCTTCAAAAAAACGTCGCTATCGCCGAGAGCTCATTCGGGGTAGCTTTCCGCGCTGCAGTGAGATCAAGTGTCGGCGGTGCCGTCAGCAAGACAGATTGTCTATCGTTGTTTTGTTGTGCTAGCGATCTACTTCGTTTTTGACTCTGGACTCAACTATACTCGAACAATATTTTCAGGATCGCTCGTATTTGCTTCCTTCAATTCAGTACTATCACCAGGAACTTTGAGTTGAGTTGTACCGCAATAATTGAAATCGATCGTTCGTCGTTTTCTGATTCTGCTTTGTGTGAGTACCATCGTAGCGGTTATAAGAAAACATATCCAAAGAATTCCCATCCGTGGAAGGAGGAATTCAGCACCGTGCGCGCCCAAAATCATGCCAAGCAATACAAAACTGAGCATAAACATTTTGAGCAGAATTGCCTGACGACTTGACCAAATTGAGTGGTTTCTCATGCGGCGCTCCCAGAATTAGTCAACTAATACCTTCCAATTTTAATTTGAATACCGGCATACAAGAAAATACAAAAGGCGTAGTTCAAGAGCAACAGGTCAAAGCAGCGGATTGGTGCTCTGACCTGTCGTCTCCTTCAGTGCAGATGTGGAAGGGAAATTTTTGGCCGCCTCGAGATCGACAATCGCTAATATATGCATGATACTTATTGTTTATTTCAAATGCGTTTCAAGCGGGCTTTTAGATTTTTTAGGTCGAGTAGAGTTCGTGCATCGTGGAGAATTTTGTCAAGGAAACTTACGATCTCGAAGCCTGGAATCAGGCGCTTATAACCATGCTGCAACTCTCGCGAGAAAAATCGCTATGCTCACTTCTACTAATCGCGCTTGCACGTTGACCGTGTGAATACGATTCTCCTCGGTTCGTTTTGCAGAGACTGCATCAAGAGTAGGTGGAGACGACACTCTGTTGCTCGTTCCAATGGAAGTGCAGTTCTTGAGGAGTGGCAATTAAACACACTGATGCCAGTGACGCGTCTCGAGAATTCTTGCTCGCACGGCGGTGTGACAATGCACACTCGTTTCACAGATTTGTGCCGGACAACTGGTTGTTGGTGGACAAAGCGACTTTCGAAAATGCACTAGTCGGCGCGCGGAACGTGCCTGAAACACTCATATGCAGCAGTGTCCGAAACGAAATTGAAATTTCAGGCGTGTACCGTAATAAGAGAAGCGCAACACGTGCGCTTAGAAAAAATTTGGACGACAGACAGCTAGCGATCTATTTTGAGCAAAGTCTATTTGAAGATCGCAAATCTGTGAAAAGGTGAAAGGCCTTATATAGAGTTACGTGTCCTTATATGGAGAGAGCGAGATGCGAATATTGTCCTACCGCGGTCCTGCCACTGCCGGCGGTGTTTCAAGTACATTGACGCAATTAAACACACTTCTTCATGGTCCCGAATGGTGGTTCATCAAAAACGCGGGCATTCATCGGAGGAATGAATTTGGTGAACATTGCGTATTGTCTATGCCAATAGATATCGTCTCGGGGCACTATAACTACTGCAATAATTTTCTATGGCCTGTTTTGCATGAGATGCCAGAAAGGGCTCACTATTTTTCTAGCGAATGGCAGTCATATAAGATATTTAACTCGATGGTCGCCACAAGCTTGAATGCCTGGAGCCAACCCTCTAGTGAATTAGTGTTTGTCAATGACTACCAGTTGGCTTTCGTTCCCTTATATGTATCAGAAAAGTGCAAATCGCAAGTCTTCTGGCACATACCTTGGCCTGAGCGGATTGAGCCTGTGCATGTCCCGGCTCTTGCCGAACTAGCGGGGGGCCTACTCGCAGCAGATACAATAGGATTCCATATCCGAGACTATGCAGACAGCTTTGCAGAGTTTGTTCGTCAACATCTTCAAAATTATGCCATCTCTGTTGAAGGGAACCACATAATCCAACATGGTCAACCATATGCAACAAAGACGACGCTAAGAGCGTGTCCGCTGGGCCTCGATCTAGGCAAGTGGTGCGCGCTCGCTGCGGCTGCGCAACATCGAAATTCCATCTTGCCGAGCGGAATACCATATGTCCTGAGCGTGGATCGCTGCGATTACACAAAGGGCATTGCGGAACGACTCACTGCCATCGATAGATTCTTTGTTGAGCATCACGAATGGATCAAAAAAGTCCAGTTTGTGCAGGTAGTGACTCGATCTAGGGAAGGCTTGCTTGAGTTTGATAATTACTGGGACTCCTGTAAGAGTCGATATGATGAACTGAATCTGAAATGGTCTAGTGGTGCATGGCAGCCTTTAATGTGGGTCGAGAAATCACAATCGCCTGGTCAGTTAGCGTCCCTCTATCGAAATGCAACCGTCATGCTCGTGAATCCATTGCTCGATGGTCTAAATCTAGCTGCTAAGGAATTCGTTGCCTGTCAGTCAGAACGATCACCAGGTACGCTCGTTCTTTCAAAGGGAGCTGGTGTCTCTCGTGAACTCGTCGGAGGATTCATTACGGTTAATCCAGACTCCCCCTCCGAGTTCGCCAATTCAATCTCCGAAGGACTAAAAGCTCCTCATTCAAAAAGACAAAACCTTTTTGAAATTCTTAAGAGTAAAGTTGGCGAAAATACTCTCGAGGACTGGTGGCTAGAATTTGCCGAAGGCAACAGGGTTTCATTGTCACAAGCGACCAGAGGTTTTGCTGTGGATAAAGGTAGTCGACGCGGATCAGTTAGCGCTATCTGATCCGCGGGAGAGAGTGTGTTCTCTCGGGATAGTTCAAATGTGGTCTAAGTCATTTTCAGAACGCTATTGACCTGCAGCTTTTTTGTTGTAACACGTCAAGCAGAATCTTCTCCGCAAGTCCAGAATCTTGCAAACTCCTCGGGTGTAAGATAGCCGAGCGCACTTTGCGGACGGCTGTGGGTGTGGTCTTCTCGCCAATCCTCGATGGATAGCCGAGGATCGTCGTGAACGACGAAATACGCTGGACCCGACGTAATGCCGTCACGTGACGATATCCAAATCGACCTCTCTGACTGAATCTACCTGATTGTTACTCGTCTAGTTGGCATGGATAAGTCGTGTTCCGTCACTGCTCAATCAAGTTCTTAACTGTTCATCGCTCCAGAGACAAATCAAGAGACTAAGACGAAAGCTTCTGGCTGAAAATCCAAACCAAATTTCCTCGATCAAACCAAAACTTGCATCGAGTCGATGAAAAAGAGCAGAGATTTCTCAAATGTTGTGTTCTGACATTGTTTAGGCGGCCTCTTCTTGTTTTATACCATCGACCAATTTGATTTCCTGGAACGCGCCAACAAGCGCGGACAGTAAAGTGATAATGGCGCTTGAATCCGTTGTTCCGCTCAAAGTGAAAAATTCGGCAGGACGTGATAAATTTCTAGACCGCCGACGAGATGAGCACCGAACAATCAGCAAGTAGAGATTATGGTATCCAACGCAACTACAAGTTTAATGGATCGGATCTTTAATATCCTCCTTTACTATTCAAAGGAACTGAATAGCATGCTCGGTTTAAGCGAATTGTCTATCACTGCGACCGCGCCGGAAGTCACTAAGCGCTTAACCAATAACCCAGCATCGCGCGCCACATGCATGCAATTGAATATCGCCACCAGTCTTTTCCGACTGGTGGTCGAAGGAAAGCACGACACGATCAGCTTTTATCTCGTGCCGACCGAAAACAATTGGTCACTCAACGAAGTGTCCTTGCGTCACTCACCACTGTCTATTTGGAAAGCTCAGTTCGGGCCCCGAGGTCAAGTCGTTTGGGAACTACCAACAGGAATATTGTTAGAGGAAATGCTGGATGTCACTTGTTTAGACCTTATCCGACACCTGATTGACGCGACCTTAGACGCAGGCACACTAGGAGCCCAGAATCAAGACGTGAGCGATTTTTCAGCAGTTGATCCAAGGCTTCCGGGAAGAGCGGAACACACAGCCAAACACACGAGTTCATCAGAGGGCACGCGCCTTGATAGCGTTCCAGACCCAGCTGGTTTGCAATCCGGAATTTTTGAAACCACTCGAGTAGATATTGAAACTACTTCAACAAAATCACTGTTTGAACAGGAACAGTCGTCAGAAAGAGTCGTTGAAATTCACGAACTTGCAAAGTTAGAACCGACATGGCAACCAGTTTATCGTGAGCAAACCGATGTCGGGAAGTCCAACTTCCCAGCGCAGCAGGAGCAGCAAGCTCAAATCATTCCTGAAGTAGCCAAGCAAGCCGATTTCGGGAAGCCCAATTTCCCATGGCAGAGCGAGCAACAAGACAATAGCGCTCCTAAAACAGCCAAGCAAAAGGATTTTGGGAAGCCCAATTTCCCATGGCAGAGCGAGCCGCAAGACAAGAGCGCCCCTAAAATCGCCAAGCAAACCGATTTCGGGAAGCCCGACTTCCCCTGGCAGCGCGAATTGCGAGATCAAAGCACTCCTCAAGTAGCTAGGCAAGCCGATTTCGGGAAACCCGACTTCCCATGGCAGCGCGAGCGACGAGATGAGATGGCTCCTGAAATAGCCAAGCAAACCGAAATCGTTGCTGAACCAGCCCTGGCGAGAGACAATCTCGTTGAGCCCAAGTTCATATCGCAGCAAGACAGAAACATTTCTGAAGCGGCCATTGAATCTGCCGAAAGAGAAGTTGAGAAAGTTTCATCCTTAGGTCTTAAGAGTAAAAATAACGCCGATGTTGAAGAGAAAAATACTTCGGAGAAAGGCGTCACGACTAAACGTTACAGTCGCAGAACGAACACCAGAAGAAATAGAAAAATGAGAAACGAGAAAATTAAGAAAAATAAGAAGTAGGTGGGTCTGTCATCGAGAAAGCGATTGACTGTATCCGCGATCAGCTAAAACTCGGATGGGGTAAAACTGAAGGCGAGATCATGATGAGTCTCTACGCAAAAAGACTTCGCCAACGGAATCGGAGCCGGAGCGGGAGCAAGAGCAGCATCAACTTCGGGAGTTCGCTCAGTGTCGACTTCCGATTATTACGGATAGAATTTGTAGTTAGGACATGCTGATCGGCGTTTGGTTCTCAGGCAACACTCGCGCTGCACTCGTGACCACAGCTACTGCAACGCCACCAAGCGTGCATCCTTAGACTTCAACAGCTCCAAGGCATCGGACGGTCACTTCTTATCCAATTCGGTAAACGAAACAAAGTCAACCATTTCCCACACGCCTTCTTGATTTGGCTTGAACACATCCATACTTTGTGTCTCTTCTTCAAAAAGTGGTTTTCCATTTTTCGATACGTTCAAGTACCAGGTGATGCGCCCAACTGCAAGATCACCTGTGCGATACACCCTTAGCAGCTTGAACCGGTACTTGTACTTACGCGACTTGTCCGCGAAGAGTTTTTGAAAACGCGCTCGCATGGTCGACCATTCTTCCGTTGGGACTCCCTGGTGATCCGCTTTTATGCTTTTCGCAAACAGAGCACAAGACCCATCCAGGTCGCGGCGATTAAAGGCTTCAGTCCAATCTGCAAATCGTTTTTCAATTGCTCTGAAATCACTTGCACTTGCGTCCGCATTCGCCTCAGCATTTGCACTAACACTAAAGCTGGTGGCAAAGAGAATGGAGAGCGTTAGAATTCCTATTGCAAATTTTAGCATTTTCACACCGTATTGCGAGCTGCCTCGTTTTGTATAACATAGAGCGGTCAGTCTGATTACCATTCTAGATGGTCCTGAATAACGTCAAGTTAAACTGAAGCAATACGGTTTCATTTATAAGTGTCGTTGATCAGGTCCCTTTGATTCCATAAACTCCTCGAGCATTTTTCTGTAGTTGATTTTGTATATCGACAACTTTGTACCCGTCGCGCCGCTCGACAGTCAGTCAATGGGAGCGCCTAATGCGACCCCGAGCTGTGTTGCCGGCTAGAGCGATGGTAGTTTGATTTCGGTGAACGAATCCGGTAAGAGTTTTTGAAATGTATAGAGGCTTGCTAGAAAACCGCTAGTTGGGTTTCGATTTCATGGCTCTCGGTTTCGTGCCCAGTCCGATTATTCCTCGACCTACCATATCTGCTGCGCCAGAACCTTTAGGATCGATTGCAATGTATGCAGCGACATGGTTCATCCAGGGCACTTTTGGCGCACCGGGCTCATCCGACTTGTGAAGTTTTACCTGGAAACCCTTATCTTTAAGTGCTTTGTTCATGGAACTTTCCATAGTAGTCATTGGTTCGCCAGGTAGTTTATTCGACATCTCCCACATGCGCTGAATATCGGAGTAGTTGTTCATCAGACCTTCATATGGTGCTTTGCTATTGTCTTCAGACTTTTTGGGTACTGTCTTTGCGATCTGGGCGGAAAGTGTCTCTAGTTTTTCTCGGAGTTCTTTCGTTTGTGTATCTGCCGGCTTTTCGGATTTGTCTTTGACCGGATCAACCTTAGTGGGGTCAATTGGCTTGTCACCAGATGTGCCACCACTTTTGTCTTGTGTTCCATCTGAACTGTCCAGCCAAGCTGGAATGACAGGGTCGAAATTAATGGATTGATCTGAACTTTCCTGAGATGCAAAGCTGATATCCGTTTGAACAGCAGGCAAATCCTTGACGCTCAATGAGTTGGATTGATTATCGATTGTCTTAAAGTCTTCCTTCGTTAGAGAGTTTCGAAACTGATCTAGTCCACGATTGTTGGAGGTGTCACTTTCGCTGACCCCTTGCGTGCCCTTTGGTAATTCAACTTGTTCCACCTTACAGCTCCTCGGATTCGCGACGTTAAATCGCGCGGTACTATCGTCGCCAACTATTGAACTGTTAACTTGTGAAACTATGGTGAATCGCGCCAGAGTATTCCAACAAGAAAAGAGTTGCTATCAGAGCTTCGCCCAATGTATGACCTTATACGATTCTCGTTTGAGGTGCAATTGTATGTGGCGAAGAGCCTTCCTGAAAGTGGTTTGCCATGGGTGGATGAACTGGCTTTTCGCGCTGCCGGCAAGGTGTTGCGGGATGGTGACAGCAACCTGCCAGGTTATCGAAGTCATCTGGTCCCCATGAATGTTTAGACGTGCCTTTCAGGTTTTATGTAAATTTGAATGTAGTCTTGGTACAATCATTTCTCCCTCACAATAATGTACCGTCGCGAATCTCTTTTACCGACGATGACTTATCGACGCAGGGCAAGTCTCGCAACAATTTCGAAACGGAAGAGGCTTCGATGCAACTTGTTAAAACTAATGGAGGGAATGTTTTGAAGTTAGACAAATCACTAAGTATTTATGTTCGGTATGCAAGCCTGGTCTTACCAGTCATACTGTCTTTGATACTTTCAAGTCCTGCATGGGCACAGACTTTCGAGGCGCTCGGCCGATGGAACAGCACCTATGGCAGAGTGGGCATCAGGTATGTGGGCACCAAACCTGATGGCACTCAGATCATTAAGGGAAAATGGCTCAACGATGCTAAGAAAAGAGAGATTGGCAGAATCACAAATGGTGAATTCAATCGCAAGACTGGAAAGTTATGGTTTGACTATGTCGAGCCGTGGACTGGTGACAAGGGACGTGCGACGTTTAAGCTCAATCCAGCAAAGTCGAAATTTGTCGGCGTGTATAAGGCGGCAAGTGGTTCAACCGGAGAATGGATTTTAGATAGACCCGTCGCTCAGAGCATGATTGTTTATGTTCCTGGCAAAACACAGGTTGTCGATTTTACGGATGATGACGTCTTTATAAAGTTGATCGGCAACGATAAACAAATAATCGTTCTTCCTGCCGGCGGCAAGGTTGTACAGGTCGTTGGCGGAGGTGGCGGTGGCAAGAAAGTTGTGCAGGTAGCGGACGGAGGCGGTGGCGATAATGCCAACGCTGATGGTGGTGCCGGCAATGATGGCGCCATGAAGTCCCAGGACCTGGGATCTGCAGATGTCACTCTTTTTGTCAAAAATGACAGCGGCGGACCGATCAGGGCCAATTGGGTCGATACGGATGGCACCGAAGGAAAGAGCGATGACATCATCAAGCCTGGCGAAGACAAAGAACTTGGAACGACTCATCCCGGTCATGTTTATCGCATTCGCGAAGCAAAGTATAACTCTCTGTTGAAAGAAGTCAGAGTGCCGAAGGGCAAGAGCAGCTTCAAGATTGTGGTGCCGCCTCGTCAGGCGGGCTAAACTAGCCGTTGTTTCAAACCAAAAGACTGAGGCACTGTATGTGGTGCCTCGGTCTTTGATTAAGTCGAGCGAAAAATCAGGAAGTTGCTGGAAGTTATCGTCTCCTGCCCTTTTCCCTATCTTTTTTTCCCTCTTTTACATGTTTCGGGTGTTTTTCTCTTTCTTTTTCTTCTCTGTCTTGTTTTGTATCTTTGGGGTTTATTTCTCTATTCGGATCCTTCTCACGTTTCGCCAAAGCTGGTTCGTTGGATGTGAGTGACACTACTGACGATACCATAAAAGCACCTAGTATAACGCCTATAATTTTTGCTCTCGTTGTCTTCTTGCTCACTTCAGTTACTCCTCGCGCAACAGTGCTAAGTTGCCTGCCATCCGCTATCGAACATTGGCAAACTTCTGGACGGACCCGACAGTCCTTTAGACTTTATGTGAAATCGTAATTGGAATTAAACACTCGAATGAAAATCGACCGCAATCCGTGACCGAATATACCGTAAACTCAAGCCAGGTTCAGCCAATTGGCTGAACCGTTTTTTTTATGCCTCGATTTTTGCAACCTCGGATTCTGCTTGCTAGTAACCAGTGCGGGTCATCACTTGCTTCAGACGTGCTCTGTCAGATTTTGCCTGAAGGCTGCGGCCAAACATTTCGGAATCGATATTTATCATCTTGGTTCTGTCGATGTACCGAATTCAGTTGAAATCCAGATGGAGTTTGTAAGGATGCGGGCTCCAACAGTTGAGAGCACGACCTTACTCTTTGATGAGTTGCCATCGCCCAAACATCAATTACAATTTAAAAAATCAAAGACCTTATTTGATTCCGACGGGAAACCACTGTCATTGGATGTGGTGCACCAAGAGGCGTTCAACAATATTTTTAAGAAGTATAAGTTTTCCGAAATTGAAAGCGGTTTCTACAATGTTATTGAGATTCCGACAACGCAATTTCATCGATTATGACATTTGAGAGGCGCTTCCCAAGCGGAAACCAGAAGACACCCGAAACCGAGCTAACTGTTCTATCTCTATTTACTGAACTCACTGAGTCTTTCTTTTAAAGGGGCCCAAAGGGGGCCCAGACAAAAAGTGCGATAGAGCCGATGATGGGATTCGAACCCGCGACCTACGGTTTACGAAACCGTTGCTCTACCCCTGAGCTACATCGGCATGGATGTCTATTATATTAGGTTGGTTTTCAAATTGTAGGCGAGGGATTGGCTTCGCTAATGGAAAGTTACAGAGCGCCGACGCCGCAACCTATGCAGGCTGCGGCGTTTGGACTGTCGGCTTAAGCGCGTCTAAGGCGCTTGTCAAAGGTTACGCGGATGAAGGTCGTGGTCGCCAGCCGTTTTTGGGATCGATTTGATCAAGACGGACCGACTCAGCGTCGATGGCGCACCTTAAATCTTCCGGGGCGCGACCAGGATATGGCCTTCCATGGTCTTTCGGTGGAACGGGCTTGGGATATGGCTTTCCTGAATCTGACGGAGGCAGGGGACCGGGATATGGCTTTCCACGGTCTTCGGGTGGAACCGGCTTGGTGTCTGGCTTTGTATCGGACGGCGGCAGTGGACCGGGGTACGGCTTTCCACGGTCTGACGGTGGTCGGGGACCAGGATATGGCTTTCCTCGGTCTGACGGAGGGAAGAGTAGATCGGGGTATGGCTTTCTTCTATCTGCCGGTGGGAAGAGACCGGGGTACGGCTTCCCTCTGTCTGCGGACGGGACAGGTCCAGGATATGGCTTGCCTACGTCAGGACTGGGGAGAGGGGCAGGAGTTTCATCCTCGGGACGCGGCGGGCGAAGTTCGCGTGGTGGCGCAAGCCTTGGTGGCTCGTGAGCAAATCGGGCTTCTCCTGTCGAACTTACACCGAAGTTGAACTTCGTATTTCCTGTGTGCTTACCTTCTTTATCAAAGACAAGCCATTCATTGAACTTTCCGCCACGAGCTAATTCATTGAGATTGGCCTCTCCGCGACTCAGCCGATAGTCAATGCCGGGCTGCTGCTCCGGACCTACTCGGACCAGCGTTCGTCCATCCGGCAGCAACATCTTGTTGATGTCACCGTGGGCATCGCGACCGAGCATCATCGAGTCTTTATCAGATTTGATCCGGGTGACTCTGTTTTCTTTGTCTTTATCTAACTCGAACCGCTCGCCCTTGAAGGTTCTTACGTCGCCACGCGTTGATATAGACTTCACTCCGCTGCCGCGATCAGATCCCGCTAATGTGACGGTAGTACCGGTGGCGGTATCATCTTTTTTTGTACCAAGTCGATATGTTTCTCCGTCATAATATTCGGTAACAGGTTTTGTCGGTCTGCCCCGATCGTCTCTTACCATGTGCCTTGTTCCATCACGCCAGTCATATGCGTGGGCGCTACCTAAGCCGCCTGGCGCTCTTGGATTGGATTGAGTATAAACAGTCCTGTCGAGACGGTTGGTACCTCCGGTTATTCTCTCTACCTGTGCAATCCGCGGAGGTCTGCCTCCTACGTTCGCGAATGACAGAGTTACCTTCGTCGAGCCGTCCGGCATAGTATCTACTTTCGGATTTGTCCCGGGCTTGAGCTCTGCGAATGCACCGCCATTCCAACCAAGTCTGCTAACCTTTCCGGCAGCATCAGTCTTTGTGACGGTGCATGTTTTGTGGTCGATAATAGACCTTCCGCCGTCCGGCTTCAGACCATAGGTTTTTCGATCTGCCATATCCGAGTCTCTGTACCGGACCGTGCCATTCTTCAAAATCTCGAGCTCGCCGGAGAAGCGCCCGTCTCTGTTCGGTTTGATGCCCATAGTCTCAAGGACCTTGCGTTGACCCAAATTGAGCTTATCGTATTCGCCTATCGACCAGCCTCGTCTCGCCTCGTGGCGAATGTCAATCTGAGACGCGGCTGTGCCTTCTAGCCTTACCGGCAGTTTGATTGTGAGCCCTTCGATTCTATGAGTATCCGCATGGCGCCTGGCTTCTACGGAGATACTGCCTACACCGGCGACTTTTGTGGTGGTTCGATCGGGCAGACCGGTTTTTCCTGCAAGCAATGTTTTGAGACTTTCATGGATAGCCGCGTCCTTGGGATGCAACTTTCCGCCTTCAGGTCCTGCTAGAGGCAGCTTTCCATCTTCGGGTGTTGCCGGACGCAACTTTCCGCGCTCGGGCCCTGATGGACGTAACTTCCCGCCTTCGGGTCCTGCTGGACGTACCTTTCCGCCTTCAGGGCCCGCTTTTGGGTCTGCCTTAACACCGCGCTCACTGTCTCGTTTTCCAGAGTCTAGGCGAGATGGCCGGCGATCGAGTGAGGCAATGGCGATGCTGCAGTCGATAGTATCCGAATCTGTTTCACCCCTGTCCACATTCGATTTAGGTCTGCGGCTCTCTGCCAGCTTTCTACCCCATGGTCCTGAATACAGTGCGACGAAGGACGGGTCTTCAAACAGGGTCGCAATGCGCAATCCAGAAGGTGCGCCTGGCTCTTGTGGTTTCAATGGCTCGTCACGCATAGTATTCCTCTCCAATGGCGAGCTTCCGGTCAAGCTAATCGCCGAAACGTGGTATTGCGAGGGTGCATGTCCGTTAGTGTGGCGGGAAATTGTTGAGCAAATGTTCGTGGCGGAGATAATTCGTTGATGAATGGCTGAATATGCGTAAATCCGCACCTTTTCCCAGGGCACCCCGCTAGTCCCGACATTCTTTATTCGTATATATTGACGATATTGCGGTGATAAAATCCAGATCTTTCTTGTCGCGTTTTTTCTCCGTCGAGGGTCTGAAAGGCTTGGTACGACAAGTGCTTTGCGGATTTACGCAGACTTTTGCACAGCTCTGGACGGAGTCAAAAAACTTGGATATGATTTTAATTGATACCAATATCAGATATACAGGACTGCCTGCGGTGGTCCAACTTAATTGTCTGGTCGGGGGATACTACCCCTGCTAATAGGTAGAATAGAGCGGAGATTAAACGGCAATCTCTGTTGGTGGTGCCATATTTGGTACCACGGTAACAGATTGTCGATTTTGCCTTGCGTGGCTTTCTATGCGCTTCTTCGTGGAATCCGACTCCTTTGTTTTAAATCGGTTTTACTCAGAATAGGACAGTGGTTCGAGATGGTTGCCTCAATCGAAGTCAAGGAAAGCTTTTATTCATGCCGATCCTCATCACTTCAAAAAAGTTTTCTTAAATCAAAATCGGGGTACTTCACAAGCATCGTGCCACTTGCTACATTAGTAATTGAAGACGGTGAGTGACTTTTCAGAAGACACTTTGAGCCGAGGGGCTATGCGGAGACGTCAGGTTGGCGCCCAACCGGATACAGCAGCATGTAGCCCGCCATGAGTGAAGGACTAGCTGAAGCTCGTGGAGATACTGAGCCTGTGCAACAGGCAGCTAGGTAGTAGCAAAGACGCCACTGCGACGAAAGTTGAGTGGTGTTTTTGTTTGTCATGTTTTTCACTCGTGGTTCTATATATGGTGCCTTGGCAAGAGTGCTCGAGTTCTTGCAGCGAGCTAAAAATGCGAGGACTCTTAGATGAATAAAACGAAAATATCAGCAGTTCTGTAAATGCTAGAATCGGCATGTTCAGCTGGTCAGGACGATCCAGTTGGAGAAAATCTTGCTCTTTCGCATGTTCGAAATGCGTCCGGCTTTATATATGGTTTGGGGTGAAACATATGAACAAGGTGCTATTGAAAGTAGAAAAACTGCCACATTGCAAACAACTCCCTTGTTATGCCACTCCGGGTTCGGCAGGGCTCGACCTCACGGTTGCAATCGATCAACCGGTCGAGCTTCTTCCTGGCAAGCGCACGATGCTTCCCACGGGCATTAAAATGGAGATTCCAGCCGGATATGAGGCGCAGATTCGTCCGCGCTCGGGGCTGGCTGCCAAAGCTGGTATAAGCCTGACCAACTGCGTCGGCACAATCGACAGCGACTACCGAGGCGAAGTCAAAGTTCTTGTAATCAACCATGGCGAAGAGACCTATACATTCACACCGGGCGAGCGAATTGCACAGATGGTGGTAGTCCCAGTACCCTTGGTCGAGATTATTGAAGTCGAAAGCGTCGATGCAACCGAGCGCGGACAGGGCGGTTTCGGCTCGACCGGCACAACTGCACTTCTTGCAAGTGGCGCAGAAGCCGGCAAGTAACGACGTTTCTTGAACCGGTGTCGAGATTATCGAGCTGGCTTGTATCGATGAAACCTCTAGTGCTCTGCGGTTTCGGCTCGATCGCTAAAGGTCCGCATCCGACAGAATGTCTCGAAAGCGGCAAATATAGCATAACAAAGCGTTGAACTAGTGCCCATTTGCGTATACGATCGGGCTTGACGCCTCCACGCGTGTAGATAAGGGGCCTATCTTGGCAAACAAGGTCAGAGTTGCAATCGCTGGTATCAACGGCAAGATGGGGCGCGCGAGCGCTCAAGCTCTTTGTGCCGACCCCCAGATCGAATTGGTCGGCGCCTTCGGAAAGAAAGGCGCTTTGTACGCCGGCAAGCCGCTCGGCGACGTGATTCCGCTTACCGGTCACAACGGAAGTGTCGTCGTATCTAATGATATTGATAGCTGTCTGAGCGTCAACCCACCGGACGTGGTTCTTGACTTTTCAATCGCCGAGTCCGCGGTTCATCACGCGCAGTACGCCCTCAAGCACGGAGTCCGTCCCATCATCGGCGCATCCGGCGTCCAGCCCGATCAGGTCGACGCACTCAGAGTGGCAGCCGCAGACGGTAAGACGGGGGCGATGATTGTACCCAACTTCTCTGTCGGCGCGGTTCTGATGATGGAGTTTGCAAAGTTGGCAGCAAAGCATTTCTCGAATGTCGAGATCGTCGAGATGCACCACACGAAAAAGTTGGATGCACCCTCTGGTACAGCGATGCATACAGCCAGGAAAATTTCGGAGTTGGAGAAAACCTACAACCCCCGGGAGGTTGATGACAAGGAGTTGCTGGCTGGCGCTCGGGGTGGCGCTCTTGAGTCGGGCGTTCGTGTTCACTCTTTGCGTTTGCCTGGTCTCATTTCGCATCAGGACGTTATTTTCGGATCCGACGGAGAACTCTTAACCATTCGCCACGACAGTTTTAACACCAATTGCTTTTTAAAAGGGATAAAACTCAGTATCGTCTCTGTTATGCAGATGGATGGTCTGGTGGTCGGTTTGGAAAGTTTGCTATAGGTCGCTTTGATTGATTCATCTTCAAATTATCGGGAGGAAACGGAAATGAATGGTAGAGGTGTACGTGTCGGGATACTCGGAGCAAGCGGACAGGTAGGACGAGAGTTCCTCAAAGTCCTCTCGACGCGTGATCAACTGCCTATCAGCGAATTGACGCTGCTTGCCAGCGCTCGCTCCGCCGGTTCCGTCATGGAGTTTTGCGGTAAGAGTCTCACGGTACAGGAAGTAACCGAGAAGTCCTTCGCCGGATTGGACATTGTACTTGCCTCCGCGGGCGGTGGCGTGAGCAAACAGTGGGGACCGATTGCGGCACAGCAAGGCTGTGTATTCATCGATAACTCCAGCGCATTTCGCATGGAGAAGGATGTCCCGCTGATTGTTCCCGAGGTCAACGGTCACGCACTGAAGAATCATAAAAATCTGATTGCCAATCCCAATTGTTCGACCGCGCAACTCGTCGTGGTGCTAAAAATTCTTCACGAGTTAGCAGGGCTGAAGCGCGTTATCGTCTCGACATACCAGTCCGTTAGCGGTGCTGGAAAAGAAGGAGTGGACGAGCTCGCCAATCAGACGAAGGCTCTGGTCGCGGATCAGTCGTACCCGCCGAAGAAGTTTCAAAAACAGATCGCATTCAACTTGATTCCCCACATCGATTCGTTTGCCGACGATGGTTACACCAAGGAAGAGTTGAAGGTCATCAACGAAACCAGAAAAATCCTGGAACTTCCAGACCTTCTTGTGACCTGCACCGCAGTGCGAGTGCCGGTGATGATTGGACACAGTGAAGTCGTCACTGTCGATCTCGAGCGCACGGTTAGCCCAGCTCAAGTTCGTGAGTCCCTGGCGAACTCTCCGATTGTGGAGGTATGGGACCAACCCGAAAATAACATCTACCCCACACCGCTCGATTGCGCAGGCGAAGATCCTGTCTATGTCGGACGAATCCGTCGAGACACCTCCTCACCCAACGGGATGAACCTTTGGGTTGTTGCCGACAATCTTAGAATTGGCGCCGCACTGAATGCGGTGCGTATCGCGGAGTACATGGTGAAGCACGATCTTGTCGGACAGAAGGTATAACACGTAGTGGCTGATTGAGCGGCGTTTGGCACTAGAGGTAAGGAAAGTGATTGCAACAGATGCACCCTTGTTTGGTCGTGTGGTGACGGCGATGGTGACACCATTTGATGATGATGGCAGTATCGACTACAAGGCCGCTGAAAAGATTGCTAATCATCTCTTCAAGACTGGGACCGGAACGATTGTGGTATCCGGGACCACCGGCGAAAGTCCGACGCTGACCGACGAAGAGAAGATTGACTTGCTCAAATGCATCGTTTCGGTCGCGAAAGGTCGGGGGCGAGTTATTCTCGGTGCCGGCTCCAATGATACCGAAAAGTCGGTCAAACTCGCTCAGCAAGCGCATAAAGAAGGTGCTGACGGATTGTTGATAGTTGCACCATATTACAACAAGCCGAGTCAGGCAGGGATTGAAGCACATATCGGCAAGATTGCTGCCGCCTCGAGGCTGCCGATGATAATTTACAACATTCCCTCGAGAACAGGCGTCAACATTCTCCCTGCGACAATGATACGCATCATGGAGAAGTACGACACCGTGCATGCGCTGAAAGATTCCAGCGGGAATGTCGAGCAAGCCGCAGAGATAGCCAGTCATGCTCGTGAGGGCTTTCGAATTTATTCCGGTGATGACATTTTGACTCTGCCGTTCCTTTCGGTGGGAGCATGTGGAGTGGTGAGCGTTGCGAGCCATTTGATCGGCGAAGCGATTCACGGAATGATGGCGAAGTTCTTTTCTGGCGATGTGGATGGACCTCGATCGATTCACTATAAGTATTTACCTCTGTTCAAAGGCTTATTCACATCACCCAATCCGACGTGCGTCAAGTATGCGTTGAGCAAACTCGGACTTTGCAAAGAAAATCTGAGACTGCCGCTTGTTCCTCTGACTGAAGAAGAAAAGCAGGTGTTCAAACAAATCTTGAAGGACACAGGAGTTTTGGAAAATCTGTCCTACGTGTAGGATGATTGGTTATTGATGCACATGCGTGCTATCGTTTGAATTCACGGAAGATAAGTGTAGTAGTAGACTAGAGGTTGCAACAGCAAGTTTGCAAAGCAATACAGACTCAAAGGATACAGCGAGAGCAAGACATTCCGGTCCACTTAAAGTGATCCCGCTTGGTGGGCTCGGTGAAATCGGCAAGAACACGATGGTCATCGCATATGGTGACGACATGATGTTGGTCGACGCGGGACTGGCATTCCCCTCTGAAGATATGCTCGGGGTAGACATCGTCCTTCCTGATATCAACTTTCTAGTTGAAAATCAGGACAAGCTCAAGGGTCTTGCAATCACGCATGGTCACGAAGATCACATTGGTGGAATTCCCTACATTCTCAAAGAGATAACTATTCCGACAATCTACGGTCCCGCTCTTGCTCTACAGTTGCTTGAAGGCAAGTTCCGCGAAGCAGGGCTGGAACATCGAACTTCGCTTCGTAGCGTAAAACCTCGCCAGCGAGTCAAGATAGGATGTTTCGAAGTAGAATTCATCCGCTGCACACACTCGATTGCCGACTCGTTCAGTTTGATCATTCGTACTCCCGTTGGAATCCTTATTCATACGGGCGACTTCAAGTTTGACTTTACGCCGGTTGATGGAGAGCAATACGACATCGCCAGTCTAGCGAATGCTGCCGAAGAAGGCGTGTTGCTGTTGATGAGCGATAGCACGAATACCGAACGTCCCGGTTTCACACCATCGGAAAAGACGGTCTGGATCAAGCTCAACGAAGTGTTCGCCAATGCCAGACAGCGCATCATCGTCACTACTTTTGCAAGCAACGTCCATCGCGTTCGTCAAGTTTTGACTGCGGCAATGAAGTACGATCGGCAAGTAGCGATTCTTGGCCGCTCAATGCTCAACTTCGCCAACATTGCTCGAGAGCTGGGATACATGAGTTTTCCTGATGGGCTGATCATCCCCGTGGACAAAGTCAACGATCTTCCCTATGACAAAGTCGTCATTCTGACGACCGGCAGTCAGGGCGAGCCGATGTCGGCTCTCACTAGAATCGCGAATGACGAGCATAAGCAGATCCGCATTAGAGCTGGTGACACTGTGGTCATCTCGGCCACTCCTATTCCGGGCAACGAGCGCTCCGTCGCCAATACAATCAATGCTTTGTTCCTCCGCGGTGCGGATGTGGTCTATGGAAAAGATTCCGGTGTCCACGTATCTGGTCACGCTTGTCGCGAAGAACAAAAGCTCATGCTCAATATCTGTAAGCCGAAATTCTTCATGCCGATTCATGGCGAGTATCGCATGTTGGTTCAGCATGCTGAAGTCGCGGTAGAGTGTGGAGTCGGACCCGACAATGTCTTCGTTATGGAAAACGGCGATGTTCTCGAGGTCACGAGAGACAAGTGCTATAAGGGTGATCGCATCAAAGCCGGTATCGTTCTGATTGACTACAATCGTGAGTGGCATCTCGACGAAGAGATTATAGAGCAGCGAAAACATATTGCTGAAGACGGCCTTATAACAGTCGTCGTTTTATTGGATAAACAGCATAAGATCGTTGCTGGTCCTGATGTGTATATTCGGGGCGTGATACTACCACGAGGTGTTCCTGCCGAAGAGTTCGTCATCAAAGTACAGGAGCAGGTCAAATATATTCTGGGGAAGAAGACCTCGATTGAGAACTTGAACAAACAAGATCTGACAGATTTTCTGCATGGTGCGTTGGCTTGCTATTTTGACAACGAGATGAATACAGAACCTCTCGTTCTTGTTCACGTCAACTTCGTAGGTGCAGTCGATGATGGTGCGAATAAGCCACCACTATCTCAGACGCAGAGTCGAGAATAAAGACTTTGTTTTAAGCCTTTCAACATTGCATTCTAATCTCGCGATACTCTCGTCTCGCTGAGTCAAAGGCGGCTCTTTCTTCGACTTCGTGAGCTTGTTCTAAGTGCGCTTTTCGAGCTTCGTCACGTGAGGCCTCCGCACTTCCTTTTACTGCGCCGCAGCAATTTCAGAGCAATGTGCGCATGTGAACAAGTTATAATAAAAATGCCAACCCCTTGATATTGTCAGGTGTAAAATCGGTTGTGAAGTAGACCATGGCTGGTAATCGCCGGTTTTGGAGTCGATGCCGTATCCGTCAGATAACTCATTGTCCAGCTTGTTGTAGCTAGATCGGACATGCATTTGTTTGTGAGCAGCTAGTTTGGCTCAGTCATGACTGCGCCTTCCCAAAAAAACTTCCCTCCTGCAATAAGCAAGAGGGAAGAATTATTTGTGGTGGATTAGATAAGGAGGAAACACGGCAACTGGCGGGGAAATCCGCCTTCGCCGTTCAGTAATTACATAATAGCAGCGCTAACAACGCCTGGCTGTTAATTAACTTGAAGAGCTGAGGAGTCAAGCGACCAAATCTCGTCAACTAAGACTAGATTAATGAGTTGGTCTTTGCGACCACACCGATGATTGCTTGCTGTCGAGTAGCGAGTTGGTGGGATACAGAAAGTCCAATGCACCAAAATCGGTGCCGCTTGGCGCTTCAGATTCCGAGCTTGCGCTTCCACCTTTTTCAGCAGTGATTTTGATATTGCTTGGGCAGAAGATATAAACCTGCTCGCTCAATTTGTGGAAGTCGCCATCCAGAGCTGCGGAAGCGCCGGCGACAAAATCGACCAGTCTGCTTGCGTCAATCTTTTTCATGTTTTCCAATGAGATTGTTGTTGCCGCTCTAGATCGAAGGCACTCAACAATGTCTACCGCCTCTTCAAAAGAGACAGGAGAGAAAATCGAGATCTGTGTGCCAGGTCTAGCAGGGGCCGCTTGATGCCTAATCGAATTCATTTGCATCATGCGCCGATCGGCTAATGCCGGGAACAAATCAACTACTGGCTGCACCGATTTCGCTCGGGTTGCAATGATCGGTTTTTCCGTAAAATCTTTCATGTCGTCACTCATATTTGCCCCTGCCAATCAACGCACGTATAGCGCCCTAATCGTATACGCTTCGCTCATCTACCAATTAAATTTTTGAATGTGCCATTCCTGATGGTGCACGGCAATGTACCAATTCTAGACATTTCGTACTATTCTGCAAGTACTGCAAAGGATGTCCATGGTATTAGGTCTGGTGTCCAGACTCCGTAGATGGTGCCTTTTCGAGACTTTGTCCGAGTGTAATTTACCGTGAAATTAACCTTCGCCGTCTCACTGTACATCCATTATCTGACCAAGGAACATATGACATATAGCCTCGCAGATTAGGAGATCCTCCGGGACGGTGACCTTAATGTTGTACCTGTCACCAGCAACGATCTTGACTTCATGATGTTGTTCTAGAATGAAGGCATCATCTGTGGCACTAAGGTTGTTACGTCTTGCTGCCTCATGCGCATCGAGCAACCAATCGAATCGCGCTGCCTGGGGCGTATGCACAATAACGAGCTTGGATCTGTCCAGAGTTTCTTGAACACTATTGCCGGCGACTCGTTTCACCGTATCCGATACTGGAATGGCAACAGTGCAAGCACCATGTTCGATCACTGATGAAATAGTGTCGTTAATCAGCTTTTCTGTCAGGAATGGCCGGGCGGCATCATGAACCAGTACGAAGTCCGGCCGCTCACCGATTTCAGACAGATGTACCAATCCTTTATATACGGATTCCTGACGTGTTTCACCTCCACCGATGACTTCTATAGAAGTGCCGTCATCCTGGGCTCTAGCTCGGCGATACTCGAAAATCTCATTTTCTATCTGCGGGCGAACATCTTCATGTGATACGAGAATGATTCTTTCGACCTGGGGATGATTGCAAAAGGATCCGAGGCACCACATATACAATGGATATCCTTTCAATATAAAACATTGCTTGTGCTTCTTTTGTCCACCCTGGGAAAAACGGCTGCCTATACCACCTGCTGCAATTATTGCTGCTACGCGAGTGGCTGGCGATTGAGTGGTCAAGCTGTGAACCTGTTAGTTGGTTGCCGTCTCGGAGAGATCGGTGTCGACTCGAATAGCACCGTCGATGGTGGATTGATCCGGGTCGCTGAATTTGTCGATAGAGGAGTCTGTTACAGTGATTTCTGAAGCAACTACATTTTCGTCTTTTGAAACTAATGAGTCTTCGGATTCGAATGTGAAGTGCAGCTCTTCGGGGAGCGCTGTGGCAGAAGCGCCTCGACCGATACCTTCTTCCGCGCCCGGGACACCAATAGGCGGTGCATCCGGATCTGGCGAAGCGTCGAACAGATCTTCCGGCATGAACTCCTCACCAGGGGTGGTTGCTCCTGCTTCGGCGTGACCGCCAATCTGTTGTCTGAAATGCTTGCCGTCTTTCGACAGTCTGAAATACTCCTGAAATTTCTTGGTCGTAGTAAGAATCGGACTTCGACCTTCTTCGCGCTTGTTGATCAGCTCACGTATTATGAGCTCTTTGATGTGGTCGTATGCGCCGGCGCCGCGAATCTTGATGATTTCTGATTGAAGAACCGGTTGTTTAATTGCTATCGCAGACAGTGTGCGGATGAGCGCGGTCGGCATGTCGATTGGGACGAACTCGTCAACGAAATGCGTATATTCATCTTTCACCTGAATGATATATCCGTCATCGTCTGCAACTTCAAGACCGCCGTTGCGACTCTCATAATCATGAATCAACTCAATGATCATTTGCCGAACCAGGTTGACTTCAGCATTGACTAATCTCGCGACTGCCTGCGCTCGCATTGGCTTTTCCGTCAGGAAAAGAGCCGCTTCGATTTGTGCTTTGATCAGATCATTGGACATTATGCCACCACCGTATTTGACACCGATGAGTTACACAACGCTAGGAATAATGGACCGTAGAACTCTTCTTGATGCAAATCTATTTTACCGGCATTGGAAAGAAATAGCGATGCGAGAAATGCATCGACCCAGTCATTGTGACTTTCCATCAAGGGCACGAGTTTAAACAACTCGATTTGTTCTCCTAGTTTCAATATTTTTGCAAGAAGGATTTCGACCTTTTCGATCGTAGTCTCGACATCTTCATCGTGTGCCAGATCGAGGAGATCATCGACGGAATCTACTTCGTGCTGTCCAGCAAGTTCGATAACGGCTCGGGGAGGTTTTTTTTCGGCACGAATCTTTTCAATTCGTTCTGCTTCCTTCAGTGCCGCGATCAGTTCTTCGAGAGTTACTTGCCGCTTTCGTACTTGCCGGCGTTGGGCTCGCCTGACGATTGCACGTTCTAAGTCCTTCAGCGTAATTTGTCGTCCGACTTCCTGCGCATTGGAGTCGTACAACAACCCATCTCCGTCTTCAAAATCCATGAAGTCGTCGCCGGAAGGTTCGTCCGCCGAAAAGTTCAGAAGAGCCTCCGCCTTCATTCTGAGGAGGACGCAAGCGTGGAAAAGGATCTTTCCACTCTGCCGCAAATTCTCCTTTGGGGCGGCGGCGATCAATTTTAAGAACTTGTCGGTTACATCGATAATGTCTACTGCTTTTGGATCGATCTCACCTTTTTGAGCCAATCTGACCAGAATTTCAATACCGTCTGAAGGCGCGACGCTCTCCCCACCTGCTACCTGAATGAGCTGATCGGCATTGACCTCGAGCACTATGGGCGGTTGCAGAGTATCCTCTGTCGGTGTGTTCGTTGCTTCCGTATCTATGGCTTCGCGCGGAGCTTGTACCGCACTGTGCGCCTGTTCGTCGCCACCGGGTTCGAAGTTTTCGAATTCAGTAGTCCTTCCAGCTGGAATCGATCCCGCTGCGTCGTGCGCTTTTTCGCTCTTGGCAGTGTCTGTACTCGCATGCACGTCGTCGCCAGGTTCAAAAATGGCTGACTCTGAATTGCTCTCAATTGAAGTCGATTTAGTTGTGTCCGTGTCGGCTTCGTTCTGAGCGCCAGCAGTCGTATATGCTTGATCGGCACCGCTGGCTGCGGCGGAGGAGGTAAGCGAGCTATCTGATGTGCTTACAGACGGTGTCGGATCTATCACATCCATCGCGGTCGCTACGCTCCCATTGCGTGAGGCGCAGGTGGATCAGACTTGTCGATTGACTGAATGCCATGCGGCTCTGGTATTTTGATTTCGTGAATGCCTACGACACGAGAATATCCGTCGGCTCTTAGTGAGACGCCGATGGCGTGATCTGAATTTTCGATCATGGGGCGACGGAGACTGACGACGACGAATTGCGCGGTGCCGGATTGTCGTTTGACCATCCTGGCCAATCTTTCAGCATTGGCTCCGTCAAGCATCATATCGACTTCGTCAAAGGCGTAGAACGGTGCCGGTGCGAATCTTTGGAAAGCAAACACGAATGACAAAGCCGTAAGCGATTTCTCTCCACCGGAGAGCGCTTCGATTCGTTGCATTTTCTTGTCGCGTGGTTGGGCTCTTATGATCAAGCCACCTTCGAACGGCTTGTCCGGGTGTTCCAATTCGAGACGTCCATGTCCGTGGCTGAGCTCAGAAAAGATCTCCTGGAAGTTTTGATTGACAGCTTCAAAAGCTTCCATGAAGGTTTTCTTCTTCAATTCTCCGTAACCGTCGATTCGTTGGAGAATTTCGTCCTTCTCGGACTCTAGTGTTGCCAGGTTTTCATCGAGCTCAATCTGCCGCTGCTCGGTGGTGTTGTAGTCCTCGAGCGCTTTCATGTTGACAGGTTCTAGCTGTCGCATTCGTCGTTCAAGACGCTCGACCTCTTTCTTGAGCTCCTCAACGGTCTTGCTGTTTGGCGGCTCGTAGTTAGGGTTCGTTTCGAGAATCTGGGCAATCTCTTGCTTGACGTTTTGCAGTTCGCGGTTGACGTCGAAGTGCGACATCTGGCGTTGCTTACGTTGTTCGATTACACGTATTACTTCTTGATCCAGTTTGGTCTTCGCGATCTCTTGAGCGGTCACGTCTTCGTGAATCTTGTCCTTTTGCGCTCGTAAATGCTCGAGTTCATCGGAGATCTGGCTGACTTTCTTTTCCATCGCAGCGATGTTCGAATTAAGAGCTGCGATGTTTGCCTCGAATACAGGCTTTTGAATTCCAATGTCCGTGATCTCTTGTTGAACGGTCTCGAGCTCTTTCATCAACCCGTCACGATTATTGTTCTCGACGTTTTCTTCAGTATCAAGTCTATCAATCAGTCGCTGAATCTCTTTACATTCATTCTCGACGGCCTGGAAGTCTGACCGAATCTCTTCAGACTCAGTGATGAGCTTCTCTAGTTGCGACTGTTTTCCTTTGTCTCTGATGCCTTCTAGCGACTGTTCGAGGACTGCGATTCGTCCTTCCATGTCTTTCAGGGCATCGTCTATAGTGGCGGACTCCTGGTCGATCACATCAATCTCATCGCCCTTTGATCGCAATTGAGGCTTGATACTTTCGATTGAGTCGTCCAGGTCGGTTGCATTCTTGCGATGGTTTTCAATCTCAGCTTTGCGTTTTGCAAGCTCTGATTTAGCTTCGCCTTGCTTTTTCCGTTCCTCTGCGAGGTTCTGTGTGAGCTCCTTGACGGAATCTTTGAGCCAGCGAATCTGATCGGCGACATTCTTTGCTGTTTGCTTCAGAACGCCAAGATCGGTTTCGCCCTTGCTCGAGAAATGATAGCGAGACTTGTTGTCCTTACCGCCGGTAATACTACCGGATTTTTCAAAAAGCTCGCCCTCGGTCGTGACCATGCGGGCCTGGTTGATCATCTTCCGTGCGTTGTGGATGTCATCAACGACGATTGTTTGACCGCAGGCATACTGAAATGCCTTAGTGAAGCGGTTATCGAAATCGACCAGGTTGTATGCAAAATCGATTACTCCTGGGCGGCTCGGCAACAAACCTGGTGGCTGCGCCACGATTTTATTGAGCGGCACGAAGGTTGCTCGGCCGGCGTTGTTATCCTTTAAGTAGTTGATGCACTCTTGGGCCACATGATCGTCGTCGACTACGATATGTGTCATGCGTGCTCCGATACATGTCTCGAGCGCGACTTGATAGTCTTCGTCGACAGAGCCGAGCTGTCCGAGAGTACCGTGCACACCTCGGATACCGGACTTGAGAATCGCTTCGACGGATCTGCCGTATCCGCTTTCTCCGGACACCTCTTTGGCCGTTTCTAATTCGATGATCCTGCGATTGACTGACTGGAGCGCTTGTTGCTTAGACTCGATCTCCTCTTGCGTTGAATCGAGCTCTGCTTCGAACTGCTCGATCGAGCGATCGATTCCCAGTACAAGCGCATCCTGATCAACGAACTTCTTCTCGAAGAAACCAAGCTGCGTCTTCAAAGACGCCGATTTGCTTATCTTTTCTGTAGCGGAGGAGCGAAGACCTTCGAGTTCTTTTTCCAGTCCTTTGCGCCTGGTCTCGAGCTCAGTCTTCTTTAGAGAGAGAGTGTGCTTTTCATCTCTGAGCGATTGCAGGTCGGTGTGCAGACCCGATACTTTTTCGGATGACTTGTCTTTCTCTTGGCGATGAACCTCGATTTCCGCCATTACGGCGCTGTAGGCGCCCTGTCTCTCCATGAGGACAAGCTCGACGGCCTTCATATCTTCTATGTGCTGCTTTTTTTGCTTGCCGAGTTTGCTGAGGTGCTTCTCGATAGCTTTGACCTGATCCTGAATGTTTTTGAGGCGCTTTTCTTTTTCGCCAATAACACCCTGGAGGTTCGAAAGTTTGTTCTCTTCGCGTGTTAGTTCTCCGCGTTTGTTCTCGAGTTCCTGTCGCAGAAGCAGTTGTTCGTTGCCGCCCTTGTCTTTAATCTCTTCGTCGATGCGGCCCATTTCAGCGCGAAGGGCGAGAAGATTGATCTCGGTCTCATGAAGCTTGTCGGCAATTTCTGACTCTTTGCCTTCCAGTCGCGCAATTTCAGCGAGCTCCTGTCTGGCCTTTTCTTCGAGCTCCTGAGCTCGGACGAAAATCAGATCGCGCTCAATTGTCTCTTTCTTTGTCTTCAAATCCAGATACTTGAGAGCCTGATCTCGATCTGAGCGCAGGACTTCGAGTCTGGCAATAATTTCGGTGAGAACGATTCTCTGGTGTTCTATTTTCTCTGCCACCGCAGTTAGTTCACCTTGAGCCTGGTCGATATGCCGGTCGAATTGGGCAACGCCCGCCAGCTCGTCGATAATGCGTCGGCGCTCGGTGGCGCTCATGGTGACAATGCCGGTCACGTCGCCCTGCATGATTACGTTGAAGCCTGTCGGACTAACGTTATATCGCATGAGGCGATCATGGATCTCAGTGAGCGTAGAGACCTTGCCATTTAGTAGGTATGTACTCGTGTATGAGTTGTCTTCTTTTACCTTGATTCGGCGCGTTACTTCAATCTCTACGTTGTCCGGGCTTACGAACTTAACCCTGACTTTCGCTTCTTTCTTGCCGCTCAGATTGTTAAGAAGATCTGGCAGGCGCTCAGCGCGCATCGATCTAGTCGACGATAGTCCGAGAGCAAAAAGTAGGCTGTCGATGATGTTGGACTTACCAGACCCGTTCGGTCCTGAAATCGTCGTAAAGCCGTCTAAGAGAGGCACAAGCGTCGATTTCCCAAACGATTTGAAATTGTCTAGTTCGATTTCCTTGATTCGCAAAAGGTCTTCCCGCTCCAGATCCCCAGCCGCATTACACTACACACTTGAATAAGTGTCAAGCATAATGGTTGCGCGCGTGGTGCTGGAATCGTCCTTTCTAGTAGTCGCATATCCACGGAATGTCCACGATATGCACTATTCCAGACTGTGATACCAGAGAATTTTACTGTCACCACCCATGGTTTGTCACCATGGGTAGTTACTCGAATTTCAATTTGATCGCGCCAGTATGTTCTTGAAAAAATGAACTGTGGATATCGACAGGCGATCTGTTGAGGGGGTGATCGTCGGCTGTAGCATTGATATAACAGACATGTTACCCTTACCGGTTGTTGTACACCTTGTTGTCAAGTGACGCCGACTGCACCAGGATTCGGGAAAAATGCATACTCCTCGCAAAGAAAAAACTGCTCTTCTTGGTGATTTGTTGGTTCGGTCCGAGCTGATTAGCCGGCACGACCTTACAACCGCTCTGACGATTGCCAGGCAAATGAGTCTGCCTTTGGGTCATATTTTGTCGGTCAATCGCTTTGTCAACGACCACGAGTTGTATGCTGCTCTTCGAGTGCAAGCTCTCATCAGAGACAGGTTGCTTCCGGAGCAACAGGGTCTCGACGCACTTTCAATGGTCCGAGAGAAAAGCGTTCCGCTGGAAGAGGCTCTCGAGACTAAGGGGTGGAAATCAGAGTATTACGAGTTCACCAACAACCTTGGTAAGCTCTTGTTGGATGCCAATGCACTTGCTGAAGAAAGGCTCGAAGCTGGAGTTGCGGTTTGTCACTCGTCCGGCTTGCCCCTAGCTCGGGTTCTCGTATTGCAAGGTGCCATATCGGAGTT
>CAYQKX010000003.1:0-463173 GCA_964418155.1 uncultured Candidatus Obscuribacterales bacterium | reverse complement strand
CTTGACGCTGCTCAATGCACTATCGAAGAGCGAGAAGAGTATGAGCCTCATATCGAGCACGGCAATCTTGTTTTCGCCGGCGTCGATTACGAACAGATTTTGCGTCTGGCAGAAAGCGAAGCCGATGTCGTTTTGTGGGACGGCGGCAACAATGACATTCCATTCTATCGACCGAACCTCCATATCGTGGTCGCAGATCCACATCGTGCCGGACATGAAGTCGCTTATCATCCCGGCGAGACCAATGCGAGAATGGCTGATCTGGTGGTTGTCAACAAGGTTGACACCGCGAAAAAAGAAGATGTCGCAATTGTCGAAAAGAATATCACCGCGATCAATCCGAGAGCTAAGATTCTTCGTGCTGACTCACCGATAAGTTTGTCTGAAAACAACTCTATAAATGGGCGTCGGGTTCTGGTTATCGAAGATGGTCCTACTGTGACGCACGGCGACATGGCATTCGGAGCCGCTTACGTAGCAGCTCGAGATCATGGCGCTTCCGAGATTGTCGACCCGCGCCCATATGCTGTTGGTTCGATAAAGTCCACGCTTGAACAATACAGCCATATAACCGAGATTCTCCCGGCTATGGGCTATGGTGCAAAACAAATAGATGACCTTGAAAAGACTATCAATGCGACCCCTTGTGATGTTGTGTTGATCGGAACCCCTATAGATTTGTCTCGAGTATTGAAGATCAACAAGCCCACTGTGCGCGTAACTTACGAGCTTAGTGAAAGCGATCCTGATCTGCTTCGCTCCATGATCCGAAGTGCTGTTTCTGTTTAGCGAGAACTACAACCATGAATTCCACCATCGCCGTTTTTGATTCAGTCGACCAGCTTCACAGCAATCTACTTCAATCATGTCGTAAGATGCCGATACCAAATACGATGCTTATGTGCTCTCCAGATTTCTTCGACGTTGTTGATGTGAAGAATCCGCATATGGAAGGCAACATCGGTAATGTCGATACAAGCAAGGCTCGCCGCCAGTGGACCGATGTTAAGAATGCCTTTGGTGATTGCTCTGCCAGCGTCGAGCTGATCGAGCCAGTAGTCGATTGCGAAGACATGGTCTTCTGCGCAAATCAAACATTTGTTGGTCTAGATGCGTATGGCAAGAAACTTTGTGTTTTGAGTCAGATGAAGCACAGTTCTCGACAAAGAGAAGTCGGTGCGTTTTCGAAATGGTTTGCCGATCACGGATATCGGGTTGAGCAGCTTTCCGAACAGCTCGGATTCGAGGGTAGTGGCGACGCAATCTGGCACCCCGGACGAGCATTGATTTGGGGCGGAAGCGGCTTTCGCTCTGCAGCGCAAGCCTATCCTTATATAAGCGAATTGTTTGGTGCTCCGGTTATACGACTGCCGCTGCGTTCTGATCGCTTCTATCATCTTGATACTTGCTTCTGTGCAATTGACGAGGAGACAGTTTTGATTCACGCGGCATCGCTCACTGCCGATGGGTTATCTATGATTCGTTCCGTTTTCAAAAATGTGATCGAGTGTGATGATAAAGAAGCAAACGAGGGAATGGCCTGCAATGCCACTGCTATTGGTGGCAAGCACGTAGTCATTCAGAAAGGTAACGATAAAACCGTGGAGTCCCTGAAGCGTCTAAACTACGTAGTCCATGAAGTAGATACGTCGGAATACATCAAATCCGGTGGCAGCGTCTTTTGCATGAAGATGTACGTGTTTTAGGCGCTCCTGGCGCGCAGTTCAACCTTATTCGTTGTATATGCCGGGCATCCAAAATTTATTTTTCGACTTCCGGTTATTTACGCGTTCCTCACTACTTCGAATTATAATTTTTCACTGAGCTCATAGGACGGCCGTTTCTCAAAATTTGACTGCTTTCATCGCTTCGGTCAACTCCAAGCTGCTGTTGTAAATTGGCGGGCTGTTTTACAGAACTACGTGTTTGGGTTGATTTCGTTTGCTCGCTGACGCGCACTTTTCTTTTGAATCGGTACTATTTTGAGAGTGTTAGAACAACTGACGTTAAGCTCTTCACCATGGGAAAGGCGGCTCTCGTACCGCTGGAATTCAAGAGATACGTGCACTGTGGTGGTACTTCTGGTGCTGGCCTCCCTGATGTTCCTGCCTTTTCTCGGCGCAAGCGGAATAGTGAATTCCAGCGACGGCTATTACACCGAAGCGGCGCGAGAAATGATAGAGCGCAACGACTTTCTAACGCCGTATCTCAACTATGAACCGTTTTATGATAAGCCGATCTTAACCTATTGGTTGATCATACTGAGCTATAAGATTTTCGGAGTCAGCACCTTCGCGGCGCGACTACCATCAGCGCTTTGCGCGATTTTTTCGGTTGGCTTGCTCTTCTGTTTGACCAGACCGCTATTGAATTTTCGAGCATCTTTGTACTCGGCGCTGTCCCTTTTGACTATGCCGCTCTTCGTTGTGGTTGGCCACCTGGCTTTGACCGACGCACCGCTAATGTTGCTCACTACAGTGAGTGTATTGTCATTGTTTTCAGTGGCGAACGGCGGAGGACCGTACTATCTTTTCGGCGCATACGTCGCTCTCGGTCTGGCTTTTCTGTGCAAAGGCCCCATCAGTCTTGTTGTTTGTACGATCGCAATCGGTGGATATATCATTCTCGTTAGTGACCGTCCAAGTAGATTTTTGGAGCTGTTCAAGAGACTCAAACCGCTCCTCGCTTTTTCTATACTGGTTATTGTGGTGCTTCCCTGGTTCGCGATAGAACATGTTGTCACTCACGGCGCCTTCACCAGAAGCTTTTTCATAGAGCAGAATTTTGGTCGAGCTACTGGTACATTCGCGTCCCACCGCTACTCGTGGTGGTTCTATATCCCGTTTATAGCAGGTGGTTTCTTCCCCTGGACTACACTGTTGTTGCACTCGCCTCTGTTGCTCAGACTCAAGAAGAAGCATTTTTCGGACACTCTTCGCGCTCGACTGTTAAAGCTTGCACTGGTGTGGTTGCTTGGCACCATGGTACTTCTTAGCGTTGCCGCGTCGAAGCTCCCCACCTATCTACTTCCTACTGCTCCTGCCCTCGCAATAATCGCGGGTTGTTATCTAGACAAAATTGTGCGACTGAAGGAACGGAGCATTCTACTTTGGACCGTGCCAACGTTTGGCATTGGCGCGATTGTTTCGATTTTAGTTGTGCCTCAATTGGTGCGTGAGTCGCTAGCACTCAAGCCTCTGGTTATTGCCTCTGTGTTGATGCTTTCAGTTGGAATTGTTTTCTACAGTGTTATGCTGTTCAAATCGAAAATTCGGTTTGCAGTGGGTATTCTGCTTACGAGCTGCTTTCTTGCGTGCTCCGTGCTAGTTCCTGCAGGGACGATGATCGTCTATCGGCGCAATTTAGCAAGCCAACACAAGCTGCTTATACAGGCATCCAGCGTTCCGAATGCAAGCTTAGCGATTTATGGCACTTCCAGACCCGGTTCTGCGTTCTACGCCGGACAAAGGGTATTTGAAGTCGAGACTGATAAGGACTTCTCCAACTTTCTAGCCTATACAAAGTCACCGCATCTGATCTTGGTGCCGTCTAAGAACTTAGAGCGTGTGCGCGATGAATGGTCACACAATACCACCCAAATCAATCACAAGGGCGATTGGTATTTACTGAGAGTGTCGGAAGAAAATCTCTCACTCTAAATGATGATTTCGGCAGCGAAAAATCTCAGTTACGGATGGGATTGGTCCGCTGGCTTCAACCAATGGATTAGTACAAATTTACCATCCTGCGCCACTCTTTTCGCACCGGGGTGGCTGTCAAATACGGTCGCGTCATTGGCACTGCACAATACGTAGGCTCTAGGAGAGTTAAGAATCTGCTCTTCCACCGGGATCTCTGTCGGTTGTGGTTCGGATGTTTCCTTCACCCAGAATGGAATTGGTGGTTGAGATTGCCCTGCAACACCGGTAAAGCGATTGGTTCCCGCGATCGGCTTTTCCTGCGCGGGCGAGCCGACCGTGGCGCGGTGTGTGTAGAACGTGGCTGAAGGGAGTCGAGCTTTGTAGACGAATATAGGCTCGTCTGAATTCGCGGCGAATCGAGCCAGATCGGCAACCCCGCGCTCTTTGAAATCGGACATAACGTGGGCTGCCTGAAACCCGAAAAAGGCACCGGCTCCTATCGCGGTCAGTGCGAAAGCGCTTACGGCGAGATTCCATCTGCGAACTGCAAGAAATGCAACAGCGATGGCAAGTCCGATGGAGCCGGCGATCAGGTAGTTCTCGACAATCAAAGAGATAGTCGGCGGAACACGACGGACATGGGTTATGACAAGCGGTTCAATCAAACTGCCTACACCATATACGGTTGCGCACAAAGCGAGCGGAATCATTAACCGCTTGAATTGTCTCTGGCAAATCGTCCGATCGAGTTCGATAGCGACTAGAATTGCCAGTGCTGGAAACGCGGGCAAGGTGTAAGACATCAGTTTCGATACGCTGGCGCTGTAGAAAGCCACCGTAAGGATCAGAAGGCAAGCCGCGAATAGTGCCAGCTCCTGCCGAGTGTCTAGATGCCGGAATGTGTTGAGGATACCAGTAGAATCGCTCTTTTGATTTTGACTCGAAGTTCTCTCGATGCGAAATGCGCCGACTAGCGCCTGCGGTAAGAAAATTGTCCAGGGTGCAAAGCCGCCAGCCACAGCCGCGATGTGATACCACCACGCTCCTTTGTGACCGCTAACCACTTTGAGAAATCGTTGGAAATTCTCCATTACGATGAAGCAGGTGAAGTATTCGCCTTTGGTTACCATAGTTTCAATAACAAGCCATGGGAGCGTCACCGCCGCCACCAAAAGTGCACCGAGGTGTGGTTTGTAGAACTTCAGCGCCTCAATCAAGTTTCTCCTCAGAAGGTGATACCCAAATAGAATGATCGCTGGAAGCACGATACCTACTGGACCTTTTGTCATTACGGCAAGTGCGAGCAACAAATAACCCAGAAAAACGAGTGACTGGCGCTTTTCTCGGAAAGCATTGAAGAATGAGAACAGACCCGTGACAGTGGCAAGAGACAGCGTCATGTCGCCGATCGCCAATCGCCCGCTCACCACATACAGTGGCGCGCTCATCAGTGCACCGGCACCTATCAGACCGGCTCTCATGCCGACCGTCCTGTTGAGCATCCAATATGTGCACGCTACCAGTAGTGCACCACAGGTTGCCGAGACAAAGCGAGCGGCAAACTCATTTTGTCCGAAAAGGTGATAGCTAAACGCCACCAACCAGATATGCAGGGGCGGCTTCGTATAGCGAATCGCGTAGTTCAACGTCGTGGTGATGTAATCGCCCGTATCCAACATCTCTCGTGCCGGTTCTGCGTAAAATGCCTCATCAGGGTTGAAGAGTGGAAAGTCCCCGAGACCGGTGAAGAAGATGAAACATGCGGCTGCGAAAATCGAGGCGAAGACTGCCAACTCCGTGACCAGACCAGGTCGAGACGTTGCTGTCTGCTTCTCCTGGCGGATTTGATTTCGTTGCAGTTGGGCTGTAGTTGACGTCATCATTCCTCGCTGTCGACTCTCTCGGATTACCGGAAGGAATATGCAGAAGCATTGTTATGAGCGCCTTGTGAAACGAAGCCCCCGGCGTTCGTAGTCGACAAAGCACCGGTTGTCGGAGAATTGAAAAATTTGTGCCACCACTGTTGGAACATTATTAATGTCCACAGCTCCTTGCGACGATCCGCACGTCCGGAATAGTGATCGTCCAGAAGCTGCTTCAGGAACTGCCACTGGAAGATTCCTTGTCGTCTGACATAGCCTTCTTCCAACAGTTGATCCACGAGTCCTTTGAAATCGCCCTTCAACCATTTTGCAACTGGAATACCAAAACCTTTTTTAGGTCGATTGATGATCGAAGGTGGGAGATAAGGCGCGACGGCTTTCTTCAGCAGGTACTTCGTAGTGAAGTTGCGCACTTTGTAGTCGGAGGGCAGCGACAACGCGAACTCCGCAAGAGGGAAAGCGAGGAACGGCATGCGTGCTTCCAGCGATGTCGCCATCGAGGCGCGGTCGGCTTTGACCAGGAGCTGGTCTGCCAGGAAGCAGCTGACGTCCAGTCGCATAGCTACATCAACCACATTCTTCATATCGTTGATGCCGTGCATAAGCCATCTGGTTTTCGCCAACCGTTCGACGAGTTCACCATGATGCTCCAAGAATTCTGCACCGGATGCAGTATCAAATAAGGATGCGTCGATGAGACCGCTGTGTTGGTTGACTGGAATTGCACCCATCCATTTGAAGTGTCTGGTTGTTGTCGGCTCTTCAGCAGCAGTAATGAACCGCTTCATTTTATAGTCGAGACTCAAGTTATTGAGAGAAACGGGCATTGAATTGATCATTGGATTCAGCACTCCTCGGCGCAATACCGAAGGGATGCTGGTCCAGATCTTAGCTAGTCGATGAGCAATGTAAGTTGGATAACCGCCGAAGAGCTCATCGCCGCCCTCACCTGAAAGAGCTACTGTGACGGACTGTCTAGTCATTCTCGACAAGAAATAAGTAGGCAGAATTGACGCGTCTGCAATCGGCTCATCGAGGACTCGCCAGAGATCCTCCATCATAGAGAGAGCCTTTCCCGGGGTGAATTCGGCGACGTGGTGCTCCGTGCCGACATGCTTAGCTACGAGATTTGCATGACTGGTTTCGTCGAAAGACTGATCCGGAAATCCGATTGAGAAGGTTTTGATCTTGCCGGGCACATGACGCGCTGCCAATGCTGTGACAGCTGACGAGTCGATTCCTCCGGATAGGAAAATGCCGAGCGGCACTTCGGATATCAGTCTCAATTCTATGGAACGATCCAGAAGCTCGACCAGGCGCTCACATGCTTCCGCTTCGTTCATCCGGCTAGTCGATCCTTTCGGCGACCAATATCGATCGATCTTGACTTGCCCGCCTTCAATTACCATGTATGAAGCAGGCGGTAATTTGTGAATGCCATCGAACATGGTGCTGGGCGAGGGAACGTATTCTAAAGCCAGGTACTCTTGCAGCGCCTCTGGATTAATGCGTTTTCGGGAGCTGGGATGAACGAGAATTGTCTTGATCTCAGAACCGAAAATGAACTGTCCGTCGAAGATCGCCCAATGCAGTGGTTTTTCACCCATTCGATCTCGTGCTACAAACAATCTCTTCTTGTTCGAGTCCCAGATCGCAAATGCAAACATCCCTTCGAGATGTTGCACGCAGTCGACGCCGTACTCTTCATAGAGATGAACAATGGTCTCTGTATCGGTCTTTGTTCTGAGCGTGTGCCCCTTAGCAATAAGCGTGTCACGCAATTCCTTGAAGTTGTATATCTCACCATTAAAAACAATCCATATCGAATTGTCTTCGTTTGCAATTGGTTGCTGCCCGCCGGACAAATCTATAATTGATAGCCTGGTCATGCCGAGCGCGGCAGGACCAATAATCATCATGCCTTCTTCGTCCGGTCCGCGGTGCGCAATGCTTCCGCACATTTCGCGAAGATGGCGCTCGCCTGGATCAAGTTGGTTGCCGTTAAGGTTTAGATATCCGGTAATTCCGCACACGGGATGAGGACTCCAGCAGACTTCATTTCAGAGTATGTGCCAGGATTGCTTCTGAATCATTAGTATTGACTAACTCACAAATATAAAGCGCTTACTAGAGCGCCGTTCCACCATGGAATACGCTGGTATGAGAAGTTTTCAAGGTATGACCGGGGCTTGATGTGTCTATAATGCCGTCATGCTAAGCACTAGAACCGCGCCCACGATAGTCACTGACCGCCGCACCGCAGCAGCCGCTGAGGTGGTCAAACCCGCCGCAGTCGACCGACCGGTCACGCGGCCGAATCTGTCCATTATCATCCCGGTTTATAACGAAGTCGACACAATTCAGGCACTCTACGATCAGTTAGTAGCGTCCCTGAGTTCGATCGGATGCACCTGGGAGCTGGTTTTCATCGACGATGGATCGGATGACGGCTCGTACGAGATCATCAAACAACTCTGGATAAAGGACACGAATGTCAGAGTCATCAAATTTGCGCGCAATTTTGGGAAGACTCCCGCGATGTCTGCCGGGCACGATTATGCTCGCGGTGATGTGATCATCCATATCGATGCCGATTTACAAAATGATCCCAAAGATATTCCCCGGCTGCTCGAGAAACTAGACGAAGGCTACGACGTAGTTAGCGGCTGGCGTAAAAAAAGGCATGATGAGCTGTTTTTGCGCCTGATTCCTTCCTGGATTGCTAATCGCCTGATCTCTAAGATGACGGGTGTACAGCTGAGTGATTACGGATGCTGCCTCAAAGCGTATCGCCGCGAGGTTATTCAAGATGTGCGCCTTTATGGAGAGATGCATCGCTTCGTGCCTATTTATGCCAGTTGGCAGGGCGCGAGAGTCGTGGAGATTCCGGTTATTCATCATCCACGTAGGTTCGGCAAGTCGAAGTACGGAATTTCGAGAACATTCAAAGTAATTCTCGATCTGATAACCGTTACCTTTATGTCGAACTATCTTACAAAGCCGCTTTATGTCTTTGGTTCGATTGGTTTGAGCTCGCTGGTTGTCTCGGCAGCTGCATTTGCCTGGATGGTGGTGTTGCGTCTGTTTTACGACACGCACTTTATCGACACGCCGCTACCGGTCCTGGTCGCCATGTTCTTCATGGTTGGTGTACAGCTGATCCTGATGGGCTTGCTTGCTGAACTCTTGATTCGAACCTATCACGAATCGCAGGATAAGCGAACATACGTTGTCGGAACTATTCTAGAGTCTGAATCGTTCGAACCGGCTGAGCAATAGCGCTTCGACAATCTGCATGCTCATTTCTCGCGCAGCTTGATGCTCAACTGCCAGCGACATCTGTCATCTGTTTTGGTTTTTCTCAATTAAAGAGCTTCTTCATTAGCTTCGGCATCGGCTTAGCTGTGTCGACTTCAATCGTCTTTTCATTCTCGTATTTGACTAAACCGGATTTGGTGGAGTCGATCTTTTTAACGTGTTTGCATTGTGTGTAGACCACGCGAACCTTCGTGCCTGTTCCGGCTTTGGATAGACGTGCGGCAATATGAGCAGCTTCAATGATTGTCGTCTTCGGTGGTTCTTGCTTATTAGAGGGCACTCGAATAAGTACATGCGCCCCACCCTGTCCAAGGACGTGCAACCAGATATCGTTTGGATTTGCGACCTTGTTCAACAAATGATCGTTCTCCATTCGGTTGCGCCCGACGAATACGGTCCAACCGTCCGAAGAGGTCAAAGACAGCATTTTGTTGCCACCACCCTTAGGGCGCTGCTGCTGGTGCGGAGGCTTGGAATCGCCCCTCGGTCTCTCTGTCTGCGGCTTTCTTCCGCTCAGAGTTTCTTTGACCTTCCTTAATTCGCTGATGTCTGTTGCCGAATCGCACGAGGTTCTTAGTTCACCTAAATAGCTCAGTCTTGCCGTAACTTCATTGACGGTGCTCTGCGCTGCGCCTTGCCTCGAGCGAAGCTTGGCGTATTGTCTGTAGTAAACCTGCGCGTTTTGAACCGACGATAGATTGGGATTCAATTTAATCGTGATCTCGTCGCCGTTGTCTTTGGTCCAGTCGTTTACTTTCAGGTCTGTCTGTCCCGGGCTTATCTGACTCAAGCTGGTAAGGACGAGATCTCCGGATTTCTTCAGTCTTAAGAGTTCATCATCCGCACTCAAATGATCTTCGGCCATCTGTTTGCGTGATTCCAATTTGGTTGATTCTGAGCCGATCTCAGCTTTGATTTTTTCGCGAAGTTGAATGAAGTGTTCTCGTGCCTCAAGCGATCGGAAGTAATTTTCCACCATGTCGTTGACCGATGGAAACACCGTCCAGTCAGCGCTTTCGAGATCCGGGTACCATCCTAATACTGTATAGCGGCTCAAGTCGTTCTTGCTGGCTGCTTTGGAATGAGTGTGTTGCTGCAAAGCGCTGACTCTTTGCCAAACAGATTCTTCCAGTCTTGCGTCATTGAGAGAATCGGACAACATACTATTCATCCCGGTGGCGATGACAACCTCTTCACTAAGGTGTTTGCCTAAACCTGTAAAGCTTGATAGAAGCCACTGTTCTAGCGTAACCATGGCGGGCTTTGTGCCGGCGTCATCACCACCCTCGGTGCCATTACGTCCATGCCGCTTAGTCTGGATTTCCTCGCTTCCGGCTACTGTTGCCGGCGCGGGATTCGAACTCCATGTCTCTTTCAGCTCCTGAAGTTTGCGTGCCAAGTCCGCCTGCGACACTGAGAAGATACTTGGTCTATCCTGACCAGGTGGTCGCTCGTACTTCAAATTGGGAAGAACTTCGCGTTGTCGACTCATGTCTTTGGTGACTGCATGCGACGATGTAACGATTTTTTCGGAAGCCTTGTCCCAGAAAATGAGATTGCTATGGCGACCCATTATTTCAGCGGTCAAGATTTTAAGCGATGTTGTACCTACCTCGTCGGTCGCTGAGAAAATGAAATCGATGATGCGCTCGCCTGGCAGCTGCTCTATGCCTACCAGCGTTGCGCCGATCAAATACTTTCTCAGGGTCAGGCAGAAATTCGGAGGTGGACCGCTGCCATGTTTGGACTGATAACGTTCTGTTGTTTGACGATCGAGGGAGCTCTTCTCCTGAGATTCACCGGTTGCTGGGCTCGCTACCAGACACATTCGACCATACACGGACTGTGCCGAGAGAAACAGGCATACCGTGCCGCCTTTCGAGCGCATCGACAACAATACTTCATCGCGGGCAAGCTGCACGATTTTGTCAACCTTCCGGTTGAGCAATAGCGGCTTTGCCTCTTGTAATACCGCTCTTATCGATAGCGCGTCAAACGGTTGCATTTTCCTGAAGTTTCAATCAGTCAGCTGACAATCTAGCAAATTTGACTAGATTTGTTATGAATCGCCAGAGAATACGGAGTAATCAAGTTAGGAGGGAACTGCAATTGGCAGCGTTAGAAACGACCTGTCAGATACATTCCATTAATCGACCCGTTTCACGCATGAATATTCCAACCGTCAAAAGAACATCGTCGCTCATTGCATGCTGGTGTCAAACAAGGCATAATAGGCGGCTCAAGGGCTGAATTTCCATAGATGAGTTATCCCTCTGCTGCCCGCCGTCGTACCCCTGACCTTTCTTGAATGACCAACCGACAAGCCATCAATGAAGGAAAGCAAGAAAACCAGAGATCAAACTGCGGGGGTGACCGTCGTGTCGCCTGCTGAGAAGTGCCAAGCTCGGCGCACAGGCTCTCTTCTTGTGGTGACCGGACCCTCAGGTGTAGGTAAAGGCACCATTGTCGGCAATGTTTTGGCTCAGGTCCCGGGTCTTGCAAAGTCTGTATCGGTTACCACGCGCAGGCGTCGTGCTTCAGAGAGCGAAGCCATTGATTATTTCTTCCGGTCGGAAGACGAGTTTCACTCCATGCGCGACCGTGGTGAGTTTCTAGAATTTGCCGAGTTTGCCGGTAACCACTACGGTACGCCATCCCAGTGGGTTACCGAACAGTTGGAGCGCGGTACCGACGTCATTCTCGAAATCGAAGTCCAAGGTGCCATGCAGATTCGCGATAAATGCGATGCGGCGGTCCTCATCTTTATCTCCCCGCCTTCATTCGAAATCCTCGCAGAACGGCTTCGCACCAGGGCGACCGAGTCAGAGGAAAATTTTACAGAGCGCTTGAAAAAGGCCAAAGGTGAGATGCAGCAGCGTCAACTCTTCAATTATGAAGTAATTAATGACGATCTGGACGAAGCTATTCGCAATCTGCGGGCTATCGTGTATGCTGAAAGACTGCGCATATGTAAGCAAACGGGTGAGTTCCAACCATGAGCACAACCAATATCCTCGACCAACTTTTGGACGAAACGACGAATCGCTACGAGCTCGTCCTGAAAGTTGCCCAGAGAGCAAAACAAATCAAGAATGAGACCCGAGAGCAACACAAGACTACCAATGCGGTGATTCAAGCGTTGCAAATGGTTGCCGCTGAAGGCGACGGTACGATCTTGATTTCCACTTCCGGCTATCACATTTATTAGATAAATAGCAGTTAAGTTCGATCTCAGTGGGACAAATCCCAATTGTCAGATGTTCGCAACTGGGTTTAGACTTAATCTGCGTTTCACGCAAATTGACGTTGACTAGCGGCGAGGATTCTGAGACTTAGATGGACATGTGGTCCTTTGTTCTGATGTTCGCCCTGCTGTCGGGCATTATGGGCTGGTGTATGACCCCCATAGTCAACGGCGTGCTTTGGTTCTGCGATTGGCGTGACGGCGCTAGCATCGACTGGGGGCTTGAGACAGCGTTCTCCATCGCGGTCCCCTTTGCCTGGATGTTCGCGCTCATTGAAATTATCATTCTTTATCACCATTAGTTAGACGCGGCTCGGAGCGCTCATCACTGCTGTTCGAGCCGGTCAACTTAGGCGTCTGTCAACGGATGGGCGAACCAGGTAAGTCTTCAACGGAGCTGTTTCACCGAACCGTTGAACTAGCCCGTTGTTCACAACGGCGACAACTACGTTGATGGGCAGCCCGTGTCGCTCCAGCCCGCTTGTCCGTCGACGATTCGAACCGTTTAACTGAGTTAAACGGCAATAGCTGCCTTGACGTGCCCTGGGTCGATTCCGACTGTTTGAGGCTCATGGATTTTGTCCAAGTCATACGACCCAATTGCGTTGTCGAAGCGTCTTTTCCCGTCACTGCCCGCTTCTTGTTCAACTAGTTCGCGCAGAACCTCGACAAGATCTCTTGCGCTCGAGACCTGAGTCAATCGATTGCGATACGGCGCGCTCTTGTGAATGCCTTTCGTGTAATTGATGAGATGTCTGCGAGACTCGCTCGTGCCCACCCGAACGCCTTTGTATCGAATCAGTCCGAGGCAATGCTCTACAGCCAAAATCAGCCGATCGGTCGAATCCGGCGGATCATCGAGTATGCCTTCGTCGAGGTACTTCGTGATTCGCGGTATTAGCCACGGATTGCCGAGAGTGCCGCGTGCCACGGCCACGCCGTCGCAGCCGGTCACTTCCAAAAGCTTTTGTGCGTCTTCCGGTTCGAACACGTCACCATTGCCAAAAACCGGTATTGAGAGCGCCTTCTTGACCTCTTTAATCATTGTCCAATCGGCTGTACCGGTATACCGTTGAGCCCGTGTTCGTCCGTGAACCGTTACAGCAGAGGCTCCGGCGTCTTCAATCATTTCACCGAATTGAACGCAGTTTTTCGAACTCTCATCCCAGCCCAGGCGAAACTTGACAGTGACTGGGATTGAGACCGCTCCTTTGATGGCTACAATGATCTCTTTCGCCAAGTCCGGCTCGCGCATCAAGGCGCAGCCATCTTTTCCGTTGGTTATCTTTGGCACTGGACAGCCCATGTTGATGTCAACGAAGTCGGCACCGCGCTGCTCAGCCATGATAGCGGCTTTCGCCATTATTTCAGGTTCGTGCCCAAATATTTGAATCCCGATAGGATGCTCATCGTCAGCCAGGTCCATGATTCTGCATTCGGGCTTGTACATCAAACCCCTGCTCGAAACCATCTCCGTAGCAAGCATGCAGCCGCGGTCAACCTTGCGAACAATGCTGCGAAAGACAAGATCAGTCACTCCCGCCATGGGAGGAACGTATACGCGCCCTTTAACTGTGAGGGATCCAATCTTGATTGGCATAGACTGGGGCTGGTACTCTAATGAATCTGTACAGCTTTTATTCTCCTAAACTTTCGAAGAATTGTCAGATGTCTTTGCGAACTATTTGCTCGATCGTAATGTGCTTGTTTTTCTCCGTCCATAGCGCCCAGGCTCTGGATAAGGTAATCAGCGGTCAGGTCCGAGACGACAAAAATAAAACTATGCAATCGGTCAAGGTCGAACTCTGGACCAAAGACGGTACTGTCTCTATGGTAGCCAGGACTGATGCCAAAGGAAAATTCTCCTTCACACATGAGCCTTGCGAAGAATGCTTTTTGGAAGTCGCCGCACCAAGGAAATCAGGATTGGCCTCGGCGCTTGTCGACGGTATTCCGGGAGATGAAGGACGAAGCGTCATTGTGACATTGAAGAAGGGATATCCTGTGACCGGGCGCGTGGTGGCTGAAGGCAAAGGGCTCAAGGGTATCGTCGTAAAGGCTTACAGTGCCAATCATGAGAAAGATCTGAAAGCGCGAATCTATGGCGGCGGCGCTGTTGAAACAGGACGGGGCGGAAACTTCGAAATGACATTGACTCCTGGTGAAAAACGGTTTGTGATTTTGAACAACCGCTACAAGATGCTCGCCAAACATGCAGATATAGAAGCTAAGGTCATTACTGATACCGAACTTGGTGACATTGAGATCCCTGGCCGATAAAACAGAGGAGCAAAAATGAAGGTTGCCTATTTTGATGCCCAGTTCGGCGCTGCAGGTGACATGTTATGTGCTTCGTTGATAGGTTGCGGCCTTGATCTTGAAGCGTGGTTAACCGAGCTGAAGAAAATCGCATTGCCTGAAGATAGCTTTGAAGTCGCGGTTGAAGATGTGATTCGCTGCGGGATTCTGTCGAAAAAAGTGACGGTCAAATGCATACATATGGATTCGGAGCCGTCCGCGCTTGAACCGGCGGGGCATGGTCACTCCCATGGCCACGACGATTCGTCCATCAACAATGCACACGGTCATGGGCACTCACATGATCATGTCCGCGAGCACGGGCATGATCATGTTCACGACCACGGGCATGAACACGGACATGGGCATGAACACGGACATGAACACGGACATGAACACGGACACGGACATGATCATGTTCACGACGACTACGACCACGGGCATAAACATGATCATGTTCACGAGCATCGGCATGACAGTGGGCACGCCCATGAAGATGGTCATGAACAGCCACATGGCAGGACAATAGGGGAAACAATACACATAGTTGAGTCCTCTCAAATCAGCGATTCGGCTAAGGCTCTTGCGCTAGCGATCTTCGATAGGCTTGCCAGATCTGAGTCTCGAGCGCACGGAGTCAAACCTGCTGACGTGCACTTTCATGAGGTCGGCGCGGTAGACGCGATCGTTGATGTGATTGGATTTGCCATTGCCTATGAAATGATGGGAATCGAAAAAGCGGTTGTTTCTCCACTAACTTTGGGTCGAGGCACACTTCGTTCGCAACATGGGCTTTATCCGGTTCCTGGTCCCGCGGTTGTATACATAATCGAAGAATGCGGAGCTCCGACAACTGCCTTGGACTTTCGTTACGAATGTCTGACTCCAACTGGGGCAGCGATTTTGGCTACGATTGCGTCGGGCTGGGGTGGACCTCCGGCCTTTGAAAAGATCGAATCTGTCGGATACGGCGCAGGAACATTCGATCCGTCGACGCACCCTAACGTGGTTCGTGTCATTCTCGGTCGGGCGCAAGCGATTCGGCAGACCTCGACCTCACAGGATGAGCTGCCGGCCCAATTCCGCGCAGAGGTTGTATGCGTTATTGAAGCGAATCTGGACGATTGTCCACCTAACGTCATAGCTTACGCCCTGGAGCAGGCGCTCGCGAACGGCGCGCTCGACATCTCGGTGGTGCCGGCGAGCATGAAGAAAGGCCGCAGTGGTCACCTGATAAGCGTCCTGGCAAAGCCGGAGGACCGACGAAAGCTCGAGGTGCTTATTCTGAAGGAGACTTCAACACTCGGAGTACGCAGCTACTTTGTGGAACGGTTGATAGCCGAGCGCGAATTTGCGGAAGTAAAACTCGCAGATTCCTGGTCAATTCGCGTGAAGGTCGGGCGTGATCTCGAAGGCAATGTGGTCAACGTTCAGCCGGAGTACGCCGATTGTGCGACCTATGCAGAGCGCCATGGACTAAGCCTTCGTGAGGTGTTTGAGCAAGCCTTGCTGCAATATTCTCAAAATAAATAGATGCAACAAACCTCAAATAATGTTTTAACGATAACTGCAAACAGTTACCATTAAGCTACAAATTGCATCGCGGTTGTATGCGCAAGCCCTTTTCCAGCGACTTGTGCAAAGTAGAAGTTGTCGATGCGGAGACCATGGTGAAAAAAAAACCACACCCTGACTTAGAACGGTTGACCGCCGTAGGAGTTTTCCCTGCCGATCCGTTCTCACCGACCTTTTGCTCAACCAGTTAAGCGAGAAAATCAGACTTGAGAGTCGTGCTTAAAGTACTTCGCCGGAAGTCCTGGGCATGAACATACTTGCCACCACTCCAAACAGATAGATTGTAGCTACCGTCGAAGCTGCCAGGGCGTAGGATCCGTTGAAGATATTGATCAATGCTCCGCTTCCCAGGGCAGCGAAGGCTGCTGCGAATCGGCCGATGTTGTACGAAAAACCGAAAGCGGTGCTTCGAATTCTGGCTTCGAATAGTTCTGGAATGTAGATCCACAAAACCACGAAAGGGAGATGTGCGAAGAATCCGACTGCCAGCACCCAGAAGAGAAGCGTCAGGGAGAACGATTTTACGGTGAGGAACATTCCGACTGCAGCGATAAAGGCACAGAAGAACGAAATGGCCATGCACTTCTTGTATCCCAGTTTCTTTATCAACCAGCCGCCGAATATGCCTGACGCGATCATACCAATGTCTTTAAGGAACATGGCATGACTGCGCTCTCCTACCGCGAGATCGCCGGTGAGCTGGTTGATCCACGCGGGAATCCATGCGATTACAGCCCACCAAGTAATGATCGCGCAACTAGCGACTGCCACTACCGATAGTGTCTTGTACTTGTACTGAGTGCTAAACAGCTCTTTCAATGTTCGTCCGAGTGTATCTTGCTTGTTGAGCGCACCTGATTGTTTCAAGCGTTCTCTCTCGGCTTTGATAGCGTTGAACTGCTCAGGCTCTTTTAGTTTCGCTCGGATATAGACGGTCAAGAACGCTGGAGCAATACCAGCTACGAATAGCCAGCGCCAGCCGAAACCTCCCAACCACAGATTCAAACCAGCCGTTAGAAAATAACCGAAGCCTAACGAAGTGGCCATTGCGCTGACAGCATGTACTCGAGACTTGCCTGGCCAGCACTCGGAAAGCAAAACCGCACCGATTCCCATCTCGCCGCCAATGCCGGCGCCGACAAGGAATCGATAGATTCCGAGCTCCCACCACGAGTGCGCCGTCGCGCAGAGACCGGTGCAGAGCGCGTACAAGATGATAGTGAAAGTCAATGTTCGGGCGCGACCAAAATGATCGGCTGCCATACCGAAGAGCATGGCGCCTATCGCCCAGCCCACCATGAAAAGAGCAATGATGTAGGAGCCGTGGACGCCTACGTCCGCATAGGAAGTCGTACCAAGCAACTCAGACAGGGCCGGATAGAGAACAATCGCGAAGATTGAGGAGTCCATTCCGTCAAACACACCGCCAAGCCAGGTGGCGAGCAGTGCGTGCCATCGTGATGGACCTTTCGGTACCGAGGCGACATTCGACAAATCATCGGTCTGTTGACAATCTGCAGTCGCGATGACATCGCCTGCGGTGACTTCGATTGGGGATTCATTTTCAATCGGGGATCTAGGCTTCAAAGCGGTCACGGGCATATCGACCTCGCCTGCAAAAGGGCACATATTAGCGCACTTGCTATATTCGGTCTAGATAATCTGCTTAATTCCAAATCACATGTAGATGCTCGCAGCCAGCGGCGGTACACGTTCGATCCCCAGTTGTTGGATTTGACGCAGAACTCGTCCTAGCCTCTGCAGCTCCTTCGGGGCGGCATTGGTGCTACTTCCTCCCACTGTACGTCGTGAGACAGTTTTTGCCTGGACGATTATCTCTTCCCATGACGGCGCGTTCTCCAGTTGACTAACTGCAAGATAGGAGATGATGCAATCGATGATCAAGGCAGGATAGTTGTCGAGATAAGAACCGAAGTGGATGAGCTTTCTACCAGGATGTTGAAAGGATGGGTTGCCTGTTTCCGAGCATTCCAATGCAGCTATGGATGGAACGTACATTGTGTCGTAGTCGACCAGTTTGATGGCGCCATCTACGTCGACAATAATGTTGGCTGGTTCTAGCGCCCCGTGCGCGATGTTGTCTCGCTGCAATGCGTCGATCATCGTTCTGAAATCGGAGAGTAGCTTGTTCAGTCCGGACGGCATACCTGCTTTCAGCTTCATTTTGCAAAACTCATCGATTGGATAACCGTCTGTCCAATCCATCCGCAGTAAGGGCAGTTGAAATTCCTCCATCATGATTCCATCGCTTTCATACTTGAATGGAACAAAGTACTTTCTAGAGTGTGTCATTGGATGGTTTGCTAGTGCTGCGTACCGCATGCCGCGGTCTCCAAGATTGCCGCGAAAGCATTTGAGTGCATAGACGCGATTTTTACAAGCGACCTTGAAAATGTAGGCTTGCTTTCCACCAAGCTCAATGTCAGTGCGTCGTCCGGCGTTGAGCGATTCGTCTTTGAAATATCCGTTGCGAAGCGCTTCAATGTAGAATTCTCGGCCCGGCCAAACTTTAGGGCGTCTGATCTGCGGTCGACCGCCAGCCGATTTGATTGTAGTTGGTATCGTCACTGGTGCATGCGACCCACTCTCTTCGATCGCCTTTGCACTGGGAAACTTTGCGGAAAAATTATTTCGATCGCTTTTATCAGATTGCACCAGCCGACGTATGAAACTGCCTCGGGCTCTTACTTCAGGCACAGGATGCTTTTCCAGGACTCGAAAGATTCTGGAGGCGTCTGGGTCGACGAAGTCCTGCCTTCGAAACAGAATACATTCGTCACCACCGGTGAAAGTATGCCAGAGCGTAGGGTCCAACTTAATCAGCATCAGTGATTCGAAAATGACCCAGGCGGCGAAGTTGTCTAGTTCTGAATGAAAATCGGTGCCGTCTCTGTTTGGATGTTGAAAGTTAGGATGTCCAAGTTCTGGGCTATTTTCGCCAGACAGGGTGGGCACGAACATCCCGTCATAATCGACCAGCGTCATCGCATCATTCTTCACCATAATATTGCCGTGTTGCAGATCTCCATGCGCCATCCCGACTTTCTGCAGACCTTTTATTACTGCGATAAACTGCGAGATTACGCGATCGATCTGGGTTCTGTCCGTGACATTGCGGTGCAAGAATTGATCTAGGCAAAGACCGTCTACCCAATTCATTTTTACGATAGGGAACCACTCTCCCTGAATAAAAATACCTTTGAGTAAGTATTCAAAATCGACCATGTGTGGCACATGGTTGATAGACAAAAATTGCGACAACTGGTTGTATCTGTGATGCTGACCGAAGACGTTGCGCAGGAAGCACTTAACTGCAAGTTGCTTTCCATCCTGACAAACGAATTTGTACACACTTGCCGACGCGCCTGTGATCGGCTTTGGCAGTCCTAACGTGGAAAGCTCTGGTCGCGCAGATTGAAGGTCAGGATCATCAAAGCACTGATCCGGATATTGGACTTCTTCATTGTAGTCCTGAAGTGATGGCCAAAATCCCGTCATAGTGTCAGCACTTAACGATAGCTTGCTCTCTTGGTCTTTGATACTTCCAACCCTGGTTGATCCGGTTGGTCTCAGAACCCTGCCAATAGGTTATCATTTTGGCAGGTTTACTTACAGCACAGAATAATGCCTTATAAAGCTGAGATCAGCAGAACCACTCCTTCAGCGATATTGATCTTGATCGATCATTCCACATCAATGCGCGAGCCTGCCGATAATCAAGGTACGTCGAAAGCGCAGATGGTGGCAGATGCGGTCAACGGGCTCCTGCAAAGTTTGTTGTCAAAATGCACAAAAGCTGATGGAATACGGGATTACTTTTATGTCGGCGCGATTGGCTACGGCGGTGGTGAGGCTGGTCCGATTTTTCAGGGAGTTCTTGCTCAGAAAGAGCTGATTCCTATAAGCCTGATTGGCAATTACGCACTGCGGGTCGAATCGCGAGAAAAGCAAGTAATTGGACGTGATGGTAAGGCTTCAGCGCGAAAGATTAACTTCCCGATCTGGTTGGAGCCGCGTGCCCTAGGCGACACTCCGATGTGTGCCGCCTTAGCAATGGCCAAGCAATATCTCCGAAATTGGCTTCTGGTGAATCATGCCTGCTTCCCTCCGATAATCATTAACATATCTGATGGCGAAGCATCCGATGGCGATCCGCTAAAGAGTGCGGAAGAAGTTATGTCTCTCAGCAGCAGTGATGGCAACGTATTGTTGTTCAACGTATTCGTTTCGGGAAGCAGCAACAAGCGACCAATAGAATATCCTGATAATGAGGACCTGCTTGGCGATCGTCATGCCCGGATGTTGTTCAGTATGTCGAGCCCGCTCACCAGCTACATGCAACGAACATTGAGCGCAGACGGGTACAAAGTCACATCCGCTTCGCGTGGTTTTGTCTATAATGCCGATTTCAATTCGGTGATTCGATTTTTGGACATAGGCACCAGACCCAGCTTGATGCGTTAACGCCGACGTCCGATTTTATCCAGTGGGCTTTAGCGAGATGCAGTCTGCTGACTAGCTGTCGACTTTTGTTCAATTCGGTTTAAACCCTTAAAAGGGCTATTCGAGTGGGTCGCCCCGTCGCTTAAGCTCGCTGGTTATCAGCTTCTTGTCGAACAAAAATGCTGTTGGTTCAACCTGTGCACCGTGTCGAAAAGGATGTCCGTAGAGAAGAACGAGACAAATATTGAGGGACAGTGTAAGACTCACCAATGCCGTCATAATTGCCTGCACTTTGAATTCTTTGAGACCGAAAAAGTATGTGAACAGAATCGTTATCACTGCACCGAGCACCAGCACGGTAACCATGATCGGCGCAATTCCGTATGCTGACATAATAATTCGCAACCGCCTGTTGGTGGCAATGTCTTGCATGCCTGCGAGCATCGATTCCCATAATGACTGGTTGTTCTGCGTCTTCGGTTCGAACTTCGATACTACCGTCCATAGATTTCTCATCTCTTCTATGGCTTTTGGACTTGGTTTTCCGGCCCTCATAGTCGCCCATTCTTCGTCGACAACAGCATCGATATAGCGAAGGCAACAGATGTGAATTTTGTGCCGTTCTTGAGGTGGAAAGTTATCAGCGAGGAAAAAAACGTTGGCGACTCCATTCGCTTCTTCTTCGACGAGCACCCGTGCTCTATCGAATTTGGACAAAGCATCCACCACGATAAACCCGAGAAGAACCGCATACAATGTCCCGATAACAGAAAGCAGATATCCGGCCACTTCGTGATAAGAAACCAAAGCGGTGACATCTACTCGTTTTCGAACTGCGTATAGACCAAGCAACGACATGATTGTGGAGCCGATGATCGTTGCTAAGAGAATTAGGATAGAAACTGTGTCCATGTAACGCCTTCAAGTAACCGCTAGCCATTTTCTCATGAGACTGCCTCTATTCGACTACGAGCATAGACAGTTTCACCACGCTCAGTCAGGGTTTGATGCTCGTATTTTGGGGGCAAAGTCTATTAGACCCGCCGCTGGACCGCACCAGTTACCACATATCTGGCACTTTCGCCGAGCAAGGATCAGTCCAATCAATCCGATCATAGGGAAGCTATTTTTCATATATAAAATGAACAGCCGAATTAGAACATACCTCGTCCTCTTTGGGTCCATGCTCGTGCTTCAAACGCCTTGTCAGGCTGCTGTGTCGGAAGCGACGCTGACGGCCAAGCTAACGTCTCAAAAAATCTTGCCGAAAGGTGCGACACCAAAGCTAGTTCGTTCTAACGGGAACCTTCGAGTCGAAGTATTTCACTATCCCAATGTCGATGAAAAGACAGAGAAGATCGATGCCTTGCTTATTGCGCGCACCCTGCTCCATGTCGAGCCCGGCTCTGTTGACAGTATAGTTACTCGCTTTTTTCACGATAGCCAACCCAGTTCGTACGTCGATGTGATTGTAAGTAATCGCGACATCGTAGGAGCAGACGCCGGGATAATGAGTGCAGACGAACTTCTCGCCGGTATCGGGGTCGTGGCGATACGAGCTAACGATAGTGTTGAGCAGCGTTTTGCTAAGTATTGCCAGGCTGCTGATGTCGCGCTACGCTCTGAAGACTTTCGAGAAGCGGAGAATCTCTTTCAGCAATCGTATAAAGAGGCTCCGGATGCGGCTCGCAACGATCCCAAGTATCTTGCTGGTGTGGTGTCTCTGGCACATGCATATTCCGGCAGAGAGGACGATGCGGATGAAGCCCGAGTATATCAATCGGTGCTTCAAGCGTTACCCACGACCACCACGGAGGAAGTTCTCAGACCGGTTCGAGACACGTTCACCTACTACTTCGGCAAGAAAGACTACAAAAACGCGGAGACAATCGCAAAAGCCCTTACCGGACTGGAGACAAATGCAGGTGGCAACCCCAGTGTTCAGTATGCCAACGATCTGCAATTGCTGGCCTCCTGCCACCGTATGCAGGGTCGAACTGCTGAAGCTCGAAAAGAGTATGAGGAAACACTGCTAATACGTCGTAACCAGCTTGGGGACCACCATCCATCGCTTGCAGAGGTCCTCGAAGGGATAGGCGACTGTTATGTCGACGAGAAAAATCCAGTAGCTGCGCAGGAGTATTTTAAACAAGCAAAGGTTGCTTACGATCATGCTGTCGTAACCAAAGAGCCGAAATTCAGAATTTCATATGAGGTCTATCGCTCCGTCATGTCTCGATTGAACGGCAAGATGGGCGTCAGCGCTCAGCGCAAGCAGTGAGCCGAGAAAGATGCAAGTTGGCCGAGCTGGCAACTTGCAAAATGTTTCGCAGGATTAAGCCGATAACGATTTGAAGTTTATGCAATAAGCGCGCACGCGAGTATCAAGTCTTTTCCAGAGACGCCACGCTTGGCATAGTGGCGTCCCTAGAGTTTTGTGACTTCAAGTTTAGACGGAGACGAGAGCACCTTCTCTTTTAAATTCCAGCTTGTCGTCTTTCGCGTCGACCAGAATTATGTCGCCGTCCACGAAATCGCCTTTGAGAAGCAGCAGCGATAGCGGATTTTCGATGTCCCTCTGGATTAATCTCTTCAGCGGGCGAGCACCATATACGGGGTCATATCCCGATTGCGCCAACCAATCCTTTGCATCTTCCGAGAGGTTGAGAAGAATCTTGCGTTCTCTCAATCTGCGATTGAGATACATGAGCATGATGTCTACGATTTGCTTGAGCTGACCACTTGTGAGCGCGTGGAACACGACTGTCTCATCAATTCTATTGAGGAATTCCGGCCTGAAGTGTTGCCTGAGAGCGCCAAGCACTTGCTCTTTCATATTCTCGTAACCTTCGTCTCCATCGATCGCCGATTTGAGTTGATAATCGAGGATGTGCTGACTACCGATATTGGAGGTCATTACGATGACGGTATTCTTGAAGTCTACTTTCCGACCTTTAGAGTCGGTCAAATGTCCTTCGTCGAGTACCTGAAGCAAGACGTTGAAAACGTCAGGGTGCGCTTTTTCGACTTCGTCAAACAGCACGCATGAATACGCCTTTCGACGTACTGCCTCAGTGAGCTGCCCGCCCTCGTCGAAGCCGATATATCCAGGAGGAGCGCCGACCAGTCGAGCTACGGTGTGCTTTTCCTGATATTCGGACATGTCGATACGGACGATTGCAGAATCGTCGTCAAACAGGAATTCAGCCAAAGCCTTGGCAAGTTCGGTCTTCCCGACGCCGGTTGGTCCGAGGAAGAGGAATGAGCCAATTGGTCGCTTCGGATCTTTCAATCCGGCCCTTGCACGTCGCACTGCATTCGACACCACTTCGATTGCTTCGTCTTGCCCGATCACTCTCTGGTGGAGATGCTCTTCTAAGCGGAGCAGTTTTTGAACCTCACCCTCGAGCAGCTTGCTGACAGGTATGCCGGTCCATTTTCCGACAATATCGGCGATGTCTTCCTCGTCGATTTCTTCCTTTAACAATCGCTGGCCACTCTTGCCACCAAACTTGGAGAGATGATCCTTCAATTCTTTTTCTAGTTCGATAAGCTTTCCAAACTTCAACTCCGCTGCCTTTTGCAGATCGGTCGCTCGTTCGGCCTGCTCAATCAATACCTTTGTTTCCTCAATGTCCGCTTTGATCTTCTGAATTTTGTTGGCGCTCTCCTTTTCTGAAAGCCATTGAGCTCGCAACCCGTCTGAGCTTTCTTTCATTTCCGAAAGGTCTTTTTCCAGCTTTTCGAGTCTGTCTTTCGAAGCTGGATCAGTCTCCTTTTTGAGCGCTTCGCGTTCGATCTCGAGCTGAATTTTTCGACGTTCTAATTCGTCAAGTTCGCTCGGCATCGAGTCGATTTCGATTCGCATTTTGGCTGCAGCTTCGTCGACCAGGTCAATCGCCTTGTCCGGGAGGAATCGATCGGTTATATATCGATCGGCTAGCACCGCTGATGCTACCAGCGCCGAATCCTTGATTCGAACGCCGTGGTGTACTTCGTATCTTTCTCTCAAACCTCGCAGAATCGAGATTGTTTCTTCCACGTCTGGCTCATCGACGAGTACCGTCTGAAATCGGCGTTCTAACGCCGGATCCTTTTCGACGTGTTTTCGATATTCATCAATGGTGGTGGCACCGATACAATGAAGTTCGCCCCGCGCCAATGGTGGCTTGAGGAGGTTGCCCGCGTCCATTCCGCCCTCGCCCGTCGAGCCGGCCCCGACCACGGTGTGGATTTCGTCGATGAACAGAATGATCTGACCTTGCGACTCCAGCACTTCTTTGAGTACAGCCTTCAGTCGCTCTTCGAACTCGCCTCGATACTTAGCTCCGGCAATTAAGGAACCCATATCCAGTGCGATAAGCTTTTTCTTTTTCAATCCTTCAGGAACGTCGCCTTTCGTGATTCGTATGGCAAGCCCTTCGGCGATAGCTGTTTTACCAACACCCGGTTCTCCGACGAGGCAAGGATTGTTCTTGGTTCGTCTAGATAGAACCTGCATAACACGGCGAATCTCATCATCTCTGCCGATGACAGGATCGAGCTTTCCTTTGGCTGCCGACTCTGTCAGATCTCGACCGTAGCGGGTCAACGCTTGATATGTCGCTTCCGGATCTTGGCTCGTCACCTGCTGATTGCCGCGAATCTCGGTCAAGCTTTCCAGAACGCGATCGCGAGTGATGCCGTGCTGCTTCAAAATCGTACCGCATTGACCTTTACCAGGGTCGCAGAGTGCGATCAACAAGTGCTCGAGACTGATGTACTGGTCCTTCATCTTCTCTGCTTCGCGAGCGGCGAATTCCAGGACTTGCATCAGTTTGGACGAGACCCGCAGTTCGTCCTTCGTAGTATTGACCGCGGATCCTTTGGGTTGAGAAGCCAGATATGTATCCAGATCCTCGACAATCGCCTTGGGCGTGGCATCCAGTTTTTCCAGAATTTTTGCCGTGAGTCCGTCTTCTTGCTCGATCATTGAAAGCAGTAAGTGCTCTGGGCCGACCTGGCTGTGACCAAAGCGGCTTAAAATGCTGCGTGTCTCGGTTACGGCTTCTTGTGCCTTGTTTGTGAAACGGTCTAAGTTCATGGAAACTCCATTTTGAGTCGAGGCTCCAACCAATGCCCCTGGTGCGATCAAGAGCGTTCTATTTTGAGATTATGTCAACCTTGGTTCTGGAGGCGTATAAGTCTACAATTTCTTTATAAGTTGATGTGAACCACGGTTTTGCCTTTCATTACCAGGTACGCTGATATATATTTGAGTTCATTGGTAAATACTGCTCCTTCAGGTCGGTTTTTGCTCGACCTAATCCGTACAATAGGTGTATGGAGCGACTTACAAGTTGGTGAATCAAATTCGTCGGTTGTAAGCAGAAGCTCGAGGTAGCTAAAGTCAACAAAAAAGTCGCCGAAGTCGATGTCAGTCAGGAATCACATTTAACGCAGTGCTATGCAGGAATTTGAGGAAGACTATTACGCCATATTAGGTGTCGAAGAGAGTGCAACGGCGCAGGAAATCAAAAAGGCTTATCTGAAGCTCGCCAAGCAGCTGCATCCCGATCGATACCCCAACGACCCTGACCAGAGATCTCGGGCGCAACGCGAATTCGCCCGTGTGACTCGCGCTCACGATATTGTGTCGGACGAAGAGCGCCGCGCCGAGTACAACGCGGTGCGAATACTGAAGAAGAAGAAAGAACAAGAAGAGTTGGAACGGGAGCTGGAAGCAGCCGGCGTCGACAATCCCAGCATGGAAGAGACCCAATCACTTAAGTCTCCACGTTCCTCCGGACAAAATTTCGATGGCATGAGCCCGGATGAAACGATTAACGTGAAGTGGGCCAACAAACATTTATTACGTGCAGACGAGCTTCTGAAACGTCGACGTTTTCAAGAGGCGGAGACGGCAATGAAAGAGGCTATTCGTCTCTGCCCTAAAGAGCCGCGCTACCACAACAAACTCGCTGAGATCTATTTTGCCCGTGGCTGGAATACTCTCGCCATGACAGAAGTGCAAACAAGTTTGCGCATCGATCCTCGCGATCCGGAGGCTCGTACACTTGAAGTTCGAATCAAAGCCCTTGTAAAAGATGATTCTGGCAAAGCATCTAAGAAGAAGGGTTTTTTGGAACAGCTAAAAGAAATCCTAACAAAGAAACTATAGTCGTAAAGTTAGCGTCTGAAGAGTTAAGCATGATGTGTTACCCAACTCGCCGGTTTGGATAAAGTGCTGAAGAAAACGCTCGCTACAGTTTTATGCTCGCTATTGCTAGTTGCGCCCTTTGCACATGCTCAGGATGTCGACAAGGCAGTCAGCTCCAAACGGGGAAATTTTGTCGTACCCTCGCTGCCCAAAGACACGCCTCTGTTGCGTGGTCAGGTTTCGACGTTCAAGAACCGGTCTCCGCTCTTATCTGGCGAGGTGCAACAGATTCCACAAGGCACGAAGGTCGACCTTGTGGTTCCTGATGGAATGGTGATCAACTCCGAGATAAGTCAGAAAGGCGACGAAATACTCGTGCGCATCGGTAAAGACATCATGGATGGTGATCGTGTCGTGATACCAGGCGGATGGTATATGCGCGGGTTGGTCACCGAGGCGCAGAGCCAAAAACGACTTGGCCGCAACGGATACGTTGAAGTGCAATTCGACAAGCTGGTCAGTCCGGATGGTGATTATCAAGTTGATTTCAACGCTAAGTTTTCTACGCGCGATAACAAAATGGCGTCTGTTGTCAAAGTGGTCGGAAAAGATATGGGTTATGTGGCCGCTGGTGCCGGCGCTGGAGCTCTACTTTCTGTCCAATTGACAGGCATTCCGACCGCAATTGCAACTCACGGATACTCGGTAGCTATTGGTGCCGGTGTTGGTGGCACCATCGGATTGATCGGCGCGCTAAAACGCAAAGGAAAAGTCTCCTCGATTCTCTCGGGCGATGAACTCAAGCTTGTTACTTCCGAGCCTATAATGATGCCCGGCTTCGACAAAACGATGTTGCCGTCTGCACAAGTACCCCAACATTTAGAGGGGTTGGATTTAAGAGTCAAGGATTACAAATTCGCAAAGCCCTGGTGGGATGATAAATCGGCGCGAATCTTGGAAGTCAGTCTGGAAGTGGATAACAACACGAAGCAGACGTTTCACTTCTTCGATCTACTTGTTGTCAACGAACACGATCAGCGGTTCAGCCCTCTTCCTGGATTTAAGTTCGAAAAAGTCTCGCCCGGTAAATCCGGTGCTGGGAAAGTTTCTTTTACTGTTGGCTCGCCCAAACGTAAGTACTTCCTAATCTTCCTTAACCGGCGCAACGGAAAGGAACTCAGTCGTGCAGCTATAAACTAAGTTTACGGTTATCCCCAATTAATACTGGTATTAATTACTAAATCGGGTTAATATAACACCGTCGATTGATTATTAAATACTCAGTTGATAAGAAAGATGCGGCGGTAAAAACCAACCATGCTCATTGATGATCAACATAAGGATTGCCGGCCTCTCGTTTGAGAGACTGTTTCTATCTAAGGCGAATTGCGTACACGTCCGTCTGAGAGCAGAGCGGCAAAGGGGGAAACCATGAAGGCCCATTTGACACAAATGTGGCAGTCGATTCACGGACAGTCTCGTCATCGGCAGGCTGAGAGTCAACTGCGAAAGCTGCAAGGTCATAATGTACAGCTCGAAAGAGCCGTCAAGGAAAAAGAGCGTGAGATAGATCGGTTGCGGCATCAACTAGCTAACTGCGAGGCGCGCTTGCAAGAGCTGATGGGGACTGATGTTTTGACCGCATTGCCGAATCGGCATGTCTTCAAAGAGCATCTCACTCATTCGCTCAAGAGAGCATTGCGATTGGGCTACTCGCTGTCACTGATGATTGTCGATATTGATCATCTGCGAGATATCAATCTCAAGCATGGGCACGAGGTTGGCGACACTGTTTTGGTCGAGGTCGGTAAGATATTGCGAAGCTCCGTTCGCGAGATCGACATGCCTGCGAGATGGGGTGGCGAAGAGTTAGTCGCCGTGCTTCATGAGACCGACGGTGAAGGCGCTGCAGTGGTGGCAGAGCGAGTCAGACGTAGAGTGTCGATGCTTGAAATCAAAGATCCGAAGACCGGAGAAATTATCCACGTCACCTGTACGCTCGCCGTAGCCAATTATCCGATGCACGGCAACAAACCGCAGGAGCTGTTGGAGGCCGCCTGTGAAGCCCTGATGCTCGCAAAAGAAAAGGGCTGCAATAAGGTTCTTATCGCGTGTAAGTAAGCAGCAAAAAATTGACCTCGGCATTGATGATATTGCATTGGTCGATTGAAATATCGTGTCGTTCTTTGATGGTGTTTCCGTCAATCGGATGTATCGAAAATTAGTGATATGAGAGTGCTCATCATATATGGTGGCACTCTTTTTTTGTGGATTTGACCGCGACTGAGATGATCGCTAAAGACGCTCAAGGCCTTGTTGCGACAGAATTGGGCGATGAGCCAAAGTTGCTATGAATTGGCACCCTCCGTGGAACCGCGGTGAATTTTCCCTCGACGGACCGTCCTATGGCGGTATTAATCAATTTGACGTCATATCACAAACGCTCGCACTTAGAACTGCTTCGGGGGCTCTATCAGGCACTCAGAATCTTCAAATTGACAGGCTATCGAAAGTAAGTACCGAATAAAAAATGAATAGAGCAAAATTGGAACATCGATGCGCACGCACCGTCCTCGGTGAAAAATTCGTTGAGGTGTCCAATGCCCTACCCTAATATTAGCGATCTACCTCCAGCGGTGAGGCACTCTTTACCAACTCACGCTCAGGAGATTTTCAAGGAAGCTTTCAACTCGGCCTACAAAGTCCACAATGGCGATGACGAAGTCACTGCCTTCAAAATTGCCTGGGCAGCCGTAAAGAAAACGTACAAAAAACAGAACGATAAGTGGATCAGGAGAAAGAAGGCATCGTAAGGGAAGAGGAGAGAATTTCCCTCGTCTCAGTTGTTCGGAGGCGGATGAAAGTGAATCGCCCAGTGTGGCTGGTAGGGTGCTCGAAGCAGCGAAAATTGATAGAGCTAAACTTCGAGCCTTGACACTTTTGCTTTGTCGAACGGAGCAATACTGACCTTCACATAGGTAGGTTTCCGTTGGTGGAATTTCGGAACCTCTCGCACCATTATTTGATTATTCAGAAAAGGGTTGACAAATACTCACTTTAGATTTAGTCTAAATACAGACAAAGTAAACGAGGCGAAAAGGCAAATGTCTCTCACGGCAAAAGAGCTGCTAACTAAAAAAGGGGTCAAAATGACCTCTCAGCGGCTCGTGATCACCGAGTATCTGATGCAGACGCTCGAACATCCCACAGCTGATGAGATATTAGCCGGCGTAGCCGAAATGTTACCGGTGCCGCTTTCGCGAGCAACTGTCTACAACACGCTCAACACACTGGTTGATGCTGGAGTTATACGTGAGGTGTTAACTGAGCCTGGACGCACCAGGTATGATGCCAACACGTTCGAACATCATCATTTTGTGGACGTCAAATCCGGCAAGATTATTGATATTCCGCAAGAGATGCTACCAGACATCGAAAAAGCGCTGGGTGACAAATTCAAAGTGCATAGTTATACGGTTACGTTCTACGGCGACTTAGAAGACGATAAGAAGTAAGCGCTGACGGCACATTTAGTGACTCGAGCAAAGTTGATTACTTTGCACAGTCTGACGCATTTGAAAAACGACAATCGACGTTAGCAAAGTCGTGTGACTTTGCGCGAATTAAAAACGGAAAAATGAGCGGCGAAGCTCCTGCTTTGTACGCTCGAAAACACAGTCACAAAGCCACTCGGCTTTGTATGGAGGAACACGACTATGACAAGTAAAATTCCAGGAACAAAAACTGAGGAAAATCTGCACTCTGCTTTTGCAGGTGAATCGATGGCTAACAGAAAATATCTCTACTTCGCGAAAGTCGCTAGACAGCTGGGGAATGAAGAGATCGCAAAGCTCTTTGAAGAGACTGCGCATCAAGAGACAGGTCATGCTTTTGCACACCTCGAACTTATGTACCCACCTTCAGATTTGACAGTTGAGAAACTGCTCGAAATCGCAATTGAAGGCGAGCTCTACGAAACCAATCAGATGTATCCGGCGTTCGAACAAACTGCTAGAGATGAAGGTCGCTTGGATGCAGTTGAAGAGTTTAAAGAACAGGGTCTGGAATCAGCCGAGCATGCTGAAGTATTTTTGCAAGCGGCAAAACGATTCAAAGCTCTTGGTCTTGTAGAGAGATATCACGCCAACAAGTATCAGAAGGCTCTGAATGATCTGAATGACCTAAATGAGCTTAAACAACCAGCTTAATCACAGGGTTTGACGATCTGTCAAAACCGGGAAAGTGGACGTCTTCTGTTGGCGTCAGGTTTCTATCGGCACCATATGTAGGGCTGTATTGAAAGGAGAACTATCATGAACGTTAAACATCTAGATCACCTGAACATGTCTGTACGAAATCTCGATGAAACTGAAGACTGGTACAAGCGTGTATTCGGATTTGAAATCGTCGAATCCGGTCTGAGAAGTGGAAGTAAGTGGGCGATTATGAAAAGCGGAGAAGCTTTGCTATGCATATACGAGTACCCAAATTTAGCCAAACCTGACAAAGTATCCGACCATTCACCGCATACCATCAATCACTTTGGCCTTCGCATTACCGATCGGTCCAAGTGGCAAGAGACTATCAACCGGGAAAGAGTTCGTGTTCTATACGGCGGGGAAGTTCGCTATCCATCTTCGACGTCATGGTACGTTATCGATCCGACTGGATACGAAATTGAAGTCGCGCTCTGGGATCAAGACCAGGTGTCATTCGGTGAGGCTTCGATAAATTGAAGCTTGTGATTTTCACCTGAAGAACCCGACAAGGGGCGGTTGTCATTACCGCCCCTCCCACCTTTAAACCTACGTACTTTCACCCTTTACGAGCCGGTTTAGACGACATATATTGATGCTGGGAAGTTCAAAAAATGTCTCTACTTGGGGTTTTTGACGTGAAGCGTCGTGTTCTTTCAGCAATAACAGCACTAATGCCATTTCTTTTCCAGGCTGCTCTAGCCGACGATAACGTCACTAGGGAGCAGCTGTCTCGGCAACAATCTGCACAGCAGAATTCGATGAATTACTCCTCTGGTACCGGTAACACGCAGGGTTCTCGGCAATCAGGTTATTTCCCTAGCCAAGAGCAAGCCACTCCAAATGGGCAGTCATCCGGCGGATTTACCGCTCCATCCAGACCGCTTGATTTCAATGGCGATTCAGTCAACACTTTTCAATTCGCTCCCACCGTCTCCGCGGAGACGGCTGTCACTGGAGCGACTGGTGGCGTCGACATCCTAGACGAGTCGCTCAAGTTTCACTCTCAACAGAATGCTACACCGATGCCGCAATCCACACCGAGCATGCAGCCTTCCATGGCGGGCGGAGTCAACTACAACCAGTTCGCGCCTGCCAATTCTCAAAAGAATGCGTTCCAAAATCGTGGTACCGCATTTAATGGCAGGTCCTCACAAGGCAATGGGATGCAGTCAGGCGGTGGTCTCAATACGCAAGCCATCGGTGCAATCGGCGCAGCCGCATTGGTCGGTACTTTTCTGCAATCTGGTGGAGTCGGTGGTATGTTGCGGTCTGCAGGTTGGAACAATAAGCGTCAGGTTCGCGGTGGCGCAATCGGCTATTAGAATTCGCCTGCATGCCAGTGCGCAATTTTGCCGGAGATCGCATTTCAACAAGGTGGCATTCAACAAAGACCCTTCACGCAGGGAATCGTCTGGCAACCAATGTGCCGGTCAGCCGCCTCAATAGACATGTTTGGTTGCTCTGCTGCGGTTTATCAAACACCTCAATAGAAACGTTTGGTTAGTGCTGGTGGTTTTTTTTCAAGCGCCTGACTGGAACAGCGTCAAAATAGAAGCATGCGACGGTCTGTCGATGTAGTCAAGCGCGTCACCGGGCAAGCGGTATTAGCAGTGCTTCTCAAAAAGTGCGAAAATTGCCGGAATTTTATGAGCCAGGCTTCTAAATGATGTCAATGAGTAGTGACGCTTCTCAACTTGGCTCATTTTTCGCTGAAATTCATTAGCCACGCTAATAGTCTTTGTCGACGGTGACAACTGGAGTTCGATCACGATAATCGCCTAGCGTGTGGGCTCAGTTCGGTGATTTGGCTCGGGTTGGTGCTCGGGTTGGTGATGTTGTTCGGGTCGGTGATGCTGCTCGGGTTTGTGATGCTGCTCGGGTTGGTGAAGCTGTTCGGGTCGGTGATTCGGCTCATGCAGCGGTGCATTTTGGTAAACTGTGATCGATTACGCGTGGTTTTCATGAGGACTGGAATGCCCAAGCAAGTTTACGTTGGAATGAGTGCAGACTTCATTCACCCCGGTCACCTGAACATTATTCAGAAGGCTAGAGAGCTAGGGGAAGTAACGATTGGTCTACTAACCGATCAGGCGATCGCGAGTTACAAGAGGCTGCCGTATCTGCCTTACGAGCACCGTAAAATGATCGCGGAAAATCTGCAGGGCGTAGAACGGGTTGTTCCTCAGACTACTCTCGATTACAGCGAGAATCTCCGGGAGTTCAAGCCTGATTTTGTAGTGCACGGAGCAGATTGGCGCGAAGGACCGCAGAAGCAAACCCGAGAGCGTGTCATAGATGTGCTCAAGGAATGGGGTGGAGAGCTTGTCGAGGTACCCTACACCGAAGGCATCTCTTCAACCGACATCAACAAGTACTTCAATCAAATAGGAACGACACCGCAGCTCCGGATGAAGCGCATGCGTCGATTGCTCACGGCAAAACCGATCGTGAGAATTATAGAAGCGCACAATGGGCTCACTGCGCTGATAGCGGATCGCGTACGGATTGAGAAAAATGGTATGGTCCATGAGTTCGATGGACTATGGCTGAGCAGCCTGACGGACTCTACCGCGAAAGCGAGACCTGATATCGAGTGCGTCGATCTTACATCTCGTTTGAACACGCTGGCTGATATCTTGGAAGCCACATCGAAACCGATTATTTTCGATGGTGACTCCGGTGGTCTTGCTGAGCACTTCGTCTTCACGGTGCGGTCTCTGGAGCGCCTTGGCGTATCGGCGATAGTAATCGAAGACAAGGTCGGGTTAAAACGAAATTCTCTTTTGGCAAATTCTGTAGAGGATCAGACGCAGGATACGATCGAGAATTTTTGCTACAAGATTACGATGGGCAAGAAGGCTCAGGTCACGGACGAATTCATGATCGTGGCTCGTATCGAGAGTCTCGTTTTGGGTAAAGGTGTCGAGGACGCCGTTAACAGGGCTCGACATTATATCGAGGCCGGGGCTGATGCAATAGTTATCCACAGCAAGGAAAAGAAGGCAGATGAAGTTCTTGCCTTTGCCAAGATTTATCAGGACTTCGGAGTTCGGGTCCCGCTCATTGCGATTCCGACTACCTACAATAAAATCACGGAAAAAGAGTTGATTGATGCCGGCGTCAATCTGGTGATCTATGCTAATCATTTGATTAGGAGCGCGTATCCAGCGATGATCGGTGCAGCCAAATCTATTTTGGAAAACGAGAGATCCTACGAACTCGACACGAGTATAATGCCCATTAGCGAAGTGTTGGCGCTAATTCCATCAGGTCCGTCGTGATAAAAACAGCTGATTTTGTCTCCGAACTCAAGCAAAATGGTGCCGGCTTGTTTGCCGGAGTACCAGACTCGCTATTGAAATCATTCTCGGCCTATCTCGAAGGAGAGGATAATCACGTTATCTGCGCCAATGAGGGCGCTGCAGTTGCGCTGGCGGGCGGTCATTATATGACCACCGGAAGTCCTGCGGTTGTCTACATGCAGAATTCCGGATTTGGCAATGCTGTCAACCCACTCCTTTCACTCGCCAGTCCTGAGGTATATGGATTGCCGATGGTCCTTCTCATCGGCTGGCGCGGCGAGCCTGGCAAGCATGATGAGCCTCAGCATGTGGTTCAGGGTCGGCTGATGACAAAAATGCTGGACACGCTCGAGATACCATATGTGGTGATCGGACCGGACACAGCCAACTGGGAACTACTGGTCGAGCAAGCTTTCGCGCAGACGGGAGTCGGGGAAATGCGTGCCGGAAGGCAGGGACCATCAGCGATTGTCTGTCAGGCGGGAATCTTCGACTCGTTGTCCGTGAAAGGTGTCGATAGCAAACTTTCGCTCACGCGGGAGAACGCGATTCAGGTAATCCTGTCGGAGAGTCACGAGAGGGATGTATTCGTAGTCACGACGGGAATGGCTTCAAGAGAGGTCTTTGAGCAACGCGAGATTCAAAAGCAACTGCACGACAGTGATTTTTTGACTGTCGGCAGCATGGGACATTCAAATCAGATTGCGCTTGCTATAGCTCGGACAAAACGGGATCGAACAGTTTATTGTATCGAAGGAGATGGTGCTCTCATCATGCACATGGGCTCCCTGGCTATCTGCGGGACAAGCCGATGTGAAAACTTTCGCCACATTGTATTGAATAATGCAGCGCATGATTCAGTAGGTGGTCAACCGACAGTTGGATTCGATGTCGATTTCACGGCGATTGCTCTAGCCTGCAACTACAAGTTTTCGCGCGCTGTCGATGACGAACGCCAACTTCGCGATGCCCTTATCGCGCTGAATTCCGCTAAAGGACCGGCATTTCTCGAAGTGCGCGTGCGTAAAGGAGCGCGTGCTGATTTGGGTCGCCCTACAAAACCGCTCGTAGATATGCGCGACCAATTTTGCAATTTTATTCTGTAAATTGGGAGACTGATGGTATCCATGGAAATAGACGAAAGTAAACCGCTTAATATCTTCTTCGGACCAGGTACGGTCGATCAGCTAACCAATATTTTCAATCGGCATCATGCCAAGAATGTCTTTTTGGTAACCGGAACGCAGAGTTTCGATTCGTGCACTGCTGACAGCAACCTGACTTCGATTCTGAGTGGCGTTAAGTTCAACAGGCATAGCCATCAGGGTTCATACACGAGCACAGAGGACTTGGAAAGCGCTCTTAGCGTCTATCGGACCGACGAATTCGATTTGATTATCGCGGTAGGAGGGGGACGAGTTATCGATCTCGCAAAGCTGGTGCGCTTCTTCTCGAATCCAGAAAGCAACGTTCGTGACTATCTCAAGAATCAGATTCCGTTCCGTCTGACTGGAGCACCGCCTTTAGTGGCGCTTCCAACAACGGCCGGTTCTGGTAGCGAAGTAACACAGTTCGCGGTTATCTATTTGGACAGTCTAAAATATTCGGTATCCGATCGGTCGTTGCTTCCGGACTATGCCATCGTAGACCCGGCGCTAACGTTCAACATGCCGGCGACTGTCGCGGCATCGTCTGGAATGGACGCACTCAGTCAAGCTATCGAGTCCTACTGGTCGACCCGGTCCAATACCGAATCACGAGGATACAGTCGCGAGAGCATACTCCTCGCCATGCAATTTCTGAAGGAATCTGTTTTAGTGGGATCAAGAGAAGCTCGGGAAGGGATGGCGAAGGCGGCACTGCTGGCCGGCAAAGCTATCAATATAACAACTACGACTGCACCGCATGCGATATCATATCCACTGACCACGATTCATGGTGTCCCCCATGGTCACGCTGTGGCGCTCACCCTCGGTGCGATTTTTGTCCACAATGCGGGTGTCGACGAAGATGATGTCAACGACCCACGCGGCGCTGCGTATGTCAAGAAATCCATCTCCGAGATCAATGAGCTTCTTGGTTGTCCATCGGATATTGCATCGCGGAATATGCTCAGAGAACTTATGCAAAGCATTGGATTGGAGACCGACATTCGAAAAATCGGAGTAACAAACAGGGCGGATGTAGATGCAATCATTGAGCAAATCAATGTTGAGCGCCTGCGAAATAACCCCAGAGACCTGACAAGAAATGATCTTCAAGAGATTCTTTTAGAACTGTGCGGAGGAATCTCTTGAAATCGTGTTGAAAGCATTCCTGCGTGAATTGGCAGACTCCATGAGGCTCTTCGAAGACAAGAACAAAGAGCTGCGCCGTGTGGTCTTTTATTCTGAAAGAGACATCTATTATCAATATTACGAGGGATTGATCGACTACCTGCTGGCAAACTCATCTGTCGAGATCTGCTACATTACGTCCGATCATAATGACCCAATCTTCAAGACAGGTAATTCGAGAATCAAGCCATTCTACGTCAAACACTGTCTGGGACTCGTGCTTTCGAAATTGGATACGAAGGTTGTTGTTATGACGATGCCCGACCTCAACAACTTTTTTATATCAAAGGGTGAGTCTCAGGCGAAGTTCCTCTATAAGTTTCACGCCATGGTCAGTACGCACCAGCAGTATAGGAACGGCGCCTTCGATCACTATGATGCCATCTTTTGTGTCGGGCCTCATCAAGTCGAAGAGATACACAAACGTGAAACTATGGGTGGTATCAAACCGAAGGAGCTCGTAGAGAGCGGCTATCATCGATTGGAAGCAATCTATCAGGAGCATTCGAAGCTTGAAGGCGGAAAACATTCGGATGCTCCACTTACAGTCCTGGTCGCGCCGACCTGGGGTGATACATCACTGTTCGAAGCTCATCTTGAGGATATCGTCACAGCCTTTGCCGGCAGTCCATTCAACGTGCATCTTCGCCCCCACCCGCAATCGCTCTCGACCAAAAAGGATCTGTTGAACGACATGAGGCGATTGGTGAAGGGGCACAACAATATCCATGTCGAAGGTGACCTTACTCGCAAAATGACAATCCATCAGGCGGACGTCCTTGTTACTGACCGTTCCGGCATTGCGTTCGAATATGCTTTTGGCACCGAACGCCCCGTGCTGTTTATCGATACCCCGCTAAAGGTTAGCAATCCTCAATGCAGCGAGCTTGGCATCGAGCCGATCGAGAATCGTTTGAGACACCAGATCGGTGTGTCGCTCAATGTTTCGGAGATTAACAGAATTGCAGATGTCTGCCGAGATTTTCTCGATTCTGAGGACAGGTACCGTTCTTCGATAATTGAGCTTCGTTCTGAATGCATCTTTAACTGGCTTGAATCTTCTCGTGTAGAGGGGGATTACATTCTCGGCCTACTGTGATGTGATAGGATCGGGCGGTCAATTGCGATGACTCAGGAGCTTTGAAATGAGCAAATGGAGCGAACTCCACGATGAAGGATATGCAGCCGCAGAGGAAGGCGACCTTGAAAAAGCCGTCGACTATCTGAAGAAGGCGGTCACGCAGGCGGAATCCAAGGAGACTAAAGACGAACTCTGTCAGAGCATCAATTGTCTCGCCGTTGTTTATCAAGCTCTCGGGCAAGATGATGAAGCGAAAGAGACGTTCGGACGTACGATCAGTTTGCGTCCCGATACCGTTGAGCTTCCGGCTGCCATCGAGGCTCTTGCTGACCTGTTCGCTTACGACGATGACGAGAAGGCGCTCGAGCTCTATGCCGAGTCGCTGAAGGAGTACACTCGTTTGGGTGAGCATGACTCATTGTTCGATGCCCAGAACAAGATTTTGGCAATCCTGTCATTCAGCGACGATCTTTCTGTGCTGAAGGAACGACCACTCTCCAAGGCGGAAGAAGAGAATTTCAAACGACAAGCAGACTATGGTCGCTCGTTGCTCGGGGAAGAGGTAACAAGTGATGCTGAGCCGGCGGAGCTGGTTCAGAGAGTCGATTCCTATGTCGATTCCTGGCAAGATGCCGAGATTGATACTGAAGAGTTGGATGAGATGGATGTTGCGAAGGGTCTGGGTGCCTTGTGGGGGCAACAGCTAGCCAAAGCATTTGACTGGACATGGGTCTGTCTGGAAGGTGCCGGCAACCTTTACGCCGTAGTTTCGAAGGACAGAGCGCTCGTCATCAATCCAGTTTATTTCATCAAGTCATGCCTCGAGATGCCGGAATTGGATTGCACAATCATGTTGGCGTTCAACATGCTGCAAGAGGCCGGATTCGACGAGATCGATGAGAAGAGCTACGAGAACGTCATGGAAGGCGTTCATCGAGTCATTCCGAAGCCCGGCCGTTCTTTGAGTATGGCTGCTGGTCGGCTACCCGCATAGTTGAGTCCGGATTCGACGAGATCGATGAGTAGAGCTTCGAGAACGTCGTCATTCACAATCCCGGTCGTTCATTGAGTAGGGCTTTTGGTCGGCTACCCTCGTAGTTGAGTCCGGATTCGACGGGTTGAATCTCGGAGAAAAATCCGCGCCTATTAGGGGCTATCGCGTGAAAAACAGCAATGGCTCTCAAAACCGCCGAATTATTCGGAATCTGGCGAAAAACACCCTAAAACAAGATGCCGGATGAGGTTTGAACGCGAGGCGCGTATTCAACCTAATCCGACACACTTGCAAGCCGTTAGTTCCTGATAGACCTATATTGTATTTCAACCCAGGAAGTCAGGATATGTGAGTTTGCACAGAGATCGACCTGCATTTTCTCAGTCGCTGTGGATTGCGTGTGAAGCAAGCAATATCAAATTCTGTGATAGTATTTACGGGAGTTTTTGACGTGTGATTTTCAAAAAATGACAGACTTCGATTGATAGTTCTCTTTCGAGGTTGCATTGTAGTGATTGAGATTTTTTTCTCTGATGAGGGAAGGCCACAAGGGTAGCTGGACATTAGAGCCGTGGCAGCTGGCGCTTTCCTGGCAGTTTGTCTTTGCACCGATTTTCTTGCTCCTCAATCTTTCTCAAAGCGCCGTCTTTCAGAGTCTGGAGCAGCGTCACTTCGACCCGCTCCTGACGGGCTCCGTGCCAGGGGCTTTCAATGATTTTACAGTTGCTACTATTCTGGTTTTTGTCGGTGGCGTTGCCGGTGCCCTTGTGATGAAGCAGAAGCGCATTACATACGACAGCATAAAACCGATCTCAATCATTTTGTTGAGTTTTTTCGCCTACTTCCTTGTTGCCACCAGAACTTTGCAGTTTCCCTTTAGTATCGATGACAGCTACATCGACTATCGCTACGTGCTCAACACACTGAATGGAAGATTTTTGGAATATAACCCGGGCGAGAAGCTAATTGGGTTTACCTCTTATGTGCATATATGTGTGTTGCTTCTGCTCTCATCTGTGTTTCACGGATATGATATATCGAGACTTTCTCAACTATTCAATTGTTTTACACAGTTGGTTGCTTTTTTCGTTGCCTTCCCTGTTCTGAAGAAGACTTTCGAAAATGAGTATCTTGCCTTATTTGGCACGATCCTGTTGAGCTCGTCGGCTGATATCAACTCGCAGGGGCTGCTCGGCAAGGAGTCTTCGATTATTTTGCTGCTCTTGCTGTTGCTGCTTTACGCTACGCGTGCGCAGGCACCGCGGCTCTCAGCCTGGTGTGCGGCGCTACTTTACCTGACGAGACCGGAAGGGGTTGTCGCGCTTTTCATAGTCTTTTTGCACAGTATCAAAAAGGGCAACCTCGTAAAAACTTGGTTGGGACCGGCGATAGTACTGCTTGTCTGGCACACCTTCCTTTATTTCTACTTTGGTTCGATCATTCCGCATGGTGGTGAGGCGAAGCGGCTCGCTTATGCCGGCTCGCCGCCTTTCGTTTGCCTTTTCAATTTGCTGCTTCACTTTGCCTGGATGGTCAATCCCTTCGGTTGGTCTGCCAACGTTTTCGTCGAAGGAAGCAATCTACAAAAGGTTTTGCTAATACTGCAAGGAGTCTTCGGAATCTGCCTGATTGCTTATTTTTCGTTGCGCTCCTCTCGAATTGCTCTTCTTTGTCAGATTGCCCTTGCAATGGTGGCATTCTATGCGATCGGTAATATTCATATGTTCGAGTGGTATCTGTGCTGGTATCAGTGTCTGCCTATGCTGATTTCGGTTTCGCTTTTGAGTATGCTGCCGCGGGCGAAGAGACTCAAACCAGTTGTCCCGATGATGGCCGCGCTACTGGTGCTTCACTGCGTTATCAGCCCATGGTTCTGGCCGCTGCTCAGAAGGCAGGGATTGTTCCCCGCGGTCTCTGGTATCATATTTGGTGGTAATCAATTCGATCTTCGAATACTTCCTATTAGACGTGCAACGGAATATCTAGTCAGCACGGAAGGAAGCTCTGAAGCAATAGCGTCCCCCGAGATCGGGATGCTCGGCTATTCTTATCCAGGTCCGATCCTCGATACCTGCGGTTTGGTATCTGATGTACTTCGATATTACAGAAGAAAAGAACCCGGCGAATACACTGTTCCTGCAGAGCTGATAAGAGAACTCAAACCGAAATATCTGCTGGCATACGACGGATTTATCGCCGGAGCTGTGCTCAAGGATCCGTGGTTTCACCAGGCCTACAAGCTCAAAAAATCCTGGCCATACAAGTTATGGACTTCGAGCGAATTGCTTTTGTTTGAGCGGTTGGACCCATGAACTGGCTGACTGGAGGGGTTACTTACCCTTTGCCGGTTGAGTACTTTTCGGCGCTCCTACAGTCTTGTCCTTATCTTTGTCCTTATCCTTATCCTCGGGTATCGAATCGAGTTTTGACTTTGGAATTTTCGCTCCGACGTGCACGAGTCGAACCTCGTACTTCAGACTCGAGTTTGGCGGAAAGCCTTTCACTAATGGAGAACCCTTCGGAAAGTTGAGTTCCACCGGCAATGCCACCTGTCGAACACCGCCTTCTTTCATTGTTCGTAGCGCTTCATCGATACCTCTGCCGAGCTGCCCGACACCGGAGATCAAATTGAAAGGTCGCTTACGAACAATCGAGTTGTCGAACTCTTTATCTCCCGGCAAGATCCATCCGATGTAGTGAATCCAGGCAACTTGTCCGAGCCTGAGCGCCGGTCCCGCGCCGACTTTTATATCTTTGATTTCGATTCCATTAGGTTGCTTGACGGATCCTTCTCCGAGTAGCGGTTTTTGCTCGGCGGTTTTGCGCGAGACAAACTCCTTCTTAGCTTCTGCCGGCTGCGCAAAAACTGAGGCTAACACGATGCAGAGCGAAATAGAAAAGCGGAGTCTATTTGAAATCATTGATTGCCTTCAGATGCAAGTTTTCGAACTCAATGTACATTATAGCCAGCTTTTCAATGCTACTATCTTGCCTGGACGGACGTGCCAATTGTCATGAATTGCTTGTCCTCGGGCGATAGACCAGCGTCCTTGGTGCCGAGAGAGTTGGTTTGGAGCTAGCGGCATCTACTCGACGAGAAAGGAATCCCAAAATGATCCGTTTGATGGTTGTAGACGACAACATACCAACCAGGCAGCAAATCATCAAAGAGCTTGGTGCCGGGGATTTGATCGAAGTCATGGCCGAGGCGGGAACAAGCGATGAAGCCTGGCGAATGGCTCAACAGCTCTTGCCTGATTTGATTCTCTTAGATCTGCACTTACCGGGATTGACTACGACCGAGGATCTACTGCGAAAGCTCTCAGGCTTGCCGAATGTGAAAGTAGTGATTTTTGCAAGTGAAGCACCAGCGTCGGATGTTCTCGATCTGCTTGATGGCGGCGCCGCCGGATATGTATTGAAGTCAGATCAGGCCGCACTAATCAGAATGGCTCTATTGATGGTTTCGCGTGGGTCGACCAACGTTATATCACCGTCGCTTCCGCGGCATCTGACGCGATTGAGTACTGACGAGAGGCTAATATTGCGACATCTAACTCAAAGAGGCAAGCTGCCGAAGGCGGCTGAGCGAATGGGAATACCTCAATCCGAATTGGAGGCGACAGCCCTTCATCTGGCGGAAAAACTGGAGCTTGACTCAGTCGATAAGTTGATAAAGTGGGCTAAAAAGCACGGGTTTTAGTTGAAACAGATTCGAGTGCTGGTTGCAACCAACCTGAAGGTGGATTTAAACATCACACTCATCGATCACACTTATGGGGGAAGCCTCTTTGGCATAGCGGTGTCATATTGGAGATGAAACTTCTCGGTACTCCTCCATTATTCCGCTAACCTCTCAATGCGGTTTCCCTGTGGAAGCCGCATTCGAGCTTTCTATGTTTTTTGTAGGCTTTGCCACGTCGAAGGTGGGCGTCAGCATGATAAGCGTGAGAATGAAGGATCCGAGGATGAGGGCGACTAACTCTCCACCCGAAAAGGATCTGCGCACCAGCGTTTCGTCTGGCTCGACGCGCTGCCAATAGTTGTTGAGCCAATGTTGAGCAATGGCTGGTGCAATTGAGACCAGCGTGAACATGAGATAGAAGGCGCCGCCTGACTTATGGAGCACCCAGAGCATCGCCATTGAGATTGTCAGCGCAAAGGCAGCATATGACGGGTTCCTTCGAAGCAGCGACTGGTCCACGCCGAGTGCCGCGATATCGCGAAAAAGGAAAGCAAAGAATCCAAGCAGGATTAGCGGTATGAGAGGCATAGTCGCTCTTATCGCGGCTTCCGGCATGAGTGACAAGAAAAGTGGTGCCAGGGCGGTCGGCGCGACAAGGAGGCTAGAAGCAAGAAATGGTCTGGCTTTCGTATATTTCGACAACACATCGCAGCGGTCCGCGGTTGGTGCGCCGTCCCTCTCCACTTTCAGTGCGTAACCCTTTAGATCTCTGACCGTCTTGTAGTACCAATAAACCAGGTACAGGGACAGCGAAAAGACCGACAGAACGATGATGTGCCAGGCTGGCTGGCGCAATGATTTTGGCTTTGGAAGAGCACCGTTGTTGTCTTGCATCTGCGTCGCAGACGAAGGAGTGGAGGAAGTCATGAGGAGACCCTTGTGCAATGACTGTAATTCTCACATGTTTATAGAATTTCCTCTCTTTAATCATGATCAATTTGCCAAGATTGATCAATGTCCGATTGAATCCGGTAATCTTTGATTTGCAGCTAATGCCTGAGACTTCCTGCCATCAATAATAAGCGCAGTGCCTATCTCCAACGATGGAGTGCTCAGAGAGTTTATCCGAACGAAAGTTCGAGGAGCGAAACGGAATGGTAAATTCAGTCGTAATAGTCGGCAGAGCCGGCCGTGATCCCGAGATGCGTTACTTTGAATCGGGTCGTGTCAAGACCACATTTTCGGTGGCGGTCAATAGACCTACCAAGGAGAAAGAGACCGATTGGTTCGATGTTGAGATTTGGGGACGGCAAGCCGAAGTCGCTGGTGACTACGTGCGTAAAGGTAGCCTCATCGGTGTCGAAGGTCGTCTGGACTTCAACAAATGGACCGACGATCAGGGTGCAAAACACGTCAAGCCGCTGATCAAAGGCAATAACATTAGATTGTTGGGAAGCAAGCGCGACAATGCCGCGGATGGGTCATTTCCCGAGAATTAACGAATAAAGTACATGGATGTCCGGTTTATTGATTACCTCATCATAGGCATCTATTTTGCCTTTGTAATCGGTATTGGATATCACTTGAAAAGGCAGATGGTGACCAGCGAGGATTTCTTTCTCGCTGGTCATCGCATTCCTACCTGGGTCACCGGATTGGCATTTCTTTCGGCTAATCTTGGCGCTATCGAGGTCATGGGAATGGCTGCCAGCGCTGCTCAGTACGGCGTCGTCACCGCGCACTTCTACTGGATTGGCGCGATACCGGCGATGGTGTTTCTCTCTCTGTTTATGATGCCGTTTTACTACGGCTCGAAAGTCAGAAGTGTTCCTGAATATTTGAAGAAGCGTTTTAACGAGCCGACTCGCGCGTTCAATGCGTTGTCGTTCGCGATTATGACTATCTTGATGTCGGGAATCAATCTTTATGCGATGGCGAAGGTCTTTCAGGTCCTTCTGAAGTGGGATATGAACGTTTCCATCTTCCTTGCTGCCATCGTCGTTTTGCTATACGTCTTCCTGGGCGGGCTCACCTCCTCGATTTATAACGAAGTCATTCAGTTCTTCCTTATCATTTTCGGTCTTCTGCCACTGACGATTCTTGGATTGCTTCGTCTTGGTGGAATTGCCGGAATCTCGGAAGGCATCACCAATATGGGGATGTTGCACCTGTGGCAGGATCTGGGAACCGATACCAATACGCTGGGTGTTGACTGGATAGGCTTACTTGGCGGTCTTGGCTTTGTTTTGTCGTTTGGATACTGGTGCACCGACTTCCTCGTTATTCAGCGAGCTCTGGCCGCGCAAGATGTAAGAAGCGCTCAACGCACACCGATTATTGCGGCTTTTCCAAAGGTGGTATTTCCGCTTATCACGGTGGTGCCGGGACTGCTGGCGCTTGTAATCATTCCAGGGCTCGGCGAGGACATCCCATACGACATGGCCATCCCCCTCATGATGGGTGTCATGTATCCGAATGGAATGTTGGGTCTGGGTCTTACGGCTCTGCTCGCGAGCTTTATGTCCGGTATGGCGGGCAATGTCACCGCATTCAATACCGTATGGACTTACGACATCTACCAGAGTTATATCGCCCCCGGTAAGTCTGACAAGCACTATCTTCAGGTCGGCCGTATGGCTACAGCTGGCGGGATTCTCGTGAGTATACTTGCCGCATATCTGGTCATGAACTTTCCGACTATCATGGACTATATGCAGCTCATCTTCTCTTTCTTCAATGCGCCGTTGTTCGCGACGTTCGCTTTGGGCATGTTCTGGGTTCGGACCACACCCACTGGGGCTTTCATCGGATTGGTCGCCGGTACACTTGCAGCTGTCGGTCACTTCTTCATGAGCGAAGCGGCAAAAATTGCACCAGACCTATTGCCGGGGTATCTTGCTCCGATGGGTCCTGTATTGGAGGCTTGCAAGCCGTTTTTGACCTATAAAACGGTGATGGCAGGTAATTTCTGGCGGGCAATCTATGGTTGGTCGGTCTGTTTCATCATTACAATAGTGGTATCACTTTTCACGAAGCAGAAGCGCAGAAGGGATCTCGTCGGCCTCGTCTGGGGTCTGTCGAAGAAGCCTGTTTCGCCTCTCGTAAAGGAGCGATGGTACGTCAACCCTGTCCATCTCTCGATAATCCTATTGGTGGTCACCCTCGTTCTGAACATTATCTTCTGGTGAAACAATGCTTGATGTCAGAAAACCGCTAGGACTCTTATTTATGATTCTGGGGGGAATTCTATTTATTTATGGTTTGTTTTTCTCTCCCGGCGTGGAATTTCATACACCGGGAACAGGTTTTCTTCTTAAGCTAAATCAGCCGGTTGGCGCCTTCATGTTCGTATTCGGGCTGATTATGTGGCAACTTGCTCGTTATGTAGAACTCAGTACGCTCGAGCGTGAACTTAAGAATCGCGAAAAGGAACTTGCTGATGACGATAAGATCCGCGCACTGGAATTGCCGACGGAGGAAGAGTCCGCAGGTAGTCATCCCCGTGTGCCGGGCGGCGCAGCGCAGTCGGCTGACGAGCAGTCCGAAGCTGATGTGGAGTCTTCTGGTATCAGCTCTGATGCTGATGAAGCACGCGCCCAGGTGGTAGCACACTCCGACGGCAAGTCGCCGGATTCGGACGCGGATTTGATCAAGTCTGGAGAATCGCCAAAGTTGGAAGCCGAGAAATCTGTATCGGGATCTGATTCGCCAAGCGACGAGGCGGTCGGCGGCAACAACGACGTAGATTCTGGCAAGCGAGTATAGGAATGTCGCCGGGTCGTATTCTCTTTGCGTTGTTTGCTCTCGGCCTCGCAATAGTCTTCGGCGCCTCGATGGTCGACAATTTGCGAGACGACAATATTTTCAAACTGACCGAAGTTCTTGGGATCGTAATTCTGGCGTTTGTTTTCTTCGGCGGCTTTGCCGTCGTATTTCTGTTTGGCTCGTCCGATGCCATCTGTGCCGTGATGGAGCGCAGAGGCGATCAGCTGCGCTGGAAGGGCGATCTGCGCGGGGCTCGAGTCTGGTATGACCGTTGTCTCTGGCTTCAAGACCACCTTCTCAATAATACCTGGCGTCGGGCCCAGATCGCAGGAAAGCATGTAGCAACCACGCCGTGCCCCGATGATGAGAATGGCGAGATTGAGGACCCAATGCAGTCCGCCAACTCCTTGGACGAAGGTGTTTTTGCGGAGCCGAAGAAATTTGTGATACCACCAGCAGTGTCTGGTAGTTTTCTATACAAATATGTTTTCGCTATCCTCTTCGGTCTGGTATCAGCGGTCCACGCTCTCGACGGAAGTCCCACATCGGCTGTGGTCATTCTCTTCGTCGGTGCGATTTTGAATGCCTATTGGCTCAATACGATGAAAGACCCTTAGTCGACGATCGGTGTTTGGCTATGATTGCCCCGCACCATATAAGATACCAACCAAGAAGAATGCGATGACGAGTAGCGCTCCAAGATATGATAGCGCGGGGGCTGCTGGTATCCTGCTCAACAACGTCTGCAGTGATTTTACCCAAACCCAACGAAGCATCGAACCTGATTTCCCAGCCAGATACCATGCGCCGACAATCATTATTGGGAAACAGAAAACGCGCAAGAAAAGCGGTATCAGCCCGTAGACGAGCGACGTCATTAAAACCAGAGAACCGATGACGACCACTTGCGTGAGGCGAGTTTCGAGTTCGTGCTGTGCTTCGGGCCCGAGTGCGTCAAAATGAGCCCTGAGAGTTGCTGCGTAGTTCTCGAAAACAGGTGGTCTGGGCGGCTTAACCAACTTCATAGCTTGGCGGCTCCAAAGATAAATCGTGCTGAGTCCGAGAGCTTCTTTCCAGACTATAGCTTCTTTTGGACCGCGCTAATTGGCAAGTTAAATAAGAGAATTACTTCGCGCGAGCAGGTTGTTTTGGATGCTCTTGATTGTATCTTCGACCGCTTCCAGCGGTTGGCGCTCTCCTGCAAGCAGGGCGAACCCTTTCGTATCGCCGGCATACCGGGGAACGAGATGAAAGTGAATGTGTTTCACCTCCTCTGAAATACAGGCGACATAGACGATCTCAGCACCCAGTGCCGATTTGATTGCTTGCGAAAGTAGGGGAATGAACTTGCCCAGATGAGCCGCGTCATTCCCCTCCACATGCGCGAGTTCACTGTAGTGTCGTTTGAAAACAACCTGGACATGTCCTCTCGATATCGGACTTTCGCAAAGGGTGGCTATGAGGTTGTCGTCTTGCCACACGATCGGGGGCGTTGGACTCTTTTTCGCCAACCAAGTGCAGAAGGGACAATCTTCTTGAAACCCTTGTAGGTCAATGCTATTGGACATCTTGACAATTCCTCGGTTGTTTACCGCCTTGAACTCATGGGCATTTAGAAGATGAAGTATATACAATGAAATTACATTTCCTCGGTGTTGTCAGAGAGAACGCAAAATGACTTATCAACCTTCCAATACCGGGACAGGCAAGAATCGCCCCCACCCAATGTTGGGTGCACAGCTTGGTCAATACAAGATTCTGGATGTGGTCGGCGGTGGCGGTATGGGTATTGTCTTCCGCGCGCGGCAGGAAATGGTCGATCGCGATGTAGCTCTCAAGCTATTGCCTCCGGATTTGGCTCAGGACGACGTCAATAAAAAGCGGCTGGAGCGAGAGGCCAAGGCGCTTGCCAAGCTCAATCATCCCAATATAGTTACGACTTTCGAATTCGGTTTGACTCCGTATGGACAAGCTTATCTCGTGATGGAGCTGGTTGACGGCGAATGTCTCAAGGGTCTCCTCCTGAGAGAAAACCGTCTGGAGCTTGGTAGAGCTCTCAAAATGTTTATTCAAATCGCTGATGCCATGCGATTTGCTCATCAGAACGGTATAGTGCACCGTGATTTGAAACCACACAATGTGATGGTTGCGAGGGTGCCGACCGCCGACTTTATAAAGGTGCTCGATTTTGGTATCGCAAGGCTAGCGCAGGATTCGCAGATGTTGACTCGCGCAGGCGAGATCATCGGAAGCCCGCTTTATATGAGTCCTGAGCAGTGTTTGAGCGACCCTGTCGACGAGCGCACTGATGTTTATGCTCTCGGTGTGTTGATGTACCAGTGCTTGACCGGAGTGGTGCCGTTCAAGGGAGAGACGCTCTACGAGACGGTTGAGATGAAGTGTACTCACCCGATTCCGCGATTTGCTGATGTGGCACCACATGTCGAAGTTCCTAGTTTTTTGGAGGAGCTGATTCGCCATTGTCTGGCTGTCGAGCCTGAGAAGCGTTTTCAAAGCATGGACGAACTAAAGGACTTGCTCGAGTCATTGCCGGTTGCGCCGAAGCGTTCCGTACCGATGGAGGCGACCGCTGTCCTTGGAAATTCGGCTGCTCGCAAAGTTATTCAGGAAGCTTCTTCAACTGGATCGCGACCCAAGACTATTCGCGAGCGCATGAAGGAAAAGCCGGCTGAGGCGCAGCAGTCAGCAACTTCAACATTCAGTGGACAGTCTCGTACCTCGACGTCCCGGTCATATCGCCCGACCAAAGAAGAGAAGCCGGCAGGGTTTGTTCTGACGCCGACGATGATCGCCATTGTCGTTCTTGTTGTCCTCGTAATGATGCTCAGCCTCGTCATCGTGGCCCTGGGCTTCTACAACATGGGAGTCAACTCTGGTGTCAACCGACCCGGCACGCATAACGCTGGTGCTCAGCCGACTGCAAGCAAGCCTTCGATTCAAAAGACCCCTCAGCCTCCGCCAGACGTGAGCGATCAACCGGTGCAAGAAGCGCCTGTGGAATCGTCAACTGAGCCTGTTTCTAAGAAGCCAACCGCGCCTGTATCGACGAAGCCGGCCGATCCCGTCGTTCCTGTTCAAGTCCGCAAGCCGCTTGCGCGTGAGGTTAAAGCTGTCCAACGTCCGAATCCGCCTAGGAAAAAGCCTCTCCATCGCCCGAGGGAGACCTTTATGGTAGAGCCATCCTACATGCCGTCTCTGCCGAGGCATCATGTACCCGCTCGTGATGATACCGACCGATGGAACAATTTCAAGAATCTAGAGCGCAGCCATCCGCATGCCCCGGTATCGTTCAACTGATTCGGAGCGGTGCCAGGCGTACGACCGCGGTTATTCAACTGATTCCTGCTTCGTTCTTGAATGCAACCGGATTGCAGTACCGACGCTCACTCCATAAACTGTGGATTCCACTGAACCGGATTGAGCACAGGCATCGGAATGCGGCTGGATGCTCGGCTGCAATCGTTAACTAGATCGCCCAACCGACTGCTTCCTTCGAAACGATGTTGTCGCTACAACCGGATTCCGATGCTAACGGCTACGCTCCAACTCTTGCGCACTGATCACTTTGATGAAATGATTTCGTACTTCCATGGCTCGAGGCTGAATCGGCTTTCCCTTCTTCAAAAGATTCTTCGTGATCAACGTTAGCGCGGTCAGCATAGCTCGATCTAGGTCTTCCACGCAGCTTTTGCTCAGGTCGTGACAGGCGTTCGGCGGGCCCTTTTTTGGTATTGCATTTAGTGCCCGCCAGATTGGTTCCGTCAGATCTTCCGGCCTTGAAGATTCGAGTTTGTCCGCCAGATAGACAATCTTGGAAATCACGCTCATGCCGATGGCAGCAAGGGTGTGTTCGGCTATTGCGTTCAACACATCCTGGTTGGTGATACCTAATTCTCTTCTCACAATAACGGCAGCGACAGGTCCATGCAAAACATGCCCCAACTCCTCTTCCTCGGGCGTCAGTCTCCTGCCGCTCTCGGTCGCCATTTGAATGAGCTCTTTAACTTTAATTTCCTTGCAGGCGTCATGAAGCCAACAGGCCAGCTCGATTGGAAATGGGTCGAGCTTCAGTCCCAGAGCGATCTCGCGCCCAACTTCGGCTACGCCTTTTATATGCTCGAGGCGCTTCTTAGAAACACGCGGCTCGACCCAGATACGCGCAGTATCGAGGCTGATTTCTCCTGGTATTCCGAAGTTTGCCTGTTTTCTACCTAAGTCGCTTTCGCGTTTCATGAACTGATTGTTTGCTCTTGGCTAATGACGGGACTCTTGAAGTATTGTTGTTTTACGATCAGGTCATTTACTGCCGGCGGTACCATATACAATACTGACTTTCCATCGGCAATTCTCTGTCTGATGTTGGAGCCTGAGACTGCGATGCCTGGGAAGTCGACCATAACAATGTCAGCCTGATCGAATCCTATGTTGGTATCGAAGGACTCCTCTCCTACCATTCTAAGCGCTTTATCACTTTCGTCAATGTAGCGCAGTCGGGGGACAACCAGAATGCGGCATAAGGCGAGTAGCTCGTCTACGCTCTTCCAGCTGTGAAGATGACCGAGATTATCGCCGCCGATGATCAGGTTGATTCTGGAATCGTCACCGTATATAGTGCGAACCTGCTTTACCGTATCAATCGTATACGAAGGCCCGGTGCGCTCCAGCTCAATGTTGGAAGCTACGAAGAAGGGATTTTCACCGGTGGCCGCATGTACCATTTCGTGCCGGGAGTTACCGTCCAGAAGGGCGTCGGCTCTGTGCGGCGGTGTCGGGCTGGTCACAAACAGCACCTTCTCTAATTTGAACTGATCTCGGGCGCATTCGGCGATAATCAAATGTCCCATGTGTACTGGGTTAAAAGTACCGCAGAACAAGCCAATTTGACGCACTTAATTTGTAACCTCTGGTGATTTTTCAGATGATAGTATATCCCGCGCGACCGGCAATTCGTAGACCGCTTGTTTTACCGCGGAGCCGTGATGACGAGTATAGATTCGCGGTAGTCTGGCGCGCAAACGGCAGGCCAATTCATATGTAATCGTGTCCAACATTGCAGCCCAGCTGGCCAGATGCAGCTCGCTTCCGCCTCCAGCGTCTAGCTTCGAGACTGCCTCTTCTTTTCCGATCAGAGTGATGACATCGCCGTCTTGAGCTTCCGGAACATTGGTGATGTCGAAAAGCATCTGGTCCATAGAGATCAGTCCGACCTGATTCACCCGGTTGCCCAGGAGTATGCCTTCAATTCGGTTGGAGAGCCGTCTGTCGACCCCGTCAGCGTATCCTATCGGGACACATGCCAATCGAGAGTCCTTCGGTGCCTGCCAGGTCAAGTTGTAGCCCACGGCATCGCCTTCCTTGACCATATTGATGTGATTGATTCGTGCTTTTACCGACATGGCAGGAACAAGTGTTGTGGAGACTTCTCGCCCTTCCAGTCCATAGAGATAGATGCCTACGCGCACCATATCCAAGTGAGTTTCGGAAAACAATCTCGCGGCTTCGCTGGAAGCGATGTGGGACATGAGTTTTTGCTCTTTTGCCCTGATTTTGCGGAGCACGTCTTCAAACACGGCAAGCTGCCTCAACGTGGTCTCCTGATCGCCTGCACAGGCAAGGTGGCTGAAAACGCTTACCAGCTTCACGTTGGAAAGTCTCGATACTTCCTCGAGGATCGATGGAACCGTTTCCGGTGCAACTCCGAGGCGATGCATTCCACTGTCAACCTTGAGGTGAACTCTGGCTTGAACCCCTCGTCTTGCTGCGATCTTATTTATGTCTTTTCCCTGGCTTAGCGAAGCGAATGTCAAATCGAGCTTATCTTCCAGGGCATTGTCGATCGCCCAAAATGGAGTAGGGCTGAGGATCAGGACCGGCGCTTTGATAGATGCGCTCCTTAACTGGCAACCCTCGTCCAGCGATGCAACACCGAGGAAATCCGCTCCAGACGCGGAAAGAAGATCGGCAATCTGGGGCGCTCCGTGCCCGTAACCGTCACTCTTTACAACCGCCATCAACTTAGCCGGTTTTTCCTTGGTATTGAGCCATGAGCGGATTATCGCGACATTGTGCTCGATAGCTGAGAGGTCGATTTCTACCCATGCATCTCTATGAAACGATGAAATAGTGACCTGTCGGGAAGATACCATTAGTAATTTCTCGTCATACTGACTACACCAAGCCTTCGTTACGCGCCAACTTTATGCTAGCATTGCTGACGATTCGAAAGATCATCCTGCTAATGCAGGTCATGCAACCGGTTTTCGGTTGTTATCAATAGAAGCCAGGATCTCTCGTGGTCGTATCGACGATAGCATCAATGATATTGTCAAACGCTGAAACCCTGAGCCTCACCTACGAATCGGAATCCCATCTGGAGACTTTTGGTATCACGTCGTTGGTGTTGTAAGCGGGGGCAGTAGCCTTGAACAAAGCGGAATTGGTCGACATTGTCGCAAAAGAAGCAGGAACAACTAAGAAAGATGCAGAGCAAGTGATCAACAAGATGATGGACACCATCATCAAATCAGTTGCCAGCGGAGACAAAGTAACACTCGTCGGGTTCGGTACATTCGAGGCCAGAAATCGCAAGGCCAGAACTGGTCGTAATCCCAAGACCAACGAGCCGTTGCACATTCCCGCAAAGCGCGTACCTGGATTCAAAGTTGGAAAAGAGTTCAGCGAAGCTGTAAACAAACGCAAGTAAGCTCTTAACCAGCAAGGGGGGCAATTGGAGCTACCGAAGGTAGCAGTTATAGGATGCGGAAACTGGGGCAAGAACCTGGTTCGCAACTTTGCTCACCTGGGCACACTAGCAGTAGTATGTGACTCTGATTCTCGACAACTCGAGCGCATCGCGCATGAGTATCGTGGGGTCAGGGTCACAACCAGTTTTGAGACTGTTCTTCAAGATTCGGATGTCCAGGCCGTTGTGATTGCAACGCCAAGCGACACGCACTTCGAACTTGCCGAAAAGTCATTGATAGCCGGCAAGCATGTGTACGTTGAGAAGCCGCTGGCTCGCAACGAAAAGCAATGCGAAGAGCTGGATGCTTTAGCTAACGAGCGCAACCTTGTATTGATGGTTGGCCACCTTCTTCTTTATCATCCTGCCGTCAACTGTCTTAAAGAGTTGATTGCATCAGGCGAGCTGGGCGATCTCCTGTTCGTTCGTTCCGATCGGATGAATTTCAATCAGTTTCGGAGCCACTGGAGCGTGCTCTGGGATTTGGCACCACATGATTTGTCGATGATGAGCTACCTCCTCGACTGTGATGCGCCAGAAGTGACGCGCGTGGGCGGTTGGGATACTCAACAAGACGGTCTCGTCGATGTTGCTTACCTTGACGTCTCCTTTCCTGTCGACGGGAAGAGAATTATTCCTGGTCAAGTGAGGAACAGCTGGATCGACCCGCAAAAGCTCGTGCGTTTGACTGTTAATGGAACGAGAAAAACAGCGGTTCTCAACGACACTCAAGTTGAGGACAAACTTTCTCTTCACTCCTTGACACCAGCCGGACGAATGATAGTCGAGTATCCATATTATCCCGACATCGAACCGTTGCATCTCGAATGTGAGCACTTCCTGCAGTGCCTCGTTACCGGTGAAAGACCGCGCAGCGATGCCAACAATGCCTACCATGTCGTAAAGGTGTTGTCGGATGTTGAAAACAGGCTTTCGGCCCGTCCTCGAATCCAAAGCGGACGTCAGGCAATTTCCAAGCCGTAACGAATCGTCAAGCTTGTGACTAGATTCTGGTAACCTTCAACGCTTTCGTCCGAGCGCATGTATAATAAATTCTCGTCTGAATTGCGGGAGTAATTCAGTGGTAGAATGCCTCCTTGCCAAGGAGGATGTCGCGAGTTCGAATCTCGTCTCCCGCTCTCTGTTTTGATCATTAATTGCGAATGCGCTCTCGACGGTTGTAGATCGGTCGAGGCTTTCGTTTTACTCCTGCTGGGCTATCGTCGAACATTTACGACTGTTCTGTCTAAACATAAGGTTTGAATTGTGCCACCAGATCCCAAAACTGTGGCACATAATAGTTGTCTATTAATTCAGCTGGTATAGTAGGCCTGGCGGTTCAAAGTGTGTGTCCATGCGAAAAACGATTTTTCCAGCCGATTGATCCCAGCTTTGAAAACGGTTCTAGAGTAGTTTTAAGGGCTCCGAAGTTCAGGAGACGCGTGATGAGCGAAGACAAAGTGGATAGCAATAGCGAAGCTGGCCAATCGTCCGATAAAGGCATTGACGCCAGTCAGGCTGTTTTCAAGCGCCGACCTTTATTACGCGCCTGCATCGACTCGTTCAACTATGTCAACAGCATCTCGCAGGACGAAGCGGTCAAGGTTCGCGATAGCGACAGAGCAACGAGTATCTGGTTGATGATTGTCTCGATTGTGACGGTCGGAGCGATGGTGATACCGCCACTAGCCCCTTATCGGATGCCGCTGTTGCTCGTTTGCGACATTTTGATCGGCGCCTCCATATTTTTCTATATCGGCAATCGCTTCGGCATTCTCGGCACTTTTAACCCACGTCAAGCTCTACTTTCATGGCAGTTGATGATGGGAGCGACCTTCTTTGGAATATTCCTGACAATTAATCTGGCTCTGTTGCTCGGTATCGTGGTCGTTCTTACAGCACCCCCCGATATTCCTACGCTCTGAAGCTGCCTCAGTTCTCACAAAGTAAAGACATTCGTGGCAAAGGGCACGCGCGCTCGGTTCGGCGTGTTAGAATCCGCTGTTGGTGTTGCAGGTTTGTGCGCGACAAGGAATTTGTCAGCGTAACCGCGGCGCTTTTATCGTGAGAATTTCAGAAAAGAGGCATGTGAGAGCAACATGAAGGTCACTCTAGACAGACAAGGCAAGAACATCGTTAAAGTCGGAGTCGAGCTCGAGGCGGAGAAAGCCTCTAGAGCCTATGAAGTCACTTGCCGTGAACTCTCCCAACAAGTCGAGATTCCCGGTTTTAGAAAAGGTAAGGCCCCGCGCAACATCATCGAAAAGCGCTTCGGCCGCGAAATTATCAAAAAGGAAGCGCTCGAGCGTCTCATCCCTGAGCTGCTTCAACAAGTGATTGTTGATAAGAACCTCGACATTATCACCAACCCGGAAATTGAAGAATGCAAGTTTGAGCTTGGTGAACCGCTCACCCTGCTTGCAAAATTCGAAGTCCGCCCGGAAGTAGTTCTAGGCAATTATGTCGGTCTCAAAGTTGATGTGCCGGAAGTCCGCCTGGATGCTGGTGCAATCGACCGAGCTCTCGAGCATCTCGCCGAGCAAAAAGCGGAGTTGTCGCCTATCGAAGGACGCGAAGTGCAGATGGGCGACCATGTGCTCCTCGACTTCGAATGTTTTGTCAATGGCGAAGCCGTCGAAGGTGGAAAAGGCGAAGGTCTGACACTGGAAATGAAAGAAGGTCAATTTCTTCCCAATTTCTGCGAACAACTGATCGGCAAGAAGCCTGGTGAAAAGTCCGAATTGGAAGTGACTTTCCCGGAAGAATATCGCAACAAGGCATTGGCTGGAAAACCGGCTACATTCAAAGTAGATTTGAAAGAGCTGCGTCAGAGAGTCATTCCTGAAATCAATGACGAGTTGGCCAAATCATACGATCAAGAATCGCTAGAATCGTTGAAGAGCGCAATTCAAGAGCGTCTTGACGATGATGCGCAAATGCAGAATCGAGCTAGAGCTCAAAAGGTTGTAGTCGACGCAGTAGTCAATAACTCGCAAGTCGATATCCCTGAGACGATGATCACCCGCGAACATGAGCTGCTCATGCAACAGATGCGGCACGAAGTCGAGCGCCACGGCGAAAGCTGGACGGAGTTCCAGAAGCAAGACAGCTTCGCCAAAATCGATGAGAACAAGAAGGAAGAAGCCAAGCAAAGAGTCCTTCATAGCCTCGTTCTGGGAGCGGTTGTACGTCAAGAGAATCTGAGCGTGACCGAAGAAGAAGTCGCTCCGTATCTCGCTCAGATCGCTGTGCAAAACAACATTCCTCCGGATCGTTACCGTGAAATGGCTCAGGATGAGTATCTGATGCGCCAGATTACCGAGGAGGTTCTTACTGGAAAGGTTGTTGACTTCCTCGTCGATCAGTCGAAGCTCAATTACGTTTACGACGAAAACGCAGAAAAACAGGAGCATGACCACGAGCACGGCCCTGATTGCAACCACGATCATGACGCAGAGAAGGCTAAAGAACCGGCTGTCGAGAAGGAAGAGGTAGCTCAGGGTGCCGGAAAATCTAAGGGCGAATCAGCCAAGAAAAAATCTGCGAAAAAAGACAAATAGGTCTTTTTCGCTGAAATAATGCCGACTCTCTCGATTTTGTTTATAACCAGAGCTAGAGGACAGATCGGTTGGAGTTGAGTAAGATATTGGGGCTGTATATCGAGCGGCTTTGTCTTGATAAGTGACCGATCGCATAGAGGGAGAAAAGAAATGTCGAACAAGGATAATGGTGTTGCGCAATCTGTCAAAAATGGGCTGCTCGAAATTATGAGCTTGAGCCCGATTGCTGCCGCTTCACCGTCAATGATCTATCCGCCAACGGTTATCGAGACGACGTCTCGAAGCGAAAGAGCGATGGATATCTTCTCCCGTCTGCTTCGCGAGCGCATTATCTTTCTTGGTTTCCCTATCGATGACATGGTAGCCAATATGATTGTTGCTCAGCTCTTGCTTCTTGAAGGCGAAGATCCGGAAAAGGACATTCGTCTTTATATCAACTCGCCTGGCGGATCGGTTACGGCTGGTCTTGCTATATATGACACTATCCAGCACATTCGCTCCGATGTAGTCACCATCTGTCTTGGACAGGCAGCCAGTATGGGCGCCTTCCTTCTGGCAGCAGGTACGAAAGGCAAGCGTATGGCGCTTCCACATTCGCGTATCCTGATTCACCAGCCCCTGGGTGGTGCTCAAGGTCAAGCGACGGACATCGAAATCCAGGCTCGTGAGATCTTGAGAATCAAACGTCAACTCAACGAACTTCTTGCATTTCACACCGGACAGTCGGTCAAGACCATCGAAAAGGATACCGATCGCGATAACATAATGACCGCCGAGGAAGCCAAGAACTATGGACTGGTCGATCAAGTAATCCAAAAGCTTGAAGATAGTCCAAATTTGTCGGCTGTTTAACGCAAATAAGTGCGTGCTTATATGGGATCATTAGGTTAGGATAGAGTAGTCAACCTTGGTGTCTTTTAAACTCATTCCGGTTTTTGCCGAAACAGTCTCACACTAGTCAGGGAAACCAAATGCCAAAACCATCCGATAACCGATTGAAGTGTTCCTTCTGTGGCAAAAGCCAGGATCAGGTGAAAAAACTGATCGCGGGACCAGGTGTATATATCTGCGATGAGTGCGTCGATTTATGCAATGAGATTTTGGACGAGGAGCTTTTCGAAGGTGGGCCGCCTGCGGCCGCCGGACAACAGGAAAGCTCCTCGCTTGTTCTGACCGAGATTCCAAAGCCGCATGATATTAAGAAGAACATGGACGAGCACATCGTCGGACAGGGTCTTGCCAAGAAGATTCTGAGCGTAGCTGTGTACAACCACTACAAGCGCATCACGCACAATGAAGAGAACAAGGAAAATTCAGTCGAGATTCAGAAAGCCAACATTCTATTGATCGGTCCGACTGGATGCGGCAAGACCTTGATGGCTCAAACTCTTGCGAAACTTCTCGATGTACCGTTCGCCGTGGCGGATGCCACCACCTTGACAGAAGCGGGATATGTCGGCGAAGACGTCGAAAATATCTTGCTCAGGCTCTATCAAGCTGCCGATTATGACATCAAGAAAGCAGAACGAGGCATCATTTACATAGACGAGATCGATAAAATCTCGCGCAAGTCCGAGAACACAAGCATCACTCGCGATGTCAGTGGTGAAGGTGTTCAACAGGCTCTTCTCAAGATGATTGAAGGTACGGTTGCCAATGTCCCTCCGCAAGGTGGGCGCAAGCATCCTCATCAAGAATTCATTCAAATCAATACTTCCAATATCCTGTTCATCTGCGGCGGCGCCTTCGTCGGCCTGGACAAGATTGTAGAAGCGCGCATCTCGTCTAATCGATCAATTGGATTCGGTGCCGAGAGGCCGCTTACGCAAGAAGAGCGTGAGCAACGCATTTCGAAGATTTTGAAAGAGACTTCTCCGGATGATTTGATCAAGTTTGGTCTGATTCCTGAGTTCGTTGGACGAATTCCAGTGGTCGCAGTGCTTGAATCTCTAGACGTAGAGGCTCTCGTCAAGATCCTGATCGAACCTAAAAATGCTCTGGTTAAGCAATACCAGCAGCTATTGAAGTGGGATCAGGTAGATCTCAAGTTCGATGACGAGGCTATCCAGGCTATCGCTGAAGAAGCTCTCAAGCGCAAGACCGGCGCGAGAGCGCTCCGCGCCATCGTCGAAGAGATCATGTTGGACGTGATGTACGAAGCGCCTTCTAGAGACGATATCAAGCTGTGCCACATAACCAAAGACCTGGTTGATAAGCGTTCGACTGCCGAGCTTCTGGATATTCGAAAGGCTAAATCAAAAGGAGAGAAAGAAAAAGCCTCCTAGTCTCCGAATGTCTTGAAGCATATAGTCCGACGCCGATAAAGGCGTATCTCCCCTTCACCATTGGGACCCAGACACAGTGGTCGATTTCGACACAACCTATTTTCCGCTAATCACGCTCAGAGACGTGGTCGTATTTCCGCAGATGGTCACCCCGCTCTTCGTGAGCCGGGCCCGGTCGATTGCCAGCCTTGAGCAAGCACTGATGCGTGACGATCGGCTGATCGTGCTGGTGGCGCAAAAAGACGCGGAGTGCGAAGAACCCAATCAGGATGAGCTGTATCGAATCGGTACTCTGGCAGAAGTGATGCAGATGTTGAAGCTGCCGGACGGCACCGTCAAGGTATTGGTCGAAGGCTCGACTCGTGTGAGGCTCGACGACTTCAAAGAAGAGCCGACGCTCCTCACGGTGAAGGTGACAGAGCATCCGGAGATTTTGATCGACGACACTGCTACGAAGACCTTGATTCGCGTATCTGTCGAAAAATTCGAGCAATACGTCAAATCTACTAAGAAGATCAACCCGGAAAGCTTGCTTGCCGTATCGGGAATCGGTCAACCTGGTCGGCTGGCTGATATCATCGCGACTTATCTTGGATTGGACGTGGCAGAACGCCAGCGTTGTCTCGAGATCGCCGACGCCAGAGAACGGTTGGAATATATTGGTCAGCTCCTCTCTCGAGAGCTGGAGTTGGCTGATCTGGAGCAGCAGATCCACGACAAGGTTCGTTTCAATCTTGAAAAAACGCAGCGCGAATACTATTTGCGCGAAAAAATGCGGATTATTCAAGACGAGCTTAACCAGGACGGCGAGGCGCTGGGTGAAATTGCCGAGTACAAGCTGAAGATCAAGAAGTGCAAAATCAAAGGCGTGGCGCTGGAGAAAGTCAACAAAGAGCTCTCGCGTCTCGAAAAGATGATGCCTCAAAGCGCGGAAGCGGCGGTAATCCGGACCTACCTCGATACAATGGTGAGCCTGCCCTGGTCGAAACGTTCCAAAGAAATAATCGATTTGGAACGTGCCGATGAGATTCTCGAAGAAGACCATTACGGGCTGGAGAAGGTAAAGGAGAGGATTCTCGAATACCTTGCAGTCAGAAAGTTGTCGAAAGAATCACAAGGCACGATTCTCTGTCTTGTCGGCCCTCCTGGTGTTGGAAAGACCAGTCTTGCCCGTTCCATCGCCCATGCGATGAATCGCAAGTTCGCGCGCATCTCTCTTGGAGGCGTCAACGACGAAGCTGAAATCCGAGGACACAGGCGTACCTACATCGGCGCAATGCCTGGGCGTATTATTCAGGCGCTCAAGCAGGCCGGTACCAAGAATCCGGTAATTTTGCTCGATGAAATCGAAAAGATGACTCGGCACTACATGGGCGATCCTACGGCTGCGATGCTGGAGGTTCTCGACCCTGATCAAAACGCGAATTTCACGGACCATTATCTCGATGCCCCTTTCAGCCTGGAAGAAGTTGTATTCATCGGCACGGCCAACGCGCTGGATTACGTACCACGTCCGCTGCACGACAGACTGGAAGTGATTACTCTGTCGGGCTACACGGAAGAGGAGAAAGTCGCGATTGCGGAAATTCACATTCTTCCCAAGACGATGAAAAAGCATGGCTTGTCGTCGAAGCACCTGAAGTTCCAATCACAGGCGCTGAGGCGCATTATCCAGGAATATACTCGCGAAGCCGGTGTCAGAAATTTAGAACGCGCTATAGCGCAGATTTGCAGAAAAGTAGCTACTCGGGTAGTTGCTGGTGATTCTGCTTGCGTGAAAGTAACACCACATATGGTGCATGATTTCCTTGGTCCCGCCAAGGTCTTACGAGAGAATGAAGCCAAAGGTCCTCAGGTTGGGTTGGTCACTGGACTTGCCTGGACAGAAACCGGTGGTGAGACACTCTCTGTCGAGGTCAACACGATGCCAGGCAAAGGCAATCTGCAATTGACCGGGCAGCTGGGCGATGTGATGAAAGAGTCTGCCCAAGCGGCATTCAGTTATATCCGATCGCACGCGGCTGATCTCGATATCTCCCCTTCCTTCCTTGAGGATAGAGATATCCATGTTCATATACCCGAGGGCGCTATTCCGAAAGATGGACCATCAGCGGGTATTGCACTCTGCTCTGCTCTGATCTCTGCAATTTCAAAAAGACCTGTTCGAGGCAATGTGGCCATGACAGGGGAGATCACTTTACGCGGAAGAATACTGGCGATAGGCGGTCTCAAAGAAAAGGTTCTTGCCGCCTTGCGAGCCGGTATAAAAACTGTGATATTTCCTCGCGGAAATGAAAAGGATTTGCAAGATATACCCGATTACGTCAAGGATAAGCTGGAGCTGATTCCAGTCGCGCATCTGGACGAAGTATTTCCAATCGTTTTTCACACGACTGACAAGAAAAAGGTTAGACCCAAAACCGGCCCGATGAGAAGGCAGGCGGCCCGCCAGAGTGCACGCGGCCTGGTCGGGCGCTGAGAAGGCGACGCGGTTTTCATTCAGAGCGCCTCACTGTCAGTCCGAGACGGCTGGAAGTCGGCTAAGTCGAGACTTTCGCTCGGTGCGTTATTCCTCGAGAGGAAGACCGGATTACCTTGAGGAGACTGTTTTAACCACCTGAGAGCAATGGTCTTAACAGCCGACTGCTTCGATTTTTTTCGGATTTTGGAATCGAGGATTGCCAATAGGATTGACAGCGGCCCCTTCAAAACTATGTTGTAAAGGTCCATTCGGGAATCCGTCCGATCTTTTTCGTTCGGCTTCTTTATATCTGCCAATATCCGGAACAGTTATGAATTGTGGCCAAAAGCAGGTCCAAATTGCGACGTAAAAACTAAAGGTCTTAAGTTTATATATATTTAGTTGATATCATTTCCGCATTTGCTGTACTCCGGCTCAGGCGGGGCGCTGTTTTCAAGTGCCTTTCGGGCTGTGTAACTTGCATCATGAGGAAGCGATTATGGTAATGGCTAAAACACAAGATAAGAACAAAGAGTTCCTCGAACTCGACCGCAAGTACGTCAATCCAGTCCTGGCCAGGCAAGCGCCTATCGTGGCAGAGCGTGGTGAAGGTGCGTATCTGTACGATGTTAATGGTGACAAATACCTCGATTTCACGACAGGTATTGCGGTCAACAACATCGGACACTGCCACCCGAAGGTCGTCGAGGCTGTCAGAGAGCAGGTCGGCAAATTGATGCACACATCAGTTTGCACGCACCATGTCAACTACATTGAGCTTAGCGAAAAACTGGCGCAGATTGCACCAGGATCACTCGACTCTGTTTTCCTCGCCAACTCCGGTGCTGAATGTGTAGAAGGCGCGTTGAAACTCGCTCGTTATGTCACTGGACGTCCGTCGATCATCAACTTCCGTGGTGGATTCCATGGACGTACCCACATGGCAATGGCTCTGACGACATCGAAGATCACCTACCGTGACATGTACGAGCCGCTGTTCCCCTCGATCTTCACGGCACCTTTCCCGTATGTATTTCGCTCGCCTCTGGGTAATGACCCCAAGAAGGTTGTCGATAACTGCATCCATGAATTGGAGATGCTGTTCGCGCAAATCGTCAATCCGAAGCAAGTGGCTGCTTTCATTGTCGAGCCGATTCTTGGCGAAGGCGGATACGTCGTTCCTCCGGATGGCTTCTTCAAGCAACTCAGAAAGATTGCTGATGAGCACGGCATCATGCTTATCATGGACGAAGTGCAAACAGGCTTCGGACGTACCGGTAAGATGTTCGCTACCGAGTGGGAAGGAATCGTTCCGGACATTATGACGATGGCTAAAGGTATCGCTGCTGGAATGCCGCTTTCCGGTTTTGTATCCCGCAAAGAGCTGACGGCGAAGTGGGATGCCGGACGACATGGCACTACATTCGGTGGCAACCCGGTCTCTTGCGCTTCGGCGTTGGCCAGTATCAAAGTTATCGAAGAAGAGAAGCTTGCTGAGCGCGCTCACACTGTGGGCGAAGACTGGATGAAGCGACTCAAGAAGATTGCTGAAAAACATCCTCAGGTTGTCGACGTTCGCGGACGCGGCTTGATGATTGGTCTCGAATTTGGCGACGAGCATGGCCATCCTTCCAAGGAGTGGGCCGACAAAGTTGCAAAACGCTGCTTTGATAACAAACTGCTCGTGCTCACCTGTGGCTACAAAGGTCAGGTTATCCGCCTGATTCCGCCGCTCAACGTATCGGATCGCGAAGCCGAAGAAGGGCTTCAAATCCTCGAAAAAGCAATATCCGAAAAGTAGGTTGGAGAAAGAAAATGACAAAGACATTGGAAAAAACAACAGGTCAACAGGTTTATCACAACTTTATCGACGGCAAATGGATCAAGTCCGAGACGGGCAGAACCTTTGCTTCTTTCAATCCTGCCAACCTCGATGAAGTAGTCGGACACTTCCCGCTCTCCAACGCCAACGATACGAAGTTGGCTGTGGATGCAGCTCACAAAGCCTTCCATGGCTGGAAGCACACTCCGGCTCCAGAGCGCGCCGAAATCATTCTCAAAGCCGCTTATCTGCTCGAAACCAGAAAAGAAGAGCTCGCTCGTAACATGGTTCGCGAGATGGGTAAGGTCATCAAGGAAGCTCGCGGCGATGTCCAGGAAGCTATAGACATGGCCAAGTATGCAGCTGGTGAAGGTCGCCGTCTTCTCGGCATGACCACTCCGTCCGAACTGCGCAACAAATTCGCAATGGCAATTCGCGTACCGATAGGAGTAATCGGCGTCATCACGCCGTGGAACTTCCCTGTCGCGATTCCAAGCTGGAAGATTCTTCCTGCATTGGTCGCCGGTAACACCATCGTCTTCAAGCCTGCTTCCGATACGCCGCTCGTTGCAATGCAATTCGTTGAAATCCTCAACGAAGCCGGATTGCCGCCAGGTGTAGTCAATCTAATCACCGGCTCCGGCGCTGAAGTTGGCATGCCGCTGATCGAAGATCCTCGCGTCGGCTGCATCTCCGTCACCGGATCGTCCGTGACTGGTCGTCGTATCGCCGGTCGCTGCGGCGAGCTGATGAAGCGCATAACCTGCGAACTGGGTGGAAAGAATGCCATTTGCGTCATGGAGGACGCAGACATCGATCTCGCCGTAGATGGCGCCCTCTGGGGTTCTTTCGGCACAGCCGGTCAGCGTTGCACCGCTACCTCCCGCATCATCATTCACGAGAAAGTCTACAAGCAGTTTGCTGACAAATTTGTCGCTCGTGCTAAGGCTCTTAAGATTGGCGATGGTCTCGATCCGAAAGTGGATGTCGGTCCAGTCGTAAGCAAGAGCCAGTTGGAAAGCGTTCATGAATATGTCGAGATCGGCAAGAAAGAAGGCGCCAAGTTGCTCTTCGGCGGCAGAATCCTGACAGAAGGCGACCTCGGCAAAGGCTGCTTCCACGAGCCCACCATCTTCGGCGACGTCAAGCCGACGATGCGCATCGCTCAAGAAGAAATCTTCGGACCGGTCACCGCTCTTATTCCAGTCAAGAGCTTCGAAGAAGCTATTGAAGTCGCAAATGGTACCGAATACGGTTTGTCCCTTTCGATGTACACTCATGATGTTAATCGCGCTTTCAAAGCTATTGAAGAGTTTGAATCCGGAATCGTTTATATCAACGCTCCGACAATTGGTGCTGAAATCCAGCTCCCATTCGGTGGCGTGAAACAGACCGGTAATGGACATCGCGAAGCAGGCACCACCGCCATCGAGCAATTCACCGAGTGGAAGTCTGTATACGTCGACTACTCCGGGAATCTGCAACGAGCCCAGATCGATAACTACGAAGGTGAATAACTGAGTTTCCGACCTCCAGGCGCTAGCCGCCTGGAGGCTGCATGTTTTTAGGACGTAATTACTTTTAGAGGAAAACACGATGGACTTCGAATATACTCCGGAGCAAAAGGCTATCCGCAAGCACATGAGAGAGTTTGCCGAGCGTGAAATCGCTCCTAAAGCGCAAATGAACGATCGCGAATGCAAATTCGACTGGGATATCGCCAAAAAGATTTTTGCGGAAGGCTTCCTTGGTTGCCCGATTCCGGAGCAATACGGCGGTCTTGGTCAGGACTATATCGCCTACGGTTTGATGACCGAAGAAGTCAACCGCGTTTGCTCCTCGACCAGAACTCTCTTCTCTGTGCAGACATCACTCGTCGCTCTGACGATTCTTCGTTGGGGAACGGAAGAACAGAAGAAACACCTCCTGCCCAAGCTTTGCAACGGTGAATTCATTGGTTGCTATGGCTTGACCGAGCCTGAAGCCGGAAGCGATGCTGCCAATCAACAAACCCGCGCCGTCAAAGACGGCAGCGACTACATCCTTTCTGGTCAAAAGACTTGGATCTCCTGCGGTTCGATCGCTACCCATGCGCTCGTGTTCGCCACTGTCGATCCTAAGCTCGGACACAAAGGCATCACCTGCTTCATCGTCGACACTAAGAGCAAGGGCTTCACCGCTGCTCCTATCAAAGGCAAGCTTGGTCTGCGCGCTTCCGACACATCGTCGCTCTTCCTCGATGAGTGCCGAGTGCCGGCGGAAAATATACTTGGTGGCGTCGGCGACGGCTTCAAAGTAGCTATGTCCGCTCTCGACAACGGCAGATACTCGGTAGCTGCTGGCGCTGTCGGTCTTGTTCAAGGCTGCATCGACGCCTGCACCGACTATTCAATGACCAGAATTACCTTCGGTAAACCGATTGGTGAGCACCAACAAGTGCAAGCCATGATCGCCGACATGGTCGCTGACTGTGAAGCAGGTCGCTTGCTCTACCTCAGAGCAGGTCACTTGAAGAACAAAGGCGTCCGTAATACGCTCGAAACCTCGCTCGCCAAACTCTTCTGCGGCGAAGCAGCTAACCGCGCCGGTCACAATGCCGTCCAGATCTTCGGCGGCTATGGTTACTCCGATGAGTATCCGGTCGAGCGCTACTTCCGCGATGCCAAAGTACTCAACATCTACGAAGGCACCCGCGAAGTCCAACGCATGATCATCGCTCAAGATGCTCTGGGCATCCGTTATGCTAACGGCCAGCCCTCGGGCAGACCGACGGCACTGGCCGCCGTAGTCTAAAACAACAGAAAAGCTTGCCGGTCTGAATCTGGACCGGTAAGCATTCTCGCTTGTAGTTAACGAATGAACTGCGCTTGCGATATCTAACTGCAGAAACACCGGAGCCAAAAATTGCTCCGGTGATTCTCATTTTTAGCGAGCCCTTTGAAACAGTTTCCTGAGTCCGTCGGAGATAATAATGGTAAAAGAAGAAAATATTCTGGAGATCGGTCAGCAGCAACCAGCTCCACCTGTGCGCTTCGAGATAGTTCCTAACGAACTTTTCGCGATCATCAATCTGCATGACATGCAGCAAGGCAACAGCGCATTTTCCTGCTGGTCCTACGTCAGCGACGGGCTCAACCGCGTCGGACAGAAAGAGCTCGCCATTCTTATCAAACAGGATTCTAAAGAGACTGAACACGACTACCCGATGGATCCACTCGGTTTATTTCTGACAGTGAGGCAGTATGCCGAACAAGGCAGCTTTGTCACCGAAGGTGATGTCACCGAATTTGGGGAATCTGGCTTTATCGATCCTAAATTCCGAGCGATGGCATATCTTCGCCCCCTAGGTATTGCGGGACTTGATGAGCCTTCGAGCTTTCTGAGCTGCGTCCTCCTGACCGATGAAGAGCTGGAAATTGCCAGACGCTTCGGCTTGACCCGCATTCTATCCTTGCTTGGTTATTCGTACAGCCACTTCCCATGCCCGCCGTGGGTGGACAGAGGCCGCAAGTCCGTGATCGACAATACGATCAAAGAGGGAATGGATGCGAGCATTCTGGCGAAGGTCCCACAATTCGCCATTCCTGGTGTGCGTGTTCAACTTGCTGCCACCAAGCTGAGTATCAGATGCCCATTCGGCCTGCAGGAAGGATTCAATGAACTGCTGAAGCAGATTCCTATTGAGGCACCAATGGTGATATCAACCGAATTGGATCCGGACTCGAATGCGCTGCTCGTCTGGCAGGCTACTATGGAGAACGGACCTTCGGCGATTACGCCTCCAGGAAGTGACGGTTCCAAAGTTTGCGGATGTTCTGTTCTCATCTTTCCTGAGCAAGACGAAAGCAACGCCCAGGTTGTAGAAGATTCATTCCTCCTCAGTTTGGCCACACCCGATTGGATCAACCTTCGCAAGGCATTGATGAGCGGCGAGGATGCTGCTGTCGATACTCCTGGCGGCGGCCGTATTTCCATAGAGTGGTATCATCCTGATGCCGAAGCCGGCGAGACTGCGGCACTTGGAGAGTTACCGAAGGTGGAGTTGCCGGATAGTTGCGCCAGAGTGGCTTCGGCCGAGCTTGTCTCCGATCGGGACGCGGTGGCGAAATCAACCAATCCAGGCATTTTGCGTCAATACATAGAGGCCGTTGAATACACAATTCTCGGATACTTTGTCGATCGTAAAGCCAACAGTCATCGGCAGATTACCGTTCGGTGCGACCTTAATCCGAGCAACAAAGCGGTATGGAACATGTCGTCAACGCCGGATGAAGACCGAATAGAACTCAAGGGAATTGAGTTGAGACTGGCTGATCTACCGGCGCCGAGCGTAGCCGCCGGGGAGAGCGTCTCATTCCAGCTCGTCTTCGACATCGAGCCAAAGGTTTAGACAGGACTCGGCTGTCCGTATCTAAACCTGAAGCTGTGCAACCCTGTCGGTTCAATCGGAACCGCGCTGTCTTAAGGTGGTTAATGTGTCGGCATTTTTTGTTGGCTGACCGAAATTGGAATCAATCCCGGCGAGCCCACTCGCTCTTCTTGGAACATATTGCGCACGCATACAGCCAGGCTCTGTTCTCCTGCTTGTCCCTGGAGATTGTCTGTCACTCCCGTCGCCGCGAGAGTAACTCTCAGTTCCGATTCTCCTGCGAAATCAAGGGAGAACAGTTTGACCTGCCCTCCTCCAATAATGCGCGATAGCGCATCCGGCAACGCTACCCAGAGGAGATCGCCCATCTGATAGCCTTCCTCCAGTCTGACAACCAGATCGACCGAACTACCGACTGCTAACCTTCGTGAATGTTGACCATTCGTTTCCAGGGTTATCTTGGTGGCAATGGTGCTTGATAGTTTCGTCCAGTCCTCCTCGATCATTTTGTCGACTGCAACTGCTGCTATCCCTTCCGTTGCTCTGACCGAGATGAGGTGATCCGTTGTCGACAGCGCTTCCTCAATGGACACCTTTCGTCCATTGATTTCGATGCTGCCTCCACCTTGAGTGATCCCGGCTCGCTTCAACTCCGACATCAATGCAATGGCGGCGACGGAATCGCACGTCGAATACAGACGACCTTGCTCGTTGAAATCACTGATTACCATGTTGCATAGCTTCAACGCGGTAGTCAGATCGCTTGTCGCCCCACATCGAATTAGAGTAGCCGCAGCGTATGCGGCCTCTTTCCGCTGGAATACTTTTCCACCTAAATACGGATCTTGACCGAATGAGTTTAGATCATTCTTGCCGTTGACCAACTGTTTTACGAATGCCAGCGCGTCCTTCGCTCTGTCTTCGGAGAAGCACGCGACTCCGTAAGCGTCATCGGCGCTCAGCATATTCTTTGGCGGCCAATCGATCCTATAAGCGGCGCTTGCGTCTTGAGCCATGGAGAGCCCTTCGTCAATGGCAGCACGTAGATCGGAGCTGTTCTTATTGTTGTCCAGGAATTTTAGATTCCATAGATAGCGAGCCGCTTTCGGACCATAATATAGGTCCGGTACATTAGGTCTGTCCGGATACGACTTGAAGCCTTTTCCTCGCAACCACATCTGCTTTTCGCGCCTGACGCCGGCGAGAATGACTGATTCCGCCACCTTTCGCTTTTCTTCGTCTTCGGAAAACATGTACATTGCACAACCGGAAATCAACTTGGCGGCAGTCTGCTCGCAGCAACAGTGTTGATAGTCAGCGGTAGCCTCTACGAGCAGCTCGAAGGAACTGTCTATTCCGGGCTGTAAGCTGAGCGCTCTGGCTCCTGGAAAATCGTTGATATCAAGTCTGTCGCCTTCTCTCAAAAGAGCTATAGTTCTTACCATATGTTTCAACCTGCCGGGCTCCTGGACCTGTTTGCTGTCGCGACAAAGCGTGGCCCCATCAATTTCGACGATTGCTTCGTATTGACCCGGAAGTGCTTCGAAGAGCATGGTGACCTGACCCCCATTGATCGAGCCGCCTGGCTGTCCGTTGTCCAGAACGAGCGAAACCGGCTGACCGTCGTGAAACAACTTCACGGCTACAGGACTCGAGCTGCCCACATGAAGGAAGCCGCGGCTAGGTTGTCCGGCTTTTACGAACACGGGTGTCATCAGTTGCACAAAAGGATCTTTGACTGCTTGAAAGCGAATCTCTTGTGATGCCCAATCCATGCCGGACACAACAAAGCACTCCACTATGTAATCGGCAAACACATCCGGAAGCTTCACTCGAAAGTTGGCTTTGCATTTTTCTACTGGTACGAAGCCCGCAAATAGAACCTCCGGTTCGTCCCAGGCGACATTGAACGTTTTTGGCTTCGTTAATGTCGCTGAGGAAGTTGATTTTGCCGCTTGATCGAAAGTGACCGCATCGGAAACCGCAGACAAGTCGCGCGCGGAGAGTGCCATTGCCGGCGGTGCAGATGCTTGTTGCTGTCGCAGTATGGGTTGCGAATTGCCGGAGAATTCCATCGAGCTCGCTGGTGGCGAGACACCTCCAGCGCCAGGGAACGCTCCCCAAGAACCAGTCACCATCTGTTCTGCTTCGAGAGAAAACGCTGGCTGAGAGCTTCCGAACAAACCGCTCCCCGGCGGACTGGAACCCCATGGAGCTGCCGTAGCCGAGCCTCTATATCGCATATGCGGCATGTCGTTTACGATTGTTCTGACGGTGCGAGTAACTCTGCCAACCGACAGATTTTTTCCGTTGATTTCGACAAATTCCTTGATGGCACTAGCCAGGCGGAGTTCTGCAGTATCTGCACTAATCAGTCTTGCATCTTTGACGATGACGTACACAGACGCATCGTCGTCGGACAGGTCGACGTCAATAGACACGAACTCGCCTGGCTTCCATTTTTCGCTCGACATCACCTTTGCTGTCAAATCGCTTGGTCGAATCATAGTGGCCCAGCCTTCCCAGACCTTGTCGTCGAGGAACGCACCCAGTAAGAAAAGTGTTGACGGGCCGGTCGCATCGATGTCTATCGTTTTGCCGGCAGACAAATCTGAAAAGGTAATTTCCTTCAGTCCTCCGGAAAGTAGCGTTTCGAATTCCGGGTGCTCTCGAATCGATGCGAGATCATCGTCGTTTTTCATGTGTGCCAGTTCGGTCCAACCATCCACGAGAGATTCGCGCAATGCGCTCAGCGCCTTGTCCGTCTGACCTGTACGCGCGTGGCAGCAGGCGATCCAATAGGCGAAATACGGATGTGGATGAGTGAATCGTTGCCTTATCGCTTCGAACATCTCTCTGGCGTGAGCAAAGTTCTGCTCCTCAAAAAGCTTCACGGCTTCTTTGTAGCCTGGCTCGCTGTCCGGATGTTTGCTGGCGCGAACGTCGACAGCTCCAATGGCTGGTTTGGGAAATGTCGGATCAATTGCCACAATCTTGAGAACCGAAACATCGTCGTTAAGAGTGAAGCGAGCCGTTTTCCCGTCTACTCTACTTAGGGATACGGGCGATGTTTTGACTCCGACTTCGGAAAGATAAATGCCTCTGACTAGAGCTGCATTGTCCGACGGCAGAAGAGACCCGCCAATTTCTACTCCGAGAGGAGAGAAGACCGTCGTTGTCCGCTCCAGTTTCCGGCTTCCTCTCAAAGGTACGGTCGCTGTCTTTGCCGGATCCGATATCGCTTGCACAGCTAGGGTATGCGGACCTTCTCCCTGCAATTGAAATCTGACGGTAGTTCCTCCCTCGTTAACCAGACTCTTCTGGGAGGAGATAACCTTGTTTCGATCCAGCAAACTGATTTTGACTTCGCCATCTAAAGCTGTCCCGAATGACTCTATATGTAGTGTCACATCCAATTGCCCGTTCTCAGTCGAATCGCATTTTGTCAATGACGCGACTAGCGGTACCAGGCGATACTCCGCCACGATGAATTGGCAGCATGAATCTGCTTTGTCGTCGAATGCCACTTCGTAATCGCCAACCGGCAGGTCTCGCAATTGCAGCTGTCCGGCTCCGTTGGGTCCCAAATTTATCGAGTGTCGTGAAAAGACGACGCCTCCGGTTCGCAGGGCGACAGCGGCCGTCGAGTTGGGAGTAGACGGTCTGATCAAAAGGAGATTGATCGAGTCTCGTCCCGCTCTGTAGAGAGTTTTGTCACTTGTGACGCATTCCAACTCCAGCTTTTCGATCTTCAGCGGTTGAATGGTCAAACCCATGAGATCGATAGGTCCGTCGCCCATCAATGAGATTATCTGTGGCTGTTGTTCTTGTGCTTTGGAAAACAACCTGTTAACCCAGCCAAGTCCATTCTTGGAGAGAGCGCCAGATGTGAGGAATGCAAATGCATTTCCCACAATGACGTCGTCTGTTCCCTGGTACCCTATGTGCTCACTCAATGCGAATCTGTTGATATCTGTGCTCATCCCGAATTCCTCATAGAAGGGCTCTACATGTTACGTTTTCGTTGGATGGGCTCGATGTGGTTGAGGGCACACGAGTTGTCCTGGTTGTTTTGTTCCTCCGCTCGAGTCTGAATTAAACGCGAAACTACAGATGTTTGTAAGGTTCGTTGTATCTTGAATTATGGAGTAAGAACATTATCCAGCCCGAAAAATTACTAGGACTCCACACAACCAGGATTACATAAATTCGGACGTTTTGCCTGGTCGTGTTTACTTGATTGATTTTGCTTGGCAAAAATCATGTCGAAGCTGATGAAGGCGTGGTTAAGTATCTAATTGCTGCGCTCTCGTAGCTTGATCATGACTCTTACATCCGGTCGTGCCTTGCGAAAATTTGTGATGTCAGATTCGGTGACTAGTGGCAATTCGTTCAATTCGATCTGCTCGAGATGAGGAATCTTGCTCAAAGCTGCAATTCCCTTTCCGGTTATATTGTCGCCGCCCACTCGCAGTACTGCCAGCTTGGTCTTGATCAGCAATGTCAGGTCGTCATCCGACAGACTAGTCGGTGATATTTTCAAGGCTCGCAATTCAGGCAAAGCGCAGATCGTAGCAAGCACGGGTCGCGTTATCGTCGTGTTGCCGATGTCGAGGCTGATTAGCTGTTTCAATTCCGCTAGTCCCCCGCCTGTAACCAGCTCCGCTGATACCAATCTGATTTCGGTCAATTGTTTTGCATTCGCCAAATGAGCGATTCCTTTTTCCGTTATGTCAGGCTTCGTCATGTCGAGAAATGTCAACGATTTCATCTGCCCTATGTATTTGAGCACATCGTCTGAGATCGGTGTGTACTTGGTGACCAGGGCTGTCAGGTTTGACTCTGACAAAAGTTTCATCACATCGTCAGTGCAACGGGATTGAACCAGGTCCAGCCGCTCCAGTTTTAGAGAGTTGATTAAAACTGCATCTTCTGCGGTTGGATAAACACCCATGATCAGCAGTCTCTTGATTGTATGACCTCGAGTTACTCGTCGAAACAGCGCGGTGTCCATCTCGCCCTCGACGCCGTTGATCCGACAATAATTATTTGAAATCGTTGCAGTCTGTTTATCCATGTCGTCGCCAAACTCATTGAGCGATCCGAAATCCACCGGCAGATTGAGAGTCGTTTTAGGCGTTCTTTTCTTCTCGACTTGATCTAAGGTGTTGAAGGCAATTATTGGTATTACTGCTGCAACTGCCAACAGTCCTCCCGTGAATGCGATTGCATATCTGCGATTTACATTGCGAAGTTCATGGCGCGGAGTGGTATCGGTAATGGTGGCTGATTCGAGCGCCGTATTGTACATGGCAACGGCGTTGAGTGCTGAAATAAGCTCAGACATCGAGCGATAGCGTTTTTCCTTGCTTTTCTCCAGCCCTTTTGTTACGACCATCTCGATCTCTGGTGTCAGGTTGTTCGCTTGACCGAAGTCCCGAATCGAGGGCGGAGGGATGCTTGCATGTTGTGAGAGCAGCTCTAATGGTGAGTCTCCGTGAAACGGAGCCCGACCTGTCAAGGCTTCAAACAATATGCACGATAGAGAGTAGACCTCGGATGCCGCATCGTATTTTTCGCCGCGCAGTTGGTCGGGGCTCATATAAAATGGCGTACCCACAATGGTCTGTCCTTGGGCGAGGAACTGGTTGTCCGGTTGTTGGTCCATCTGAGCGATTCCGAAATCGACAATCGTGACGGACTGCGTCTCACCGTCATCCGAAATCAGAATGTTCGAAGGTCTTATATCCCGATGGAAAATTCCTTTTTCGTGAGCATGCAAGAGCCCTTCTCCGACCTTGGCAATAAGGTCTAGAGCCTCGTTCATCGGGAGAGGACCAGAATCAGCAAGTCGATCTGCCAGGGTTTTTCCTTCTACGAAGTCCATGACCAGATAGGGAGCTCCAGTAGCCGTGACGCCGAAATCGAGGATCCGGACGATTGCTTCGTGTTGCAAGGTACTGAGGGCCCTTGCCTCTCGCTGGAAATCGATGATCTGGCTTCCGCCAACTAAGTTCAACGTCTTCACGGCCACTACACGGTCGAGCTTTTCGTCATGGCACTTGTAGACAGATGCTGCAGCACCAAAACCGAGTCGCACTAGTGGTTGATATCTCTCGTATGGAAAAGATTGGTCGTTCGGCATCTCAGAGTTGCACAAACAAAACCCTCGTGTCGAGTCAGCAGCTTCGCTGTGTTCGAGTGGCTTTTTACAGTTTGGGCAAATAGAGTCGCTCACCATCGGTAGGGTCACTGCGGTGGCGGTTGCTGTTGCTTGGGCTGCGACTGTTGTTGTTGTTGTTGTTGTTGTTGTTGTTGTGATGCCGGTTGCTGCGGTAGTTGCTCTTGCTTGATTCTTTGTCTCTCCGATTTGCGGACTTCCCGGTTACGCAAGCCTTTCAAGATACTTTGCTCGAGTGGTGTCAGGCCGGTTAAAGCTTGTTCTGCTTCTTGTTGTGTCGGAGGTTGCTGTGTTTCCTCTTCGACCGGATCCAAGAGTTTGAAATCTTTCCTTTTTTGAACCGGTCCTTTCGGAAGACTGACGTTTTGATTGTTTCTCTTATATTGGTGTGTCTTCAGCCAATTGACTTCGAGCTTGCTGTCCGCGCCTGTCTGGGCAGTTTCTGGTCCGGTTATCACCTTGACTGACGACTTTTGTGCGTCGGTTAAGTTGGCTGTCGCGAGACTGGCACTGGTTAGTCTCGCTCCTGTCAGGTTGGCATCGGTCATATCGGCACCGTTGAACTTCCCGTCGAGTATGTAGCAATCGCTGAGGTTGGAGTTACGGAGAATAGCTCCTCTGAAGTCGGCATTCAGAAGCATTGCGCCGGACAGATCCGCATCTTCGAGATCTGCTCTGTGGAGGATTGCATCGGAGAGATTGGCGAGCTTGAGCGTGGCCCTTTTCATTTTTGCGCCGGATAAGTTGATCTGTTTGAGGTGCGCCTTTTCGAAGTTTATATCTTCCATGTTGGCGCGCGTACAGTCAGCTTCTTCGAAATTGCTGCTCTGCAGCTGGCATCCGGAGAGATCGATTCCTCTCAAGTCGGCCTTCCAGAGCATAAGATGTCTTTTGACTGCCTCGACCACAGCATCCCGTAATGTTGGTCGCACCGTCGTCGCGAAGAGAACTATATCCTTTCCCTTTATCAAGATTTCGATTGGCTTCTCGGCTGCCGGTGGTTCTAACGGTCCGCCAAAATCGAACTGGGCTGCGTATAACGGACCCGCTTCCACATTCATGTAATAGCGATTTCTTGAGCGATTGTTGGTTGACTCAATGCGATTCCGAAATTCGTCGCTTCCGGCTGTGTGCATACTTGCTAATGCCAGAGTGCCGATTGACAAGAGCAAAACCGACACTAGTGCAAACAACTTTCGTCTACTTCGTACGAGCTCGACGAGTTTCGAGCCTTTGAACACAGTCTCGCCATCGGCATCATCTTCGATTTGCAGCGTCTTGCCGATTGCCGCACGCAGTTCCGTTGCTGATTGAAATCGACGAGCGGGATCCTTTTGCATGCAAGTGTTAACGAGGTCGTCGACTTCGTCGGGTATGAATCTTTTTTGAGAGCGCCTACCCGGTGGCAGAGCGTAGCTAACGACCTGCATCTCTTTGAGCTTCTCCCTGTCCTGCTGCATGAATGGAGGGGAGCCGGTGAGGCATTGGTAGATCACACAACCGAGAGTGTATATGTCGGAGCGCACATCGGTGGTTTTGCTGAGGCACCGCTCCGGGCTCATGTAAGCCTCGTCCGGAAAAGTATTGCTGACTCCACCCGCCGACCAGTTGGAAATATATTCGATAATGATACCATCTGCGGTGTCGGTTACTTTGAAAGCGCGAATCGATACATTGCCAAACTGCTTCGAATTGCTGTGCTCTTGTTCTATCGCGGAGCAGACTTCGTGAAACTGGCTCAAGGTTTCGCGCCAATTCAACGTGCCCTTCTCGTTGAGGTAAGCCTCGAGCGCTTGCCAGTCAGCCGTCTTGGAGCTGTTCATTATTGGGCGATCCTTCCTTGGTTTTACATCGATAATATATTAAGCCCGCTAATCTCGCTCAAGCCTCGAGAGTTCAGACACGCGTTCATTATCAGTTATGTCTATTCCCTGGTGGTTTTCGTTTCGAACATCCGTTGCTTCAATCCGCTAGCACAGCGCAGCGACGATCCGAGCCGTAAATGATTGTCACAGGTTGTACCGCGGACGGGCTGGCATGGTTATCAGTAGCCTTAAATATTTGCAATCGATTTATAGGAAAGGGAGATTATATGTCAAGCGTTTACAAAATGACCGAGATTGTAGGTACATCCAACAAAAGCTTTGCAGATGCTGCCCAGCAGGGTGTAAAAAGAGCTTCCAAGAACCTTCGGGAGCTGCGATGGTTTGAAGTCACCGAGATGCGCGGTTTGATTACAGAGGGTCAAGTGGCGGAGTTTCAGGTGACTTTGAAAGTGGGCTTCAAACTCGAGGACTAATTGCCTCTGTGTTCAAGCAGGTAGACCAATTTGCTCGTCGCCAGATAAGCGCAATCTGAAATCAGAGGGGTTACTCAACACGTTGAGTAACCTCTTTTCTGCGCTGCCACAGCGCAGTGGTGAACTTTCTGGACTCGAAGATTAGGTTCCGAAAATCCGATCGCCTGCGTCGCCAAGACCAGGGACGATGTAACCATGCTCGTTTAAATGATCATCCACCGCTGCGGTGGTGATCTTCACATTCGGAAAGCGCTTGTGGACCTTGTCTATGCCCTCTGGTGCTGCGACAAAGTTGACAAGGTGAATGCTCTTAACATCCATTTTGTCGAACAACGAAATTGCCGCGACAGCCGAGCCGCCTGTTGCAAGCATTGGGTCGAGAATAAACACACGGCAGTCTGGCGGTAATGCATCAGGAAGCTTGGCGTAATAGGATTTGGCTTCGAGCGTCTCTTCATCGCGCTTTAGACCGATGTGATAGATTCGAACATTGGGAAAAAGCTCCTGCGCGGCATCAGCCAGGACGAGCCCAGCTCTGAGCACCGGTGCAAGGATGATGTAGTCGGTCAAAGCGACGCCGGTGCCGGGTCCGACCGGCGTCTCTACACCAATCTGGCGCACGTTCAGGTCTTTGAGCGCCTCATACACCAGAAAATAACTGAGCCTGTGTGCCAGTGCTCGAAATTCATGCGAAGGCGTCTGTAAATCTCTCAGACCCGTAAGTGTCTTTTGTACTAGCGGGTGGTTGACTACGAATACTTTGGTGTCTGTGGCTACCATGACATACTCTCCATTACTTCCAACGCTATCTGCTAGCCGACTCTCGTCTTTACGAGCGAAGCCGCCGCTTCTCGTCCCCAGCTGTCGGCCTCAAGTATATCCTCAAGAGCAGGGTTGGTTGTTGGTTTGTGACGTTCAAGCACACTGTTGATATAGTCGGGGATAGTGTGAAACTTAACGGCGCCATTCAAGAAAGCTTCGACTATTACTTCGTTTGCGGCGTTTAGCACACATGGCAAGGTGTCGTGACTTGAAGCCACTTCCTTAGCAATTTTCAAGCAACGAAATTTTTCATAGTCGGGGCGTTCGAAAGTCAGGCCGGTCAACTGTGTCAAATCGAGTCTTGGCACGCGGCTCGATGGGATTCTCTCGGGGTGAAACAAGGCATAGTGGATCGGCAGCCTCATATCCGGAACTCCGAGCTGCCCGACGATGCTACCATCCACGAATTGCACCGCCGAATGCAGAATCGATTGAGGATGTACGACTACTTCGATTTTGTCGGGTGCAACATCGAAAAGCCAGTGCGCTTCGATGATTTCCAGCCCTTTGTTCATCATACTGGCGGAGTCGATTGTGATCTTCTTTCCCATTGACCAATTAGGATGTTTCAAGGCATCATCTATGGTGGCATTCTTAATCTGATCCAGGGACCATGTTCTAAACGGACCGCCAGATCCTGTAAGCAAAATCTTTTCTATGTCATCTGTTGAAAAACCTGATAGCGACTGGAAGATGGCTGAGTGCTCACTGTCTACCGGTACAATCGATGCATTGTGTTTTTTCGCGAGCGGCATGATGACGCAGCCGGCGGCGACCAGCGTTTCCTTATTTGCCAGTGCAATTGTCGTGCCTTTCTTGATCGCCTCGTAGGTCGGCTTCACTCCAAGAAATCCGACAACTCCTGTGACCAGGGTGTCGATTCCATCGGCGGTTGCTACATCAATCAGACCTGCGTCGCCGCAAACAAACTCGACCTTATTTTTGAAATTCAATCTGGCTAGATGCTCTTTGAGCTCCACTAAATCTTCTTCGGTAGGAACGGATACGATTTGCGGCGAAAACTCGGCAATCTGCTCTGCTAGCTGTTGTAGGGAGCGTCCACCGGCGGACAAGCCGACGATTTCCAGGTCGCTCTTATGGGCTCGTGCGATATCTAGCGTCTGCTTACCGATGGATCCGGTTGAACCGATTAGACTAATTTTTTTCATGAGATATGGCTAAAAGGGCAAGGCGAGCCGTGCCGGGAGATACGACAACTCCGACACTTTATCACCAAACATCGGGTCTTAACCCGATGCACCGAAACAAATTATGGTTTCTTCGGTGGTAGACCTAACGTGCCCGCCTGCACGAGACCCTTAAGCATTTTCAGTTGAACCTTCATGAAGCCGGCTTGATCCCAGGCCCCACCCCAGAACGAATACAATCCAGCGTTATAGTCGCTGGCCCCGTAGGCACCAAATGGGGCGAGCGGCATGAGCGGAGCATTCGGTCTCGGGAATGGTCTCTTGAGACCTCTCAGCCTGGTATCGGATTCGCGAATAGCTTGTTCGAGCAGTTCGTCAGCTTTGTCAAGTTTGTCCAGGACGGAGGGATGATTGATGTCCTCGCCGGCGAGAACCCTTGTTCTCACTGCATCCATGGCTTCGGCGACCCTGACGTTTGCAAGCATGTACTTGAAATAAGGGTGCTTTTCAGATGATCCAACCGCTTCGGTGAGGCGATCGTCCAGCACCTTCAGCGCACCTTTTGCTTTTCCATTCATTCCGTCGGCGAACTGAATGACCTGTTGATAGTTGCTGACTGGATCTCGGAATCGCTTATTGTCGGTGAATCCGCCAAATTTATCTTTTGAATAGTCCTCCAGCGCCTGCATGCGCTGTTTGGTCAGGTCTTGCATAGTGTCTTTGTCGCCGTTGAACGCTATCTGTTGGGCATTCTTCGGGAAGTAATGTTTTTTCTTGTCGCCAATGTCGAAGAAAAAGCCTTTGTCATCAGCGCCATAAGACAGTTTTGCGTCTTTGGGGAGATCTTTGATATTGATAGTGTCGTAGATGTCAGTTACGAAAAGCTTTCTGTCGAAAAACTCGTCGTTGAAACTAATCGTCAGCACTCCGTCCTTGACGTCGACGCCGTTCTTCTTCCAGTATGCTTCCTTGACGCTTTTCCTCTCAGCAGTCAGGTCCTGCGTTTTACCATCGACAATGAGCTTTTGAACATTGCCTGGATAATAGTGAAGCTTGCCGTCCAGCGATTTACCGGATGCGTCCGACATCCAGAAGAATATGCCTTTGCCGTCCATCCAGTGCTGAATCTGGGCGCCTTTTGGCAGATCGGTAATTTCTATCTTGTCGTATTTAAGCGTTTTCCAAATCTTATCGTCGAAATCTTTCTGATCGTATCTGAGTTTGAGAGTGCCATCCTTTACCTCTTCTAGAGGCGTGCCCAGCTTCTCTGTCGGAGCCGCCGGTGTGTCCTTCTTGACTTCGGGAGGCTTCGGAGTCAGCGTATCCCGCTTGTCCTCAGGCTTGGCAGTTGTGTCCTTCTTCGGCGCTGGTGTGTCGGCCTTCGGCGGCGCCGGAGTTGAAGCGTCTTTCTTTGGTGCCGGATCATCAGGTTTTGCTGCTTCACCTGGTTTGGGCGGACTTTTCAAGAGATCTTCGGATTTGCTGCCCCGACCGGTCTGGGGTCCGCCTAATTGAGCCAACAACAAGTTTTCTGCCGGGAAATTGTCTTTTCCTGACGGACTCGGGGTGGTATCGGTGAACTTATCTCCTGGCATGAAAACATCCTTCGCGAGCGATTACGAGATGTAGATCAATATCGTATTTCGGGCGAGGGGTGTCAATGTGAATTCCACGTAGCAGTTAGCCACAGTCGCCAATCGGAGAACTGCTTCCGTGGTTTAATTCAATGAAATCCGGTACTCGGTTGGGTGAAATTTCAAGGCTCGTTTTTTTTCTGTCGAGAAATCGCTGCGACACCTCACAGGCAATACGATTAAGGCTGATTTTAATGCTCTGAAAGAGGTCCGAAAAAAAGCCATCGCCTGTATTTCGGGCGATGGCAAGAGTTTCGCGGTGATCTCGCTGGACCGCTATTGCTGCTTCGAGGAGATTTCCGACTTCATTTTCTCGAGGAACTCTGAGAACTTCATCGTACCGACCTGTCCGCCTTGACGATGTCGAACGGCCACGACATTGTTCTCAATTTCCTTGTCGCCAATGACGAGCATGTATGGCACTTGCTCGAGTTGCGCCTCGCGAATTTTGTACTGAATCGTCTCAGGGCGGTCATCGAGATGGGCGCGGATGTCGTGAGACTTGAGTTCGTTAGCGAACTCTTGCGCTTTCTCCTGGTGTCTGTCTGAAATCGGCAGAACCGCAACTTGGGTCGGTGCCAACCAGAGAGGGAATTTCCCGGCGTAGTGCTCGATCAAACCGCCGCAGAAGCGCTCCATCGAACCCAATACGGCTCTGTGAACCATCACTGCCGGATGACGATTGCCATCTTCACCGATGTAGGTGACGTCGAATCGTTTTGGCAGGTTGAGATCTACTTGCACTGTCGGTCCTTGCCATTCTCGGCCGATTGCGTCAAAGAGTTTTACGTCAATCTTCGGTGCGTAGAACACACCGCCGCCCTCGTCGATTTCGTAGTCCATGCCGCGGGCCTTCATCGCGTTTTCCAGACCGCTGGTGGCCATCTCCCACTCTTCATCCGTTCCCAGATATTTTTCCGGTCTGGTGGAGAGATAGGCTTTGTATTTGTAGCCAAAGGTGGTCATCAGCTTGTCGATCAGATCGAGCACGCCGTTGATTTCATCGACGAGCTGGGTCGGAGTGCAAAATATATGCGAGTCGTCTTGAGTGAATCCTCTGACACGGAGCATACCGTGCAAAACTCCGGATCGTTCATAGCGATAAACCGTGCCCAACTCGGCGTATCGAACAGGCAGATCGCGATAACTGCGCAGCTTGTTCTTGTAGATCATGATATGACCTGGACAGTTCATCGGCTTACAACGATAGTCCTCGCCATCGATATCCATCGGCGAGTACATGTTTTCAGCGTAGTTCTCCAGGTGACCGCTTATCTTGTACAGCTGCTCGTTAGCTATGTGTGGAGTATAAACGAACTGGTATCCGCGTCTACGATGCTCCAGCCTCCAGAAGTCCTCAATGGTATCTCTGACGGTGGCAAGATTGGGATGCCAGAAAATTAGACCTGGTCCGACTTCTTCATGGACGGAGAATAGATCCAGTTGCTTGGCTAGCTTGCGGTGATCCCGTTTTTCCGCTTCTTCTAATCTGGTCAGGTGATCTTCCAGATCCTTTTTCGACCACCAGCAGGTGGCGTAAATACGCTGCAACTTTTCGCGATCCTCATCAGCTCTCCAGTAAGAGCCGGAGACCTTCAAGAGTTTGAAAGCCTTGATTAATCCCGTGGCGGGCAAGTGTGGTCCGCGGCAGAGATCGTTCCAAATCGTTTTTCCATCTTTATCTTGCATCAAATACAAGGTCGGCGAGTCATTGCGGTGCTCATGGAGCAGCTCAGCCTTAAACTTCTCGCCCTGATTCTTGAAGTCTTGAATCTGTTTTTCAACATCAGGAATATTGAATCTGACAATGCGTTGATTATCTTTGACGATGTCCCCCATCTTTTTCTCGATGGCTTCGAGATCTTCGGGGGTCAAAGAGTGATCAGGAATTTCGAAGTCGTAGTAGAAACCATCCTGAATCGTCGGTCCAATTGCAATCTTCGCGGATGGAAAGATCGACTGAACGGCTTCCGCCATGACGTGGGCGGTGGAGTGTCGCAAAAGCTCCAACGCCTCCGGATTGTCCGGCGTCAGAATCTTGACCTCGTCACCATCTTTCAGTGGCGTGTAAAGGTCCTTGATTTCACCATTGATCAAGGCTCCCACAGATTTTCTAAACAAGCCTTCGGCGATTGATTTCGCTAGATCAGCTGCTGTAACCCCGCCTTCAAGGGTCTTCTTGCTGCCGTCAGGCAAGCTAATTTGAATCTGTGTCTCTACCTTTGACATAAAACGCTCCTTCCTTCTGGCATCTACAAACTGCCAGAAGCTTGTTATAAAAGTGCCGAAAGGGCATTCTAGCAGGCGAAGTCGCGTCTGAGCTCTTCTGTGAACGCGAGCAAGTTACCTTTGGTAGTGAAAAATCGAAGTCCCAGTGCGTCCCACCGTGCCACATCCGTGAGCACATTGCCTTCGTCGACGAATATGGTTAGGCGTATTTCATCTGCGGCGGGACGATCGAGCTTTAAGTCAAAGCAGGGCTCAACCGGTTCGAAACCGAAAGCGGTCGCGCCTCCTTCCGCGAACTTCTCCAGTGCTTGAGCCAGTTCGAGGACTTCATCTTTCGGCGTGCGGCAGAAAAGATAGCCGTCGGCGACGTTCTCAACGTTTTTAATGAATCCCTGATAGGCTTGCTTCTCCTCTGAAGGGCTCGTGAAAAGTAGATGTCTGCCGCCGTGTCCGATGGACAAAGAGTAAAACTGCCACTGCTCGCTGGTATTGCCGACGTCGACATTGACCGAGCCCCCGGCTCGAATCTCTAAAAAGCTCTTGTATTCCGAATCTTCCGACCTGAGCTTGGCCATATTGACTCCAATCCGTAGGTTTCGACCTCGATATCTTAGCCTCAAAACAAATATTATTTTCTTTGCTCATATCCTGGCATCGCTTTTCCAACGTCGTGCTACACGTTGTTCTCGGCGTCCATTCCACCTTGACTAAAGAAAACACAAAGTATGTTCACCAGGGACGTTTTGATAGACGGTTCTACCCGCTTGATCTGCGGGGAATGTGGCTTTCTCTTTTCGCGACTTGCCCCAGGCATTGTTCTTACTAGAATCAGAGGGGCGGATACTGGAAATCTTGGATTCGCCCCGCTTGATGAAATCAAGGCGGAGTTTGAGCGTTTTGGCGTGCCGGTCACGTGGTTCATCGACGCAGAAGAGACTGCACTTGTCAGGAAGCTGGTTAGCGAGCAATGGACCGCCTGGCTGAGCAAAAACTCGTCATTGCTTAACGCGATCCATGTCTTCTCGACCGATAAGAAGCTTCATCTGACCATCGAGGTAGCCAAGCACTTTTCAAAAACCACGCGTGTGATGAACAATCATCGCGAGCGCAGCCAGTTCGAAAAAGCTCTGTTCAAGACAGTCGGAAAGGGATTATCTCCCAGGCCTGATTGGTTCACAGAACGAGAAATACCGATTCGCAAGTTCAGGGAGAGGGATAGAACAACAAGAATCGAGAACGAATTCACTTCATTTACCTTCATTCGGTTGAGAGAAAATGTCGTATGGAGCACCATCAATGGGATCGAAAATGGCTCTCTATCAAACGCCCCCTTCGACCATATGCTGGACGAACTCAAGAAATCGTCGAGAAGACTTAACTGGCTCGTAGACTGTAGTCAGGTCTCTAAGATAGATAGCCTTATTTTGGAGAGCTGGATTCAATGGACTGTCAGACATCAGGCTCAGCTCGAAGCGGTTCACATGTTCGTTCCCGAAGGTGTAATTCCGATTTTGATTGACATTGCCCAACTGCGTTCCAACAACAAGAGAATTCATCTCTACCGCAACCGAGACGTGTTTAGTCGAGTGTGTGAGCAGAGCACGCTCAGTCGCGAGAGCGTGTCATAATTGCTTGAGTTCCTTCCTTCCTTCCTTCAAGCAGTTTTCTGAGTAAACTCATCACCATATTCGCTACCGTTGTTATTGCCAGTGGGAGTATTCCTACAGCCATGGCGAAGGTTGAGTGGATTCCTCATGCGCGTAAAGCTTACTTGCTTCAAAAAGGTGGTCATCCCACCGAGGCCTGCGACAGCTACAGAAAAGCACTTGATTGTTTGAAGTCTGACGGAGACAAAGCGCTCTCAGCCAATCTGCAAATCAATATGGCTGAAATGATGATTCGGACGAAAAAGTATGATGCCGCGCGCGACATCCTCAAGTCGATGGAGCCCTACATCAAGTCTGCCGAAGTTCGAGATTCTGCCCTGGCAATGCGCTTTTGGCGGCGACAACGAGACTTGAGCACCGCTCTATCCAAAATCGGTGACAGTATCTCCAACCAACAGGAAGTGTTGCGAATCTCGCGAAACCTATTTCAGGAAAACAGCATTACGTGCTTGCAGGAAGAGCATAGATTAATGACGGTCCTCCTCGATAGTGGACGATTCGATGATGGTTGCAAGATCGCTTCGAGGTTCAAAGATCTGCTCGGAAGAAAACCATCAGCCTCGATAAGAGATAGATGTGAGGCCTGGATAAAGGAGTTTTGCTCTTCCTGCGATGTACTGGTCGTCCATCAACTCGAGCAGTGCCATTATACGGACGCCTGGAAACTGCTGCGGGCTCGTCGGAAGTTTTCCTCCGATCTGAGTAATTTTTCGCGGTGGACCGACACTTATGAGATCGCTGCGCAAAACAACTCTCCGTCTGCCGTCGCGATACTCAAAGAGGCTCTCGAAATTCTCGAGCAGCACTTCCCAGAGAAGGATGCATATCGCACATACGCTCTGTTTGCTTCACGTCTGGTGATCCCGAAAATTTACGCCAACAAGATCGATCTGTCCGTTGAGAATGACATGGCAAAAGTCGTTGCGGCGTACAATCACTCCATTGCACCGGAAAAGAAGAATCAGGATACGGCCTGGATTCAATTCAACTCTCTATACGCGCTCGTCCTGGTGCATCGAAAGAAATACGCAGAGGCGGAGAAAGTAATCGATGCAGTGCAACCGGCGCCGGAGACCTTCAGTGACGACTCCATTTTTAATGGAATTTATCAAGCACGAATTTATGGACTTGCCCAGCACTTTGCTGACATTGGCGATAAGGCAAACGTGCACAAGCAGTATGACAAGATGCGAGCGCTCCTTTTGAAAATGCATAAATTCAAGAAGGAAAGTGTTGAGATTCTGCTCCATGTATGGGGCAACACTGAAAGAGAACTTATACAAAAGATTGAATCTTGATGCAGTAGTAGAATTGAGGCGCTAACAGGAAATCAAGTTGAAGCTACGGCACCAGATTTTTTTGCTTCTTGGCCTACCACTCGTATGCCAGCTTGTGTTCACTTGCGTGCTCTTGCAGTCCTTCCGCAACCTCGAAGATGCCGCTAAGAAAGAAGTCGTAGCAAAGCAGATAATCGCCTCCTGCCAAGATGTTCGGTATGCGCTAGTGCAATATATTTCGTTGCTTGGTGTCCGCCGCTACTTCAATGCAACAGATACTGACAATGCCAGAAAAATGATGGACTCGATCATTCGCGAAAAGCTCGGTGTCCTCGATCGCCTGGTGAAAGATGAGAAAGAAGGCAGAGCGATTGTTGAAGACTACAAGGACAAGCTCAGGCATTTCCGAGCACTTGTCTATGACACGAATATCGCGAAGGATGAGGATGGTATTCCGGAAATAAATCTCACTAGCTTTGTCGATCATGCCGAGTTTATGGAAGAAATAATGGCGACGATTAACCAGATAGTCGCAGACGAGCAAAAGCTGATAGCGCAGTATCGACCGATAGAGGAAGCGCTCACGCCAAGCACGGTAAGGCAGCGCGAAAATATGCCGGTTATCGTGATTAGCGCTGCGGCACTCTATACAGCAATGGTTATGACTCTTCTTCTGATCTTCAGTGCACGTACCATGCGAAGATTGAAGCGTCTAATGGAAAACATAAAACTTTTTTCGAAAGGAAGTCCTCAACTTCAGTCTGTCGGGGGAACAGACGAGTTGTCCGAGATCGATTCTGAGTTTCGAAATATGGCTGCTGCCAGAATGCAGGCGGAGGATTTGCGTCGCTCGTTGCTCGCGATGGTCAGCCACGATCTACGATCACCTCTGACATCAATCGGTTTGAGCTTAAGTCTGATTATCGAAGTCGATAAGGACAGTCTCACTCCTAAAGTGATGAAGAAGCTCCGCAAGTCCGATGCTGAGATTCAGAGATTGGTAAGGCTTGCCGATTGCTTGCTGGAAATAGAAAGGATCGAGTCAGGCAAAATTGAACTGGACTTGAAGAAAGTTTCGATGAACGAAATCGTTGAGTCATCATACAATGCCGTCGTCGGTATCGCGGACTCCAAGGAGATTGAAATAATATCTGACCACGATCGCACGGCAGAACTCAATTGCGATCCAGAGCGTGTAATTCAAGTTCTGGTCAACCTTTTGTCGAATGCCGTTAAATTTGCACCGGTGCGCTCCGTCATTCGGATCAACGGACGAATAGTTGATGACAAGGCACTTTTCGAAGTCATTGATCAGGGCCCCGGAGTACCTGATGAAGACAAGGATAAACTGTTCCTGAAATTTTCGCAGCTCGAGCAAGATGCCCAAACCAAGAAAGTCGGCAGCGGTCTCGGACTATACATTTCTAAAACCCTTATAGAGGCCCACGGTGGTAACCTTGGTTATCGCAGTCCTGATGAAGGGGGAAGCTGCTTCTACTTTGAAATAAAGTGCTGAGGATTCAGGATTAGAGGTGTCGTGGAAGAGGTATACTTTGGGCAATACGGAGCGTTGATTTGTGGCAAAGGTACTAGTTATTGAAGATGACCCGATGGTGGCCTCCTCAATCGCTGATTGGCTCGAATCCGAAGGCCATCGCGCGGAAACGGTGTACGACGGCTCCGAGGGTTTGGAAGCGTTGCTTCTCAAGGGCTTCGATCTTGCTATTGTCGATTGGCAACTTCCGTCTCTTGCAGGACCGGAAATATGCGCGAAGTTTCGAGCGAAGGGTGGGCGCACGCCAATCTTGATGTTGACGCAAAAGTCCAATATTGTCGATAAAGAGACCGGACTTGAATGTGGTGCCGATGACTATCTGACAAAACCATTCGATTTGCGCGAATTACGCGCTCGCGTCAGGGCGCTGTTGCGACGCTCCAGCGGATTATTTGAAGACTCCCGAGAGGTCGGCCAACTGACACTGGATTACTCCGACAAGAGTCTTGTCGTTCGAGGTAAAAAGGTGGCATTGTTGCCTCGAGAATTCGATCTGATCGAGTTCCTCTTGCGCCATCCTCGCACATTCTTCAGTGCTGAAAAACTCTTGGATCATGTCTGGAGCTCGGAGTCTTACTCGGGCGACCAGGCGTTGAGAACCTGCCTCAGTCGTCTGCGCAGCAAAATTGATGAGCCCGGAATGCCATCGATAATCGAGACATCCAAAGGTTGGGGATACAAGATCGCCGACGTCTACCTGGAGCCCGCTTCGAATCTAGACAAGCCCGAGCTGGACCCGTCCTAGTGACCAGACTTAATATCGTCTGGAATCCCAACGATCCTCGAGATCATCTAACTTATCCATCTTAGTGGATAGCGGGACGCCGAAAGTCTCGCATCTGACTTCATGCAAATCGGCCGGTGTCGTAGCGCGTGAATCTAGTTGATATCGCATACACAGACGCTTGTGTACTTCCAGGTCACGCATGCGTTCAACATCTTTCATGGTGGCAGTCTTTGGATCCAATCCATACTTCTTACTGTCTGTCTCAATGATCTTCGCTTCCAAATCTTTAGTCGATGCCGTCTTTGGATCGAGCTTGTACAAATGGCAGTTGACGTTGAAGTTATGCACCTCGTCAAACTTCTCTTCCGTCGTCGTCTTTGGATCCAGTCCGTATGTTTTGCACCAGCTATCTCTGTTTTCCTTCGCCTTTTCCGCCTGCAGTGTCTTTAACTGATCAGCTGTTGTTTTGCGCGGATCCAAATGCATGTGCAAGCAATCCATGTCGAATGTCAATTTCGCGCGCTTTTCATCGACCGCATTTTGATTTTCCCGGCATCCGTAATACTCTGCCCAGTATTTGAGATGATCGGCCCTTCTCTCTGCCAGCGCCTTTTCTCGAGTAGTTGTTTTCGGGTCCAGCTTGTACTTCTCACAATCAAGTTGAAAACGCAGGTCACCATATGTGGTTTTCTCCGGATCGAGACCAAACTTTTTGCAACTCGTGTCGAATGACTTTCTAATTCCGCGAAGATATGCTTCTTTATTGACCTTTCCGTACAGTTCGTCGATTGGTAGATCCGTCGAGATTCCAAACTCTTTTGCGCAGCGCTTCACCTGCGCGTCTTGGGCCGCCTGAATGTCGGCATCGGATGCGGTGTCGGGAAGATTGTAGCTAAGAATATCGAGAACGCGGAGAACTCCCTGAAGCTCTTTCACGGCTGCCTCTTGCTTGACAGGACTGAACCTGTCCTCGACCAGGCGCTTTTCGATTTCAGCCACCGTTTGGTTTATCTTTTTGAGTTCCGTCGAGATCTGCTCTGAGTTGCGAAGTGGGGGTGTAGTGAGGACTGGAGGTTCTGAAAGTGTACGGTCACCAGGTTTTGGCGGTAGCTTCGACGCGATGTCCTGGCGAACAGAATTCATTGATTCGGCAAAGCGTTTTCGTCTTGCTTCGGCGTCATCCTTCTCTTCAGTTTCGCTTGCCTTCGGGTCTGGCTTCTCTCCCGATTTCTTATCCTTCTGCTCCGGCTTTTCATCTGCCTTCGGTTCTCTCGCCTTTGCATCATCCTCTTCGCCTGCGACTGGTCCGTCTCCTCGAGGCATTGCGCAAAGACTGTCGTTCTGAAGGGCGGTTAGAGCTCCCTGTACCACGTCTTCTTTCCCTCCGTCGGTATCGTCGGGATAAGTCTCGAGAGCCAGACTTCTATTAATGTCAGAGGCACTGTCACCTTGACCGAATGAGATGAGGGACATTCAGAAATCCTCTAAGTTTTGATAGAACGGCAACAGTATCTATGCAGTTTTAGCAAAAACTTGACACTTTTGCTCAATATCCAAACTTGTTTCCTCTGTATTCGCCTGTTGACCGAGTTGCTGCTCTCGATTATCAATTTGCGGTTCTACGAGGAGCTGCGGAGCGCGATAGCGAAAAGGTATTTTGCTACTTGCCTTTCATTCGCTTCTCTTCGGCTATCGCTTCGGAGAGACTGCGAAAACTATTCGACGCGCCCCTCTTAAATAGATCGTAAGCGGCCCTCATCTGGTAGGCGCACCGATCGAACGGCATTTTCCCGACACCCGTTGCTAATCCGGGAATGGCAATTGAGCGGATCTCATCACCGTTTGCCTTATTGAATCTTTCTACGGCACGCAAAATTGCCCTCATGGCAAGAAATGCATTTACCGAATCCGAAACGTCCTGTGGTACTCGCATGGTTGGTGCGCACACCAGGTATGGAAATCGATCGTGACCAGTCGCTACGATTTCAGCGAATCCGACGAGGAGCTCGCCATCATGTTTGCGTTTGATCGCCTCTTGCACGACTGATTGAATCTTCCAATCAAAGAGCTCACTGATGCTCCAATCGAACCCTCCGTCCATAAATCCAAAACTGTTGGCCGGACTCACCAGAGCATCCGCCCTCGTCAACAAAAGATTCCCGCCTCTCACCTCGACTTCGACGAGATCTCCGAACACCCTAATCCATGCATCAATCAAGTCCGGATTTTTGTCGCCGAGGATGATTGTCATGGAAGTCATTGGTCTGGAATCTCGAATTTTTCGACAACTTTTTAAGTCACGTTGATGTTACGAACAAACAATAGACTCTTATCGGGGATAGGGGAGGGCTGCAAAATGCAAAATAACGGAATTGATCTTACTACTTCTAACAATGGGCTGGGACCCGCCGCCGATTTGAGCGAGTATGTGTACTCCATCTGGACTACGGCGTCATCAACTGAACGCAGGTCGATCTGCGAACCCAGGGTGAGCGACGAATTACTTACTGAGGCAACCGACCTGCTCTCGCTCTTGTCTTTTGTGGAGAAGACTCGAAGACAGTTGCCTGTTGCGTCCAATCAGCGCTTTTACACTCGGGCGACTGAGTTGAGATCTTAGATTGTGAGAGAAAGCTGTAACATCTCTGTAACCTGGCTTCTGTAGTTTAATACTATGGCTTTTGAGAAGGGGCGTTTGATAAATGACTAACCAGATTGGCGATCGACTATCGATTCCTCACCTGACTCAGAAGAATCTGAAAGACGCGGCTTATTTTGACGGCATCGAACAGCTTCGACAATGTGCCGAGCTTGGCACCCTGGTTCGCGGAGAAGCTGCGATTCACGTTATTGGAAGCTGGGTGCTGAATTGCTTCAAGGGCGATGAGATGCGTTTTCTCGAAAAATTCGTAGATGAGCTCAATGCAGTCATGTCTTATGAAACTTCGATGTTCCAAGCCAGCAAGTCGGTCGATGACTATGCTCATAGCGTGTTGATGGCATTTGCTAGACAACGGAATGTTCGATTGATAAGCTCCGGCTGGGTTGAGCTCATGCAGCGCAATGGCGACTTTGCCGACCGATTGCTGTGTGGCGTCTATCAGCTGTCCAATGGCAGGCGGGCGGTTGGTTTTTTCCGTCTGATGTAATTCAGATAAAACATCTTGCCGATGGCACTGTATATGGTGCTATGGCTCCGGCAAGAGATTTTCGGTCATCTCGTCAACCAAAGATCTGTCCGTATCTTGCCGAAGAGTTATTTTCGGGAATCTCTTTTTCAAACTCGCCAGAGCGGCCTTACTTACCTGCGGACATTGCTCTATACCAAGCCACGATAAGTTTTTCAGCTTCTCCAATTTCTTTATGCCGGCATCCGTCAACGCAATGTTGCCTTCGAGGTCCGTCGAACTAATTCCAAGCTTGACCAGAGTATCCATATCGTCGTCGGTCAGGTTGAGCGCCGCAAGTGCCAGTCCGTAAAGCTTGAGCGGCATAAGCTTTTTTATCCCTGCGATTGTCACCTTGGTGTTGCTCAAGGTCAAATGCTTCATCCTTGGAAAAGACTTTACGATATGGAGAACACTTTTGTCGGTGATACCAGGATCGTAATTGAGGTCCAGTCCGATCAGATTGTCCGACGCATCGAGCTCCGCCAATCCACGGTCCGTCACGTTGGTACCTCGAAGATCGAGCCATTCCAGCAGTCGAAGTCGATTGATGTATTTCAGGCTACTATCATCTATTTGAGTATCTCTGAGAAGGAGGGCACGAAGAGGGAGGGTCGAAACGAGTTTGATACCTTCGACCGTCAAGTTTTTATTTATGTCTAAACTCAAAAATTTAACGTCTGTTCCTATGAGGCGTTTGAGATCCTGATCTTGTAGATAGTCTTTTGCGACCCAAAAACTGCGGTTGCGCTGAAATTCTTCGGTAAACCCTAATGGCAGTCTGCTGCCCGGCTCGTTCTGAACTGTCGCGACAACCGGGGCTTTTTTTGTTTTCTGTTCGCTGTTCTTTTTCTCCGCCTCTGCATCCACAGGCAAAGCACCTAACGGCGCCGGTTTCGGTAGAGGAGCTTGGTTAACTTCCCTCATCTTTTCTTTTATGAATAATGAGGTTATGGCGAAGAAACAAAACAAACCCAAGAGCACGACATCGAGCCGGCCGAATTTAAAATTTCCTCGCTCTTTCTTGGTTTCCTCGACCGCGGGCTTCTCATCGAGACTTGAAAGTTCGTTCAAGGCGTCGCCCAAATGAGCCATTGATTCGAACCTGTCCTCAACTTCAAGATTGAGGCATTTTTGAATGATCGCATCGAGGGCGGCTCCCATCTCGGGAAATTCCGTGTTGGGCTCTAAGTTGGGAGCTGGTTCTTCAAGCCTTGTTCGCATCATCGCAATGATGTTTTCTTTCTCGTGCGGGATTGAACCCGTCACCATTTTGAAGATTAGCAATCCAAGACCGTAAACATCAGAGCGCTCGTCTGCGCTCTGTCCACGAATCTGCTCCGGGCTCATATAGAGCGGGGTGCCAAGAAATTGACCGGGTCTAGTAAGGCGCCAGTCGACCTCTGATTGATCCATGATCCGGGCAAGCCCAAAGTCGAGAATTCTTACTGTTCCTGATTTGTCGAGCATCACATTGTGCGGTTTGAGATCCCGATGAATCACACCGTTACTATGGGCGTGTTCCAACCCCTTACAGATTTGAATCGCGATCTCAACTGCTCGCTTCAGGCCGATTTTGACCTCTCGTTCGATGATCGAATCCAGGTCTTCACCGTCTATGTATTCCATGATCAAGACCGGTTCGCCCGTTGAGGTGAAAGCGAAGTCAAGCACCTGGACCACATGCATGTGATTGAGCTTGCTCACCGCTCGCGCTTCTTGTTGAAATCGCACCACGGCGGTTGCGCTTAGGACGCTAACAGGCAATAGTTTTAAAGCGACCTTTTTTTGTAAAACCGTATCGAAGGCGCTTAAGATTCGTCCCATGCCGCCCTGACCGACAGCCTGGATTTCGCTGTATCTTGAGGTGACTTCTGGAGGCAGGGTGTCCTCTAATCGTGTGGCGTCGTTCATCGATAATTCCTAACCGTCCTGAGCATCAGGAGGCGATGGGTGTCTAACCTCGATGTTTCGAAAAGAACTCTCCAGATCTTTTATAGCGGAGGGACTGAGTTGTCGGCAAAACTCGAGACCGACCCATCTGAGCGACTTCGCTCTTTTCAGTTTTGCCAGACCACGGTCCGTTATCGGATTGCTGGACAGATCAATCGTGTCAACGTTGAGATCGACTATTTTGTCGATGTCGTCATCAGTCAAGTTGAGTGCGCCCACGTACAGGCTGCGCAAATACTTCAGTGACCTCAATGCCGATAAACCAGACGCCGTAACCTCGGTATCGCTGAGACCCAGGTGCAAGAGGTGCGGAAATGATTTTGCGATGTACTCGAGACAATGATCGTTGACTCTGAGGTATCTCAACTCGAGACTGGTCAGATTTTTTGAAGGGCGCAACTGTAAGAGTCCTTCATTTGTGATGTTGGTCCCTTGTAGATCGAGCCAGCGAAGGTTAGCAAAGCTGTTGATCTTCTCAATTCCGCCATCCCCTACGCGGGCTTCTCGCAGCACGAGCCCTTCCAGTGGCAGACCGGCAATTTCAAGCATACCCTGGTCGGTGATCAACTTATTTCCTTGAAAACTCAAAAACATTATTCCGCTTCCCCGAAGACGTTTCAAATCCTCGTCTTCCACGTCTTTGTTTGCCTTGAAGAACTCTTGGTTTTGTTCAAACTCGACTTTGAATCCGTCAGGAATACTTTCGCCTGCCGGTTTGAGGCGTTGCGTTCTAGAAAGCCTCTTTGAAGAGTCGCTATCTCCGCCCGACCAGAATAACTTCGCAAATGCAAACACTGTTCCGCCGATAATGATTAAGACAACAAGGGCGAGTAAAAAGCCTGGCACTTCTCCACGCGCTTCAGATTGGACGGCTCTCTTAGTCTTGATATTCGGTTGAGAAAACTCCATGGTGTTTTTCACATCATTTATGCGGCTTGTAGAATCGGTGTTATTGGAGAGGTCCACTAGCCTTCCGCATACCTCCGCCATATTGGAGAATCGACTTTCCGGCTTGAACTCTAGTGCTTTCTTAGCGATTTTTTCCAGAGCTCTGGCGACGGCTTGCCCATCAGACCTTGGTAGCGCAGGCGGTGTTGCTTCCTGGCGCTGCCTGAGAAGCTCCACGACGTCATCGCTTGCGAAGGGAACTGTGCCGGTCAGCATTTTCACAATCAAGAGACCGAGCCCATAAATGTCGGAGCGCTCATCCACAGCTTCGCCTCGTAGCTGCTCGGGACTCATGTAGAAAAGGCTTTTCGGTTCTCCCGGTCTGGTCTTTCGCCAGTCGGTTTCAGCTGTATCCAAGATTCTTGGTAGACCGAAATCGAGCACCTTTACATTGTTGTTTTCGTCCAACATGATGTTGCTGGGCTTCAAGTCGCGATGAATAATATTCTGGGTGTGCGCGTGTTTGAGCGCCAATGACACGCTTATTGCTATTTGAAGCGCTTGAGCCGGTCTCAGCGCGCCCTGTTTGGCTAGCAATTGATCGAGATCGCTTCCCACGATATATTCCATCACCAGGTATGGTCTGTTTTCGCTAACACCGAAGTCGAGAATCTGAACCACATTTTGGTGGTTCAATTTGCTAATGGTTTTGGCCTCCTGCTGAAATCTGACTGCATCCAGCGTGTTGTCGAAATTGCTGGGCAAGAGCTTGATTGCAATGCGCTTATTGAGCAGCGTATCCATGGCGCTCACAATAACGCCCACGCCGCCTCGTCCGATCAGCAGAAAATCGCTGTACCGCCACTTTAGCTCTCTCGGTATATTCAATTGCCCGGTTTTGTCGGTCATTAGTGTCCAGAAGCTAACTGTGGTTTGAAACAAGAATTATGCCCAATTTAGGCTGCTATTTGCCAATGCAAAACTGGTTGAAAACTTCGTCGATTAGCTCTTCTGTGATTTCGTCGCCACAAGCCTCTGAGAGATTGTCTATAGCCGTTCTCAAGTCGGTCGCGATGCAGTCGTGCGGCATATTGTCGCTGATGGAATTTTGCACCTCGTCGAGCGATGATACTGCCCTGAAGCAGAGCTCGGCCTGGCGTTGATTCAACGAGCCGCCCAGCTCTTGCAATTCATTGCCTTTCACTACGAAGGATTCGATTTTCTCCTGTAAAAGTTCGATGCCATGGCCGGTCAAAGCGGATATCGCCGATATGTCGATGCAACTATCAAGCCTGTATGAAGACAGGAAATTATCAGGTGCGCGCCACTGCGTCGACCGCAATGATTCTATTAACGACTCCTCCGAAAGTCCGCAATCCATTGCGACCTGATTGAGCCTTTTGCCACGACTGGGATTATCGAGGCTGTCGACTTTGTTTAACACCAGGATATACGATTGTGAGCCTATCAGGCTTAAGATCTCCTTCTCCTCGTCCCCCCAGCCCTGGGTGATATCAAACAAAAAGAGCACGAGATCGCTCTCTGCGATCGCACGCCCCGTTCGCTCAATGCCGATTTTTTCAACCTTGTCATCTGTGATTCTCACTCCGGCCGTATCGATGAGGCAGATCGGAATACCTTTGATTTCGAAGAGCTCTTCTATGGAATCTCTAGTCGTGCCGGGAATATCGGTGACGATTGCTCGTTCGTAAGCAAGGATGCGATTGAGCAGACTCGATTTCCCGGCGTTGGGCCGGCCGACGATCGAGAGTCTCAGACCGGCTCGCAGGAAACGTCCTGTTCGAGCCGTCTTCATCAGCCTCTCGAGCTCGCCCTGCGCTTCATTTACGACGGTGGTTATGTCGTCGAACGGAAGGTCCCCCACCTCTTCTGGAAAATCTATGCCGGCAACCACTCTGGTAAGAAGATCAAGCAGACTCTTGCGTGTGCTCTTGATCTTCTCTCCAAGATGACCTTTTAGAGCAGACACAGAGAGGCGGCTCTGCCTTGTGGTGGGTGCCTGGATCAAATCGAGAACCGCTTCTGCCTGCGTTAAATCCATGCGACCTGATAGGAAGGCTCGCTTCGTGAACTCACCTCTCTGAGATAGACGGGCACCCAGCTTGATTGCCAGATCGAGCAGCTCCTTTTGAATGAGCGGATTGCCATGGCAGTTTATTTCTACTATGTCCTCACCTGTATAAGTAATCGGACCTCTATTGGCGATCACAACCACTTCATCTATAACTTCGGCGCTTTCAGGGTCCCAGATGTATCCGTGCACAGCCTCATGGCTTCTTGATTCCCAATCGAGCGATTTAAATTGGTCCGGCGAGAGGGAAAATATTTTCCGGAGAATATTCAACGCCTCCGGACCTGAAATTCGAACTATGGCGATCGCTCCCGTGCCAGGCGGAGTCGAGATCGCCGCTATTGTGTCATCGCCCTGCATACTCTGTTTTTCCACCCGTGTTTTTATTCACCAAAAAAATTTCTTTGGAGAACCCCTTGAACTCTGACTATCACGATGCTATTCTCACACACGATTTTAGCCTTTTGAAGAAAAAGGCTATTACTTGTCTCTTGCAGATTTAGGAATGAATGCATGAACAAAGCAGAACTAGTTAACGAGATCGCGAAAGTCACAGGACAAACAAAACTCGACGTACACAATACAGTGGCCGCCATGTTGCACCATCTCACAGCAGCAATGGCAAAAGGCGAGCGTGTCACCCTTGTGGGCTTTGGAACATTCGAGCGTCGTCACAGACAAGCACGGATGGGTGTAAATCCTCAGAATCCTAACGAGAAGCTGAAAATTGCAGCCGCCCGCGTCCCTGTGTTCCGCGCTGGACAAGAGTTGAAGCAAATTGTCGACGGTAAAGCGAAAATTCCGGCACTGCCCAAGTCGGTGGAAGGATCTACAAAACCGAAGAAAGCTGCAGCTCCCAAAGCTAAAGCATCATCGAAGCCGGCTAAAAAGGCAGCTCCGAAGGCCAAAGCGAAAGCTAAGCCCGCCGCCAAGAAGTCGAAAGCGAAAAAACGTCGCTGAATCTCGACCATTAACTACATTAGCGAAGGGAAGGCGCATAGCGCTTTCCCTTTGTTCATTTTCAATTTAACGCGTTCTATTCATTTCCGACCGCTTTTCTTTGTCCAGGCCAAAAGGCAGACTAAGATCGAAGTCCGCTGTTGCGATGGCGACTCGGGCACGTAGTCGTCGAATTCACTCGGGGTCGTTGCGATAACCGACGCGGTAGCGAATCATGATGATGCTCATGAAGTTATTGAATACGTGAGCGACGATAGGCACCCAGAGCGAGTGAAAATGCTCGACGCAAATGCCCAGAAGCATTCCGGCAGCTCCTGCCCAGAAGACATAGAAGAGATATCGATTGCCAGTGTAATGAAACAAACCGAAGACGATGCTCGCCCAGATTAGACCCCATTGTTGTTGCACGACCCCTCTGAATAGAACCTCTTCGCAGAATCCTGAGACCAGCGCTATGAGAAGTATATCCAAAGGATTTACTTCGGCGAACATCGGCGACAATGTTTTTGAAACGAAGTCGGTGAAAAAATTGAGAAAGCTAAATCGGCTGGAGAGCGCCTTGGCAGTCAGACTAATGAGAAGGCTGACTGTACTCATCGAAAGTCCGATCAAACAACCATAACCAAGATCGCGAGGCCACGAATCTAGTTTGAGCAAAGGCATCAAATCTATATGCGCCAACTGACACCAAATTGTGGCGACGAAAAGTAATACGGCCTCCATGATGAGGACTAGGTTGAGAACGTGAGAACGCTTATATGTCGCCGGCATTAGTTAAAACGATTTCCGGTTGGAGAACTGTGTCTTTGACTCTGGCAAGCGCAACCGGCTTTTCATCGCAATAGACAATGTACATCTCCTTGTCCAACGGTGGCAATCCCAGAGTCACCGTATCAAGAGCCTGTCCATGAGCCAGTTTTTTCGCGGACTCTGGTTGTAATTTAAGCGTGTCGAACGCGAGTGCCGCTTCCGGTGACATCAAGGCCTGCGGCAAGGCAGCTTTATCGCTTTGTAGCTGCTCGAGCCGGCTGGACTTTTCGACTCGGAAAGGACCGGACTGTTCGCGCAGCAGCATCGAGAGTGCGCCGCCACAACCCAAAATCGTACCGAGGTCTCGAGCGATTGAGCGGATGTACGTGCCCTTCGAGCAAGCGACACGAAATCTAGCAAATGGTGCCGCGTAACCCAAGAACTCGATCGAATAGATGTTTACTTGCCGCGCCTCGATTTCACTCGGTGTCTCTCCCTTCCGAGCCAACTCGTACATCTTCACGCCGCCTTTCTTGATTGCACTGTAGATAGGCGGAATCTGATGTTGTTGTCCGGCAAAAGTGGCTAGTGCATCTTTGACCTGGCCCTCGGTGATGTGTGACAGGTCTCGACAGAGGCTCAAGGTCTTTCCTTCCGTGTCATCCGTGTCGGTCGCCAACCCAAGCTTGACTTCGGCCAGATAACATTTATCGTCGGTCAGATATTGCAGAAGTCGGCAGGCCTTGCCAATCGCCACCGCCATCACCCCTTCGGCGAGTGGATCGAGAGTACCACCATGACCAATTTGTTTGATGCCGGCAATTTTCCTCAATCGATTGACGACATCATGTGAGGTTATGCCTTTTTCTTTATAGACATTGAGGAATCCGAGCACGAGCTTTTAGACTTCGCCGCGTTCGATTTTGCCGAGCAGCTCCGTGACTTTCGAGCCCCTCTCGAGAGACTTATCCAGTCTGAAGTGCAATTCCGGTGCAAAGCGCAAATGTAGTCGCCGGCAAATTTCGCCGCGGACCATTCCGGCTTTCTCTTTGAGCGCTTCCATTGTGCTCTTTTCGTCTTCCTCGCTTCCGAGGACAGAGATGAATACTTTGCATGAGCGGATGTCCGCTGAGCATTCAACTTCAACGATGGAGACAAGCCCTTTGATGCGATCATCCTTGATATCGCGCATCAGCATCGAAGCAAGCTCTCTTTTTATATTTTGCGAAACTCTGATCGCACGCTGGCCTTGCATAATTGCCTCCTCGCGAATGGATAGGAAATTAACCGCGCTTCACTTCTTGAATAATGAATGCGTTGACTTTGTCCCCTTCCTGCAGATCGCTGAATTTCTCGAAGCTCATACCGCATTCAAATCCTTGCGCCACTTCTTTGACATCGTCTTTGAAGCGTTTGAGCGTATCGATCTTTCCTTCATAAACAATCTGTCCGCTACGCTCGATGCGTGCGATGGAGTTGCGTTGAATCTTTCCGTCGAGCACCATGCAACCTGCGATGGCAAGTCCTTTACCGACCTTGAATATCACTCTGACTTCGGCCGTGCCGATCTTGACCTCTTGCTTGATAGGCTCGAGGAGACCTTGCATTGCTTTAGTCAGGTCGTCAGTGATCTGATAAATCACATTGTAGGTTCTTATGTCGACTCCGTTGGCTTCCGCGACATTGCGTGCATTCGGGTCGGGCGATGAATTGAAGCCGATGATAATTGCTTCTGATGAGGTTGCCAGGTTGACGTCGTTCTCCGAGATTTCGCCTGATGCAGCACGAAGCACTCTTATTTGAACGAACTCGTCAGAAAGTTTGCGCACTGAGTCGGCAATTGCTTCAGCCGTACCTTGTACGTCAGCTTTGATGATGACGTTGAGCTCTTTGACCTCGCCCCGTTCGAGCAAGTCGTGAAGCGACTCGAGAGTAACATGGTGGGCGCGTCTCACTTCGGTATCGCGACGCTCTTCCAGAATGCTCTTCATGTCTTGAATATCTTCCACTACCTGGAAGACATCGCCTGCTTGCGGCACTTCATCCAGTCCGAGCACTTCTACCGGCATGGATGGACCGGCTGCCTTGACGCGATGACCGCGATCATCGAAGAGTGCTCTTACTCTGCCGCCTATTCTTCCGGCGACGATGTAATCACCTTCTCTCAGTGTGCCGCTCTGGACGAGAGCGGTTGCGACTGCGCCTTTTCCGCGAGAAAGCTCGGCTTCGACGATCACGCCTTGTGCGGCTCGATCGGGATTGGCTTTCAAATCCTGCATGTCAGCTACAAGGATTATCATCTCGAGCAGTTCGTCCAGTCCGGTGCGCTTTCTAGCCGAGACGTTGACTGTTACTGTGTCTCCACCGAACACGTCAGGGAGAAGCTCGTGCTCCATGAGCTGTGAGAGCACTCTATCCGGATCTGCGTCTGCTTTGTCTATTTTGTTGACCGCTACGATGATAGGAACGCCGGCTGCTTTGGCGTGATCTATTGCCTCTATCGTCTGAGGCATAACGCCGTCATCAGCTGCGACGACAAGGATGGCGACATCGGTTACTCGCGCGCCACGAGCTCTCATCGCAGTGAATGCTTCGTGACCAGGTGTATCGAGAAATACAATCTGACGAACGCCCTCTTCATGTTCGACTTCGACATGGTAGGCGCCGATGTGTTGAGTGATACCGCCGGCCTCGCCTTCGGTGAGCTTCAGCTTTGTCTGACGAATCGCATCGAGCAAACTTGTTTTGCCGTGATCGACGTGACCCATGATAGTTACGACCGGTGGTCTCGTGATCAAATTGCTCTCGTCTTCATGTAAGAGACCGAGACGCTCGGCTTTCGCCATCTGATCTTCAGCCTTCTGCACTTCTTCGGTGAGAACTTCGTATTCCATCTCAGTGGCGAGTTCGCGTGCGAGCTCAGCTTCAACCAGTTGGTTGACTGTTCTCATCACGCCTTTCATGAACAAGCGCTTGATTACTTCTGTCGCCGGCGCGAGCATGCGATCGGCCAGTTCTTGCACCGTCAGACTGCCGCCGATAGTGACGACTTTAGGAACTTCAACATTGGGAGCAGCCTGTTTTACCTTATCGTCTTCCTTCTTCTGGTGACGCGTGGCATGCGAGTGCCGGCTGTGTGTCTTGGGAGGGCGGGGCGGGGTGGCTCTCATCGAAGGTGCTGCTACTCTTATAGGAACTGACGGGGACATAGGTCTCATTGCGCCTTTCTTGAGGGGCTCGGCATCGCCTGAGTCATCACCTGCGGTATCACCTGGAGGAGACTCTGGTTCGGTTGTTGCTGGTTCCAGCTCTTCCGCTTCAGCTTCCTCTTCTTCGTTGGTGTCGATTGGCTCGTTCTGATCCTGGCGCTTCTTACTTTTGCCGGATTGCTCCTGCTTGCGCTGCTTGTCTGAAAAATGCTTGTCGAGATTGCGAATGGCTCGCGGTGCATACTTTGACTCATCAGACCAGCTGTCGCCTTGTGGTGCTGGGCTGGCCTCTTCCTCTCCGTCTGCGTTTGTCTCTACGACGATAGGCTCCGGGGCTGCTTCGCCTTGAGGCTCCTCGACCGGTTCTTCAACAATCGGTTGGACCGGCTGAGTGACAGGCGGTGCTGCTTGGACGGGAGTCGCCTGGACAGGTGGCTTTGGCGCCTGCGCTGGAGCCTGTTCCGGTCCCGTTGGTCGGGAAGTAGCAGGAGGCAGCTCGCCCTGGACGGGCTGATGAGGCCGAGGATGTCGAGGTGTGGATGAAATCTGAGATGCCGGCAGTGGTGCTGGACCGCCTGCAGGCAATATGGATGGACGCTCGACTGGAGCACCCATGATGGATTGATTCTGGGGAGCCGATGGTGCTCCACCTGTTTCTGCGCCCTCACCTTCGGCGGCCGGATCTGGCTTGCGATAGCGGGACAGCACTCTTGGCTTTACAGCTTGAACTTTCTTTTCTGGCAGAGGGGGCACCTTGCTTGAAGCTTTGGCTACTACCTTTTTATCTTTTTGCTGTGCTTCTGCAGCCTGATTTTTCTTTCCGAGGGCTGCGATGATTGCAGTGACAGCAGTCTTGTCGATGGTAGATGAGTGGCTCTTGACGTCGTATCCGAGTTCGCGCAAAACATTGATGATATCCTGGTTCGGGATATTCATTTTCCGCGCCAATTCGTAGATTCGAACTCGATCGTCCATAAGTACCTTTTCTTACCTCTCAGTATTTTGGCATGTTTTGCCATGTTCTGTGCAAAGTTCGATAATCACCTTAATAAGTTGTGGCTCAAGAGGCCAACGAACGATCACGCCGCATTGCCCGTCTTTAGCGGATTTCAATTTTTTTCGACCGGCGAGAGCTTTGTGAAGACGCGCTCCTTTCTGCGCTTTCACAAAACATAACTCATCGAAGCAAAGATAGGCTGACCGTCCGAATATGCTTTGTTTCGCCGTCCGTGTTGGGACGTCGTGTTGGTTAATCGTTACATTGCCGGTCTGATGATCAACAGTCAATCTGAGCAGTCTGTCTCTTGGCATCATCTTTCGGCAGCCTACGCAAAGTCGAGTCGCGCTGATCGGCACCAAGCCTCACCTGTGATATCGCAATGGGAGCCGGTCTTCGGCGGCTCCCATCGCTAAATGAGTTATGCGGGTGAACTGAGGTCTTCCAAAGTCTGATTGAGATTCCTGAAGCTTCCACCGGCTTGGCTTTCTGACTTGATGTCAATCTTCCATCCGGTCAGTTTTGCGGCGAGGCGCACGTTCTGTCCGCCACGACCGATTGCGAGACTGAGCTGGTCATCGGGCACGATTACTTCGGCACGCTTACCGCCCATCTCTGGCACATCTTCGTAAAGGGCAACGGTAGTGATTCGAGCAGGGCTCAAGGCGTTGGATATGTAGTCAACCGGATCTCCAGAGAAGCGAATAACGTCGATTTTTTCATTGCGAAGTTCGGCAACGACGTTCTGAATTCTGACGCCTCTTGTACCTATGCAAGCGCCGACCGGATCGACATCAGCATCATCTGAATGAACCGCAATCTTGGTTCTATAGCCGGCCTCTCGAGCGATCGATTTGATCTCGACTGTGCCATCCTCGATTTCCGGCACGTAGAGTTCGAACAACTCGCGCACCAGTTCCGGATGAGCCTGGGACACGATGATCTGCGGTACGCGTCCCGATTCTCGGAGCTCGAGAACATAGACTCTTACACGATTGCCTACGCGATATGTTTCGCCGGGCAACTGTTCGCGAGTCGGCATGCAACCTTCGACGCGTCCGAGATTGACGATGACGTTGTTGCGATTGTGACTTATAACCTCGATTCGCTCGATTTGACCGGTGGTGCAGGTGCCTTTACGAGCATCGAACTCTTTCTTAATGAGCTCTTTCTCTGCTTCTCGCAGCCGTTGCGTGATCAACTGTTTTGCTGTTTGCGCGGCAATTCTTCCAAATTCGGAGAAATCCTGCGGGGTAACTTCGATTTCGAGCACTTCGCCGACGGTGACGTCTGGAATAAGGTCTTGCGCATCGCCGAGGGAGATTTCGTGATACTCATTGCTGACTGCTTCAACGACTTCTTTGGGAGCGAAGATTCCGATTTCGCCGGTCTCGGTGTCGAAGATTGCCCTGACGCCATCGACATCGTGGTCGGGAACCTTCTTTTTGTAGGCGGCTACGATCGCATCGCAGACATATGAAATGAACTCTTCTTGCGGAATGTTGCGCTCTCTTTCGAGCTCTTCTGCTGCTTCTAATAGTTTGTCGCCGATTTTAATCACGGGGGTTCCTCCCAATTTTATTCAGTTGTATTTCAGTTGTAGATTTATTCAATTTGCGAAGAGTCTGATTCAAAGCTGGTTTGGCTCGATTTCTGACTCTTGCTCTTCCTTGCTCTGGGCTGGTTGCATCTCAGGATAAAGGCGGACTGAGTAGAGTGCAGTAAGTGGAATAGTCACTTCTGATGCTGCTTCACAATCATCCTTTGCTGGGGCGGCTTTGCCCTTCGCCTTTGGTTTTTCCAGAGACTTCGGGTTTTCAATGCGCAAACAGGAGTCTTCAAACTCCAGAAGTCTGCCCTTCAACACGAGAGGCAAGCCTTGAATGGACTCTTTCAGTCTGAGCTCCACAGTCTCTCCTCGAAAGATTCGATATTCCGACTCTTTCTTTAAAATCCTGTCGATGCCTGGACTTTCGACTTCCAGCGCATATGCGCCTTCAATAACCGGACCTTCAGCGCTTTCGGCGCGTTCGTCGAGCAACTGCTCGAGTCGCCTACTCACGGTTTCACAGTCGTCGAGCGTTATGCGCTCTCCTTTTCTGTGGATTGTCACGTTCACCACTCTGCGCTTTCCTTGGTGAGCGATATTGATCCCGACAATCAAGAGACCAAGGTTGGAAACGACGCTTTCCGTCAGTTTCGTAATCTCTTCAATTGTCTTGTCTTGCTTGGCGGGCACAATAAATCAACCAACACAGAATGGCGCACCGAGTCAGTCCGGTGCAGAGGCTAAAAGCGTTGAAGCCGTAGGATGAACAACTTCCTACGACACACTGATAGCTTCCAAGGTTCGTATGTTAACATGGCGCTTCTTTTCAAGCAACCGGACGGGGAGGACGTTCAAAATGGCACCACAAGTCTCAGTAAGCAATCGGCAACGTCGCCATAGTGTCAACCTCACCGATGTCGATCTCATGGCTCGTTCATTGGCTGCACACGTTTGCCGCAATCTTAAAGACAGTCCATGCGACTGGTTAAGCAAATCAAATGTGAAGGAGATTGAAGGTCGCGGTGAGTTCAGCCTCGTCCTGGTATCCGATAAGAAGATTCGCGAGCTCAACCGTCTCTGGAGAGGTTTTGACAAAGCCACGGATGTACTGTCATTTCCGATGGACACTGAGCCACCACCTGCCGACGAGCCATACGAGCTCGGAGAGATCATCGTATCTCTCGACACGGCGAAGCAGCAAGCCGAGGACCTGGGTCACGGTATCGATCGAGAGCTTGCTTTCTTGATAGTGCATGGAATGTTGCACGTGCTTGGTTTCGACCACGAGAGTAAAGCGGAAGAAAAGGAAATGTTTGGAAGACAACGAAAAATCTTACAGGCAGCTGGTTATCCCAGGATGTAAACTGGAATTAGCGATTCGTCTATTAATAAGGCTTGTAAACCTTCATTAGAGAAATCAGGGGACTTATCCGCAATCCATATGATTCATTAGAAGTAGTAATCCTGGAGTTCAATCCTTTCAATGAGCAATCTACCGCCGGACGCTGACGCAGAAAACCGGTTCAAACGTGGACGCACCAGGGGCGCGACCGCGCTTAAGCGCCGCCGCAGAGAGAGCGACCTCGATGTCGTGAGAAGCACATCCTTCGTGCCTTTGAGTTGGCGGCGAAAGGTTGGTCGGGCTGGGAATCTCCTCGAGTCGTTCTACCATGCCTTTCATGGTGTCGCTGTTGGTCTGAAAGAACAGCGAAATTTGCGAATTCACTTCTCTCTGGCTGCTGTTGTCACGATTCTAGGCTTAACCCTCAAAATCGACATGATGAGCTGGATGGCGCTAGTCATCGTGATGGCGCTGGTGATTGCCTGTGAATTCATCAATACCAGTCTCGAGCATCTTGTCGATATCTCGGCGAACAATGAATATCATGCCGCCGCCCGAGCCGCTAAAGATACAGCCGCCGCTGCTGTGCTTTCCGTCTCTCTGGCAGCCCTCATCGTCGGGCTCATGGTCTTTGGACAGAAGTTGTATTCGCTCGTCTTTCCTGGGTGAGCGTTCGCGTTTTCTGGCACCGGCGAAATCCTGACTGAACCGAACATTTCTGTGCCGCCGCTTCGCACGGCGGAATGAATGCTCTGTGCCTGGGAGCAATGAGTCCGGCGCGGCACTGGGACAAAGGCGTCTGGCCGGCATCGAGCATGATCGGAATGGTCCGAGTCGGACCTACCAGCACGAGGGCACGCTCGATTGTGAAGGCGAGATAAGGATCTGGACGCCGGTCTGGTTCTCATCCGATGTAGCTAAATGGCAACTCATTCAAGTCGGTAAGCGCCGAGATTCGTGGCTGTGCGCGAAAGCGCTCGGGAAACGCGATTGCGGTCAGGTAGTGGTACAATCCTTTACTTCAGACCCCTATCCGTCCGGGAGCGAGTTAATCATGCGCCTAGAGCGAAAACTTCTATCTAATCTGTTGTGTTTCAGCGTCGCGCTCTGCTCCTTTACCGCGACACCTGTCTTCGCCCAGGGCGGTGCTCCCTCCGTATCGACAGTGACTCTGCAGGTCGTGCCCGGACCGAATGGTGGTGAAAATGTAATCACGCCACGAGGCATGTCTGTTCCGTTGCCGGGTCCAGGGGTGAATGGCAACACGGTTCAAGTCTACATCGGCTCTCAAGGCGGATATTGGTATGTCGATCGCAACGGCGAGAATGTCGACTTGACCGCTGCCGTTCAACAGTTCCGCGCCATGACCGGGCAAGGTGGAACTTCGCAGGTCCCGCAATACGCGGCAGCTCCAGCAGCGCCTGTGCAGATTGTCAATCAGCAAACTCCATCTTCGTCATCCGGATCCGGTGCCGCTACCGGAATGGCGACAGCCGCCGCAGCCGGTCTTGGTGCGATGGCGGGTTCAGCCATGACTGGTGCCTATTACAACAACGGCTACTATAACCACGTACCTTACGGCACTCCCATGTACTACCCTCATGGCGGCAGCCCCTACTACGTCAATGCCAGCGGCAATACGGTCAACGTGGCGCATACCTATCCGACCACTTCGACGACCAATAACCAAGCCACTATCAATGGTGGCAACACCAACAATATTCATGCCGACAATTTCCAGAAGCAGCAGGAATGGTATCAAAAGCAGCAGCAGAACAATCCTCAACAGTTCTCGAAATGGCAGCAGAGCTCTCAAGGCGAAAATCCATTTGTGGCTCAGCAAGCCGGGCAGAATGCCGATGGCGGTAGAGGTCGATTCGGTCGTCGCGAACAGGCGGGTGAAGCCGGTGGCGGCGGAGAGGGTGGCGGGCGCTTCGGTGGGCGATTTAATCGCGGAGGCGACCAATCGGCTGCTGCTGGCGAGAACAATGCTGGCGGTGGTGGATTATTGCAGCAGCGCGGCGAAGGCGGCGGAGGTGGTCGCTTCGGCGGCGGCCGACTGGGCGGTAACGGCGGTGGCGGTGGTGGTCGATTCGGTCGGCGCGGCAATTAGTTCGGTAGATTTGGTCACCACGTAATATATCCAACGGAGAGACTCTGGAGTCTCCGATCTTCTGGTGATGGTACTACGGGCGGTGAAACACGTTGCTTAACGGTGAGATAGGTTTCTCAGCAAGCGGTGCCTTTCTAGTGACGATCGAAATATCAAAAGTTTTGCTTGGGTTCTCCAGCTGACAGATCGACGAAAGTGCCAACCAGATTTAGCATCTAGGCATTGTTTCAAAACGATTTATCGGCAGTCCGAGCGGGAATAATAAAGATGCTCAGAGCGTTGGCAGTTTTAGTTCTAAACAGTTAAATGCTCTACTCGTCTCAAATTTCTGTCCCAGCGCGGGTGGGAAATTAATTCCCATTGACAGTTCAATATCACAAAGGGCAGTATAGACTCAGGCGAATGGATAAGAGGCGGTAACTTAGGGAGAGTCGCTATGGCAGATGGCATAACCGCAGACAACGGCAATGGAAAAGATGAAGTAACTCTTCCTGGTGGCAGCGCGTTCAAGCCCCAGTTCAACGAGTTGGGCACGACTACGGACGACAGCCATACGAGCGCGGATGATGCATCGACTGGCAATCCGTTTTTCAACGAGTACGCCACGGATCAAAGGGCTCCAGGCGCCACGGGCGATCGCGCGAAGCCCACCGATAAGCCGGTTCTTCAGCAAAAGGCTTCTGACGATGGGCGCGTGATCAACGAGTACAATATCTATGCTCAAGTGCTCGATATATACAGTGACAGTCGCGGTCCGGTGCCTACTGCAGTCGAGCAAATGGAGGGCAACGGTGAAAGGCTGTGCAACTGCGGCCACGGATCTGTCCGCCCAGGCGGCTCGGATGGTCAACTTAGTGTACTTATCGGTGGGCGGACCAACTACTATGGTCCGAAGACTTCCAGCTCGATGTATCGAAATCAGCTAGGCGACGTGGTTGCGGGGGATGGGCGAGCGACCGAGCAACAGGTTTTGAGAGGCCTGGTGGCGGCCGGTCTCGTCGGGCGAGACTCTCGAACTCCAAGCGGCGATGTGTTTCCTCAAACCTTCCCAATACCTGGACGGAATCCAGGATACCCAATCCATCATGGACATCAGAGTCAGATGCCGCCTTTCGCGGTACCGCCATTCGTTGATAGTTCGGGGGGAGGTAGCGACACGAATCATCCTTTCCGTGGCGGTCCCGACAACTTCAATAATCGGGTTGTCTCGGCTACGGAAAGACATGAGGCGGCTATGGACAACAGGCAACGATCTGCGCTGAGAGCGCTGGCTTACGAGAATCGAGCCAGGAAAGGCTTCGAGCAGTAATCTACCTATGTTGACTCAATCGAAAAGTGTCTACCCTGGCGTGATTTGTCGGCGTAGATATCGACGTTAACTTCGAAGATTTCGGATACGGCCTGGCTCGTAAGCACGCTTTCTTTATCTCCCACGGAAAACAGAGTCGTGGCTCCTGCCTGACTGGGCTTGAGGAATGCGATGTCGTCCGCAATCCTGTCGATCATGTTCAAATCATGGAGCACGAGAAGCACTCCTATTCCCTTTTCCTTGAGTTCAGAAATCATCGTCAAAAGCGATAGCTGATGTTTGAAGTCCAGGTGTGCAATTGGCTCATCCATCAGAATATAAGAAGGTTGCTGCGCGAGTGCCACCGCAATTAGTGCACGCTTTTGCTCGCCGCCGGATAGGTTGGTGAGCGGTCGCTTGGCTAGATCTGTCATTCCTGCTCGTGTTAGCGCTTGTTCGACAGCTTCGCGATCTTGCTGATTCTCGGACCATGACCACCATGCCTGGTGCGGATTGCGGCCGAGGCTCACCAGCTCTTCGACGGTAAGCTGGCTGGAAAAATCTATGGATTGTGGAACGTAAGCGACCTTTCGAGCATACTGATCGCGGCTGATTGATTGAATGTCGCAACCATCCAGCAGTACAGTCCCCGACGCCGGTTTTAATTGCCTGGCTACTACTTTAATCAGAGTCGACTTTCCACAACCGTTCGGTCCAGCGAGCACCATTACTCTGCTTTTCTCGACGGCGAGATCTATGTTTGAAAGAACTTTGCTGTTGCTCTCGTATCCTGCGGTGATGCCGATGATTTGTAGCCCTTCCGATGGAGCCACTCTACCTTCGTCGCCGTTTGTCTCGTTCGAGCGATGATCTGTCATGGCTACAAGCTCTCCGCCTTTTGTCGGGCTACAAGCAAAAGAAAGAATGGTCCGCCGATGAGCGACAGTAGCGTCGACAATGGCAGTTCTTGACCCTCGACCAGAGAGCGCGCAAGCAGGTCGCTCAACATGACGAGAATCATTCCTATTATTGCCGAAGTGAAGATTTGAACTCGCTCGTCTCGACCGAATAGATTTCGCGACAGATGCGGCGCGACCAATCCGACGAATCCCACTATTCCCGCCAGCGAGACGGCGGAGCCACTCAAGAGCACTGCGACGAATAGAATTGCCCACTGCACGACATCGACATTGACGCCAAGGCTTTTCGCTTGCTCGGTGCCGACCGAAAGAAGTCGAATCTGTTTTGACAGAACCAACGCTCCTAGGCAGCCGACGAGTGTATAACCGGCTGCGGGCAAAAATTCTTCCCAGGTTTTTCCACTGATACCACCAGCAAGCCAGAAGAAGATTCCTTGCGCTCGAACCGGGTCGCCACCGAGCGTTACGACTAGAGTAATTATTCCGCCGCAAATCGCAGACAGTCCGACACCTGCCAACAGAAGCCTCGTCACAGACAATCCTCGCGCGCTGCGAGCCAGTCCGCCGACGATAATGCTGGCTCCGAGCCCACCGATAAAGGCTATAAGAGGTACGAATTCGAAATTGACGTTAGCGCTTACCGCCAATGCCACGAGCACTCCGGCACCACTCGAGACGCCAGTGAGATAGGGATCCGCCAGGTGATTTCGTGATAACGATTGGAGTAGATAGCCGGCCACGCTCAAAGCTGCCCCAACTGTCATTGCGACGAGAACTCGCGGAAGACGTATCTGGCGTATGATTTCGATGTCCGACGCAGAGACTTGTTGAGCGTTGTTAGGTGAAAAAACTGCCTGGAGCGCACCTTGCGGTGAGATACTAACCTCACCGACGGAAAGATTTATGATCAGGGCGACAACCGCTATTGTAAGAAGGAGAATAACTTTGACGATCACCGTGCAGCACCAGTGGCGGTCTTCGCTGAAAGTAGGCTGTTGCGATCGGCTTCAGTGGCTGTGTTCCATTTAATCTTTGGTGATGTCAACATGATCTTTGGATTAGTTGCCTCTTCTGAAAGCCCGGTTGCTAGCAGGAGCATGCTACCATTTTCGATGTTTATTCTATTCTTTAGGTATGCGCCTGTTTCGTCGTTAGTCAGGGGTGATTGGGACTGGTCATGAGCATTTATTTTGACAACAGTGCAACAACAAAGGTTCGGAAAGAAGTAATTGAAGCGATGCTGCCCTATCTTTCCGAGCAGTTCGGCAATCCATCTTCGATTCACTCCATCGGTCGAGCCTCGCATAAGGCGGTAGCCACCGCGAGAAAGCAGGTGGCCGATATGCTTGGTTGCGGTCCGACTGAGATTTATTTCAGCGCCTGCGGCACGATGAGCAATAACGTCGCGATTCTGGGTCGGGCAAGATTTGTTGCCGCCAACGGTATGGGCAAGCACATCATAACCAGCGCCATCGAGCATCCATCCGTGATGGGTCCGTGTAAATTGCTCGAAGCCGAGGGCTGGAAACTCACGTTCCTGCCCGTGGACCGCGAAGGCTTCGTGGAGCCGGAGGCGCTCCGCCAAGCGATTTCGAAAGAGACAAGTATAGTCAGTATCATGTGGGCCAATAACGAGATTGGCACGATACAGCCAATTGCAGAACTTTCTAGAGTGATAAGCGAAGAAAGCAAAAGACACGGAACCGAGATCTTTTTTCACACGGATGCTGTCCAGGCCTCCGGTAAGGTCGGGATTGATCTGAGCAAATTGGATGGCGTCTCTGCTTTGTCGATCTCTGGTCACAAATTTCATGCGCCTAAAGGTATCGGAGCGCTTTTTCTCCGAAAGGGTGCCAATGTTATGCCTATCACCTTCGGAGGAGGGCAGGAGAAAGCTCTCCTTCCAGGAACTGAAGGTCTAGCCAACGTGGTAGCACTGGGAAAAGCTGCGGAGCTCGCCAGTCTTGATCTGAAAGAGTTGACTAACAAACTGAAAGAGTTGCAAGTTCTCCTGATTGATGAACTTGGTACCATATCTGGTGTGCAGATTACTGGTCCTCGTGATCTCGATAAAAGGCTGCCTGGTCATGTCAGCATCGCCGTAGAAAATGGTGAGGGCGAGGCGATGGTTATGCAGCTCGATATGAAGGGGGTCTGCGCATCGAGCGCTTCCGCCTGTCATAGCGGAGTGATCGAACCTTCGCATGTATTGAGCGCCTTGCATCTTCCCTGCTCTATGACGAAAGGATCGTTGCGATTATCGCTCGGTCGTTTTAACACCAGAGAAGAATGCTATGACGCGCTCGAAATAATGAAAGGCTTGCTGGCTAGCCAGAAAAGAACTCTAGCGGGCGCATCGAAGTAATAGTTCGTATTCGAATATCAATCAATGTCTATAATTCAAATTCTGGAAGATATCGGCGCATTCCTCAAAGACGATCATTTTGTGTATAGCTCCGGAAAGCATGGTGATATCTACATCAACAAGAATATTTTGTTCGCGCATACAAGAGCGTGCGATCAAGCTGGACGTCTGATGGCTGAAAAATTCAGTCGCCTCGACATCGACACGGTAGCAGGACCGATCATGTGCGGGATACTACCCGCTCACTGGACCGCCTATCATCTATCACTCTTGAAGGGACGTGAAGTTCACGGTGTCTTTGCTGAACGCGATGCGAGCAAGAATTTTCAATTTGACAGAGGCTACGATGAATTCATCGCTGGAAAGAATGTTCTTGCCGTCGATGATATCACCACCAGTGGTGCCACAATGAAGAAGTTTATCGACCTTGTGCGTGCTACCGGTGGTAATGTAGTTAACGCATCCGTACTGGTTAATCGCAGTCCAAGGTCCGTCTCGTCTGACTTCCTTGGCGCGCCCTTCGAGCCGCTCGGGTCCATCGAAATTCCCACCTATGAGGCTTCGAGTTGCCCCTTCTGCGAAAAGGATGTGCCGATAAATGAAAAGGTCGGCCATGGAAAGCAGTTCGTCGCGGCAAGATCGGCCCGATAGTAAGGAGCCGGCAAGGCTAAATATTCCGGCGGAAGCGAGCTCGTCTCTATGTTCCTGGATAGCGCTTCTTCACTTCAGACCGCTTCTCGATCAAACAGTACATCTAATCGCAACAAACTCCAGGCTGTTTTGTAATCGCACCATTATCCTCACCTGAAGACCGAGGCTTTTGGTGCCATTTGTAAATCTACGTGCAAGTGCACTACGACTCCTGAAGGGTCTCCTGGAGATCGATCAGGTGATTGTTGAAGATCTCTTTCGCCACATCGAGCAGTTTAAAAACAGTCGGATCGACGCAAGAATAGTAGATGTTGTTGCCCTGTTTTCTTGATGCTACGAGCCGTTTGCCCTTCAGCACTGCGAGCTGTTGGGAGACGTTCGGCATCTCCACTCCGAGATTTTCCGTGATCTCGGAAACCGTCAGTTCTCGTTCGCGAAGCTGATCAAGAATTCGAATTCTCAGAGGATTGGATAGGGCCTTAAAAAAGTCAGCCTTAAAACCGGCTAATTTTTCTGCCATAGTGTATTTCACGCAGAGCTAGTATCTGGTTATTCTAGCCGCTTTCGTGGCTGGGGGACCTTTACAAAATGCACCGAAAAGCCTGTGCTAGTACCTCTACTACTTCTCTACTCCACCTCCGTCTACTATTTCTCTTACTTGCGGCGGGTCCCGTGCTACCTGCGGAGATCCTCGCAGATTTAGCGCCCGGATACGATGATGTCGGAATCATGTCGGTCGAAAACATCTCTTTGACGCCGTGCGAAGTATCCAGGCCGTTGCCGAGGTTTTGAGAAGTGAGAATGTTGAGCTCCGCTCCCTTCGGTACGCATGGCAGCACCAAAACCCCTTTCCGAACAGGCGACGAACACTGCTCCTTTTGATTGTCGGTTGAGCAGGAGGGTAGCCAGGGCCATCGGACTTACTGGCTTGAGCAAGTGAAGTGCTGATTTTAGGTTTGGATCTTTGATCACCGGTCCATCACACGGATGCTCTACAATGATTTTACGCTTAAGCAATTGCGCAATTTCTAAATTGCTTAATATGAATTGTACCAAAAGACCTAATCACATGTCATCGATTTTTTTCTGGGCAGCTAGTTCGATTTTGTTAGTGGGATCTCTCTTCGCTATTTGTCGGAGAAGGAGCAGTCACCATCTGTTCTCTTTTGTGATTTTGCTTGCCTCCTCCTGCATGATTGCATTGGCCATGTTGTCGAAAGACACGCCGATGGCCTGGCAAGGACCGGGCTTTCTAGCGGTCGGACCATGGTCATTTACATTTGTCATCGACAGGCTTTCTGCGTTGTTCCTGGCTCTGCTAGGTACCGTCGGTATTGCCTCAGCGCTTTTCTCTCCCCGGTACTTGCGGCACCTGGACTCTCGGATGAATTCGAGTCTGTATTGGGCGGCCTACTGTCTCTTCGTGCTCTCCATGATGCTCGTATTCGTAAGTGGAGATGGAGTTACGTTTCTCGTGTTTTGGGAATTGATGGCTTTGTCGTCTACAGTGCTTGTATCTTCGGAACATACACTGCATCGCGTTCAGAGAGCGACGATTATTTATCTCGGCGCCACTCGCACTTCGACTGCATTCATCACATTCGGCTTCATTTGGTTGTACTCCATGTTTCACAGTTGGAGATTTTCTGATTGGTGTTTCGATCGTCCTGAGAGCTACGGTGCTGCGTTGCTCTTGATGATTGGCTTCGCTATCAAAGCTGGTATCTGGCCATTCCATATATGGTTGCCTTACGCTCATCCGGCAGCTCCGACTCCGGTCTCTGCTCTGATGTCCGGTGTCATGATCAAAACTGCTGTGTACGGAGTCGTTCGAATTCTCTTATTAGGTAATCTCAATTGTGCGGCTATTGGATATTTAGCTGTGACTCTGGGGGTGGTATCAGCCTTTTGGGGAGTGCTTTTCGCGCTGGTTCAAAACGATCTGAAACGCCTGCTTGCATACTCGAGCGTTGAAAATGTGGGTTTGATATTTACTTGCATTGGTATCGCAATTCTTTCTCGATCGGTAGGAGTGCCGGAGGTGGCCGCTCTCGGGCTTGCCGCAGGGCTGTTTCACTGCCTTTCTCACGGATTGTTCAAAACACTTCTTTTCTTTGGTGCCGGATCGATCGATGTAGCCGCTCACACTAGAGAGCTCGGACAACTTGGTGGCCTGGTTCGGCAAATGCCCTGGACAATGGGCTGCTTTGTCCTTGGTGCTGTCGGAATCTGCGCTCTTCCACCGCTCAACGGATTTCCTGGCAAATGGCTCCTCTATCAGAGCCTTTTCAGGAATGTTTGGCTTTCATCTTCGTTGATCGACCGGGGATTGTGTCTTGCGATCATTTGTATTCTGGCTGTTGTGGGAGGTCTTGCCCTTGCCTGTTTTGCCAAAGCCGTCGCCGTGATTTTCCTCGGGGTGCCGCGGTCAAAACAATCTGGGGCAGCATCGGAGGGCTCATCCGGAATGGTTTGCGCCCAGGTGTTTCTGGCTATTGGCTGCGTAGCTTTGGGGTTGACCGTACCGCAAATCTTGCTCTTGGTGCAACCAGTGTGTGATCTTGCCGTGCACGGCAGTTCGCATATTGAATCTGCCTTCACCGTTGATCTACGCGTTACTGCGATAGCTCTCACTATGTTAGTGTTCGCGCTTTCTAAGCTTGTCTTATCCGGAGGATCGCAAGTTCGAGTTTCGCGCACATGGGATTGCGGGTTTGGCCCTCTCGGTCCGAGAACCCAAGTGACTTCGGATTCATTTGCTCAACCGGTTGCTCGGATTTTCAGTCCGATACTTCGCTACAAGCTGGAGTTCGAGCTCACGGGTCGAGACCGTAGGCACTTCCCCGAGAAAATTAGAGTGAAACCAAAAATGGTGTCACTCCTGGAGCAGCGAGTCTATCTTCCATTGCTGTCCATTGTCAGTAAGCTCGCAAAATCTTTGGTGAAGCTGCAAGCCGGTAGTATTCATCTCTATCTTATCTATCTGTGCGTCACCTTGATTCTGCTTCTCCAGTTGGGTACGTTGCTATGAATAACGGAGCGGCAGATACAGTTGCGGCATGGATTGTTACTCTATTCAGTGGCTTCCTCCTTCCATTTCTTCTAATCGGTACGATAAGGAAAGTAAAGGCTCGATTACAAAACCGTGTTGGTCCGCCAATTTTCCAGTCACTCTTCGATTTGGTAAAACTGTTCCGAAAAAAACAGACGGTGAGTTCCACCGTCTCGTGGATCTTTAAATGGAATGGTGCGGTCAATCTGTCAATCATGCTTCTTCTTGCACTGAGCGTGCCATGGCTTTGTTACAAGCCAGTTTCGTTGGGGGCTGATCTGTTTTTCGTGTTGTATTTACTGGCATTGAGTCGCTTCTCTACGGTTCTTGCGGCAATGGATGCTGGTTCTGCATTTGGTGCGTTCGGTGCTAGTCGCGAAGTGACAATTTCGACACTGGTGGAGCCTGCACTCGTCCTTGCGCTTGCATCAATAGGAATTCTTACGCAAAGCAGCGATCTGGATGCGATATTCTCATTCTCTAACGCGGCGCTCTCCAACACGTCGGGGATATGGCTTTTGGTTGGGACCGCAGTTATTCTTGCTGGTCTCGTAGAGCTTTCTCGGATGCCGGTGGATGACCCGACGACTCACCTGGAGCTGACGATGGTACATGAGGCGATGATCCTCGAGTGCTCGGGACCGAATCTAGCCATGCTGGAGTGCTCGCAACTTCTAAGAATGGCTATTCTTTTCGGGTTGAGTGCACAATGTTACTTACACTCGATTCCGTGCGTATGGACAATGACGATCGTCTCCCAGGGCATCATTCACATCATTCTTATGTTCGTCATTGCAATCTGTGTAGCCATGTTCGAGAGTGTTGCCGTCAAGCTGCAGTGGCGAAAAGTTCCTGAGTTTATTGCGTATTGTCTAACGATGAGCCTGATTGCCGGCTTGATCGCAGTTGGTGGGAGTTTGGTCAAATGATTCTTGATCTGTTCGAGATGGTCGTATTCGGCGCCTCATTTACAGCAATCCTGATTGCTGGGGCCACACACCTGAGGGTCAATCTTGCATTGTATTCCGTACAAACATTATTTATTGGGTTTGCCACGGCGATGACCGCACATGCCCATGCCGATGATATGGGAATTTACGGAATTGCTTGTGCCATAACTATTCTCAAGGGCTTAATAGTACCGGTTTGTCTGGTGATGGCGATCGACAAAATTAGAATTCAGAGCGACGCGGCCTCGATCATACCGGCACCACTGGCGATGCACCTCACAATAGTATTCTTGGGTTTGAGTTATCTTTTAGTGCGTGGTCTTCCTGTCCCTTTAGAGTTCTCACGAGGTTGGCCCGGGGCGACTGCAGCGATTTCGCTCGTGTTTAGCGGTTTGGTCCTCATGTTGACCAGGCGTATTGCGATCAGTCAAATTGTCGGTTTTTTGATTATAGAAAACGGCATTTACCTTTTTGCTCTGACTCAGACCCATGGAATGCCAATGATCGTAGAGATGGGAGTTCTCCTTGATGTCCTTGTTGGCGTGATGATTTCAGGACTTCTAGTATTTAAGATCCAGCATAGTTTCGAGCACATTGATGTGACTCGATTGACACAACTGAAGGATTAGTTCATGCACAGTTTACTCACGTTGGGATTTGTACCGCTGCTGGTCACTGTCTTTTCTCTCGTCACCAGGCCGAGAGTCTCGCGAGTTGTTGTTGCATTGCTCTATTGGGTGCAATTGATTGTCGCAATGTCGCTTTGCTGGCCGATCGTCATCGGCATCCAAAGTCAAATTTCATGGACCGAAGATTTCTCGGTCGATCGACTTAGTGCTTCGTTTCTACTATTAACAACATTCATAGGCGCATGTGCTCTGAGCCATGCCAAGTGTTTTTTCGAAATGGAAGAGACCGTGTCACCAACTTACAATGCGAATCACGAGCAGATCTTCTTTGCCTGCGCAAGCTTCTTTCTATTTGCTATGAGTATGGTTTTTGTTTGCGAAAACCTGGGAATTCTCTGGGTTTGCATCGAGGCGACCACGCTTGCGACAGCGGCTCTAGTGTATTTCTCTCGAACAAAACATGCACTGGAAGCAACTTGGAAGTATTTAATGATTTGCAGTGTCGGCATCGCTTTTGCACTACTCGGTACAATACTAATTTTCGCATCGAGCCAGCATGGCGGATTGCCAACCGGTTCTCTGAACTTCAGGGAGCTCACCAATCACGCTACTTCATTGCAATACTCCCTTTTGAGATTGGGATACATCTTCTGCGTCGTTGGATTCGGAACTAAGGCGGGAGTTTTTCCGCTCCATAGCTGGCTTCCGGACGCCCACTCCGAGGCGCCTGCGCCTGCATCGGCAATGCTATCCGGCGCGCTTCTTAATTGCGCCCTTTTTCCTATCTGGCGATTGACGCAACTGGTAGTCGAAGCGCACCATAATCAGCTTGCCACAATAATCCCTCTGGCTCTAGGTTGCATAACGGTTCTTGCGGCCAGTTTAATCCTCATACATCAACACGGAATAAAAAGGCTGTGGGCATATTCGAGCATCGAAAATGTTGGCATCATGCTCATCGCGATTGGACTTGGCTCTGGCGTTCTCTTCTTTTTGCAAGCCTTCAATCACAGCGTTTGCAAAGCAGCTCTGTTCTTGCTTTCCGGCAACGTTATTCAGGCTACCGGTAAGAAGAGTCTGGCTGACATCAAAGGGATTCTCAATCTCTCTCCTGTCTGGGGAATTGCGCTCGGGCTGGCGGCCTTCGGCGTTACGGGATCGCCGCCATTCGGATCATTTGTAAGCGAGCTGCTCATTTTGATTGATAGCGCGAACAAAGGGTACTGGTCGATTGTGATAGCGTTGACGGTGGCACTCTTGATCAGCTTCGTAGCAGTCAATATTCATTTGGCCGGAATCCTCTTTGGTACGTCTCCCAAGGAGACGGTCGGCTCAAGGCCGTTTGCGACTAGTTGCATTCCAATCTTGCTGATTGTGTGTGCAATAGCATCTGGTATTACGTCTCTTCCACTTTTTCTGGTGCATTTGAAATGAAAGTTGATAGCGTAGAAATCTCCGTTGATGCCCGAGCAAACAAGCTAAGAGCCTTGTTGAATGACGAGGGTGGGCGACTCGGTCTAATCACATCGATTGATGGGCAACAGCTTGTAACCCTCGTGCTGAATACTACAGCCGGCACCGCAGCTGCCTGGACTAGTCGAGTCGACGGCGATACCTATCAATCGCTTTCACCTGTGATTCCTCAAAGTCATTGGTATGAGCGTACTGTTTGGGACCTGTTCGGATTGAAGCCCAAATCACACCCTAGATTGAAGCACAATCTGCTGCACGAACCGTACTCCGCGTCGGTTATTCCTTTACGCACTGGCGCGATCGCGCCCGGCGAGGATAACCATAGGCAGTACCATCATCTCGAAGTTAAGGGCGACGGGGTATACGAGATACCGGTAGGGCCGATTCATGCTGGAATAATTGAACCGGGTCACTTCCGCTTTAGTTGTCTAGGCGAGATCATCCTCAATCTAGAGATACGGTTGGGTTATGTGCATCGCGGCATAGAAAAGCGACTTACTGAGGTCTCCTGGAGGAAGGCTCGTTTTATCGCAGAGTCCGCAGTAAGCGATAGTGGTGCTGCCTATGCCTTAGCCCATGCAGTGGCGATAGAGTCGATCTTTGGCGTTGATCCTTCGCTCAGGGCTGATTACCTCAGGTCCTTAACGCTCGAGATTGAGCGGGTGGCAATGCACATAGCCGATCTCGGCGGTATTGCGGGTGACATCGGATTTCTTGCGATCGCATCTTCGATGGCTCGGCTTCGAGGCGATGCTCTGGCACTGGGCGAGCTTCTTACCGGGTCCAGATTTCAGAGATTTTTCGTCTGTCCTGGAGGCGTAGTCCATGATCCTTCTCCCAAATCGCTTCTCCAAATTCGGACGAGAGCTATAAAACTTAAAAAGGATTTGGTTGCGGTGATAGACATGTTTTTAAGCAATCAAGTCGCCTGCGATCGAATGCAGCGAGTTGGTCGTGTATCCAATAAGTTGGCAGCAGACTTTGGTCTGGTTGGAGTGGCTGGGCGAGCTTCTGGTATTAAATACGATGCCCGGATGCATTTTCGTCACGGAGCTTATCTGGAGTTGAGTCCGAAAGTTGCATGGACAGAGCAGGGCGATGTTTTTGCTCGAGTCCGCGTCAGGATAGACGAGCTTGCTCGAAGTCTGGAGCTTATAGACGAAATCCTCGAGAGATTGCCATCCGGCTCAAGTCTACTGGAGCTTCCTGACAGGCTCCCGTCCAATCAAATCGGCGTCGGCATCGTCGAAGCACATAGGGGCGAGCTAATTCATCTTGTGTTTACCAATACAGAAGGACAAATCGGCCGTTATGCCATCAAGGATCCCAGCGTTAATAACTGGACCGCTCTGGCAATAGCGGTCAGGAATAATTTGGTCTCCGACTTTCCTTTGTGCAATAAGAGTTTCAGTCTTTCCTACAGTGGTCATGATTTATGAGGTTAACGTGATTCGATTATTGAGCTATCTGGTCAGTAAAGGTGTGGTGACAGCCAGTCAACTTTCGCCGCCGCTGCAAGAGGGTGTTCGGGGCTTGCCTTCGCTTTCGAACTCCGATTGTATTGGTATCGAATGCGCGCAGTGCGAACAGGCTTGTCCTACAAGCGCTATACAAATCGAGCAACAGGCTGAACATGCTAATGTCCGTCTTGACCTGGGCAATTGCATCGCATGCGGATTATGCACATCAATATGTCCTGCGGCAACGATAGTGAATAATCCGAGCACAAGAACAGCTCAATCTGAAAGAGAGCATCTAATAATTCAAACATCACTCCCGCCAGTGAATACCGGTGCAGTAAGCGGTGGTGGCGGAATTTTCAGACGCTCAATGGCCGTTCGAGTCGTGTCTACCGGCTGTAGCGCTTGTGATCTGGAAATCGGAGCTTCCGGCAATCCAATTTTCGATATGGAGCGATTCGGTGTCTCAGTGGTGGCATCCCCTAGATTCGCCGATGCTCTTGTTGTAACCGGTCCTGTGCCGAAGGCGATGCACGAGCCGCTCAGGATTTGCTATGAGTCGATGGCTGATCCTCGGCTTGTGATCGCTTTGGGCACTTGTGCTATCTCCGGTGGCGTTCATAAGAACGGGTATACAGAAGCAAATGGTGCCAACGGAATAATTCCTGTCGATCTTTATGTGCCTGGTTGTCCGCCACATCCATGGAGCATCCTCTTTGCATTACAGATGGCCATGCAACTGAAGGCGCGCCGGTCATAGTCTGGTAGTTTGCCGATTGCACAATAGCGCAATTAGCATAATGCTGTTATAATCACTCTCGTGAATCGAGTTGGTTCCAGTGTCACTGTCATGGCTGGAGCTCAAATCCTGATTCGCTCAATTTCTCAACTATGGTCTCAGGCGTATTTCATTTGAAGGGGCCCGTGGCTCGTTCAGTCAGGACTTTACTCTTCCATGAATATTCCACCGCCGCTAAGAGCTGATGAAAAGTATCGCGACCTTTTACATGCAGTAGAGAGCCGTGAAGATATCCCTGAGCAATGGCGCGACACGCCGATCGAAAGCCTGCTTATGTCTCAAAACTTTGGATGGCCTATTCAGTCATCAGGCAAGCCCGAGGTTTTAATCGCTACCTGTATCGAATTTAGATACGCTCTGCCCATTCCTCGGATGTATGCCTATGTCATTCGACGCGCGAGCGGGCGAGTGATCGGATCGGAATTTAGCGTAGGGTACACGCTGGTCCACGGCGTAAAGTATCTTGTGATGATAGGTCACAACGATTGCGGCATGTCAAAAGTTATTGATAGGGCACCACTGGTAGTGGATGCTTTTGTTGAACAGGGCTGGGAGAGGGACGCCGCAAAAGACTATGTGGACAAGCAAATCTCCCGCCATGCTATCGATGATGAGCTAACGGCTCTTCGCGAAGAGTATCTTCGTCTTAGAACAATCTTTCGCAAGCTGGTGATTGCACCGTTGTTCGTCTGTCTGCACGATAGTAAGCTGTATGTTCCAAAATGGATTCTCGAAGGTGACTTGGAGCTTCAGCTGGGCGATAAAGTCCCATCAGAAATAATTAGAACGCTACCTTAATCGCTCCCCAATCAAGCACGATCGATACTTCGCGCGTCCTGCGGGAAGCGCTCTTGTTATAAAGCCAGTTGCTATAGACTTGTTAACTCGGTCCGCCTTTCGGATTCTTCATGTTGTTGAGGACAAACTCAAAAAATCCCGAAATCTTTTTCCAAAGCGAGCCGTGAAAGAGCTGAATTCCGCCGCGCAAGGTCTTCATCTTGTTGGTGCCGTATGGATACCACCATAAGCGCAGTGAACCACCGGCGGCATCAATGTTGATATGCTTTATATTGACCAGATCCATCAACCCGAATTGCGAATGAGATCTGCCGAATCCACTTTTCTTCAGTCCACCCCAGGGAAGCTGCGGTGCGGCGTGGGTGAACAAGCAGTCGTTGATAGTTACTGTTCCGACATTTAGATCTCTGGCAATATTTTCTGCGCGCCTGAGATTTTTACCCCAGACGGATGCGCATAGGCCGAACTCGCTGTCGTTGACCAGCTCTACGACCTGATCTTCAGTGTCTACCACCATAATCGGAAGGACCGGACCGAACGTTTCCTCTTTCATCACGATCATCGAATGATCGACTCCCGTGAGGACGGTCGGCTCGAAGAAATAGCCGGGAAGCGATTCGACACGCTTGCCGCCCGTTTGGACTATAGCTCCGGAGTGCACTGCCTGCTTCACGTGGTGCGTGATCTTCTCCAATTGAGTCTCGTCAATCACGGGTCCAATATCGCTCTGTGGATCCGTGTATGGTCCTACTTTTAGCTTCTTCGCCTCTTCTACGATCGCAGCGATAAGTTTGTCAGTCCTCTTCCCTTTGAGAATATAGACACGTTCGATTGATGCGCAGGCTTGTCCCGCATTGGTGAAAGCTCCCCAAACAAGAGCTTTTGCCGTCCACTCAATCGGTGCATCTGGAAGTACTATCGCGGCGTCCTTCCCTCCGAGTTCCAGGCTGACTGGGATAAGGTTAGCCGAGGCCTGCTCCATGACCTTTCTTCCACCCTCCACGCTGCCCGTGAAGATGAGTTTGGAAAGCCGTGTTTCGCACAATAGTTTTCCAGTCGATCTATCGCCTGTTATGACGCTGACGACTCCTGGTGGAAATCCTGCTTCATTTATCAATTCTCCGATCTTGATGCCGATCAGACTGGATTTTTCAGAAGGCTTTAAAACAACGGTATTGCCCACCATTAGAGCCATTGCAATGGTCATCATGGGAATAGAGAACGGGTAGTTCCACGGCGCGATAACTCCGATTACACCTAGAGGCTCAAACGAGATCACGTTCTGTTTGGTCGAGAGAAGCGGATTGCTCAGCTGCACCATCTGGTCTTTTAGAAGTCGATCTGCGTTTTCCGTGAGCCAGACGCAGGTATCGAGTGGTCCATTGAGTTCTGCGGCATAAGCCTCCGAGCGAGGTTTGCCTACCTCCTGACTGATGAGCTCAGTAATAGCATCGGCATTCTGCGAGATCACTCGGCGCAGCTTCAGTAGGTAACGTGCCCGTTGTCCATAGTTCAGTAGTTGCCACTCGTCAAAGGCTTTCCAGGCTTGCTCCACCGCCTGATCCACTTGAAACTTGCCCATGATTGGGCACTCTCCAAGCAATTCCCCGGTCGCCGGGTTGATCGATTGGATTATGGCAGTTTTCGCTGTCTCTATCTCTTTTTCTTTCTCTGTACTTGACACCATGGAGGTCTTCGCCACCGATTGAGCCCGCCGTCTGTAATTGTATATTACCCACTGCTAGATTCTGTTCTATCAGAAAACTATGCTGCAGTGGCTGATCCGTCTACGTGAGGGATGGTACTTGCCCGTCGACGGTCACATAGGTTAGATTCCCAATTTTGTCGAACATTACCGATTTGATTGGTCGTTCATTAAGCCTCTGACCCTTGCGGTTGATTGTCATGTATCAGGTGCCATGATACATGCATATCCGTCGCTCGTCGTATAGATAGTAGAATGCCGAAAAGTTCGCAACGCTCAGCGTTGCGAACTTTTATCGAAGTTGTTTCAATATCGGACGAGTTAGATCGTAGTCTCCATTGCCCGCCGCGATCTAGTTTCTCCGGCTTTGTATGTAGCCTCGCGTATAGGGAGGAACTGTCCTTCCTGGGCGTTGTAGCTGAACACCTCACCGCTCTCGATTTTGTATGTCCAGGCGTGAAGATTCAGCTCGCCTTTTGCAAATTTGGCGGCTACAGTGGGGTGAGATCTGAGGTTTTCTAGTTGCACCAGGACATTTTCTTGAATCGCAACATTCAACAACTGTTCTTTGTTGAGATTCGCATCTGAGTAGTTTTGTTCAATGATGAGCTTGGTAGCTTGGGCGAGCTTAAGCCAGTTGGCCACCGTAGGAAGACTGTTCACCTTTTCCGGGTTGAGCAAGCCGTTGATCGCTCCGCAGAATGAATGACCGCATACGATGATGTCCTTGACGCCAAGCGCTCCGACTGCGAATTCGATTGTCGCGGCCTCACCACCATTAGTGGCACCGTATGGTGGCACTATATTGCCCGCATTTCTCAGAATAAAAAGATCGCCTGGAGATGTCTGAGTTATGAGGCATGGATCGATACGAGAATCCGAGCAAGTGATGAATAAAGCATCCGGCGACTGTCCGCCGGCCAATCGCTCGAATAGTTCCTGGTGTGATTGGAATACCTGACTCTGGAAGTGGCGTAGTCCAGTCAAAAGTTTTCGCATGTTTAGTCTCCTGCGCAGCAGTCGCAGTACAGATTAGCTCATACATGTGGCGATCGTACGATCAAGTTAACAATGAATTTCTACATTTTTTGAATCGTTCGCCAATCTTTCCCCGCTTTGCAACTCGCTTATTGATATTTTTCGAGTTGCTCTTGTACTTTTTCTGCTTCCGCTTGCTTATTCGATCGTTTGAGATAATCGACTCTGGTGCGCAGAAGCAGCTCCATAATGTCGTTTGGTACGCGCTGGTTTCTCGTGTACTTGAGCGATTTTGCGTTTAACTCGAGCGCTTTGCTAAGGTTACCTTTTTCAGCCTCGCTGCCGGCCCAATCGCAATACAGCCCCACAACCGATCGCCAATCGAATGTGGTTGGTCCCAGTTGTTGAAACAATCGGCCGGCCTTTTCGAAACATTTGAGAGACTCAGAATGCTCGCCGAGTTTTTTCAGACAGCCTGCCAGCGCTCCTGTTGTGAGTGCAATGTCTCTTTGATCGGCAGTCATAGTGAGTTTTTCAACTAACCAGAAGCGCCTAATTTTTTCATTGCCGTCGACCCCTGAAAGTCCGCTCAATATTTGGTTGCATGTATCCACGCAAAACTTCTGAGTGTTCGGATGCTTTTTGAGCCACTTGAGCAATTCGTGGCTTCTCGAGTCGGCGGAACGGAATTTGCGCTGCTCGAGATCGGAGACAATCCAGTTTTTGTACGCAAGGCGGATGTGTTCGAAATCCTTTGATTTTACTGCAAAGTTAAATGCAGCCGCTCTGTATGCATCTGCGTGAGTCGGCTTTCCCATATGCGAATAGCAGTCTGCGGATTTGTTCGCGCACTCTATAAGAACCATGTATGACTTAGGCCCGTTTTTCTGGAATGCTTTTGCTGCGTAACCGTACCTGTCCAGTGCGGTCTGATACTGCTTCTTCTCGAAGGCACGGGACGCCTCGACCCAGAGCGTTTGCGCGAATGCAGGTGCGCGAAGGAAGTTGCAATCGGGATACATTCTCGATAGATAGCCGATGTCGTCGCAACTGATAAGTTTGCGCGGAAAGTCAACCGTGACCTCTATAAGCGACGGGAGATGGACGAGGTGCTCCAGCCCTCGTGCTGTGACCTTGGTATCCTTTAACTCGACATACTTCAGTTTTTTCAAGCCCTTCAAGGAAACAAGTGAATCGTCCGTCACCTTGGTATTCTCGAGGTTTAGGCTTTCCAGATTCGGCAGCTCAGCAATTGCCGTCAGGTCGCTTATATCCGTGTCCTTCAACTTGAGCGTGCGAAGTCTTTTCATTCCCTTCAGATAACCTAGCGCTCTGTTGGTAATTTGCTGTCCTGCCGCGCTAATCTCCTGTACGGTGTCAGCGCCCTTGAAGTCCTTAAATGAATCGTCGTTGATATGAGGATAAAATGTGAGATCAAATGCAATAACGCCTTCTTTGATTGCTTTCTTGATTTCCGGCGAACTAAGGGTGCTCATGCTGCTGGGATCGGGAGTATTCGTCGTTTTTGCGTATGGTTTGCTCTCCGACATCGCATTGTAAATGATGATGCTGATAGCACCGCATATAATTGCACTGGCCGCCACAGAAAAAATGACCAGATTGGTTTTCGAAATAACTGGAGACTGTGTTATCTCTTCAATTGGATCTGGGCTCTGGTACGGTTTGCCCTCTGATCTAACGGATAGAAGTTGCTGTAGTACTTCCTGTAGTGATTGATATCGATCATCAGGATTCTTTTCGAGGCAGGTTGATACAATCGCTTGCAGATCCTCTGATATGTATTCACGACCCAGCACTTCGTTGATCGCTGGCGGTGCTTGATTAACATGCTTAGCGAGCAAATCTAAAGCAATTTCGGATTGAAATGGTGGTCGCCCACTTAAAGTTTCGAACAGCACACAACCAAACGAATAGACCTCAGAACGGCTATCATAGGGTCGATTATTGACTTGATCGGGACTCATGTACGCCGGGGTCCCGACGAGAGCGTTGCCTGACGACTTTGTCTGTGGATTCTTAGCGCTCGACTTGGCTATTCCGAAGTCGATGATGCGAACCTCTGCCGGGCGCGAGTTGGTCAACAGTATGTTGCTCGGCTTGATGTCTCTATGAAAGATACCCATCGAATTGGCGTACCCGAGCGCATCCGCGACTAGAGTGAATAGGTCGATGGCCGCCTCTTCTTCGAGTGGTCCGTTCTTTATGAGTAACTGACTTAGGCTGGTGCCGTCGATATATTCAAGCACCATGTAAGGCCTACCGTCGTCCGTAACTCCGAAATTGAGGATCTGTATTATTGATGGATGGGAAAGTTTGCTGATTGCCTTCGCTTCTTGTTGGAATGAAATGAGTTGTTCGTTGGATTGAACCCGCAAGATTTTCACGGCGACTCTGATGTCCAACAGTCGATCGCGACATAGATAGACCTTACCAGCTCCTCCCATTCCGACGACCCGGATTGGCTTGTAGCGGTCCAGCGGCAGGTGTTCTTGTGATAGTTCTAGCTCCGTCTCGTCATCTGGATCGTCTGTCCAGGTGGTTGATTCTGCCTCTCTGGGTCTTGAATTTCCGATCAGATCCGGATGTCGACACAGGCAGGTCGAGGCGCTCACAACCCACTGCGTGAAACTTCCATCGCTGTCTTCAGCCAGCGGCTTGCCGCAATCCATGCAGATTTTGAGACTCTTCTCCTGCATCTTCGGAAGATCAGTTCCGCATCGACACAGCGAAATCCATTGCGTAACGCTTCCAGTGTCAGATGCCGCCTTTGGCATAAGACAGATCGGACAAGTATCAACTTCCTCTTTCTTGATCGTCATGAATCAAAGCGATATCCAATACCATGGACAGTGAAGGATTTCTGTCATTACAAGAGCCTCAGTCAAACGCGCCGCTTGTTCATTATATATAAGATGACAGGGTGACGCAGCTTAGTCGGCGCGTCAATGTGACTGTGGAAAACATTGCACGATTGACGAGAATGCGGAGTTGCTACCGATGGTGGCTAGCAAATTAAAAGAACAAGTTTATCTCGTTGATGTTAGCGTCCGTGCGCGAATCGATGGCGCCAATCAGTTCATAAAATGTTGCCGGTTCGCTCCAAATTTGTTTTGGTCAGAACATAATCGAAGAGATCACAGTAAGGTGCGCGCACGGCTTATGAAGACCGAATCAAATGAATTCTCGAAAAGCTTTCTATCGTTCTTCGCCATTCAGATTGTGGTTTGCCTTGCATGCTCTTCCCTGTTTTTCAGTAGTCCAATTATCACCATTGGCATACTGATGATAATTACGTTTGGCCTTTTCGCGACGACTGTCTTCGCACATAGCTGCAGGGCAGTGTTCGACAAATACAACCGCTTCCTAAGATTGCAATCAAGATCAATCATCGGGACCGGCTTTCTGGTGGGCGGATTTTTGTTCGTGGTCGGATTGATTTACGGTCTCGTTAAGGGTTGTCCCTAGTTGGTGCCTTATTGGTGGCGCTATGAAGGATCGGAACAGCTGGAGCGCGCAAACGCCACGCTTAGCTCATTTTTAATCAGTTTTATACACTGAATGTACTTTCTTAAGGATTGAGTACAGGCGAGGCACCAGTCTTCATGTCTTCCAGATTTTTCTTCGCTTCAGCAAAGTCAGGTTTTAACTCGAGCGCTTTCTTGTATTCTACTTCGGCCTTCGGGAAATCACCTGTCCGGGCAAAGGCGACGCCAAGATTGTTATGAGGCAACGGATTGTTCGGCATTACCTCGATCGCGCGCTGATAATGAGCGATGGCTTTATCCAACTGCCCTTGATGATGATAGAGCAATCCCAGATTGTAGTGTGCATCACCGTTATCCGGATCCATCGACAAGGCTTTGCTGTACTCCTCGAAGGCTTTCTTGAGATTACCCATCGTGAAGTAAGTGATACCAAGGCTGGTGTGCGCCTGAGGATATCCCAGATTCCGCTGCGCTTCGGGATAGTGTGGATCGAGCTTCAACGCTGCTTGGAATTCCTTCACTGAGTCAGGGAAATTATTGTTCGCCGCATAAGCAACGCCAAGATTGTTATGGGCGGCGACAAACTTCGGTTCAATCGCAATTGCACTCTTATACTCTTCGATTGCCTTAGGTAGATTGCGCTTCTCGTGATACAAGCGCCCCAGGCTAAAATGCGCATGCGCATTCTTGTTGTCCAACTTCAGCGCCCTGAGGTAGCCCGCTAGCGCTTGATCCTTTCGACCAAGACGCTCTAGAGTCACGGCGAGGTTGTATTGATACTCTGAATCATTAGGTCGTACTCGGACTACCTCTTCAAACAGAGGCAGCGCATTATGAAAATTCGACTGATCGAACATCGACACGGCGAGATTGAATTTGTACTCCCAAACCTTCCCGTCCAGTCCCGTGGCCACTCGATATTGCTTCTCTGCCAGACCGAATTTAGATCTTCGGTGATAAACCTTGCCAAGAAGATTGTGAGCCTTTGCATTATTAGGTTGCGCCGAGATTATCGATTTGAGTATCGTCTCAGCTGAATTCAGATCGCCCCGACCGCAGTCAGACGCGGCCCGCTCATAGTCGGTGCCTTCGCCGCCCTCTTCCTGTGCGATTAGAATTCGTCTCTGCTGTTGATTAAACGGGGAAGCTTTGACAGGCAGAGAAAGATTCACCGCAAGGGCGGTCAGACCAAGTGCAAAGTATAGGGTGCGAACGATCCGGGACAAGTTGAACCTCCAAACACAATGTACTCTAGAATGAAGACGAATGAGTCTCAAATTCTTTCCCTGCACAAAATTTTTGCCAATGTTTTCCAATACCGTTCGAAAAATCAGCAATTCTTCTTTCGCAAGATGCTTCGAATCGCGCTTGTGGCTGCCGGCGGTCCTGGCGGTTGCCTTCAGCTTCACTTTGGGCGACTTGCAGGTGGAGGCGCGAGGGAAAAGCAAGCAAAGTCGAGCGACGGAAGAGAAGTCGCTACCGAAGCCGAAGAAAGTCGAGACTGCCGAGTGCGCTGAGTGCTATAAGGGCGCCACGAGACTATTTGCCAACGGAAAGGTTATCGATGCGCTCAGACTGCTGAAGGCAAATCAGGAAAAATGTCGTGATTCAATGCGTTTTCACCTTTTGCTGTCGACGCTCTTGCTTCGCAATCCAGGTCACGCTAAGGAGGCGGCACTGGCTGCGGCGACCGCTGTGGAGTTAGAGCCGACCTCAGTACCAGGCAATCTGCAATTGGGGCTCTGTTGGATGGCAGCTGGCGATGCGCAGAAGGCAATCGATGCAATGGAGAATCTTGTAAAGATTGACCCGACTAGCTACGAGGCCTGGTCAACACTCGGTACTCTATACAATGAGCAGCATGATGCGGCACGGTCGAAGTCGTGCCTGGCCAAAGCCGCGGTGCTCGAACCTGCAAGCCGGATGGCAAAACTCCGAACAGTTAAAAACCTGTTCAAACAAGGCAAAGCAAAAGCGGTAGCGAACGAGCTAGCCAGGCTGATCACCGACGATTCGCTCGAACCCGAATTCTTCATTTCTCTGTCCAGAGATGCCCTGGACGTGGAAGCATATGACGAGGCCATACAAGCCGCGGATCGAGCACTTATTGCATATCCAAACATCGCAGAGCCGGTGAAGACTAAGGCCATCGCCCAGTTTTACAAGCGGGACTATGTAGACGGTCTGACCACTGTCAATAAGCTGACCGGCGCAGCCAGGGAAGATAACGAGGCGATCGCAGTCAAGGCGCTTCTTCTTCTGAAGCTCGGTAAGACTCAGGAGGCGCAGTCCGCGATTGCAAAACTTCCGCAGCATGCGCGTGAACTCCCGCTTGCAGGATTGGCTTGGGCTCTTGCGGCTGAGCGCAAAGGCGATGCAGATGAAGCGATCGATCAGCTGGAAGGCACGCTGCGCCACAATCAAGTATTCGCACCAGCACACATCGAGCTCTGCCGTATTTACCTTCGTCAAGGCAAACTGGAAGATGCTCGCTCCGAAAGCGGAGAGATTGCGCGCAGCCTGCTTTTTGTATCGAGCGGAAAGGCATTTGAGTCGCGACTCGCACTGGAAGAGGCGCCGAAGAGAGACAAGATGCAGGAAGCGCTGACCCTCGCCAGGCAGGCAATAAAGCTTGACCCGCGTGATCCAGAAGCGCACATAGCCCTGGCTATGAGTGAAGTTAAGGGCGGAAAGCTCGATTCGGCTAGAGCAGCCGTTGACACGGCACTGCGAATCGAACCTGGAAATGTTGATGCCTTACTCACTCACGCAAAAATACTGGAGTCGGAAGGCAAGAGTGATAAGAGTCTGGAGGCACTCAAAGCCCTTCGAACCGTCGCAAATGGAGACGGGGAAGTGCTTTTCGCACTGTCTCAGGCATACTCGGATAAGGGTGATTTCACCGCCGCTCTGAAGTTGTTGAAGGCGCATATGTCGGAGCCAGCGGATCCGATTGTAATATTCGCTCTGGCAAAAACACATGAGCGCGCAGGAAATATCAAAGAAGCGAAAAGATACTTCCAAGAATGCCTCGACGGCGGCTTAAAAGGACAGCGCGCGCTACTTGCTAAAGAGGCACTGAAAAATCTCGGCAATGAGATGCCTGAAATCTGAACCCATTCAGCGCCAGCCAATTCGGGTTGATAACTTCTGCTTGACCGATTTTCGGATCGTATCCAGAGGAAGTTCTTTAGCTAGGGCCTTCCACATGTATCGTCGCCCTTTCGTGCGAAAACCATAGTCCATGCCGTGCTCTTTCATGACGGCAAGCGCCTCTTCACGCCAGAGTAACTGACAAATGTGAAACGGATTCACGTCCATGTTTTGTCGAGACGGCCAGATTTCGTTAAGGTACGGCATGCCGTCGCGAACGCTTACGCTGACCAGACCCCACCATTTCGGAATCATATCGACCGCTTGCGCAACATATCGGTCTGCGCAAACGATTGTCATTTTGTCGAATATTTTGCTGTAGTTTTTCTGTTGAGCAGGAAGTCTCAATAGATTATCAGACGGGCTTTTGATTTCGAAACCGTGCAGTCGATCGTTGATCACTGCTACATCAACTCGAAAACTTCCCTCTATTAGCCCGAGCTCGTCGATGATAAGACTGTCAGGCTGTTCCTTGATCAACTGACTCTTGATGAATTCATGAAGAGCAATTCTGACGTCTAGTTCTTTCATCTATGCGATGCCGCCGGTGGTGCCTCCTAATTATACAGGGCAGCGGTGCAGTCGCAAGTTAGCGGGCCAGGTATTCAACGGATGGATACTGGTGCTGCCACTAAGGTATGGTCTGAATCTCGTCGCGAGGGATGGGCCACGATCGACACCCATGAAGCCTTTTGTCCTTTCTCTCCGTCTGACCTGTATGCTTGCAAGAGCCTTGTCAGGCTCTTGCAATAGAAATTGCCTGTACTGGACGCTTTTAAACCGGTTTTCAATACTTGAGCATCGGCCAGAGGAACAGGGAAGGCATTATATATAGTACTGACACCAGGACCGGTGCCGGCCACAATCGAAATTCTCGCCGAGGCCGGAGCGTCATTCGAGATTAGAGTCTTGTCGCTTCCATCGTTCTTTATATGAAGCGCTCCTTCTTTGACGCATACTATGCGATTAGGCTTTTGTGGAGTGAGATCGGGGTGTTTGCGAATGTAGGCGGCAAGCGCATCAGCAATCCGCGTCTTGGTTTTTACTACATCGGTCGCCCCTTTGAAGTCATAGCTTTCGCCACCTTCAAAATTGTAGTGATTCATTGCCATCTTGTATGTCTGTTCGTCTTCGATTGGATTGTAGTGACCCTTACCATCGTCCGCCAGGACAAGAACAGTTCTTTCGCCTGATGGTTTTGACTTGTCCCAAATAATTTTAAGTCCGCTCACATCCGCGAAGTGTCCGCCGAGTCCGTCCGCCAGGGAGTGCTCGACGACTCGCCTGATTACCTTTCCAGTCACCGTAGCGTACACGACATAGTTTTCGAAAGGCAAAATCTGTTCGATCTGGGCAACGCTTATAGGCCCCTTCTGGAGCACACCCCGGATCCCTCCTCGGTTGTGAAAAGCTATCGTGACACCATAGTCTCTTCCCGAATCCCGAACCGCATCACATACGATATCGCCCATAGATGTATCGCAGAGCGAGTTGCGTTTTTCAAAATAGTCCGATGCTGTTCCGACAATTTCTCGAGTAAGTGCCGCGAATGGGGCTGCCGCCTTTTCGATGTACTCTTTCAGATCGCCCGCCTCGACTGTGTCGGCGGTTACATCGAACAGTCTGTACTTCGAGAGAGACTGCTTTACCACACCTTTGTCGTCGAACGTCAGCTGCAAGAAGCCCACCGCCCGGCCGTAGCAGCCCGTCTGTACAATCGTGGTGCTGGTGCCGTCATGGTGCTTTACTATGATCGGCTTCTCGAGTCGGGTGTGACTGTGACCACCTATGATGGCGTCGACTTCGGGAATCTTCGCGGCAAGCTGTTTTTCAGCGTCAAGTCCACAATGAGTTACGAGAACAATCTTGTCTACTCCGGCACCTTTTAGCTTGGCGACTTCTTCCCGTATAGGTTGTATCCACTGATCGTGCTTTGCTTTGAGTTTGACGCCTTGCAAATTTGTTGCGACTGATTCGAATTCGGGGGTCATTGCGCCGACAAATCCGATTGACTGACCGCCAATCTTTTTGACGACAGATGATTTGATTAGCTTCTCTAATTGCGGCACTGCACCGGCATCGAGATTGCAATTAATGATATCGAATTTCGCCTTCTCCAACTGTTGCGCCAGATTTTTCGCACCATCGTCAAACTCATGATTGCCGATGGTGTAAATGTCATAGCCGATTTTGTTCAGGAGATTGACCTCTATGTCGCCCTTGAACTTACTGTACAAAAGCGAGCCTTGAAACATGTCGCCGGCGTCGACAGTTAGGGCATCGGGAAACTTCTTCTTGAGAGAACGGACAATGTAGCCGATTCTAGACATCCCACCCACCATTTTTCCGTTGTCCAGAAATGGCTCTTCGTGAGCATGTAGATCATTCGTATGTATTATGGTAAGAGTAAGGTCCTTGTCCGTCTCGGAGGCCCAACTGCTTACCAGTGAAGGCGGACTGAGGAGCACCCCCATGAAGCACAGACCAATGAGTAAATTCTTTAAATTAATTCCGAGAGTCACGGTTTTTTTCGTGTTTGCTTCCATTTTGGTGTTCTCTACTTTTGTTGGGACCAACAATGGCTGCTATGCTCAACAAGCTAGCCAGGAAAAGGCGCTCAGTGCTGATTTCTTCCCTGAGCCGGGGTGTCCGGTGCAGTTGACCGCTCTTCGAAGCGTCCTCGAGATTGATCCCTTTGGCGCTCCGATGGCCTCAAAAATATACCTTACTTATACGAATAATTCTTCCAAGCCGGTATCGGCGGTGAAGTTTCGCTGTAGATATAGCGACAATGCAGGGAAGGACTGTGGTACCTTCCATGCACCCGACGCCTATCTCGTGCCGCCTGGCGCTAGTCGGTCTCACAAGTGGAAGCGGGAGGGTGGTCTGCACCCCAGGATCGCGCAATTTCAGATACGGGTATTGCAGGTTAAGTACGACGACGGAAGTATGTGGGTTAGCGAGCGGATGAAGGAGCTTTCCGGCGACAACGGCGAAATGTCCGACGATAGCCCCTCCCCTCCACAGACGCAGCAGCCTAATCAAAATCAGAGTTCGCCTTCTCAGGTTTTCGATCAATCCGCTACGCCAACCCAGCCCCAGCAATCTTCCTATGACCAGACGCAGGGTCAGCCGCTTAAGACTCAACCCGGGCAGGAAAATCAGCAGAATCAGACCGGTCAGGGCTCCTACGACAAGAGCAAGGAATTACCCTGGTAAAGGTGTCGGTGTCCAATTGAACAGGTACTACCTGCGGTGCACAGCCGAGTGAAATCCGCGCGACTTATATGGTGGCGCTCATGGTGCCGATTTGCTCAACCTCAAGAAATCCACCGTCCGTGCCTGGCAAGCCCCTTACCTGCCGTATGAGTAAAATTGCACACGGAAAGCCCAATCTGCTGCTGGTTTTGCCGCGTAAGGTGGGCAGAACTGCCAAACAGTGTGTCATTGTACTTTCAAAATAAAATTGAAATTCGTCTGATTATCTGTCCTTAGGGGCCTGTTCAGACTACTAGTTTCAATGTATTGTATATCCACTTCGCTATTACAATCGAATAATTATCCTTCGTGACCCAGTAAGGATCACCGAATATGCTTCTCCACACGATCGGTTCGTTGGTTGTGGTGTGCGGTGTTTCATACCTTCTCGTCTCAGCGAGTTGGCAAGTTGTCTTGCTCTCGTTCGTGGTGGCAGGTGTGGGATATGCCACCTGGAAAATTAGAAATGCGCTCGTTCGGCGCGCCAAGATAAAGGCGCTATGGCGACGCAGCATCGAAATCGATGCGATGTTGGGCGCACTCCCAAAGGCACCTGTACCTCGAGTTGAAAAAAATGCCACAGAGAGCCGCCAGACTCGAAAACCAGGCGTAGCGATGGAGTCACCTGTTGAACAAGTCGATCCGTCTTCTCGAATCTATCGATTCTCAATGAAGCGTCTCGCCGAGGCCAGAGAGCAAAGCATAGCTCAGCAGGTACTTGCGACTAATTCAATTTAGAGTACACAGGCACAGTCATTGCAGTGAGCAGACTTCGGTGTTGTTCTTGCATACTCGAACTGCAATTTTTGGTGGCACAGCTCTTGATGTGTCGAGGTTGTAGCTTAATTGGCTCCAGATTCCTGCCGAACATCTTTTAGTTCATCCTTTTGTTTGAGGATGTTTTCCCGCTGTTCGCCCATTTTTTCGACCATCTCGCGTTCGTACTGGAGCTGTTGCTGTTCGACCTTTTGCTCTGTATTTTGCTTTTCTTGGCGGAGCTCTCTCTTATTCTCTTGCTTCATCTCTTTGAGCAGTTTACCGGGATTCTGAGCGCCGTCTGGACCTTTGCTCCAGGATGCACCCAGCGCGTTGCCGGATGAAACGGTTTTGTCGCCGGATTCGGCCACCGTTTGGATCTGAGCGCTTGTATGGTTGAGAGAACTCTCCATCTCTTTGAACTCTTCAGGTTTGAGCGTACCTCCATTAACCTGACGCAATTGTCCGATTCTGGCGGCGATGTCGTCTACTGCCGATCTGAGCTGCTTCGCCTGGTCGTCCGTTATCAGCCCGGTTTTCAGAGCGTGGCCTATTCTGGCATGTTGGCGATGTACGCGCAGATCAAGGAGATCTTTGGGCTCAGCTCCGTCGACGTTCGCTTGACCGGCTTTTTGTTGTTGGCACCAGCCGGCTTGTGAGATGCATCCGGTCGCCAGGCTCAACAAAGTTGCAACTACGATAGCCTTTTTGAACATTTTGACACTCCTCTGCCATCTACCCGTTTTCAAGAATACCCAGGTTGAGCGGGGCTCAATCGAATCGGTTGCTTGATAGTTGACAAGCCCGAACGATCTCGCCACTTATTGTTTGAGGGTATTGTACGCCTCACAGCGAGAAGTCGATATCGTTTTCCTTTGTCAAGAGGCTCGCTCTCCTGGCAAGTCTCTCTGTATTATTTTCTGATCCCACATCTGTGAGTGAGATGTCGTCTCCAGGCGCGCGAGTGAGTTCGTGCGCTTATCTTCTAGCGTTGTTCGTCGGCTCGACCGCCCGATATTTATTTGCGCCCGCCTCTCCTGCGAAGTTTGGCAAGCGCCAGGCTCGGCTCCTCGAGTTTTGCCGCGATGCAAACAGCAAGATAGATGCCGAGCCCTAAAGAGCCCGCCACCGTTATTGATACCAGAAGCGTGGCAAACTTACCGAACGAGCTGGGCAGATGTATAAGTTGTTCGAACCAGATCTGAGTAAAGTATGCCGTCACACCACAAGCCAGCGAGGCAAGAAGCATGGTGATTGCTGGTCGAATCAGCTGTGGAATTCCTAGCGGTCCAATCTTTCGAGTTAGCAGTGTGGACAGAAGCGTCATGTTGAATATGGTTACGAGGGTCGTAGAGAGTGCGATTCCGCCTATTCCGAGTGGACCCACGAGCGCCCAGTCCGCTCCCATTTTCACCACGATTGAGAGGAGCCCAATCTTGAATGGTGTTTGAGTATCGTGATGAGCGTAAAACACGCGAGTGAGCAGGTCTCGGGCGACGTAGAAAAAAGCTGATGGAACCAAATAGGAAAGCGCTAAAACAACTAGCATCCGCGAGCTCTCATCAAAGTGTCCGCGCTCGAAAAGCAGTCGAATAATCGGGTTTGGAATGGCGAGAAGCATTGTCACCATCGGTAGTACTGTGAACCAGAGAATTCTAAGGGCTTTGCGAAATTCGGCTTTGAGATCATCGATTTCGCTGGCTGCAACCTGCTCTGTGAATCGCGGCAAAATAGGCACCAGCATGGCTGTCAAAAGCACACCGAGCGGTAGTTGCAAGAGGCGGTTCGCGTTTTGAATCGCGGTCAGGCTGCCTGGCGACAGCGACGAGATGAAAAAACTGTCGGTGAATACATTGATCTGGCCGATGAGCGTCCCTACAGCGGCTGGACCAATCATCAGGAGATATTGCTTTAACCCCGGCATGGGCGAAAAGGCAAGTTCGAACTTCGGCTTGGCGCGGAAGATTCCGGGCAGTTGGACGACAAGCTGTCCGACAGCGCCGATTAGCGTTCCTACAGCAAGGCACAAACCGGCGGAATCGGGAAAAAAGATTACCGCTACGATAATGGCGATGCTTGCTACGGCCGGTGAAAGAGACGGCCAGGTGAACTCTTTATAGGTGTTGGAGATTCCGGCGCCCAGTCCAACCAGTCCGGCGATGAGTATCAAAGGAACCATTATGCGAAGCTGTGGAATGATTGAGGCCCAGAGCCGTACTCGCTCGGCCTCCGGCAGTCCGTTTGCAGGAAAAACTAGTGGCACTACATGTGGTGCAAGGAAGTATAATGCGATCGAGAGTGCTGAAAGTGACGCGAGAGTTAGCAACAAGAGCTGACCGACAAGCCGGCGCTTCTCTTCGCCCTCCTGTTGAGCCGATAGAATCGCGACTCCCGAGGAATGGAATGGTCCTCCCACACCTCCGAAGAGGACTAGGACATTGCCGGTGAACTGGTAGGCATAAAAGTACGCATCTGTGACGTGAGAAGTTCCGAACACCTGCAAGACGATGATATCTCGAATCAGTCCTGCCGACTTCGATAGAACGTTCAGAACAGCGACGAGACCAAAGGTCTTTGCCAGTCCCTCTCTTTTGGGCTTGGTAGGGTCGGTAGCGGCTTCGGCTTCCATGGCTTCTACATCGGCAAAAGACGAATCAACCGGTGTTAGAAGTTCATTCTCATTCGGCTGTTTGCAGCTGCCAATGTCGGGTGTTCCTAATTCAGTCTCGTTGTTCTGACCGGGCTGGTGGCTTATGTCGGGCGTTGCCGGCCTGGGCTGTTCGGGCTGTACAGCGTGGTCGTCCGGTGCCACCAGTTTTGTCATATCTGAGCAGTCGACCTCAGCCGGTGGAATTCCGGTTATTTTCGTTTCGCTCGACTTCAACTCCACATTCTCTTCTAAATGACCACGATACTCATCGCGTTTATCACTTGGCATGTCCAGTCAACTCATGCATCAATGATTAACCGGCTTTGGCGGTTTATCAGGCTGTTTCTTGATCTTCTGCAAGTCGGCTGCATATTTAACGGAAGGTGCTTCGCTGAGCGGTACCGGTTTGCCGTCGGGGCCGGCGAACTTACCTTTAATAACTTCTGTTTTATACGATTCTGGAATTGCAAGCAAACGGGCTGCTTCTCGTGCAATAGCATTAAAGACCGGTCCTGCCACTGTGTTACCCCAGCGCCCATCGGTTTGTGGGTTATCCACGGCGACTAAGCAAAGCAGTTGAGGATCGTCGTAAGGCAAGTATCCAACGAAAGAGGCGATTGTTTGTCCGTGTATGTAACCGCGCCCGCCTTCTCGTACTTTCTGGGCCGTGCCTGTCTTTCCGGCAACTCGATATCCGGGAACGCTTTTGCCCGCTATTTGAGAGCCTTGTGTAATGTTGTCTGCGAGGAGGCGCGATACATGGCGTGCAATTTCCGGTTTTAAAACCTGCCTGCGTTCTGGCTCTGTCCACTTCTCGGTTACACCCGTGCGCGGATCGTATGTCCTTCGAATCAAGTGTGGTTGCACCCATGTACCGGTGTTAGCAACGGTGCCGACAGCTGCCACCAGTTGCAGTGGCGTGACAGCGATGGCTCCCTGTCCGAATCCGGTTGTAGCTTGGTCAATAGGCTTCCAGCGTTTCCAATTCAACAACAGGCCTCTCGACTCTCCAGGCAAGTCAATTCCAGTTTTTCTACCCAGACCAAAGTCATACAGCTTGTCGTAGAACTCTTTCGGGGTCATTCTGAGCGCGACCTTAGCAGCGCCGATGTTGCTGGAGTGTATAAAAAGGTGGAGAAGATCGATCGTGCCATTGCCGCCGTGGCTATTGTGAATCGTGCGCCGACCGATTGAAAAGGCGCCGGAATCGCTGAATGTAACGTGCTCGTTGATCTTTCCTGTCTCCAGTCCGGAGGAGACCGTTACGACCTTGAATGTCGAGCCTGGTTGATAGACGTCTACCATGGCCCAATTCTTTAAAGTACCGAATGGAAACTTGGAATAATCATTGGGATCGTAAGTCGGATAATTTGCCCAGGCGAGAATTTCACCATTGGTGGGATCCATGATGATGGCTGTCGCTTTGGAGCATTGCGAATGAGCTGCCATGGCGAAAAGCTCTTTCTCCGCCAGGTGTTGAAGCGAGTTATCGATTGTGAGCTCTACATGACGCCCCAGGGGTGGTGTTATGTCCCAGGTCGGACCCTTGTGCGGAAGCAAGATTGTTTTGCCGCGACCGTCCAACTGTGGCTTCGGAATCTTGCCGGTGCTCGTGAGCGTATCCTGCTGCGACTGTTCTACTCCACCCTGACCGGCTGTGTCGATATTGACGTAGCCGAGAAGGTGAGCAGCCATGGTGCCTTCCGGATAGTGGCGGAATGGTCTAGGGACTATGTCTAGTCCAGTCCAATTAAGCTTTTGCAGTTGATCGACAACTTCACGTTCGAGATGCTTCGCAACAGTTACAACCGGATGGCGTCCGTTGAGCAGTTTCAAGACGCGGTCTTCTGGTTTGCCCGTGATCTTGGCTATTTTATCGGCTGCCTCTTCTTTGCTTACTTTTAGAAGTCTCGGATGAACGAAGATATCGTATCTGGTGGTGTCGATTGCAAGCGGCAATCCGTGCCGATCGGTGATCGCACCGCGATGAACAAGAAAGTTTGTTTTCTGACGCTGGACGTATGCCTTGCTGGTCAGGTCGCCGCCTTGATGTATCTGCAAGTAATAGAGGCGGACCACTATTCCGACAACACCCGCAATCAGGGCAAATTGCCAGATACGCAAGCGCCACTGAGGCGAGCGTGGGCGACCTCGCGGCTTTCGTGTTCTTCGGTACGTACTGATATCGACCGCTGGGCCCGGCAAAGCAGATCTCCGATAATCTAGCTCTAAATCATCGTCTGTTATTAAACTATTTTTTGACCCTTTCGGGTATTAGTATCCTGACATCAAAGGCAGATGATGTTTATGCATCTTATATGCGATTGCTGGCGGCGCCGGTTGTTCCTTAATGATCACAACCTGCTCCGGTACGCGTAGACCGAATCTTCCGACTACGCTGTCCTGAATTTCGCCATATGATATTGATTTCAGCAACTGAGCTGAAAGTTCAGAATTTTGTTCGCTTGTTCTTCGGGCTTGATCTTGCAGTTTGCCGACATCGTGAGAGACGACGACATCGAGACCATATACACAGATGGCTATTCCGCATAGTGCGACTAGCACCGCCTGAAGTGCTCTGTTGCACTTAATAAGTACAGGCTGCTTGCGCGTCTTGGTAGATGGAGTCTCTACTGGTACCAGATGTGGTTTGGCAGCTGGTACGTGCTGTGGCATCACTTGTGCAGGGACAGCGGTGTCCGTAAATGCGACGGGCCAAGTACCTCTGGTCGCGGGAGCCACTGGTGTCTGCGTCATGGAGGCGCCGGTGGTGCTACGTTGGACTCGATTGTTAGTAAAACTGACTACCTGCGAAGTGCGCCGGGGCGGCGATTTGAGGCTAGCGGTCATATATATTTCCTAAACCAACTTTTCTGCTGCCCTCAGTTTAGCACTACGGGAGCGTACATTGGCAAGTACTTCTTTCTCGTCGGCAACAAGCGGTTTACGAGTAATTATCAGCAATTGCGACGTTTTGTTGCATGTGCAAACTGGCTGCCTGGGCGGGCAAACACAGCTTGCTGATGCAGTTCTGAGAAATTGCTTAACCATCCTGTCTTCCAGCGAGTGGAACGTTATAACCACCAGTCTTGCGCCTGGTGCGAGCATTGCAAGTGCGTCTTCTAAAAATTTTTCCAGACACTGCAACTCCTCATTTACCGCCATGCGGATAGCTTGAAACGTTCGCGTGGCTGGGTGTTTCGACGGTCCCGAGCCGTCCTTCCAGGACTTTTGTTTCTGAAATTTTCTCAATGTATTGCCCACTAGATCGGATAACTCACCTGTCGTTTTTATGGGACGGTGATAAACAATCGATCTTGCAATCTGCCTCGAGAAGCGCTCCTCGCCATATCGAAAGATGATATCTGCCAGTTCGTGTTCGCTTGCTGTGTTCAATAAATCTTCTGCTGTTTGCCCCTTGGATTGATCCATTCGCATATCGAGAGGACCATTGCGCAAGAAGCTGAAGCCCCTTTCAGCCTCGTCAAGTTGCATAGACGACACTCCAAGATCGGCGAGGATGCCACCGTCGATAGTGGTGACCCCTTGCTCCGAGAGCTTTTGCCTGAATTGCGAATAGTTAGAGTGAATCAATCGAACGTTGCCAGGCACTAGCTTCTGCAAACGCTCGATTGCATATCGATCTCTGTCGACACCGAATATAGTGCTATCGTTACCGGCATCACCGGCGATGCGCAACAAATGACCTCCGGCTCCGGCTGTGGCGTCCAGATAGGTCCTGCCAGGTCGGATATTGAGCAGGTCCAGACATTCATCCAGCATTACGGGAATATGAGGCGCATCCTCGGATGGACCGTTGCCGAGGTCTGACCCTTTGCTTTGGTTTGACAACTCCGCGCCATTAGGGGAGGCATGTTCTGCCTCCCCTTTACCTGATTTCCTGGAAGATCTTGATTTAGAAGGCACTACCTGGCTGTTCTTCGTTTTGACATAAAGTCGAAATCATCACAACACAGAAAGTATATCGCCTGGAGCATTACCAGACCGACTACGAGTGAGAGCAAGAGTGGATGCATCCACTCCGGCCGGTTGGGCCAGACGTTGAAGTAATAAAACACACTGTTCACCGCCATTAAAGGGATGGTGAACAAGAAAACGATAGCAGCCAGCTGACCCGCTGTTGCTGTCGTCCCCGCCCAATGCCAGCGCAGCCCGTCCCACCAGTATGTGGGCGAAATCTTCCATCCCATCCGGTTAGATGGGTAGAGACAACGTCCATTTCTGAGCGGGACGAATGACCTCGTACAGCCATTGCATTTGAATGTCTCGGTGTATCCATACAACTCAAGTACGCCACAGTTGCAGCGTGGGCACGGGTAGCTCTGATTAAGAGCAATGACCTGTTGCCTGGTCGGTACGTGTTGATATGAAGAATGGGAATTGAACATATTTCCAGCCTAATGAAAAACGTGGTTATACCTGAACTGAGACGAAACATATCCGTCGCAGAGTGTTTGTATGAATTACCGGATTAATACCTGGCAATTGATAAATACCCGCGATTTATGTCCATCCCTACAAGTCAAGAGCAATATTTAACAAATTTAATACTTTCCGGCAGGATGCTACCGTCTGGCTTGTCGCGCCCAAGTGGCGCCAGCTCTCGAAGAGTCTCTCGTTAGCACAGATCACACACAGTTGAGATCCTGATTAGATCGCCGAATTGTCAAGGGGTTATTGGTGTGCAGAAACCCTTACAAACAGGGCGGTGTTACGAGTTCGATTCCGGCGTCGGTTTGCTTTTCGAACGACTTTCAAACGCCATAACCGAGCCTCTCCACCTGCCGGTTGCGGTATTGCTACCGCATATGCGATGGCTAGGCTGTAACTTAGAGACTTCTCAATCGCCTGACCATGTCAAGCTCAGACGTTATAATTCATATGTCATTTAATCAGATCACATGTTCGAGAGGCGTCCGAGTTGAGAGCACTGCTCCCCTTCACCAAGTATCACGGTCTGGGGAATGACTTCGTCCTTATAGACGCCCGGGAGCTTGTTTCTGACCCGGCGCTGGCTCCGCTTTTAGCCAACTGGAGTGATTTAGTCAGAGAATTGGCTCCCCGCCTTTGCGACCGACATGTCGGTATCGGAGCGGATGGTGTCATTTTAGCGTTGCCTATTTATGGCGCAAGCGAACTGGAGCCTTTCGAAACTCAGGTGAGGAGCCGAGGAAGAAAGTCTTCGGGAGAGTTTCCGGCTCGGCACGGAACCCAGATGGAAGGCGGAGCCTCGTTTGTCGCGAGTCAGTATCGCCAGGCTGTAGCCGCCCTGACCAGCCGCTATCCCGCCGAGCAACAGTGCGAATTGAGCTGGGTATTCACCAATTCCGACGGCAGCGACGCTGCAATGTGTGGCAACGGCCTTCGATGCCTGGCGCTCTGGGCCCGGCTCCGAGGTGGTGTTTCACAATCTAAATTTTCCATCCTCACGTCTCGAGGACCCGTATCGATTTCATTTGGAGCGGATCGCCGCATCCTGGTCGATGTCGGTGAGCCGATACTAGCTGCGGCGAGTATCCCAGCCCTACCAGATAGTGTGGCAGAGGGTTATATAAAATTCGACATCGCCGTCGGTGAGGCAACAACGCGTGTTGTCGCGATTGGAATGGGCAACCCGCACGGCGTGATTTTCGACACCGGCGTCTGGACCGGGTGGGCATCGGCCACACAACAAGACTCAAAGTCAGGCTCCGTCCAGTTGAAGCACCCCGATAAATTGGATGGTGCCGCGAAAGAAGCGCTTACCTCAATTGCGCTTCAAATTCAGAATTCTGCCTCTTTTCCCGAAGGGGTCAACGTCGAGTTTGTGCAAGTGGTATCACCGGAATTGGTCCGATGTTATGTCTACGAGCGTGGCTGCGGATTCACTCTGGCCTGTGCCAGCGGCGCCAGTGCAGTAGTCGTCGCTGGAGTGCTCGAGGGGGTGCTCTCTCGAGAGGTGACGGTTCAACTCCCAGGTGGTCCTCTAGAGATCAATTATAGAGACGACAATCATATTCTGATTTCGGGATCGGCCACCGAAGTCTTTTCGGGTGTTTTCAAGCTTGAACAATTGACCTCTCTTGAGATAGGCTCTCAGAGTACGGCGGAGGCGAACTGTAAATAATGCTGCCTGTCGATCAAAGAAAAGATTGGATCAAGAGCCGCAGGCGCAAGCGAAAGAATGCCCGCGGAACAAGGCTGCGCCGTCAACTGTTTCGTCTGTTCCTTCTCGTATCGATTGTAAGTGTTTGTTTTGCCGGATTTGCCTATCTGCCCTGGTCGGTCAGCGACAGCGATCACGAAATCATCGTGAAAGGGAACCATTTCACCGCCACGGAGCAAATCCGCAAGGTCTTAATGGATGCGCTTTACACTCCAGTGTTCGAACTCGATCCCAAAGCCCAGGAAAAAAGGGTCGAGGCGCTGGAGACGATCAACAATGCATTTGTGAGGCGGTACGCATTTCCACGTCCACATGTTGTGGTGGAGGTTCTCGAGGAGCAGCCCTGGGCCTCGCTCGGCTACGACCCGGCCCAGCCGATTCATTCCGTCATAGCTGAATCAGGACGGATGATCCCGATTAAAAAGTTTCCGCGCGTTACCGTTCCGGCACTCAAGATTTATGGGTCCAGCAATCTCAAAATGACTGCGCTGGATGTAAAACAGTGGGCGACCTGGGTTTCATATATTGAGAAACAGACGAAAGACCAAGTCGAATTCGTTGATATGCGCAAGCCCTTTGACGTCAATGTCCAGACCAAGCAGCTCGTGTTGAAGCTCGGAATTCCTGATACTGCTCTGACGCAACGACTGGGCCGATTGACGACAATACTGCCGACCTTGCGCCAGTACAAGGACTCTCTCGAGTATGTCGACCTGGCGCTCGACAACAACATACCGCTCAAGATCTCGAAAGCTAAGCTGGAAGCCAGCAAAGCTGCGGAGAAAGAAGCTCAGAAAGGCGGAGCAAAACAAAATGGTAAAGAGAAGATAGCAAAAGCTTCTGTCCAAGAAGGAAACTCTGAGAAGCCGCCGGAAGTAGAACCGCAGGTTTCCAGTACCTCGACACCACTGTAATTAAAACCTACTTTTTGTCCTCGTTATTCTTATCGAGCCTGAACAGTCGTTCTGTTATGTCGGTAAATTTGAAGGCCAGAGGATAAGGGCTGTAATACATGCGTTCTTCCAGCAGAGGAAAGGTCTCTTTTCCAGTCAGATGATTAATGATTAGTCGAAAAACATTGACCGGAGTAATGGTATTGCTAATAGTGCCCCGCATTGGTTCGGGAACCAAATAAGCCGAAAGGATACCGTAGCGTTCTACCGTAACGTCATCGTTGAGCTCTTTCGAAGTTACGAAGCCGGTCGAGTTGGGTCCGTGATCTCCCTGGATAAGAATTATCGGTTGCCGTTCTGCGCAGGCAAGAATCTTGTCCACCCATTCAATCATCTTGTGTTCAATGAAAATCGTTTGATCCTTGAACCCATCTCTTGTAACTTTAGCCCAGCGCTCTCCTTCAATGTTTTCTGCGACCTCTACCGGATTGCCCTTCGCATCGAAGATAAATGGCTCGTGAGGCAAATAGATATGGGCGAAGACGATCTTGGGCTCTTTGTTCTTGGTCTGTTCGTCCAAACGCGTCAGTATATTGAGTCTTTGCTCGCGTGCCATCTGGTTGATGAATTCGTGTGTTCCTGGAAGCAACCCGACGGCAGTTGTTTGCAAGAATTGTTGCATGAAATAGTTGAAGAACGTTGTCTTGATGAATCGATCGGTGAAGTAAAAGCTCAACGGCGGATAGGAGCCATATTCAAACATCTTGTGACCGGCCGCTTTGAAGAGCTGAAAGACTCTGCCGTTATCAATCAGATCATATGTCGGGGACCAATCCGTACTTTCTTGACCGCAGATTTTTGCAAGATCGTTGATGTACGTCATGTTGAACATACTGGAAAGCGTGTGTTGAGTCCGCGGATAGTTCGAATGCGCGCCTGTGGCGACGACAAATCCGCGTTTTCTTAATTCGGTGACGAACCATTCGTTGTCATAGTCGAAGTATCGCTTGAGCACCGCGTGACTGGGATTCTCATCAAGAATGATCATGTAAACATCGGGCAGTGGCCGGTCGGACGCGCGGCCCCGCCAGGCTTGTTTGGTTTCTTCGAATGCTTTTTCGTCGCTCTGCGAGAAGAGCGTTTTCATCTGAGGTTGCCACATCAGGCTGAGCTGAATATCGTGACCAACAATGACCAGCACTTCCAGAAGCACCAACCACATGCCGACTTCATTGACTATTCTGGTTGCTTTGGAAAGCGATTTCTTACTTGTCGTGATCTTGAACAGGCAGGTGAATAGCAGGCCCCAGAAGCACAAGATGATGGGGGCGCCCCACGTGACGACGAGCGCGTCTGCGCTAAACACTTTGCTCAATACAAACAGATAGGTCATCGTGAAAAAGATCGTCACGAAAATGGTAGTGGCGAATGCTGCCTTGTCGAAGTTGCGAAACAGAGCTAGTAAAAACAGGTTGAGCAAAATGGTAGTCGCCCAGATGACCACCAGTGGTGGTATTACCAGGAAGGATTGATTCTGGAGCATCGCGAAGAAGGCATAGAAGAGCAGAAGTGGCAACGCGCCGAACAGGAGCGGATGAGGGATCAGATACCGCGAAAGCTGTTTTAACTGCTCTGACATGCCGTACCGGAGGTGACCTGTTTTGCATTTACCCAGAGCTTGAAGAGCTCGTCTTTCGAAAGCTTTTTGAGAGGCTGCTCGCTCGCCAATTCCATACTTCGAAATCTGGTTTTGAATTTTTCTATGGCCAGGACAAGGGAGCCCTCAGGATCGACGGCATGCCATCTCGCGACGTTGACCAGGCAGAATAAGACATCGCCGAATTCCAGCTCTACTTCTCGCTTTGCGCTGACATGTTTTTCTGGATGCTCCATTTCCGGGTTGGAGATAGCCGCTTGCAATTCTTTGAGCTCGCTATCCAGTTTTTCCCAGACATCACCCTCGGTGCGCCATTCAAAACCCTGGCTTACCGCTTTCTCGGACACTTTCAGCGCTTGCAGCAATGCCGGCAATGTTTTCGGAATTCCATCCATCGCGGACTGATCGGGATTTTCCTTTTTCCGCTCAGCGTCTTTGATCTCTTCCCATTGCACCTTCACATCGCCGGCAGAGTCGATTTTTTTGTCGGCGAATACGTGAGGGTGCCGCGAGATCATTTTTTGATTGATTCCGCGAGCCACGTCCTCTATATCAAAATCGTTGTTGTCCTTGGCAACTTGTGCGTTCAGCACAATCTGTAAAAGCAGATCGCCTAGCTCTTCGCACAGTTTCTTGCTGTCATCGTCATGGATCGCCTCTAACACCTCGTACGCTTCCTCGAGCAGATAGCGGGCCAGCGTTTTGTGGGTCTGTTCTCGGTCCCAGGGGCAGCCGTCAGGGGCGCGAAGCCGGGCGATTGTATCGATAAATTGTTGAAGTTCGGTAGCCATGACTTTGTTCTGCGAGGGTAACACAACAAATTCCAGCATACATTGACAGAGGTTTAATAAACCTAATTATCTCAGGATGTGATCGCAGAAGATGCTTGCGGCTTTGTCCGCCGCGCTTTTAGAGACTTCAGGCGGCAACACACGTACGCATGGCAACCAACTGCTGGCGCCGATTGTCTTACAATCGTTGAGGTAAAATCCTGTCAAGGATGTTCCAGAAAGCCTGATTGCGGCTAACATATAGTCTGTTTCTATACGTTGAGACGCTTGTACAGTTATATTTGAGGAAGACCTTAACGGTCTGCTACCCTCGAGTATAGAACCTTCAAAACCCGGGGATTGATCGTGGATATATGTGTTGTTGGTGCTGGTTATGTCGGTCTCGTGACCAGCGCATGCCTGGCGTATTTTGGCAATCAGGTTACTGCTGTTGAGTCCAACCCTATCAGGCTCGAGAGCTTGAAGCAGGGTGAGATTCCGTTCTTCGAGCCTGGTCTTTCTGATTTCGTGAAAAGCTGCATTGCGCTAGGCACGTTGAAATTCACCGACAACCTGGACGATGGCGTCAAATCCTCTGATGTCATCTTTATCTGCGTGGGAACACCGCCTCTCGCCAACGGTGAATCCGATCTTTCGCAGGTCATGACGGTTGCGCGCGGAATCGGTGGTGCACTCGATAACAAGCGTCGCCGGGTGATCGTCAATAAATCGACCGTTCCGGTCGGCTCCGGCAACTGGGTAGAAATGCTTGTCGCGCAAGGCGTTCAATCGGTGCAGCCGGTGCCGGCTCGCAGCACTAGAACCGAAGCTCCTGCTTTTTCGGTAGTCAGCAATCCCGAATTTTTGCGGGAAGGAAGCGCTATCGCCGACTCGTTTTACCCAGACAGGATTGTAGTCGGCAGCACTGATGAGCCGTCGATTGACCTGATGCGTAAGCTATACAATCCAATCCTGACGCAGGATTTCGAGGCGCCTGAGTGCGCCCCACGGCCGAAAGGATTGGAGCACGTGCCGTTCGTATTGACGGATCTTGCTTCGGCTGAGCTCATCAAATATGCGGCCAATGCATTTCTTGCAATGAAGATAAGTTTTGCCAACGAGGTCGCCGGGCTTTGCGAGAAAGTCGGCGCAGACATCAAACAAGTCACGCGCGGAATCGGTCTTGATATGCGGATTGGCTCTGCATTCCTCAATGCCGGAGTGGGCTGGGGTGGCAGTTGTTTTCAAAAAGACATTCTCGCGCTTATGCAAGTGGCGCGCGAATATCACTACCCGACGCATCTTCTCGAGGCGACCATAAAAGTCAACGAGCATCAGCGTCTCGTCGTGATTCAAAAGTTGCAAGACGAGCTCAAGATAATCAAAGGTCGCACTGTCGGCCTAATGGGATTGTCATTCAAACCTAACACCGACGACTTGCGAGATGCTCCGAGTCTTGGTATAGCGCGCCAACTCATCAAGATGGGCGCTCTTGTAAAAGTCTATGATCCGGTGTCGATGGATAGCTGCAAAAAGCAGCATCCCGATCTGGATATGCAGTATTGCAGCGACCTGGTAGACCTTGCCACCGGATGTGATGCCATCGTTTTGGTGACCGAGTGGGAAGAGTTCAAACGCGCCAATTGGAGAGAGGTTTCGCAAGTCATGCGCTGGCCTCTTGTGGTCGACGGCCGTAACGCGTTGCAGGAAGAGGAAATGACTGGAGTCGGAATGACTTATCGGGGGGTTGGACGTTGAGAATTTTAGTAACCGGCGCTGCTGGATTTATTGGTTCGCACCTTGTCGATCGCCTCATGGGTGACGGTCACTACGTGATCGCAATGGATAACCTGATCACGGGAAAGTTCGAGAACATTCAAAAGCATTCCAGCAGTACTAGATTCGAATTCATTCACCACAACGTCTCTAATTTCGTTCACGTACCTGGCGATCTGGATTGGATAGTGCATCTTGCCTCACCAGCCTCTCCAGTAGACTACCTGGAACTTCCGATTCAAACCCTTAAGGTCAACTCGCTTGGAACGCACAATACCTTAGGATTAGCAGCCTCAAAGGGCGCGAAATTCTTACTCGCCAGCACTTCGGAAGTTTACGGCGATCCTGAGGTTCATCCTCAGCCGGAGACATACTGGGGCAATGTCAATCCCATAGGACCGCGCGGTGTTTATGATGAGTCGAAGCGCTTCGCCGAAGCGATTACGATGGCCTATCACAATATGAACGGTCTAGATACCCGAATCATCAGAATTTTCAATTGCTACGGACCGAGACTCCGGCTGGATGATGGTAGGGTCGTATCCAACTTCATCGGACAGGCGCTCGCCGGTCAACCGCTCACCGTATACGGTGACGGTAGCCAGACCAGAAGCTTCCAATATGTATCCGACCTCGTGGAAGGTATCTGGCGGACAATGATGAGCGATCATCATCTTCCGATTAATTTAGGTAACCCTCAGGAAAAGACTGTTCTGGAGATCGCCAATCTGGTCAAAGAGTTAACCGGCTCGCGAAGCGAAATAGTGTTCAAGGAATTGCCCCAGGACGATCCGCGTCGTCGTCTGCCCGACATAACGAAGGCAAAGGATATTCTCGGGTGGACTCCTCAAACCGAGCTACTTGCCGGATTGAAACAGACTATTGCCTGGTTTGAGACCCAGGTCCCAGCAGTTGGTGCGAAGTAACGAAATTTCTGCTAACGTGTATGAAGCAGAGGTCTGAAATGCATGGCATTCGATGAGGATTCCAACAAACCTGATGCCGATGACGCGAGCAAGCGCCGCAATCGCAACTCGTCTTCGTCCGGAAAGGAAAGCGGGATAAATTCAGGCCAGGACATCGGATTTATGCTCAACGGCGTCGATATCAGAAAGGTCGATGTAAGTGAGTTAGGCGCCTTACTCGAGGTGGAAGAGAGCTCTGAATCCGAGCACGAGGTCTTACCGTATCCGCCCGAGCTGCCGAAGAACACACGTCCGCGTCAACGTACCGCCGACACAGCACCGACGGTTCCCGATTGGCTCACTAAAGCTGCATTCCCTCCAGCAGACCTGTTCGATCCGAAAAGCTATTCGAGCGAGATGGGCAACAAGCGCTGCTTTCGCATCTCCTCCGATAACATGCTTTACTATGTACAAATGCGCTTCAGCGAGGGCTATCAAGGCGTCGTCACTTTGAGTCAGGCGATGATGTTCGCCCTTCTATCCGCGAAGAACGAAGCCTTGCGAGCCGGCAGCAAAGATATCGGTTGCGAGCACATATTCCTGGCTCTCTTACAGCAGCAGGGATTCGCAGCCGGGCAGTTGCTCACCAGTTTGCATCTCAACAATATCGGCAAGCCTCGGTCACTGGGTGACTGTTATGGGCTTTCTCGTCGCGCTGTTCTTCGATTGGACGATGATACTACATTCGGTGCTAGAATGATATTCCCGGCGCGCACTGCCGCTGGTACCGACACGTATTTTACGAATGAAGCTGAGCAGATGCTGATCGATGCGATGTGCATTGCGGCCAGATCCGGTCTGTCGCAGACGCATAGCAAGCAGGTCTTGACCGCGCTGCTGGAGACTAAGTCTGCATCTGTACGACGCGCGTTCGATGCGTTGGCAATCAGCGAGAAAGAGATCCGTTCCGCGCTTACCGAATGTCCCGAACAGGACAGGGTAGGTGATTTCCTTGCCTACTTCATGACGGCAATTTTGAATGGGATCTGTCGGTTCCGCGTTATAAAAGGACCAATCGGGAAGTATGCGAAGTACGCGCATCGTAGGAAAACAACTTAGATCTCTTCGAGGACTTTCCCTTTCGTTTCTTCGCCGAGGAAATACACCGCGAGCGCTGCTATGGCGAGTGCTGCGGCGGCCATCGTGAACACACCGAATTGTCCGCCAAAGGGTAGAATCCATCCGATAAGGGAAGGTCCTAATAACGCTCCCAGGCGACCGACAGAGCTGGCGAAGCCGGAGCCGGTAGCACGAGCATGGGTGGGATAGAGCTCCGGCGTGTAAGCATAGAGCACGCACCACATTCCGAAGAGAAAGAATTGCATGAGCAAGCCGAACACGATCATGACCATAGTATTATCTACGGTGCCATAAAAGAATGCGCAGATTGCACTGGCCAAAAGCGTGACGATCATCATCGGTTTTCTTCCCCATGCTTCGACCAGCCAGGCTGCCGAAAAGAATCCAGGAATGCCGGCGAGCGAGATCAAAACAATATACTGGGTTGATTTGGCAAAGCTAATTCCCTTTTCTTCAAGAAGCGCTCCCAGCCAGGTCGTTAGACCATAGTATCCGAGCAATGCGAAGAACCAGAGTATCCACAACATGGCAGTGCGTTTTCCATACCTTTTTTGAAACAACACTGAGATGGACAACTTGCGAGTCGGACCTTTATCGCAATTTGCGATTTCTTTCTGGTCGTCGATGTGTATCGGCTGTAGGCTTGATTCTGCGGGTGCGATGGTAGGATCGTTATTCGACTGCGATGCAATGACGAGATGTTTCATCACACTTTTCTCGATTGATTCGATTACTTGATTGGCTCGCTCCACCTGACCTGAGTCGTGTAGCCATCGTGGCGACTCCGGCACGATTCTCCGAATCACAAGAACGAAGAGTGCGGGGACCGCTTCGATGATGAACGCTCCGCGCCAACCATAGTTCGGCACCACGAACATTGCCAGTATGCCTGCGGTTATAAATCCGACCGGCCACATGCCTTCGAGCAGCGCCACATACTTCCCTCGTACGCGAGCAGGAACAAATTCACAGATCAGAGCTTGACCGACCGGCAACTCCATCGCCATGCCAACGCCGAGCAATACACGAAAAGCCATCAGGGTATTCAGATCAGGCGCGAATGCACAGGCGAGGGATGACAGCCCCCATATAATGATGCTTATACGAAAAACAACCACCCTGCCGTATCGGTCTGCCAGTACGCCGGACACAGCGGCACCTATGAACATACCGATGAAACTCATACTCGCGAGGAAACCTGCCTGAGCAGTACTCAGCGAAAATTCCGCTTTGATCGTGGAGAGCACGAATGTCATCATCGCAACATCAAGACAATCGAAAAACCAGGCGGTTGCAATGACCGCGAAGATGACTCGCTGGTAGTTGGTTATCGGGAGACGTTCTAATCTGGTTGCGACGGTTGTGGTGTTCATCTGTGTAGTCAATATTGGGTCGATGGACGTGACAGTTCCGAGTCTGAGGCGTTTAACGATTGCATACTACTGTATCTCGGGGACAGATGTTTATTTGCGCTGCCGCCCATTTCCATACTCTCAGGACGCTACCCTTGCCAATGTTAAGAGATTATTCAAGATGTCAAGTAAGTTTGTTTGCTCCGATAGGATGGTCACATCAACCTTTGGGGCGACGTTACTAAATGCACGTTTCTTACCTTGCTATCCTTGCTGTTGCATCCGGCGTGTTTCTGCTTTTCAATTTTCGCGAGGGCTCGAGTAAAGTCAGACTATTCGCAGGCGTGTTGCTGATTCTTGTCATAGGGCCTGCTCTCTATTCTTACGATCAGCTTGGCGATGTCTTCAAGAGTGACATCCTTTGGTCTGTTGGCGGTATCGTCGGCGGTGCCCTTTTGGTATGGCTGATGATCGATCTTTTCTCGAACACGTCGCCGGAATCAACTAGCTTCAATCAATTTTTCTGCTTCGGCTTTTACAAGTGGGACGACTTTGCCCAATATCTTTTAATAGGTCTCGTGATTGCGGCCGCCGGCATTTACTCTCTATTCCAGTCGACATCGAGGGCGATTGAGTATCGTGGAGCATACGATTCGATCAGAAAGTGCGAACGCGAAAAGCCAATGTCCGTCAGTAATGTGAGAACGGCAGCTTCGACGGTTTCGAAAGGCGTCATGCCGGGTTCAAACACAGTCAAACCTCATCACGCGAAAGTCCGTCAGACAATAGCCGTGAATAAAAAAGCTCATTCGGCTCACTAGCCTTTCTAAATCGGGCTAATCTGGTTTAAGTAACCATTTGAGAGTGGCGCTCGCATCGATCAGGGTTTTTCCTCTGGCTTGAATGTGGAAAAAGGAAGATGCTGGATGAGGAGTTTGCTCGAACTCCTTTAGTACAGTTAACAACAACTGATCCGCGGAGCGACCTGGCAATGGACAGGAAGAGGAAGGTTATCGGGGCCTCGCTGGCCTTAATCGCGCTCGTATTGGCAGCAGACTATTTTGGCGCCTTCAAGGCGCCTTACTCGTTGGTCAGCGCCGAAGAGTCGAAAGAAGAGCCGTTGAAATTAGCAAAACAGCCAAAGATTTATGGCAAATACGTAAGCCGGTATGAGTTGACTTGGCCTTCGAAAGGCACTGGCGATCAGGTTCTTCGAGCTGAAGGTCGAACAGGTATTTTTCGAGAGTATGCGGTCGGTTTTCTAGACTCTGGTCAGGTTGCCATTAACAGCTTGATTGAAAAGGATGGACTAACCGGTTTCAGACATTCACGGGCGACGGATTGGGCGTTGCGCAATGATAATTGGGCGATCAGATGCGCCAGGTACGATCGGGACAAATTCATCGAGGCGCTTGGTCACGTCCGCATTGGCATGATTATGTATTTGAAAGCTCAGGATTGCATAGGTGAAGGACACTTTCAGCTGGCATCATCATTGATCGAACAGCTTGAATCGAAGGAACAGCAGCAACGCGCTTTGATTGAGCTAGCCGACTGCTACCATAGGCTCAACGCCTTTGATTGTGAAAAGTCCGTTCTCGAACGACTTCTTCCTGTTGCCACCGCAGTTAATGGCGCTCAATCAGAGGTAGTGGCAGTCGCATTGAATAGACTCGGTAATTGTCAAAGCTGGACTGGTGAGGTAGAGAAGGCAGATACTACCTATCGACAATGTCTGACTATTCTGAAGACGAAACCGCTCTCAAATTTGGTTGAACAAGTAGAGTGCAACCTGGAGACCGCAAGAACTACTGCGGATGGTCTGCCGAAGATGGGCTTAATCAAAGGTATTCCGACGCGCGGTGCAACTGCTTCTCCCGCCCTGTCATCACGCTACAGCCGTTCGATTGAACTGGCATCGGTTGATAGGGACGGTGGCTATGATCAGTCTGAAAAGGCGCTGGTCGATCTGAAATATGCACAGGCGATCGCGGTGCTTAAAGATCACTACCAGTTAAAGAAGGATTCGGTCGAGCTTTTGCTTCAACTGATTGAGCAGTTGCACAGAAGCGAAGCTGATTTAATGACTACAGCAGTCGATCCGAAAATAGCAGTTCCCAGTCCGTCTCGTGGAGTTCGAGGTAAGCTGCCCAGCGCCAGGGACCTGGAGAAGCAAATTCTCGGGAACAAACGGAAACTGGATATTTCGGCGCACGATTATGGTGCCGGATTTCCTTCCCTGGGGTGTGAACTTGCTGCTGTCTATGTTGACGACCCGGCAAACGAGTTCTCCCATAAATTTACTGAGGACAGGAAGTTTCTTGACGTGCTGTCAATGCGCGTACGGAACGAGTTTGGTGAAATACTCCAGCCCGTATGGAGCTCTCTGTTCTCCGAAGGTGGGTTCGACAATTTTCAACCGAGTCCGAATAAGCAACTGATGGCGCAGCTCGAGACGAGGAAGGAGTTCATCGATCTGCTTTCCGGCGAGTTGGGAAAACAGGCTTATGAACAGCACGAGAAGGACGAGGAGAAAAGAGATGAGCACTACAGAGAAATTGTTACGTCTGCGTTGGTAGCAAAAGGCGTGACGAAAACACAGGCAATCAAAGCGTGGAGCAGTAATCTCGGTGGCGGCACGCATTGCAACATCCATGTAAGTCCAGCCCATGAAGGTTGCCCCGGCTGCAATTTCAATGACGACACCAGAGAGAAGATTCTCGCTTGTTGGAAGCCTTCGGAAGCTGTGGCCACGTCATCAGTGAACGTTGCCATCAGTCCCACTGGAATGTTGGATGAAATTAGTATCTTTGATGAAGGTAACGCGGAGTCTGATGAGCTTGCCCTGAAGGCGGTCTTGGATGCTGTTCCCTTTTCCAAATTCGCGGTCAAGGATATGAAGGGAAAAGAGATGGGTGGAAAGATGCTGGTGATCTTCGAGTTATCGAATTCGCTGCCGAGTATGACCATTCTCGATGAAACCTACAGAGATTTTGATTCCGAATGCAGCAAGGTTGCATTACAGGCGCTCACTCCTGCTCTTCGGAAAACGTTGAACAAGTGTGATCTGCAGTTGCAAGTGAGTCGCGAAGGAAAAATACTCGAGGTTAGTTGTCGGAATCACAAGTCTTCTCCGCGAGATCAACTCGTAATTCAAAAGTTGTCCGCCTTGCCGATGCTGCCGCCATTACCAGCAGGAATGCAGTCACCCCACAAGTTCAACGTCTGGTGGCCTCAATGACAAAATAGCAAATTTATTTTTTTTCAAAACTGTTTGGAGTTCGGTCGCAGCGCCGCCTAATGTTCCGCTGTGAGCGCACCGGAAAGCTAGTCCACGGCTGGAACTTGATTGTTCCAGTCAATGTTCTTGAACGCTCATGGGAGGAGCCATTTTGAAACTCTCCAAAACTAGTCTTATGGATGAAGCGGCGGCAACTGGCTTTAGACCTGACACTCTCGAAAAGGTTATTCGTCTCTTGATCTATTCCCTCGACTTTATCCCGAATCATGATGCAACATAACGGACCTTATGCGCCGCTCGGGCTGCCTAGCTAGAATACTCATCGCACTTCCACTACCTTTGCTCCAGAATTCATAGCTTCAAGTAAGTCCGAAAGAATACTGTCAAACGCCGCAAATAGAGCCGCATTTCGACAATTTCCAAGCCGTACCCATACTAGTGGAGGTCCGTCAGCTTCTCTGCCCGACAAATGGAAAAAGTCTTCGTCTTTGCTCACGATCACGCAAGCATTAGCCTTAGCGTAATCCCAAATTTCTTTATCGCTTGCCTGTTCAAGTCCGCAATCAGACACATGGATTGCATTCAACCCGTGCGCTTTTAAATGATCGACCAGAGCAACTGGAAGCTGATGGTCGACAAGGTAAGTCATGCAGACTGCAGTATCGTGTGGTCCGTTTGCCGCGCCGCATACTCAAGACATGCCAGGATGTCCTCATGTTCAAGAGAAGGATAGTCCCTAAGAATCTCCGCATAATCGGCACCAGAACTCAACAACTGAAGAACATCCGCAACGCGCATTCGAGTTCCGCGGATGCATGGACGCCCCCCGCACTTACCTGATTCGATGGTGATTCTCTTGAGTAATTCAGTCTTATCAATCAAAAGCAAGCTCTCCTGACCACTGTGCATATCATACCGTTAGTTCGTCGCGATTGCTATCTTGCCATACCAGCCGTATCACAGCGTTGAGAGATCCAATGGAAAGACCGAAATGATTTCGCATGGCTCTAGCAGGTATCGTGACACCCACCATGATCGACGAAGGGGAAAACCGATGAAGCAGGAGCGGCTGTTTGATCCCGATATGAAAAATGCAACGGCTGCACTTTTGCGGGCGGCGAAGCGGGCTAGGCAGATTGCAGCGCAGACTGGGACGGCGATTGTCGTCATTCGTGATGGTAAATTGGTTCGCGAGATTCCGAAGCCGGTGGCAGAGGAAAGGCTAAGAAAGAAAGCTACTTAGCGGCTGTGGGTATTTTTGCAACAGCTGTTTTCTCAAGATCTGGAAGAAGTCTCAGCTGGATCTTTTGTTCCGCCATTACCTTTTCGTTCTCTGCAATTATGGATGCTTGCTGTTCCAAGCGGGCAACGAGTGGTTGGACACATCCTCGTTCCTGCAAATCAAGAGCACCAGATACGACACCGGCACTAGCATACTGCAAAAGATGTTAAAGACAAAAACACGGACAAGGAGTTTTCAAGTTACGCGTACAAAAAAATCGACTTAGACTGTCTCACTTATCATAGACACAGAGGGCGAGCCTCTAGCAGGCTAAAAAAACTTTTGGATAAGTGGCGGCGCACGGTCGTCGAAGCGATGAATAACAAAAACTAAAGATTCCACCGAGTTGTCAAGCGGCACTTTATGATGGCAGCACTAGCATTCCAGGTCCGGGTCTTTTCTGGCTGATTACCGGTTCTAAGGATGAACGAACTTAATGCTGGTGGTATCAAGTCCAAGTTCATGCTCTGTTCGGATGTTGCCGAGTATCCGACCAGAAATTCCCTAGCTAAACATTCCTATCAAAATTACTATTCTCTGACCACCTCGGCGATAACCACGAAGAGGTACTCATGTTAAACAAGAAAAATAGCACCAGCGAACCTGCTCTTAAAACACAAGATGAGCGCTTCCGGCTCACCGGCAAACCGCTTAAGGACTGGTGGCAAATTGGAGACATGAACAGGGTGTTTCGGAGGTTAGGAGAGCCGCTCGATAAGTATCAAAATCCGATTATTCGCGCCGCTCTTCTGTTCATTTTAGTTCTGCCGTTCCACTGCGCCATCTTACTAAAAACCGTTGGACTTCAGGGCATCAAACTGATCATGTTGGCTAGCCTGGCCGCCGTCGCCCTCTTCATTCAAATGGCTATCGCATATCGACAACATTGCAAAATAGTAGTTGAGGTCATGATTGTCGATAGCGGAATGGGGCTGAAATCACCGATTATGCTCGACCGCACAGTCCAGTGGATTGAAATAGCTGACTTCTTCGAGATTCAAAACGGGGATTATGTCCTACTGACCACGAGAGCCGAAGATTTTGTCCTCTCATGCGATCTAACGAATAGCGCTACTCTTTTTGAGAAGATTCGCTCAAGATGCCCACAGCATAAAGAAAAGTTCCACACCAATGTACGATTACCGAACTCGTTTGTTGATGGAGCTAACGGTGCGTGTCTGGCGATTGGCATTGCATGCACATTTCCGATCCTGTCGGCCGCTGCCTACGGCGTTCAGGTCAAGGCAGACAGCTTCTTGATCGCTGCTATAGGAATGCTGGTTGCAATCGTCATGTGGAGAATACACGTAACGAAACTGGCCGAGCTGGTGAGAATTGGAGATTCAACTATTGCTATTCATACTCGCTCCGGTGTGGTCCACATGCGTCGCGAGGACATCCGGAGGATACGCAAGCTGGGTGGTCTATATCTTATTCACTCCTCAAAAGGAACCTTCTGGACGCTCATCGATAAGAAGGAGACTGCTACCGCAAAGCTTCTGGAGTTTAGACAACAGCTAATCACAGCTCGTCAGTTCAACTAGCACTATGCCAGATTCGATTACCGGGCAGAACCAGGCATCGTTGCATACCTATGCAGAAAAGCCTGGAAGCGCTGCGAAGACCAATTGCAAACCAGACCGCCAACAAGCTAAGCAAGCGGCTTCCGGTTTGACGTCCACTAGGCTTTATCGAAGTTGACATAGACAGTGCGAAAAGCTACGGTGAAGTTTCTACTTGGCGTCAGCCCTTCAAACGTCAGTTCTGCCCGAGCGCAATATTGGCTCCATCGTTGCCAGTAGATCAGCCATTTCACGAGAGAACTACTTCACGTGTGTCGCGTCTGCTCACAATCTTTTTGATGCTTACTTGTAGTAGGCGCTAGCCTGCGCCGAGTCAGCACAACGAGAGAAATATAATGCCCACTGACTGATAACCGCCTAGAGCATCATTCAGGCTCTTCAGGCTTGTCTATGCTTTGGACACTTCATAAGCGAAATCGTCCGGAGGGATGAGCAACTGTAGTCGCATTCCTGATAGTCTTAACTTTCGGTTTGCAGGCGTGTTGCCAAGCGGTACGCGCAAAAGGCTCTCCTGAACATCCAGTCCTATTCGCACGTACTGGTCGAAAGCAGAAGCCTCAACGGACAATGGATGCCACCGCTGGTAGTGCGGTGCTGATTAAGCCAGTCGCCCGCGACTGATGCTCAAGGCTATGCGTATTCGCCTCACCAATGGAGTACAAATGAAATTTATCCCAACCGCCTTATCGCTTCTCTGTCTCCTATTTAACTGCTGTACTTCTGCATGGGCCGCGGACAAGCGTCCCAACATTATCGTTATATGGGGTGATGATGTCGGGCAGTCCAACGTCAGCGCATACACCAAGGGCTTGATGGGTTACCAGACACCCAATATCGACCGGATCGCCAAAGAAGGAGTCATGTTTACAGATTCGTACGCCGAGCAAAGTTGCACGGCGGGGCGCTCTTCCTTCATTACCGGTCAAACTGGCTTGCGTACGGGCAACACCAAAGTGGGTTTACCGGGCGCGGCTCTGGGTCTTCAGAAGCGTGACGTGACTATTGCCGAATTGCTTAAAGGGCAAGGCTATGCAACTGGGCAGTTCGGTAAAAATCACCTTGGTGACCTAGATGAGCACCTACCGACAAACCATGGCTTTGATGAGTTCTACGGACCGCTCTACCATTTAAATGCTTCGGAAGAGCCTGAATTGCGCGATTACCCGAAGGATCCAGAGTTCCTGAAAAAGTTCGGTCCTCGCGGCGTCATTCATAGCTACGCTTTGCCTGACGGCACACAGAAGATCGAAGACACCGGACCGTTAACTAGGAAACGTATGGAAATAATTGATGACGACATCGCTACACGCTCTGTCCAATTCATCGAAGAGCAGCACAAAGCAGGTAAGCCGATGTTCGTGTGGGTGAACTTCACCCATATGCACTTGCGTACTCACGCTAAGCCCGAGAGTATCGGGCAGTCCGGGCGCTGGCAGAGCGAATATCACGACGTGATGATTGACCACGACAAAAACGTAGGAACAATACTGCAAGAGCTCGATAAACTTGGTATTGCCGATAACACCATAGTGATGTATTCGACAGACAACGGCCCACACATGAACTCCTGGCCTGATGCGGCAATGACGCCGTTTCGATCCGAGAAGAACTCCAACTGGGAAGGTGCTTACCGAGTGCCCGAAATGATACGCTGGCCGGGCCACATAAAACCTGGCACTGTATGCAATGCTATCGTGGCGCATCTTGACTGGCTGCCGACTATTTTGGCGGCAGCTGGCGTTCCAGATGTGAAAGAACAGCTCCTGAAAGGCATGAAAGTCGGCGACAAGACTTTCAAAGTTCATCTGGATGGCTACAACCTTCTTCCCTACCTGACGGGTCAAGAAGAGAAAGACCCGCGCCAAGAGTTCTTCTACTTCAACGACGACGGCGAGCTTGTCTCGTTGCGCTACGACAATTGGAAGCTGGTCTTTTCCGAGCAGCGAGTACCCGGCACCATGAGGATATGGGCTGAACCGTTTACGACACTTCGGGTGCCGAAGATATTTAACCTGCGTACCGACCCGTACGAGCGTGCAGACATTACGTCAAATACTTATTACGACTGGCTAATCGATCACGTATTCCTATTGGTCCCGGCGCAACAATCCGTCGGCCAGTTCCTGAGTTCCTTCAAAGAGTTTCCGCCGAGTCAGAAATCGGCGAGCTTCAGCATAGACCAGGTAATGGAGAAGCTGAAGGACGGCGCAGCTAGCAAATAACATCGTGTTGATCTGGCGGGGCTGCAAATCACAGGCTTCAATTGGATAAAGGAAACTCTCATGCAGTGTTCAACCAAAGTCTTCCACTCATTGATCGTAGGTCTGTTCTGCATGTTCGTCTCAGCTGGAGCTGCACGCGCAGACGAAAGCTCGGTCACGGCAATTGACATCGCGCTACAACCAGACGCAACGATGAAGAAGCATGCGAAGGACGCAAACGCCCAGCTGCGAAAAGTCTACCCCAAGGGTTTCGCGCTGGATGTGTCGCACCATCCGCACATTACTCTACTCCAAAGGTTCGTCCGCACCGCCGATCTCGACAAAGTTTATGCTGCTGCCAACCAAGTGCTGGACAGGGAGAAACCGGCCAATTGGAAATTGAGTGCATTTAAGTACTACTACATTCCTGATGGGGAAATAGGCGTTGCGGGCATTGTCGTCAAGCCGACGCCAGCTTTGATTCGGCTGCAACAGAAGTTGACTGAAGCGGTTGCACCTTTCACAGTGCCGACTGGCACAGCCGCAGCTTTCGTGAGAACGCCACAAAATCCGGAAATCAATCAGCCGACGATAGATTATGTCGGGTCATATGTAGAGAAACAAGCAGGAGCGAAGTTCAATCCGCACGTCACCACGGGTATCGGAACGATAGAATACCTGGATAAGTTGCTCGCCCAGCCATTTGATGGATTCACATTCTTGCCGCAAGCCGCATCCGTCTATCAACTCGGCAATTTCGGTACGGCTCAGAGAGAACTCAAGTCTCTCAAGTTCGCCGCATCACCCAATCGCGCCGCTCCCCTATTGAAGTCATGGAACGACAGCGACTCTAAACAGTCAATTATCGATTTTGTTAATTCAGTGACCAAGGCAGACTCGCCTGACTTCGTACCAGTGGACGAGCGTATCGCCACTTTCGATAACGACGGAACACTTTGGGCTGAACAGCCAATGTATGTCCAGCTTCAATTCGCAATAGACCGTGTCAAATCGCTTGCTCCAGAGCATCCCGAGTGGGCGACGCAGGAACCCTTCGCTTCACTGCTCAAAGGCGACATCAAAGCAGCGCTGGCCGGCGGTGAACCATCGATTGCAAAACTCATTGTAGACACTCACACCGGCATGACCACTGAAGAGTTTAATAAAATTGCCAGCGACTGGATTGCTACCGCTAAGCACCCGGTGACAAAGCGCCTTTATACAGACATGGTCTATCAGCCTATGTTGGAGCTTTTGTCTTATTTGAGAGCGAACGGTTTTAAGACCTTCATCGTCTCAGGTGGTGGCATCGACTTCATGAGGCCATGGGCTCAAAGAATATATGGCATTCCACCAGAACAAGTGGTTGGTAGCAGTGTTAAAACCAAATTTGAGATGCCTGATGGCAAGCCAGTTCTGATGCGCCTTCCGGAGATCAATTTCAACGATGATAATGTAGGCAAGCCGGTCGGTATCCAGGAGCACATCGGCCGCCGTCCTATGGCAGCCTTCGGTAATTCAGACGGTGACCTGCAAATGTTGCAGTGGACAACGGCAGGAGCCGGCCCCCGATTCGCCCTCATCGTGCATCACACAGACGCGGAGCGCGAATGGGCTTATGATCGCAAGTCGTCAATAGGACGTCTCGACAAGGCGCTCGATATGGCTGCAACACATGGGTGGACGGTTGTCGACATGAAAACCGATTGGAAGATGATCTTTCCTTTTGGGAATAAGTGATGCCGTACTCTCATTTCAAAAAGCAATTCGCCGCTCTTAGCCGATTTAACAGACCAAGTCTGCCCGCAGGCGTCCGCGCAAGTAATTTCTTGTTAAACAACTAGTGGCATGCTCGCATGCTCCTGCAAAGTTACTAGGTTTTGAATTCGAGGTCGGTAATCGCAAGGTGCTTCGCATCGATGCTCCTTTCAACGCAACTACAGCCAATGATCCTAATCCATCAGTGGATTTTCACGTCGAAATCGCAGCAGAGATGTTACTTCGAAGAGACCCGAGGTCTATTAGGTCTCATGAGGAAAATCTCCATTCGTAACCCAATTCGAAAGGAGATGAGCAATGCTGGAAAATTATTTCTCGCAACCTAAAACTATCGATCGAATCAGGCAGTCTTGGATTGCCGAAAGTATCGAGACTTGTTGCCTGTGTCTTCAAACGAGATCTCATGCGGATTCTGACCAACGTAACCGACAATCGTAATGGTATTGTTCATGGTGGCACCTCCAGTGCGTGTTAGTGCCGTCTCGAAGACGCGGCTTTCGGCTGCCCATGGATGCGCTAGCGCACCCCGTCAGGGGACTGCCATTGGATAGCAGCTGGAAGGTGTGTCAATCTCTGCACGTTAAGACATGCACGCAGGTAGCCGCCTAAGACAAAGCAACGGATTAATCTGTTAGCCTGTAGATGTTACGCATGCGCTCGGTTGAGGCAGATCTGCAAGATCCGGTTCAATAAATCTGTGGCGAGCTTCTTCTGACGCCAATATTGCCGGGCTATAAAACCGCTTAAGGCAGTCTTTCTCCTGGAGATCTGGATTTCGCGCGACAAATGATTCCAGGGATTCCCCAGTTAGGCGCCTGGAAGCTATCAACCGAGCGAAAGCAATGGTAATGGTTTCGTGATAACCAATGCTATTTTTCGTTGAGTTAAATCGCATAATCCCGCTTCTAATCCGCTCCAGCGCTTCGTCAAATGTAGATGAAGTCTCCAGCACTAACCAACCCATTCGAACATGCGCCGCGTGAGTCCAGCATTTTGCACCAAGGGAGCATTCCACGAAGGACTGTAGGAACGCTTTGTCGTCGTCAGTAATCATACTTGTGACTCGCAGCGGCTGATGGCTTCTAGTGCTTCTAACAAGGTGAGTACACGATTTTTTATCTGGTCTCTGATCACGCAAACCTCGTCAATCGATTTTCCTTTTGGATCGGCCAATGGCCAATCCTCCCGTTTTAGACCCTGCACATAAGGGCATGCTTCACCACAGCCCATCGTAATGAGGAGATCAGCGCCGCTGGCGAGTTCCTGTGTTAGTAGTTGTGGCTTCACCGTGCTTAGATCGATTTTCGCTTGTTTCATCGCCTCCAGGACACAGTCATGAATCTTTTCGGCTGGCTGCGTGCCTGCTGAGACCGCGGTAGCCATAGAGCGATCAGCAAACGCGTTAAAGAATGCGGCGGCCATCTGTGAGCGCCCTGCATTGTGAACGCAGGCAAAAATCACTTTCTTCACGAGCAACCATCCTTTTTCTTTCCGAAACTTACTGGAATCGTCTCGGGCATAGGCGCACAGCAAGCAGAGTTCGTCGGTGTCTCGAAGTTGGCGTCTTCACCGTAAGTGGTTGCTGCGCCGGTAGTGTAAAAACTTTCCCAGGCAATTCCCTGTGGATCGTGCACCCAAGTTTTATCTGCTTTGGCGTAGCAACATGTAGTTTGATCTTGTTCCAAGATCGGCTGTTGAGCTGCTCTTAGACGCACTGAAATTTTTTTCAAATCATCTGAATTTTCAACCTGTATTCCAAGATGATCAAGTCCTGGCTCTCTGCCTCTCGTTGAAATAGCAAAGTTTATTCTTGGATCGTCTAGCATCCACTTTGCATAGTCTTCCTTTTCGACAGAAGGCGGTGTGTTGAAGAACGTTGAATAAAACTGAATCGACTGGGACAGATCTGCCACAGCAACATGTACATGGAATCTCTTCATTAGCATTTGCCTCCGTTATCTGCGCAGCAGTTTTCCATCAAGAAGCCGAGTAACTCTTGCATCTGGTCATAGTTCGCTGAATAGATAATCGATCTGCTTTCGCGTCGCGAAACGATCAATTCAGCATTTGTGAGTTCCTTTAAGTGGAATGACATCGTAGCTGGTGGCATTCCAAAATGAGTGCTCAGATCACCGGCGGCCATTCCAGCAGATCCTTTTCTGACCAAAAGGCGAAATATTTCCAGGCGTGTTTCTTGAGCCAGTGCGGCTAAGGCGCTGACTGCGTTCTTCGTTTTCATATTTCCAATAATATCGAAATGTTGGTTGCGCGTCAACTCCTGTTTTAAGGCTGGTTTTTATTGCCATCCCATGAAATGGAACCTAAATGCAGAATAAAGAAGAATCTGGAACCGAATTGAGGAAATTGGAACCTGTTGCAGTATTTTTGAGGCAAGTGGAGCCAATATGAGGAATGTGGAACCTGAATCAAAATTTTCGAACAATCTGGAACCTTTATTGATAAAAAAGATATATATATGGAACCTAAAAAGAACGATTTGGAACCTTAAATGGACTTACCTAAGCAAAAACCAGGATTGTTTCAAGGATCGGTGGCTTCTGCGACTGATTCCTGCGTCGGTTCGACGATTGCTTTGTTCTGTTGATGCGTCTCCTGGGTGTGTTGTCCATCGACGGGTGCGGCTTGCTCTTTCGCTAGTTGGGCGTCAATCCGAACTTGCTGATCGACAGGCTGCGGTTTTTCATCAGTCGGCTTTCCACGTTCTTGCATGTTATTCTGTGAAGCCTTATTCCCCACCTCTATGATAGTCGAGTTCTCAATCGCCACTTCCTTAGCCCCTTTCGCTTGCACGTGATCATGTATTGTTTCGGCGAGACGAGATATGTTGCCAGGCGATCGATCTCCCTTCAACCAAAGGTCTCTGACACATGCCGTGTCGCCCATTAGGTAGTATTGAACCCCGCCGACTATCTTGTTATCTCTATTTCGAAGCACGAGAGTATCTTCGTTCGATCTCTTACTTTGCAGACGTCGAATATTCAGCCACTCGGTTCCCGCTGAGGTGGAACGAGGCATAGCCTCTCTTAAGTTCTTGTAGTACTCGTCTACGAGTTCTTTGAAGCTACCATCTTTGCGTGCCGCTAGTTTTCTCAAGCTGATCGAATTCTCCGGGGAAATTGTTTCCGGAGCAGGTTTTGCATCTTTTGAATTGAGCCAATGTTCGCGACCAGAAGGTTTTTCCTTGTGAGCTTTAGTCACTTCAGTCGCGCGCTCGATTGCGTCGACAATTCCGTGTCTGGCTTCGCGATCCCTCAGCACGGATTCGCGATTTGACGCTTCCAGTGCTCGTTTCGCTCTCTCTGATTCCGCTAGTCTGCCTCGAGTTCTTTCCGTTATTGTCCCTTCTGCGAGTCCAAGAGCACCACCTGCTACGACCATCGAATATCCACTTTCTATGCACTCCTTGGCTGTTGCCAGTCGCCCTTCGTTGAGAATGGACGCGGTTTCTGCATTGACGATACCAGCCGGTATACCTGACACTGTGTTGACGCCGACCTCATAAGCGACCTTCTTCGCCCCTACCAATTCCGCCGCCAAACTTCGTGTCGAAGATCGGAATTGTGCTCCAGCGGCACTAAGTGTTCCAAACGTGATAGCACCGGTGGCACCATTTTTGGTGCGTTGCGCCCAAAAATCATTCTTTGACATGTCGACCGGTCGAGCCGCGAAGTCGTAGACGAACCCAGTCAGCGCGCTATCGGCAACGCGACCGAAGGTGTCCGCGGCGGCTAGTTTCATAGCGGCAACCGAGGTTTGTTCTTTCGCGACGAACGTCAGTCCGGCTTTTTTCAGGGCACCATGCGTCAGCATGAAGGGCAGAATCATTCCGGTTGCATCCCCAACTGTCTGCGCGTGCCACTTCGCAGTCCCGAACTCAGCGTGCCGTGGTGGTTCCATAATTTCGATGGCGTCTGCTAGTTTGGGACTCATTAACTGCACCAGACCTTTTGCTGGCGACTGAATCCCTGAGTAGACCGCCGAATATCCCAGATCTCCAGCCAAACTCAGCGGAGTTGGATTGTTGTCCGCGATCTTATTTTTTGCGGACTGAATCTGCTGGTTTAAACTCCATTCTTGAGCTAGCCGTTGTTGCGGAGTGGTTTGCGGGATCGTTCGCAGATTCTCTCGCGGCTCGTCTACACCTAGCAATCGTCTGGCTGTAGTATCATCCGCGGTGTTCGGCGTTTTCCCATTTTCTGTGATCGGTTCCATTATTGCTTTACCCTCATCTGTTAGCTCGCACGTAAAGCCCCGCTGATCGAGGGTCATGGAGAACCCTCAATCAGCATGCATTGCCCGGTTAAAAGTCGTATTTCTAGGAGTTCAGCTATTTATGGGCTGCACTTCGCCATTGCCAGCCTGGCTTTCTCTAGGTTAGACCTCTGTCGGAAGTCTGTGTTTGTCGAATGCAAGCATGTTACGTTTCGATTGTTGCCGCAACGTGATCAACCGAAGTAATCTATTTTTCGATTGCGACTATCGGAAATGAAATCCAGAAGGTGCTGCCTTCGCCAGGGACCGATTCCACGCCAATCGTTCCGCCTTGAATTTCAACCAGCCGTTTTGAAATGAAGAGTCCAAGTCCGATGCTACCCTTTTCGTCCTTCAGTCTGGAAAATCTTTGGAAAAGCTGTTTCACCTGTTCCGCTGGAATACCTTGGCCGTGATCTATTACTGAGATTCTTACTGATTTTTCTACATGGTCAATTCTCACCGCAATTGAGCTATCTTTTTGTGAAACCTTTATTGCATTAGTAAGAAGATTGACCAGAACTTGAATGGTTCTTTGCGGATCTACATTGACGATAGTTCTACCTGGCGGTGCGTCTATATTGATAGTAACTCTTTTCTGACTGGCCTGGTGGTTTATCGCTACAACAGCCGATTCTACAGTGAGTCGAATGTCGCTTTCAACACACGCAAAGGTCATCGCGTCCGTGCTCTCGCCTCCTAAAAGATTGGCGCACTGCAAGTCATCGATGAGAAGTGACAGTCTCTTGAGTTCGGAGTCTACCACAGTCATTTGCTTCAATGCTTTTTCTGATAAACCGCCGGAGTGTGTTTCCATAAGGTTGGTGATCAAACGCTGGAGGTTGCTAACCGGGAGGTAGAGCTCGTCGCGAAGAAGCATAACAAGTGCTTTTCGTTCTCGTTCCATTCTTTCGAGTGTAGTGGCGGCGTCGTAGAAGAACTGATCAAGTGCTGCGATCTCGTCAACTCCCTTTTCGGGTGTCTGCAGCTTTGTACCTCTCTGAAGGCTGATGGAGTTTTCCTCAACATTTTTCAACCGCCTGATCAGGTGTCGACCGATCAGGCTGGCACACACAATCGAGGCTCCTGTTCCGACTATAGAGATCCAGGTTATCTGCATGCTGAGCGTTTGAAGTAGTAGCCACGTTTTCTCCGACGTCGCAGAAAATGCCTTTTCTTGCTCGATAATGAATTGACCTGAGTGCGAGAAGTGTGTTTGCTCGAAATTCTCTTTATCGACTAGTTCCTTCACTAGTCTCGTAACCGCCTGCGGATCATCTCGCGTCATGTATAGCCGGCGCGAAACATCTTGAATTGCTTTGATTTTGCTTTTCCAGTTCTCCATGGATGATCGCTTGTTTTCAGGAATGAGTTTGTCAAGCCCGTCCATCGTTGCATCCATTTTCTTCTGGACTCTCAATATTTCGTGCTCGACATTCGACACCTGAAGAAGGGAGAGGAACATGATCTCTGTTACGTCTGACGTAATTGTGCTGGCGGAGTGCATCACACTGCGCGACACTTTCTCTCTTTCTAACTGCAACTGCCCCTGGTGCCACGCGAAGACGAGACAGCCGGCTGTAATTAAGTTAAGCAGTGCTGTTGCAACCAGTAGAAGTAGGAAGGTGGCCCTGAAGTTGCCCTTTCCGCTAACTATTGTCGAATGAGACATATTCGCTTTTTCATTCTTGAAGTTAAACTCAATGATGCAGCCGTCGCTGTCAGTTGATGTGCTGATGGTGGCATCCATGAAATTAGCCATTACCGATGCTAACTTGCTGTCGCTTGTCTGTTGTTGCGTATTCTGATTGTTTCGAAACTCTAGTGTCGCGATGGTATCATCGTTGATTTTGCCGATTAATAGTTTCACCTGTTCGTGAGTAGGTAGCGACTTGATCAAGAATGCTACTGTTTTTGAAAGTGGTGTTATTGGCAGTGCCAAACTGGAATCCGAGATATCGCATGTGAAATTGGACAGCCCGGCCAGACCGGCATTGTCCAGCTCCTCGTAGATAACGTATTCGAGTCGTGTATTGGAAACGCGCTCTACATTAAGTCTATCTGTCGACTTCAGTCTGGCGAACTCGAGTAGAAGGTTGACGGCGAAGATTAGTTGTTCCGCATCTTGTCGAGCTTGAGCAATCGTGCCCTGACACTCTTTGGAGAGTCTTCCGAACATTCCTGTTTCTTCCATGAGCTCGAGACTGCCCGCGATCGATGTAAGTGGCGCACGAAGATCATGGGCAACAATCGATGACAGCTCCCGCCGCGAGTCTTCTAGCTCTCTCAATCTATGATCGGCCGATATAATCGCGTCTTCGAGTTTGGTCAACTCGTCTCCTGAGTAAGCGCCAGGTGTGAGCGGCTTTCCTTGTTTGAAATCGGCGATGCGATTGTACACAGTTTGCAATCTGCTTCCGAATGTTCGCTTTGACCAGTTCGCTGCCAGCGCTAGTTCAAACAATAGAATCAATGCGCCGCATAAGGCTCCTGTCTCGAGCGCGTGTGATTGATTCCTCTGCAACTCGGCATTGATATCGTCGACTTTGCCGACGACTGTTTTCATACTACGCATCGCTTGTCTGATAGCGGATGCGGCTTGCGCTGAGTCTTCTTCCGAGGGTGTCGCTAGGCAGAGAGGATAGCCTCGAATAAGTAGCTCCATTCCGACCAGATCTTTCTCTTTGGCGATGAAGTCTTCTATCACCGTTTGTAGCTCTGGATGTGCCCTTTCAATCTGTCTGAGCCGTGGCAAAAGGCCCTTCAGCTCCTCGATGAGCTCATCGTGTTTGTTCCGTAATCGTTGGTATCCAGTGACGCTGGCAATGAGTGCCGTGCCTAAGGACGTCGATTGCAATCGCTGCACATTGTCCATGAAGGCTTGTAGCTTCTTATACTCAACCTGTTTTTTCAGAGTCGTGCCGACGCTATTGAAACAAGCGAACATCGATCCGACTAACAATGCTTGTACCGCCACCGGCACGATGAAGAATATTGCAAGAGTTCTCGTTATTCGCATTTCTTTGTCGAGTCAGCTGGCAGTCGGTATCCCAGACCTCGCAGATTTTCAATGAAAACCTCAGAATCATCGACTTCCAGCTTGCGCCTGATTCGCGCGATACAGCTTCTTACTGATATATCTGTCGCTTCTGTTTCAAAACTCCAAACGCGATCGATTAATTGAGAGGACGAGAAAACAAGATCCTGATTTTTTATGAAGAACTCTAGGAGTGCGAGTTCTCGTGGCTGCAGTCGCAGCTCGCGGCCTGCTCGCTGTACTCTGCCTTTCCCCGGCTCTACAACGATGTCCCTGTATGTGAGCGTCTCCGCTTCCCTTACTCGTGGACGCCTCAGTAGAGCTTGTACGCGCAGTGCGAGCTCTTTCATCTCGAATGGTTTTGCCAGATAGTCATCAGCCCCAGTATTGAAGCTTTCGGTTTTATCTTCTATAGAACTGCGGGCGGTGACGAAAATTACAGGATTCATTCCTCCCTTCTGTCGATAGTTGCTCAGGAGTTGCACGCCGGACACTCCAGGCAGCTCCCAATCCAGGACCAATAAATCGAATGTGAACCTCTCGAGAAAGAGCAGACCGTCTTCGCCCGTGTACGCCAGTTCGACGTCGTGCCGGTCTGCCATCAGCGTTTGCTTGACCAGGTCCGCCAAAACAGCGTCATCTTCAACTACTAAAATTTTCGCCATCGTTAAGTCGACTGCCACGAGTGGTCGCACTCGTTATTCCACGGTCGATTATCGGGTAAACCGCCGTCAGGGAGCGAAAGGCCGTCTCGAGCCGATCTCAAGTAACCGGCTCAATTCGACTGTTCTGTGCGATCGTCGGCTCGCGGTCAGACCGCTTGTTCGACGCGCCAATAAATGCTGTTTTCGCGGCTAAGGAGTTGCGCTCCAATCAGCTCTCGTCGCAACGTCGCGAAATCAGGGTGGTGTCTTGCGATGATGTTATTGACTTCTTTCTCCTTGTACCGGACGCCCGGCTCGAATTGGTGGCTCAACCAGCGCAAGACGACCTCGCGCTTTTTGCGGCTGGCAGGAATCTCCTTCAGCCTTTCGCCCTCGAAGAAATCAGTGAGAATCTTGCGTTCCCACGTATCTGTAGAGACTGTATCGGCAATGTTGACGATGGTCTCCATAGCAAGCACCTGCTTAGAAAGAGCATGGAGCTCTTTCATGTTTAACTGGTAGAGATGAGTCGTACCCTCTGTTCTCATAACGACAAGACCTACCTGCTTCAATCGCGATAGATGGTGCGAGACTGTTGGTCCGCGCAACTCGAGAAGACTGGCGAGCTCCTCGACCGAGCGCTCGCTGGAAGCGAGTGCACCGACTATCTTTAACCGACTTTCGTCGGAAAGTACTTTGAAGAAGGAAAGTACATTGGCGAATTGCAAATCCGTCATGACTGACTCCTTTCAACTCATGTTGAATAGCTCATAGATGGGAGCAAACCCATCGCGAGCGGTTGTATTTAGACAAATATCTATTTAGATGCGTGTCTATGTAGATAGATATCACAATATGAGTCAAATTGCAAATTGCCTACGGGCTGCGACTAGAGAAGTCGGCCTTGCCGCGCTCGTCTCAGCCTGTCGTTATCTGAGAAGTTTCAGATGTGATCTGCTGAACTGAATAGACGATCCGCTCGAAGTGTCCTGAGTTAGCATGGCCCATTCGCCACCGTCTACGGTTCAGTAGTGTTTGGCAGCTCGAACCAGAAACAGCTGCCACCCTCGTTCGTTGGGGTGTAGCCAAGCCTGCCGCCTTGTGCTTCGATTAGCATTTTGCAAATGTACAATCCTAATCCGCTTCCATCCTGCTTTATCGGCTGATTTTGAGCGAATCTCGTAAATTTGGAAAACAACCGGTCCACGTCCGCTGCCGGAATTCCAGGACCCTGGTCGATTATCGAGAATCGGATCAGCTTGTCTTCGCTGAGCTCATTTTTGATAATGACGATCGAGTGCTCTGGTGAAAACTTGATGGCGTTGGAGAGCAGATTGACCAGAACTTGAATGACTTTGTCGCCATCACACATCAAGGTGTAGCGTTTAGTTTCGTCTGCAAAGTTGATAGATTTTCTCTCGGCGAGAGTCAACACGGCCTCACTTGCGGCGTCTATCAAAGCTGAGGTCTGGTGGGCTTTTATGTCCAAGTCGACCATACCATCTTCGAGTCTATCTACATCAAGCAAAGTCGAAGCCAGCCTGACCAGTCGTGCAGATTCGACGTACATTCTCTTAAGCTGGTCCAAAACAGGCGCTTCCAGGGACGGACCGCTTCGGTCGATCAGTAGATCCAATCTGAGATTGATACTCGTAAGTGGTGATCTCAAATCGTGATTTACCATTGCTCTCATCGCTTGACGTTTTTCCTCGAGCCGATTTCTTTCGTCGGACATGGCGCGAAAAGCTTTGTCGAGTTCCGCGAGTTCGTCTTCGCCTGGTAGAACGTCGAGGCTCTTCTCTCCGCGAGAAAATTTGCGAATGTTATTCATCAAGATTTGCAATCGAGCCAGGGTGGTTTTCGACGTAGTGACGTACGCGATCAGTACGAAAGTGAATACCAGCGCTACCGAAAGCTCGATGATGTGCCTGAGGTTTTCTCTGTTCTTGAGTTGTCTTGGTTGAAACTCGTTAGCCTCGCGTCCATAGTGATTGACCAGCGTTTCTACATCCTCTTGAAGCTGATCGTAGAGTACTTTCATGAATTCCGCGAGTTCATATCTCTCGAGAAATTGAGCCATATAGAATTTTTGTTCGCCGGAGCCATAAGTCTGGGACATCTCCTCCCAGCCATCGATGTGTTTTTGGCAGTTGATATCGATACGATCAACTAGACTCAGCATCTTTTGATTGCTGTTCACCAGCGTCTTTAGTTCGTTGATCCTCGGACGGAGCTCGCCTCGAATCTCGTTGGCTGCGCGCTCGACCTTTTTTGGGCTTCCGAATTGCGAGCCTGCAACCAATACAATTTGTTTGCCGATCAATCCATAAATCTCGTCAGTCAAACTGATTATTCTCTTTGCCTCTGATTCTTTTTGCGCTATGCGATCGACGTCCGCGAGCGCTATAGACAATGGGCCTACCATGAAGAGAAGGGCCAGAAGAGGCAATGCAAGTAAGATCAGAATGCGATGTCGAATCTTCACTTGCCATTGCCCTCCTTCTTTGTGTTTCGTTTTTCTGTCGCTATCAAGTCTGCAACCGTCTTGCACATCTCCAAAACGTCCGTGCGATCCTTGTCCGCCGGCGTGGTTTCAGTTAATCGCTTTGCTTTTGCCAGGCAGGCCTCCGCCCGATCGATTCTGTGATCCTTGAGAAAAAGCTTTGCAAGATGGAGATACAGGACTCCGAAATGAAGGTGTGCATGCTTTCCTGCAACATCTAGCAATTGGCTGGAAACCGATTGCAATGTGGCTTCGGCTTTGTCTGGATCGTTTGCTGCCACATAGGCATATCCAAGAAGTCCGCGCGATTGGAGATGCGTCTCGAGGAGCTCATAGTATAAAGGGTCTGTTTTTTTGCAATCAGAAGGACACGCGCTCAACTTTAGAGACAGTTGCAGCGATTCTAGCGCTTTCGCCTGATCTTTCTGTGGCTTTGTCCCCAGTCTGTTGAGCGCTCTGGACAATCGTAAGTTGTCTTGCTGCAAATGCGGTGGTTTCAACGTTGCCGTTAAGCTTATTACTCGTTGCCACTGCAAATCTTGCTTCTTGGAATTTCCGGCTGATTCATAAATCAATGCCATCAGCTGGCAGAGTTCTATCATTTTTCGTGTGTCTTCATTTGATCTCGGTTTTTTCCCTATCTGCTTTATTTGATTTTCCAAATCCGGAATGGCAAGCATTGCATCAGCGCTTCTTTGTGATCCGAAACAGGCTTTTGCGTATTCAATCCAAAGATCATCTTTCTTCTTTTGGAAGCAGTTGTTGTTGGATAGTGCATGCACTATCCTGTACGCGGAGCTAGGATTTCCTTTGTTGACTAGGGCGAAGATTTGGCTTTTCAGGTTATCGTATGCGCCCTGCAAAAACGATTCTAAATTTTTGTCGGTCTGCTGTTCCTCTTTGCCGACCATATCGCAGAGGTAGTTGAACGTCTCCAGATCGAGCTCTTCTGCGGCAACAGTTAGTAGCGGCAATAATCTGTTGCGAATAGCGGGAGAACCTTGAGGAAAGTAGCGCTGCAATAGAGGAAGGACTTTTCTATGATATTCCAGACCCTTCTTTTTGTTCTCGCCGCTGAATTCAACTTCGGCTCTTCTTCGCCAGAATCGGATGGCAATTGTCGGATCCACTGGTGTGCCAATTTCAACTTCCTTTTGTATCCCATCCAGCAACTCGCGGGCTCTCTCTAGATTGCCCTGGGCGCGGTAGCTTTCCGCCAGGAGCAGCGTGAGGTCATAGAGTTCGTCTGCTTTGGCATTTGTAGTGCGCAGCGTTGCCATGGCACGCTGATAGCCTTTCTGTGCGGCATCGAAATGGTGCTCGGCTAACTCTTCTCTTGCATGCCGAGCCTCTATTCGCCACGCGTTCATCCTGCCTTGCGCAGGCGCAGCTATCAAAAAAGACATCGAAATGATGCCGGCAAGATTGCGGACAGTCAGCAAGATCTGCTCGTTTGTACTAAATCTCAGTATCGCCTCGGCCCTGTTTTTCGTGTGTCAATTTGTCTTGACTCTGTTTTATCATCAATTCTCTCGAATTGAAAATTGATTTTGGTTCTGGACGATTTTCTACCTTGAGTTGTGCTCTGGAAGAGCATCGCTTTGCCAAGAGCTTCTTAAGCTCGACCAGGGGTTAAACTGAAACGAAAAAAAATGATCCAGGCAGCTATTTGCGATCCAGGTAGTCGTAAGCTACCACGGTGAGGAACTCAATGAATTGATCGCTTTCTACAAGCTTATCGAGTATCTCTGCGGCTTCGTGAAAACGACCAGCACCACCTGTGGTTAACGAGCCGAGCTCTTTATCTCGAATTTCACGATAGACGGCCCGCGTCATTACTCTGCCGTCATCAAGCTTTGCATCGTTCTTGATCCATTGCCATAACTGAGCCCGCGATATCTCGGCAGTCGCTGCGTCTTCCATTAGATTGTGGATCGCTGCTGCCCCTGTGCCACGGAGCCAGGACTCGATATATTGGAGCGCCACATTTATGTTGTTGCTAACGCCGGCCTCTGTTATCTTGCCACCATCAATCGCAACATTGAGGAGCTCCTTAGCGGATACGTTCAAATCAGGAAGCTGTTTTGACTTTTGATTGGGCTGCTCACCCAATGTTTTGTCGAACACTTCCTTGGCAACAGGAACCAGGTCGGGATGAGCAACCCAAGTGCCGTCGAAACCTGTCGATACTTCCAGCTCTTTGTCGTCGCGCACTTTCGAAAGTGCATTTTCATTGATTTGCGGATCTCTTCTGCTTGGTATGAATGCTGCCATTCCACCCATTGCATGAGCGCCACGCTTATGACATGTTTTCACCAGGAGCTGGCAGTATGCGCGCATGAATGGCACGCGCATGGTTACCTGAGCCCTGTCTGGGAAAAGGAATTCGGGACGGCTTGAAAATTTCTTGATCGTGCTGAAGATGTAGTCCCAGCGTCCGGCATTCAATCCGGACATGTGATCTTTTAACTCGAAGAGAATCTCTTCCATCTCGAACGATGCCAAAATCGTTTCGATCAACACGGTAGCGCGGATGGTGCCCCGCGGAATCTTCAGGTAATCCTGGGCGAAGTTGAACACGTCGTTCCAGAGTCTGGCTTCGAGATGACTTTCCATTTTTGGCAAGTAGAAGTACGGTCCGGTGTTGCGCTTGCCGAGCTCTACCGCATTATGGAAGAAGTAAAGCCCGAAGTCGAAAAGACTTGCTGACACGGGTGCTTCACCGACAAGGACGTGGCGTTCAACCAAGTGCCAACCTCTCGGACGGACGAGAAGAGTTGCCAGTTGTTGGTTCAACTTGTATGCCTTGCCTTCCGGACTTTCGAAGGTCAGCGTTTTTCGCACCGCTGCTTTCAAGTTGATTTGACCTTCAATCACATTGGTCCAGCTTGGAGACAGTGAATCTTCCAGGTCAGCCATGAAAACATGGGCGCCGGAGTTGAGAGCGTTGATCATCATCTTCGCTTCCACAGGTCCTGTTATCTCGACGCGCCTATCTTCGAGGTCAGCCGGCGCTGCGGCCACCTTCCATTCGCCGGAACGCACTGATTGCGTATCCTGGAGAAAGTCAGGACTGTGACCAGCATTGATATCTTCTTGCCGCCTCTGGCGATTGGCGAGAAGCCCTTCCCTCGTGGAGTCGAAGCGGGTATGAAGCTGACGCACAAATTCGAGAGCTTCCGGGGTAAGAATGTCTGCGAAACCCGGAAGAACTTCACCTTTGACATCGATTTGTCCAACAGCTTGCGTCATAAAAATCTCCCGAGTATCGTTTTATGAAAAAACAAATTCGTAATGAAAAAGATCTCGCCAATGTGGCGAAACTTTCACCATTCAACCGATTTGAAGCACAGTTATACACCTAGGAGTAGACGGCTGGCAATCTTATGTATGCAGTAATCGACATCTTTACAGCGTCTCATTACAACGCTGGCTCATTAGGGGTTTTCTGATTTTCTTGTAGAATACAGGGAACTTAGGGAGGAGAAGGACATGGCTAAAAAGGTAGACGACGACGCGCCCAAGGCTTTGATTATCGAATTCAAAACAACTGACGGTGAAGTCTGGGGCACCTTGACCGCTGAAGCCCGCGAATTCAAGACCGGCTCGACCGGCTATTACGCTAATGGCAAGCTGAAGAATCCAAAGAACGGATTTCCCTATCAAGTTGGTACCAATATCATCCTGGTTGGCAGCAAAGAGTAACTACTCGACATCAGACGTGGCGTTCCGCCAGAGTAGGCATTACCAAATGTATGAGTACCGGTCCACGACAGTGCGAACCGGTACTTGGTGTCACTATATCTGTTTTGGAGGGTACCTAGATGTCGGCTCCGGACAGCATACTCGCAGAGCCCATTGACCGCGAGAAATACCAGCCTTATGGCGACCTGATTGCCGCTGATGAAGTATTGCCTTTCCACTTCGCGAACATGAAAACCGCGAAACGATTTAATCGGCTAGCCGACGTCATCAATCTGCGACCCGATCGCGCTACGCTCAATCTCTGTGTCTTTCGATGCGATCCGCTGGCCTCTCTTCCTCTAGAGATTAAGCTGCTTGAAAGGCATGAATTCTCGACGCAAGTATTCTTGCCGATAAGCAGCGCAGCCAGGTTCTTAGTCGCGGTCAGTCTTGGCGGTGACGAGCCCGACCTATCGACGCTGAAAGTTTTTGAGGTCACCAATCCGCAGGGGATTAGCTACAGGCCCGGTGTCTGGCACTACCCGATGACCGCTATCGAACAGCAGGTCGATTTCGCTTGCCTTGTCCACGAAGATGGGAGCAAAGACGACTGTGAGATTCACGCCCTGGAGAAGCCGATGCGAGTTACCTGCTCGAAGTGAGTTTCGTGCATAGACAAAACGCTTTCAAACTCCGTCGCCAGATTAACGCAGTAGCGAGTAGCTGTTGGAACTGCTTAGCTACTGGAACGACTTAGCTACTGGGACCGCCGACGTCTCGCCGGCACATAGCAAGGTCGGCTTCATTCAAGTGCAAACCAGCTGACGTGTTCGCGCAGGTTCTGGTACTAGGCACCATCGATGATACCGACGAAGGTTTGGACCTTAAGTTGAACGAAGATTTAACTACTGCAATTTCAGGAAGTTTTTGATGCCGTAGCCAATCATGTTGGGATTCTCTTTCAAGCGTCTTCTGCAGTACGCTCCGGCGACACGACCTTCACCGAAAGGCAGGTATTTGCGGACGACCACACCGGTGGTGGCAAGTTCTTCAAGCTCCTCTGCGGTCGCTTTCGGGAAGTTGGATTTGCTGAAGTAGTTGCCCGATATCAAGCCGGCCTGCAGCTCGTCTCTGGGGACGCCGTGCAAATACTGGGTCTCGAACCTGGTTCGAGAAATTTTTCCGGGAACAATCAGTTGTCCGAAGAACTTATTCAAGCAGTCGGTATCGTGTGTTGCGAGCTCGACATATGTGCCTTTCGCCAGGAGCGTCTTCGCGAACGAGACCAGGAGATCTTTCATGATCGGTTTACTGGTGTGAGCGACTTGGCTGGGCTCATTGTAGATGCCGATGACCAGGCGGGTTCTCATACCTTCTTCGAATCGATTGATATCATCTGCGGTTCTAAACAAACGCGTTTGTATGACTGTTCCGAGGTTGCTGTAGCCTTGTTTTACTAGCGCAAAATAGGTGTCGAGATGGAAATCTGTCCAACGATGATCTTCCGCCTCGAGTGTGACGTTGACACCAAGGCGCTTAGCGTAATCCGTGACCTCTTTGATGCGCTCGAAGCATCTGTCTAATTCGGGATCCGAAAAACCGTTGCCCTTGGGTGGTTTCGTGCTGAACATCGAGGGCTTGAAAGAAATTGTGATCTGCTCTTGCGCTGTTTTTACGGGAAGTGGATGACTGATGATTATGTCGACGAGATTCTTATAGGCTTCGACGGAGGCGTCGCAGTCGGCTGCGCTTTCCATGTCCTCGCCGAGAATATCCAAGGTAGATGCGTACTTTTCTTTTTCGTAGAGCTTGTGAGCCAGTTCTATTGCTTGCTCCGGTGTCTCTCCGGCCAGATATGGTGCGGCGAGCATGAGCACGAGTTTTACAGGTATCCGGTCGATCATGGAAGCAGGATTTGCGCCTTTATTTTGTTCGGGCCCGACAGCGGAAGTCGTCGGAGTCTCTGGCAATTTTACCGGCATCAGGCACCTCGTGTAGAACAGTTCTAGAGGGGAATCCGAGAGCCAACCACTTTGGCACGTTCGAGCCTAATCTGCGCTCTCACGGCAATTCTAATGGCAACGAGCGAATACGTTAATCCATTTAAGCGGAAGAGGTTGGGGAAAACCGCAAAAGTAACAGGATAATACCTGATCTCACCCCCAGTCCGATAACCGGTCTTGAGTTCGAGCCTTATGTTTCGTCCAGCCCCGTGACCGGCGCGAGAAACCTCAATAGTTTAGCCTTAGGCACCTCTGTTCGCAAAATACTGAGCACATTTCCCGGTAATCTCGTAACGACCACGATAAAGGAGTTGCTGTTGCCGGAGGACTCGCCGGGGACGAAATAAACTGCTCTGTAGTTCTTCGAAGATAGCGTCCCGAACTCCAGTCTCCCGGTTTGCAAATAGCGTACGGAATGATTCGGCGGACTGGTCTGTTCGCTGCGAAACTTGCCGGAGATGGCCTTTGCCAAATCGGTCACCTGTTGCTCACCTTTGATATTGCTGGGCGGCACGGACGCGACGATTAGATCGGCCTTTCCTGTTTGACCTCGAGATCCGACAATCAGCGAAAAATCCGGCGACTGATTTTGATATCTAGCCCATGTCCATTCTTTTGTATTGTCGAACTCAACAGGGATCCCAAACTTCTTCTCGAAGCTGTAGAAATCGTCCCCCAAACCAGGGATGAATGATGAGCCGAGGAACTGTCCCATACCGAGTTTTGAGTGATTTTCACCCTTGGGCGATAGAGAGCCGGCCATTGCGACCAGCGGTTTTTCGGGTCGCGCGGGAGTTGGAGTCGGCCTGTTATGTCTGCCGAGCCTAAAATCAGGCTGTTTGGCCAAAGTTGTCGTGGCATCTTCAAAGCTCATCGTCATCGAATCGAGCTTTGTGATGAGCAATGTTTGCGTACTTTCGTTGTCCGAATCGCCGACCCGGCACATGACCTTGCATTCCATCCGCGGCCAGAGGTTCTGGTCGATAGGGAGCTCGAATGCTCGGGGACCCTTCAGGAAAACATAGACCTGCTTGTCTTTTTCTATGCTTGCCCTCATCTCATCTCGGGCGACGTTAACGTAGCCGTCTCTGAGATTGGTGAAGCGTGCTTGGAATTTGATGGGCACCGAACTCAGATAATGTCCGCTTGCATTTTCTATCCGCAGAAGGATGGCTGGGTGGTATCCCAGCGCGGAATGGAACCACCAAGTCACGAAGCAGGCTGCCTCCAACTTTGTCACAGGCGTTGAACCGGGCGCAGAACTTCCTGAATCTTCGCTTCCGTCTTGAGCCAAAGCCGAAGGGACGACGAGATCAGACCCGGCGGCGAAGATCAAACACATCAATAAAGCGACTAGTCGATTTCCTGTCATTAACTTCTTAACGTATCATGCGGAGAAACAAAGGCTATCTCGAATTACTATATTCATATTACTTTCGATTTATCGGAATATCTCAATTGCGCGGATTGCGCTCAACCGGCAGATAATCAACGTGGCTTTCTCTGCAATTCGATTGCCCTCCACATATACCAACTCCCGACGGTTCGATACGGTCTCCAGACCTCGGCAAAGTCTTCCAGTTCTTTCGGCGATGGCAACGATTCTCCGTCTCCGTATGTGAGCGAAAACCCTTTCTTGACCCCGTAGTCGCCGGATGGCATTACATCCAATCGACCGAGGCGAAAGATCAAGAACATATGGGCAGTCCACACCCCGACGCCTTTGACCGCCGAAAGGCAGGTGATAACTTCGTCATCAGTCATTTTATTGATTTCTTCGAGTGTCGGTATCGAGCCTTCAATCGTTTTGTCCGCAAGATCTTTCAGCGCCACGATCTTCGCGCGAGACAGTCCGGCGGAGCGCAGCACCGTATCCGGTGCAGACTTGATCTGCCGGGGTGTCGGGCAAAGATCGCTCTTGAACAATGCCTTGACTCTGCTGAATATCGTGGCTGCTGCCTTACCGGTTAACTGCTGATACACGATCGCCTCTGCAATGGCCGCAAATGGCGAATCTGTGTCCTGCGTCTTCAGGCTGAATCCACCCTCGACTCTTGGTATCAACGCTTTCAGTTTGCGATCTCGGCGACCGAGCTCGGCGAGTATCTCTTCCAGCTGCTTCTTTTTAAACTGGCTAAGGGTGACGATCTCTTGTGTGAGAGGCTCGTCCTTCGCCGTTACTTTTTTCACCGGAACTGTTTTGGTTCTTTTGGAAACTGTCTTGTTGCTTGGTAGCGAGACTTGCTTCTGTTCAACAACGCTCACCTTTTTGCCAGGTGCTTTCTTCTGGGCGATTGGCTTTGCGGCGGCAGCAATCTTGGTTTTCGCGGTCAGGTTTTGCGAGGGCTTAGATTTCTTGCTGCTCTCAGTTATCTTTCTAGATGGTGCCTTTGTTTTCGCGACAACCTTTTGGGTCTTCGAGTTGCTGCTGGATTTTTTTTTGTCAGCCATTAGATGCTTGATCCATCAGATGTAATTGGTCTTGAACCTGTTCTTTCTTGTGAGAAAACCCACTGCAAGTTTCGGTATCGAATACAGTGAACTAAATCAAAATCTGGATTCGAGCATGCCAGGCCATCCCTCCCCATTACTGAACGTTTCGATATTCTTCGATGGAATGTATGAAAGTTTTTGCCCTGTTTTCCTGAAAAATGCTTCTGGAGCGACGCGGCAGATGGCACGAAAACCGAGGTCTTTCGGCATGTTGTCTGGCGTATCGATGATATCTTCAAACAGATCTCTGCCGTTTGCGATGGCGCAACAACGCACGTTAAGGAACCAACTGGTCGAAAAATACTCCGATTTGCTTCGGAACGACTCCCTGCCGATGTGGCGCGCGAATTTTTCGGCGTCGAGGTAAAACAGCTTGTTGTGCAGCTCTTCTTGAAATGCGAGGATTTCATTTTCGGGCAACTGAGACAGCGCCTCGACGCAAGGTTCGATCACTTGCGAATCATTACCTTCGGCGTCCCAGTTAAACAGCTCAACGAGATCCCAAAACTGATCTTCATCCATCGGTTTTACAAAGCCATTCGTGTTCTTATCGATCTCGAGCGTGTACTCTGAATCGAAGTCGTCGTCCAATTCGAGGCTGGCATCGTCAGCCAACATGAATTCCGGTCGCGGAGTGGCCGGGCGTTTCCATTTAATACGGCAATGATTGAGTTTGTTTCGAAACGTCTCTGCTGCCGCATCGTCTATTGATGTGTTGAACATGTAGAGCCTGAGCAGATGCTCTAGCGCTTCCAGCTCGACCAAACCTTCGCGGGTTACGCGTGTACTGCTCAGTCCCAACAAGACCAGCTTCTTGAGACCACTGATGTGAGCCATCCCTTCGTCGTCGATCAGAGTGCCGTTGAGCCACAGCTCCCGAAGATTGCCAAGTTTGCAAATCTTTTTCAGTCCGGTATTCGTAATGGCTGTGTGCGTTAAACCAAGAGTATGCAGCTTTTCAAGTCCGGAGAAGATCATGGCGCCTTCGTCTGAAATTGCGGTATAGGCTAACTCCAGAACCTTCAGTTCGGTCAGATGTGCGATATGAGGAATCGATTGGTCGGTAATGCCGGTCCTACTGACGTCGAGCGTGTGGAAAGAATCAGGCAAGAGTTCTTCCAGGCAATTAAGACGATTGCTCGCACTATTGTTGATCTTGAGCTTGACCTTGGAATCAATTGGAGCTACGAGTGTCCCGCGAGCCTCGTCCAGCCAGTCCCAGTTGATTGGCTGATTCTCTGGCTTGGTGACTAAACCCTGGGGAACGCCCAAAAGCTCCCAAGATTCGGGTTGATTGGAAGGTGCGAGGTACACGCTGCCAATGGAGTATCGATGGGGGAATTTTAGTTTTTTTGTTTCCGACATGACTAACAATTATCCGCTATTTCTGTCCAACCTTTTAAGAATTCATATCGCGGATTTGAAAAGAGAAAAACGATCGGTATGACAATGCTATTCTTTTCATTCTTCAAATGAAGGTTGCAATTACCGAGGGGTCCTTATCTATATGGATGAAATCGACGCACAGGGACGACAAATGCTTATTGACCGCCCGGCGCTTACGCGCGGTCGGTTAAGTGTCTTTCGTGAGTCCCAGAGTGACGACTACTGGTTCCCTCGTCTGAATGTCAACTTGAAAAAAGCCGGCTCGAATCAAGTGCTGTGGCAGTGGACCACTCATGATGACCCTATCGATTTCGGTGAGCCACCGCCGTACGGAGAAGATGTTCTCCTTGAAAAGTATTTTGAGCTTGAGGAGCCCGTGCGGTCGCCAAGGGGGATGGAGGTAGTCTTCATGCTCGGTCCCGGCGCTACAAAGCACGGTAAAGTCAGCCAGTTCTCTGCGTCTTTATACCTTTATCCCACCTCGTTCGAGGACAGAGGCGTTCAAATCGGCGTACTTGATTTCAGGCAAGGGCTGACTACAGGCGGTGCTCCGCTGTTTGTTCGTTACAATTTCCCCTGGTAGTAGGCGAAAGTTCCGACTTCTAGAACCTCAAGGTCCGTGCCACGCGCTGGCATTGATGATCTAATCCGTGCCGGGACGTCTCTAGAGGAGCTGCATGCGTCTCAAGAGCGATCAGGACGTTTCTGCGGATGTGTCCACCGCGAGGTGCATTCCCTCGTGTCTTGGTGCCTCTTTCAGGAGAAGTATCTGACGCTTCAAACTCTTTCGGCGCGGTCTGATTTCGTCGCGCTTGCGTGCAGTCTGTCCGCCTCCGCGCGCGAATAGGTGGATACCAGTGTGACTGCAACAGCAGTGTTGCTGGACCCATCGTCCTGTATCTACTTATCGGGTCTGGTTGCCTGATTTTGCTATCGGGGACCGACACAGAGTCGCCCGTGTTCGAGATATCTCAAGCAGTCAAACTTGCCGATGGTCGCGGTCGTCTCAAGCAACTCCTGTCTTTCCAGGGTGATGTCAGATAGTGATTAACAGATGCATCCGCTGCGACTCGAACGCAGGACCAATCGGTTAAAAGCCGAGTGCTCTACCTACTGAGCTACGGATGCGTGTAGGCTTCGAAATCATCGTAGCAACAGCCTTGACGGTACGTCAAGCGAAATAAGTGAATGTGTACAAGGTGATCAAACCTTCATCACAAAATAGATGGAGGCACCTCTCTTTGGTCCCGAGCCGGTCGACGATTTTGTCGTTGATTAGATCCTCTTAAATGCTGGCATGCACGCGCCATTTTCCAAGGAGGTGGAGTTTGACGTGCACCTGACCAGCGGATTTGGTGCCGGGCACATATCAACCAGTCGGTCTCCGAGTCTGGCACCGCTAATGGTATCAGTCTCAGTGCGATTACGGGGTTATATCGCCCGATCTAAACTCGGCATACTTGGAGCGCTTGGAGCTGGCATCTTGATTTGAGGTGCTTCCACTTTGATCGAAGTTAGCGTGCTTTGCTGAGTATTGAGAAAATCGAACATCAGTACCACGAGCGCGACTATTGCCGTAATTGCCACGAATGCAACGACAAGGGTAGCGCCTTTACCTGTCGAGCGGGCTCTTTTTTGTAGCCAACATTTGTAGATTCTCCTTTTTCAAAAGCCATTGACGTCATTGAGACTGCATTAGCTATTTAAGGTTCCGGATAGATGACTGCAAGTATGGCCAAGGATTTGACTTCGGGTCAGGCGCTTCACAATAGAAGTCAATGATTATTGATATTACATACGGTGCCTAAATCCCGGTTGTGCTTTCTGTAATACACACAACCACGAGGTTGGAATTGGGAGTTAAACGGATACTCTTTCCTAAATTCAAAGGTTGTTTCCTTCCGAAAAATCATCTTGCAATCTTGCACCAGGGTGTCGGGTGCATCGGCAAGGTGCACGCAATTTTTGATGTGTATGTGAAAACACATGCAATGACTGGCGAAATGGATAGACACCTTTTGTTCACCATGTTATTTTCTTTGGTTCATTGGCTGCCAGACGGGTTGCGCTGACACCTGTTTTGCTCCGCCGCGGTACCAGCGGAGTTTGGCTTTCGATTTCGCGTCAGAACTAATTTAGAGGAAGAAACGATGAGCCCCAACGTCAAGATTAAAAAAATCTTCTTGAGCTCTTTTGCTGCAGTATTAGGAAGTTCAATCCTTGCTATGGCGACTCAGCAACCTGCAGAAGCGGCTGGGGGCAACTCCTTCCGAGATTTTCGAGAACAGAACGTCGGTCTCGACAGACATACGGCACGTCGCATGTTCCAATCGGAACGAAGAGCGAATCGGAATGTCGTCAACATATTGCCGGTCAATAAAATCAACGACACAACATACAATCTTGATGTGGTTGGTGTCTGCGGCACAGGCCTGCCGACCATCAACAAGCAAGAAATCAAACCGCGCGAAATCAGGCAGTCAATTCAGGTGCTCAATACAGGTCGGTCGGTGCGCCTCAACAGTGGCGTCAACTTAGATCTGAATTCAACCGAGCGCAACATCACTCTCGGAGAGAAATTGCTTTCCGCCGTCGGCTCGGTCCAAATCACATCGGGTGGCGTCAACAAAACAGTTGAAGCTGGTAGTCAGGTATCGGCTGCAGAGTACATCGCTGTGAAGCAGGTCCTAGCTGGAACGGGGCAGAAGGTCTCCATCGACAAATCAGGAAGAGCAACAGGTGGAGAAGTTGATCTCGGTTCGATAACCACCGACAGCATCTTGAGAGCTAATAGTTTTGTTAACGCCGAAAACGTCACCACATATGGTGACTTCGGTCGGCACTCCGACTTCCGATTGAACGGAGATCTCAGCAACTATGGCACCGTAAACGCTCTGTCAAGTGATGCGAATGTGCGTCAAGGCGCCATCCGCGCAGTGGATATCACCAATCATGAAGGCGCCTTTATCAATTCATCCGTTGATCTCACTCTGGATGCATCCGGTGTACTCACTAACAAAGGTTCGATCAATTCGACAGGGTCAGTTACTCTAACTGCTGGATCAGCGATTGTTAACAGTGGCGCGGTTAAGGCATCCTCGAATGTCGCACTTAATGCTGCCAACGTCAACAATCAGGGTACTATTGCATCCGAGCATGGAGACATAAATTTGAATGGGGCCGCTGATACGGTCTTGACTGTCAACAACGCAGGTGGGACGCTCAGTGCAGTCAACGGCGCAATCAACGTCAGAGACTACTCCTACGCCGGCGCATGTGACACCTCAATTCTCGGCGGAGATCTGTTGAGCACGGCGCTCAATCTTAATTCGGGTACTGGACTGACGTCCGTCGATGTCGGACAGCTCACCGGTGTCATTAATCAGAGCGGAACTGCGGCTCACGTTAAAGCGAGCACTGATGTGCTGAATATCGGACAAGTTTGCTTAACCGGCGACCCAACCTTCTACAACACCGCAGGTGATATCAATATCACCGCAGATATTACGGTCGGAGAAGTACTGACACTAGTTGCTTCAGGTAACATCCACGGTGCTGCTGACGTAGATGTAATCGCTGGTGATGCCAATCGCGGTTACGACATTACGATGATTGCCGGGGCTGCTTTCACCGCGACGGGCGGTGCCAACTCGCCGACCCTACCACCGCTCACCGGCGCTGGTGCGGTGACGCTGAGCGGTAAGTCGTCTAAGACTGGTGGCAGTATCATTTTTGACAACAACACTCGTATTGCGGCGCGAAGCACCGATGCCACCGGCAATGACCCGGGTGGCGACGTCAGCATGTTCGCCTTTGCTGGTAAAAATGCTGGCTCAGGTGTCGTTGATCTTGCGGGTTGCAACGTCGTCACTGGTGGTAAGAATGCTGGTGCCAATGGCCAAGTTCTGATCCTTGCCGGCGCTGCCGGAAAGTCGAGTGCACCAGTCGATGCAATTCTTACCGGAGTGATCGACACCGCAGGTGGTACTGGAGCAGTAGCTGATGTATTCGCTATTACGGCCCAGCCGGTCAGTAGCGGTCCTGTCACATACGGCGCTAATGGCGAACTGACTAGTCCGTTCGCTTTAGGTTTCTCCGGCAAGCTCACAAAGGGCTCCGATATTCGCATCCAGAACGTGTCCGGCGGTCTAGAACATAATATTTCCGGTAAATCTGTGATTGGTGCCGGTAATGAGATCTACGTTCAAGGCGACGTGTTTGTCACGGGTCTCATCGATTGGCTCGGCGTAGGGTCAATTGAGTCTGGCGCCGCTCCGCTTCCGATTGAGTCCGCATCTAAAATCAGATTGAACAGCAACGGCAACATCGGTACAGACGGTGAGGCTCTCCTGGTAAAGGCGCCTCAAGTCCAGGCTAATACATCCGGCGATACAGTCAACCTCGCAGTGGCAGGAAATGGAACGACTGACATTCTGTCTTCGAGCGCTGGTTCGAAACTGACTATCGAGTCGGAAACCGGAACGCTGACTGCCACCACCGGCGCTATAACAGCACCGACCGTGGTACTCGCAGCAGCTAATTTCGGAACTATCGGTTCCATCGTGGCCAGCACCGAAGTCGCGCTATCGAAAATAGGGGCGGGCACTTTGAACAGTGCTGGATTTACATCGATAAAAACGCCTAAACTTACTTTGCTGTCTACCACTGCGGACATCGGCTCAGCCGCAACGCACTTCCTCCTTCCCGACAGCGTTGAAGTCTTGAATGCTGTCTCCAACAGTGGCAACATTTTTGTGACATCTGATTCCGGAGAAGATCTCGAAGTAGGAGCCATTACCGGTGCCTCGGTTGATCTGGATACCGCAGCTGGTCTCACTGTCGTGACTGCGATTCTCGGATCCGCAAGCACTGTCGACGTTCAGGCTGGCGGTGGCACATTGGAGCTGGAAGCGGGCGCAGCCGTTTCCGGTAAGACCGGTGTATCCCTCAAAAACGTAGGACTCACGAAAAGCAAGCTCGTAATTGGTGCGAATGCGAACATCCTTACGTCAGCAGACGTTGCAGGCCAGGGCGATGTGTTCATCTCGCTCGGCGCTACGGGCGCTGTGACAAGTCCAACACCTGCTAACGTGAATGTAACCAGTGGTGGTGGCTCGGCTTTCTTCACTGGATCTCAGAAAGCTGTGGATGGAGGTTTGCTCAAGGCGAAAACTCCAATTAACAACCTGATTCTGGATGGCGCCAACATCAACATCAATAATGGTACTGACAAGGCGGGCAATTTCACGATGGGCGGCAACGTCACTATCATCGCTGATTGATCTATCCCGTCGGTTTCTTCACGCTGGAAGGCGGTCTTCACGGCAAAGCCGAGTAAGAAGATAACCTCGCTAGAGTAAGAATATGGACAGTTGAGAAAGGCTCTGGCAATCGCTAGAGCCTTTTCTTTGAAGCGGCGTCCGATTTTCGAGGCAATCTGGTGGTGGCGAATGTCCGCTGCGACCGCGAATAGCGGTATTGACGCGCGTATCAATCTGCTGTACTTAGCTTCCACGAGTCACCTCGGAAGTAGGAGTTCCTTCGCCGATTCTTGAATCAATTTAGCGACGGTCATATTTTGGATGAAGCTTTTCAGCACCGTGCTAGTTTGGATGGTCTGCCATTAATGGACCAACCGAAGATCGGCTCGAATACAGCAATGGCTTAATATCCGGGGCTTTGAGGTAGGTAAGTTTACTCGCGGAGATGTGTCTGTCGATGCGCACTAAAACCGGAATTGGTGCCGTTTTCGACAGGATGCTGACCAAACCGAATATGTTTCGGTTTCTCGAAAGATGCCGCCTAAAACGATTGATCGTGGTGCGATGCGACCTCTCGGCCACTCTTGCTCTCTGCGCTGAGACCCTGTTCCGTATGCGTTCCTTGGACTCCGGGAATCTGTGTTTGTCTTGAGCTCAGTGTTCTTGCTATGCCATGCGGACGCGTGAGCTGCTGCGAGATGAAGCATTATTCTTTGGTATCAAGCGCCTGAAGCTGCTCTGCTTGTTTAAACAAATCCGCCGCTGCATCCTTGTCGACGGCGGCTACGTAGTGAGCTGCTCCCGTAAGTAGTGCAGGGCAATCTGGTTGGTTTGAAACATAGTCTAGCCAAATCTTTCGTCCATTTTCGTAGATTGCATATCCATCAATGGATGGATCAAAATGTGCGTATCGAGTCCTCGCAATCTTTTCTTGCGGGATGTTGGTGATAACCCAGAGCACATGCTGATGAAAACGCGTCAGTCCCTTCGGATCGGTAAATCTGTTTGCACTATAGTAACCCAGAAGCTTACATCGAGCTTCGTAGTCGGTTGGGTCGGCAGCGAGCACGGCTTCCAACTCGATCGCCTTATCCGGCGACATTCTGATGCCCTTAGATGCGTTTCTCAGCTCATCTGCCAATTGGAGCCGATCCGGTCTGGGCGTTGGTCAAATCTTCGATGAATGGACCGAGGCGATCTGCGACGAATTTGTGACCGTAAGGCGCAAGGTGCAGAGAGTAGAACAGTCGTGTCTTCTCTTTCGGCGTGAGCTCGGTCGCCGGCTTCACAAGGTCTATGAATGGTATCTGGTTCTCCTTGCAGGCCGTTTGCACAATTCCAACTTCGCCCTGGTAGTCCAGTCCGTACATCGTCGTATCTGTTCCCGGATACGGCACTACGCCGATTCGGGCGGGTAGAGCAGCGACGACGAATCTGACGTTGTTGGCTTTGCAGATACCATCCATCTCTTTCACCAGCGAGCTCAGCGTGTGGCTCATCAAATCAATATACTTTCTGGCACCTTCGTCGATCGGTTGTTGCTCTGCCGTCTTCGCTTTTCCAACTGTATCCTTCTCGAGTTCAGCAAAATTCCTTCCTTTCCCCCCGTTGTGAGAACGATGGGAAGGCGCGCCTGTCAGGCGGTTTTCGGGCTCGATGTCCGTGGCGTTCGACACGGGCTCTTCTGTACTGGTGGCATCAGATCTTGTGTCTCCAGTTGTCGCTTCAGCCACTTTTGCTCTGCGCTTCTTCGCGCCTGTTGGAAAGGATTTTGCCAGGTCGGCATTCATATCCTTTCCGGCAAAGAATGGGATTTTGAACGACGGTCCATTATTGGAGCTTGCCGGAAACAGTTTTTTCACATCCCAGAACTCTGGCTTGGTGCATTCTTCCCAGATCTTCTTGAACGCCTTCTTCGGACGAGTGATAAGCTCGATTACCGTTTTATAAGTAGTGTTGTTGAAACTCAGCTCCGTCTCCATCGCGGAGATTAAGCCCCATAGCCTGCTGTTCTGACGGATCCAGCTGATTTGAGTGAGGAATTTTGCTCGTGGTGACTTCATCCACTCGTCGATTCCAGCGCTGTTAACGACCAGTTTCTGCCCGGGCAGATGCAGCGCTACTGGACGAACGTTCGAAAGCGTGGCGTCTGCCGGAGACCAGTTTTCAAAAATGTCACGGCTGTCATAACCTAGTATCACCATATCTGGTGAAAACTGCAGCACTTTGTTTTTCAACTGAACATATGCTTGCGCTGTGGAGTAGCCTGATGTGCCGAAGTTGAGGACCTGAAGCTTCTTGCCGTCGGCTAATCTTACCGACTTATCCAAAATTCGACTGAACTTATCTTCGTTATGGACCTGCAATCCTTCTACCATCGAATCGCCGAGCACCGCCACGCGATAGGTATTTGCTGGTTTTGCCACGGTCAGATTGTCTTCCTGCATTCCGTTGGCGTCAAAATACGTGCAACCATAGCCCTCGCTGCGCCAGGTAATACGCTTGTTCGTCATATGCTTCGTTCCGAGTTCTTTGTCAAACGCAAAGATCTCTTCTTCACCGAAACCTGCGACAAATAGCATGAACTCAGTAAACAGGAGAGCAACAATCTGAAGGACGACACAAACCAAAATCAGCTTCACCCAATTCTTCCTGGGTTTAGCCGCTACTTCGCTTGTATCTTGGGTTTTGATTGGTGCCGAAACAACCATCGAAAATCTCCTTAGCGTCCTTTGTCAGCTAGCCCTGCTTGCTTGGGCTTAGAATGCGGTCCTTTGCGGCCAGTGTCAGCGGTCGTGTGCACAATAAATTGATTCGAGGGTCTAGAATGCGATTGCGCTTGCTGGTGAGGCGCGCTCGTGGATGGACTGTGAGTCTTTCTTTGGGCTGTATGCAGCGATGTCGCTCTTTCATGGATACCTCGAACCTAGAACTGGAAATATACAAATGGAACAGCAGCGAGCGGACGAGCAGCAACCGTGAGAATCAGCGCTGCAGTCCAGGCCGCCAGTCTGAACGGATAGGCGTAACCGATTTCTGGATCTCGGATGAAGCGGAACTTCTCCGGATAGCGAACAGCCAGCTCGTTGATGCCAAAGGCTAGCATGTATAAAGTAATTATTGGAATTAGCCCGGCTTTCAAAATTGGCTCCCAAAGCTGACATTGGGCACCGACGTTGAAAAGGCTCCGTTCGACGTTAATCGCTCTTGTCACATCAGGGGCTCTAAATACGACATACGTCAATACAACGAACAACACGACAAAGAAGTTATTGACCAGATTCATCACTGGATTGTTGAGCGATTTGTCGACAGTGGGGAGCTTCTTCAGCAGCAAGCGCCATTCTCGGTGAATGATAAGAGCTACCCCTTGTATCATTCCGAAGACGGCATAATGCCAACCGACGCCGTGCCACATACCACAGACCACCATGGTGATGAACAGGGCTCTCCATGTGAGAAAACGGTCTCTGCCGCTGCCTGCAAGGGGGGCGTAGACATAATCTCTGAGCCACGACGAAAGCGACATGTGCCAACGCCGCCAGAAATCGGACAAGTTCGTTGCAAGAAGTGGTAGGGCGAAGTTGTCGGGCAATCTAATGCCCATCAGCAGAGCGGAGCCCTTTGCCATATCGGTGTATGCCGAGAAATCGCAATAACATTGAATGACAAAACCGAGTGCGATAAGCCATGCGTCTCCAGAGCTCATCGGCGCGTACTGCGCGTAGTACGGGAAGATCAAAGACCCTACCGGGTCTGCAATTGCGACCTTCTTGAACAATCCCTGAATGAATAGACCGACTGCCTCAAAGAAAACCGGTGTGGTTAGCTTTGTTGGATCGATCAGCTGTTTGATGAAGTCCTGATAACGTTTGATCGGTCCAGCAATTTGCGATGGAAAGAAAGCAGAAAACACCATGAATTTGGTGAATGACTGCACCGGCTTGTCGCCGCGATAAATATCGATTAGATAATGGACGAACTCGAATACGAAGAATGAGATGGCAAGAGGAAGGAATATGTCATACAAAGGCGCGTCCCAAGGTGGCAATTGCTTGGCTGCCGGCGCGACGAATGCCAATGCTTGAGCTATCACGCGATAAGTGTCGCCCAGAGCTTGCACCGCGAAGTTGGCGTATTTGTAGTAGAAGAGGCTGCCCAAATTGATGAGCAATCCCAGCCACAGTAGCCACTTCGCATTTGATGACTTACCTTCTGGTCTATCGACCGCTTTGAACAGAGCTTTGCCCAGAAGCCAGTTGACGAGAGTGATGCCGAAAAGCAAGAGCCCATACACCGGCATCCAGCTCATATAAAAATAATAGCTTGCCAGAATGAGTACCCACATCCTGACACTACCTTTGGTGCGCCAATACAGAAGCACAACCAGTGGGAGGAAGAAGAAATACTGCAAGCTGCTAAAGATCATGGGCTACCTGGTCGAATTTGGAATGCCTATTGGTCTTAGTTGGAACTCATCTTGGGCGGCGACTGCTCATCTGACCGCGTTGCGGCAGATCAGGATCGAACCAGTATACAAGCGCTCCTTACAAACGAATAAGGTGTTGTCATTAATGTAGACGGTTTGACACTCTAGAAAGATATTAGGTTTATTGCATTAGCAAGCATTAAACCAGAAATATTGACGATCTTAACAATTAGTGAGTACCATTTCAGAACAGGCATATCCGGGTTCTATACAGCCAGTTCGAAGTCCTTGCAACACCCCTTGAAAAGGTGGGGCAAGGCGGATTTTTGTCTCTTTATTCAAGAGATGGCTCAATATCCAGGGATGCTGATCTCCCTTCGGCGCTTGCTTTCGCATCGAGAGCGCAATGGCGGCTTTGGGCATCACATGCAGTATCAGGACGAGGTCGCAGGAGGTTGCGCGCGTGACAGCTACACTGAATCGAGATGAATTGAAGAAGAAGCGGGACAAGTATGTTTTCCCGAGCGTCAGGCAACTCTACAGCGATCCGCCCAATTTCGTGAAAGGGAAGGGCGTTCACCTTTACGATGAAAAGGGTCGAGAGTACCTCGATATGTTCGCCGGCATCGTCACGGTCAGCGTCGGACATTGCCATCCGAAGGTGGTGAAGACGACTGTTCAGCAAGTGGAGACCTTGCAACACACATCCACCATCTTCATGACTCAGCCGATGGTCGATCTAGCGGAGAAGCTCGCCCAGATTACGCCCGGAAATCTTTCCAAGTCATTCATCACCAACTCAGGAACGGAAGCCAACGAAGCGGCGATCAAAGTAGCCAGGTTGGCGAGCGGTCGCAATGAAGTGATCGCATTGCAGCATTCCTACCACGGTGAGTCGCACCTGGCGTGCACCCTCACCGCGAATCACAACTACCGCCCCGAGATCATGCCTGCGATTGGCATAGTTCATGCGGCTAATGCGTATTGCTATCGCTGCCCGTTTCAAAAGACACCAGATTCCTGTCAGATGGAATGCGTAAAAGACATCGAGCGTGTCATTCAGACACAGACCAGCGGTAAGCCGGCGGTCTATATCGCCGAGCCGATTCAGGGCGTTGGTGGAACAATCACACCGCCTGACGATTACTTCAAAGAAGTGAAGAAAGTCCTCAACAACTACGGCGTGCTCTTCATCGCTGACGAAGTTCAAACCGGCGTGGGCAGGACTGGTACTCACTGGTTCGGTATTCAGAGCTACGGTGTAGAGCCTGACATGATCACGATGGCGAAAGGTCTGGGCAACGGTCTGCCGATCGGTGCCGTGATCACTACTCCAGAGATAGCGGAGAAAGCGTCGAAACAACAGATCAATACGTTCGGTGGCAACCCGATATCGGCTGCAACCGCATGCACCGTACTCGAGGTCATTGAAGAGGAAAAGCTCATGGCCAATGCTCTTGAGGTAGGTAACTACATCAAGGCTGGTCTTGAAGACTTGCAGAAGCACTTCCCCGATCTGATCGGTGACGTGCGTGGCAAGGGGCTGATGCTAGGGATGGAGCTTGCAGACAAGAAGAAGACACCACTAGCGCAAGAAACAATGCGAGTAGTCGAGATGACTAAAGATGACGGCGTAATCGTCGGAAAAGGCGGTCTCTACGGCAACGTCGTTCGGGTCAAGCCACCGATGGTCATCACCAAAGAGCACGCCGACATAATGTTGAAGTCTCTGAAGAAGGCTCTTGAGTCGACAGCTAAAGTTAGTGTCGGCTAGTCCAGAGGGGGCGATGTCGTCAATCGATCTCGAGATCGCCCTACCTCGTTCAATATGTAAGTTCGGTTTATAAACAGATTCAACTAGGCGCAAATCAACCGGTAAGGAGCACAGGGTAGCGTTATGAGCAATATCGTACGGTGCGGACTCATTCAGACAAAAAACGAAGTGATCTCGAAGGAGGGCGGCACCGACTCAAATGCCATCCAGAAGATCAAAGATGCGATGCTCGAAAAGCATCTCAAATATACGAAGCAGGCTCATGAAAAGGGTGTGAAGATCCTCTGCTATCAGGAGATCTTCAATGGTCCTTACTTCTGCGCCGAGCAGGAGACATGCTGGTATGACGCTGCCGAGCAGATTCCGGAAGGTCCTACAATTCAAAAGCTCCAGGCGGTCGCTAAAGAGTACGAAATGGTTCTGGTCGTGCCGATTTACGAAAAAGAGCAGACCGGTGTCTATTACAACACCGCCGCCGTCATCGACGCTGACGGCTCCTACCTCGGGAAGTACCGAAAGAATCACATCCCGCACGTCGCACCTGGCTTCTGGGAAAAGTTCTACTTCAAGCCAGGCAATCTCGGCTACCCCGTATTTCGCACCAGATATGCCACCATCGGCGTCTATATCTGCTACGACCGCCACTTCCCGGAAGGCGCAAGAGCATTGGGTCTCAATGGCGCAGAGATTGTCTTCAATCCCTCCGCCACGGTCGCCGGTCTTTCAGAATATCTATGGAAGCTCGAGCAACCTGCACACGCCGCCGCTAACGGCTACTTTGTCGGCGCCATCAACCGTGTCGGCACAGAAGAGCCGTGGAACATCGGTCAGTTTTATGGTACGAGCTACTTCTGCAACCCAAGAGGACAGATCATCGCTGAAGCGAGTCGAGAGCAAGAAGAGCTCGTAGTCGCCGATCTCGATCTGGATCAAATCAAAGAAGTTCGTCATACCTGGCAGTTCTACCGCGATCGACGACCTGAGACCTACGATGAGTTGGTGCGCCTGTAAGCAGTTCGGCTAGCTGATAGATTTGCGGACATTAGCTAGCGCCTCTATTCGATGTTTCCCTTACTGATGAAGATGAAAACACATGGCTGAGCACTATAAACCATTCAAGTATATGCCCTGGGAGATGAGCCTGGAAGAACGGTTTCAGGAGTATCATCCGGCATATTCCGAGCGTGAAGCTGTCGTTGAAGCGAATCGTTGCTTGTTCTGCCATGACGCACCATGCATGGTGGCATGCCCGACGACGATTGACATTCCCACGTTCATTCGAAAGATCTCGACGGGCAATGTAAAGGGCAGCGCCCGCACGATCTTGGAGTCGAACCTCCTGGGTGCCACCTGTTCTCGAGTCTGCCCGGTCGAGGTTCTCTGTGAAGGGGATTGTGTCCTCGCGCATGACCACAAACCGATTGCTATCGGCCGTCTCCAACGCTATGCCATGGACTATGCCGCGGAGCGCAATATAGAGTTCTTCCAGAAGGGAGAGCCCAATGGCTTCAAGGTAGCCGTCGTCGGTGCGGGACCGGCAGGCTTGTCATGTTCCGGAGAGCTGGCAAAACGAGGCTTCGATGTGACCTGCTTCGAAAAGCGTGAGTGGGGCGGTGGTCTCGACACCTACGGAATCGTAGTTTTTCGTGAGCCGGTTGAAGTCAGTCTCAACGAAGTCAAAATGATCGAGAAGCTTGGTGTCACTATCAAGACAAATGTCGAAATCGGTAAAGACATTACGTTCGAACAGTTGGTGGAAGAATTCGATGCTGTATTCGTATCGGTGGGATTAGGCGCCGTGCCGGAGATGCAAATTCCTGGCGAAGATCTCGAAGGCGTTCTCGACGGACTGGAGTTTATCGAAGAGACGAAGGTCAGACCACTTAATGATATTAAATACGGTGACCGAGTCTGCGTCATTGGCGCGGGCAATACGGGTATCGATTGCGCGACGATTGCCAGACGGCTAGGCAGCGAGCGGGTCAACATGATTTACAGGCGCTCGGAAGCTGAGATGCCGGCTTATCACTTCGAGTATCAGTTTGCGCTTAAAGAAGGTGTGAGCTTCATGTTCCTCACTCAGCCGGTCGAGGTGATCGGCGAGGGAGGCAAGGTGAAAGCGCTGAAATGCAGGCGTATGGATTTGGGCGAACCGGATGCGTCCGGTCGTCGGGCACCGGTGGAGGTGCCTGGATCCGACTTTGAAATTCCATGTGATATGGTCATTACAGCGATTGGACAGAAGAAGCATAGCCACATCACTGAAAAGCTCGCTAAGTTTGGAATCAAAACTGTAAAGGGCTACATCGCTGTTGATGAGAAGACCAATCGAACCGATCATCCTAAGATATACGCCGGCGGCGATTGCGTCCGTAGTCACGGAGAAGCATCGACGGTCATGGCGGTAGAAGACGGCAAGATTGCCGCCAACGGCATCCACCGAGCACTGTGCGGCGAAGGCGTCAAGGCAGAGCTTTTGCCGACACACGCTTCCAAAATGTAAGACAAAGCTTTTCTTTTTTATTGAAAACGCACGGAGAATACAATGGCAAATCTAGAGATCGACTTCTGTGGTATCAAGTCGCCCAATCCATTCTGGTTGGCGTCGGCTCCTCCCGCGAATTCCGGCTATCAGGTCCAGAAGGCATTTGAGCAAGGTTGGGGCGGAGCTGTTTGGAAAACGATCGGCGCTCCGGTTATGAACGTCTGTAATCGTTATGGAACGATAGATTACAAAGGCAGTAAAATCATCGGTCTCAACAACGTAGAGCTGATAAGCGATCGACCTGTTGACGTGAACCTCAGAGAGATCGCTGAAGTAAAGCGCAATTTCCCAAATAACGCGGTCATCGTCTCTGTCATGGTCGAGTCCAAAAAGGAAGCGTGGCAGGAGATTATTAAGCGCAGCGAAGACACGGGTTGCGACGGCTTCGAATTGAACTTCGGTTGTCCGCACGGCATGTCGGAGCGCGGCATGGGTTCTGCTATGGGACAGGTTCCAGAGTACACCTGTATGGTCACCGAGTGGGTCATGGAGGTTGCGACGAAGCCTGTCATAGTAAAGCTCACGCCGAATATCACCGATATCGGTTTTCCAGCAAGGTCAGCCATCAAAGGTGGTGCCTCCGCTCTGTCGCTGATCAACACGATCAATAGCATTATGGGTGTTGACCTCGACAGTTTCGAGATCAAACCAAACGTGGGCGGAAAGGGTGGCCATGGCGGTTATGCTGGTCCAGCGGTGAAGCCCATCGCGCTTCATCTATTGAGTTCCGTGGCCTCGGATCCTGAAGTTCTGAAGTCAGGAGTGCCCATCTCCGGAATGGGCGGTATCGAGACCTGGCGTGATGCGGTTGAGTTCATGCTTTTAGGTTCGACCAGCGTTCAGGTGTGTACGGCCGTGATGCACTGGGGCTTCCGCATCGTCGAAGACATGATTGATGGCATGTCAAATTGGATGGATGAGCGTGGGTTCAAAACATGCAACGACTTCATCGGCAAGTCTCTTCCACGCATCTCTAACTTTGGTGACTTCGATCTGGGCTTCCAGACCGTGGCTCGTATAAATCACGACAAGTGCATTCAATGCAACCTCTGCTATATCGCTTGCAATGATGCTGCACACCAGTGTATTGATTTGCATGATATGAAGCTCAAAGACGTTGGCAACGGCAATGGCCGCATGTTCCCCGTCGTTCGTGAAAAAGACTGCGTGGGCTGCGATCTTTGCAGCGTAGTATGTCCCGTCGACGACTGCATTTCGATGGTCGAGATCGAAACCGGCAGACCACACACCACCTGGAACGAGCTTTCGAAAAAACGTCCCGAGATCACTCAAGAGTGGGATAAGATGGAAGCTTATCGCGACGAAGTCGGCATCCACATTCACTAAGAGCATTCCGTTTCGTCGAAGCGGCGATGCGCGAGCGGCGCTGTGCTCGGAGGGCGACGTTCGTTTGCCGAAGCGGCGATTGCGCGAGCGGCTGTGCTACTACTGCGACATCCGTTGTCGAAGCGACACTTGTTGGCACGGCTGTGCTGCTGGGACCGGCTGTGCTGCTGGGACCGCCAGCGTCTCCTGGCACCGAGCGAGTCCGATCACGACTTCGCAGGAGCTGAAGGAGCCGCTTGAGGCGCTGGTGCCGTGCCTCTTCTACAGCGCTTCAACGTGAAATCACGGATGCTGTTGTCGAGGTCCGCCGGCTGTAGCTCCACCCGGAGCGGTGCTTTGTTGCTGAACAGTGACCTTGGGCATGACCAATATCGCTACAGCGATGGCAATTACCAAAAAGACCACAGTGAGAACGATTTGTACGTTTTTTCCAGGGAGCTTCGATTCGCTGACTTCGTTATCGGACATAGGGCATACTCCATTGCCACTCATTACTATAGTACACACGAGTGAGCTCTCGTGGCAATATGTCGAGTTCATAGCAGAAAATTGATGGGTGAAAACGCTGTACAGAACTACGTCTTCAACGGTGCGACCGATTTGATTGGTGGAACCTTGTTTCCAATTCAGCCGGTCTGAGATAACATTTAGATCGTTCGTTGGCGGCAGGTGAGCAGTGTCAGAGCGACGCCCAGGATTGTACGAGAAGGCAATAAGACCTCTTCTCTTCAGGATGGATCCGGAGGAAGCTCACTACTTCGCTCAAAGACTGCTACCGCTTCTATCGATACTCAAGCCTCAGTGTGCCGGCTGGCAGATCTCGCCGAGATTGGCGACCACGATCGCTGGGACACGGATTGCCAATCCCATCGGTCTTGCTGCCGGCTTCGACAAGAATGCGACTCATACTGAGTGGCTCAGTCTGATGGGATTCGGCTTTGCTGAGATCGGCTCAGTGACTGCGCAGCCGAGACCTGGTAATCCTAAGCCACGAATATTCAGATTGATCGAGGATGAGGCGGTCATCAACTATTTAGGGCTCAACGGCGATGGTGCGGAGGTTGTCGCGGCCAGAATGCGGACGGCTCAGCCTAGCTTACCGCTGGCTCTGAGCATTGCAAAAACAAACGATCCGACTGTCGTTGGTGACAAAGCAGCAAAAGATTTCGTCACCACTTTTTCGGCGATGAAGGATATTCCAATGCTCTTCGCCTCAATCAACGTAAGTTGTCCGAACACGCATGAGACTAAGCTGCAAGAGCTCGACATGCTTGATGCGGTCTTTCAAGAATTGACAAAGGTCAACAGCAATCATATTCCTCTCTTTGTCAAACTGTCACCCGACAGCGACCGGGAGCTGCTGGAAAATGTGGTGTCGCTAGTGAGCAGACATCGACTCTCTGGATATGTTGTAGGCAATACGTCGACAGATCGATCCATGTTGAAGACGACGAAAGACACGCTTACTAAGATCGGCCCAGGCGGATTGAGCGGTCCTCCGATTCGGGCTAAAGTTGTTGCGATGATTCGGCAGCTCTACGCGCTAAAGCAGAAGGACCAACAAATTATTGCTTGCGGCGGTATCACTAGTGGTGCTGACGCTTTTCAGGTGATCGCGGCCGGTGCAGATGCACTCGAGTTGTATACAGGTCTCGTGTATCACGGACCGTATCTGCCTTTCACGATAGCACAGGAGTTGGCTGAAATCCTTGAGCAGAAAGGAATGAATCTGACGGAAGCGATAGGCAGCGCTGTCGGCGTTGTTGCAGCTACCGTGTAGCAGTCCACTTCTTTCTACTCAGGATTGAGGTTCTGGCGGAATCGTGTCGTCTAGATTTTGCGGCGGCTGCGATTTGCCCGTACTTTCTTCGTTGCCTAAAGGGCGCGCTCGCAGCTGGTCGGCGGTCGATTCGGATGCAAGGCTGATTTTAGCAGCGGAGGCATTCGGCGACTCTTTCAAACTGACCGAGCCTTCGGCGGTAGGACTTGCGGTAGCTCGAGTGTCCTGCATTACCTGTCTGTGATGGACGGATTGTTGACCAGAAACACTTTGTGTTTGAGCGGAAGCCGCATCATTAGCTTCATTACTTTCTTTCTCTTTGAGCGGTCTGAGGTAGAACACTTCTGCTAAGAACATGCTGGCGGTAGCTAGTGGTACTGCAATAAGTGCACCGGGGACCCCCATAATCGAAGCGCCAATGATAATGGAGAACATGACGATGAGCGGATGCAGCTCAACTTGCTTACCAAGCAAGTTTGGCACGATGATGTTGCTTTCGAGCCATTGTTCGAGGACAAACAGCAAAACGGTGGCGCCGGCCAACAACGGCGATTGGCTGAATGCAACGAGGACAGCCAACACTGCCGTAATCATGGATCCAACAAATGGGACTAAGTTGAGCAGTCCTGAAAGCGAGCCTAAGAGAATCGCGTGCTCAACGCGAAGGAGAAGCAGTCCTGTGGTCAGAAACAGCGAGACTGCTACGCTAACCAGCAGTTGTCCGCGTATATATCCACCTAGCCGAGCTTCCAGCGGTCTAATAAGACCAGATGCTCTAGCTCTATGCTCTTTGGGAACCCACTCAAGCAGCTTTGCCCAGAGGTCAGGTGCCTCGACGACAAAGTAGCCGGTCAAGAACAGTACTAAAATTCCACTGATTATTACGGTCACCAGGTCCGATGTGAAATGAAGTGCATGACCGGACAACTTCGATACAAAACCGCGAATGTCGTTGGGACTTACGGCGATCGTTCCAGCGCTTTCGCCGAGCATCTCGCGAACCCTGAAATACAAGTCATTGAGTCCGGATGCATAGCTGGGCAGCTTATCGTAGAGACTGAGTGCCTGTTCTTTCAATGTCGGAAAAAGTGCAGCGAAAAGGATTGCATACAGAAATCCGACAAGTAAGTAGACGATTCCTACCGTCGCGGCTCTAGGAATCTTGCGCTTCTCGAGATGCTCGGCCACAGGTGCGATGGCTGATGCCATGGTAATCGAGAAAAGCACAGCAACAACAATTGCCCTCATCTCCCAGGCCAGCCATAGAAGGAGAACCAATCCGACCAGGATTAGCGGTGTCGTCATGTTGTTGCGGCTCTTCCAACCCAGTCTTCGATTCTTTTCCGAGCGAGTTTTGTCAATGTCCATGATTTTTTCGCCCCGCAGCGCCTTCTAGCGAACTTAATACCACAGCTGGGCTTCCGGCCGATAACTTGATCCCTACTGCGACGATGCTTTTATGTTTGTGCCACTCAGAAATTCCGCGAGTCTCTGCGATTAGTGCGTCACCTGCGCGGCTAAGCGGAATCGCCCCGATGTCGTCGTCTTCTGTTCCTTTGAAGAGAAGAAAGACACCGAGTTCACTTGAGATGGGAGAAGTCTCTGACTTAACCACTACTCTGCCAATTTTTGTAGGATCAAGCGCTTGGTGTGAAAACCAGACAGATAAATCTTCAGACTGACCGGAATTCATTCTGATACCCTTTTCTTCAATCTCCAGGAAAGCCTTACCGCGAGGAATCTCAGCCCATTCCTTATCTTTCACGCGGACGACCGATGGACTACTCTGCAGCTTTTCCACAGTCGCTGAATCCGTTAGATCAAGCCGGAGAGCGTCTGATCCGACATAATAAATCGGCATCAATTGGCGCGCATCTTTGTCCCATGCAAAGTAATCGGTAACTTTACTGGAGCGATCATCCTCTCGCGCCGTCGCCTCATGCGCCAGTCTGACGAAAGCGCTCGGGATCTTTCTTAGCGTAGTCACCTGTGATTTCTGATTCGATATCGGCGAATTTAGCAGGCATTGGTACGCTATGGTGTCTTGATCCCGAAGCCTGGAGAGTGCTTGTGCCAGACCCTTCGTGCTGTCGTCACGGACGAATTCGCTAGTCTCTCTGTTGCTCTTCGAGAAAGGCGGATTGACTACCACCAGGCGACCACCAGTCGAAGCAAAGTGTCTTGCTAACTCAACTTTGAAAAAGCTGAGATCTCTTGCTTCTACACATTGCTGGTGTAGTGTGTGCGCAGAGACACTGCCCGAGATCACTACGATCGCGGAGAGAACCAGGCAGCCGACGATGGTCATAGCTACTCGCATACGGCGATTGATGGTATCGATGCAAGGAAGCGCCGCACTGGCAAGAATCATGCAAATCGGTGGTGCAAAGAAAAGCATCGACGGGTTTTCAGCTGTAAAACCTCCCAGAGTGGGTCCGAGGAGAAAAAGTCCGATTAGCCAAGCAACCGGAAAGAAGAGGGCTCTGAGCCAGACTGAACCGATTGTCGTACGAACCAACCCGATACCGAATACAGTGACTATCAATGGCGGCATGATTTTGTGAAACAGCCGGTACGGAATTAATCCGCCGGTGTCGTCGGAGATCGACAATTGGCTCAGGTCGAGAGTCTCCGGCGCCCAATTGCGCCCGATACAGATAGGGACAAAGTAAGCGAGCCCTACGAGAAGATACAAGAAGGGAATCGATCGAAGTAATGATCTCTCCGGTTGCCCTCCAGCTGTGCTGATTCGATCGGTGTCCGGGAGCATTACTCGCTGGCAGATGATACCGGTAATTGCTATTGCTACACCATGCGCATCAAGCACCCCGGAAAGCAGCAATGCGATGAGCGCTGCATACAGAAATGGAGTCTCCTTCAGAAAGCGCGCACGCATATCGAGATATACGGCGCACAAACCGGCTAATTGGCTCAAAAGAACGGGAAGTGCAGTTGTAGGTAAGCTAAGACTATTGCCGAAAGGCATGGTCATATATAGGAGTGTCGAGAAAATGGCGGCTCCCGCGCCTGTTCTATTGCCGAATCTGAGTATGGTGTCAAACTGGATCAATCCGATAACCAGCGCTGTGGCGGCAGCAACGACGAACGTAGCGACCCTGTAGAGCCAGGAATGATGCTCGAATAGCAGAACCTGCACCGATGTAATAGGATCGGTTGTAAAAGGGATTGAGCTGCGCACTGTGTTGGCCGGATCTGTGGTGGCAAGCAAATTTCCTATATTCATATACTCGCTCAGCAAGAAGCGAGTCGCAAAAAATTCCTGGAAGAGCAACGCCGTAAAGATCAACACGAGCGAAAATCCAAGCGCAAATTGCACCCTGGCGGAGCGCCAGTTGAACGCTGCAACCTCGAGGGTGAGCTTTCTCGGTGGTGCTGGTTTTGAAGTTGTGGATGTATTCGGCATCTTTAATGACTCAGTTGAAACATAATCGGATCCGAGAAATAACCAATGATTGTGCCCTTATCATCGACAGCGGCGACACGAATCTCGTAGAAGCCGGCACCAGCCATTTTTTTCAAATCGATGGTTGCATCGACTTTGGAAAGCTCCTTTTCTGTCCACGATTTTAGCGCCTTCGGGCTCGGCTGAGCGTCTCGATATGTGTCGGTATAGTGCTCGAACCAGGCATTTGGTTTGGAAATCTCGCATAAAACGCCTTTAGCCCCTGCGATTTGCGAAACATCATAGGTGAATCGGCCTAATTTTCCACCTGCTCTAACCACTCCGGAAGCATCCTCTCGGAAGCCTTTGCTGTTTGCTTCCAGTAAAGCAATGGCATCAGCTCCTCTTGCCAGCGCCAGCCCGAATACCCTTACCTCCGCACCAGGTGCTGGACTCAAAAAGCCAAGCCGATGTATTCGTCCGTGTGCAAGCCATTTTTTATGCTGAGAAACATGAAGCCGCATCCTGTAAGCCTTGCCGTCGAGCGGGACGGTAGTGATCAGGCTGCGCGTAGGATCCATATTGTCCGACTCATCGGTGCTCCACTCCACCACTACAGGTACATTGACGGGGCCGCTAGCTATGCCTTTTGTCGGCGTTGCGGCGATGCAGATGTCTAGAAAGTCGGTTCCGGATGGTTGCAAGTCGATGACCGGTGAGATTAATGTGTACTCGCTGCTCAGCATTCTACCCTGTGGCAAATCACTAGATGTGGTGCTCTTAGCAGAGCCCTTTCCGATGTGATTTCCTCTTGCGTCCACGTCGATAGGCTCTAGATCCTGACCAAAGTGGGCAAATTGAATCTGTCCTGCGTCGGGTTTGATCTCAACACGGCAGAGCTCTTTCTTGTCCCTGTCCCAGCGGAAGAACTCAACCGCGGGTCCGGCTTCGCTCATCTTCCGAAGTCGCGAGATTCTAACGAGGTCCTCATCCCCAAAAAGGACCGGTTCGAAGGTTACGATTTTTGCGGTGAAATCCTTATCTGCAAGAGGTGGCGCCAGCAAGACCGACATCGTTGCCGCGTTGTAGAGCATGTGCGCTCCTTTGTACTTGTGAGGCAGGTTCAAGAGCGCCAATTTAACGTCGCTCCGAGATTGAGTGAACTGTCTCACAAGCGCGTGCTGCAATAAGCGCAGCTCAATGCCCGCTTTCACCCAGGCATTGTTGTTCTCGCAGACGATGTAACCGTAGATACCTACAATTGCAATCGCAGAGATGACGGAGAGTCCATCGACTAGCATCCCTATAAGGACCGTGCTCTGACCAGCATTAATTGATAACGACCTGAACGATGATGCTCGGGACTTGTCTTGAATTGCAGCCTGCTCCACCGCTAAGTCTTCCGGCTTCGAAGCATTCTGCGTTTCCGGGTCTGCGCAGTTGAATGGCGAGAGCAAAACAGCGAGAAAAAGCGAAAGCGGAGCGGTTCCCATGTAAATGAATCGCGAACCCTGAAGGGTTTCAGTAAGATTCCACACGGGCACCGCAGGTGCCATCACTATGAGGAACCACAGCGCCGAGAAGATTAACAATCGCAGCATCGCAACGCGGTTTTTCTGCGCGAACATCCTGGTGATAAATAGTAAAAGCGAGAGAAAGTAGAGGAATGCCAGCGGTCTCGCCCAGCGTTTAATCGGTGTGAAAATCTCGACATTAAGTGGAAATAGCACTCTCGACGCCGAGTCGACGGACAGTATTCGACTCAATGTCGATGACGACAAACCTTCGCCGATAGACCCCTGGTAACCACCGGTAAGCGAACCCAGTGCAATCCACCGAAAGACGATGTATGTAGTCAGAACGATCCACATCGGAAAGGTCGCAATCAATGCGCTCTTTACTGTTGTGAAAAAGCGATTCTTTCCTTCATCTTGAACGGGCAATTCTGGAAAGAGCACCAGCAGCAGTGTCAAGCTAGCTGGTAAGGTGGCCGCCATCTCCTTCGATAACAGGCTGAGCAGGAAGGAGAGTAAAGCAAGAGCTGCGATTAGCTTTCTTTTATTGGTATCGATTACAGTTCTTGCTCTGAAGAAGAGCCACATCGAGAAGAGATAAAACAGACAGCAGACACTGTCGACCCGTGCAATGATCCAGCTCACGACCTCGGAGTGGAGCGGATGAACGGCGAAGACAAGGGCCGCCAACAGCGGCACGATGCTTCTATTTAGCCCTGTTCTGAGCATGAGTTCGCGCAAGAAAAGATAGAGCGCGATAGTCGATAAGACTTGAAAGACGACGTTGGAGAAGTGAAATCCCGATGGGTTAAAGCCGAATAAGAGGCAATCCCAAGCGAGTGTAAGCGAAATCAATGGGCGATAAAAATTTGTTCCTTCCGTCTGCAACCAGGTTGAGTAAAAGTTTTTCAACAAAAGCTCGGGATGACCTTTGAAGACCTCGTTGAGGTAGGAAACATGACCAAAGTCGTCGGCCAGGAAAAAACCGGAAATTGTTTGCCAATGACAAGCTAAATTGACGGCTATGAGCGTAAAGATACAAACGCCGGCGTGGTTATTGAGCCTGAGTAGCCATTCCGGCAGTGTCAGAGGTCGGTTGAGATGGACTACAACTCCAGGCTTGCTGGTCGTGATGGGTAGCATGGCAAGAGCTAACCTGCTTTTAAACCGCTCATCATACTTCGCTATAGTTCAACACTAGCCAACCTTTTTCTTGTTTTAGGATATAACGTCTCTTATGAGCGTAATCTGTAATAACACACCAACTCAACTCAATTGATCGGTAGAATCGAGGACCGTGAGCGAAACATCCGACAAGCGAACATTTCCGCCAGGCTTCCTTTGGGGCGCCGCGACCTCTCATTTTCAAATCGAGGGATACGGCTCAGAGATGCAGGCGCGGCTGTCAGACTGGTCTGACTGGATGATGACCCCGGACCGCATAATAGATGGTAGTACTGCCGAGCGCGCCTGCGACTTCGTTAATAAGTATCCGGACGATATCAAGCTGCTCAATGAGCTTGGATTAAAGGCTTTTCGACTCAGTCTCAATTGGCCGGCGCTTCTTTGTGCGGAGCCGAGCTCGCCAGACTCGGCTTTCGAGCTCAATCCGGAGGCGGTCGAATACTACCGGCGGCTGCTTACACAGCTGAAAGAGCAAGGAATCGTCACGTTCGTCACCCTTTTTCACTTTTGTCTGCCGCAGTGGTTGGCACAGAAAGGTGGATGGCTCAATCCGATCAGCGCCGACCAGTTCCGCATTTTTACGAGTAAGATCGTTGATGCCTTTGGAGACCTGGTTGATTACTGGCTCACAATAAATGAACCCATGGCATATGCTTATCAGAGTTATATCGCTGGCGTCTGGACTCCAGGGCTGAAGGGCGATTACCTTTCCGCGTTCACTTGCGTGAGACATATGCTCGCCGGACATGCCATGGCATATGAGGCAATCAAGAGCAAGTATCCGGATGCGCCTGTGAGCTTCACCAATCACTGGCGACCGTTTTCACCTGAAAAACCGCTGAGCGTAATGGATCACGTAGTCTGCATGGTGCGAGACAACGTTTTCAATCACCTTTTCCCCTCGAGCATCAATTCGGGTGTCTACCGCTTGCCATTTCCGCTCGGCTGCTATCAACAGTTCCGCGATCTGGAAGGACCGATCAACGGTCTCAAGGACAGCATGGACTACATCGGAATTAACTATTACACTCGCGAATTATCCAGATTTAAGCCTTCCTGGCCTCCTGATGTTTTCGGTGAAGCGTCTGATAAGCCTCAGCTCAAGACAAATGCACTTGGCTGGGAAGTTTATCCGGAAGGGCTGTACCAGATTTTGACTCATGACGTGAAGCCTTACTTGGTGGGCAGTAACAGCAAGATCCGCGAAATTTTCATCACAGAAAACGGTTACGCCGAGAGATACGAAAGCCAGTTAGAGGACGGCGATTGGTCGCTGGACGATAACGAGCGCGTTCACTATCTGGCCGTTCACCTGAAAGCGATTCACGAGGCGATCAAGGCTGGCTCGCCTGTTCGTGGATATCTCCACTGGTCACTCTTGGATAATTTCGAGTGGGCAGAGGGATTGTGCCAGCGCTTTGGACTCGTCAGGGTAAGCTATCCCAATCAAGCTCGGGCTCCGAGGCAAAGCGCCTATGTTTATGGCGACATCGCTGCGGCAAATTGCCTCAGTCAGGAGATTTTATCGAAACGCCGGTCATAGGACCGTGGTATCAAACACTCGGAGTCTGATCGTGAGCAGCGCATAGGAATTGACGAAGATTTTATGAAATCGACCTCGCGGTCAAGTTGCTTCGATTTGAAGAATTTATTGAAACACAGGTCATAATAAAACGTGTAATCGTATACTCTCAGCGAGTAGTGGAATCTTGATTGTCAGCACGATTGAGTAGACGGATGTTGGATAGGCAATGCTCAAGTTGGCTCGATCAGGAGATTTATCAGAACACAGGTCATAATAGACTGTGGCATCAGATAAAAGAGTCTTGATTGTTGGCATCGATTGAATAAGGTGTATGGAAAATCGACCTATGGTATCGAATACGGTTCACGCTCCGAGTGCTAGTGCTGGAAGGAGTAGCGTATTAGTTAGGCGGCTCAGACGACTACTTCCATTGAGCTTGCTTGTGATGGCCCTGGTGTCACTTAATTGCTTTGCTCCGAGTACGATGTCTCAGGTGTCGCTTGCGCAGGGGGAGGTACATGCGAAGGCCACGCTTGTCCCTGAGAGCTCGACAATTAAGCCGGGAGAGCCATTTCTATTAGGCGTCGACTTCCAGATCGATCCGGGTTGGCACATCTACTATAAGGAAGCCGGCGACGCAGGAATGCCTACGGGCGTCGAATGGAAGCTTCCGCCTGGTTTCAAGAGCGAGGAGCTGCAGTGGGAGAAGCCACACAAGTTTGTAGATGCAGGGATTACGACTTATGGCTACTCCGGTTCAACTATTATTGCGGCTAAGATAACGCCGCCGGCGGATCTGGCTCCTGGCAGAACGGTGCAGATTGAAGCCAACCTCAAATGGCTCACTTGCAAAGAAATATGCTTGCCTGGTAAGTCTATTGTTTCTATCTCTGTTCCTGTATCTACAGACAACCCGGCGAAGATCAACGCAGCGAAATTTTCTAAAATCGGCTTTACCGGCTCTGTGAGCTCATTACCGGATGAGTCTCATGCTGATGCGGCGCCAACCTCAGCAGGTACGACCGCAACCCAAAGCTCGGCACTCGAGTCAAGTACGTCTGCCGGTTCCACCGACACCGCGACCGGTACTACGACAAGTGCTGCAACTGCATCTTCCGGACAAGATGCAAGAGCACTCGACGAAATTTTTGGTACTACTGGTGATGCCGATAAATCGCAGAACATACTTTACTTTTTTGGTTTTGCGCTCATAGGTGGCTTTATCCTCAACTTCATGCCGTGCGTCCTTCCTGTGATCGCGATCAAGATAATGAGCTTTATTGAGCAGGCGGATGAGGAGCCGGCTCGCGTGCGCTTATTGGGAATTGTCTTCGCCTCTGGAATTCTATCGTCATTCTTGGTTCTTGCCCTGATTGTGCTTGGTGTGCGGGCCGCAGGGCAGTCGGTCGGATGGGGATTTCAATTTCAGTATCCCGGATTCGTCATTATTATGAGCGTGATCGTGTTGTTACTTGCCCTCAGTTTATTCGGCTTGTTCTACGTCAACATCTCCACGGGGCAGGACAAGCTCGATAAGCTCGCTCAAAAGGAGGGTTTTGTCGGGACATTTTTCAAAGGCGTGCTGGCAACCACACTGTCGACGCCTTGCACAGCGCCATTTCTCGGTACCGCTCTTGGTTTCGCTTTTGCGCAGCCGGATTGGGTCGTGGTCGGCATCTTTCTGATTAGCGGCCTGGGTATGTCATTGCCATATTTGATTTTTACGGCTTTCCCCAACCTCATGAAATTCTTTCCGAAGCCCGGAGTTTGGATGGAAAAATTCAAAGAGTCGATGGGTTTCGTGTTGATGGCTACCGTCGTGTGGTTGCTGTATGTGCTGGGACAACAGGTCGGTCCTGAAGGGCAGATGTGGACATCCTACTTCCTCTTGACGATTGCGTTGGCCAGTTGGATCATTAGTCGATACACTGATCTAACCAGCACCAACGAACGCAAGTTCAAGGTGTGGGGCATCTCTGCATTGCTAGTGGCGGCCGGTGCTTACTGCTTTGTAATTGCCCAACCTTCGATATCTCTAGCGCTGGCACCGGGTCAAAAGAAGGTTGCAACTGCCACCGCCAGCAATGGCGAGCCGGGCGGAGCGGGTTTGACTTGGGAGCCATTCACCATTGATAACTTTACCAAAGAAGTGCAAGCCGACAAGACTATCTTCTTGGACTTCACGGCGGATTGGTGTTTGACCTGTAAGACAAACGAGAAATTGTTTCTCAGCACTGACAAGGTAAGAGACAAAATGCGTGAGCTCAAGGTCGTCACGATGAAAGCCGACTGGACCACGCAAGATCCTGATATCACGAAGATTTTGAACAAACTTAATCGATCGGGAGTGCCGCTATATGTGGTGTTCCCTGCTGGTCGTCCTCAGGACAAAATTGTGCTTCCGGAAGTGATCAATGAATCATTAGTTGTAGAAGCTCTCGAAAAGGCAGGTCCAAGTAAATAAGATGTGGTGGTCAGCCAGGACTTGTTGATTGAGTTGGAAGAATTCGACTTGCAGCAGATCATTACTGCGGTTTAAGTTCAATAATGGACGTGACGAAATTGCAGCTGGTCTTCGGAGCACCAGCTGTTGTTCGCCAAAGGGAACTACTGCACAGGGTTAACTCCATAACTGGGCTTAGTCGTCTGTCCAAAAACGTCCTCGCCAACTGCGGACCACCAAATTTTGTGAACCGAAGAATTGAGGGAAATGTCGTTTCATATTTGAGCCACCAAATTCTGAGGCGATGCAGTAAGAATGTTCTACTGTCGTCGAATTGATGAACTGGAGACGTTCACTCACTGTAGTCACGCAAACCGACCTTCCAGTTTTTATCCGTGAATCGTCTTGTGAATGATATCGAGAAGACCATCGATCTTCGTGATATCTGTTTGTTCAAGGAACACAGCCAGGATGCCGACATCAACGTCGGTAAGAACCGTAGTCTTGTCCTGATTGTTGATATGTGTGAGCATCACCATCTGTCGCAATTTACCGATTTCCAACTTCTTGGTGGTCAGGTTACTTGTTGAAAGTAATGCTGTAGACAGCGCTCCCATCATGTCCTTGTCCCAACCCTCTTTCAGCGTCGAGGCCATGACCAGTCCATCGTGACCGACGATCAGGCTTCCGACAACGCCTTCGTACGTGTCGATCTTGTGGAGGAGATCCATGATGCCTTGACCTCGAGCGGTGCTGATCACACGGGCCGTCGCCAGGCCAGAACCCAGCTTGCGTTGCTCTCCCGCTTTGATGATATTCTCGATCGCCTGGTTGTCGATTAGCAGTTTGCCAATAGTTTTCATGGTGCCGACGTTCTCGCCGACCACCTTGGGGGCTGCTGCAGACTTGCCGGACAACTTGCCGAATTCCTTCAGCTCTTTCTTGAGTCGAGTAGCCTCTGGAGACTCCTTCGGCGCGGCTGCCACTTCAATGCTTTCTTCTTCTTCGGCTTCTTCTGGTTCGTCTGCGTCCGCCTTCTTCGTCGCTTCTGGTTCTCCAGCCTTTGCCGCTGCTGGTTCTACCGCCTTCGCAGCCGGCTTGGCCGCTTCCAGCGCGCTCTCTTTGATCTTCTGCGCTTGCTCCGACGACATAGAAGGCATATCGCCTGTCTGGTTCGGAGTTTTTGGATATGCATCCGGATTGAGTACTGGGATACGATCTCCGGTCTCTACGAGTGACGATGGGACGGACATCTCCTGCTCAGGCGGTTTGACCTTCATCAGGGTCTCTGCGTTGACGTCAAGCTGACTGCCCGCCAGTCCGGCGAAGATATCGTCGACATCAGAATCCCCCAGCTGGAACAGGGTTTCGCTGTCGGCGGCCGGTTCGGCCTCTTTTGCCGGTTCCATCTCGCCGGTGAGTTCTTGCTCGTCTTGGGCTTGCCGCTCGGCAGCCGGCTCGTGGGAATCTGTTTCAGCCTGATCTTCGACCTGTGTCTCCTTCGCGGTACGAATCTCTTCGACTGTCTTCTGAGCTTCGGCAGGTGCCAAGTTGTCGAACAGGTCGTCTACGTCACCATCGACTCCGGCAGCGAACAGTGGTCCTTCGGCCTCGGCTGATTCTTCCTCTGTCGGCTCGGCTGCTTTTCCGACTTCGCGCTGTGATTCTGCTGGTGCCAGGTTATCGAAGAGGTCATCGACGTCGCCATCGACGCCCTGGGAGAACAGCGGACCGCCCTCTGTCTCTTCCTCGGCTGATGTCGCTGCCGCTTCAATCTCGGCGGTAGGTTCTGCGTCTTCGCTTTCGCCCTGCCGATCTCCAACTTCTCTCTGCGACTCTGCCGGAGCAAGGTTGTCGAACAGATCGTCTACATCACCGTCGACTCCCGCTGAGAACAATGGCCCTTCACTATTTTCTTGAGTTCCCTCGGCAACAGGTTCTTCTTCCGACTGTTCTTGAGCCGGCTCGACACGGTCAGATACATCGCGTTGCGACTCCGCCGGGGCCAGGTTGTCGAACAAGTCGTCCACATCACCATCGACGCCCGCGGCGAACAGCGGTCCTTCGTGTGCCTCTTCTTCTGTCGGCTCGGCTTGTGATTCGACTGCTTCAACCGGCGACTCTTCTTCGACAGGCTCGGCTTCGTGCTCGATTTCTTCCGGCGCGGTCGGCGCTTCTTCGAGCTCTTCCTGCTGAGGGGCTTTCTCTTCTTCGGTTATCTCTTCATCGTGCTTCACTTCGCGTTGAGCTTCTTCGGAGGCCAGATTGGAGAAAATGTCATCAACTTCGGAATCGACGTCTTCCGCGAATACCTTGTCATTCTCAGCCTTCTCTTCGGTGGGCTCGGCCCCTCCTCCAGTCAGCGATTGAGCTGGTGCTTTGACCTCATCCTCTTCCGTTGAAAGTTCCATCAAACGTTTCGAAAGTAGATCGGAATCACTCTGGTCACGCGACGGCGGTGCTGCATCGAATTCTTCGACTGCAGGCGGTTTTCCCGGAGGGACGGCATCGAACTCTTCCACTGCTGGTGGCTTTGCCGGTGCTTCTGCGGTTGGAGACTCCTCCGCAAGAGCTTCTGCTCTGTCCAAGAGGCTCGCTAGTTTGGGACCGCCCGGACCACCGGCTGGTGCCTGGGTCTTTTTCTGCTGCATTCTAGCGGCGAGACCGCCTAACTTGGAATCTTGTGGTCCAGCTGCCGCAGGACTTGTAGTACCACTGGCAGTGGCGCCTTGTGGCTGTGCAGGTGCGGAAGGCTTCGACGTCTGTGCCGGTGTGGGGCTCGTCAAGGGCGCTCCTGCAGCTGATGCTTTCTGCAGTTCTAGTTCGGCGAAAAGGACCGATACTCTTATTTCGTCAGGCGGTGCGATGGTTTCATAGTCGTCGCTTTCCGGCTCTGAGTCGAGACGATCGAGCAAACTTCTAAGGTCACCGCCACCGGTGCCGGCATCAGTCTGTGGTCCAGGCTTCAGCGAGCCGGTACCGCTTGCGGACAGCGCTTGCAGTTTTGTAAAAGTGCTTGTATTGCGTCTCTTCTGTGCTTGCAGGCGGTTGCTCGTCGTAGCTGGCGCAGGCCGCTTTTCATCGGGGAGGCCTCGACCTAGCGGTGAAGCCTGTGTTGATGACGGCTGTTGAGCGGGTGCGTTAGGCGATGCGTTGAGCGGTCCGGACAGCATTTCATCAGCGGCGTCTAGATCGATTTCGACTGGCGGCGTCATAATCGCCTGGGCGCTTTCCACGCTGCTTGGCGTGGTTTTCTTAGCCATGACTGCTTCTTGAGGAGGCACGACTGATAGATCTGTTTTGGATGTCAGTCCTTTGATTGAGCTGCCCTTCTGCTTCATGAAGTCTTCTGCAGATTCAGCTGCGTGCAGTCCGCTGAGGCTTATCTCCGGCGCGGGAGGAGCTGCTGCCACTGGAGTGACACTCGGCTCTGGCTGATGTTTTCCTTTCTTGAACCGTTCTAGTGTGGCGCTTCCTGTGCCGAACTGATCCACCGGCTCGAGCTTCCAGAATCCGATGGTTGTCAAAATGCTGCCAACGCAGACGACGACCATCTGAGCCAGGTTGAACTCGACATTTAGGTTCTGTATTTTCAGGAAGTCAGTAAGAGCATTGCCCAGGGCGGCATACAGGAGAGCGAAAGCGATCATTCCCCAGAAAGCCTGCCATTTCTGCGCACCATTGGACTTGAGGTAGAAGAGTATTGACCCGACTAGCGCAGACCCGAAGATTACTCCGACGACTGCAGCGATGTGCATCGAGTATCGAGCTTCCAGCTGAGGCACTTGTGGCAGCGGAAACAGCGGAAAGACGACCGCGCTACCGAATACCAGGAGAGCCAAGATACCGAAAATCGGAAACTTTATGAATGACAACTTGTACATGTAGTATTGCTTGCCTACCGCTGGGACGTGCCACTGGTGTTGTGAGCTATATACCCGACTTGAAAAATGATCTAGTGACCTCAACTAAACATTATGTCAAAGAAAAAGGAGGCTTGTGCTTTGTTGGCAACCTGATTCTCTGCTGCTACAGCGTTTGCTTTCGAACGCCGGGCGCCTTACTCTCTAGAGTTATTCCCGGCAATACGCCCTGTTAGCTCACTTTCAAACTAACAATTCGAAAGAAGATGGGCCGACCATTTTTCTGGAAAAACGAAGATTGTTTCTTCGTTTTCTCAGACGGATTGACTATCGATTTGTCATGTTGAAATCAGGCGCGGAACTGGGCTTTCAATCTCGAGACGAGGGCCTCGCGAACCTTTTTCAAGATTTGATCGATTTCGTCGCTAGTGAGTGTCTTCTCTCGGTCTTGAAAAGTCAGCCGGTAGGACAGGCTCTGCTTGCCCTCTTCGAGAGGATAGATACTGACGAGCTCGGTATCTATGAGGCGAGCTCCAGCTGTCGCTTCGAGCACCGTTTTTACCGCGGCGTGATCGATGGTCGTATCGAGGTCAACAGTGAGATCTCTAGTGACCGCTGGTGTGGCGGCCGGTTCTACAAAACTGGTCTTCGCGCTCCATAGCTCTTTGAGCTTGTCTACATCGAGTTCGAAGCCGAATACAGGCTCCTTTATATCTTTGCGATTGAGATATCCTGGATTGAGCTCGCCTATGTAACCAATCGTCACCACCCGTTCTTCATGCTTGCCTTCCACGTCGTGTGGAAATTTATCAGCCGGAGCGACTGCGACGTTCGCTACTCTATAGGGATGCATGAATGCTGATGCTGCTTTCGGCCGATAAACCCTGAGGCGTCCGATGGCAATGCCTGCAGAACCGAGCAAGTTTTCAACGATTCCCTTGATGCGATAGAAATCGACACGCTCTTCAAGAGAAGCCTGCCCTACTATTTTGTCTTTTACGCGCTCGCTTTTGTTGATCTGGCTCACCAGAGAGCCTGAGATCACTCCTGCTACGAGCGACTTTTCGCAGACACCGGTGCCCCACCGGTCTTTGTCTTTCTCTAGCGCTTTCTCATATGCCCGCCCGGTCTCGAACATCCAGACATCTTTATTGCCGCGATCCTGATTGTACTTGACTGCATCAACAAGCCCAGGAATGAGGCTGTTCCTCAAGACCTGGTGGTCCTTGGAAAGTGGATTGAGCACCTTTATCGACTTAGATTCGTCGCCTTCTGTCGTGCCTACCAGGCTGCTGAGCCAGGCCTCTGACAAACCCTGGGCAAATAGAGACGACCGGATATCGGAAATCAGTTTGGCTGGACGCGTTGGAGTAATCGATGCCGACGGCATTTCTTCCGGGAGGTTGTTGTAGCCGTAGAGACGGCAGACCTCTTCAATCAAATCGATCTCGCGATATACATCCTGCTGGCGGAATGACGGTACTCTGACTGTTACGGTGTCGGGGCCGTTATCGCCGTCCTTTTCAAAACCTAGACTGGATAGGTATTTCAACGCGGTCGCTTTATCGATAACCACATTGAGCAGCCGTTTTACCTGACTCAAACGCATGCTGACCGTTTGAACTTTTACCTGGTCGCTCCCGCAATAGACAAACTCTTTGACCTTCACATCTGGTCCGCAATACTTCTGGATCAGATAAGTCGCCCGATCTGAGGCGCGCTTCACATTGGCAGCATCGACGCCGCGCTCGAATCTGAGCGAGCTATCGCTCGATAGGCCGACGAGACGACCACCTCTGCGGACGCGTTGAGCGGTGAAGGCCGCAGCTTCAAGTGCAATTCTCGTCGTTTCATCGCTGATCTCACTGTCTTTGCCGCCCATGATTCCTGCAAGACCGATGATGTTTTTCTTATCAGTGATTGCAAGTATCTCTTCGGAAAGCTCTCTGACCTTGCCGTCCAGTGAGGTCAAATTCTCCCCTTTCTTCGCGCGCCTGACCGCGATCGTCTCGCCGTCGACCTTTTCGCGATCGTATGCGTGGAGCGGTTGACCGTATTCCAGCATGACGTAGTTGGTGATGTCGACGACATTGTTGACAGTGCGCATTCCGACGCTCTCCAGCCGTGTCTGAAGCCATGATGGAGAGGGACCAATCTTGACGCCGTCGATCAATCTTATCGAGAAGTAAGCGCAGTCATCCAGCGACTCTATGGATGTGGAAAAACCTCCATCGGTGCGATTCTCGAATGCCTTTTCGGCTTCGCCCGCGCTTAGTTTCCAGTCAGCGACTTTCATGGGGCGATTGAGAATTGCTGCTAGCTCACGGGCCAGACCGATAACGCTCAACGCGTCGCCTCGGTTGGATCTCGGGGCTACATGAAATACGAATTCCGGCTTCAGAGCCAACTTTTCGATTACATCTGTTCCCAGTGCAATGCCGTTTTCGCCAGGCTTCGAAAGAATCAAAATGCCGTCCGTGTCACCATTGGCGATACCGAGCTCGGACGACGAGCAAAGCATACCATTGGAGTGAACGCCGCGGATCGCTGAAGCGATGATCGGCAGTTTTTCACCGGTTTTCCGGTTGAGGACGATCGCTCCGGGGAGCGCCACGGGAATTCGCTGCCCGACTTCGATGTTTTGGGCGCCGCAGACAATTTCCAGAGGCTCTTTATTTTCGTCGACTTTGACTTTGGTGAGCCTGATTTTGTCGGCATTCGGATGGGTCGTTATCTCCATTATCTGTCCGACGATGACCGGACCGGTTAGATCGGGACCTGTCCGGGCGATTTCTTCGACCTCGAAGGCGCCCATTGTGAGCTGATCCGCCACCTCCTCAGGAGTTAATCCAGCGAGATCGACATGATCGCAAAGCCAGCTGTATGAGAGTTTCATTTACGCAAAATCCTGATGTGTTTTATTTGTCTGAGATCGAGATGCAGTTTCGTTTGAATCCACGTCTTCTGTCTTGCTTGAAGAGTCTTGATAAATCGTGCTTCGGCAAGGTTTCTAAAATTGTTTGAGGAAACGCAAATCGTTGTTATAGAAGTGCCGAATGTCGTTAATCCCGAACTTCAGCATGGCAAGCCGCTCCAATCCCATGCCGAAGGCGAAGCCGCTCCACTCCTCTGGATCGATACCGGCGCCGGAAAGGACGTTGGGATCTACCATTCCGCAACCAAGCAGTTCGAGCCAACCGCGTCCACCGCAGGTTCTGCAACCAACACCCTCGCAGAACGGGCACTGACTGTCCAGTTCTGCGCTCGGCTCGGTGAATGGAAAAAAGTCGGGACGAAATCGCGTCTTCAACGGCTTGCCGAAAAGCTCACGGATAAAGGCGTTAAGTGTACCTTTCAGCTGTCCGAAAGTGACATCGCGATCAACCAGTAGTCCTTCGACCTGGTGGAATAGCGGATATTTTCTCGCGTTGATCTCCTCATTGCGATATACCCGTCCCGGTGAAATCACCTTCAATGGTGGTTTGGTCTTCTCCATGACACGTACTTGCACTGTCGAAGTCTGACTTCTGAGCAGAACGTCGGGTCGAACATTAGTGTAGAAAGTGTCCTGTTCGTCCCTTGCCGGGTGGTCTTTGGGCGTATTGAGCGCGTCGAAATTGTAATAGTCCGTTTCGACTTCCGGCCCTTCTGCCACTGAAAAACCCATTCCGTAGAAAATTGAAGTGATTTCTTCCCAGATCTGAGTCAAGGGGTGGATATGTCCCAGGTCGATTCGAGTGCCCGCCATGGTCACATCGATCTTCTCGTGCAAGAGTCTTGCCTCGAGCGCTTTATCGTCGAGAGCGCGTTTGCGGGCATCATGTGCCTGTTGAATCGCTTCCTTGACTTCGTTGGCCAGTTGCCCGACCTGTTTGCGTTCTTCACCCGTGAGCTGTGAGAGCCCACGCAAGATTGTTGTAATTGCGCCGCTTCTTCCGACGTACTTGAGCCTGAGCTCTTCGAGCGTGTCCAGGTTATCGTTGTTCACGATACTTCTGGTCGCTTCCTCAGCCAGGTCTTTGAGCTGTTGCTCCAGAGTCATTTAAACAGCCTCCCAAAAGACTCTAAATAAAGTATCAGACGGGCGAGTTGTTTATATAAACTGAGAGCATAGTATTGCGAATTGCAATGAGTCATGCAGTTCCAGTCATGTACCTCACCTTGCCGTAAAATCGTTTGTTAGTACGGTGACAACCTCGAAGAGATGCCAAAGAAACGGTTCAAACCTAAAAAGAAAACGATTCCGACCACGCGAATCTCCGTAGTGGTTGTTAACAAGGAGGAGAAGATCCTTCTTGTGCGCCACAAAAAAGGGAATCAACGCTACTGGGTCCTCCCTGGTGGCCGACTCGAATACGGCGAGACCTTCGAGGAATGCGCCGTCCGCGAGGTCAAGGAAGAGACGGGCCTCGAGGTCCAGTTCGAGCGCTTTCTCTTCTTATCCGAAGCAATTGCGCCCGATCGGACTCGGCATATTGTAAACATCTTTATCAAAGCCAAAGTTACAGGCGGGACCCTGCAATTAGGTGACGAACCGGTACTTGTCGGGGTCGACTTCATTCCGCTTGAGGAGCTGAGAAAGCTAACGCTATTCCCACCGGTCAGCGACGAGGTTATTGACTCACTGTCTCGTGGATCCGAGGACGGAATTAAGTATCTTGGCAACCTGTGGGTATAGCCAAAAAGCCTCTCAGTGGTTATCATTTTGGGTCCAGTTCGCAAGACCGGCTCAGCCGGACGATTTCTTGCTGCTAATTGATTAATCAATGGAGAACAGCCCGATGGCACAGCAAAGAGGAATGAAGCGCGCAGCGAAGGTTCTCAAACGCTCACGCAAAATAAAGCAGAAAGCTAGAGAAGCCAACCTCCGACGTCTCGAGCGCCAGCTCGCCGGAGTTGAGCAAGAGCCTTCGCGCGAAGATTAGTCCGGATTGACCGGTCAGGCGCCCCGCGGCGCTATTGAAAACGCTCATGGATGGGTCGCCTTTCATGAGCGTCCTCGTGTATTTGTTCTCTAAAATTCAAGCTTGAAAAAGACAACATCGGCCATAACTGAGTTCTGCTCCCAGTCATCGGCTAGACCAGCTCATAAGTGAACGGCTGGATGCTTTTACCAGTCTTCGCCGTAGACGAACTCAACGCCGCCCACTCTCACACTCTGCCCCGGCTCGATGCCGTTGGCAAGAAGTGCGTCAATTATGCCCATTGCTCGAAGCACCCTGTACAAATGCTGAATCGACTCCGGGTCCCGCATATTGGTGACAGCTACGAGCCGCTCAGCCCGATCGCTCTCGACTGAAAATATGTTCTTCTTGCGAAATACTTCGAAGCCATCACTCGAAGTAGGCGCATACGCGTCGATATCCGGCTCTAGTTGCATCGAGTCCGGTACAATCGGCGCCTCTTTTCGGAGTTCGGGCAACCACTCCGTCAAGAGGTTGATCAATTGTCTGGTACCTTCTCCGGTGGCAGCTGAAATTGAGATCACTTTCGAATCGGGTTTCAATCTCTCTACGGTTCGCCGCGCCGAGCTGATGATCTCCTCGTCTGCCAGGTCGCCTTTGCTCAACACCATAATCTGAGGAAGATTTTTGAGTGTGGTTCCAAATCCGGCCAACTCGCTATCGATTGTGCTGATGTCCTTTTCGAGTTCGTTGCTGTCGATCGCTACCATATGAACGAGCAATAAGGTTCGTTCTACATGCTTCAAAAATTTGTGACCGAGACCAGCTCCCTGAGCGGCTCCTTCAATCAATCCTGGAATGTCGGCCATGACGAATCCACTTCCGTCAGCCAACTTCACGACACCCAGTTGCGGACTCAATGTCGTGAATGGATAATCGGCGATCTTGGGCTTGGCTGCCGTCAGGACGCTCAACAACGTTGACTTACCGGCGTTAGGCAGTCCCACGATCCCAACGTCTGCCAGCAGCTTCAACTCCATCTTCAGAGTTCTTGTTATTCCGGGCAATCCAGGCTCGCAGTAGTGCGGCGCCCTGCGTGTCGGCGTCGAAAGAACAGTATTTCCTCTTCCTCCACGGCCGCCCTGCGCCACCATGATCGAAAGACCCGGAACGATCAAATCGGCGATCTTGTTGCCGCTCTCTTGATCGTAGGCGACCGTCCCGACCGGAACCTCAATCACCAGGTCTTCCCCGGCTTTGCCGTTCTTGTTTTTCGAGCCGCCTTTTTTGCCCGATTCTGCCAGATATTCCGTCTTATAACGAAAATCCAGAAGCGTGCTTTTGTCCCCTACGGCCTTCAGATAAATGTCGCCGCCTTTGCCGCCGTTGCCACCAGCAGGTCCGCCCATCGGCTCGTACTTCTCGCGGCGCCATGCCACCATGCCGTTGCCCCCGTCTCCGGAGCGGATCGCTATTTGTACCTCGTCTATGAATTGAGTCATTTAAATCGTGGTATCTATATCTTGTAATGAGATTTGATTCTATCTCTGAATTCTAGGTTTTTTATATACTTGTTTTGAGTTCTGGAATCTAAATTTATAAGTCGTTTAGTAACTTAACTGGTGAGACTTTGCGGAGGATATCACCTTGGAAGAGAGAATTACGGTCCACGAAAAGGCCAGAGGCGAGACTATCAATGTCTACATAGGCGAGTATAGAGGGACGAAATATCTACACATTCGCGAATGGTACGTCGATAAAGATCAGGAAGAAAAACCGACCAAGAAGGGTGTGGCAATTCCCATCGACAAAATTGAAGCATTGAAAGACGCAATAGAGAGGTTGGTCCCAAAGTCACGCGAATAGTGTATAACCATTTGCTGACGGAGGTCCTGAACATTGAACAATTCGTCCAGCATAAGCCGAAAGCTACGGCTCGCAGCGCTCTATCTCTTCCCAGTCTGTTTATCGGTCGCATTCCAAAGTAACTTACTCGCCAATCCAGTTAACTCTAACTCGCCTGAGCATCAACGCCGGGCGAGTATTTCATATGCAAAGGCTCGTGCAGGCACCCTTGAGAATGACTCTATGGGCGGTGGCACATCGGCACTCGTCTCCCAGCAAGACGAGTCGACCAGCACTCTTGAATCAAGTCAGGAAGTTGATCATCTCGTCATATCCAACCTCAAACCTGTTCAGGGTGAGACTATCATGGTCTCGAGCTCGCATCCCGGTGAGGTCAAGTTCAACAATGAAAGCGTGTCGCTCTTCGCCGATGCAGCAGACGGGCAGCCGCGTTACTCCGCACTAATCGCTATTCCAGCTCAGCTCAAGCCAGGCACCTACCAGCTGCTTTCGGGTGGTTTGGTCGAATCGCTCGCTGTAGGTAACGCTCACTACGGAACTCAGAGATTGAGTTTGCCTAAATCGAAGGACAACTTTCAAGCCTCGCCAGGCGAGAAGGAGCAGATGGAGAAAGCAAAAAAAACAGTTTCGCCAGAGAAGATGTGGTCTGGAGTATTTCAGCATCCGGTCAAACACGCCCGTTTGTCGACCAGGTTTGGTTTGAAGAGGATCGTCAATGGTAAGCCACTTAAGGACTATTTCCACTCCGGCACCGACTTCGCGGCTCCACAAGGCACTCCGGTTCTGGCAGCCGCCCCTGGTAGGGTAATTGTCGCCCATACCGGATGGCGCCTACACGGCAACACTGTGTGTATCGATCACGGTCGTGGGGTCGTATCTATTTCGATTCACATGAATACGATCAAGGTTAAGCCGGGAGATACGGTGGAGGCCGGACAGCAGATCGGCACTGTGGGCAAAACTGGCAGAGCAAGCGGGCCTCATCTGCACTACGGAATCTATGTCAACAATGTGGCTTCTAACCCCGACTATTGGTTCCGAAATACCTATTGACAAGTGCTAAGATCGGACTGGCATTGGATGCTGTAAGAGCAGGCTTGTGATGAAAGGATCCTCACAGGACGGTGACGGAACTATCAGGTGGTGTCCGCAATGCAGTGGTGGCAAACAGCACCACGAGCTGTGCGCGCACGACGACGCTCAGCTGATAAAGGGGCCTCCCCGAGGCACTATGATTGGAGGCACATACCAGTTCGACTCGGTCATCGGTGTCGGCGGGATGGGCGTAGTGTATAAGTGCCACAATTGGGCGCTGAATAGAACCGTGGCTCTCAAGACCCTGCTGGCGCGCCAGTATGACGCGGAAGAATTAGTTCGATTTCAACTCGAAGCCAAAGCGGCCGGAAAACTGACGCATCCAAATCTCGTCTCGATTCTGGATTTTGGCGTCACCGCCGATGGTGACCCATTCATGGCGATGGAGTATCTGGAGGGAAAAACGCTCGAGAATCTGATTGGCGAAGACAAGCTCAGCCTGATTGAGGTCGTTTCGATTGTGCATGATTGTTGTGATGCGCTTGCGTATGCGCACAGGCATGGTGTCACTCACCGCGACCTCAAGCCCGCCAACATCGTACTGGTCAGTGATCTGACTGGTGGCGAGAAAATACCGAAGATTCTCGATTTTGGTATTGCCAAGGTTGCCGACGCGGGGCGGGCTTCGCTGCACCTGACTCAGACAGGCTCCATCTTCGGCACACCCCCTTACATGAGCCCCGAGCAGTGTGCAGGGGGAGAGATAACCGACAGAAGCGATGTTTATTCAATGGGGTGCGTTCTATATGAGGCGCTGACCGGTTGCAAACCGTTTTTCGGTAAAACCGTTCTTGAGACCTATCATTTGCATCAAACTGCTCCTTTGAAACCGTTGTCGGAATCACGATCTAACGTTCGCTTCAGTAAGGCCCTCGAACAACTTGTTCTTTCGATGCTATCGAAGCAACCGCAAGCACGTCCTTCGATAGACTCGGTTCGATTTGATCTTGCCGAGGTGCTGAAGGAGGAGCTCGAGAGAGAAGCCGAATCCCCAGAGTTGGAAACACCGCCGACGCCGAATTCTTCACGCGCTCTTGTTATCTGGGGGGCAGCAGTTCTCGTCGGCGTCGGCATTTGCGCGATGTACATGATTCCGGCAATCGACGACGTAAGGCACCACAATGAAACCTCCCTTGGTATCATCTCGAGCAAAGCCGGACTCGACTCGCCCGAACAGCGAGTGACGCAACAGATGCCTCCGGATACCGAAGCGTTACCGGGCGCCGCACTGTTCGCCACGAGAAAGCAGCTCGGTAAGGCTCGAATGAAGTTCCGGGAGCTCTCCTTCACCGAGGAGCAGCTCGATCTTCTGTCGAAGGATAGAAATTGCCGAAGTCTCAGTCTCTTCCAGTATCGGGGAGTAACGGCGCAGAATTTTGCGCGTTTGAAAAATATGAATTTAACGGAGGTGGAGCTCACCGACACCGACGCGGATGATGCTGCAGTCGCTGAGATCGCGCGCAACTACAAATCGCTGACATCTATCATGATCGAGGATTGCCCGCGGGTCACGGACGCAAGTGTGATGCAAATCGCGCGGCTGCCTTTGAAAAAGTTTAGGGCGACCGAGATTCCGATTACCAATCGCACAGTCAAAGCGATTTCCGACTTGCGGCTCCATGAGCTGGATTTGCGCGAAAATCGCAACATCAACGACGAGTCCATTAGTTTGATCTATCACCAGCCCTTGATTTTATTGAGTATCAGCAACACCTCAGTCACCCGTGATTGCTTGAAATACCTGTGCCAGATGAAACAGTTGCAAACCTTGTATCTAGACAAGACGCCGAGCCTGACAGATGAGGACGTTCGGCTCCTATGTCGCTTACCGCACCTTGGATGCCTCTCGATCAAGGATTGTCCCGGCGTGACGGACAGATCCATAGTCTATCTCGAAGAGCGAATTCGCAAGACCGAGAAGGGGTGGTACCCTTTCCGCCAGCTCTGGTTGGATGGCACGGCAGTCACGGCCAAGAGCATACCGCGACTGAAGAGCATGAAATCGCTTTACATGCTCGGACTCGAACGATTGAATGGTATCGATGACTTGGAGCGCAATGGCATAAGAACGGCTTTGCCCAAGACGGCAATCTTTCCCCGGGAGAGCAACCGAGATGTCCTCGACGAAGCTCTAGAGTGATAAAAACGGTGGTGCCGAATTCGGTACCACCGTCACTAACTTGAAGATTAAAGAGGAATTGGCTGACAGGCGTCCTGTAATTAGAGCGTCTGCGCTTGCATCCAGAAGGCGTCTTTGAGCGCCTTGGCGGAATTGGATTCCGTGCTTATCGTCACGGACGCCGGAGCAAACAAGAATACTCCGTCACCGATTCGTTGTTGATGACCGTCGATAGCCCAGGTCGCGCCTGATAGAAAGTCGACTACTCTTTGCGATTGCTCATTGTCCAGCATGTGGAGATTGAGCAAAACCGATTTTCGATTGCGGAGGTGATCGACGATCTCAATCGACTCTTCGAATTGACGCGGCTCGATTACCAGCACTTCGCTGGCTGCTTGAGCACTGGGGTGGTCAACTACTTTCGATCTCTGACCCACACCCATATTGATCGATGGCGGCGGTGGCGCCTCCATCGGTTGACGATCCAGGGCTAATTGCCCATTGGTGGCGTAGACATCATCAGATGTCTCGAAAAGATCTTCGAAATCTTCTTGATCGTATTGGTCCGTTGGACCAAACCAGAAACTTTTGAACTTTTGAACTATGCTCACCACTTTCCTCCTTGCCAGCTGTCCTTCAAAAACCTTCGATCTCTACCTACTGCCCTTCTCAGTTACCGAACACGAATAAAATCTTGTCTTATTGAAATATTGCTCGTCCGATGCGCACCATTGTGGCACCACATTCTACGGCTTCTTGCCAGTCATTGGTCATACCCATCGACAATTCTTTGAGCTCGATGTCATGTGTGCTGCAGAGCTCATCCTTGAGCTCGCGAAGCCTTGTAAAGCTTTCGATCCAGACATTCCGGTCATCGGTCAGTGGGGTGATGGTCATCAGTCCTTCGATTTTGATTCCGGCAAGCGCAATCAAATCGCTCATCTCGCTTTGCAATTGTTGAGGAGAGAATCCGCTTTTGTCTGGATCGGGAATCACCATGACTTGCAGAAGCACTGCCTGAACTATGCCTTTTTTGATCGCAGCAGCCGAGATCTCTCTGGCCAGCCTTGACGAGTCGACGGAATGGATCAAAGCGAAGTTGCCGACTACTTGCTTCACTTTGTTGGTTTGCAGATGCCCGATCAAATGCCAATTTGTGTTCTGCACCACATGCGGTGAGAGTTGTTGCATTTTCTTCAGAGCATCTTGAACTCGGTTTTCACCGAATTCGGTGACACCACACTGAAACGCTTCCTCCATCTGAGATGGGCTTGCCGCCTTAGACACAGCGATAAGTTTGACTGGTTGTTGTCCCAGTTGATCTCTTATGAGCGCTATGTTTGTAGCCACACTCATGCCTTTCTAATTGAGGAAATGCACCGTCTGAGATGCCGCCCGCACCGGCTACTATTAAGCCTTGTAGAGGCTGCATTTGTCAAGTCGAAAGCGAGAATTTCTTGGATATATTTGGGGCTTTCTGCATTTTGCGCGCAACCACATTAGGTGACACACGAATCGATACCGAATACGTTTTAGTGCTCACTGAAGAGGGTTATGGCTATCGAGTTGATATTCCCGCTGGTGCCACAAATATTCTCCAAAACTGGCAGCCAGTCCCGCTGCCATAGTAGCGGCCGTCTCGGATCGCAAGATCGTATCTCCTAATCCGCAAGGTATACATCCAAGCGATATGGCATGCTCAATTTCCTGATCTGTAAAGCCACCCTCAGGTCCTATAACTATACATATATCGGACATTGGCACCGCCGGCGATGCCTCGCTTGGAGTGCTCTCATAAAGGATAGTAACCAAATGTGGTGCTTGACTTCTTTCGGCGCAGATAAATATGTTAGAGGTTTTATCCGTCTTGGTTAAATCATTCAAAGCTTTCTTGAATGGTTGCGCATTAACCACCTGTGGTGGCCTGCCTCGCTCACATTGTTCGGTTGATTCCTTGACTATAGTGAGCCAACGCCGCATCTTGTCGGCTCCTTCGTCTTTCACTCTCACGATTGTTCGTTCGGTCACGATAGGTATGATTCGATCGACACCTAATTCGGTGAGTTTCGAGAGCGTATATTCGAAATTACCGCCTTTCAACAAGGCAAGCATGATAGTTAGTCGAAAGTTTTTTGCTCTCGCCTTTGTGGTCGAGACTATCCGGCCTTCAATCTCTTCTCGTCCGATTCGGGTCAAATTGACCTGATAGACGGTGCCATTCTCATCTTGCGCTTCGATAAGGTCATTTTCTTCCAACCGTAAAACACGTGTAATCTGTTTGATCTGAGTCTTGTCGGATATGCGAACAGAGCCTCCTTCAGGATCGATCAGTTGTTCTGGTATTAGAAATCGGTGCGTAGTCATCTTTACTTTCCGCATCAGGACTATCTGACAATGATATAATCTGCGCTTGTCTGAGTATAAGTCTCATGGCCGCAGAAGCAAAAGCTCATGTCGAGGGCAAAACCCTCTGAAGGCTGACAGGTCGGCTATGTGGAGCGATTCAGGCTACACCGTTCGAATCTACAGGGGTCGGCAGGCTGAATGGATCTCAAGGAATGGTTTGCCAGCAGGCAAAAAAGGAAGGAAGAGGAAAACTTGGCTCCCAAGCAGCCCTTGACCACGGAGGAGTATTGCGCGTTGTGGAAACAGTGCTTCCAGTGCCGAGAGCTCCTCTATGTGCGCGATCTGCGCAACAACATGAGTGTCTGTCCAAAGTGTAAATACCATTTCAGAATCGGCGCCGATGAGCGCGTGGAACAGCTTTCCGACGAAGGCACTTTTCAGGAGATCGACGCCAGGATGTCGTCGGCCGATCCGCTCGGTTTTATAGATACCGAGAGCTATACCAAGAAACAGCAGGATGCCGAGCGTAAGACCGGCCTGAAAGATGCGATCATAACCGGACTTTGTCAGATCGACGGCAAGCATGTGGCGCTTGGAATAATGGATTTTGCCTATTTCGGCGGCTCAATGGGTTCGGTCGTTGGCGAAAAGGTCACTCGCCTCATTGAAAAGGCAATTGAAAATCGCTGCCCGCTCATTATCGTCTCGAGCTCTGGTGGCGCACGTATGCAAGAGGGACTAATCAGCCTGATGCAGCTTGCTAAGACAAGCTCAGCGCTTAAGGATCTCGCCGATGAGCGTTTGCTCTATATATCACTTTTATGCGAACCGACATTCGGCGGGGTTACAGCAAGCTTCGCGATGCTAGGCGACATCATCATTGCTGAGCCCGGTGCTCGAATTGGCTTTGCCGGGCGGCGGGTAATCGAGGAGACGATCCGGCAAAAGCTGCCTGCTGATTTTCAGACCGCAGAATATTTGCTCAAACACGGACAAGTCGACATGGTGGTGGACAGAACCTCGCTCAAAGAGACGCTGGCAAACCTGATTGAATTCCACCAGCAGCCCTTGAGTCCGTCGGCTAACGCCAAGAAAAAGCAGCAAGACAAAGTCGGATCCAAGTCTTAGAATAGTTGAGGAGCAAGTCGGAACATGGCAGATAAGCGACCGATACCGCTGGAATTCGAAAAACCGCTGGAGCTTTTGAGGCAACAAATAGAACGGCTCAAAGAGCAGCTCTCCAATCAGCCGGAACTCGAAGGCGATGTCGTTCGGTTGGAAGACCAGTACACTCGACTACAGAAGTCTCTTTATTCGAATCTAAAACCGCTCGATCACCTTGCCATCGCTCGGCATCCGCATCGTCCATACACAAGAGACTACTTCGATCGTTGGGACCCCCAGTGGGTCGAGTTGCATGGCGATCGCAAGGGTCAGGATGACGACGCCATGGTCTGCGGGTTGCTTCGACTGGCTGATGATGTAAAGGTAGTTGCCGTCGGTACTCAAAAAGGCAGATCGTTGCGCGACAAGCAACAATGCAACTTCGGAATGCCTCAGCCAGAAGGGTATAGAAAGGCTCTGCGTGTGTTTAAACACGCCGATAAATTCGGCTTGCCTGTAGTAACTCTGATAGACACGCCCGGCGCTTACCCCGGTCTGACCGCGGAAGAACACAATCAAGCTGAAGCGATCGCGGTCAATCTGTTGGAGCTGTCCGGTCTGCGCGTTCCGGTGGTCTCCATCGTGACCGGTGAAGGCGGCTCCGGAGGTGCGCTTGCCATCGGTGTTGCCAATCGTATTCTTATGTTGGAGCATTCCGTTTACTCCGTCATATCGCCGGAAGGTTGCGCTTCAATTTTGTGGAAAACAGCCGAGAAAGCTATGGAAGCGGCTCAGGCCATGCGCATTACAGCTCGCGAGATTCTCGAGCTTGGTGTCATAGATGGTGTTATCGACGAACCGCTTGGTGGCGCTCATCAAAATCCTGATGGTGCTGCGACAAATGCGAAGAATGCCATTGTCGCTCAGTTGCGTGAACTGATGAAGCTGTCCCAAGAGGACGTTCGAAAAGATCGTCAGCGCAAATTCCGGACAATCGGCGCTTTTAAAGAATAGGTCCTTGAGGCTTACCACCCGAAAGGCGCAGTCCCTGGGACCGCCGGCTCCCGGCCGGCTCCTGCGTCCAGTCCGCACGAGCACCCCGCATTTACCGGGCAACAACGCCCAGGCGTCGCTCTTCCGTTCCGGCCGAAACTGAATTGACCGTGGAATAACGATCGCTCAGCGAGTCGCCTTGCGCGTTTTCGAGAGACCGTCGTTACAGACCTTATCAGCCTGGAGTGCGGCGCTTGCGAGGACGCTTCTTGGGCTTGTCCTTCGGTGGTGGGTCGTTGCCGACATCGTTACTGGCGGATTTCGCTTCCCACTTTTTGACCTGATCCTGGGCGACTTTGTACTTCGTCGATTCCGGCCCGACTTTTTTGAAGGCGTCGATCGCCTCAGCGACAGATCCCTGGGTGTAGTACTTCTTGCCGACTTTCATATAGCAGTCGTATAGAAGCTCTTTGTCAGGTTGTGCGAGCTTGGCCTTGGTGTCGAGAGCAACCAAAATCGGAATCGCTTGCTCGATCTTAGCCTCCGCCACCAGTTTTCGCGCGTCTTCGATCTTAACTTCCGAGCCGTTGCTGAATCCGGGCAGACCGCCCGGCATGATGCCGGTATTGGTCAAAGTGAAGTAGAGGATAGCTAAGGCCAGCACGCCGAGACCAGCCGGCACGGCTATTTTCATCAATCCAGCGTCACCACCGCGATCTCGTCCCTTCGAAAAATCGGACGATCGTAACGCCGAGACTTTGGATGATTCACTCTGCTCATGCCGCATTTTCGCTCGCATGGCGGCAACCTGATCGTTGACATTGGACGGCATGCCACCATCGCTTGGTCCTCGCGATTGAAGCTCTTCTAGCGCCCGGCTGGCAAGGTCCCTGGAAGAAGGACGGTTTGGAGCCGGCATCTCCTGGCTCTGACTACGTTGGGCATGTAGACTTTCATCTTGCGCGAGCGGTCCGGGCTCAATCGGCTTAGGCTTCTTCGGTGCCGCTACCTGAACGGGCTGTTCTTTGCCTTTCTTGACGGACTCTTCCAGAGCCTCGGCCAACTCTTCCATCGATTGGAAGCGGTGATCCGGGTTCTTCGCAAGAGCTCGATATACGACCTCTTCGAGCATTTCTGGAAAAACGAGACCGGGCTTTACCTGGTTGAGCGGTGTCGGCGGGTCTGAGAGGTGCATCGCCATGACTCTGACAAGTTCGTCGGAATGGAATGGGACTTCGCCAGTCAGAGTCTCGTACATGACCACGCCAAGCGAGTATACGTCGCTGCGATGGTCTACCTTAGAAGACGTGCATTGCTCAGGACTCATATATGTAGGGCTACCACATACGGTGCCTGTCCTTGTAATTTTCGCCGCGTCGGACTCTTCCACGATACGTGCGATACCGAAGTCGACCACGATCGGGAAAAGCCTTTGTCCGCTTCTCTCTACCAGCACTATGTTCTCCGGTTTCACGTCACGGTGCACGACGCCCTGTCTGTGCGCTTCTCCCAGTGCCGAGCTGACCTGAACGAGTACAGGTATGGCGTCTTCTATCGAAAGACGTTCGACCGAGGCGAGTAAATCGGAAAGCGGTGTACCTACGAGAAGGTCCATTGCGATATACGGACGTTGGCCTTCTGGGATCAAACCGAAGTCGTAAATCGTAATGATATTTGGATGCGACAGTCGACTGGAGGCTTTCGCTTCCTGTCGAAACCGCTTGATGAACTCATCATCGGAAACTAGATAGTCGTGAAGCACCTTGATGGCGACTTCACGTCCAATAAGTTCCTGTACGGCTTTGTACACCGTACCAGCAGAGCCCTGCCCGATGACCGATTGAATTTTATAACGACCTTCCACGACCATGCCCAAGAGGGGATCGTCCCCCACAGTGACCATGGATGAGCCGTCTCTAGGACAAATGTCCTGATCTTCGGCAGTTTGGAAGTTGCAAACCAGACAAAGCTTCATAGCAACGTGGATAATATTAACGAGCGAATGTAGTAAATGCGTTTCTGCAAAAATTGCCCCTCACTTATATTACTTTTAATTACCACTTATGACCAAGAACAAACCTTTTGAACAAGAATAGACTTAATATCTGAGTCCGATAATCGCCCTCGATGAGCTCGAAGGTTGAATGGCTCTTCGAATGCGAAAAGCTCATGTCAATCGTTGCGATCGCGTACTTTATTGTTTATCGGAAGCCTGGAGAGATATGGACAGAGCACAAGCGCCTTTGAAAGAAGAAAGTCAGACGACAGGTGTAGGCAAGAAGGCGCTTTTTCTGATATTTCTGACCGTTTTCATCGATCTTGTCGGATTTGGTTTGATCATCCCAGCTCTGCCGACTTATGCGCAGGCGCTCAATGCGGATGATAAGACGATTGGCTTGTTAATCGCCGTCTACTCTCTGATGCAATTCATTTTTATGCCTTTCTGGGGGCGTCTTTCCGATCAGATTGGTCGCCGGAAGGTACTGCTCATCAGCCTTCTGGCCTCGTGCATCGGATACGCTACCTGGGGGTTGTCGTCCAGCCTGACTATGCTCTTCATCGCCCGCGCCATCGCCGGCTTCGGCAATGCGAATATCGCTGTGGCTCAGGCCTACATCGCAGACATCACTACCAAGGAGACAAGAGCCAAAGGCATGGGTCTTGTAGGCGCGGCTTTCGGTCTGGGTTTTGTGATTGGACCAGCTCTGGGAGGTGGATTGAGCGCCGCCGGACTCTCCCTCGCGCACGTTGGATTCGTGGCCTTGGCGTTCAGCTTGCTCGACCTGATTTTCACGGCTCTCTGGTTGCCTGAGCCACCCAAAAGATCGAATGCCGGTTGCGAGCGCTACCCGTTGGGACTCTCTTTCTATTCGAGCACGCTTGCCGACCCGAAGCTGCGAGTCTCGCTTGCAATCTTCTTTATCTCGACTTTCGCCTTTGCAAATATGGAGGCGACTCTTATCCTTTTGACTAATAAGCAGTTCCATTTCGGAACGTTCGAAAACAGCATGATGTTTGCCTACATTGGCGTACTCATGGTCATAGTCCAGGGGCGGCTCATCCATGGACTCTCAAAACGATTCGGAGAGAAGAAGCTCATCACATCTGGTGCTGTTCTTATAGCAATCGGACTTGTTCTTACCCCAATCACCAACAACGTTTATCTCCTTTATGTGGCGCTCGCTTTCCTCGCCTTCGGCTCAGGCTTCGCTACACCCGCTAATCAAAGCATCCTGTCCAAGTTGGCGCCTGAAGATCGCATGGGTGGCGTCATGGGCGTCGGGCAGTCGCTCGCTACGTTGGGTCGAATTATCGGGCCCGCACTGGGCTGCTATCTATTTCAAACTATGGGCTCTAGCAGCCCATACATAGTGGGTGCGAGCGCGATGGTCGTGGTTGTACTCTGTAGTTTTTTGATTCCTGAAGCCTGATTGGTAAACGCTGCAACCGCGACTGCTACTGAGGGAGTCGCTCTCGTACGCATCAAGAGCGTTTACCATCGTGTCTGGTCGAAGTTGCCGACGAAATTATACGAAACCAGCATGACTACCCGATTGCGTGGTCTCCAAGAACGCTGCCTGACCCTGACCATCCTTTGCGCTAAAAAGGCGAAACCCGCATGATCACCGAGTTCGGACTTTCGCGGGACAAGTAGCAAGGCGAGTCTGTTGATTGGTTTCGAAAAATTCGAGCGATTACGAATGCCAGTGAGACTCTTCGATCCGACTACATGTTCAGCATGGTTTTTTGCTTAATACGCTAGAAGTATTTTGTATATTCAGTGGAATTAAACTGTGATATTATGAATTTGTATTTAGTACGGAAACGTAGATTATTTCAGGGGCTCAGAGAAGCAATGGCTACGAAAAGAGAAGAAAAGCTTCCAGTTCCCAAGCAGGTTCAGAAGCGTTACAAGCAAGATCTAAATCGCTACAGGAAGCAAATCCAGAAAAGCAAAAGGATGCAGGACGGCAGCAGGGCTGCTTGACAGCACTGGTCTTCAAAATTGATTCAACCTAAATGGTAATTGAATAAACCTACTGGCATGACTGCAAAGTAGGTTCTTTTCTTTGGTGGAACTGAGTGAGTTCTGAGTTCAGCTGATTTTCGTCGTTGCAAGTGCTAGCTTGGCAACGCGCCTGTGCTACAACTTAGGACATGAATTTTGATGGGCAACCGACAAGCGAAACGCCAATTCCACCGGAATTAAAAAAGGTGCGAAGAGCAGCTAAAGTTCCTGATTTCGAGCGCGTTCTCGCTCCTTATCAGCTCGCCTCTGCCAAAGCATATGTCGATGTTCTCCAGGCCAACGGAATCATCAAGGGAGAGATCGCTGACCGCCTTATTCAAGGACTTGTAGAGATAGAGTTTGAAATCGCTGGCGGAAAGTCTTTTGTCACGGAACAGGATGTCGATATCTATACCGGTCTGGTGAGGCGATTGGGTCAGATCACAGGCACCATCTCGGAAAGAATATTGCACGGAAGGACTGATGAAAGCTGGCTTGCTGTCGACACGCGCTTGTGGATGCGTAGCGACATTTTTCAGGCGATGCGCGAATTGCTTTCTATTCGTGCGCACCTTATCGAGCTGGCCGATCAACATCGCGACATCATGATGCCGGTCTACTCGCATATGCAACCGGCACGGAAGCAGCCGTTCAGTTGCTACTTTTTGGCGCTCGACACCAGTCTGCGTGGCGACTTCGAACGGCTCGCTCAACTTTTCGATCGCGTCAATCGAATACCTGCGGGATTGGATAGTTTGGTCTGCGAAGAACAACCGACCGATCGCGCCTTTATGGCATCAAGACTGAACTTTGATGGCGTGGTAAGCAACAGCGTCGATTCGCAGATGGATTTTGATCATCTGATTGAATTCTGCTCCATAGCAGCACTCGCGGGGACACATATATCGCGATTTGTCTCCGAACTTCTTCTGTGGGCAACTCACGAGTTCGGCTACCTGAGATTGCCACGCAGTTTAGCTCTGGGAGAAGAGCAGTACTTCGAGCGAAAAGCTAGCGAAGTATTGGAGTTGATTCGTGCGCGCACAGCGTCTATAACCGCAGGAACCGCAGAAGTCATATCCACTTTCCGAGGTCTGCCCACAGGCGCAAGCGCCGAACTCTTCGAATGCTTGGATTGTGTGATTGATATTCAGACCAAGTTTCATAACGTGCTTTCAAACATCGAGGCGATCATCCCTGCCCTCATCTTTGATACCAAGCGGATCTCGGAAGCAAGCGAAATGGACATGATCAATCGAATCAGCGCCGTCGATTATCTGATTGAGAAAGGCTTTTCGCCGGATAAAGCGGTGAGCCTCGTCGAGCCATTAGTCGAATATTGCCGAAAGCGACAGCGATCGATGATCGATCTGGCGCCGGCTGAATGGCAAGAATTTTCGCCGGCGTTCGATCATGACATATATAAGTACGTCACTCCCGACAAAACAACCGGGACGATGGGTCCGAGACTTGACATTCTCGAGCGTTCGATTGTGGATGCTCGCAATTTGTTTTCGCAGGACAAAGCGCGCCTGCAAGCGCTTTCGGAAAAAGTGAAATCACTGTCAGTTGAAGTTCGTTCTGCATCTGAGTAAGCTTTGTGAGCGAGATTATTAGGACACTTGACTAGAGTGCCTTGATCCCGATCACAGTTTTTCGATGGAGGGTGGTATCACATGAAGGCAATGGTTCTGGCGGCAGGTGTAGGCTCCAGACTGGAGCCGCTCACATCGAGGGTGCCCAAGCCGCTCGTGCCAATCACGAACGTGCCTGTGATGGAGCACATAGTCAGGCTCTTGAAGCACCACGGTTACGATCAGTTGATAGCCAACCTGCACTATCTTCCCAAGCAGCTCGAGACACATTTCGGCGACGGAAGTAAGTTTGGTGTCGATATAACTTTTCGATTCGAGAGAGATCTCTCCGGTGATGCCGGTGGTGTGAGAGCTTGTCGAGACTTTCTAGGCGACGACACCTTTCTCGTTTTGATGGGCGATCTGCTCACTGATTGCGATCTGACTGCTATCGTGGCCGAGCACAAGCGCAAAGGTGCGCTTGCCAGTATTGCTGTAAAACAAGTTCCTGATGTCGAGCACTTTGGGGTGGTGGTCAGGGATGAAAACGGCTTCATCACAGGCTTTCAGGAAAAGCCGAAACAGGAAGAGGCGCTATCCAATTTGGCGTCGACAGGCATTTATGTCTTAGAGCCTGAAGTATTCGATCACATGCCCAGGGATGGAATGTACGGATTTGGTAGACAGCTCTTTCCTGAGTTGCTCAAAAAAGGCGCACCGGTTCTCGGTGTCGAGTTCAAATCCTATTGGTCTGATGTTGGTACCATCGCTCAATATCGGCAGTCCAACTTCGATGCGCTTGATGGTCTTGTGGGCGTGTCCATACCCGGCCGCAAATCGATGGATGAAAACGGCGTTGTATACATGGGAGATGAAGCCTATCTCGACGAAAAAGTGCAGATCAATGGAAGACTTCTTTTGGGTAAACGGTCGGAACTGGCTCGTGGCACCAGATGTTCCGGTAGCGTGATCATTGGCGACAACTGCATAGTCGAAGAAGATGTTGTGCTCCATAACGTGCTTGTCTGGCCCAATAGCCGAATCGAGCGAGGCGCGAGTCTCGAGAATTGTATCGTCGGTGACGGTTGCATAATTCCTAAAGAATCAAAGCACAATGAGGTGACGACTATGGCGCAGCCGTCACCTCAATATTCGTGCGCCAAGCCAGCGCCTTAGCTTTTGCAATCGCGAGTATCCCAGCTTTTATTGCAAAAGCTTATCGTTCCCCCGAACTTTTTATAACACCCGTAAGTAGACAGGCGTCTAAACTTTACCAGCTGGCACCGATGACGGTTGGTCAGTCTGTGCCGCTTTCCAAATCTCCATCCACAGCCAGTAATGAAAAGGGTTGAGATTTTCAATGTCAGCCATCTCGACAGGTTCAAGTAGAGAGAGCCATGTGTGAGGATTGGGAAAGCGCTTGGCAAGGCTGTAGCAGTCCGCCATCCAGAGTATTTGTTCGGTAGTGTCCTTAGTGGCCATAGTCCTAGTCCTCTAGATGAGCGGGCTTTCGACGCCTTTCCTTCTTATGGAAAATTGATTGGACTGAGTTTTTTTGCCTCGTCGCTTCTGGCATAAACTGTCAAAAGCACCCTCACACTTGTAATACCCACTTTCGATATTTGCAAAACTGAATTTTATGTCGCTACATTACAAAACCGACTTTGGTGGCGCCAGCTGACGATGCCGCTTTTCAGTGGCTCATCTCAGGATATCTTGTGCCGAATATATGATCGAAATACGAAAAGTGCAGCGCTCAGCCCGGAGGCCAGGTCATCGAACGTCCACCGAGAATGTGGATGTGCAGGTGATGAACTGTCTGACCGCCATCATCGCCGTTGTTGACGACAAGTCGGAAGCCGCCATTGAGCTTCTCTCTTTGCGCGACGGTACAGGCTGTTCGAAACAGGCTGCCTAAGTGATTTGCATCATCGGCTTCGGCGATGTTCCTTATATGCTCTTTAGGGATAACCAGGACATGCGTGGGGGCCTGCGGGTTGATATCTCTGAACGCGACGAAGTCGTCACCCTCGTCGACAATATTTGCGTTGATCTCTTTTTTGATTATTTTGCAAAAAAGACAAGACGGATCGGTTGTACCTCTTGGCGACATTTCGTCAACTCTCCTGTGTCAAATCTGGAAAGATGGGTAGTTTCTTTTTAGCATCAAGTTTATGCTTATTAGTTCTCAAAACGATACCAGCTTGACAGTTGACAAAGACTTTTAGAATCGACGGAGCATTTTGACAATGGCAAATGACGGCAATCTTCTTCAACGGTATATTGCTTTGCAGAAAGCTCTCCTGTCCTCGTTGAGACTGAAGGACGTTCTGGATGCCGCTGTCATCCAGTTCTCAGAGCTGGCAGGCGGTGCCAAAGTAGCGTTCTTCTTATCCGACAATGAAAGCATGTCGTTCAAGCTCATGGCTGCTAAAGGCTATTCAGAGAAGAGCTTGGAGCAGTTGCGAATCGTGCCGTTCAACCTCGATGGCCTGCTCAAATATGTCGTCCAACAACGCAGTCCGGTAAGCTCCAGCGATCCTGATTCGGCGCCGGACTTGTCAGCTGCAGTCATGAAGCGCGAAGGAAGTCAGGGACAAATAGCTTTGCCTCTGATCTCGGCGAATCTGTTGGTGGGCGCGATACTGATGGAAGTCAGCAACGCCAACATTCTTGCCTACATCGATTTCTACAAAGAAGTAGCAGACGTAACGGCGCTGGCCGTCGCCAATTCTATTTTGTTCGGTCGCAGCGAATACGAAAGAGAGCGCCTCAACACGCTCTACAAGACATCCTGCGCGCTTTCAGGCAGTATGCTCCAGGTCAATGAAGTGTTGCAGATTGCCGCTGACACAGCCGTTATTCTCGGCAACACACCTTGCTGCGCAGTATTGATTTTGAATGAAACTTCCGACCAGTTTAACCTGGCCGCGTTTAAAGGTCTTGAAGGCTCCAGTCTCAACGATTTCGACATGAGCTTCAACGGTTCTGTCGCGGGCTCTTGCTTGCGTAACAGTCGCACCGAGTATCTTGGTGAGGGTAGTCGCGAGCCTTACGGCATGCCGCGCGCAACAGGTGGAAGCCCGTTCCAAAGTGTTGTTGCTCTACCGATTGTCTATGGTGATGTACCGATTGGTGCTCTGGAAGTATTCTCGACCGAAGCTCGGGCCTTCCATCGCGAGCAGGTAGATCTTTTAGAGTCTCTGGCTTCGCAAGTCGCCACGGCTCTCAACGTCGCGCTAACGCACCAATCCGCTTCACAAAATTCGGCGCTCGACGTGCACACCGGACTATACAACAGGATTTACTTCCAAGATGCTCTTGTCAAGGAGGTCGATCGCTCCGGTCGGCATAAGCACGAACTCGGACTGCTCATGATCGACATCGACCACCTGGGTCAGATCAACGAGCATCTCGGGCAGGAAAAGGGCGATGAAGCCATACGCCACGTTGCCGGTATTGTCAAAGCGACGCTGCGCGATATAGACATCGCCTGCCGCTATGGCGGTGAGGAGATCATCGTTATTCTTCCAGAGACTCCACAAGCTAATGTTCAAGAGGTTGCCGAGCGTGTGCGCCAAACTGTTCGAGACAATACCGCTCCGGGTATTGGCACAATCACAGTCTCTATCGGCGTCTCCGCATTTCCCGGTATTGCCGACAACGCCGAAGATCTGCTCGTCGGAGCTGAGCAGGCTCTGGATATCGCCAAGTACGAAGGACGGGATCGGGTCAAGCTGGTCAGATCTAATGCCAACCTCAAGCCGGGCGACATAGCCTGGGGAGATCTCGCCAATCAAGCCAAATTAGCTGTGATATCGGAGAGACAACAGCGCATGCAGAGTCGTCTGACGGTTGCTCCAGAGTACGCTTCCTGGCTCACCGCCGCACCGATTATGGTGGGCAAGAAAAAAGGACAAAGCAAAGAAGCTTAACTAAAAAATGCCCCGAAAAGGGCGTCAGAGCGCTCAGAATCAAGCCACCAACTTGATTGTCCGCCAAACGAGATCATTAAGAAAAAACGCAAAACTCAGGGAACATCTGGGTTCCTCTATAAACTTTGTTGTGGGACAAATTTTCGCAGCCTCCGATATCACCTTCGGTCTGCGATTCTCTTTTGTTTCAGTTTGACTCTGTGCTAGCACAATAGGAGGATAAAGCATTGGCTACAGCTACGAAGCTTCAAATCAAACCTTTGGCTGATCGCGTTGTTGTAAAGAAACTCGAGTCTGAGGAAAAAACATCCGGTGGAATCGTGCTTCCTGATACCGCCAAAGAAAAGCCCCAGCAAGGCGAAATCCTCGCTGTTGGCCCTGGCAAATTCGACGACAAAGGTACCAGACAGCCAATGGAAGTAAAAGTTGGCGATAAGGTTCTTTTCGCCAAGTACTCCGGTACCGAAGTCAAAATCGAAGGCGTCGAGTATCTGATTCTTGCAGAGCGCGACATTTTGGCCATCATCGGCTAATCGTTCATTGGCCTTCTAAAGGTTGATCGGTAGGGTCGCAGCGCTAACGCGACCTGTTTATTTGAAAAATTATTTTGGGTTTTAAATATCCATCTAGAGACTATTTAAGGAGAGGTTACACGCGAATGGCAAAGCAAATTGTTTACGACGAACAAGCTCGCCGCGCACTTGAGCGCGGTGTGGACCAAGTCGCTAACACTGTAAAGATTACCTTGGGTCCTGCTGGACGCAACGTAGTTCTGGAAAAGAAGTTCGGCGCCCCCCAGATCATCAATGACGGCGTTTCGATCGCTAAAGAGATCGAACTTGCGGATCCGCTCGAGAACGCAGGCGCTCAGTTGATCAGAGAAGTCTGCTCGAAGACCAACGATGGCGCCGGCGATGGCACCACCACCGCTGCAGTTCTTGCTCAAGCGATGGTCAAAGAAGGTCTGAAGAACGTAGCCGCTGGTGCTAACCCGATGGTTCTCCGTCGTGGTATCCAGAAGGCCGCTGAGTGGGCAGTTGCTGAAATCAAGAAAGCTGCAAAGCCCGTTGAAGGCAAAGTAGAAATCACGCAAGTCGCTACCATCTCCGCCGGCAACGACGAAGAAATCGGCGAAATCATTGCTGAAGCGATGGAAAAAGTCGGCAAAGACGGCGTAATCACCGTTGAAGAGTCGAAGAGCATCGCTACCGAACTCGAAGTTGTAGAAGGAATGCAGTTTGACAAAGGCTACATCTCCGCCTACTTCATCACCGATCCTGAAAAGATGGAAGCCCTTCTCGAAGAGCCATTCATCTTGATCGTCGACAAGAAAGTAAATCTTCTTGCTGATATGGTTCCTGTGCTCGAGAAAGTTGCCCGCGCCGGCAAGCCTTTCCTACTCATCGCTGAAGATGTAGAAGGTGAAGCTCTCGCCACCCTCGTGGTCAACCACCTCCGCAAAGTACTTCCTTGCTGCGCAGTCAAAGCTCCTGGCTTCGGCGATCGCAGAAAAGAAATGATGAAAGACATCGCTGTCTTGACCGGTGGTCAAGTCGTATCGGAAGAAGCCGGCTCCAAGCTGGAAAACGTCTCCGTCGACATGCTTGGCCGCGCCCGTCAAGTCATCGTCAGCAAGGACAAAACAACCATCGTTGCTGGTAAAGAATCCAAAGCTGATGTCGAAAAGAGAATCTCGGTCATCAAGAGACAAATTGAAGAATCGGATTCCGAATTCGACAAAGAAAAACTCCAAGAGCGTCTTGCTAAGCTCGCTGGTGGCGTAGCCGTTATCAAAGTCGGCGCCGCAACCGAAACAGAGCTCAAAGATCGCAAGCTCCGCTTCGAAGATGCTTTGAACGCAACTCGCGCTGCAGTTGAAGAAGGTTACGTATCTGGTGGTGGCACCACCCTTCTCAACATCGCTTCCAAACTCGAAAAGAGAAAAGGCGAACTGCACGGCGACGAGCGCACCGGTTTCGAAATCGTTCTGAAGTCCTTCGAATACCCTGTCCGCCAGATCGCCTTCAACGCCGGTCTCTCGGGCGAAGTAGTCGTCGAAAAGATCAAAGAAGCAAACAAAGAAGGTTATGGCTTCAACGCCATGAAGTTCGAGTACTGCGACATGGCTAAGATCGGTATCATCGATCCAGCCAAAGTAGAGCGCTTCGCTGTTCAAAACGCAGCATCGATCGCTGGTATGTTCCTCACCACCGAAGCATTGGTTGTCGATCTTCCCGAAGAGAAGAAAGCACCCATGATGCCCGCTGGTCACGGAATGGACTTCTAATCGAAAGCCCAAAAGCAATCGAAGAAATCATCAGGAGGGGACGCAAGTCCCCTCCTCTTTTTGTGGCGGCTCCAGGAGAGCCCCGCAGCCACGAGAACGGCTTCGCCATCGGGAACCCCGCAGCCACGAGAATGGCTTAGCTACTGGGACCGCAGGCTCCGCGAGATTCCTCTTTTGACGACATTGCCATCGAAGTGAGCCCCGCAAAACGAAGAGGCACCAGAAATGGTGCCTCTTGTGTTAGCCAGCAGCAGCGGGAGGATTGCTGCTGCTGTCCTGGTCCGACTAATTCAAGTAGGCTCGCGCTCCTGCGATCGGTTGGTGCTGTCGGTAGAGATAGTTGAGCGTACCCATATCTCTGTTCGAAAGATGTTGACTGTTATGATTCACTGCAAAGTACATGATGTCATTCTTGTCTTTCGAGTGACCAGCGATTCCGAAGGCATGACCGACTTCATGAAGATAAGCCCGTTTGACTTCGGCATCATCAAACTCTCTTTCCGGAAGCTGAGTGAGCAATGTCATCTCTGCTTTCTGTATAAAACCTGTGTTCGTCTTCGGATTCCACAATGTGGTGGTCTTCGTATTTCCAGCTTCAGTGCCGGTTTCCCGTTGGGTAATCTTATCGGTCCAGCGAACGGTCAAATCCGCAAGTTGCTGATTGTCCACTTTGACCCAGGCCAGTTTTCCGTTGGAGGCACTCACCCATTCGTCGAGGCAGTCTGAAATTACAGGAGGAAACCAGGCGCGAAAGCCGGGGACCGAGCTGGAGTCTTCGATAAAGACCTTGATTGGAAATCGATCTGGCATCCAGCAAAATAGCCCATCACTAGCGACTTCCTTGACATAGTCATTGCCGACAAGTGGATCGCTGAAGTTACGCGCTGTTGGAAGTGTGCCGTGACCAGCATAGGCAGTGGCTGTTGCCGGAATGGAAACTGTTTTTCTCAGCGCGTTGTAGGCGGATTGCCCGCTATCGGCGAGACTTCTAAAATCCTGAGCTCGTGCAGAGCCAGTTGTGTCAATGGTTTGAAGGCAAGCGAAAAGTGCAAGAAAGATTGCAACTTTCTTTGGAGTCGAGACTTGTCGTTTTTTCATTGCGTGATTCCAAGGTAGACAGGAGACAGCAAGCCGATGCGCGCGGTGCGGTGCATCTAATCTGGATTACAACACAGAGATTCCTCCCCCACCTATCAAGTTACATTATGTTTACTTCCTTTCGGTTGTTTGAATTAGTAAGACTTTGAGTGGACCTCGAGGAACTGAAGGGGATGAGTTTGTTTCTTCCGCCTCAACACGGCGAATAAACATTGGACTGCTTCGTGGCATATATAATCAGACTATTCGTAACTGCATCGGAATCGACAGGGTATGAAGATCAATCTGACTTTTAGATTCGCTACGGCAGCTGCATTTTTAGTGGGTGCTATTGCCTTTCCGGCATTCGCCGACGACGCCGACGATGCGGAATCCGCTGCTGAGAGCCGGGTCCAGGCGGCCGAGAAGCGAATGGAACGTAAGCTCGCGACAGCAGAGGCGGACGTCGAGCTTTACGAACAGATGGTCCGAATTGCTGCGTGGATCAGCCAGTATTGTATTTGGAACAGACATTGGCCGGATCCGGGCGACCAGGAAAATGATGCTGTCAGGCAGCTCAATGAGCTCTGTCCCAACAATCCCTTTGAAGGTGGAAAGATTCAGCAAACTGAAGGCTTCAGCACCGATCCGATCTATCAGTATTACTCAGCACCGACGAATATCGTGACTGGTGCATCATCAGGATTCGAAGGTGACAGCCCCGAACCCACCACCACATTTGGTGCCCTGGGAGACAAGCGAATCAGGATGGCTTTTGATCCAAGCTTGACCGCAGTGCAAGCGAAAGAGTGGTCGGACGATCCTCCGGATGAGTGGGAAGCACCGCCCGGCACCATTACGTCGATAGCCAACGGGACGGATCTTGTCGTTATTTGGGGATCCGGGGCCGATGGCAAGCCAATTCGCGTTCCTGGTACGAAGCGTGCTCGGATTTTTGTGACCAGCGTCAAAATGAATGCGACTGAGCGCAGCAATTACTGAGTTCATCGGTTCTTTACGCCGCTTGTCGAGTCTTGATCGCTTCGACGTCCACTCGCAGGGTCCGGAAAGTCTTGAGAAGAGCGTCGTTCTGTGTCTCGCTGATAGCGTTTTTTGCTGTCCTCGTACGCCGTTTTAATGTCTGGAGGCAGTTTGTCTGGACCGCCGATACTGTCGACTATTCGAATAATCCATCGAGGGTAGTTCTGCCACTTGTTCGTCTTAACTGCTTCTTGGAGCAGGGATACTGCTTTTTCTTTGTCCTGCGGTGAGCCCTCATGGGCAAGCCATCCGGCATACCAGAGTCTCGCCTGAGTTCTCATGCTCTCTGGATCACCGGTCAAACTAGACCTCTCGAGTAGGCTGCTCAAGTACCGTTCGTCCCTGGCGACAGGCATCTGGAAATGATGGTATGCGGCGTCGAGCTCCTCCCTGGATAAATTGAGCGAGTCTACCAGCTTTAATTGGTTCTCGAACTTCTTCCTGGTTTCATCGGATTTGTTGTCCAGGTTATTCAAGAGATCGGTAAAGCCGTCACTCGCGGCCTTCATAGGAGCAAGACAGTTCTTCAGATTTTTGTTGTTGATGAAGCGAATCGCCGATTCTGTTCTCATTCGTACTTCTGGATTTTCGTCGGTCAACCCAGCTCTCAAGTGTTTTAGTGCAGTTACCGGCAGCTTCTCCGCCATTCTCTGAAACGCCTCGCGATCACTCCATTCAGGACTTCCCAAACCTTTCAATACTTTTTGCGTCTCGGATTTGAGCGCCTGGTCTATGACGTTGTGCCTCAACGCTTGAAAGAATCCTTTGGGGCTTTCTTCGTCGATTTGGCTTGGCTTTTGTCTGGCGTCGCCGGTCGGTGGTGGTGCCGTGTCTCCAGTATTCTGACCTGCGGCGGGTGCTGCTTCTGTGTTAGTAATCTGCATGCGCGCTAGTGCGCCACTACAAGTAGGGTCACTATCATTTGATTTGCGTAACGAGTCAATAAAAGTACTGATGTCGCCACTACTTAAATTTCCGTAGACGTCTTTAAACGCCGAATCCCGTCCGAAATTGTCTGCTGTTTTCCCATTTCCGTCGCCGAAAAGTTCTGGCGTTTGTGCTCCCATAGCGCGCCTCCCAATCATATTTTCGTGTTGCGATTCGAGTGATACCACTATGCTAATTCGCAAATGTGAACAAGTCGCAAATTGCATTCGGCAACGCTCGCCGCCCGGTTGCTATGGCGGAGGGGCAATATCAGGGCTTGTCTTGACAGGTCTTGGTGTAACAGTTGCTTAGCAACTTCTGTCACATTCAGGTAGTCGTGGCGGTAAGGCGCTTCAATTTATCGAGGATCTCGGGGGACAACTCATGACAATCAACGAGCATCTAAGAGAGTTTGCTGGACGCTCTGTCCAGGACTTTGATGGCCACGGGATAAAGGATCCGAAGAGCGAAGCTTACAGGATCAGTCTGAGCTACGAAGAATACAACGATGATGGTTTGTATTGGGAAGATAAGCTCGATCGTTTTCTAGAGCACGCTAAGTCGAGCTCTGCCGAAGCGATTGTAATCGGCGCCTGGGAGGATGTTGGCTCGCAGGATTCGGAATTTATCGTAGAGCTGCTCGTCGATCGCAAAGATCGGTTGCCCAACTTAAAAGCACTTTTCTTTGGTGACATCATCATGGAAGAGTCAGAGTGCTCATGGATTGAGCATGGCGACATGTCACCCCTTCTGCAAGCCTTCCCCAGGCTCAGCCATTTTGCTGTAAGAGGTGGGGGTGGGCTTTCGTTGGGCGCTGTCGATCATAGTAATCTGAGGGCGCTCATCGTTCAATCCGGTGGACTGCCACAGCGTGTCGTCAATGAGGTTGCCTCGGCAAGACTTCCCAAGCTCGAGCATCTAGAGCTGTGGCTCGGCGAAGACAACTACGGTGGAGATTGTACAGCCGAAGATCTAGAACCGTTCGTCTCGAAGAATCTCTTTCCGAATCTGATTTTTCTTGGTTTGAAAAACAGTGAGATCCAGGACGATATCGCAATTCTCGTCGCAAACTCACCTGTACTGGAAAAAATCAAGGTGCTCGATCTGTCGATGGGCACATTGACCGACAAAGGTGCAGAAGCGCTTCTGGCCAACCCAAAGCTAAGACAGCTCGAGTATCTAGATCTGCACCATCACTACTTATCGACAGAATTAGTTAAACGAATTCTAGCGCTCGGCATACCTGTCAACATTAGCGATCGTCAGAGCGAAGAAGTCTCCGACGGCGAGGTTTGGCGGTTTATCGCGGTTAGTGAGTAGGGGCGCAGAGCCATGCTCGACCTTCGTCCTTTAATTGGCACTAGTGACGTACTGATGGTGACATTGGACGCGCTTCGATACGATGTCGCGCAGGAGGCACTTCTTGCGGGACTGACTCCCAACCTTGCTTCGCTGTTGCCGGACAGTCGGTGGGAGCACCGGCATACTCCGGGAAGTTTTACATACTCCGCCCATCAAGCGTTTTTTGCAGGTTTCTTGCCGACTCCCTCGGAGCCCGGTCAGCATGAGCGTCTGTTTGCAACCAGCTTCGAAGGAAGTGTCACTACTGGCGATACCACGGTCGTATTCGAAGCCGGCGACATAATCCACGGATTCGCGGAGCGCGGTTACCGTACTGTGTGTGTGGGCGGTGTGGGTTTTTTCAATAAGCAGAATCCACTCGGCACTATCCTCCCCGCCCATTTTCAAGAAAGCCATTGGAACCACACTCTCGGCGTGACCGATATTGCTTCGACAGAAAATCAGGTGAGACTAGCAATCGAGATTCTCGATAGGGTGCCCGATCAACAGCGCGTGTTCCTTTTTCTCAATGTGTCCGCTCTGCATCAACCAAACTGCATGTATTTGCAAGGAGCGAAGGAAGATTCCAAGGAATCACAGATTATGGCTCTTGCATATGTAGACAAACATCTTCCGCGCTTGATAGATCGCATGACTAAAAGAGCACCGTTGATTGCTTTGATTTTTTCCGACCATGGTACTGCATATGGTGAGGACGGCTTTGTCGGACATCGCATTTCGCACGAGACGGTCTGGACCGTACCTTACAGTGAGTTTATCCTGCCTCAGTCAATTCCTGCCGATTCCATGTCAAACTAGTCGATCTGAATATGAAAGCTGCGACCAACACTACTGCGACAGCTCGGATGGATACGTCAGTCCTTGAGGATGATGACGGTGAGCGCTACACGGCGTATTCCTACTCCTATCCTCACAAGACTTCATATCGAAAGCTTGCTCAGCCGATTTCACTCAGCGATTTGTGGATGAGGGAAAAGCGTGACTCGCTTTTTCTATATTTTCATATCCCATTCTGCGAGATGCGGTGCGGATTTTGTAATCTATTCACCACGACCAACCAGTCGGACACCCTGGAAGCGCAATATATCGATGCGCTCGAGCGGCAGGCCTTAGCCGTCAAAGAAAGTATTGGCGATTCCAAATTTGTGCGCATGGCTTTGGGCGGCGGCACACCTACGTATCTCGATACGCGCGATCTGGAAAGACTATTCGATATCGCTGTCAATGTCTTTGACGTCAATCCCTTCACTGCACCGACTTCAGTGGAGACCTCTCCCTATACATCCGACCCGGAAAAACTTGCGTTGTTGAAGCAGCGCGGTGTCAAGCGAGTCAGCATTGGCATCCAGAGTTTTATCGATGCCGAGGTAATGGCGGTCGGTCGATCTCAGTCAGGCGCGGTAGTAGAACGGGCGCTTGCGGCTATCAAGGAAGCAGAATTCCCTGTTCTAAACATCGATTTGATGTATGGGCTGCCGGAACAGACTCCATCCTCCTGGCTCTATTCGTTACGAAAAACACTCGACTATCGACCGCAAGAAATCTATCTGTACCCTCTATATGTGCGGCCTCTGACAGGCATCGGGCGGAAGGATGCCCGAATCGAAAATGACCTTCGAATCTCTCTCTACAGGCAAGCACGCGAGATTCTCATAGAGAGCGGCTATTCTCAATTATCGATGCGCATGTTCACATTGGAAAATGGGACGTCGGACCATCAGGAATATGAGAGCGGTCCTTCGTATAGCTGCCAGAATGATGGGATGGTGGGCATAGGCTGTGGCTCACGTTCGTATACCTCGCGCTTACACTATTCCGGTCACTATGCTGTTGGTACGCAACAGGTTAGGCGGATTTTGAACGACTACATCGCAACTGAAAATGCTGACTTTCTTACCGCCGATTATGGTATCTGGCTTTCTGATGACGAGCAAAAACGGCGATTCGTCATCCAATCGCTGCTGCATAATGACGGTCTGTCTATAACGGCGTATCAGGCGCGGTTCGAATCTGTTCCCCAGGTTGACTTCGCCGACGATTTTTCCCGGCTGATCGATCGGGGACTTGTCGAAGTTCTCGCTGAAAGAGTTTTACTGACAAAATCCGGCTTGGAATGGTCCGATCGCATAGGCTACGATTTCTATTCCTCTGTCGTGCACGCACTGATGGAGGACTATGAAGCCTCATGAGCCTGAGTATTCTTTATCGAGGCGCCCTGTCTAGTTGCAACTATGGTTGTCAGTATTGTCCTTTTGCAAAGCATAATGAGACCAAAGAAGAACATGCTCATGATGCCGCTCAACTGTCACGCTTCGTCGAGTGGGTCACGCGATCGAAACGAAAGCTTTCGATTTTGTTCACGCCCTGGGGAGAAGCGCTCATTCGGCATCGCTATCAAAACGCGCTTGTCGAGCTCTCCAACTGCGACACCGTTGAGCGAGTTGCAATCCAAACAAATTTGTCTTGCCGGCTCGATTGGGTCAAGATGTGCGATAACTCAAGGCTTGCACTGTGGGCGACATTTCACCCGACAGAAACCACGCTTGAGCGGTTTCTTTCCAAATGCACTCAGTTAATCGAGGCGAATGTGCGCTTCAGCGTTGGTGTTGTCGGTCTGAAAGAGCATTTCGATGAGATCCGCGCCTTGCGCAACCAGCTTCCAGGGCAGGTCTATATGTGGATCAATGCTTACAAGCGCGTCGCCGATTATTATTCTCCCGAAGACATGAGCGTGCTCTCTGCCGTCGATCCATTGTTTTCAATCAACAATACCTATCATGAGAGCTTCGGTAAGGCGTGCCGAGCTGGGTCTTCAGTGATTTCTGTCGATGGCGAAGGGACAGTGAGACGCTGCCATTTTATAGCGTCGGAAATCTCCAATATTTATACTGACGATCTTGAAGCTGCTTTGAAAGATTCGCCTTGTAGCAATAATGTTTGCGGATGTCACATAGGTTATGTGCATATGAACGATCTGGGCCTCTATGAGGTTTTCCAGGACGGCATCCTGGAGAGAATTCCAGCGGGCTGGGGGCAACCAAATTTTTGGCAAGTCCAAGATTTACCGGCCTGAAGTCCGGGAAGATTTAGCTTGGAACGATTCGAGGACAGCCAATGCCGGATATTGAAGATGGCGAATCGGTTGAGATGAAAGGCTCAGCCAGAGACCCGTACATATTGAAAAATGTTGGCGGTGTTTATTCTTGTACCTGCCCCGCTTGGCGAACACAATCGCTTCCGATTGAAAAGCGAACTTGTAAGCATTTGAAAAAGTATCGAGGTGAGGCCGCCGAATCTGAGCGTTTGGGCGGAGAGCTGCCCAGCCCAGCTGCCTCGCGACGAAATCCAGCTTCCAAAGCATCTTCTGCAACTTCGAACGGCAGTACGACGGATGCCGACGCCGCTTCTGATGTTCCGGGCTTCCTGCTCGCCCATTCTTGGGACAATTTTGCTGATCTCAGCGGCTGGTGGATGAGCGAAAAGCTTGATGGCGTTCGCGCTTATTGGGACGGAACTCAATTTATCTCCAGGCAAGGCAATGTTTATCTCGCGCCCGAGTGGTTCTTGGAAGATTTGCCTCGAGATGTGCATCTCGATGGCGAACTCTGGATCGCTCGTAAGGCTTTTAATCGAACTGTGAGTATTGTTCGGCGACAAGACAAGAGTAAGGATTGGCAAGAAGTAACTTACGTTGTTTTCGATGCCCCGAAAGTAGATGATGTTTTCGAGGCGCGGATGGCTTATCTGCAGCAGTTGCTCGACGAGACTCAACCGAAATATGCCAGACCGCATGTTCAGGAGCGTTGCCGCGATTCTGACCATTTGAAAGAGGAGCTCAAGCGCGTCGAGGCGACAGGCGGCGAAGGGTTGATGCTGCGCGAACCCAAGTCTAATTACGAGATAGGGCGCTCTTCAACGCTGTTGAAGGTGAAAAGCTTTCATGATGCTGAAGCACGAGTGCTGGAGTACCTTCCTGGCACCGGCAAGCACAAGGGTAGAATGGGCGCTTTGAGCGTCGAGCTCAAGGACGGCACCAAGTTTGCAATCGGTACAGGCTTTTCTGATAAACAGCGGGAGAATCCTCCAGCTGTCGGAAGTATCGTAACCTTCCGCTATCAGGAACTGACCGACCGTGGGGTACCGCGCTTTCCCTCGTTTGTGCGAGAAAGAAAAGATCTGAATGATTTGCCCGATCAGCCTATGGCTGATGTGTTGAGTGATCCTTCGAAGACGACTGTGCAAGTCTCTGTTGATGCCGCTTCAAGATCTGATTCAACAACCGACGAAGTCGCTATCGAGTCGCAAGCACCTCCTGAAAATACAGCCGCCACTACCAGCAGTGCAGCCTCTAAACCTCAACCTGTACCGAGCAATGTCTTGAATTTTGCGCCGCCAAAATCTAAGACTGCAACTGATATGAGACAACCGAAGCCGTCTTCGAGAGACTCGAAGCCTCGTTATTTCGAATTCGTAGAAGACAAGTCGAGCAAATTCTGGAGCATATGGCGTGATGGTCTCGATGTTACTGTCTGCTATGGTCGCATTGGCACAAGTGGTCAGGAAAAGACAAAGTCATTCAACGATGAGGATGCAGCCAAGAGTTATTACGCCGACATCATCGATGAAAAGACCGAAAAGGGCTATGTCGAGAAGACTGGTCCTGGCGGTGAAGAAGTAGACGAAGATTGGGATGACTCGGACGACGACATCGCGGATGAAGGCGATATCGATGATGGTACCGACGACGACGATGACGACGACGATGACGACGTAGCTGACGAAAACGATGATCAGGAACCGATGGAGTCCTTCGCACCTCCGGTTCGACCATCTTCGATGATTGTCGCTCGCGACGCGCGTTACTCGCAGTATGCCACCGTCGGCAGTGTCCAATGTTACTGTCTGGAATGCTGCCCCGCCTTGGAACAACAGATTAGTTCATCTTCCTCCACGCAGATTCAAGCGAGCCCTCCTCCCTCTGCGCCGCTACTCAGTGCCACCGCTACTCAAAAGAAGACTGCTACTGCTACCGCCGCGAAGATCCGCTATTTCGAGTTCGTAGAAGGTAACGCCAGCAAGTTCTGGTCCATCTGGATGGACGGGTCTAACGTGATCGTCAAGTACGGTCGAATTGGTACAAATGGACAGGAGAAGACAAAGACGTTTACCAATCAAAACGATGCTCGTCGGTATTACGATGACATAATCGAGGAAAAACTCGAGAAGGGATATGAGGAGAAAGACTGAGGCACGCTTCCTCTGACCGTTGGATGTTTGGTAATATGTGCTTTTGGTAACGAAAGCCTTTGGTGTGTCAGCTTGAGACGTCGATGAGCAAAATCCTTATAGTTGAAGACGATGAAAACTTACTGGACATGATGTCTCGTTATTTGAGGCATGAGCACTACATTGTTGAAACATCCAGTAATGGAAAGGATGCTTATGCGCTCGTGAACACTTACAAGTACGACATCCTTGTTCTTGACTGGAATATTCCTGGAATGACTGGAGTTGAAATATGTTCGAAGCTTCGGAGTAATGGTAATACCGTACCGATTTTGATGCTGACCGGTCAGTCCGCACTCGATAAAAAGATTGCTGGATTCCGCGCCGGTACGGACGACTATCTGACCAAGCCGTTTGATATCGAAGAGCTGACAGTTCGCCTCGAAGCGTTGCTCAGACGTTCAATGCAATCAAGCACCACGAAGCTGAAAGTTGGTCCTCTAGAGCTCGATCCTGATAAATTCAAGGTTTCTAAAGACGGTCAGGATGTCCATCTTACAGCTATGGAATTCTCTCTTTTGCAGTTCTTCATGAAGAATCCGGACAAGGTATACAGTTGTGAGGCGCTGCTCGATAGAGTGTGGAATGCCGATAGCGATGCCCATATCGAGACGGTTCGCACCTGTATAAAAAGACTGAGGCAGAAGCTCAGCTCCAAGGACGAACTTATCCAAAATGTCCACGGCGTTGGTTACAAGCTCAGCGCGGACGGGAGTGACTCGAGTGAGTCTTAAAAAATGTTAAGAAGTTCGACTGTTTGACCCTGTCGGAATGATTTGAAACTTTGTGGGTCCGTTCGAAAAGCTGCTTCCGAAGCGTCTGACGTTAACCTGCATAATCCGGCGTTTAGGGCGCCAAGAGATGCCAGACGTCGCCTATTACAAAACTAGCGATGTCAGGTCGGCGTTTCGCCGGTGACGTTGTTACACCACTTTGTACGTTCACTCTCAGTTCACGGATTGTCATTAGAATATGGCAAGGGGGTACGGAAATGGGATTTTACAAGCTTTCCAGCCATGCGAAGAGCATCCTAGCTTGGCTAGACTCTGATTCTTCCTCTCGAGATGTCCGGGCGATCGCGCCCGGTAGTCCGAAATCCGAGCCAGACCGTTGGCTGCCATTCGTCTTCCTTCACGGCGGTTGCGTTGTGGCGCTGTTTTCCGGATGGTCCTATACAGCACTGATAATCTGCTTGCTCTCATATTGCGTGCGTATGTTTGCAATAACCGGTTTCTATCACCGTTATTTTTCTCACCGATCGTTTAAAACATCTCGACTCGTCCAGTGCGTGTTTGCCCTGATTGGATCTGCATCGATGCAGCGCGGTCCGCTCTGGTGGGCTGCGCACCATCGGCGACACCATATAGAATCTGACGATGTTGACGATGTTCACTCTCCCAACGTGCGTGGCTTTGTTTGGTCTCATATCGGATGGATCACTTCCTCGAAGAACATGGTGACCGACTATTCGAAGGTGAGAGACTTCGAACAGTTTCCAGAACTCAGGCTTATCAATCGCTTCGATTGGTTCATGCCCGTGATTCTTATACTTTTTATGTATGCCCTCGGCGATGCCCTCAAGATCTACTTCCCTGAGCTGAAAGCAGATGGAGAACAGCTGGTCGGTTGGGGATTTTTTGTAAGCACCACGCTGCTATTCCACGCGACATCTTCCGTCAACTCATTTGCCCACATGGCTGGTTATCGGAGATTCAATATTCGAGACAATAGTCGCAATAACCCCTTTGTTGCGCTCATTACGTTTGGCGAGGGTTGGCACAATAACCATCATAAATATAGTCATTGCGCTCGGCAGGGGTTTGTGTGGTGGGAGGTTGATGTCACATATTACTGTCTCTTTTTGATGAAGATCATGGGGATGATTTCTGACCTGAAACCGGTGCCCGCTTTTGCGGAGGCAGAATCTGCAACGGTTGCCGGGGATTTGAAACAGGCTCGCTCCGTTGGGGGGCGATTGCAGGAATGAAATCCATTGCTATCGTCGGTAGTGGCATCGCCGGTCTTGGACTGGCTTACAAGCTGCGAGATCATTTCGATGTTACCGTCTACGAAAAAGACAATCGACTGGGCGGACACTCGCACACCGTCGAAGCAATGGAGGACGGAAAGACAGTTCCAATTGATACGGGCTTCATGGTGTTCAACCACCACACCTACCCACTGTTATTGCAGCTTTTTGAAGAGTTAAAGGTCCCAACGAAGAAGACAGACATGTCTTTTTCTGTGCAGAATAAGGAGATGGGGCTGGAATACTCTGGGGTCAGCTTCAATCGTTTATTTGGCGACCGAGGCAACCTTGTGAATCTGCGCTTCTGGAGAATGCTTTCCGAGATTCAACGGTTTAACGACCGGGGGGCACTTGCTGTCGACAACCCCGAATTGCTATCTATGAGTCTCTTCGATTATATCCGGGCTGAACGATATACCAATGATTTTGTTGACTGTTACTTGATTCCCATGAGTGGCGCTATCTGGTCCACACCCCCGGAGAAAATGCTCCAATTTCCTGCGGTCTCATTGTTGCGATTTTTCAAGAATCACGGTCTGCTCGGTACCAAGACGCACCATCAGTGGTGGACGGTGGCAGGCGGATCACGCGAGTATGTGCGTAGATTGATTGCGAAGTTGAACAATGTTCCGAGAATGTCGTCCGAGGTTGTGGAGGTTCGACGCGGTGTTGGTCGTGCTACCGTGACGACGATTGACGGAGCTAGTCGGGAGTACGATCAGGTTGTCCTAGCCTGCCATGCGGACGATGCACTCAACCTGATTCGAGAACCGCTGGCCCGAGAGATCGAACTTCTGAGCCGGTTCAGTTATCAGAGAAATGATACGACGGTTCATACCGATCATTCGGTCATGCCCGACCAGAAGCGCTGTTGGGCATCCTGGAATTATCGTCTTGACGGTGCTGGTTCGACCACACACTATTGGATGAACAGCCTGCAAGATCTATCAACCAAGCATGACTTTTTTGTCTCACTTAACGGCGATCATCTGATCGACCCGAGGCGAGTACTTATGCGCATGGTGTACCACCATCCGGTCTTCAGCCTGGAGGCAATTGAGGCGCAGTGCCAGCTCCAACAGCTCAACGAGAGCTCGCACCGAGATCAGCTCTTTTTCTGCGGCAGTTACTTCGGCTATGGTTTTCACGAGGACGCATTCAACTCCGCCTGTCGTCTGGCAGAGCTCCTGACAGGGAGGGTGCATGTCGCTAAAGTCTTGCCTGTTTGAGTGCGAAATCTGGCACCAGCGCAGCCAACCCAAACCGCACGTTTTCAGACATAAACACTTCATGTTTTACATCGCGCTCGAGGAGTCGAAGCTTTTTCATTCGCAACTTCGGCTCTTTGGCGTTGATGAATCCCGGTTGTGTGTTCTTCGATCGCAGGATCATTTTCCTTCCGACAATCATCTCTCCAGTAACGATCGTCAGCCCTCCAGAGAGCAGCACTCCGCCGACGATGCTCACACCTCTGGCAGCAGCAGACTCGAGAGCTTATCACTGATAGATCGGGTCAACTTAGTCGCAAGAAGAGGAGGGGTACGAGAGAAAGTCGAAAAGATTCGGATTCTGACCAACGTCAGAATCTTCGGTTATGCTTTCAATCCGATCAGTATTTTTTACTGCTTGAATGCTGACGAGAAATTATTATGCTGCATCTGCGAAGTGGGCAATACATTCGGCGAGAAGAAACCATTTGTGCTGAAAGATACTGTGGATGCGGTCTTCACTGAGAGGCAGAAGAAGTTTTTCTACGTATCACCTTTCACGGAATTGAATCAAGATTTTGACTTCAAAATCGGTATCCCAGGGGAAGAGTTATTTGTTACGATCGATACGTTGAACGGTGGTGACTTTGTCGTGAAGAGTGGTATGCGAGGACGCCGCGTTGAACTCACGGATCGCAATATCTGGCGTCTCTTGTGTCGCAATCCATTAGCCTCTCTTCGCGTTATTGCGTTGATCCATTTGCACGCGTTTTTCTTATGGCTTAAAGGCGTTCCTTTTCATCAAAAGTACGAAAATCTCGATCTACAGAAAGGTATTTTGAACCCACTTCGCACCACAAATGGTGCCACTCAAGGAAATTATTATTATGACGACTACTGAAAAAGTGCGACCATCAGGAATTCGCGAACCGTCGCCTGCATCGAAGGCTGGTGTGGCACAATCGACAGTGCTCGCACTTCTCGAGAAGATGCCCCTTGGGCTGCTGACGGTCACCTTGCCAGACGGCACGACGCGCACCTTCGGTCAGGGGGCGGATGACATCAGTGCTTCCGTGACGGTCAATTCAGACGAGTTCTTCGTCCGTTGCTTGTTGTATGCCGATATCGGTCTAGCAGAATCTTACATCGATGGACTGGTCGAGATTCATAGTATTGAGAATTTAATTCAATGGTTCTTATTGAATCAGGAGAGTTCTCCCGTTCTCAATGAGTCTCCCGTCGTTAGTCGCCTCGTGAATCTGCTCGGTGTCGTCAATCGAATCGGCCATGCCCTTAGACCTAACTCGAAGTCGGTCAGCCGAAAGAATATTAGCGAGCATTACGACCTGGGCAACTCATTTTTCAGCCTGTTCCTCGATCCATCAATGACATACTCTTCAGCGCTCTTCGTGGATCCCTCGATGACTCTGGCCGAAGCCCAGGAAGCAAAGTTTGAACGTATTGCCAGACAATTGCAGATATCCGAGGGCGATCGAGTATTGGAAGTTGGTTGCGGCTGGGGCGCACTCAGTTGCTATCTGGCGAGATCATTCAATTGTTCGGTTACCGGATTGACGATATCAGAGCAGCAATATGAATTCGCTTCGACGAAAGTCGCGAAGGAGCAGCTCGATCACCGAGTGAATTTGCGCCTCGAAGACTATAGAGATCATATCGGCGTCTATGACAAAATCGTTTCGATTGAAATGATCGAGGCTGTCGGTGACAAGTTTATGGATACGTTTATTCAAAAACTCGATTCTCTGCTCGCGAAAGATGGGTTGTTGCTGATGCAGATGATCACTTCACCTGATTCAAGGTACGAGACGCTCAAAGCGAATGTCGACTTCATCCAGAAGCACATTTTTCCCGGCTCTCTTCTTCCGTCGTTGTATCGTGTCAATACGGCCATGGTGAATTCGGGTGATCTATTTATGGTTGATCTCCTCGACATGACCGACTCATACGTGAAGACTCTCAAGGAATGGCAATTAGCGTTCGAGGGAAACATCGCAGCCCTTGAAGCACAGGGCTTTGACGACGGCTTCATCCGGAAGTGGCGCTACTATTTTGAATACTGCCGAGCTGCCTTCGGCATGCGGAACGTATCCGTTGTTCAAGCAACCTATACGCGCCCCAACAATCGAAGGCTCGCCGGAGGCAAGCGCACCAGTTGATCGATTTTGTTTGCCGATTAGGGATTGTTCTGTTAGTGGTATCAATCTACATGATGCTGACGTGGATCTTCGCCCGTCGTATCGGCAATGCTGGAATTGTTGACGTGGCCTGGGCATTTGGCTTTGTCGTTGCAGCATTTGTTTATGTCGTCGGTCGTCCTGACGCCGGGTATGCTGCATTTCTTCTCATCTCCATGTACGTAATTTGGAACATGCGATTATTTTGGCATCTTGCAGTCAGATTTGGGCGGTCGCATCCCACAGAAGATCCGCGATACACTGATCTCAAACAGAAGCTCGGTGACCGCGCCGAGGAGAAGATGTTGCTGATCTTTCTCTGGCAGGGTGCGATTCTAACTATTCTTACCGCACCGATGGCGGTGGCAGTCGTCAATGGACCTGTCAACTTCGATTTGCCGATGTGCATCGGTGTCGTGCTCTGGCTCGTCTCTTTCCTTGGCGTTGCCCTTTCAGACTGGCAGCTTTCCGGATTCAGCAAGAACCCAGACAACAAAGGACGAACCTGTCAGGTTGGATTGTGGCGTTACTCTCGTCACCCGAACTATTTCTTTGAATGGTTGGGCTCTGTCGCTGCAGCGGTGTACGTTACCGGCTTGCCGTTAGGCCTTCTGTCTTGGGCCTGCCCGGCGCTTCTCCTGCACCTTTTGCTTAACGTCACGGGAGTGAAACCGGCGGAAGAACATTCGGCAAAGACAAGAATAGATTATGCGGAATACGCGAGGACGACGAGCGCGTTTGTCCCGTGGTTTAGAAAGGAGAGTAAGGGATAGTGAAATGGCGTGAACTCTCACTGCTGCGTCGAGTTTCTGGAGTGGAGCGGCCTCTGCCTTTTTGCAGAAGTGTGGGATTTTCTCAAATTTTTCCGATGTTCTACCAATTTAGCAACCGAAGAGGGCGAAATTAATATGACGGGCTCAACCGCTGACAGACGCACATTCTCAAAAGACAATAGCAGTCAGTTGTTTATCTATGACTTGTTGAGCACTGGTTTCGTGCCGGAATGGATCACGCGTATTGGAATACGACAGATGCTGTCGACGAAGTTGAAGGAGCTGCGTTGCGATGACGCATCAGCAGAAACAATGCGCTTTGCAAGAGAGCTGGAGACTATGCCGATAGCAATCTCTACCGATTCTGCAAACGATCAGCATTATGAAGTACCAACTGAATTTTTCGAGCTGATTCTCGGACCCATGATGAAGTACAGTTGTTGCTATTGGGATGGCTGCAACGATCTCGCCGAAGCCGAGCTGAAGATGTTGGAACTCACTTGTCGGCGAGCCGAAATTGAAGACGGACAACGAATTCTAGATCTCGGTTGTGGTTGGGGATCGTTCTGCTTGTATGCTGCCTCTAAGTTCAAAAAATCGCGAATTACTGCAGTGTCGAATTCAAGGACGCAAAAGTCCTTTATCGAAAAACGAATGAAGATCTTGGGTCTCGAAAACATTGAAATTGTCACCGCTGATATCAACGATCTGTCGCTTCCGCGCAAGGCTTTCGATAGGGTTGTTTCTGTAGAGATGTTCGAACATGCGAAGAACTATAAGCTACTTCTGCAGAAAGTATCTAATTGGTTGGATGATTCTGGAAGGCTATTCGTCCACATATTTGCCCATGTCGAGCACCAGTATCACTTCGGTTTAACAGAAGACGATTGGCTCGCCAAATACTTTTTTACCGGTGGCACTATGCCTTCTGACTCGTTACTTTCGTGCTTTCGAGATGACCTCGTTATCACCGACAAGTGGAAGGTCAACGGAAGCCACTATCAAAGAACATCCGAGTGGTGGCTGAAACGCATGGGTGATAACAGGCCTGCCATCATGGCGATTTTGAAGGACACCTACGGGCGAGAACAGAGCATCCGCTGGTGGGTCTATTGGCGTCTTTTCTTTTTAGCCTGCGCTGAACTCTGGGGTTACGGCGGAGGCAACGAGTGGATTGTCTCGCACTATTTGTTCAAGAAGCGGAGCTCTGGAGAATTGTGAATTTGATTGGTCCGTTCGTGCTCTGCCTCATCGGCGCATCACCGTGAAACGACAGGTCAAGATCAATTTTGCAGGTTCTGGAATCAGCGATGAAATGCAGTCTTCGGTAGGGGTGAGACAACGACAGGTTGCCGATCTACCACAGGCATGCGAACGCACAGAGATGACGCTCCATTGAACGAGACGAACCCCTTCAGGTGCAAAGCTATGAATTTTGCTAGCATATAAGCTGAGGTCATCGGTTCATCAAGGTGATTGCATAGTGACTAAACGTCTTGAGTCTATGCTTCTGTTAGCGATATCTGGAGTTGTATCGCTTCAGGCGCCGCTATTGGCGGCTGAGCATTCATCCAACCTTGCTTCGAACGAATCATCGAACGATACGTCCGCCTCCGGTGTTCAAACGCCGGACTTTCTTGGCCAACTTAAACCGAGTACATCGGAAGGCTTTTGTAGCAGAGGATCTGTTCGATCGCGTGTTGGTGATTTGCCTGGAGCAGCGAGAGATTTCGACCGGGCGTTGGAGTTAGACCCGAGGAATGCGAAGGCCTATACCGCTCGCGGTTATCTGCGCATTTACTCGTCTGACAGCAAGAATGCGTTTAACGACTTCGAAAAGGCCATCGAGCTCGACCCAAATCAGGCGGATGCTTATTGCGGAAGAGGGCAAGTTTTCTCCGATAGAGGTGACGAAGAACGTGCGCTTGCTGACTTTAATGAGGCTGTTAAGATTGCGCCAAGCAATGCACAAGCATACATTTATCGTGGATTTCATTTAGGACGGCACGGTAAGAAGGACCGAGCAATAGCTGATTTCGATCAAACAATCAAACTCGACCCCAACAATGCGCTGGCATTCTGTTATCGAGGCTCGGCTCTCGAGGCGGTCCAAAGCAAAGATAAGGCGATTCATGACTTCGAGCAAGTAATCAAATTCGATCCGCAATATGCCTGGGCGTATTATCGGCGAGGTCAGCTTCGCAGTGAGTTAGGCGATCGACAGCAAGCGGTCGGTGATTTCGAAAAATACATAGCCCTGCAGCCCAAAGATCCGTGGGGCTATCGTGCCCGAGGATTTGTGCACTACGAGCTTGCAGATAGCAAGAAAGCAATTGATGACTACAGCAAAGCAATTAAGTTAGATCCGAGTGATCCATGGACATTTAGTGCGCGAGGATATGCGCGTGCCAAACTCGGTGATACCGCCGGTGCAGTCAAGGATTACAAGAAAGTCGTTCAGTTAGAGAAGAAGAAGGCGGTGGCTCCGAAGAAGGTGGAGAACTGGACGCCGCCGCTGGTCGAATTGATTGAAGACAAGGCGGTATATGACTTCGCTCGGACAGCGCTCCTTAAGGCTCAAGAGCGGTTTGGCAAACCGGCGATACCGGTGAATACTCTGCTGATTTTCCATCGTCCTGGACCGAACTGTCAGACGATCATGATGGATGAGGATAAAGGAATATTCTGTATTTTTATTGCGAATAAACGTGATGACGACCATTTCTTCGGAAATCTTGGTCATGAAGTACTGCATTTGCTCAACGCAAAGTTATTTGATCCGTACATCGAGGGGCTTTGTAGTGTGTTCGGTGAGCAAGCAATTGATGATACCAATCCAATTGGAGCTCGTCATCGCGCCGCATTCCGCACTCTGGTTGGTCGCACGCCTTTTTATGCTGAGACTTATCAAATGATCAAAGATATCGAGCAGCGGGAATACAAAGACAACGTCTCGACCCTGTTTAACTACGCTACTAAAGAGCCGTCGCTTGAGTGGTTACATGTTGATGTCGACCGTTGGTTGGAATCCGCTTCCGTTGATGACAGAAAGGCGATAGTTCCAATTATCGACAAATTCGCAGTGTCCATAGACAAGTCAATGCCGAAGAACGGAGCATACTTTTTTTCCCGACCCACAACAGCCACGAGTTCGGATTGAATCCCACTCGGTCTGCTAACGATCACTTCGGGAGCTAACGTGGTCAATTCGGCTGCGGCGGGCCCATCGGTCGGTCCTGCGGCTACTACCGGCCCGACAAGATTGGTCGTCTACGAGTTCCACACTCCTTGAACGTCTCTTTTCTCAATTCATCCGAGATACGAAATCACTTGACCGGCCACTGAATACGAAGCTCCATCGGCATCTCGAATTTAGGACCGTCCTTCCGCTTGAGAAACGGGAATTCAGCTCCCTTGTCTTCAGGCACGAAAATAATGTAGTCACATGGTCTGAACTTATCCTTTCCGTAGACGGGAATCATAAAGCGCTCGTTTTGTAGCTTTGCAGTTTCGACCGCGTCATCGAACAGATTTTTCAACAAGCGTTCTCGTGAGTAGAGGTTGATAACGATTGGTTTATACCCAGCTTCTTTTGTTAGTGTGGTCAGATGTCCTTTTCTATCAGCATCAATTCCAGTATGACCCATTCCTACCAACGCCATAATTTTCGCTTTCGGATCTGCCTTGAGTTGTTCGTCCATAATCTTAGCCCAATGAGCTTCTCGGAATCGCTCGTCTGCAGAATAGTCCTTTTCCTTTGCCCATTTTTCCTTCTGCTCTTTGGTTAGTTTCACATCCAAGCAGACGATTTTAATCCCTTCTTCCTTTGCTGCGTCGATAAGCTTCATGTACGATTCCGGGCTCCATCCCCAGTCTTTCTTGAGTGCTTCGACCACCTGCTGCCGAGTTGCCTTGCCAGCATAGTAGTCGTCGAGCAATTGTTGTCTTGCGCTTGGAAGCGCTTCCATTGCCAGATGTGTGAAGCCCAATTTTTTGAATTCTTTTATGTTGTTGCGTAGCTCCTCGCGCAGCTCATCTACAGGATGCGTTTCTCCGATGATAACAATTTTGCTCGCATTCTCCAGTAGCTGCTTGTAGTCGACCTTCGACTTGAATTTCTTTATGGCTTCGAGTTGTTCTTTTCCGTTTTGTCCATCGAAACTAAATCCCTTTACCGCGACTTCTTTGTCCTTACCTAAGACTCGAGCAACTGCACCGATTGGACTGAGTTGCAGTCTTGTTGCAAGATCGATTAGGCCTTTGTTGAATGCTTCCACTTGAGCGGCAGTCGGCTTTTCGACTTTGTCCAGAGGCTCTGTTGTTGGCGGTTTTTTCTTCTTCAGAACATCCTGATTTTCGTCATCGCACGTTGTGAATCCAACTTGCGGACGGAAAATTTGCCTGACCGCATCTTCCCAAACGGTATTCTTCACCTGTTGTCTTTGAATAAAATCTATCTCTTGCATGGTTTCAAATTTCTCTCAGCACGGGCACTTGTGCTGATGTATACGACCTCGGATGATTTCAGACAGAAAACATGAGATAGGTGAAATCGTGCTGTCACATCTGCGGAATCTTGCGAAAAAGCTGGCGACGATCTGCGTAATCACGCAATTGTTTTGAGTTAATATTTAGAGCCTTGTCAGGCGTTGCCGCGCATCAAGATACCCTTGCTGTGCAGCTTTTCGATACCATTCCTTGGCTTTCTGAATGTTTTTCGTGACACCCAATCCGTCTTCGTACATAATGCCGAGATTTGTTTGCGCGCTCGCATCGTCCTGCGCTGCAGCGAGGCGGAACCAATTCAGTGCGGTCTGATAGTCCTTCTCTACGCCTATGCCGTTGCAGTATCTGTACCCCAGAGCGCACTGCCCTCTATGATCTCCACCGGCTGCTGCTTTGTGCCACCATCTAAGCGCTTCATCCATGTCTCGGGGGACGATCTTGTTTTCTTCGAATACTAGTGCCAGCTGCACTTGACCATTTGTATCACCATGGGCAGCCGCGCGTTTAAACCACTTTATTGCCTTTTCGTAATCGTGATTCGGATCATTGAGATACAATATTCCGATCACTGTCTCTGCCTCGTGGCAGCCGTGATCCGCGGCCTCGTGATAAACTTCGAGCGCCTTTTTCAAATCCTTTTTTACGTAGAGTCCGTTCTCGTACAAATTGCCGAGTATGAATAATGCTTGCGTGTCTCCTGCATCAATTGCTTTTTTTGTCCAATAGTAGGCTTGTTGATAATTTCGCAGCTTTCCCGGACCATACATGTGCAGAAATCCGCGACATCGAAACGCGACTATGTTACCTTGCCCGGAGGCGCGCGTGTACATCGCCATCGCCTTGTTCAAGTCTCGCTGAGTGCCCAGACCATTCTCATACAGGCTTCCGACATTGACTTGAGCGTCGATGACTCCATGGTCTGCAGCTTTCAGGAACCACTTGAATGAATTGTGTGGGCTCCGTTCCACACCTTTGCCGCGGAAGTAACAATGGGCGACTCGATTCTCCGCAGCGGGCAGACCCTGCTCGGCGGCCTTGATATACCAGGAAAAAGCTTCTTTCGGACTTTTGTCGACACCGCTTCCTGTCTCCAGTGCTTCTCCAAGCTTCAGTTGTGCATCTGCAATGCCCATCGATGCCTCACTTCGCAGTAAGTGAAGCTGAGGCGTTGATATTTCATTGGTTCTTTTTCGGTTCCTATCTGGTGTTGCTGACTTCTTTTCTACGGCGGACTTGGTCCTCTTGTTCGAATTAGTCGTATCGAATAGTGCATTCGGCTTGATGGCAATCAGAACACAGGTACCAATTGTGATGGCTAAAATCAGCGCGGTCACTAGTAAGCGACTAGACGTTTTGGCGGGTACCTCCGAATGACTTTCTGCAACCGCAATCAATTGATCTTTCAAGACGCGCATACTAGGAGACCGGTCGTTTGGGTCTTTAGCCAGGCAATCTGCAACTAGTTTTTCCAGTTTACGAGGGAATTCTTTGCCGGTAGCCTGAGCCAGAGTCGGCGGCTGAGCGTTAACATGCTTCTGTGCTGTCTCGAAAGGTGTTGGACTGATAAAAGGTGTCTTTCCAGTTAGCGCTTCGAACATGGTGCATCCGAGCGAATAAATGTCGGAGCGATGGTCGAAATGATTGTGCTGAATCAGCTCAGGAGGCAGATATGAGGGGGTGCCGACGAGTTGGCGGCCCTGCACTAAGGTTGTCTCTTGAGAGTCGAGATTCATTCTCGCTAGCCCGAAGTCAATCAGCTTTACCTGGCACTCACCGTCGGCGGTGCTAAACAGTAGTATGTTGGATGGTTTGAGATCCCGGTGCAGAACTCCGGCTTCATGTGCATGGATTAGACCATCCAGGATGGGAATGAACAAAGACACCATGTCACTTACGCTTAGTGAACCAGATTCACTCAAGTATTCTGCAAGCGTCATCCCTGCGCCGAACTCGAGCACCATATACGGTAGCCCTTCTTCGGTGGGACCAAAATCGAGGATTTGAATTATGTTAGGGTGATTGAGACGACTAATCGCGCGAGCTTCCTGTTGGAACGCGATAATCTGTTCCGGCGATAATAATCTAAGCATTTTCAAAGCGACCGGCTTGTCTAATTGTCTGTGCTTGCAGTAGTAGACTGTTCCGGTACTGCCTTTGCCTAGCTCTGAAATTGGTTTGTACTTGGTGTAAGGAAAGCTCTTCTCATCGACCAGCAACTCTGATTCTTCCGGCAGTTGTGGCAGTGGCTCGAATTCAGACTGCTGGAGTGGAGAGGGGTGTTGACACTTACAAAGATCGAATCTGAAAATCCATTGTGTGAGACTGCCGTCCCGCCCTCGTTCTGTGCTCTTGCCGCACAGGTAGCAGATGCTAACAGAGAGGGCTTGTTCATTCGCGACAGGGGAATCGCAGAGACATATATTCAGAAATTGAGTAACGAATCCGCCACCACTACCAGCAACCTTTTTCCGCTTCTGGCAGTTAGGGCATGTGGCATCGTCCATAGAGTTGGCCAGGTAGATGGAGAGACATACAGGAGTTCTATACCCTAATTTCAATTGGTTTCTCATTCAAAAGAAGTGAGTGAAATTGATTGCTCTTGCTTTTCGGTCCGACGGGATACATCATTTCTAAACAATTGCACACTATCGTTGTTGATGCGGCGGCTAACTTCCCGAGGAGGATTTTTTTGATGACGTTACCTTTTGAGGCATTCCAAAACAACGATACGCCGGCAGAGCCGACTAGTGCATATAAGGCGTGTTGCGCCGAAGTATGGGGACCACCTGCACCAGAAAAACCGGACGCAAAGCCAGAAGCACGACCAGATAAAGCAGATACTCCAGCCCCTATCGAGCCCAAGGATTTGTTGAAACCAGCAGGTTCTGCCGTGCCTCCGCATGAGGCTGCGCACCTGAAAACTTTGACTCCAAATGAAATCGATCAAGTCAGAAAAACTTTTGACAGTCTCGGACTAGAAAAAACGAAGGTTTCCCCGGAAAACATCAGTAATGTAAGTCGTAACCTTGTTGAGGCTCTCGGCTCGGATGATTATGAAAAGCGCGAGTACGCGACCAAGGCGCTCAAAAGTATGGGAATCGCAGCGCTACCAGCTCTCGTTGATTCGAAATTGACATCAACGGACCTGGAGCAGAGTCGACGTGTCGACCGCCTCATGGCGCCGTTCTCCGGAGGCTCAGGTCAAGATGTTGCCCGAGAGCAATTGCGGATAATGAAGTACGAACAAGATAGAAAGCAGTTTGGACTAGGAGCCAACCCGAACGGACTGGAACCTCTTCAGGAAGAGATGCAGATGCAGAAGGGTATCGCTACCGCTCCTGATGCGAAGATTTCGCCTACACTTGATCGATTCGAGAAAGTAGTAGCGGGCAGCAAAGTACATTTGCTCAGCGCAAAACCTGAGAAAGGCAGCCCTCATGTAGATCGCGAACTCGTCGCGAGTAGAGCCACCAAACTCAAAGGTGAAATCGAAGCAGTTAAAACAATGGCTGTTGACACGACAGCCAGAAAAGCTCAGGTCAAGCTCGCTTTCGCCGGTAATCTTCTGCAGCAAAATGTAAGCCCAGAGAAGATTACGGCAGCTAGTCGGGACATGGCTGCCAGAATGATTGGAGAAGCTTTGCGAGACAATCCCAAAATGCTCGGTCAGCAAAAATCTGACTATAACGTACGTTCGGCAATTGCCGACCTCAGGCACTTAAACCATCCTGCGGTAGCGAAGTTAGAGGAAGCGTACAAAAAAGCCGGTGGCGATCCGAAGAAGCTTGCTTCGACAACTCACAGGTTCTTTTCTGATATCCAGCAGCTTAAGTAGCCTCAGGCGAGTTCGACTTCGGCAGTTCTACAAATTTTTTCGTTCTTCTTCTATTCGACTCGATATCGAATGGCAGCAATGAGTGTTGGCTGCTTTGACATAAACAATGTCGCCGTACTCCCGTTTGCGGTTCATCGCCGTTCCCAGCGCATCATCCTTGAAGCTATTGATGTTTCAATATCATCGAACGTGCGGACCAATTTCCGTGCTGACTTTCAATAAACGTTCCACCCGACAGCGGGCGCAGTAAGTCTTTTCAAGCAAATGATCCTGTTCTGATTAACTGAGTGAAGAGCAGTCTGGAGAACGTTGAAGCCGACTCGAGATCTACGAGGAACGATTGTTCTTCTGCAATTGTGACGGTGAGATTGAGGGGGGTGACTTTGATTCGCGCGTATGGCGGATAGTCGTGCTCGTCGAACTCGTTCAGACTGAGCCCTAACCAAATCTCGGCTGGCACAATCCAAGTCATAATTTCATCGTCGAGTCCACGAATCAACAGAGTGTCATGTAGGAGAGACACGTGTCCTTCGAAAGCAATCGCTTCCCCGAGTCTCCTGTTTTCATTCAGGGGAAGTTTATGAAAATCTGGCGGTATGATATTGACTTGCATACATCTGTGGTTGAGGCTGCAGTTAAATCTATCAACAAGAATCTGTAGTTCCGAGAATATCCTGTTGACCCAAAAGATCATGCTGTCCTGTGAAGCGATTTTCGAGAAATAGCTGTTTTCATTTACCTCGGAGGTTTCGTAAGCTTCGGCAAGCTCCTGCAACCAATCATGACTGTAACCTGCTCTATTTTTGTCGCTAGCAGCGCAAAGGTAGTGCTCTGTGAGTTGCGCATTTAATTCTTCATGATGGGGTGCAGACCGCTTGACGTCAGTGCCCCAATGGTCCGTATAGCTATTCATTTTAATGTCCTCCAAGAGGTAAGCTACTGCTGTTCAGATTCGTTGGAGAACAGGTCTGCGCGATGTAATTCACCCAGGTTGAAGCTGAGGCAAGGATGGTATCGGAAGTTTTCTTTTTTGTCTTGCCTCGAGACAATTGCTCCGGCACCAAGCGCTCGAGCTAGCTTAATAGTTTGCTCATTGCTAAATACGAGTTCCGCAAAATCGTTGCCAGCGAGACAGTCGTGTTGCGACGTCGCGAACTCGAATGCAAGCGCCAGGGGCTCCCGCGAAAAATAACAATAACGATGAAGACCTTCTTTAATACGTTGACAAATCTTGCCTGCCATAGTTTCATTCACGTTCATCAACAAGATCGCAAATCGATTATTGTGGTATCGCACAACCGTGTCACCTTGACCCAGCGCTGAGCTGATAACAGTGCTGAGTTTCGAGAGAATACGCCGCATCTTCTTTTTTGAAATCCTTTTAGGTGGCTCAGTTTCGTCTGTAATTTCGATCAAGATTGTGGAGATGGGCAGGCGAAAAATGGAGGGCGGATACTGTGACAACACATCAAGAAATTTTATGATCACATCTTCGGCTCCCTGACAGTAGCGCATTCTTCCTTGTTCAATTGGCTTGATAACAATGTACTTGCATGCAGCATCTTTGATCTGATCTGCGAGACTTGCCTTGCTTACGAGTGGATCTGCCATCTTGTGCATGAGGGGTCCTCCAGACTCAAGGGTGTTAATGACGGGATTCCATGTTGCTCACAGAGAGTGCTTCAGCTCCGCAACAACTTATACAATCCTCTATCAAATGCCTTCTTCTGGTATCAGTCTCTAGAATTACTAAGAATCACCTGATTAGGTGATTCTTGGTTGGTATCCAGGACAATCTATAGGGGAAAGGCAAGAAGTCGCATACGCGATGCTGGGATGGCGAACATTCGACCCCGCCATGGGTCCCTTCCGACCCCCGTCGCCTCAGCGGTGGCTCCGTGCGGACTGGCGGGATGACGTGCTAACGTGCTAACGCGTCAGTCGCTGTTCACTTTGGAGAGGGAGATTCTGAGTGATGATAAACCGCCATCGACACTTATTGTTTGCCCCGTGACCCAACTGCTGTCATCTCCAAGTAGCCAATCAATCACACCGGCGATTTCATCGGCGGTGCCCAGTCGGGGAATAGGGTACATCGTCAGAATTGCTTCAAGCGTATTTGCATTGCCGGTAACGTTGGCAGTTAGCGGTGTATCTAAAAGTCCGGGTGCTACGCAATTGATGCGAATCTTCCGACGTGCGTATGTGGCTGCTGCTGACCTGGCCAAGCCTTCGACGCCGGCCTTAGCGGCGGCGAGAGCTTCGTGATTCGGTAAGCCCAATCTCGCCGCAACCGACGACATCAAGACAATTGAACCTCCGTTTTTCATCATCGCGCGCGCGCTGGTTCGGACTGTATTGAACGCGGTGGTGAGATTGGTTGCCAGCACCGACTGCCAGTCAGTCTCTGTTGTCAGATGCGCGGGCTTCAGGTAGAGAGAGCCTGTGACGCAGGCGACGCCATCAATCCGCCCATATTTTGCCATCACCGCATCGGTGCATGTTGTCAACTCCTGAAAGTCGGATGCATCGGCGACACCATATATGCCATCAACCTGGTCGGCGAGCGATGCGAGCTTTTCGGCATCGCGACCGACCAGAATGAGATTCGCATCGACTCGACCGAGTCTCGAGGTGAGGGCGCCACCTACGCCACCGTAGGCGCCAATGATGACTATGACAGGGCCATCTTTTATCTGCGTATGGGTTTTGGAAAGTTCCATGCTGACATGCCTCCAGACAGCTACGGCCCTGTTAGGTGTATGCGAGACGCTTGTTGTTCGCATGAGGAGCATCATTTCGAGATTGACACAGCCTTAATCGTCTCCTATTGGCGAACGGTCTCGGCGCGCGGTCTTTGTTGACTTAATCCTTGGTCACACTAGTGGAGGTCTTCGACATTGCCGATGTAAAGGGAACATCGTTTAAGGTTCTCGGAATCAAGTTTTGATTAGCTCTCCATCCGGAGGGACGTTTTCTTGGATTTTGCAACAGTGCTCTCGTCAGTTTCGTTAACTTTAACAACGAGTGGTGAACACCACGTGAACACCACGTGGACATTTGACTGCTAATTTTCGCTAAAGTGATTTCGTCGCCACAGTATGCTCGGCTCTGCACTAGGAACATGACTAACCGGATCGAGCGGATTCAATTTGAGACAGTTGGTTTACGTAATCGCAGGATATTGCAGTCCGAGAACGATAGATTCTGCGACAAGTTGAAGGAGCGTCTTCCGATCTCCAATCCATGGCGGCAATAGGTGCTTCGATTCTACAGTGCGCAATTCAACAAGAGTCTTACCCTTACGCAGTTGCACAAACTGGTCCGGAGGTCTAGCCATTCCGACGATTACTGTTCTGCATGGACTGCGGGACAGTCCTTCATACGAAACACTTCCTAAGACTGAGTGTGCAAGACCTGCTCTGCCATGGGTTGCGAAAACAATAACATCGGCATTCCACTGTTTTGCGGTATCGATAATGGTGTCAGCGGCACTACCTTGTTAAAATTCGCAAGTTCAGGCCCGCCTCCGGATATCAGGGGATTCCGTGATGAGATATGCTACACAGTTCATTTGCTAGTACCCCTAACCATCCTAAAGGAGGAGGCGCGCCAATGGCACTCCGATCAAAACTAATTCTCGTGATGGTACTCGATGCGACGGCGCATTAAGGTGGCGACATGAACATAGAAGGTGTCTTGCTAATTAACCTAGATCCTCCCTACTTGGGTTTTGCCACCGATAAGGGCACTCTATGGAAGCATTCTTCTAAGGATGAACTTTTGCAGTTTTTGGTGGCGGTCGATGCCGCAGAAGCTGGCATTCGGCTTCCACGCGAATGCCAGGTTAGATTACCCGGGCGATACTCTAAAGATAAGTTGCGTGAATACGGTCTTTTGTGAAGATGGTGGAGCCTGATATAAGGGGTTTGTTTGCAGTTCTTGGGTATGGAGATCCTGGGCTTACTGGAACTCAGATATAATGCGCTTTTGACCAGTAGTCGTGTTCCACAATTGAACTCTGCCGAATGAACTGCCGCCGGTAATAAATTTTCCATCCGGACTAAAGTGCAATCCCGGCGTTAAGTCCATCTCCGTCGGAATCTGAAGTATCTCGGGTGCAGGCACCGCGAATGGTAGCTCCCAGATTCGGATGAAATTCGGCGATTGCAAACTGTAGGAGCTTGTAGCTAATCTTCTGCCATCGGCAGTGGTGGCAATCGAGCAACAGTTTCCTTGGGGGAGTCGAAAAGATGACAATAGTCTGCCAGTGTCGACATCCCATAGCTTCAAGAGTCCATTCGAGTCAACACTTACTAGTTGCCTGTTTACGCTGCAAAAATCGATTGCATTTATCCTGTCGCGACTATCTAGGGTGAACAGAAGCTTTCCTTCGGGGATAGACCACAATCGCACCTTGCCGTCCTGTGACCCAGTCGCAATAAGACTCCCATCGCGAGAGAATCGAAGGCATGTGATTGGCTTCGCGGACCCTGAGACAAGTTGTGATAGCGCGCTACCGTTAGTATCAAACAAGTCTACGTTGCCGTTGAACAAACCAACTGCGATCTTTTCACCGTCGGAACTACCATCGATAGCTGAAACTCGACCTTTTGTGGCAAGTTTGTTCACGAAACGCCCGGTGCCGATTGAATAAAGCTGCACCGATTTCTCACTTTTAGTCACGATCAGGTCCTTGTTAGGTGGCAACATTATTTGTTCACTGGGTTCAGTGAGTTGAATCTCTCTAAGCTTCTTGCCCGTCGGACAGTCCAAAATCTGTATTTCGCCCCGATAGCTTCCTGTTACAAGTGTCTTACCTGTTGCATCAAAGGCAGTGTCAGTAATTCCGCTCGGAATACTCTGGAATGTCGATAGGCGTTTGCCGCTTGCGGCATCCCAGATTCTGAATGTGCCGTCAGTGCCACCTGTGATTAGCTTGAGCCCTTTATCACAGAACTCAACGAACACGACTCTGTTGTATGGACTTGGAAGATCTGAATGACCAACCAGGCTTCCCACGTTGCTATTCGTTTTCAGACTTCGCACGTTCACCTTTCCGCAGTCATCGGCAATCGCCAATGTCGTTCCGTCTGGACTCAATGCAAATGCACCACTTCTATCAAATGTCTTTGTTTCCTTTCCCAGGCTAGGATCAACGATTTTTAGGATAGAGAAAACATTGCCGATTATTAGTAGGTCGCCATTGCGACTTAACTTCATACTTGTTGCAGGGGTCGTGAGAGCGATTGGAACTTCGATACTGAAGGTACTTAATTGCTTGCCAGTTTCGATAGACCAACGTCGGACCACTGACCTATCCTGACTATCTTCTTTACTGTATAGGTTGTTGTCGATCGACGAGAAGGCAAGGCACGTGATAGGTAGTTCTGCTCCGGAAAGCCGTTTTGAAGACTTGCCCGAAGGAATGTCCCATGCCCTGATGATACAGTCGTTACATCCTGCCGCCAATGTTTTTCCGTCTGGAGAAAATTTGAGAGCGTTGACGGTTGCTCCATTTAGTTCAAGCTTCAGGACGATTTTGTTCGTTTTTGTATTCCAGACGTAAAGTGCCGGTGTTTCCTTTCTGAATGCATCACGAAAGCCGCTTGCGAATCCCCGTGCGCCGAGCGATTTGTTTTGTGGCACCTGCACGCTTTCGGGCTCCGCTACTTGACCAGCGATTGCAAGCACAGTGCCATCGTCCGATAGTGCAGCGCAAGTGTGGTTAGAGATTTCGGTTCCGTACCGTCCGATAAGTTTTTCTGTTCTTGGATTCCACAAAACGACTGCCTGTGAGCTATTTCTGCCGTCTGGATACTGTCCGGCTCCGCCCATCACACTTCCATCGGCACTAGTGAGTAGTCCAATCTCTGCCCTGGCTTGACCGTTTGGCAAGGCCAGCAAAGTCGATAGCAGGAGGGGCAGAGTTTTTTTTATGCACAAGTCCATTTATTCAGGTTTCTCCTGGCTCGTCCCATCCGTAGTCAAATTATGCCTCATGGAACAACGATTGCTCGTTCACACTGAGTTGAATCTGGCGTGTTAATGAAATGGCTGGCTCCGTGGTGACCTGAAAAAAAAACGGCAAGACCATTTCGATTGTTGTCTGTTCGGAATTGAGCGCTTCCGACTGAGGCAAGAGGAGATCTCAGCTCTCGAACGTTTTGCTTATTAAGCAACTGCAATCATCTTGTTTTTACAGGCAACGATCTAAGCTGCTCGTTTTTCCTTCTCTCTTCTTCATTTAGTGTGGCTAAATATTTTGCCAGGCTTTTGAGCTCCTTATCGTTAACTGCAAGCGGAGGCATGATGCCTGAATAGTTATTCTTTTTCGGATCTGTTTCTCGTAAAATATTTAGCAGACTAAGGATGGCATCCTCATCGCGGCTGCCTATAAGCTTTCGCATGCTTCTGTAACCATCTTCGGTGTGACACGACATGCATTGGAATCGGAAAACGGCTGCACCAATGGCGGTATCAGAATCGGGGCAATTCGAGGCCACCGCAGCACCCCACTTACTTTTCCTCATGAATCCTTCGTTTAAAATGGAAGCGATCTCATCTTTGTGAAGTCCATTCGAGTACAGGTAGTTGTATACGACAAAAGGCTTACGTAGCATCTCCCGCATCCATTCTCCACTTGCAGTTGCAGCCAAACCGCACAGGAGAAAGAGTAAAGCAATCCTAAAGGTAAACGCGCGAGGATTGAGATATGGTCCAAAAAACGCAAAAATTAATATTGTGCCTGATAGCACGAGACTTAAATAAAGAGCGCGAGTAAGTATGGAGAAGTTACCGATACCTGATGTTTGGATTCCGGTAAAGATCGTTTCAATGGAAGCTTGAGGAACTTGAGTCAGGAACCATATGGTAGCAAGCGGTCCGAGTAGGAATACGGGTAACAACCATTTTGCGGCATATCGAACCATGACAGTGCGAAACTTCGATTCTTTGATGGTAGAAGATGTTATCAAGGCATACATCCCGGCAATGGCGAGCATGATTAAAAGTCGAATGCATAACGACGGGAAGTATGTTGGATTGAAGACCCCATCCATCCAGTTGTGCGTGGTAAGCCACTTTCCAGGTGTAAGCATGAAAGTGAGTATGCCGTTGATAATTACAAGGGTAAAAACAGAGAAGATCGCGTAAAAGCGAGCCAGGAGCAAATGTTTGTCGCGAGGCAGGCGATCCCAGGTGTAATAGTACGCGAACGCCGTAGCCAGCTCCGCTACGAAAAAGAGATACTCTTCGGCCCAGGCCAGCGAAAAGCTTTGGATCAAAGAGTGAATACCGTCAGGGCTTACCAAGCTGATTGAAAACCAGATTCCGACACCTGTCACTGCACCGGCCACAGTGGTCAAAAGCAGGAAGAAGCGAGAGTGTTTTTTGAGAAATTCATACATGCGATCGTCATTGCGGCGGTAAGCGAGCTCTTCTGCAAAAGCCAGGTAGATACCGCCGCCGACCGCAAAGTGCGAGATGTATACGTGGATGATAGAGATAATTCCCACGACCCATGTGCCGCCCAGGTAGGGCACCACCCACAGTGGATAATTCATGACAGAGCTCCCCAAATGGTGAATCCAATCAATGCGAGCAAAACCGTTAAACCGAAGAGATTAGCGGTCTTGGATCTCGCTTTCGTGCCTGTGTCAAATACAGGCACAATCACAAATAGAAAAGCGATGGCGGATATGAGTAAGATTCCAACCAGCTCGCCCTCGATTGGTCCTATCATCGGTGGTATCAATTTCAAGAACTGAAACGGCGCAAGAAAGTACCATTCAGGCTTTATGCCGATTGGTGCTGCGCCATACGGATCTGCTTCCGGACCTAGCCCCCAAGGACACAAAGTTGTAAGCGCGAACAGTACGTTCAATGCAAGCAACCACACCAGAATGTCCTTCAAAAAGAAGGTCGGAAAGAACTTTTCGTACTGCTTCTTGTCCCACGACTTGAACGAATCCGGCTCGGATATACCATTCAGCTGTACTAGGAGCAGGTGACCACCGAGCAGCCCGAGAAGAATCACCGGGAGTACTGCGACATGAATTACGAAAAATCGCGATATTGTGGCCTGCCCAATTGTGTCACCGCCTCGCAGCATGTAAGAGACAGTATGTCCAACGACGGGCGTCTTCTCAGCGATGTCCAGACCGATTTTAGTTGCGAAAAACGATACTTCGTCCCAGGGCAAGAGGTAACCCGTGAATCCGAACGCCAGGCATATGACCATAAGAATTAGACCGGTCCACCACGTCAGTTCGCGCGGTTTTCGATAAGCTTTCATGAAGTAGGTGCTGAAAAGGTGCACGAATAGTGCCAAAATCATCATGTTGGCGCCCCAGCTGTGCAGTGAGCGCACGAACCAACCGAAGTTGATCTGAGAATTGATTTTCAGAATACTAGCGTGCGCCGAATTGATTTCCGGCACGTAATAAACCATCAGCAATATTCCCGTTATAGTCTGCACTCCCAGCAGCATTGCCGCGATGCCCCCCAAGTAGTACCAAATGGAGTGTTTATGTAGTGGCACTTTTTTCTTTTCGGCTATCCGTCGGAGTTCGTCGAGAGGCAGTCGCTGCTCGAAAAATTGAACGACATTCAGTCGAGACGCTGGTCTGTGGGAGGGATCTGATACCATTTAGGCTCCTTGTTGAAGTCACGCTTTAGAAACGACAATTTTGTCGGCGACAACAGCTACTTTTAATGGTGGCAAAGGTTTTGGAGGTGGACCGGCGACATTCTTGCCGCTGCTCGCGTCGTAGACGCCACCGTGACAAGCGCAATAAATACATTGCTTGTCGGCGCGAAACTGCACCGTGCAACCAAGGTGTGTACAGATGGCCTTAAATGCATGAAGCGTCCCTTCTTGATCATGAATTACGACTGCCGGAAAAGAGCCAAACCTGAAGTTGCGGCCGGATCCTTTTGGCAAGTCTGACAGTTTGCAAACTTCGACGCTCGTGATTTTTGAAGCTTCCTCGTCTTGAGAGGGAGGCGGCGTCAAATACGCGACTATGGGAGCGAGAGCAACTCCACCCCAGAGCACGACGGTTCCTCCGAATGCCATGCGTATGAAGTCGGCACGACTCAGTGGTTCTGTGTCGTCGTCTTCTTCCGTTTCTGTCATCTGCGCCACCCCCGCACACGGACGTGATGCTTGGCACGCATGATTGCCGCCGCAGTGGCTCGAGGCGCCGCACTTGAAGGCCGCTTCCATATCCAACTTTTGGTATTCATTGTTCAGGGGTTTTTCGTTTTCCATTTTTCGTTCTCAGGCGGAGGCAACTTTTTGTCCTGCCGGCCTCGGATGATACGCAGACCAAACGATTCGACAGAGCCAGACGAGATAGATAATCAACGCGACCGTTGACACAAGGAAAATTGCGAGCAAATCCCATTGCGTGTCGACAGGCACGACATCAGGCTTTATGTGTGGATTAATGTACATCAGTCGCAACTGATGGCGATTTATTATCATCGTCAAAATCAAAAGAGCATTGGCTAGCAGACCGCCGAGAAAAACACGACGGTTGCCGCTAGTTGAAGAAATCGTGGTGGCAAGGATCGCCACCATCATCAATGCCATCGAGGCAATGAAAATTCCAGTTACTAATTGATCGCCGCCCATAAACGCAGCCGCGAACTTTGGAGGGAGTGCTTTCAAAAACCAGAGTCCAACCGGAATTTGTATAAGTGTAGAGGTCAAGAAGATACGCGAACCCAATTTTACAAGCCACGTAGAAAAGTCTCGATTACGCTCTGACAAATACATACCAAATATGCCTAAAGTCATTCCGGTGACCGCAATCGAGGCAAAAAAGAAATGTAGATATCGAGGAAGTATTTGAGGTTCTGCGAAATTTAAGTGCGTGCCGTGTGGGTTGGCCGAGTAAATCGAAACCCACTTCTCGGGTGTCTGCATCAGCGTCATGTTGCTCGAAAACAACGCTGCGATTGCACCAAAGCCCACACTGATCAGAATCATGACAATGGAGGCTCTGAGTGCGGTAGCGACATTGTAATTGCCTTTCAGCACTTTATAAACAGTAAAGTAGGAGGCGTAATAGGTTAATAGCAGTATGGCAAGTAGACCCAACCAGGGAGCACCCATCAGTATCGAGGACGTGTAGAAGGCAGGTCCATATAAAAGCTGCAGGAAAAGCAGCGGCACTATTCCCTGTGTTATGGCAAACGAGATGAAGAGAGGCAGAGATACTGCCAATGCCTTAGCGCTTTTGAAGCAAAATGAATCAGTATTTCCTCGGCCGAAGAAAAACAAGACAGCTCCCACAATCGAGCCGCCCCAAACAACATTCATCGGCAATGCATGCAAGTAAAATCCCACGATTAAAAGAGTCTGCATCAACCAAACCGGCAATGGAAACGGCAAAGGTTGATAAGAGGGAATGAAGTTGAGAGAGTCCATTTAAAGCTGTTCCTGTATCGCCAATTCGCCGCCATAGGCGAACACGCCAAATGTATAGAACAACCAGCCTTGCAATCATCCATCTTCCGGTTAGTACGCAACAATACATGACACGCTGAAAGTCAAACAGATTATGGTTTTCCGAACCGGTCGGATAAGAATCATCCTTTCGGATGACGCAAAGTCGGCAGCGCTATTTTGAGGTTGAAGGTTCGAAAACTAGTATCTTTCTGGGGTGAAGCATGCTCAGATCGTTCCCAGGGATGATGAATAATCTCGCTCCTTTTGTCATTGTAGCTGGAGTGCGTTGCCTGACGAACGGGCGACGAAAGTGGAGGATTATCATGGACATGTTTTGTTATCAGTGTGAGCAGACTGCGCAATGCACAGGGTGTACTACGATGGGCATATGCGGCAAGTCGCCGGACACAGCAAATCTTCAGGACTTGATGATCTACCAGCTGAAAGGCGTTAGCGTTTTTGCCCATGAGTCACGTTTGCTGGGATACACCGACAAAGAAGTGAACGATGTGACTCTCGCCGCGCTGTTTATGACTCTAACCAACGTCAACTTTGATGAGGAGGAGCACTTTGAGTATATCAACCATCTACAAAAGATTCGCACCAAAGCAGAAAATTTATACACTGAAGCCTGCAGTGAAAAGAAAGTTACCCCTAAGCTATTAACTGGACCCGCATCATGGGTGGTGCCTACTGAGAGAGAAAAACTTCTTGATTTCGCACGTACACTTTCAATTTTGTCCGAAATTCAAGAAAAGGGATCGGATTTGGTTGGTCTCAGAGAAATGCTCACTTATGGAATAAAGGGACTCTCTGCATACGCTCATCACGCGCTCGTTCTTGGTTATACAGATGAGGAAGTTTTTTCTTTCGTTCACGAAGCGTTCGCATATATCAGCCAAAGCGAGCTTGAAGCCGACAAACTGCTTGGTTTGTGCCTTAGAGCCGGTGAAGTTAATCTCAAGGTGATGGAGCTTCTTGACCGCGCTCACACGGAAACATTTGGAATTCCCGTCCCAACGAAAGTGCTGACTACACATAAAGCCGGAAAGTGCATCCTTGTTTCCGGGCACGATATGCGCAGTCTTTATGAATTGCTGCGACAAACAGAAGGCAAGGGTATCAAGGTCTACACTCACGGCGAGATGCTTCCTGCACACGGGTATCCGAAACTCAAGCATTTCTCGCATCTCGCGGGTAACTATGGAACCGCTTGGCAGAATCAGGTGAAAGAGTTCGAAGATTTTCCTGGTCCAGTAGTGATGACAACTAATTGCCTGAAACCGCCTGCTGACTCTTACAAGGACCGACTTTTCACGCTCGATGTAGTCGGCTGGGAAGGTGTCACGAAAATACGGAATTACGATTACGGCGAAGTAATTAAGAGCGCACTTTCATGCCCAGGATTTTCGGACGATCAGCACCCTGAGAAAAACATTCTTGTCGGGTTTGGACACAATGCCGTTCTCAGCGTTGCAGACGTCGTAATTGAAGCCGTCAAAGCCGGTACCATCAAACACTTTTTCCTCGTCGGCGGCTGCGACGGCGCTGAGTTCGCTCGCAACTATTTTACCGAGTTCGCGGAGCGAATCCCCAACGATTGCGTGATTTTGACGCTGGGTTGCGGAAAGTATCGTTTCAATGATCTCGATTTTGGCACAGTCGGTGGCGTTCCTCGCCTATTAGATTTGGGTCAATGTAATGATGCACATTCCGCCATCGTTATTGCAAAAGCTCTCGCTGATGCATTTGGTTGTGGTGTCAATGATCTACCGCTGTCTCTTGTTATCTCGTGGTTCGAGCAAAAGGCAGTGGCAGTGCTTCTGTCGCTGTTGCATCTCGGAATCAAAGATATCCGCCTGGGACCAAATTTACCTGCATTTGTTACTCCGAATATTTTGAAAAAGCTTGTCGAAACCTATGATTTGAAAACCGTAGGTCGTCCAGATGCGGATATTGCTGCGATCTTAACGAAGACTGGTACCAGACCCTAATTCTTACCTGACGGTCTGCAAAAGCTCTGATTTTCTAATCCAGGCATTCCAGCGGAATGTGCAGGCGCGATGTAAATTGTCCTAGCAATGGTTGTCCTGGTGCACCTGCCGGGGGGCTAAATCATTTTCTTTGAGGCTTCCTCTCGAACTCTCTTTGTAATTGCACGGAAGAGGGAATACGAGAATGTATTCTCTCCACATGCGAGTCTATCTCCAGTTTGCTCTCGTTGGCTGTTCGGCTCACGAACTGACGATGGTTCGATCGATCGTTTCGTTTTCAATTTCGACAATCTCAGTAAGTGCAGGAGACTGGCAATGAGAGCTACCAGTAACACTGCAAGCGCGGCCTCACGGATGCATCCTCTTCGAAGACTCTTGTGCTCCGGTTGTTTATCTGCAAGTAGCTTCCGTATGTTATGCGACTTTGTCATGGCTTTTATCCACCTTCGGGACAGACTCGGCCTCTTTCGAGGCCGAGTCCTCGTGCCTATCCGCTTGAAAAGATCAGCCTTTCTTCACTTCAATCTTCTTCTCGGCCTTGACCGACTCACCTGTTTTCGGCAATGTAATTTTCATTACGCCGTCTTTTGATGTTGCGGTAGCCTTCTCCCGATCAATTCCGTACGGTAGCGGAAGCATTCTGTAGAATGAGCCGTATGATCTTTCTGTTCGGTAATATCCGTTTTCTTTTTCTTCTTTCTCCTCTCTCTTCTGTCCCTTTATTGTCAGGCAGTCTTGGCGAACAGTTACTTCAACGTCCGCTGAATCGATGCCGGGAAGCTCGCATGTGACGACAACTTCTTTGTCTGTGTCCTTCACATCAACCTTGGCGTGGAATTCACTGAAAGGCTCGTGCCAAAGAGTCGGAAACAGAGAGCGTCCATGACCGAATTCTTCAAACAGCTTATTCATCTCTTTCTGAAGCATATAAAAGGGATTCTCTCGACGCGTTTGTGCAAGCTCATCCTTCTTTGTCTCTTCTTTGGTCAATACTGCATTCTTCATTTCTTTTACCTCAGTTTAAAGCCGGCTCTTGCAATAACTGATTCCAGCAGTTCTTTCCATCCGGCAACATTGCTATTGTGCTTCGCCTGGCAAACGATTCTCATCGTCAAAAAGATTGATCTGGCAATTAGTCCAAGGGATGACTGACAGAGTTAATGCCGTTAGATGACGTAATCGGCCTTTTTCTGGATGCCGGGACAAGCAGACAGCGGCAAAATAGAATGAAAACCTTTTGGAGTTATTGAAATGAAACGTTTCGCTCTTCGGCTGTTATTAATGGCTTGTGCATTCGAATTTTTGTTGCCGATGCTTCCGGGTGTAAAGTTCAGTGGTAACTTTTTGCACGCGATTGGTGCTGGCATATTTTTCTCCCTCATGGCGTGGGTGGTGGAATGTGTTGCGCTGTTTCTCTCCGCAGTCCTGACGATATCAACGATGGGTCTTGCGCTTCTTCTTTTGATACCACTCTGGTTGGTAGGTTTTTGGTTCTTTCCCGCCCTCGTTCTAAAATTGACCGCGGATTTGGTCCCGCAATACTTGAGCATTTCCGGTTGGGTACCGGCCATCTGGGGCGGCTTCGTAATGCTTCTAATCGGCGGTCTCACCACCGACGGCACGAAGTGCATACGCGTGAAAGGCTAGCTTGGAGTACGCCAGTACCAGAGCTTTTGATACCAAATAGGGTACCGTACGTTGCTTTCGCTTGCGGGGCTTGGTAGCACTTATTCTAAGTGGTAAACCGGGTATTCACTGGTTTTCCTGAGAGGATTCGGGTGCGACGAGATTGCTGTAAAGATCTAACATTGGTTGCTGACTGGTTTGTATAAGTCCTTGTTTAGGACGATCAAGGTCTGCTACAAGCAAAATGACTATGGCGTACGCGGAGATTAGCACGATAGGCTCGATCCAACTTCTCTTTCCAATCACTCCACTATAGTAGCCGACCCCACACATGGCAAAAATTGAAACTAGTAAAAGGCACATCCATACCGGTGCCGGTACACGAGCGTGAAGGCCGTACGTCAGTCGCTTCGAGTGAAGATCAATAACCTCGTTTAGTGAGTTCACAAAGAGTGCAGTAATAGGTGAAGGGTTCTCTTTTGCAGCGGCCGTAGCTTCAACCCAGAGCTCTTCTTGTATCGTCTGAGAGCTCGTCGTAAGCGCTTTTAGCTTGTCTTGGTTGATGCCATCTCTTCGCACTTCCACATATTTTGTAAGAAGTTGTCTCACTTTGTCACGATGAGGAGCAGCTAAAAATTCAGCCCGTAAATATGTAGTTCCGATTGCATTGGCTTCATCGAGAACTGCAATTCTCCTATCATCGAATCTCCCAACCGCAATGTTAAAAGTGAACCCCATCAAAAATGCCAGCAATCCTAGTGTGGATGCGACCATTGCCCCGAGCGGCTCGCCCGGTTCTCTTGAACCGGAGCGCTTGCGTCTTTCTCCCAAGCGAAAGCCGGCGTCAAACGAAAGTACAGCGATCAGCACCGCTGTAATAAAAAACATCCAGAGCGGCAAAAAATCAATACACTGCAATTTCCTTTCCTCGATTTAGTTTAGTTATTTTGTTTTTGCTGGGACAACAGCAAATGGAAGTTTTTCCCAGATGATTCGCCAGTCCTATATGCGTCTCACTTAGACTACGTCGAATAGCGGTCTTTGAACAAAGACAACACGTCTCTGTTGTTTGCGATGATCTGTATTCACTGCGCATGCTTGCCTCTAGTCCTCTGCAATTCCATTGTGTATAAATCTTGACCTGTGAGCATCGACATCAGGGACGGTTGCGGATTCGTCAATACAATTCGTCCTTCGGGATGATAAGGATCGTCCTCAGAGTCAATGCGCGACGCAGGGCAACCTGGAGAGAATGTGCATGTAGCACGTTATTTACAAGAACGCTAGAGGGCTGATTTATGGTTAGAGATTTCAAGCCAAGAAAAAATCTTCCAAGAAAACGTTGTGTTGTCATTGGAGGATGTGGGCCTTGATGGCGAGCTCCATATTCCAGAAGGCGCTAATTCAATTGTTATGTTCATTCATGGAAGCGGCAGTAGCAGATTTAGTCCTCGGAATCAGTTCGTTGCACGCGAACTGAATAGGTTTGGGTTGGCGACGCGAAACCGGAGCAGAGCCAAACCAGGGATTTAGCCAATTTGTCCTTAACAGCTTTCTGCGAGAGAGTGGAAGACAAAAATCGATCGAGCGCTCCGTAAAAAAACGAAACGACTCAAATCATCCGAAAGAATGAGAGAAGATTTTCAAATTTAGGAGACAATTTGTTCGTTCGATCAATCTGTCCAGCCGCTTGATTTGAAGCGTGGACGGGATTATTTATTGAGGACCTTATGACTTTGTTTGCAACAGTCTTCGTAGTATCTTATCTGTTTCACGGTCTGGGAATTACGTTGGGTTATCACAGACTTCTGTCTCACCGATCTTATAAGGTGCCGAAGTGGTTCGAGTATCTCATCGTGATGGGAGGATATCTTGCATTTGAAGGTTCTCCGATCTTCTGGGTAACAACCCATAGATTGCACCATCGATACTCAGATCAGGAAGGCGATCCGCATTCGCCCAGGGACGGTTTGTGGCACGCATTCATTGGTTGGATGATATCACCCAGAGTCAGATATTCAAAGGAAGAGTGCGTTCGAATCTGTCCTGACCTGCAAAGAGATGCATTTTACAGATTTCTTCATGCGAACCATACTCGGTGGCATGCGGCATTGTGCCTGGCGTTATGCGTAGGTTTTTGTATTCTAATATACTTTGTACTCGGTCCGGTGGCTGTTGCAGCCAATCGACTAGCTGCTCTTATGCCATTTGTCGGAGCCTTACTGGTCAACTCATTTGGACACGATCCAAAACTCGGATACCAAAATTTTAGTACTGGTGAAAACAGTCGGAACGTTTGGTGGATAGCGATGATGTCGCTTGGCGAAGGCTGGCATAACAATCATCATGCTATCCCGCAATCTGCCAGACACGGAATGCGGGTTACGGAACCGGATCTATCTTGGGAGTGCTTGAAAGTCCTTCGCTTAATGGGTATCGCTTCCAATTTGAGATTGCCCTCCGCGGGGCGCTTTTCCGCACTGCAGAAACAGTTCGCCACCGAAAGGTTGTTTCATGCCAACAAGTCATTCGAAATGCCGATTGAATCCGAACCTGCTGTGAATTCCGATGATGACATGACAAAGACTGTATTGGCGACGTCACAGCGCGTAACCAGCTCGTCGACCGTTACCACATCGAAGCCGTTCGAAAGCTAACGATAATTGAGGGGTTGATCTGCCTCGGGAGTATTCTGATGAAATCGACACAAAAACGGATATTGGTGTCCGTATTATTACTGGCAACGTTAACACTAGAAATGAGCGGAGAAGCCAAGTCTGAAAAAGTGAAAAATGGTGAGGCGACGTACATGGCAAACTGCGAGGCGTGCCATATGGCCGGGAAGAATGTACTGAAGCCCCGGAAGGATATAGTGACATCCAACAAAATCAATAACCTTAAAGAGTTCGAAAAGCTGCTCTCTGAAAAACACGGACTAATGCCAGCTTTTCCGCAAATTATTGCAAACAAAAAGGTTCTTGCCTCTTTGTTCAAATACGTAAAGACGCTCAAAGACCAGGTTTGGGAATACTACCCACCCGTTGATGACGAGAAGCTTCCCTTACCGCCGCAAAAGAGTTCAGGAGATAAAGAATTGCAATGAGTAACTAACTGCTCGAGACAGAATGGACAGCAAAACTCTTTGGTGCTGGAATGAAATCATTAGATTGCGTGACGATCTCGAAGGTCGTTTGAACTTGAATTCAGCCTTTCCTTGCTCAGACCTGACCAGGCCCGCCCTGCCGGCGCTTCGGTACTATTCCTTGTTCAGCCAAGACGGACAAGCGCTTGCTTACACTTGCCTGGGACTGACAATTTGGATTAGTCGATTTTAGAGATGTTTCGATGAAATCGAGAGACCACATTGGGATCGGCGTGGAGGCGAACCTTCGTATTTTTGCCTTCATAGTCGAATTGGCTCAATACATAACGAATGCTTTCAAGTCTAGCCGTCTTTTTATTGTTGGCCTTCACAATAATCCAGGGGCTGAATGACGTATGCGTCTTGCTGAACATTTCTTCTTTGTACCCTGTGTAGTCGTCCCAAAGCTCTTGCGCGGTGTGATCAATTGGGCTGAGTTTCCATTGCTTCAAAGGATTCTCTCTTCTTGATGCAATTCGTTTTTCCTGCTCCTCCTTTGAAATTGAGAACCAGAATTTTATGATGTGAATTCCATCTTCGTAGAGCATGTGTTCGAATTCAGGAACCTGTTGCATGAAGCGCTTGTACTGATTGTTTGTGCAAAAACCGTTGACAGGTTCCACTACTGCGCGGTTATACCAGCTTCGATCGAAGAAGACAATTTCTCCCTGATTGGGCAATTGTTTTGAATATCTCTGGAAATACCATTGCCCCGTCTCCTCGTCGGATGGTTTTGGTAAAGCCACTACACGCAGTGCTCTCGGATTTAAGTGCTCCGTGAACCTGCGAATCGTGCCTCCTTTGCCGGCTGCATCTCGTCCTTCAAGCAAGATGGCAAGTCTCATTCCTTTGTCTTGAATCCAACGTTGCAGCTTGACCAATTCGATCTGTAGTTGGACAAGCTCATCATCATATCTCAGTGTGGAAAATACATCCTTCAATTTTATGTTTTTCGATCTCAGCAATTCGACAAGCCCTCTGTTGTCGTTGATCAATTCAAGATCTTCATTAGTCAGCTTAAAAGACGCATCTTTTATCAACTGTTTCGCGGGTCGCGAGGTTCGCCTAGCGGAGACTGCTCGATTTGTAGCCAACTTTTCAATGTCCGGTTCCGCATCACCAGAAAAGCGTACCGTATCTTTCGATAATGGCTTCTTGATACCGTTGCTGATATCGCGAAGATTATCCCTGCCTTGTTTGCGCGCCTTGCTTGGACTATTTGCTTTTGATACTCGTCTGGTCGTTTTCATGGCACTTCCACATCTGACAACTAGGTACTTCACAATGAATTACGACAAAAACCTACCACGCAGTTTTTGCTTGTACAGTTATGCCACCTCAACTGGTGCCTCTGCAAATTATTCGTCTTGGTGTTCCAAGGTCGCCGAGGTGAAACTTGAACTCTGTTCGCTTGCATGTAATCGTCTGAGAAGTTTGTATTGTCTTTGAACAGTAACCTTTGTATCCATCAAAGCCACAACCCTCATATGACGCAAATGGCACATTCATCACTCTCTCATCTCGAGACTGCACGTACATCGACTAAACGGATGATAGCGTCTTTCATGAGATTCATGCGCTCCTTGTTGAATATTATCGAGCTGGCGATGTAGCTGGCGATTATACGAGCCTTTTATTCTCAGCTCAGGTGCTTCAGGAACCACTCTTCGCCGTAGTCTGCAATTGCTTCAAGGGTACCTATATCTTCTTGCTGAATTGAGCCAGGTATGAGATCCAGGTGCTTTTCGAAATTGAGTATTGATAACACCTTCTGATTGATTCTTATTAGCTCACCATCACGGCTGCCAACTATGAGACGTATTGGAACCTCGAGTTCTGCAAGATACTTTACGGCAAGGTCCAGTTTGCCAGCGCTGGTTACAATTGCACTGAGCCATTTTGGTCGGCGGACACCGGCTACAATCGCAGCTGCCGCTGAGACATCAGATGCGAATATGCCGATCCTCAAACCCATCGTTTCTTCTTCGGTCACGAGCCACTCTATCAAATTGATAAGACGTTCTCCTAACAGTTCAATATTATAACTACCGTCTCCATCCTCGCGAGATTTCATCTCATCAACATTTTCTTCTTCGGTCAGCAAACTTACTCTTAGCGTCGCTATTGAAGAGGAAACAAATGAATCCGATAGATACTTACAGCGTGCGGCATTGTGTCCTCGTTGTTGGCCTTTGACAAGGATCACCAGGCCTTTTGCTGCTGGTGGCATGGCAAGTTCTGCCTCTAAATCGCAGTCTGTGAGCGGTATAAGAATCTTTCGAGACGAGATAGTATCCTCTTTTACTTTCATTATTGAATCTCCAAATTCTAAATTTGCAAGGTCTTTAGGTAACTTCATCTAGCTTGTTTCGTCAGAATGCTCTAATCTGCAGTCTGTGAGGATTGAGCATGCTATTCCATGAAACTCGTCTGATTCCTGTTCAACATTAGAATCACCAGACCTGAAGAACGCCGCTCCACGCGGCAATATTTTGATTGTCTATCGTTTCAGACCGCTTCTCATCGTCATTAAGGAGGATTACTCGTATATCAATCTCACGGATGATTCGAGGTTTCAAACCGTCTCGAACTGATCGGACAGAAGCGGGCTTGTCGAATTAATTGTAGTGATTAGAAGTCTAATCATGCTTCTTGTCGATGCCGATAGCGTCGCAAAGTTGCAAGATGATTTTGAATGCGTGTGAGGTCAAATATGATTTCCAGAATCTTAATTCCTGTAGAAGATAGCTTTTTTGCAGACACCATTGCGAAATTGCTGGCACAGCTCAAATTCTCAAATCACGCCTCCAAAGTTCTTCTACCAATGATTGATCCGTCATCGAGAAGAATGACTGAGTGACTGTTCCGTAAACTAGTATTCGTCATGGAAAAGAGCAACCAAATGAAAGACCTCAAAATAATTGATTTTCACACTCATCTCATGACTCTTGGGGGAGTTGAGCAGATTTTTCCGGAAGCTAGGAATTCTCTGTTTTTTAAACATGTGGTGCCCATCGTAGAGCCTATTGCCGATTTAACGGAGTGCGTGCATGACCAGCTCCTTCGAAATCTGGCCATGCACTACAACAATAAGCTCAGTCGCATTGTCTATTCTCAATGTGGAGAGCTATTCCTCATGGAAGCCCTGCGGCTTTTCAAGAGACATGGACTGGAGCGTCTGGTCCGTAACATGAATAAGTTGGGAATTGAGAAATCGGTGGTATATTCTCTCGAACCTCTCACGTCAACAAGCGAGATAATAAAGCTGACGTCCGCTCATCCTGGTCGATTCGAGGTCTTTGCTTCCGTTAGCCACGCAGAGACAGATCCGGTTGCCTATCTAAGGCCCTTCATCGAATCAGGATCAGTTAGTGGTCTTAAGATTCACCCGATGGTCGGAGGGTATCATGCCAATGATCTTCTAAGAGATACACGCGCTTCTATAGCTCTGGCCTCTGATCATGGATTACCTGTGGCAATTCACACCGGAGATATACCGATAGAGCAGCTCACGAATCAAGTTGCTTGCAGCGATATATCGGTCATCGCTCCCATCGTCCAAGAGTTTCCGAACTGTACTTTTATCCTCAATCACCTGGGTTGGGAATCGTGGCGACCAGCAATAAAATTGGCAAAAGCATGTCCAAATGTTTATGTAGAAACTTCATGGCAGCCAGCCAGAATAATAAGAAGAGCCGTTGACGCATTGGGACGCGACAGAATTTTATTTGGATCGGATTATCCTATGTTTCAGCCATGGCAAGCTCTGCGCGAACTACGGCAGGCTCTGACCGAATCGGAGTTCGAGATGGTGGCATTCAGGAATGCAGATAGACTATTGAAGACGGCTAAAAAAACAGTGTCTTCGGCGTAAGACCGATATCCTGAGTGCGCCCGGGGAAACATGGCGGCTGCAGGCAATCAAAACGATCTCCGATTTTTTTTTATCTGGCGATTCAAAAATTTGTTTATTTCGCGGCAACTTCGACTCTGTTCAGTTGGCTTGCTCCGAAGATATACCCTGATACAGAGGCAAAAACGCAATTCTAATTGCAGTAAAGCGCGCAATTACCTTGAGGCGCCCGCACATTCGCTACCAATATAAATTGGATATTCGGCGAATCCAAGTTCTGCCGTTTGGAGAAGATTTCTCACCAAGTTCTCTTGGCTAGCCTGTTGTGCGCGCTGACCAATTTAGCGCGATTCAAGAATCGTTCTGCTTCCGAGGTTTCACCAGCGTCCGCTAAATGTTTAGCGATAATCTTGTAGAGGTCGGCCACCTTAGTATTGAATTGACCTTCGTGCATCTCGACAAGAAATATCGCACGCTCATAGAGCTCCCGCGCTTCATCGAAGCGGTGCTCGTCGATTCTTAGTACTGCCTTAGTGACTAGAATCTGTCCATAGAGTAATGAGTCTTTTCCGAGTGTTGATGCGCTAAGCGCTACCCTAGTTGCGTCTTCGAGAAAAGAGTCCGCTGCCTCGAATTCTTTATCCATGGTCATGTAAACAGCGAGCTGTTTAAGCACTAGCACGAGCGTGTGACAGTCGGGATTTTCGGCGGTATTTAAGAATTCCAGTGCCTTCGTCTCTTCCCTCAGCCCTTCTGCGAAGCGACCGAGTCTAAAAAGCAGGACGGAATACTCATGGTGCAAAAGACCGGCATCATTGCCATTGAGCACGCTTTGTGCTTCGAGTGAGCTGGCGTCACGAATAAACTTCTCGGCCTCATCCATTCTACTAAGAGCGGAGAAGCAGATTGCAGTTTTTACCAATGCTATTGAAATGTATTCCGGACTGGCCAACTTTTCTGCAAGTCGATGTGCTGTTTGATAGCAGGTTAGTGCCGAGCTGAAGTCTCCCCTTTGGTAGGCTAAATCTCCGATACGTAGCTCTATAAGCCACCTGGTGCGACCTCCCTCTAGTGATTCCACCATGTCTTTGCTCCAAGTTGAACGGAAAGTGATTCGTAATCTCTTTTGTTAGGATCTCATTTGAGCGACCTCTCTGCTTCGACTCAACGGATGATCTTGCTGCCCACCGAAGGAATGATGATCGATGCGTCTCGTCTATCGTAATCACGAAGATCAGAGACGACGTCCATGGGAAGCAGCAATGGATTGTTGAGCAGATTTGTTTCGACCACATTGATTAAGTGGAATTCTGTCCGTTCCGGCGAATTATGGCGACTCACAAACGTTACCATAGAGTTTTCATAAAATTCGTCCGCAACCGCTATAACCACCTTCTATCGAGGATTGCTCATTTCCAGAACCTCGTTGCTCTCTAACTTTTAAAGTTTGTCATTTGCTGGGTGGTAATTCATCCATCTGTGTGAGTAATCGAGCTGAGCCAAAGTAAAGGCTCGAACGAGCGGCATGGATCAATCTTTAGAATGATCCATTCTCATCACGTCGGTGGATACCAGCCTACTCGCGATCTGTCATATTATTATCAAAAGAGAAACCCAAGGAGCGGAGAAATCCCCCAGGGGCAGCAGGCACCAGAGGTGACTCAGAGCCTGAAGACGCCGGTATCACCGGCGTCTATTTTTGTGAGGTTTTTGAGATTCCTGCGCAGCTAATTCATTTCTCGCTGACAGATTTGATGAAGTCTTTTTCCGGACGACCTCGTTGCCGTTGCCATCAGAGTCGAGATAGTCGTCGACAAACGTGCAGGCTCGTAACTTTGTTTTGCCTGCACCACACCAGGGACATCTCCAACCGTCCGGAAGCGCCTCAACACGCGTTTTCGCGGGCAGCCCGCGTGCGGGATCTCCAGATGTTTCCTCGTACACGTACAGCCGACACACATCGCAGAAAAAGCTGTCATAATCTAATACTCTTTGCATCGTTGGGGCACCTCCTATGGTGGCATTAGGCGAATCACCTAATCAATTGTGTCCTCTTCCCTGGTTTGTGCTGAAGCTGCGGTTACTGTGCGCTCCAATGGCTCGACCGCCCGAATTTCTTGAAAGTGAATGATTGCGTCGAATAGTCTGGCGAGCCTGCTCAGGAAAAAATGTCGAGCTCGCTCCATTTGCGGCAATCTTGCGCCATGCTTCGAATTAGTTGCGCTGTACTGTGATCTGAAGCGGTGTATACACTACTGGTCACACGATCCTCCGATAAGACTTAGAATCCAATAGAATTGACAGGTTCAGCCGGATAGGAGTTGGGGCCGTTTCCCATATGCATACTCTTACGAAGGGCCTGGAGCACTTCCTCCTCCGAACTTTGCTGGAAGTCGACGTAGAACAGTCCGACTGCTTGGAATGGCTCCGGCACGGCCAAGGCTATCACTGTGTCAGCTTCTCCGCGTAGTTGATCGTAACTCTCTCGACTCATAACAGGCGCCGCCATGATGACCCGCTTTGCACCGCGTTTCCTTGCGGTTCTTACCGCGGCAGTGGCTGTCATCCCGGTCGCGACTCCATCATCGATTACGACGACGGTTTTCCCGATGAATGAAGACGGCCTTCTTCGTCCAGACAATTTGTAAAATTGCCCCTCTGTCTGTGAAGTCGACTCAAGCAATCGCTCGCGTTGTTGTCCGATGTATGACTGCCATTCCGGCTCTTCGGGTAAGGCCCGATTAAGTACTAGGATTCCGTCCGAGGAAACAGCGCCTATCGCATATTCAGGTTGACCCGGGAATGGAAGCTTTTTTGAAACAATTATTTCGAGGGCACAGTTTAAAGTTTGGGCGACTTCAAAAGCTACGGGGACCCCTCCTCGGGGCAAGCCGACTACAATGCAGTCGCTCAGATCCAACTCACCATCGGATAACAATTGCTCAGCAATGTGTTTTCCCAGTCGTTGACCGGCATCTTTCCGATCTTTGAACCACATGATGGTACCTCCATGTATGCCGCCTTTTAATTCACGGCATGCTTTCTCATCACCTTTGCCTGCAAGAGAGTTTCAGTAACCTTCGGACGGTAGACCAGAACGCTGTTGGTGGTCGATCTAATCACTTTCGTTGTCGTGCTTCCGAGCACATTCTCTTCCGGGTTCTTATAGCCATAGGCACCTAGAACGAGCAAGCTGCCAGTACTTTCTGCAGCACCTAGCAATGTCCCGCTCACAGTTCCTCGTTTTATAGAAAAAACATCTTCAATCCAATATTCACGAAGGAATTTCTCTCCTTCCTCAAGTAGGACTTTTGCATTGCGCATATCTTCGCCCTCTGGAATGACGATGATCGCTTTTAGTTTTGAATCGATATTCTTTGCCAGATTCTCTGCCATGAGAAGTGCACCGCGAGAGGCTTCACTTCCGTCGTAAGCAACCAGAATTTGTTTTACTTGATCAACTGGTTGCATAGCTATTAATACCGGAACTGGTGCGCATATAACCGCACGCTCGGCTACGGAGCCAAGTATCAAGTTGGTCGGGAGTCTCTTTTCACTCTCTGTGCGATGACCAACTATGAGTAAGTCGGATTGTTTCGCCTGCTTAAGTACCTCTTCTATGATGAAGCCTTCGGCAAGCCTTTGATTTACTTCGATTCCCCGAAGCCTGGCTTCTTTGTAAAAACGATCTAGAATGACCTTGCCAATCCTGCGCAATGCATTGAAAACCTTTTCTGACGTCTCAACGGAGTCACTCATTCCGAGTTCTTCACCAAATTCCGGCTCCAGAAAAAGATCTACTAATCTCGGATCTACGACGTGCTGTCCTGTCAGTTCTGCGGAAAGCTTCGTGGCAAGGAGGAATCCATACTCCGCTGCGACCTGGCTGTTTTTTGAGCCGTCTAGTGCCACCAAAATGTTATTGAATGTCATTGTTCGCTCCCCGTTAATTGACTGATTTGATTACAACATGGTGACCAATTTGTTTGAATTGATCGAAAGAATGATTCAGAGGATGATTCTGAACCGTTTTACTTTTTCGAAACTTGAAATGGATAAGACGGGATGAACGGGGGGCGATCGAAGTCTCCTAATATTCGTGCCAAGCCAAATTCGACTCGATGGAATGTATCCGACCCGGTCCAGATTCCTGCCCACAGATCATCGCTGGCATCCGGCAGCGTTCTGGCGAGGTGCCACATCGTTTCGATTTTATCTTCACCGTTTGGGCTAGTATGCTGCCCGGCCCAGGCTGTCAATGAATTGTATTTCTCGAAATTGACGCAAAAGGATATTAAGGTGCCCGAAGTACAGCCAACCAATGCATGCTCTTCTTCTGAGTCGAAGGCACCTACTCCAGTCTTGAACGAGCCGGATATTCTTCCATTCTCTGCCGAAGTGATGTTCATCTCGGACCCATGCTGGTTGCGCCATAGACCGACGAAGTTATACATTGTTTCTAGCTCTTGAGTTTTTCCAGTTTCTGTCTTTGCGAGCATTGCGCATTACCTCCAGCAATTTCGGGTTCTGTTCTGATTCGATGTTTCGATCAGAAACTCTCGGTACAGAACTATTGTGTCCAAACTCTTTGGGTTGATCATCAACACTTCGGTTGATTTCCTTACGAGGAGCTTAGCGGTAAATGCATACGGTAACTGCATCTGCTCATTACTCTTTGAGCACTTCGTTGGTTTTGAGTGTGCCCCAGTGTAAATCGCGTTGTTCACAACGCTGCTCGTCATTTTCGGTAGCGGAATTCTTCACCAAGCTGGCAAAGCATATCGCTTAACTGTTTTCGGATTTGGTCGTCTATAGCTCTAACGGTCGTTCCACGGTCCTTTTTGAATTGAGCGTGATACTCACTCAGTCGGACGGGTTCGCCGATCGCTAAGAGAATGAGTCTACTACCGTGGACGGTGGCATTTTTGAACAAGGATGTTTCGAGCAGTTCAATTACTTCGAAGAGATCGTCCTGATTTACCGTCTCTCCTGTTTTAAACAATAGGCTGTATTCAATCGCGATAAAGTCGATTACGCAAAAAAGGTCTTTGTATAGACTCTTTAGCTCCGCTGTCGTAAAACGAACGGAATCTTTTTGAGAGTGGTGATAAAAACGATCGCAAAGCTCACTTTTTAGCCTGTGTGCATTTTCAACTTGCGATTCTTGTTCGCTCAGGGTGATGTTAAGACGACTCGCGATTCGTCGCAACATCGCCCACCTAAGAAGGGCAATTCTCGTAGAGAAATTCGTGTCGGGACTTACTATCACATCAAAACGTCGTTCCAATGATGAGATGAATTGGAGAACCGATCGTTTCACACGGTCTGTCAATAACTGACCGGCGAGCCGGCATAATCCCAGCTTCTTTTCAATTTGATCCATTGCGGCGTTGAGCTGCACCTCAATGTTTTCGCTGAAAAAATATCTGATCGCTATCGGAAGAATCGCAATCTCGCCTGATTCTTGGCGTGATTCAAGTTGATCCACCGCGGCAAATGACATTTGCACAACACCCCTTTCGAGGGGCATTACAAATTCGTTGAAATGAGATATCTCGCCTTCGGGAAACACGACTAGCTTGTGCTCGTTCGCCATAAGCAGATCACGAGTGGTTCTGTAGGCGGCCACGTCCTTCGTTCCGCGCTCGATAGAATAACAATTTAAACGCGGTAGCAAAAGACGATTCCACCCGCGGTTGCCATGAAATATTTCGTGGGCCGTCAGGAAATAGAACTCTTCGTTGACCAGTCGAGAAAAGCCGAATATGACCTCCGCATCGTCTTCAGAAGAGTGATTAGGGCAGAGCACTACGCGCTCATTCTTGAGCCGTTCGAACCTTTGCAGCCCATCCCCGACGATATGCATTCTCACATTGCCGTGTTTCAGGCGCATCATCAGTGGCCAAGCGAGTTTTGCCAAGTCTACAATCGCCTTGGAACCCTTCGGTGATATGTATTTCCGCTTCCTCACGTGATCTCTCCAATCATATACACTAATATGTTAGTTGGAGGAGCTGTATGAGAACATCGTCCGAACGGATTATTCAAGCATGGTAGCAAATTGGATAATCGAATTAATACCCTCAGGTATAATTCATGGGGCTTCCGGTTCTGGAAGCGCAATTGCTCCGATAGGTCGCGTCCCTAGTAGTGGTGCTCTAGAATGAACTCAAATCGCGGATTGTGGACTTTAGCAGTGGTTGCTGGAATAGCTTCCACCGTTTTTGGCAGCGCTCAACAGCTGGCGCTTGCTGGCGAGAGCGGAAAGTTGCCTCAGCTGAGCGGCAAACAACTCGTTGAGAAGAATGGTTGTCTACATTGCCATTACATGAGAGGTGATGGCGGCTTGATCGGTCCTCCCTTTGAGGGAATTGGAAAATATCGATCTGAGCAGGACATTGTTGTGACTCTGACTAACAAAAGGCAACTGCCGGATTACTATCCAAAGAATGTGTTTGACCCACGCGAGTTTATGCGACACGTCAAGCTGGAAAAATCAACTGCAGAGAAAATCGCCAAATATTTAGTGACGACACCCGAAGAACCCTCCTTTGAGGTGCGTGGGCATGGCGAAGATGATCGATCCGAAAAGCCGGACAGTATGGTACCGGGATTTCATTTCCGGCCCAACACACCAACAGCAGTCAGTCGAAAGGGTCTGATTGCTTTTAAAGAAGGCGGGTGTGCGGCCTGCCATAGCATTGCGGGTGTGGGCGGAAGCCGAGCTCCCCATCTTGATGGAGTAGGCGCCAGGTTGAATAAGACCTCAATTGCCAATAGAATCGCCGGTGGTGCCATTCTCATGCTCGGCGGTAAGGAATATAGACCTACCGAGTACTCGATGCCTCCAGCAGAACTACCACCAGAACAGATCAGTGAGATAACTGAGTTCCTTTTGACGCTGCCCGAGAAAAAGAATAACTGATTCACGTCCTGCAAGTACGGTTAAAAAAACTGCGCAGGCCGACATGATCCATGTGGTGGACCATCCAAGGAAATTGGAAACACGTCCATTGACTTTGTCTCCGAGTATTTCTCGGTTGTTCGCGATCTTCATGATCACAAATAGGAGTGGTGGAGCGAGTAAAAAAAAACGTTGACGATGGCGGTAAAGTACAGCGCATCAATTGGATTGATTCCCAGAAAGTTTATCGACATTCCGATGTTTTGCTGGTGGTCCCGTCAAACTCGGCTCCTGGCCAAGTGCAATGGAAACTGCATACGCTGCAGAATCCGTTAGTACTGGTATAGCAAGAAATCCTGTACCGACAACGCCAAGAGCGAAAAGAAGGTAGGCTGAGTTGCCGGCTAAGGGGCGAAGTGCAATGGCCGCATCGGCCGCGCTGTCAATTGTGAACTGTTGGAAATCTTCCGAGGATGGTTTTTTCGAGTTGCCTACGTCGGTTTTATCCATCGAACGGTACACTTGTATCACTACGTCCACCAATTTAGCGATAGCCTTGAAAAAAGGCATCGGGCTAAATACTGATGCTGCTTCGTCGGTTGAGCATGAAGTCGAGGTGTTCAACATGGACGTCATTCGAAAAATCCGGCCTTTTTCAGATTCACTTCCGAATATCACGGATTATTCCTATCCATATGATTCTTACGGACGAGGCGAGAACTCTAGCTTCGGATGACAATTGGTCCAGCTTGAGTCGTCCCAGCCCCGGAATAACATGCTCGAACGTAGATTGTGAGGGTGAATATGCAAAATACTAAATACACGGTGATAGAACCGGATCATCTCAAACGAGAGCTGGAAGAGAAGAATCGTTGGCTTATAGCAGATGTTCGACCGAAAGCGGAGTTTATAACTCAGCACATTCCCGGATCCGTCAACGTACCCTCCTCGGAATTGCCCAGGTTTTTGGACGGTGTCGGGTCGAAAAGAAATATCGTGCTTGTTTGCAACAATGGGAAGTTGGCTCGCCGATCGGCACTGCGCCTCGAGAGCGACCAGAAAAATCTTTTTGTCCTGGAAGGCGGTGTTATGCTCTGGAGATCGAGCGGATTTCCGACCGACCATCGCATTTTAAGCGTTCCGGAAGAGGCTCAGCTTGACGTGATTTTTGGCATCGGTGCAGTCTTTTCAGCGGCAATGGTTTTATCTGTTGCACCAATCTTGATGGGAATTGGATTTAGTTTCTTCGCGGCTGACTGCGTACTCGACACCATCAATAGAATTCGGCAGGCTCGGTAAAATCAGGGAAAAATGGTCAAGTTCCAGTCCAACTGGCGTCAACTACGACGCATCCGTGCAAACTATCAAGGTACGGTTGCTTCACCTGACACATCATCGGCGAAGACAATTTCTATTGCATTCAATTAACTCCTTCGATCCTCCACGCCTCTGCTTATACGATCAAGGCTTCGCACTCGCTTTCCTGGCTAGACGAGCTTAAGTTGTTTTCTCGAACAAATGGTGATTACTCCATCTGCGCAGAACAGCTATCGCATCGAGCGAGATACTCAAGAAGTGGTCACCCAGTCGCTAGATGCCGTGGGAATAGAGACACCGAATCTGTGTTCACCAAGAATCTCGAGACCTTAGTTCGAGCGTACGATCCATGCAACACATGCGCGACTCATATGGTGTCAATCAAATACTCCAATTGACTTTCGACAGATCGCTCTAAGGGATGATGGATGACACATGAGTTTCTGGCAACCTTGTATTGAGGGCTAAGTCCCATCCCCGAAACGAGGTAAATGCGATGAAAGTACTCGTTGCAATCGATAGTTCGCCATCTGCAAACGATCTCCTAGATGAGATTGCGAAAAGACCCTGGCAGGGCGACACCGAGTTCCGGCTGGTGAGCGCCGTCGAAGATTGCTCCAATTGGGAAGCTTCGGAAGAGTTCACTCATCAAGCCGAGATAATACTTAAGAACAGGATTGATCGACTCACAGGTAGATTGTCTTCGCCGATGAAGGTGGAAGGCGAGCTGCTGCTCGGAGTTACCACTCCCTCCATAGTACAAGAAGCGCAGAACTGGAAGGCTGATCTGTTGATAATCGGTTGCCATGGCAGCACCGGTGCAAGAAGACGAGACAACAATAACATCGCGTCGGAGCTTGTGAACAACGCGCCATGCTCGGTCGAAGTGATTAAGCTAGTCGCCCCCAACGAGAATCATTAGAGTGAACTTGCTTGGATTATGCATCATTAGTCGGTGAGTGGACATTTGTCCTTTCAGTCGGCAGTCTCCATCGGTCAAGCCGACGAATCAATTGTGGTAGGCGTTCACAGGTCTTTGAAGGGAAGAGATAAACAATTTCTTTCGGCCAATGTTAGTGACCCTGTGTCACGCGAAGACTGAAACGCACATTGGCATCGTGCACAACAACCATGGAGCAATGAGCGTTTTCCAGTATTTTCAAAACCGTCGGACCGACGTTTGTGCCACAACTTTCTGAATGCCCACGTGCTGCCATAACGATCACATCGGCGTCCCACGCCGCTGCATATTTTGGACCGAATCCGCTACATTGTTGTTCTCTACGATAATTTTTGATTGGTCCAAATAATTACTATCGACAGAATTGCGTATGTCCTCGACCACTTTCAGAAGCAGAAATTGAGGAGTGACATACCCATTGTTGGCAATCATCCCAAAGATGTATTCCGAACCATACTGAATATACAGAGATCGAATGAAGAAAAACTCTCTCCAGGCTGCCACCATTAAACAATAAGTGCTGAGGCGCGATTCTGAAGTTAATCGCTAATCATGCAGATCAACCAGAGCTTTTGCGGAGGATGCTTCGCAATTCGCAGCAGAGGAAACAAAATGAAGCATGATGAAGCCAAACGACTGGAAGATGCGAAACAGGACAGTATTCCTTGGAAAAAGTGGGGTCCGTATCTCAGCGAGCGACAATGGGGCACGGTCAGGGAGGATTACAGCGAGTCAGGCAATGCCTGGGACTCCTTTCCCCACGACCAGGCGCGTTCTAGGGCATACCGTTGGGGAGAAGATGGATTAGCCGGTTTGTCCGATGACAAACAAACGCTCTGTTTTGCACTTGCCCTCTGGAACGAACAAGACCCGATAATCAAGGAGCGCCTTTTCGGCTTGACCAATGGTGAGGGAAATCATGGTGAGGATGTTAAGGAGTACTACTTCTATCTCGACAGCACCCCGACACATTCTTACATGAAGTATCTCTATAAATACCCTCAAGCAGCATTCCCTTATGACCTGCTCGTAAAGAATAACCGAAGTCGCAATCGCAAGGAGTTTGAATACGAGCTGATTGACACAGGTGTGTTCGACGACAACCGTTATTTTGATGTTTTCGTCGAGTATGCCAAAACCACGCCCGAAGATATTCTGATCAAAATAACTGCTTGTAATCGTGGCAACGAGGATGCACCGCTTCACATCCTCCCGACGCTTTGGTTTCGAAATACATGGGCTTACAAAAAAAACTCTCGCAAACCAGTAATCAGGACTCTACCTGATACCAAATATGGTACCGTCGTAGAGGCGACGCATTGGCAACTGGGAGAGCGATACCTGTATGCCCAGGGAGATGCTCCTTTTCTGTTTACGGAAAACGAAACGAACGAACTCAGATTGATTGGCCGACCCAACAAATCCGATTACGTCAAAGATGGCATCAATAATTATCTGATTCAGCAAAAAACCGGTGCTATCAACCCTGACCTGACAGGTACGAAGACGTCCGCTCACTATCAGCTGAACGTTCCTGCCAACGCGCAGTGCGAGATACGCCTGCGCCTTACCGATTTGCGTCCGGAAAAGCTCGGTTCCGATGGAGCGTTTGCTCGATTCGAGGAAATATTTGCCGAGCGAGTGGTGCAAGCCGATGAATTCTACACTTCGATAACACCAGAGGCGGCATCGGAAGATGAAGCCAAAGTTATGAGACAAGCGCTGGCCGGGCTTTTATGGAGTAAACAGTATTACTACTTTGATGGCGTCAAGTGGCTGAAGGAGCATGGTTACGATCCAATGCGGGGCGCAGGCAATCAAATTCGCAATAGAGAATGGTTTCATATGGTGAATGATGACATCATTTCCATGCCGGACAAATGGGAGTATCCCTGGTACGCAGCGTGGGATCTTGCGTTTCACTCCATCGCTCTGGCGATGGTCGATATCGAGTTTGCCAAAAAACAGTTAAGTCTTATGCTCGACAATGTGTATCTCCATCCTAATGGTCAGATTCCAGCATACGAATGGAATTTTAGCGATGTAAATCCGCCAGTTCACGCCTGGGCTGCGCTATTCCTGTACAACAGTGAAAAACAGCAAAGTGGCGCAGGCGACATACAGTTCTTAAAGAAGGTGTTTGCCAAGTTAACGACAAATTTTACCTGGTGGGTAAACAGGAAGGACCGCTTCGGCAGGAACGTTTTCGAAGGCGGCTTCCTTGGTCTCGACAATATCAGCGTATTCGATCGGAGCGCGCCAATGCCTGGAGGCGGATATCTTGAGCAGGCAGACGGAACCGCATGGATGGCTCTGTTTTGTCAGAACATGATGGAGATTGCAGCGGAATTGGCGAGTTATGATTCCCTTTACGAAGATCAAGTGGTGAAATTTTGCGAGCACTTCCTTTGGATTGCCTCCGCCATCAACAAACAAGACCAGGTTGGATTGTGGGACGAACAGGACGGCTTTTATTATGATCTTCTGCGCACGCCGGATGGCGTCGCGTCGCCATTGAAGGTTCGTTCGCTCGTCGGTCTGTTGCCATTATGCGCGACCACTGTAATTGAGCCATACCAGCGCGATCGCATTCCGGCTGCTTTGAAGCGCATACAGGACCGCCTGGAACAGATGCCTGAAGTGTTGAACTCGATGCACGTGACTGGACCGGGTCACTTAGGTATTGACGACCGTGGCATTCTCGCTCTTGTGAGTGAAACGAGACTGCGACGCATTTTGACTAAAGTGCTCGATGAGAATGAATTCTTGAGCCCGTACGGCATACGCTCTCTTTCTCGGTATCACGCTGAACACCCATTTGTCTGCATGGTTCGGGGGCAAGAGTATCGAGTCGACTATCTTCCGTCCGAGTCAGATAGTGGCTTATTCGGTGGCAACTCCAACTGGCGCGGTCCAGTTTGGTTTCCCATAAACGCTCTCATTATCCGCGCCCTATTGCAGTACTACCTCTATTATGGTGATAATTTCAAGATTGAGTGCCCAACGGGCTCCGGTCAAATGATGAATCTGTTTGAAGTGAGCAGGGAGCTAGCAAAGCGGCTATCGAGTATCTTCCTCCGTGGGACTAGTGACAATCGCCCTGTCTATGGTGGCACATATAAATTTCAAACAGATCCTAACTGGTGTGATTACATTCTCTTTTATGAGTACTTTCATGGTGACAATGGTGCAGGTTTAGGCGCCAGCCACCAGACTGGTTGGACTGCATTGGTTTCTCGATTGATTCAAATGTTCGCACAGTTGAACGAGAAAGAGCTGTTAAAGGCCGGGAAGAGCGAGGCTTTCAGAACCGGAAGATAAACGAGAACTTCATACGATGACTAAGTTAGGAGAGCTAGAGTGCCTTTGTTGAACGATCAGCCTGTAGTTTTTGATTCACAATAAGCTTTCGAGTAACGCGTTGTCAGCTGCATATGGTCTGCGACAGGACGAGGGGTTAGTCGGAGGCTAGTCTTACTTACTCGTCCTCTGCGTTGTCTTCCAGCTCGGACTGTATATCGTCAACCTCTTCCAGCTCCTCATCAGCCCCGTTAAGAAGCTCATTCACTTCAAGAGATTCAATCCCCCTGTCGATTTTGAAGTCGGAAGCTTTCACCCCTTCAAGAAATTTCTTGAAGTCCGCCTCGTCTTGCTCATCTGTCTCGGGGCTTGTAGATATGCTGGATTGAAGGACGATGTCACGCGCAACCAGAACGCGAGCCTCGGAAATTACAGCCAGAGCGATGGCATCCGACGGACGTGAATCCATCATTACTTTCGTTTCGTGACCTGCACCATTCTCCTTTACGAGCACAATCATCGCTCTGTATGTTTTCGAATTGAGTGATTCAATGCGGATCTCCTTTACAGCATAGCCAAAGCGTTTGATCAAGGAGAACAAAAGATCATGTGTAAGGGGACGTGCTGTGGGAATTTTCTTGACAGCAAAAGTAATTGCTCTGGCCTCGGGTGCGCCCACCCAAATTGGCAAGGTCCGCTTATTTTCGGCATCGCTCAATACAACGATTGGTTCGCCGCTTTGTCTGTCAAGTGCAACTGCGCCAACATGCATTTCAATCATAGTTACACCAATCCATTTTTCTAAGATCCATCGCCCCAATTGTTCGCATCTAAACAGGCGCACGGCACCCAATCACGTGAATAGTCGTTGCAGTATCTATTTGGATAATAACAATATTGGGACCGTCTTCACCATACAACCAACTTTCTTAAGATTACTCAACGCCCGAAACCTTTACCTTGCCGAATTGCCTGGTCAAACGGCATCGTTTGTTTGCTCAATTGGCGCTCAGATCGGACGACCAGATACACGTCATCTCTGCGCTCTTCGCAATGGACGTTGGTGGTACCACCTTTTTCCAGAGCAGTGGGCGGACTGGCAAACTGAGCGGATGCGACATACTGAGGAGCGCGCTTGAAATCAACTGTGCGCAATAAAAAGACCTCTTGTCGGAATGATTGAACATAATGTTGAATGGCCTTCCGAGGCTGTCCTCCGCAAACCGAAGTGCTTGTCGAACGTCGTCCTCGCTTCGATACCTGTTGTCGGTTGACACTGGGACGACTGCATCCAGCTTGCGACTGATTTATCAGCATGCCCTATCATCACATCAGATACGCGAGACAACTTCGGCCAGCGATACACGCAAACCATGCCTATCATTGCAGAAGTCCTTGCAGTGCTCCTTTCGGCTGCCGAAATCAACTGCTATTCTCAATTGTGATGTGGGGTGAGAAGCGGGAATGAGGCCCATTGCAATTCCTGCATCAACCTCTCTAATCAGCCGTAATGTCGACGATCCGAGCCAGGACAGAATAGTGAGGTTTTATAATCATCCCAGCAATCATTCTTTCGATCGGTACTGGCGATTCAACATCATGTTGTAATTTGAATAAAGTCAAAAACTTTTGGGATTGAAAAATGACATTCAGCAATATTCTGGTAGCACTCGATGGATCAAAGAACAGCCCGCTGGCAGCAGAGTACGGCTTTTGGCTTGCCTCAAAACTCTCTGCCGAACTGACCGGACAGCACAGCACGTTGTCGATCCTCGGATAGTCGAACTGTTTTTGGAGCCCGAGTTCGGAGAGGAGCTTGGCCTGAGCGACTCGGTGGAAACCTCTGAAAAGGTCTTCAAGGCATTAAGACGCATAGTCGAGCAGAATTCCGTAGCAATTTAGCGTAGTCGTGGAGGGGATATGAGAAGTGTCGACATGGACACACCAATCGATTCATCTCCTGCAGCTAAGATCAATCCTTTCTCGTGCGAAACACTCCCATCGGGTTTATTCAGATGGTTTCCAGGCCTTGTGTTATTCAAGACATATAAGCGCTCCTGGCTCATCAAAGACATCGTGGCAGGATTAGTCCTAACTACTGTGCTTGTGCCTGTCGGTATGGGTTATGCAGAAGCTTCGGGTGTGCCCGCTATTTGCGGGCTCTACGCCACGATGGTGGCACTTGTCGCTTATGCAATTTTCGGGCGAAGTCGAATTCTTGTAGTCGGACCGGATTCAGCCCTTGTCGCGATTATCGCCGCAACAATTCTGCCAATGGCTACTCGAGGCTCAGTTCGAGCAATGGAGCTGGCCAGTGTGCTTGCTATTGTCTCGGGCGCAGTGTGTGTTTTGGCCGGCGTGAGTCGGTTTGGGTTCATAACTGATCTGCTATCCAAGCCCATTCGTTTTGGTTATCTTAATGCGATTGCACTTACGGTAATTGTAGGACAGCTTTCGGTCATACTCGGATTTCGCGCAAACAGCCCCGGTCTTATTCCCGAGATAAAGAGCCTTGCGAATTGCATCTCGACCGGACCGATCAATTGGTGTGCTTTTGCCATAGGCATGATTTCGCTTACTTTTATCCTGATAGCCAAACGATGGTTGCCTCGAGTACCCATCGTTTTTCTCATTGTGCTCGCCACGTCCATGTTAGTAACTGTTTTCGATCTGGTGCCGAAGACTGGTATTTCGGTGGTTGGCGCTCTTCCAGCTGGACTTCCTGGTTGCATGCTGCCCTCCGTCTCGATGCAAGAGCTGACGTCACTAGTTGTTAGCGGTATAGCGATCGCGTTCGTATCGTTTGCCGATATGAGCGTAGTTTCGCGGACAATTGCGCGGCGCGGTGGTTATGAAATAAACGATAACCAGGAGCTTATGGCTCTTGGCGCTGCAAATCTTGCAGCCGGTTGTTTTCAGGGACTTTCTGTCACAGGTAGTGCGTCCAGGACTCCGGTTGCTGAGGCGGCGGGTGGCAAGACGCAGGTAACCGGTGTCGTGGGTGCAATCTGCATTGCAGTACTGCTGGTTTTCTGTCCGACTCTTTTGCAGAGCGTACCCAATTCGATGCTTGCGGCTGTGGTTATCTCCGCTTGTCTTAGTCTGGTGGATATCAGAGGAATTGTGAACCTTTACAAGGTGCGCCCAATAGAACTTGTTTCCTCCGTCGCGTGTTTTCTTGGTGTCGCATTGATTGGTGTAGTGCACGGCATGTTCATAGCGATAGGTCTGGCGTTCCTTACCTTCATTTGGCGCGCCTGGCGACCATATAGTGCCGTTCTGGGCCGTGTTAACGAGATGAAGGGTTATCACGACATCAGTCGTCACCCGGATGCTAAGGAAATTCCTGGACTTGTACTTTTCCGCTGGGATGCTCCGATGTTTTTCGCCAACGCCAGGATTTTCCAAGAGTGTGTCCGCAAAGCAATTGCCGATGCGCCAACACCGGTAATCAGAGTTGTCATCGAAGCTGAGCCGGTCACCGATATCGATTCAACAGCAGCCGATGCGCTAATCCAGCTCGAAAACGACCTTAGCGAAGTCGGCATTGAACTGTGTTTTGCTCAGATGAAAGGACCGGTTAAAGATCAGTTAAAGCGATATGGCTTGTTCGACAAGATCGGCGCAGAAAATTTCCTACCAACGCTGGGACAGGCAGTTGATGAACATGTTCGAAGACACCACATAGAGTGGCACGACTGGGATGGTAGCAAGTGTTGCGAATATGCTCCGCATTCAGGTCCCTGCCCGGAAAAAAAGAGACCCGAGCCGAGATCGACATGAGAGTTACTAATGCATGGATTGGGGATGAGACTCTGTCAGCCCCTTGGCTGGAAGTCGCTATCAGCCGGAGATTGATCTCAGCTGGCTAGTAAATCCATCCTGCACGATGTCTTAGTCTTGAATTTTGTGGTCGCCTTAGCACTCTGCCGAGCTAATGAGAGTTGATCGAGGTGTTGTCGTAATGAAGATACTGGTTGCTGTGGACGGATCGTCGTGCTCTAGCCGGGCTGTAAATTATGTATCGTCCATGGCAGATAGGTTCTCGAATGTTAGCCTCGCTATTTGAGGAAGCAATATCAGTCTTTCTCTAAAGTCGATTTACCGGAAAGATTTAGGGATATACTCGCTCGAATCTGAGGATTAGAGAATTCTGGAATTACAAAGTCTTTTGGAACTGATCCGAAAACTACTCGTTCACAACCAAGCAAATCTACTGTTCTCATTCCATCGAATTACGTGGGTGATGTCGAATACATCTATTGGCCGATTCGCACGTACAGTGATTGTTCTATTGTAAATCAATGGGGAATGCGAGCGTCACAATTGTCGAGCCGAAGCGGGTGTTTGAAATGATTGAGAGGAGGAAATTCAATGAACACTTTCGAACAGTCGTTCGTTTTCGCGATTCGCGCCAGTGCACACTGTTATTTGCAGTAGCATGTCTTGTCGTAGTAAACCTGGCGACGCCAGCGATGGCACGAGACGATTGGCCTGATCAGAATCCGGAAGAGGAACTTGCTGCGTTTATTCCGAACTTTTCTGTTGTGACGCCTGCGCTGTGGAGAGGTGGGTTGCCCCAAAAGGGTGGCATGGAGCAGTTAAAAAAAGCTGGTGTCAAATCAATCATCGATCTAATGCTTCCTGGAAAATCGGTCAATAAGGAAAGAGCGGTCGCCTCAAAACTGAATATAAAGTTCTTCAACATGCCGATGAATGAGCTTAAGAAAACGAATCGAGAACATGACGATAAGTTTCTGTCGATAGTAACGAGTCCGGATAATCAGCCGGTTTTTGTCCACTGTCGGCGGGGGCAGGATCGGGTCGGCACGATGGTGGCAATCTATCGGGTGAGAGCGCAAGGTTGGACGGCAGACCAGGCCTATTCTGAAATGCTCGCTCATGGGTTTCACAGGCTATTCTTCAATTTGTCCAATTCGGTATACACAGAAGCTGCTCGTGAGGGCGGATTAAGTTCTCAGTTGCCACCGTCACGATACAGTCGTATAAAGTCAAGCCTCAAGCGCACACTAAGTATCCGGCATCATTTTCGAGCGGTGCGAATGCAAGTTGCGAATGTGGTCAGGTTCCTATGCGGGCGTCGCCGGAGATCTGAACAGCGCCTTGGATACATTGAGGAACGGTTCGTTCAGGAGTCGTTGATGGATCGAAATAAATTACCAGCAAGAGAAAACAGTCCATGAACGTTGATTCACTAAAACAAATTCGTAATGTCCTGCTGCGAACAGCTCTGATCAGTCTCCTTCTGACGTGGCTGCTAGCTGCGATAACAATCGGCTTCTGGGATACTTGGAGCGGCATGACCTCGCAATGGTTCCACACACCAGCGGCTGAACTCGGACCAATGGTGTGCGTTTGGTTTGCTCTCGTCAAGTTCTACTTCATATTTGTATTGCTGGCACCAGCTCTGGGACTGGACTGGGAAATCAGAAAGATAACAACAAGCCGAAATTAAAATTCAAGACGCGCCAAACTAAACTCGAACGGGTCAATGATATTCTCCAAACTGTGTTGCTGTACTGCTGACCCGCTCCCCAAAAGTTGAACCATGTCAACTGGACGCATTCAGTACGTCGATTGTGTTTGTAATCATAGGAGTGGTCATGGTACCGGTCGCGGTGCTGATTAAAGGCTCACACCAGGCTTCTATATTCCTCGACGTGGATCACGACATCGGCCAGTCCTTCTGTCTGCGATTTGAGATGTTCTTCGACGGCGCTGGCTATTCATCTAGTCTGTGTGAGTGTCTTCCGTTGTACAGTATCGAGTTGAGTTCATTGTCGGCCAAGATTCTGTTTAGCTCAGAAATAGAAGAGTGTATCATCGGGCAACGAATTGCGTTCGCGAATCTTTGTAGACAAGCTCCTCCTGCGGGTCACGAAGCAAATAGTGATCGCCGAGAAGACCATATTCACTGAGCTTTTCCTTAGAAAACTGCCCGGGAAGTCTAACTTGATACATTCATTCGGCGGATACGTCGAGCGGACGATGCGTCCAGGCGGTGACTACTTCTATCATATTAGGTATGCAGCGCAACTCGCTCGGCGAGCGTTGTGATCTGTACGTCCGGCAGGCAATATCGAGAGGTATTTTGATGTTCAAGCCGCAGTTGCATTCTAGGTAGTGCTTGGACTCAAACGGGGATCGGTAAAATTGAAATTTTAGTTTTTCAGTCAAACCTGATAGACTTCCACGTTAATCCTGGTCAATCCTCATGAGAGTTGGTCTAAACATTCTCAATTCAAATGGCGACAAAGCATACTGCTCTAATCACGGTTTTAGCTCTGATACTTCTTGCGTGTGCGCCAGCTCTAACGCAGGAAGAAGAGCGTCGATTGTTCGTGCCGCTCGATGCTCAACCAGCGCCCCTGAACGAATGTGCTGGTACGATGCAACATTATCGATTCAGATCCACCGGTTATCACCCTCAAGAAAAGACCAAAAGCAGCGAACGGGGAAGGGCTCTCTATGAGCGCCATAACTGCAAGCAATGTCATTCAATTCGGGGAATTGGCGGCGAGCTCGGACCGCCTCTTGATGGAGTTGGCGGTCACCGAGGAAGACAATGGTTGACGGCTAGATTGCTCGATCCAGAAAAACAGATGCGCGATTTCCCAGACGTATTCGGTGGTAGGCCGAATATAATGCCTCATCCAGGTATAAATCGAAAAGAGGCCGAGCACATCTCAGATTATCTTTTGACCTTGGCTGAGCCGAAGGCCGGTTTCTCAGTCGCCCACCATCCTGTTGTACCGAATGGAAAAGAGGAAGAGGCGGAGAACTGGAAACCCCAGCCAGAAGATGTTGCGTCCCGCGCCGGCAAGCAATTGTTCATCGACTTGCATTGTGGTGCCTGCCACTCCTTAGACGGAGGCCGAGACAGATTCGGTCCAGATCTTGCTGGAGTAGGCGCTCGAATCAGCCCCAAAAGGTTGGAGAAAATTCTCGAGGGCTCTGTAAGATCTTCGCTTATGAAAGAGCAAACGAAGAGACTTGGCGAAGAGAGAGTGTATGATCTCAAAGCATTTCTATTGACGATACCGGCTCGTCAAACTAACAATAAGCGATAGGAAAGATCCTCATTCGGCGCCCAGATGGACGACAAAGATTCACTTGAATTCCGACGTCAGGTCAATTTAAAGTCCAAGCTACAGGAGGTCAAGTTGCGCAAACCACATACACCGTTCATCCTTATCACCATCTGTTTTCTTTGCGCGGGCTCAATGCCGGCTGCAGCTGGAACCAAAATAGCAAACAAAACCAGGATCGCCAGAGGTAAAAGGCTTCGCAATGAATAGTTGCTTTGATTGTCACAGAATTGGCGGCAAAGGCTGCGATGAGCGTGTATCGCTTGATGGACTGGGAAAGCGTCGCTACCGCTCGTTCGTCCTGGCTCATTTGCGCGACCCAGAAGCTCATGTCGAGCGCAACAACAGGCTGGAGATACTTAACTTATGGCAAGTGCAGTGAAAAGATTCACGATAACATACTGCGGTTCTTGAGGCTACCGAAATCAGGCTGTCAGGCTGGCAGCTGAGCTAGAGTCAGAATTGGAAGAATCAGCGGAGCTTGTAAAGTCATCGGGCGGAGTTTTTGAAGTAGAGGATAAAGGTACATTGATCTACTCTAAGCGCGCCTTAGGCCGATTTCCCTCCGATAACGAAGTGGTCGAAATTGTAAGAGGCATCGAGTCTGGTATGTCGTTGACAGATGCTCAAGATAAGGCCGCCGAAGGTATCGCAAAACCAATATCCTTTTTTGAATGGCTGGGCGAACTTTTGCAAAGATCGCATTCTCGGCGCTAATACTTTATCGTCCAGGACATACGCCGATCCGGAGCAAGAGCAGTTACAAGCTCGAGCTCCGCCAAGATGCGTGGAGACTGCTTGTTCTTATTCAGTGATTTTAACAGCTAACCTCACCAGAGTTTATAAAATTGAAAGAGCAGCAGCAGCGTATGGTGGAATCTCCAGTACTTCAGAACTGACGACACCAGGAATTCCGTGTATATACTACGGCACTGAGCAATGTTTCGATGGCAATGAAGGATATCACGACTATTCGATCGAAACTCGACGATTTGCAGAGGATCGGTACATTCGCGAGGGTATGTTTGGTGGCGAATTCGGTGCCTTTGGCACGCAAGGATGTCATTTCTTCAATTCAGATCACCCCACTTTCAAGATGATCAAGGCGGTGGCAAAACTGAGACAATCAGACGACATCGTTGGTCGACTGCTGCGCGGCGGTCACGTCTTCCTTCGCGAAACCTCCTTTTGCGGCTACCCATTCTCGTATCCACCGCGAGGAGAGTTGGCGGCCTGGTCTCGAGTCTTATCACGCAATGAGATTCTAATCGTCCTCAATACGAATGCCGTAGAGTCCCGCGGTGCTGAAGTCACAGTAGATGCAGAATTGCATCAGATTGGATCGACTATGAAGTATCTGTTCAGAAGCGACCGGGCGGGCGCTGACTCGAAGCTGCAGCAACATCAGCAGGCGAAGGTTCAACATCATGAAGATGGCAGGGCTACCGTGTTCATCGAGCTGCCACCAGCGACAATGGCAATCGTTTATTAGAGCGAGACCTCGGTGGTAAATTCGCAACAACCGCCAGGTCCTCGTAGCGGCGCACTCGGGCTGCAGTTCATTAACAGCTTCAGGACGGATGCATTAGCAACCGCCCTGCAACTAATAGAAGAGTTCGGGGACGTCGTCTACGTCAAAGCCGGCAACTTCCATTGGTTCATGCTCAACCATCCAGATCATGTCAAAGATGTGCTTCTCACACGAGCAAAACTTTTCGGAAAAACGTAAATCTTCAAGCGCGTGCGCAAAAGAAGCATTGAGACTCTATCCACCGGCATGGACCCTTCCCAGGAAGAGCTTGTCGCAGACAGAAATTGCCGGCTTAATAATCGACTGAATGTTATCGCCCTTCAGGTATAGGCGAGCTCAGAGTTCAGATCAAGTCATTGCGTCAATCAGGGTATTAAACCTGGAAAGGCAAGCTTCTGACAACGCGCAATCAAACGGTCGTCCGTTCTTCCGAAGTTGTATGACCATAGATGGTACCATCGTCAACTAAGCGGTTCGCTTCGGCCGTGTGTAGACCTTCCGAAGGTTTCCTGGCATCATCCATGATGCCATTCACGAAAGCCATGACCTGCGCTTGACCATCGATCGTTCCGGTGTCAATTCCTTCCCTGATCGTGATCAGACGCTTGCCAGCATGAAAGAAGTCATTGTTGATCCTATTGTTCAAGTCCCGCACAGGGTCTTGAACATGACAAAACAGCCGCATCATGTCAACGGTAATCAAACCGTCAGCATCACGCATCGCTCTCAAAGCGGACTGCAGCGCGGCCGCCTTATCCATTTCTTTTCCAAACACAGCCACGATGTCATGGTTGTGATCTTTGCAATACTTGATGATCTCCTGCTCCTGCTCAGTTGCAGAACTCTCGTGACCGGAGCGTACATAGGCAACTAAGCACAGGTGTTTTCTTCTTGCGAAAGTGCCGAGTGTATTTGAGACGGATGGTTGCTTAACCTCGTGACAGCAGGAAGAATAGCGCTTAGCTTGCGCAATTCTGTCTTCGTCTGAAGTGAACGTTGTTCTAAAAAGACAGCTTCTTAGCTTGTCAAGAATGATCGTTAGATCGTCCCTTGGACTTCTTACTTTTCTCATGGGTTGACTTCCTCACTGCGAGCGCGCTACGGACCTATCCACAGATTCACATAGATTCCATCATCTGCCATCGACTGTCAGAAGGAGTTTGCAGCCTTTCTCTACCTACTCGGATGGATCTCCCGCCCGACCAACCGATTGATCTGATCTGAACAGATCAGAAAAAATCATCAGGAAGATGGATTCGTACAATTGCCGGTCCCGGTAATCTACAATAGAGCGCTGCTGGGCGGACGATTCGGTCACCGCTCGGAACCACAAGGCTTTTCGGAGATTCCCTCAAAATCATGATCGAGCAACTCTTCGATTTGAAGCCATCTTGCGTTCACGTTCACGGTACTTCTATGTTGGAGTCGAGCAGGTCCAGAGCCGACGACAGTTCACAGTCATCGTCTGTGAGAGGACAGATTGCTCTGGTCGCCATTGGCAATCCACTCATCAAGGAGGATTGCGACGCGCTGCTGTTGATACAGTTGTTTCGAGCGCAGCAAGTCGATTCCGACCTATGCTTTTTCTTTCTTGATAGCAGTTTCGCATGGCTGGGCAAAGTGCTGAAGAGGCATAACGCTGTCGTTATTCTTGATGTAGTACAGAAAACGGCCGACTCTGAGGCTCATTTCGTAACGATTCCTTTGAACGGACCGACCTTAGCTAGCTCAGGTTTCGTCATTCGCGCAACGCACGGTCTTTCCTGGCTCGACGAGATCAAACTTTACGCCATTGAAAATGAGCTTCCGAACAAACTTTTCTTTTTCGGAGTTAGGCAATTAGATAAAACTGACAGTGCCAATCGAACTCACTTGCCAATGCTGGCCGCTCTCAACAGACTGATCGTGCAGTGTAAAAGTAGCTCTCCAGAAGCTTCGCACGAAGAGGAGGCAAACGTATGCATGAAGCGGCAGTAGCCCATGCAATTTTGCGACGGGCTCTGCAGACCGTCTATCCACCCAGTCCGGCAACGGATGACGAAGTTCGATGCGGCTCTCGTATTGACGAGAATTCCGGCGCACTAGAGAAAGCTCCGGATATCAACGTTATCCGAATTCTGATCGATGTTGGCGAATTTAGGAACATAGACCCGGACAGTCTCGAGTTCGCTTTTTCGGCTTTGAGAAAGGAGTTTGCCTCCACCCAGAACGCCAGGCTCGAGATTCGACCGGTCAAGGCGCTAGCAGTCTGCACTATTCACGAACACGAATATCACCCCACCCCAGATCAGTATTTTTCTTGCACCTTATGTGGTGGCGGCATCAAGAAATTGATTCTAGGAGAAGAGCTCAATATTGTTTCTATAGAAATAGAAGATTGGCCGCAGCAAGGGCAGGTTGATCGACAATCGCACAGAGGTAGAAGAGATGCATGATAGCTCCAACGAACACACGCTAGCGAGAGTATTGGAAGACAACGATCAGCTCGCAGAAGAGAACCGACTGCATTTCCTTGAGATGGGAGCATATGTAGTCAATTTCATGAGTGCTCCCGGTGCTGGTAAAACGACACTAATTCTGAAAGTTGCCCAGAGTTTGTCAAGGAAACTATCAGTCTCGGTAATTGAAGGTGATATGGTCGGCGAGCTGGATGCGAAGCGCTTGCGCGATGCCGGAATTTCCGCGTTTCAGATCAGCACTGGAAGAAGTTGCCATCTCGACGCGGCCATGATCGCCAGGCTTTTACACACCGAGCCTCATCCGGCTGGACGCCTAATTATCATCGAGAACGTGGGAAATCTTGTTTGTCCTGCCGAGTTTCCCCTGGGCGAGAATTTGAGGGTGGTACTGCTGTCAGTGACCGAGGGAGACGACAAGCCGATTAAGTACCCGGTGATATTTCGCAACTGCGATGCTGTTGTACTGACAAAAATCGATTTGCTGGAACATGTTGATTTCAGCTTCGAGAACACACGAAAGGCGATATCGGCTCTTAACCCCGCAGCTCAGATCTTTCAAGTCAGCGCCAAAAGCGGAGAAGGGCTGGATGACTTGCTCAACTGGCTGGACGCCCGCTATTCCGCCAATCACGCAGTTACGACCGCGCTATGAGGCTCAAGGGTTCAATGCCCCGCCAATTTTTGCTCGGAGTTCATCATAAGACTATGAGGGTGAATTGAAATGCAACGAAGCGCTGTACTCAGCAAAAATCGCTTTCCCGATTTCTTTGACCTCCTGAAGGAGTTTGGTGCGGTGTTTGCGCCCAGGCGAGTTTCTCAAAAATCGTTTTCATTCAAGCAAGTCAACCATCCTTCCGAGATTGCTTTCGAGGCGTTGAGGACAATACTTCCTCCCAAAAAGTTTTTCTTTCAGCAGCGCGAAACCATCATTTCTTATGACAAAAACGGAGTACAAGAAGTGAAGGCCAAGGTGGCTCCGCAGGTGATCTTCGGATTACATCCTTGTGATTTAGCCGGACTTGGCATTATGGATAAAATCTACGCGGCAGACCCACCAGACCCGCATTACCTGACTCGACGAAAAGCGACGCTTTTGGTAGGACTCTCCTGCATGCCGGATAAACACTGCTTCTGCAAGGCTATGGGCACGGACTCTCCAACTTCGGATTACGATCTGTTCCTAACCGATATCGGTGACGATTACTTCCTTCAGATCCACACAGCCGCCGGACAATCGTTGGTTGAGTCGCAGAGCGAGCTCTTTGAAGCAGCAAGCGAGATCAACAAGCAAGGATTCAAAGACTTCTGGACGACACGTGACCAGGCCTTCTCGTCTAATTTCGAGTCCGAAAACCTGCCTGCCATCATGGACCTGGAGTGGGACAACAAAATCTGGGATGACCTGGGAAATCGCTGTTTGAGCTGCGGTAATTGCACGCCAGTCTGTCCTACCTGTTATTGCTTCGATATGGTTGATGTGGCCAGCCTTCATGCACAGGAAGGCGAGCGTGTCAGAGAATGGGATAGTTGCCAGTTCGTCGGATTCGCGAAGGTGGCCGGCGGCACTAATTTCCGGCCCGGGCCAGTAGATCGGTTGAAATTTTGGTATCGCCACAAGTTGCATGGCTTCGAGGATCCTCACGGATTGCCGACATGCGTTGGTTGCGGGCGCTGCACCGAATCCTGTCCTGCCGGAATCGATGATATAGTCAATGTCGTTCTTCGATTGCAGGGCAAGCCCTCGGTCCTCGTGACGGACACACCCAAAGCGGGGGGCTGCTGCAGCAGTGCCGGCTGCGGCGCGGCTGGTGGTACCTGCGGTGGCGCACATGCTAACAGCCAAAGTGGCTATCTTCAGATCGAGCGGCGAGGAGATGATTCAGATGCATAAGAGTGACGCTTGCCTGATTACTCCATTTATGCCGACCAAGGCGCTCTTGCGCGCGATCGTGCCGATGTCGCAAGACAACTTTCTCTTTCAGTTTCGCATCGAAGAGCCCGGTCCACTGAGCAGCTGCGCTCCGGGACAGTTCGTTCAGCTCTGGATTCCTGGCGCTGGCGAAGCACCAATCTCGGTATGTTCCGGCAGTGTGGACGGCAGTCTTGAGCTTTGCGTCAGAAAGGCCGGTCGGGTCACCTCCGCCTTGTTCGATCTAGTGGAAGGCGACTGGGTCGGATTGCGAGGTCCATACGGAACCGGTTTTCCTGTCAAAGACTATGTCGGTAAGGATCTCGTCTTGATCGCCGGTGGACTGGGGGTTGCTCCAATCCGGTCTCTCTGGCAATACATTCTGGATCGCCGAGAACAGTTCGGCAAGCTGGTCTTGATTTATGGGATGAGACATTCGGAGATGCTCCTTTTCCGACAAGAGTTCAAATTGTTACTTCGACGCAACGATATGCATGTCTTCATTGCCGCTGAAGAGGTGATCGGTCCGGACTTGCCCTCCGTCTCCTGGCAGCTAGGACGGGTTACGGACATGATAAAGCTCGCCGAAATCGACGAATGCTTTCTGGCCGCTGTGTGTGGACCACCGGTAATGTATAAGTACGTCGTCACAGAGCTGCAAAATAAAGGGCTGAAGAATGACAACATATGGTTATCTTTGGAGCGCCATATGAAATGCGCCGTCGGCAAGTGCGGCCATTGTTTTGTCGGAGGCACATTCACATGCCGCGAAGGTCCGGTCTTTCGAATGGATACCTTGCGCTTTCTACCAGAGGTGATCGAATGTTCTTAGTTCGAAATGGGGAGAAGCATGTGAATCATAGCTCGCCGTTGCCATCAATCGCGGTGCACGGATTGACTGGCTGCGCCGGCGAATTGCTCGTCATTCTTGAGAATCTGGAAAAGCTCATACCGTACGTCCGGGTGTCGAGCTTTCCTTTTGCGCAGAGCCGCAATGATGATGACAGGCCTGTCGACATCGCCTTTATCGAAGGCAGCGTCAGTCAACCTCATGATCTTGCCCGCCTGATGAAAATCAGAGCGCAGGCTCGCTGGCTCGTGGCGGTTGGCAATTGCGCTGTATGGGGATGTGTACAGCGCGGAGGCTGTCGAAAGGAACCGGTCGATTCGATGCTTACGGCTACCTATGGTGCGGATTCACCGATTCAGGCCCTACCATCCACCCCGCTGGATCAACATGTCAGGGTCGATGTGAAGCTCTCAGGCTGCCCGATCAATTCGACGCAGCTCTTGGCAGTAACGGCCAGCCTGCTTAGAGATCATCTTCCCTATATAACCAGCAAGCCGGTCTGTCTCGAATGCAAGCTCAGAGAAAATGCTTGTGTTTTAATCGAAAACAACCTGCCGTGCCTCGGCCCTATCACCGCCGGCGGTTGCGGCGCACTCTGCCCCACATACGGTGCGGCCTGCTATGGCTGCTGGGGGCCAAGTGAAGAGCCTCAGATGGAGGCTATGGCAACCATTCTTCAGGAGAAGGGCTACGCTCTCGACGAGGTCATGGGCAGGTTATTTGCGTTTGGTGCGCCGGATGAGCTTTTTGATCGGGTAAAACGTTCGGTGCCGCAGGCGTGACCAACTCAGAATGTAGTCAGAGAAGACGGCTTTGATCGGACTATGGAGCAAGACAGTGGTAGAAGAAAAAAGCAAAAAGATAGAAATACCGGAAATCTGCCGAGTAGAGGGGCACTCAGCCGTCCATGTCGACATAGTCGGAGATCAGGTCAAAAGCGTAAAACTGGATGTCTTCGAAGGAACACGTTTTTTTGAACGATTGATCGTCGGTCATCACCAGGACGAGATTCCGCATATAACCTCAAGAGTTTGCGCTATCTGCTCGACCGGTCACGTAATCGCAGCCATTCGAGCCGTTGAGAAAATCGCCGGATTCGTTCCTTCGTCCACCACCTCCATACTGCGAGAGTTGATGCACCTGGGCATGATTATCGAATCCAACTCCACACACATTTATGCACTTGCTCTGCCGGATTTTCTAGGCTTCGAGGATGTTCATCAGTTCGCTTCTCAGAATAAAGATGAGTTTAAGACATGGACCGATCTTCGCAATATGGGGTCGGCCATTCAGACTGTGATCGGCGGACGCCCATTTCATCCTGTCAACCTGCACGTAGGCGGCTTCTCCAGCTACCCGGCGATGGACGATTTACAGAATCTGAAAGCAGACCTGCGAGTCAAATCGGAGCTGGCGGTAAGGACTTGCGAAGTGTTGATGAAATTCTCACCACCAGTCAGACGGACCAGCGAGCCGGTCTTCTTTGCACTCATACCGGACGGCGAACATTACGGCTATTTTGGCGATCGAATAAAATCCACCAGTGGTTTTGAAGCGAGTGTAGACGAATACAAAACTTACCTTAAAGAAGAGGCAGTTCCTCACAGCCATTCCAAACGCTCTTCCGTAGATGGCGAGCCTATCATGGTCGGTTCTATGGCACGGCTGAGTCTGTTTTCCAATCGACTATCTCAAAGAGCAAAGGGGATCTTCCAGGCAACTGAGCTGGCAAAGGGAGACCACAATACGATCTGGAATAATCTGGCCCAGGCAATTGAGCTTGTCGAAGCATTCGACAGAGCTATTGCGATTATCGAAACCCTCGAGGAGACAAAGCAAGATTGGGATACTTTCGAAAAGAGGCAAACGTCGCGAACAAAGCTTGGCCCAGCCCAAGGCAGTGCGTGCGGCACCGTTGAGTGTCCCAGAGGAACACTTTATCACTACTACAAGCTCGACGAGAAAGGCAATGTTACAGCGGCTGACATGATCACCCCATCAGCACAAAATACTTATCGTATAGAACGGGACATCCAGGAAGTGGTGAGCCAATCATTTAAAGAACCGGAAGACGATGCCAAAGATCGAATCCTGACAAAAAATCTGGAAACCTTGATTAGGGCTTACGACCCGTGTAACACCTGTGCCACCCACATGGTGTCGGTAAAGTATTCTCCTTAGACTCAGCCTTCCGAATCCTTCGCAAGGACGATGACTCATTAGCGAAACTCTGGCACCTTGGCTACTAAGGGCACTCTCTTGACTCGTACTCTTCGAATACATTGAAGCTCCAAGTCAGTGGAAGTACCAACGTAGATTTAACGAGGGGAAAATTATGCGAATACTCATTGCAGTAGACAGCTCGCCTTTTGCCAACGATCTACTAGATGAAATGGCTAGACGCCTCAAAAGATCAACCGTTCGGTCAGTTACATCACTGAATTTTATTCACTACGATCAATGCATGCGCGCAATGCTGACCACTCAAATTTGAAGCATACTTTTCAAAAGAGAAACCGTTGAAGACAAAATAGCTGAGCAAAGGAAACGATAAATCATGACGACAAAGTACATTCGCTGGTATGAAGACATTTCTCTGGAGGACGTCAACCTCGTTGGAGGCAAGAATGCATCGCTGGGAGAAATGATAAGTCGAATGACTGCTTCGGGAATTAACGTGCCCCACGGCTTTTGCATTACTGCCGATGGCTACAGTCGCGTACTCGACGAGGGCGGTATCGGGAAGCAGCTTTCCGAACTTCTCAAAGACGTAGACAAGGAAGATGTCAGCGACCTGGCCGTGCGCGGAAGAGCGGCGCGTGCGCTCATCAAGAAGGCCGGAATTCCAGACGATCTTGCCGACGAGATACGCTCAGCGTATAAGAAACTAGCTCTGGAGTATGGTGACGAGCCGGACGTAGCCGTCCGCTCGAGCGCCACGGCAGAGGACCTGCCGGAGGCATCCTTTGCCGGACAGCAGGAGAGCTTCCTTAACGTCCGAGGTGAGGTCGATCTTCTCGAGGCTTGTGTCAACTGTTTTGCCTCGCTATTTACCGATCGAGCGATCTCATATCGCGTGGATCAAAATTTCGACCAGTTAACGGTTAGACTATCTATTGGTATTCAAAAGATGGTGCGTTCTGATCTTGCCTCTGCAGGCGTCATCTTCACGCTCGATACGGAAAGCGGATTTCGAGACGTGGTGTTGGTTACCTCTTCGTATGGACTCGGAGAAAACATCGTGGCTGGGCGGGTCGATCCCGACGAGCTGGTCGTTTTCAAACCGACACTCAAGCAAGGCTTCAACCCAATAGTGCGACGAAGAGTCGGCGCCAAGCAGCTGCGCATGATCTATTCTGGTCATGGAACCAAAACCACAAGAAACGTCGAAGTCACACCAGAGTACAGAGAACGGCTCAGCATCAGCGATGATGAGGTTCTGCAGCTGGCCAAATGGGCCTGCACTATCGAAAGCTATTATTCGGCACGACTTGATCGGCCAACAGCCATGGATATCGAATGGGCCAAAGATGGCCGCGACGGAAAACTCTACATCGTACAAGCCAGACCCGAAACCGTACACTCGGCTAAATCCAGAAGAATTCTTGAATCATATAGACTGGAAAAGCAAGGAAAGGTCCTTGTCTCTGGTCGTTCGATCGGAGAAAGAATCGGCGCCGGACCGGCGCGAGTCATCACCAACGTAAATGAGCTGTCCTCTTTCAAAGACGGTGAAGTTCTAGTTGCGGACATGACCGACCCAGATTGGGAACCGATTATGAAGCGAGCATCCGGTATCATCACCAATCGTGGTGGCAGAACCTGCCATGCAGCTATTGTCAGCCGGGAAATTGGAGTGCCCTGTGTCGTCGGCACTGAGCGCGCCACAGAGATCGTGGCAACTGGGCGATTGGTTACCGTGTCCTGCGCCGAAGGCGAGACTGGGACAATCTATGATGGTCGACTCCCATTTCACCGGCAAGAAATCAATCTCGACGAGCTGCCGACCACGGCTACAGAGATCCTGGTAAATGTCGGCAATCCGGATCAAGCCTTCAATCTTGCCCAGCTGCCAGTTAGCGGAGTCGGTCTGGCACGCGAAGAGTTCATCATAGCCAACGAAGTGAAAGTACATCCATTGGCGTTAACCCGATTCGATGAACTTGAAGACTATAGGGAAAGAGAGGCGATCCTGGCGCTCACGAAGAACTACAAATCAAAGACAGATTACTTCGTGCAAAAACTGGCGGAAGGTGTAGGCACTATTGCAGCCGCCTTTTATCCCAGACCTGTAATTGTTCGGCTTTCGGATTTTAAGACCAACGAATATGCCAACCTACTTGGAGGCGCCCAGTTCGAGCCTCTGGAAGACAACCCGATGATCGGCTTCCGAGGCGCGTCCAGATACTATGACGATCGATACAAAGACGGATTTGCGCTCGAGTGCCAAGCCATCAAACAAGTGCGCCAACAGATGGGACTGTCAAACGTCAAGATCATGATCCCTTTTTGCCGCACCGTGGATGAGGGCAAAAAGGTGCTGGCGGAACTTTCGAAGAACGGCTTGAATCGTGGACAAGACGGACTGGAAATTTATGTGATGTGCGAGTTGCCTTCCAATGTTTTTTCAATGGATGCCTTTGCTGAACTGTTCGATGGTTTTTCAATCGGCTCCAACGACCTCACGCAATTGGTGCTAGGCGTCGATCGAGATAATCAAATTCTGTCGTCCATATTCGACGAGCGTAACGATGCGGTCAAACAGGCGATTGAAATGGCAATCACACGAGCAAAGAAGAAAAACAGAAAAATCGGAATTTGCGGGCAAGCGCCGAGCGATTATCCGGAATTCGCCCGCTTTTTAATCGATCTGGGAATCGACAGTATCTCTCTCAACGAAGATGTTGTCATAAAAACAATCCTACTTGTTGCCAGACAAGAAGCTCAATCAGGCAAAGCGATAAGCGCGCTCGAATCGAACGGTGACAAAGCAACGGTTTCGTTGAAATGAGAGCGCTCAGCGACAGTACAGCATGGATTGCTTTTACCTTGACGCGGCGCTTTGCTTAGACTAATCCTCTACGCATAGCATGGACTGCTGCTTGGGTGCGATCGTCGACAGCGAGCTTGTTTAAGATATTGCGTACATGAGTTTTCGCTGTGGCTAGAGAGATAATCAGACGATCTGCAATTTCTTGATTGGACAAACCGTCAACAAGTAGTGAAAGAACCTCCATCTCGCGAGGCGAGAGGGCATCTGGCAAAGGCGGTAACTGCGGTTGCGGTTTAGCCTTATCCGGTGTGGCATTGGCAATCTGCTGTTGCAGAGGGCGTGCCGGCTGTTGTTGTTGAGGATGCTGCTCTATCGGAGCCGATTGTCTCGACATTTGAATCTTCATGACGCGACTGGCAATGGTGGAGTCTAACCAGATATCGCCTCGATTGACGGCTCTGATAGCGGTGTAGAGGCGCTCCGGTTCAACATCTTTAAGGCAATAACCAGAAGCACCCGCTGTAAGCGATGCAAGAATGTCTTGCTCGTTGTCATGCGATGTCAGCATTACGGAATTGACGTGCGGGTATTGGTCCCGAATTTTGTTAACCGCCTCGATGCCGTCCATCACCGGCATGCCAACATCCATAAGGACAACATCAGGATTAAGTTCCCCGACTTTCTCGACGGCCTCCTGACCATTCTCCGCTTCTCCAATGACCTTTATATCGTTCGTTCTAGCAAGCACGGTTTTCAAACCAATTCGAGTCAATTGATGATCTTCGACCAATAAGACTCTTATCTCACGGCTAGATGTTGATTCGCTCATTACGGCAACCGTCCCTATCTGTCTTTATGCGCACTCGATGCAATTATATTGTTTTCTGTGCAAACAAAGGTTTTCAAGCGGCGCTCCGCGTTTTTATTTCTGCGCAACTTAAGGTGTACAATCCCAATGAGCGCTACGAGCAATTGTTCATGACAAACCGTCCAGATGAAAACAGATTTAAAATCGAGCCTCATCAAATCCCGGATCTCGACCTCAAGACGTCCGACGAAGAGATCGCTGGAAGAAAAAACTGGTTAGCGTTCGAAAAGCAAGACGAGGAGAATATTGTCAAGATCAATGGTGTTGTGTCGGAAAAGGTAGATGAGTTACTTGATTATCTATACGATCATTTTCTAACTCACGATGACACGGCTAGCTTTTTTCCAAACGAGGACGTTCTAAATCGAGCCAAAGCCGGTCAAAGAGAGTATTTTCTCAAACTTACCCGCGGACGATACGACAGAGAATACGTGGCCAATCGACTGCTGGTCGGCGCAACCCACTATAAAATTGGGCTGGACACAAGGTGGTATCTTGGCGCCTATTGCCTCGTCCTCAGTTTCTTTCGTAAATTAACGGAGCAGGAGTTCCGTGATGATCCGGAGCAAGCAGCGCGCATTGTTGAATCATTAACGAAGCTGATTTTCTTCGATATGGGACTGGCGATTGATACATACAATGCCGCAAAAATTCAAGCGATTCGCGATCACAGAGACATTATCTCCAGGCTGGAAACAGAGCGTTCCGTTACTAAGAGCATTGTGGAAAATGCACCGATCGGAATCGTTCGACTGTCAACGGAATGCGAGTGCCTAGAAGTAAATAGTGAGTTCTTATCATTGGTTGGTGAAGACAGTGCCGACAAGATAATAGGTAGATCAATCTTCGACCTTTGCGCCAAACTTCCAGAAGCAGACTTTCGTGAAGCGCTCCGACTCGGAACGGCTAAGCGCGCTTCCGCAGAACAACTTCATTTTCTGAATTCAGAGCAAGACTCATTCTATGATTGGTCGGTCTGGCCGATTCGCGAACGAGATGAATCGTTTTCCGGTCTGGTTGCAACTTTCACGCTTGTCAACGACAGCGTGCGACTGCAGCAGCAACGCGAGGACTTCGTTGCGACTCTGACCCATGATTTGAAGACTCCCATTCTCGCCGCCAACCGAGCACTAAAACTGCTGATGGAGGGCGACTTTGGACCAATTCAGGATTCGCAACAACGCATTATCGAAACGATACTACAAAGCAATGCCGCCATGTACCAAATGGTTTTAACCCTCTTAGACGTCTACAAGTACGACAGCGGAGTAAAGCAACTAAATCTGATACCAGTAGATCTGGTAGCGTCGATTGACCAGATTGTTAGCGAACTCTCTGCGCTGGCAAAACAAAAGCACATTACCCTCACATTCGAGGCCGATGACGACACAATTCCAGTCAATTGTGACATGGACGAGATTCGGCGCGTATTGCAAAATCTGATCGACAACTCGCTAAAATATACTCCAACCGGGGGCTCCATCCGAGTACTAGTAGAACAGGACGATCACACAACCGTGGTCTCCGTTACTGACACTGGAAAGGGGATTTCTGATAGCGATAAACCAAAACTGTTTCAGCGCTTCTGGCAAGCATCATCGGGTGGACGATATTATGCAAGTACGGGACTCGGTCTATATCTTTGCAGAAAAATCGTCGAGTCACATGGCGGAAAAATTTGGTGCGAAAGCCAGGCAGGAAGAGGAAGCACCTTCGCATTTGTTCTGAACAATGTCGATATAACGTAGTATCGACCTCGCAATTTCTGTTGCCGGCTGGCGGTCGTCATCGGTCTTTCCGTGAATGCAGGCTATAGAATAGAAGCAACGCTGTTATGTTGCTTCCAATCTGTTAATGGGTTAGGAAGTCGATGTACCAACACTAGCTCTGCCACAACTGGTGCTTTAGGTTCGCTACGCTGCTGGCCCCATCAGATCACGGACCCTAGTGCCGCATAATCTTTTGTAAGAGCAGGTCAAGCACAATCGGAGCGGTGTCGCGGCATGGGAAATATGTCTGATACTCAGCACATTCAGGTCCGTACCCGGGGTTACCACTTTTTTGCCATGCATCGACTTGGCTCTTCAGTTCATTGAAAGCTGCTTCAGCGAATGCGCTTGCCGAATCTTCATGATGGCGCTCGGACATGTATGCTTGAATAATTTTCCTGGCGGCCTGCAGACTGCCACACTGGCCAATGTGCTGATTCTCGTCTTTCAGCTCGGCAAGCGAGTCCTCCGAAATCAGTCCAGCATCTGCCACAGCCTGAACCAATACGGAAAAGCAACCGTGTCCAGCTAAAAGTTTGTCGTAGGCAAAAAGACGCGCCTTCGGAAAGTGGAGATCCATCGGTATTTCTCAGGTTACAATGAAATAAAATATTGTCGCGACTAGTGGCAATAAGACTCTTACCAACTTATCCGATTTTTTCGCTTCTGCAATCATCCTCAAGGATGAGCTGCAGCTGCAATAATCAACTTTCTTGATCAGGAAGGTCCGAAATTGGCTATGCCTTGCATCTTCACAAGCTCGGCATTAGCAGCTAAGACAGCACTGGTGCCTGGTCCATGCGTTTTGCAGCATCGTGATTTTCATTAATTGAAAGCGATCATGGCACTCCACTCGACCCCTTACTGCCTCGAAAACAACTGGCATTATTACCTCAGGGCTCAGTCTTCCCTCAATCACCGGACCAAACTTCGAATCCAGACCGCGGTGCTTTATTAACTCTTATGTCGTCCTCGGCACCCAAGTCAAACTTCGTTTACTCTTAATTTGAATAGACAAAACGAATCCGCATGGCGGAAGAATACTTACCATGAGCAGTGAGAGCGTACAAGATTGTTTCAGAGATTTGGATCTATTACTAGATGCTGACTCCTTTTTCGAGTTAGCAGACAATCTATACCGCGATTAAGCAGCAAAACAACGTGATTCTCGCCGAAACGTGATCGCCGATGATTCAACGGGACGGTATTTCAAAGAGATTTGTCGATACAATCTTCTTTCCAAACAAGAAGAAATAGAGCTCGCTTTCAAGATCAGGGATGGAGATAAAGAGGCGAACGGTAGACTTGTTCTGGCTAATTTACGACTTGTGGTCAGCATCGCGAAGCGTTATGGAGGTCGCGGTCTGCCATTGCAGGATCTTGTTCAAGAAGGAAGCATCGGTCTCATCAAGGCCGCGGAAAGATTCAAGCCGGAGCGGCAATGCAGATTCTCGACTTACGCTACGTGGTGGATACGACAAACGATTGCTAGAGCAGTACAAGACAAGTCACAGATAATCAGGATACCCGTCCATATGCAAGAGCGACAGCGTAAGATCAATTACGCTATTGCCGACCTTATGAAGCAACTGGGACGCCGACCGTCGATAGACGAGATCGCAGATTTTTCCCAATTGAAAGATCTACAAGTGATGGAGGCGTTGGCCTTCAGGATGAACACCTTATCCCTAGAGAAAAAGATGTTTGAAGATGGCGACCGAAAGTTGATCGACATGGTAGAAGCATCGGATGAGCGCCCAGAAGATGAGGCGGAAATCGGGATTCTGAAACGCGGAATCGGCACGGCAATATCAAGACTGAATCCGCAAGAGCAAAGCGTATTGGAGATGCGCTTTGGACTGAAGGATGGCTTGGTGAAATCGCTCGATTACTGCAGTGAACAACTCAACGTCAGTAAGGAACGCATTCGTCAGGTTGAGAAGAAGGCGCTCTCTCGGCTCTCTAAGGATCCGAATTGTCTTCATCTGAAAGAGCATTTCAACTGAATTTGACAAGAGACTCGAGGCACACACTTCAAGCACGCAAAACATAGAGGCGCCTTCTACTTACACAGTGATTACTCCCTAATCATTGTCTTTCCCGGCGATCCGTTCGATTTCTGATGCGACTCGATCGAACTCATTATATAGATGCCTTGCTTCTTTATCGTTGAGGTTGCCATTTGCGCTGTAGAAGGCTTGCTCATTTCCTAGAGACTCCAGTTTTGCTCTCAGGTCCGATGCTTGGGACTCGCTCATTCGCCCTTGCAGAAGATCTTTTATCACTCTGCCTTCTAGATCGGCGCGGCGAACGGACAGATCGTCGAGCTGAAGCACTTGACCGTTAAAGACGGTGAAGCGTGAGCCGCTGATGATCGGTGCATACGTCGTAGGCGCGGTCTTTACAATAGTTCGATATTGATCCCCAATTAGATCGAGGTCCTGGGCGAACATTACCGCTCGTGAATACGAGATCGTTGAGCTGGATTCTCGATCAATTCGACTGAGTTCACGTTTCATCGCGTCTGCTTTGTTACCGGTAATTTCGCCACGATCATAGGCCTGATCAATCTGTTCCGCGAGGCTCTTACGGCGTCCTGCCAGAGTCGTGACCAGGACTTCAGGAGAAGCGGTGCGGAAATACACAACGCTTGATGGTGTTGTGGTAATCGAGGAAGATGGCTCATCAGTTGTTGTTTTCGATGTTACCACTGAAGATCTCCGTCCAGACGAGTCACCATATGTGGTTGTGGTGGTCGTAGTTCTTTCATCCGCCCTGGCAGGCAGCATGGCGAGCGAAAGTAACGTCATTGCCACTGAGATTCGGACTGTGTTGTTAAATAGCATAAAGCTCCTTCGAAGGACTATCCTTCAATGATCGGGCGGAAGAAAATGCTTAGAATTAGCTCTTCTTCGCTGCTCCGATAGTGCGTGTTAAAGATAGAATCTCTGCAACTGCGTTGGCAGCAGCAAACTGTTAGTGCGGTCCGACTCTTGAATGAAACAAGAGCTGAGGTAACATGCTATCCGCTGCATTGTTAAAGTTACGTGAAAGCAATAATAACGAAATGTTTCATGAACCAGATTCACTCACCATTACCGGCACATCCAATTCAATGAATCGCTCTGCGCGCTGTTTGTCGGTCTGGAACCGTCAGTCTTCGATGTAGACGTTGACCTTCGCTTTCCGTCCGTATTTTTGTTGATTCGCAGCCTCCGCGGCGGAGGCAACCAGACGCGGAAGCAGCTAAAGCCTGTTCAACAGAAGAAGCGCGGGCAGCCGCAGACGATAGGAGGCGGGCTTCAAAAAATGCGGGTGCAAAATCTTGATTGCCACCAACCGCCTCATGATCTGAGGCCTGGCCTTGTAGGCCTTTCCCCTCCCGCCTTCACCGATTACGCTGAGAATCTCATAACGCTCAGCAAAAACAGTCCCAACCAATTCAGCTGCGGTCATCCGACCTTCCTTTAGAACCTGTCACTTTCCTATTCTGTCATTATCCCTGATCTTCCGAATCAGCAGTTAAGGTAATTTCCCATCCACCGAAAGAGGCATGATGAATCGGCTCAGCGCAGATTGCACTTGCAAGTGCTCTCATACGCGAACGTTTGGTTAATCTGAAGTTTCTCCATAGCAGTACTTTGGGTGCACCACTTGCGGTGCTAGTCTAATAGATCGAAGAATGAATGTTGCACTGTCAATCACTTTGACTCAGTCGAATGATGTTACTATCATCCTCGGGGATGGTGCGCGGAGAGCGCTTACATAGTAAGCTGACGAACTATACCATTGCATGTGGTTGCAAGCGTATAATGATCTAAATGATTACCTTTTGATTCTTCGCGAGATCTGAGCTGTGTCTGATTTCAAGCCGCCTAAGCCGAACAGAGCAATTATCTGGTTATCCGAGCTGCTTCTTCCCATCTACTTGAATCTGGTAGAACGTGTGTCCTTTGATTTCTTTGAGACTCCCGATCGGCCGGTAGAGTTCTTGAAAGGGAAATCAGCTGTGGTTGTCCTGAATCATTCGGATAGGCAGGATCCTCTGCTCGTAATGGCGCGATAAAAATATTGAGCTACAATTCCACAAAAAAGGTGAAGGCTTACGTAAACATTGAAGGCATTGTTCAAGGGGTAGGCTTTCGCCCCTTCGTATTCCGCCTGGCGACTGAGTTAGCGCTAGCTGGATTTGTACGCAATCGGGGCGGTACAGTAGAAATATTGGTTATTGGTGATTATCCGCGGATTGAGCATTTTATCTCTCGATTGCGATCGGAAGCGCCACCGCTTTCAGAGATCGCATCGATGGGCGTGCAATTCACCGACGTTTTAGAAACCGAATCGTATGTCTCATTTACCATTGCCGATAGCGAACAAGCAATCGCCTCCGGTGTCCAGGTACCACCCGATGTAGCCACCTGCCAAGACTGTCTAGACGAGCTGTTTTCTCAGGACAACAGACGGTATCGCTATCCATTTCTCAACTGCATAAATTGTGGTCCGCGTTTCACCATTATCTCCGGGCTTCCGTACGATCGTGCCCAGACCAGTATGCAATGTTTTCCAATGTGCACAAGCTGTGAGGGAGAGTACAGGGATCCTGGAAACAGAAGATTTCACGCACAGCCTAATGCCTGCGCGCAATGCGGGCCAATGCTGGCTTTCTACGATCCTCAGACAGATGAACCAACATTTGAGTTTGCCGGTCGAAACAACGATCTTGAACTTGCTAAAGCGGTCCACAGTCTCTCCCAAGGATCAATAATCGCAATGAAGGGTCTGGGTGGATTTCATTTGGTCTGCGACGCCACGAATTGCAATGCCATAACTCTGTTGAGAACGCGAAAAGAGCGGCCGGCCAAGCCCTTTGCACTAATGATGCCGGATCATGAAGCGCTGGAAAGATATTGTTTTGTCTCGGGGCAAGAAGAACAGATTCTGACAGGCCCGCTAAGGCCAATCGTCTTACTGAAAAGAAGAGAGAGGCAGTCTGAGGGTGTTGGTCAGAACATGGACAAAGTTGACAATGGTGGCAAAAACCGAGGTGGAGATCTCTCACCTCTGATTGCACCATCAACTGATCTACTAGGAGCGATGTTGCCTTATACGCCGCTTCAACACCTTTTGTTGAGCGACTTCGGAAAACCTCTGGTAATGACAAGCGCCAATCTCAGCGAAGAGCCCATTTGCGCCGGCAATCGAGAAGCTGTCTTGAGACTTGGCACCATTGCCGATGCCTTCCTTTTTAACAACCGCGATATCAGCAGTCGCTACGATGACACCGTAACGCGAGTAGTCGGTGGTCGGGAAACGGTAGTGAGGCGAGCTCGCGGATACGCACCAAAACCGATAGATCTACCCTTCCGTGCTCGAATCCCAGTGCTGGCTGTGGGTGGTCATCTCAAAAACACTTTTTGCCTGATTCAAGATGACAAAGCTTTCCTGAGTCAGCACATCGGCGATCTTGATATGTTCGAAACCGTTGAGCATTTTGAACAAACGCTAGCCTGTTTTTTGAAACTATTTAGAATCAATCCGGAAATTGTTGCAACCGACCTACATCCCGACTATGCATCGACCAGGCTCGTCGATCAGTGGCTTTCAGGGCATCAGCCCGCACCATTTGATATCAGCAAGGTAACCCACCGCGTGTCGGTGCAACATCATTTCGCTCACATCGTTAGTTGCATGGCAGAGAACCAACTGAACGAGTCTGTAATAGGCGTCGCTTTCGATGGTATTGGATATGGTGCCGACGACAAACTCTGGGGCGGCGAATTCTTGCAGTGCAGTTATGAAACATTCGAACGATTGGCCTACCTGAAAAATATTCGAATGCCCGGTGGAGTAAAAGCCATCAGGGAGCCCTGGAGGATGGCCTTGAGCTATCTGAGCGCCTGCCGGAACTCTTCGCCGAAAGGGATCGAACCGATTAAACAGAGATTGATTCAATCGCGCGGAGAGCAGAGTGTTTCAACCATATATTCCAAACTGGTCGGCTCTTCAACCTCTCCGGAAACATCCAGCTGCGGTCGGCTGTTTGATGGCGTTGCCTGCTTGCTGGGACTGTGCGACATCGCAATGTATGAAGGACAGGCCGCCATCATTTTGGAGAGCGAAGCCAATCTATTTGACAAAGACACAATTCCGCCGTCATATAGTTGGCAATCACACACCACAAAGCAAGAAGCAGGAGATCTCCTGGAGATCGACATATGCGCAATCATAGACGGTGTCTTGTCGGATCTGAGCGAAAAACGGTCAACTCCATTCATAGCGGCCAGATTTCACGAAACTATTTCAACGATGATTTGCAGTATCTGTGTTCGTATTAGAGAAGAGCGGAAACTCAATACCGTGTGCTGCTCGGGTGGCGTATTCCAAAATGAACGCTTACTCAGCAGAACCACCTCCCTCCTAATGGATCAGGGATTCGCGATCTTCAGCAACTATTCAGTGCCGGCAAATGACGGCGGCTTATCTCTGGGACAGGCAGTCGCAGCACTAGCGAAGGTAGGTCTGCTGGAGAAAATCTAATTTTCGCAGCGCAGCTGCCCATTTGTTTATCTCCAAAATAGTAGAATTACCCTGTCACTGTAGGATCCGATCAAATGTGTCTAGCCATTCCGGGTCGAGTAGAAGATATTTTTGAACAAGATGGACTGAAAATGGCTAAGGTCGATTTTTGCGGGGTTAAGCGCCTCACCTGCCTGGCATACACACCGGCAGCGACAGTTGGGGACTACGTACTGGTTCACGTCGGATTCGCACTCAATATCATCAATGAGAAGGAGGCGAAGGAGACCTATGAGATGCTACAAGTGATGGGAGAGCTTGGCGAGTTCTCAAGCAGTAATCCCTAGATGACCTTCAGGAACTCAAGATTACAAGCAATTGAGCAAAGAGATTATGACATCCACAACGATGCGGCACTCGGCCTGGCTTAGCGAGTACAGAAAAAAGGTCGTCAGCCCAGAGGCCGCCGCAAGTCACATCAACTCAGGCGATCGAGTCTATATTCAGTCACACGCAGCTGCTCCGCTCCCGATCATCGAAGCACTGGTAGCGCGTTCCAACGAATTGAAAGATATAGATATTTTCCATATCCTCACCATGGGACCGGCCAATTACACAGAGGCACAATACAAGGACATCTTCCGACTGCACGCCCTGTTCATAGGCCCTAATGTCCGAAGTGCCGTCAACGAGGGGCGTGCCAGTTACACGCCGGTCTTTCTTAGCGAAATACCTGGTCTTTTCCAGTCCGGTCGATTGCCTCTGGATGTCTGCCTAATCCAGGTTTCACCTCCGGATAATCATGGCTATTGCAGCTATGGTGTATCGGTTGATTGCTCGGTCTCGGCAAGAAAGAGCGCCCGGCTCGTGATTGCGGAAGTCAACCAGCAAATGCCGCGCACGCTTGGAAGATCATTCGTTCACATAACTAAGCTCGACTATATTGTCGAGTCCGACAGACCATTGCCTGAGCTAGTGGGCAAACCTCCAGACCAGGTAGCGACCGCAATCGGTCGTAATGTCGCTTCTCTCGTAGAAGATGGCGCCACACTGCAACTGGGAATCGGCGCGATTCCCGATGCAACCCTTCATTTTCTTAAAGAAAAGAAGGAACTCGGCATTCACAGTGAAATGTTTTCCGACGGGATTCTTGACCTTGTCGAGGCTGGAGTCATAACCAACGACTGCAAGACAGTTCTTCCTGGAAAGATTGCGGTCTCCTTTGTTATGGGCACGAAGCGCCTTTATGACTTCGTCGATAACAATCCCTTCGTCGAGTTTCAAACTAGCGATTTCGTCAATGATCCTGCCATCATCGCTCAAAACTATAAAATGACTGCGATAAATTCCGCACTGCAAGTCGACCTATCAGGTCAGGTATGTTCAGACTCCATTGGCGAGCAACTGTACAGCGGGTTTGGTGGACAGGTGGACTTCGTCAGGGGTGCTGCCCGATCACTTAATGGAAAACCGATTATTGCACTCAGATCGACTGCCAAAGACAATTCCATATCACGGATAGTAACGCATCTCTCACATGGAAGCGGAGTCGTTACATCACGAGCGGACGTACACTATGTTGTCACTGAATACGGTATCGCAGACTTATATGGAAGGGATCTGAAGACAAGAGCCCGAGCCTTAATCGAGATTGCTCATCCTGATTTCCGCGAGAAGCTCGAGAAAGAGGCGGCGACCGTTCCATGGTTTTGAGATTGCGTTGATGAAGTACGTCGATGAGTATCGCGACCTGGACTTAGCTGGAAATCTAGCTAATGAGCTCAGGCAATTGTGTACGAAGCGCTGGACGATTATGGAGGTTTGCGGAGGTCAAACCCATACAATCCTGCAATATGGTATTGAAGATCTTTTGCCGGAAACTATCAATCTTGTTCACGGTCCAGGATGTCCGGTGTGCGTGACGCCAGTTGCATTGATCGACAAAGCGATCGCAATCGCCCACGAGCCATCGGTGATCCTTTGTTCCTTCGGAGATATGCTCAGAGTGCCTGGACGCGCGATCGATCTCCTGGAGGCCAAAGCAAGAGGCGCCGACGTTCGCATCGTATACTCGCCGCTTGATGCCTTGAATCTCGCGCAACGTAACAAAGACAAGAAGATCGTTTTTTTCGCAGTTGGATTCGAGACTACGGCACCCGCCAACGCCATGGCAATTTATCAGGCGAAGAAACTGGGCATCTCAAATTTTTTCGTTTTGTCGACTCAGGTGACCGTGCCCCCAGTCTGTGCGGCCATTCTGCAAGCTCCCAACAATCAGGTAGAAGCCTTGATCGGTCCGGGTCATGTTTGCACCATTACCGGTTTGAAAGAATACGAATTCCTGGCAAAGCACTATAGAATTCCAATAGTAGTGGCTGGTTTCGAGCCGCTCGATATTCTTCAGGCAATATTGATCTGTGCCCGTCAGCTGGAATCGCGGCGCTTCGACGTCGTCAATCAATACTCCAGGGTTGTCGAGCCGGAAGGTAATCAATTCGCGAGAAGTTTGTTGGAAGAGGTCTTCGATCGATGCGATCGAGAATGGCGAGGACTCGGCTGGATTCCGAAGAGCGGGTTGAAGCTCAGCAGCGACTATCGTGACTTTGATGCGGAGAACGAATTCGACTGCAGTGCCCCTTCGGAATGCCAGGAGTCACCGGAGTGTATCAGCGGCCAGATCTTGAGAGGCAACAAAAAACCGACAGATTGTGCCGCGTTCGGCATCACCTGCACACCGGAGCGGCCACTTGGTGCCACTATGGTGTCATCAGAAGGGACCTGCGCCAACTATTACAAGTTCAAACGCTTTGATCTGGAATCCGCCAATGCCTGACATGACCGACAGCTTGCTCCAGGAAGCGATTTTGAGGAAGTCCCTCGAATCACAGAAAGTGATCGCTACATTTTTCGAGTCGCACGCTGATCACATCGTTCAGCTCAGCTCGAACATGAAGGAACGCTTCCTGTCTGGTGGGCGCCTGTTCTCGATCGGCAATGGTGGCAGCGCCTGCGATGCAGAGCATGCCGCGATAGAGTTCATGCATCCGATTTTTGAAAAACGGAGAGCCCTTCAGGCCATTAGCCTGACATCCAGCTCCGCGCTGTTGACGGCACTAGCTAACGACATTGATTTCAAAAAAGTGTTTACCAAACAGCTGGACATGCTTGCCCTTGACGTCGACATCTTGCTTGCCATCAGCACAAGTGGCATGTCGGCCAACATTATCGACGCGGTTAAGTTTGCCAGAGGGAAAGGGATGCTGACCGTATCGTTCCTCGGCAAAGACGGTGGTCGACTGGCCGATCTGGCCGACTACGATTTTGTCGTTCCATCGTTCAGCATTCATCGCATACAAGAAGCACATACGTTACTGCTTCACGTGCTCTGGGACTGCGTGCATCTGTCCATGGGCGAGGACGACTTAATTTAGAGACAGGCGGTCTTTGTAATTGAAGGAGTGAATTCACAATGCAGTCATGCGGAATTGCCATAGAGTCTTCAGGGGTCATCCGGCTCGGGCACGGCAGCGGCGGCAAACTAACTGAGCAACTTGTGGAAAACGTTTTCCTACCCAAAATTGGCAATTCGATTTTGAATGAACTCGATGACGCCGCTTCACTGAAAATCGGTGACGCCAATATCGCCTTTTCCACCGATTCGTACGTAGTAAAACCTTTGTTCTTCCCGGGTGGAAACATAGGATCGCTCGCAGTTCACGGCACCGTCAATGATCTTTCCATGAGACTGGCTAGACCACTTTACCTTTCCGTCTCCTTCATCATCGAGGAAGGTTTCCTAATAGGTGAGCTTTCCAGAATAGTAGAATCGTTCAGCCAGGCGGCGAAAGAATCTCAAGTGGAGGTAGCAGCGGCCGACACGAAAGTGGTCAATCGTGGTGCCGGAGACGGTGTCTATATCAATACCACCGGTATTGGTATCATCGAAACGAGGCATCCTCCGGCGGTACGGAAGGCTCGCCCTGGAGACATGATAATCATCAGTAGCGATTTAGGTCGACATGGCATTGCCATTCTTTGTGCAAGAGAAGAGTTGGAACTAGAAACTGATCTGTTGAGCGACAGCGCATCGCTTAGCGTACTTGCCCTGCGGCTAGCCCGGTTCGGTCCTGCGCTGCATTGCATGCGAGACTTGACTAGAGGCGGTCTCTCAAGTGCACTTAATGAGATTGCCCATGCCTCCAAAGTCGGCATAGAGATCAACGACTCGCAGGTACCGATCCACCCGTCCGTAAGGGGCGCCTGCGAGCTCTTGGGTCTTGATCCGCTATATGTCGCCTGCGAAGGACGTTTCATCTGCATTGTCGAGGCCGACTGCGCAGATGAAGTCGTCGAAAACTTGAAACTGGATCCACTGGGTCAAGAATCTGCCATTATCGGCAGAGTGACGGAGGATCACCCAGGAAGAGTGGTATCACGTACTGCCATCGGTGGCAGAAGAATCGTGGACAAGTTATCCGGCGATCAACTGCCAAGAATTTGCTAAGCAAGTCAATTCGAAAGGTATCCTTTGCGCGAGCTCGTTCTGCTCGAACGATCGACCAGTTTTAACAAACCTTCAGATTTATTCTCCTATCATTCAAAGGGAGCATGTTTCTCAGTCTTATAGTCGATGTCCCAACGCTCGACCGGCCGGCATAGTTAATCATGACCAGTCACAAAAGCGTTCTATTCAAGACGGCTAGAGGAAACAATGAGTCTGACGAGTCAGCAACTAATTCTCGATAAGCGTCTCGTTGAGATGCGAGGCGCGAGGACCGTATTTGTCCAAACGTTGGGACTGAACCTGCTTGTTTCGATCGCCAAGCTGGTATGCGGGTTTATGACATGCACGCTAAGTATGATCGCAGATGGTTTTCATTCGCTTCTTGATGCATCCTCAAATATAATTGGAATCATCGGTTTGACGATTTCGATTCAACCAGCCGATGCCGGACATCCCTACGGACACAAAAAGTTCGAGGCCCTGGCGGCTATGGCAATATCGTTCCTGATGTTTTTTGCTTGTTTCAACGTTATCTCGCAAGTCTTCGAAAGAGTGGTCTTCGGTCATGGGACACCGCTCAAGGTGACAGCGGCATCGTACATCGTGATGGTGGTAAGCGTGCTAATCAACATGGGCGTAACCACCTATGAGCGCAGAAAAGCTCAATCGCTAATGTCGCCTCTTCTGAGGGCCGACGCCGCACATACCCTCTCGGATATCTTTGTCTCCATGAGCGTAATAGTCGCCATAATTGCTGCGCAGTTTCAACTCTACTGGATTGACTTGACGGCCTCGGTGCTCATCGTGTTAGCTATATTCCGGGCGGGCTACGGCATCATTCTGGCTCATTTAGGCACTTTGGTAGACGCAGCAATTCTTGATCCGTCATTCGTCGAGAAGCTTGTTCTTGATGTACCTGGAGTATTGAGCTGCCACAAGATTCGAAGTCGCGGCATGCACGATTACATTTTTCTTGACTTACATGTTCAAGTCCCCGGTCACCTCACCGTAGAGGAAGGTCATAAAATCGCAAGCGCCGTTGAGGCTAAGTTAAAGTCTGAATCAGAAAGTATTATGGACATAACCGTCCACATCGAGGATCCTGTTGAAGCGCTCGCATGATCTCTTACAAGCGGTACCGAAGTCGGGATTGAGGATGATGTCGTCGACTTGATTCGACTGATGTAGGGTTTGACCAGCCGAGTTTTGGAAGGCTGCTTCCGTTACATAGAGCTAAATAAGTGCTCAACGACTCGAGATGGCTTGAGCTATGAAAATTGTGGATTTCTCCGATCCTCTACATACCAACAGCCGCAATCTCGTCCTTTCGGTTGATATCCATCAATTCAAAGGCGGATGCGCACGCGGCAACATATGGAGACAATACCAGTACACACGTACCGAGGTCTCGTCAGTGCCTAGCAAAACCACTAAAGCCAACCCTGATCTACCAAAGCCGACAATGCCGGGCATGGGAGGTATTCTCCTGTGGTGGTTTGGAATAATCTTATTGATTGGCTCCTTTCAGTCCATGCAGATCAAGGAAATTCCATACAGTCAATTCCTGTCAGCGCTGAAAAGCAGCGAAGTAGAAGACGTTCGTGTTAAGGGAAAAGAGCTGATTGGCAAATTCAAGGTCGGAAAGAAGCCAGGTACAAAGGTCTCCGAGTTCAAAACTTTCATTGTTGATCCTCCTCTGGCTAGAGTGTTAGGGTCAGACTCGAATCTCAAATTCACGGCAGAAAGTGATCCAGGATTTTTCAGCGGAATTATCTACTGGTTGATTCCAATTCTTTTTGTGTGGTTCTTGATCAATATGCTGATCTCCCGTGCACAAGGAGAAAACGGACCGGCAGGCGGACTTCTGTCAGTTGGGCGGAGCAAAGCACGAGTATATGCCGAAGAGCAAATAGGAGTCACATTCCGGGACGTTGCTGGTGTCGACGAAGCGAAAGAAGAGCTAAAGGAAGTCATCACATTCCTCACAGAGCCGGAGCGCTACCAGAAGCTCGGCGGAAAACTGCCGAAAGGGATTCTGCTTGTTGGACCGCCAGGCACCGGCAAGACGCTCCTGGCACGAGCGGTAGCCGGTGAAGCAGGAGTGCCATTCTTTTCAATTTCGGGTTCTGAGTTCGTCGAGCTATTTGTCGGCGTCGGCGCGGCCCGGGTTCGAGATCTTTTTGAACAGGCCAAAGCCAAGGCCCCTTGCATCATCTTCATAGATGAGCTGGATGCGCTTGGACGCGCACGAGGAGTTGGTCCGTTGAGCGGCGGTCGTGACGAGAAGGAGCAAACGCTCAACCAGCTACTCTCCGAACTTGATGGCTTCGCCAGCAATGATGGGGTGGTATTGCTTGCCGCCACCAATCGACCAGAGATACTGGACCCGGCGTTGCTCAGAGCGGGTCGATTCGACAGACAAGTTCTGGTCGATCGACCGGATAAGAGTGGGCGTGTGGAAATTTTGAAAGTTCATCTTCGCGGCGTAGTTGCCTCACAAAACATCTTGGTCGACGATCTTGCCGCAATGACACCAGGGTTCACCGGCGCTGATCTCGCCAACCTCGTCAACGAATCCACGTTGCTTGCCGCTCGCCGAAATGCAAACGAGGTAGACAATCAGGATGTGCTGGCCGCATTCGAAAGAATCGTAGCTGGTCTGGAGAAAAAAAATCGTCTGCTGAATGCTCAGGAGCGCAAAGTGGTGGCATACCACGAAATGGGCCACGCCTTGGTTGCACTGAGCCTACCTGATAGTGAGTCTGTCCAGAAAGTATCAATCATACCAAGAGGTATCGGCGCACTTGGATATACGTTAAAACGTCCTATAGAAGACCGGTTTTTGATGTCGAAGCGTGAGCTCGAAAACAAGATGACTGTGCTGATGGGAGGACGCGCTTCTGAATGCATTGTCTTCAACGAGACCTCCACAGGAGCGGCGGACGATTTTTCGAAAGCGACAGAGATCGCTCGCAACATGGTCACCAGATACGGTATGGTCGAACAGGTCGGTATGGTTTCCTACATGGAAGACCAATTACCCTTCCTCAACGAGGGATCCATGCTCACTCCCGGATATCTGCTCAGCGAGAGAACGAAAAAGGACATGGATTTGGCCGTAAAGGAGCTCATCAAGAACGCCTTCGAGCGCGCTGTCATTATACTAAGTGACAAGCGGACAGCGCTTGATGAAGGAGCCAAATGGTTGCTTGAAAAGGAAACAATTGGCGAGGAAGAATTAAAAGATTTGCTTGCCACCTTTGAGCGCACTCAAGCTTCCGATAGCAAGGTAGCGTAAGTAAGCGTTCTATCAACTTCACTTTGTCCAGGTATCAAAATTTATGAAAATATTGTTGGTGGGAAAGAATGCTAAGGATGACGAAAACATTCTCAGCACTCGAGTCAGTCGAATGCACAGCAAGCCATATCAGTAATCCAGCCGCTCAACCAACATCCGGGCGTTCGCGCTCGAAGCGCCCGTTGTTGACACGACGCGAACAGGCCGTCTAGGTGTGCGAGCGAATTCGCTTATTTTCGTGGATCAACTTGACGTCTATAGAGAGATGGACCTGCCCGTAGCATTGCTGTTGCCGGAAGTAGCAAACTTTGACAATTCGCAGAGCAGTGATGATCAACCCGGAGCTGAAGCGGTAATGAAATCGCCCACGGTCTGCTTCCTATAGTCAACCAATGTACCGTGTTCTGGACATCAGTCGTTAGGACTATGATCGCGGCATGATTCATGGGCTATCCGAGTGCTGTGTCCAGGTGAATGGCTATCGCGAACGGAAGCTCCAACCAATGTCGTGAAGGCTGGCTGTATACTGTGCATGTGGAACCGAGCTGAGAGGGAACCATGAGAGATAATACCACCTATAGTATCACGATTTAATGCTTGGTCTGTAGGCACGAGCCTTCATGAGACTCGACAACTGTTCCGTCACCATCTTTTCCATACGCGGCAGTTTCCCCCTCGAGAGCGGAGGGAACGGGGCCTTGCCCTGTTGCTACGGACCGACTCCCCAGGACTCCTCTTCTAACAATCCACTTCCGAGATTCGTCTATCAGGAGCATGGCTGACATGAGAGGCAGCATCATCAGCCAAAATTGCCAGGGCAAAGGCGCGGTGCCAAAAATGTTATGACCAACGGGTGTGTATGTTAAGAGCAACATCAAGGCAATCTGCACTGCGATACCAACGTTCAAAAATTTATTCGAGAACAATCCAATCGAAAAGATTGACTTGCGCTCGCTTCGGCACATGGATGAATTTACGATCTGCATGGACATGATGCCCATCAGGCACGCTGTCGTAGCAGCCTGATAGGTTGGATTCGAACTTGAGAGTAGCTGACCATAGTGCCAACCGCCCGCATTCAGCATAACAAAGTACCCGATCATCGAAGCTGCCGAAACCATTGCGCCAAGATAGAGATAGGCCTTCATCAAAAGGCGGCGGTCAAACAATCCTTCGTCACGAGACCGGGGCGGACGATCCATTACGGATGGATCAGGACTCTCTGTGCCCAAAGCGAGCGCTGGCATCAAATCAGTGCCAAGGTCCACGCTGAGAATCTGGATAATTGTAAGTGGCAGTGGGATTTTGAAGATCACGAAAGCCAGACATGGAACCAATTCCGCGATATTGGACGAAAGTACGTAGGTGAGAAATTTGCGGATATTGGAGAAGACTGCTCGCCCCTCTTCCACGGCGTTGACTATGCTGGCAAAGTTGTCATCTGCCAGAATCAAATCGGCAGCTTCTCGCGCTACGTCGGTGCCGCTGCGACCCATGGCGATTCCGATGTCGGCCGCCTTCAGCGCTGGAGCGTCATTGACACCATCACCGGTGACTGCCACTATGTGTCCGAGATTCTTCAAGGTCTGCACAATCCGCATTTTTTGATCAGCATCGGCCCTTGCAAATATTACCGTACTCCGTGAAAGCATAAGCTGCAACTGCGTGTCCGTTTGTTTGCGTAATTCGCCTCCGGTGATTACCAACGGCACTACATCCTTTTGAATCAATCCGATCTTTCTGGCGATTGCCTCCGCCGTTTTCGGATGATCTCCGGTAACCATGATTACTCTGATCCCTGCAGCTGCACATCGCCTGATCGCTTCCGGCACCTCAGCGCGAGGAGGGTCCTCAAGCGCCACCAGTCCGATTAATGTAAGATCCGATTCCAGATTGTTTTTGTCGTATGATCCGGGCAACACTCGGCGGCACAAAGCCAGCACGCGCAGACCTTGCTCGGCCATCTTTCTTTCTGCCGCCAGGAACTGCTTCCCGAGCGCCTCTGTAAAGGTAGTAATTCCGTCATTCATGTACACGGTACTACATAGAGGGAGGAGCGATTCTAAGGCTCCCTTACTGTAGAGCACGGTATCGTTTTCGTTCAAGCGATGAATTGTTGTAAGCCGCTTGCGATCCGTATCAAAGGGAAGCTCATCGTGTCGAGCAAGAGCGGTCAAAGATGGGCGCATCGAGCGTGACCAATCGATCAGCGCTATCTCCATCGGGTCGCCCAAAAGTTGTCGTTGTCCGTCTTTGACGGTCTCCCTTGCGTTTTCACAATTCAATGCCACTGCGTACATTTCGTTCAATGCCTCTTGGCTAAGCGAGGTGACTGCAACCTCGGCAGCATCCAAAAGGTTTCGGCTCAAATAGATCTGACTCAAAGACATTCGCCCCTCTGTCAGAGTGCCAGTCTTGTCAGTACAGATTATGGAAGCGCAACCTAACGTCTCTATCGACGGCAGGTGCCGGATCAAGGCATTTCGCTTTGCCATGCGGCGAGAGCACGTGGCTAGAGCCAGCGTTACCTCGGGCAACAACCCTTCGGGTACGAGCGCGACTATAATGCCGATTGCAAACACTATGTTCACCCAAAAGGAAATTCCCATGGTCTGGCCAACGAAATAGAAGACAATGCCTACACTCAGCGCAATCAATGCGATTACTCTGCTCAAGCGAACTATTTCAAGTTGCAATGGAGACAACTGCTCTTTTGTGGATTGCGTCAAATCTGCAATCTTGCCAAATTCGGTATTCATGCCTGTTGCAAGAACCAGTGCCTTGCCATGACCAGCCAGAACGGTAGTGCCGGCGAGCAACACATTCTTGCAATGCAACACATCTTCTTCCAGGTAATCTTCCGCCGTTCTCGACAATGGAATCGACTCGCCGGTCAAAGTAGCATTGTTGACGCGGATACCGGAGGCTTCAATTAGACGACAATCAGCAGGAACATAATCACCTTCCTCGATGAAAATTAGATCCCCTGGTACCAGATTCAGTGCCGGTAGCTCGACCAATACACCGTCGCGAAACACTTTCACTTTATGCGGTATCAGTTGCTTGAGCGCTGCAATAGATTCTTCTGCCTTGTATTCTTGCCAAAATGAAAAAATGCCGTTTACCAGAATGACACCTAGAATCGCGCAGCCCAACAAGCCCATGCCGCCACCTGGAGCTGTCCATTCCGCAAAAAATGCCAGAGCGGCTCCGCACCACAGGATAATAGCGAAAAAGTGGACGAATCCCTGCAAGAATCTGATGACTAAGGGTTTTCCTTTTTCTTCTCTGATAGTGTTTGAGCCGAACTCAATCATTCGTTGTTGGGCTTCCGATGAGGTAAGCCCTGATCTGCTCGTATGTAGGCTAATGATTAGATCGTCAAGTTTAAGAAATTGGACTCGCAAGTTCGTTCCTCCGGTCTCTCTAATCTTGCTCTCTTTCGAGACCCCTGTCTAACACCCACAGAATGAATTGCGCTCATCCCTAAGAGGTAGAGACAGTGGGGAATATGCTTACACACACACTCTCTCTCTCTCTCTCTCTCTCTCTTGTTTTTTTACCCTTCATTGATGAGGCGATGAGAGACATTCATTCGAATCAGATTGATCTATTGGTTCGAATTGCTGGCCTCTTATAGCAGGCAGTGGGCTGGCGGAAGCAGTTTAGGGGTTTTGCCGGTTCACAGCAAGGACAGGGCGTTTCATTTTGAACACCCTGCCCTCGGTTTATCCCGCTCTGAAACACGAATGCTGAGTGTCGTCAGGCAATAGCGGTTGCCTGCCCTGCGGTCGAGGTTGGAATATCCAGCCCAATACACTCTTCCGGCCACATCTTACCTCCATGCGATGATTCTTCTATAATGACGCGAACCGCCTCCAGATAGATCATTCCGGCGGAGTATTGAGCGGGATGAGGCACGATGATTTGCAATATCCATCATCCTTTTAGCTTCGCTCAGGTCATACTTTTAGCCGTAGTTGCCGGCCCCTCTGACGTGAGAAACTGCCGTCATAACTTTTAGACTGAGGTTCAGGGATGATGCGTCTGCAAAATTTTCTACCTACTAAAACAAGACCAGATCAACTCAGCAGAAGAGCCGGAATCGGTTTGTTTGCAGCGGCAACCTTTATCGTTCACACGTGGGACACCTTTTCTCCTGAACCTAGAATTGAAAATAACTCCGTGCTCAAAAGTACGATGGCACTTCCTCGATGGTTCCCAGAGAACGCGGTTGAATCGAATAAGTGGATAATGATTCCAGACTGGCTGGCAGGAACTTGGCGAGCTAATTCAGAAGTGGTCATGGAGGCTTACGATCTAGTCCATAATCAGAGTCTCCTTACGCAGCCCAAAACAATATCGATTGAAAGGACAAGAACAATCGGGATGCAGAGAGATCAGTGGGGCAGGATCTGGCACTTCGCCGGAGTACCATACACGCGCGTCAACAACGCAGGAAACATTGTAGAATCTCAAAAAATTGAATCGATCGTTTTCCAACGAATAACCAAGTCGGAGGTTGTGGTTCGGTCAATCGCCACCATCGTCCACTTTCGAAAGGACACAGGTGATGCATCGGATACGTTCCGGGAAGAGACTGTTACCACCTATACGCCAGTGGAAAGCGGAATAATTAGAGTGAGTTTTGCCATTAAAGACACCAGGCTGGAAGACAATACTCCGATCTTATACTCGGAAAAAATGTCGTTGGAAAAGCGCATCAAGCCTTTTACTGTAGTCGACTATGATTCTGAGAGAGGCGACCTGAAAATGAAGTTCAAACAGTTCTGTCAAAGACCAGAATAGTTTCGCTATGATTGCCGAGCATAAAATCTTGGCGATGGATCCGATACGATACGTAGTTGGTAAATCCAAAATTGGGAAGAACAAGAGCTTCGAGCCACGTGATGGTTTCAGTGTCTCATTCGCGTAACAAGTTTCGAAAGATCTCTCGTCCACCGTTTTTAGTAGTTTCCCGGCGAAGATATAGTCCTTTAGATTGATCGAGGACAGGGTTTGATTCGGACAATCAGCAACGAGACACTTAAGTCAGGTTCTTAGAGCGTCAATGGACGACCGCGAGCTTGCGCCTCCGAATGATTGGCAATGACCGCAAGAGGAGTAGACGAACTCCAGACCAATGATGCTCCATCGTGGACATATTCCACCCGATCGGATTCAAAGATCATGAAATCTTAGGCGCGGAGTGATTTTTGAATCAGGTTCCTAGACTTTGTCAGCGCGATGCATCGGAACCACCAACCGAAAAACGGAGCCTTTCCCTGGGGTAGACTGGCACTCAATCGTCCCGCCATGTGCCTTAGCGATCTGAGCACAGAGACACAATCCAGTACCTGTAGCAGGCGCATACTTTCCATCTGACGAGACATCATAAAAACGATCGAACAGTCCCACCAGATCGGGAGCGGAAACACCACACCCGTCGTCCTCTACTCGGATCTCGACAAAGTTGTTGTCAACTGACGTTGCGCCCAGTTTTACGATTGAACGACAATGTTTAAAGGCATTGTCGAGCAGATGCCAAAGAAGCTTACGTATTTCGACGCGATCAGCATCAAAGGACAAATCATCGGCTCCCGCAATTGAGCTTGAAAGCCTGACACCCTTAATGATTCTCGGGCTGAAGGCAGCCTCTAGTTCCGAGAAAAGCAATGATACCGTCACCGGTGCCGAATTCAACATCTTTGTGTTGTTTTGATAGCTGTAAATATCTTCCATAACATCGATCAGATCTAATAGATTACGCTGGTCCTCGTGGAACGCCATTACTACCTGTCGTTGCTGACTTGTTAGCGGTCCGAACTCGTCTTCTAGGAAAAGCTGGCTGATTCTAACGGCGGCACTAACAGGCGTCCTCATCCGGTGTTTAAGCGCCGAGACAAAATCGGCACGCTGCTTTGCCATCTTGTTCTCAAACTCGTTATTATCGGGCATGCTCGTAGGACCTCTTGCCGCTTCGACCGGGCTAATAATTGACTATAGATCATCCCGATAACCAACGAATCAGCCGTGATGTGTATTTGCAAGAGTTTGCGTGATCAGCTCCAAGGATGAATGAGGCACAAGCAGCTATCAATTAAGCACCACCGGTAGAGAAAGCTCTCCAAACACTCCACCACACAAGATAGGGCTTCCTATGGGAAATCAAGGTCGAATTGAAGCGGCACCTAAATCCGCCCGGAACGAAACGCAAGGGAAGTACATTGCGCTCATGCTTCCGATGGATGTTTGTATTACTGCTCAGAGACACAATGGGAGCATGGAAGTAACATGTATTGGAGGGAACGTCCATGGTTATACTGAGCGAACTGCCGGGCAGTCGCATCGACTATGAGACGAATCCCACATGTGCATACGAGATCAGGAAAGCGACGCGCAATCGTGAGAATGTCCTTGATTTGCTCGAACTCTTTTGGAGAAACGCTCGTCAGTCGCACATTGTGTGTGATGTGGACATGTCATTGGTGGAGCGACAGCGAGCAACACTTATAGCATCAAATTATCACCTAACGGTGACCAGTTTTGTGCTTAAAGCCATCAGTATGGCCCAAGTATCGCATCCCATTAGTCGAACTATGCGATTGCCTTTCGGAAGACTGTTTACGCTAAACAGCGTCGTCGCTGGGTTTACGGTCGAGAGGATTGTTGAAGGAGAGCCAGTTGTTTTTTTTTGTGAGATCGAAAATCCACTTAGCAAGTCCCTAATCGAAATTGCGGAGGAATTAAAGCAATACTCAGATGTTCCAATCGAACAGGTGAACGAGTTGCGTAGACAGCGGCAATTTACCGGATTAAGCTGGTTTTTGCGTCGATTTATATTTGTGCTTGGAATATTTTGTCCGCCTTTTAGATTGACTTGCAATTCGGCGACCTTCGGCTTGAGTTCGCTTGGTGCACTCGGCGTGGAAATGGTTTTGGGGCCTAGTGTTTGCACATCGGTATTCGGACTGGGAGTGGTGGAGTCACGTCCGGTCGTCCGCAATGGGAAAATTGAGATTCGGCCGATGATGACCGTCTCGCTGAATTACGACAACAACATAATGGACAACGAGCAGGCGGCCCGGTTTCTTTCGGATGTTCGTGAACTCTTGGAAGAGGGACTGGACGAGGACGAGTAGCGCCAAAATCAAGACCATTCTGAAGGATGAGACACTTCGCGCGGCCAAGTACCACAGATCTTTTTTCCATCGCTTGTTACTGCACCAATCAAAAGCATAACGAAACCGCCCCAGATGGCAGGAATCCATCCAGTGATCGCCAGGTAAGCCGGAATAAGCTCGGCAGTCAGCTTTAGTACCACAGCCGGTACCAGCCAGAAACCAATTAGCCAGATTGGTATTAGATAGAGCAATGCCATTCCGAATGATGTTATCGTCAATAATATCGAGAGACTTATGGCCAGTACTTCGATTACCCAAGCGGCAATTGCAAAAAAAAGTCCTGCACCGATAGCATTCAAGAAATTTCCATGCCAATGAAATCCCGGTAACATCGGCAGAATGAATTGGAATGCGCAGGCGCTAAGTATGAGCCGGATTATGAATGTCTTCATGTCAGTTCAACGGATTAGATTTATTCTTGCCGATTGCGACCGCTTCCGTTGGCAATTTTTTCTTAAACTTGACTATTTCAACCGAACAGGGAGCATTTTTTAGAACCTCTTCCGCCACACTGCCAATAAGGAAGTGAGCGATTCCCTTTCGTCCGTGAGAACCAAGAACGATCAAGTCCGCACTCCAACTTTCAGCGTACTCGCAGATTGTCTTAGCCGCGAAGCCTAACACGACCTTTACCTCAACTCTTTGGGTCTTCAGAATTTCTTGAATCTTCGCGGCTGCCGTTCCACAATTCTTCGCACAGTCATCGTACATACGCTGTTCCATTGTGCTGGTAGGTGTAGGCATATAGCCAATGCCATATTCCTGTGGAATCGGCTCCACTACGCTCAGAAATAGGAACTGATCGTCTTTGCCCCAAGGTCGCCCAGCGATGAATTCCACCGCGTTCGCCGAACAATCTGAGCCATCAACCGCAACAAGTATCTTCATGAGTTCCTCCTTAAAGTTTTTGGCACTATAGTTGCAATACTGACAGAGTCCTTGCGGTTTTTCCTCAACCGTTCTTTGTATGTTTAACTGAATGAGCGTACTCCTTTTGGCTGATCAAGCTTGACTTGTCAGTCGTATTCATTCATATGCCAGTCGTTCTCGTGTCTGAAGAATCGTGATATCATTCCTGAGTTCGATACTTCGGCCCCAAACCTGGAACGCCAAGATGCTCGATCAGTCCTTGTGGAACTCTTGCCCTTGCCTGTTCCAGGACCGACAAATTGCCCATCTTGATCATCTCCAGCACCTTTCGCGCCAGGTCTTTTCCGATGTAGGGCAAATCAGTCAGGTCGTATCGATCCTATGAAATTTTTGATTTTGAAAAGAATACAAAGTAGGTGGCCGCATAAAACAGTCGTCAGAACGTGCGCTGCAGCCCGGAACGACCTTTGGGGGCAACGATGGTCTCCTCAGAAGGGACTTGCTCAAACTATTACAAGTTCAAAAACCGTGATTTTGAAAGCGATTGAATCTGGCGGCAGCCACTATGTTTTTTTGTTATTGGAGATAGACATGCAAGCTTGTGGTATCACATTCGAAACAGAAGAATTGATAAGGCTTGGGCACGGGAGTGGTGGCAAGCTTACCGATGAGATCGTAAGTATGCTGAAGGATAATCCCCTCGGTCGGGGCGCCTCTATCATAGGGCGCATCACCGCTGAGCATAAGGGCAGAGTGGTGGCGCGAACGGTGGTAGAGGGCAGACTCATTGTGGATAAGCTAGCAGGCGATCAACTTCCTAGAATATGTTGAGGAGAGAAGTATTGTTTACTGTCCCAAAAGTGCTCGTTATTATTTCGGCCTTTATGGTTTATTTTTTCTCCAGCTCCACGGCTGAAGCGGGATCTCGATCGCAGATCAAGACGAGAATCGCCAGGGGCAAAAAACTTTTCCAGGTGAACGGTTGTCTCGACTGCCACAAAGTCTCTGGAAAAGGTTTTGTCCAAGGGGTGGCTTTGGACAATCTTCGAAGGAAAAGGACGCGTGCCTTCCTTTTGGCTCATCTCCGCGACCCAGAACAACACGTCGAACGCAATAAGAAGGACTTTCATGGCGACCCGAATTTGATGCCTAATCCAAACCTTTCGGAAAAGGAGATCAAATTGATTGTCGACTATTTGCGCTCCTTGCCTGCGCGGGGGCGATAACTGATCTAGAGCGGTCTAGTCCTTGAGGATGACTTCATACCTGAGTAAATCGGTAACTCGACCGATGCTTCGGTCTGCGCACTTAAGTGATAATCGGTTTGTTCGGGCAGTAGCAGACTTTGCAGTTTTGGAACAATGCTGAGGCAGCATGGAAAAGGTGTTAACTGGCATGGAAACGAACCCAGATGGATTCTTCGCATTCATCGGCGCAAGCAAAAAAGCTTGCACTCGTGGTGATTATCTCCAGGCAGAGAAGCTTCTTAAGTCGAGTCTCAAAAGGGCCGAACAGCAGAAAGTTGCTATTGCACATGCCATCGTTGAAATAATGGAATGTCTTCTTGCAGTTTACAAAGAGCAGGGTAAAGACGACGAAGTGTCGATCCTACAAGAACGCCTCGATCAGCTGTATCTGATTACAAAAGAGTAGCGAATCTCATCCACAAACCACGAAAGGAATTCCACCTCACAGGTGGAATTCCTTTTCGAATTGTAAGCTTATGATTTAAACGCCCACAGTTTGGCGGCTGGAGCTATCCAGCGCAAATTCGAAAGAGGTATGCTCCTCTGGCCACATCATAATAGAAGGCAACCCAAGATACCGTACAAAGGCATCGGGGGTGGTATCAAAGACGGTGATGCGTTCGTGTCCCGACTTCCTCGTCGGAATCACCATCAATGTCTCAGGCTCCGGAAGCCAATCAAAGTCCAGCTCTGCCGGCTGAAGTTGAACCTTGCGGTTCTCTAATGCCATGCCTTGAAAGTTCTCTACGGAAAGTCCGATCTCGTCTAGCTCAGGATGCGCTTTTCTTAAATCTTCGATTAAGCGCTTGGGTGATTCCTCTCTAACCCCGCTAGATAAAGCCACCAGTTTGGGCTCTAGTTCGAGTAACTTGGCCATCGAAATACAGGCTTTAATAAAGGGGAAGTTGAGATGATCAACTGACACAAGAATGGTTAGCGAAGACCATTTGTAGACCTTACTTTGAACGATCAGCAATGGTCTGGGGCATTCATGAGCTAGGCCTTCAGCGACGGCATATCGAATGAAATTACAATGGTCTTCCTCTTTGCTGTGTGAATCTCTAGGCTGATGTCCAATTACTACCAGATCGTGTTCTCGAGCCCTCTCGCTCAGTCTGCGTACCGGGCTGCCCTGCTCGAGGATTGTTGTCGTCGGCACGTTTTGCCCTTCTGCTACGGCCGCAAATTTAGCAACCAGCGACTCACCTATCGCATTGAGAGAATGTGAAAACAACTCAAACGCGTCGATGGACAGACCACTTCCGATAAAACCTGGTCGATCATTTCTCAGCATCTCCCACGCCATCCTGGTATCAACGACATGGTCAGCGGTGACGCGACCATTTGCTCTATTTGCGATAGCCCAAGCGACCTCGGCAGCAAACTGCGACTGCTCAGATCCGGTCAAGCCCAGTAAGATTGATGCGCTATGCATTTTCGTTTTCCTCCGTGAGATGCTTTTATCGTGACTGAGTCTAAGTGCAGGAGCATCCTTCCAACGGAGTATATTGTGGTCGTTGAAGTTCATACTTTGCGCTGATTCTTCAGTGGATCCTGACTCCTCGCAGAGTGTTTGCATCGAACACCGTTTCAAACATTTCTCCGTCGTTGATCGATGGGAAGGGCTTGATTTAAAGTCTCACTTTTACGACTTCCTCAAGAAGAGGCGGTGTTCAACCAGCTTTTGACTGGTACTTTTATTCCGATCTTTTCTAGAGAGACGCGAGTGTACGTGCGATAGCGTCTTGCCTTGGTGCCGACTAAACAAGATTTACGCACAAGTGATTGATAAAATCGAAGACGGCGTTCAACCCGCTGGGAGACACCTTTTAGTAATCCTTCTTGCGAGTGATGTCAAAGCGCCTACGCTTTTTTATTATCGAAATGTAGGTCTTCAACAACTCACGGATGCATCGGACCCAGCAGTAGGTGGCTGCTGGGTTCGGCGCTGGCGAATTGCGGAGGGATGAGATATGGTATTTGTAAAATTAGCAGATTCGACGGAAGTCGAAGAGGGCTGCATGAAGGTATACAAAATTCAAGATCGGAATTTGTTACTGGTTAACTCCGACGGTTTCTTCTACGCTCTGGAGAACCGATGTCCGCACATAGGAAAGCCTCTTAGTACCGGGACCCTTAAGGGTTGCACCCTGACTTGTGCGTATCATAACGCCGAATTTGATGTTAGAGATGGTGCCAACTGTAGAGACGCGCGAATTCTTTTTCTCAGCATGGCGTGCAAAAACGCTGTGACATACCCAATCAAAGTTGAGAATGAATGGATAATGGTGGATTTGCAATAGATTTTAGAAAGAGAGTACGAGATGCATTCCTTTCTTACGGAATGCAGGCGAGCGAGTAACCTCGACTGAGCATAGGGCGTGCAGAGCCATACCTTCTGAAACACTTCCCATGATCAGTTTCTCTATGCCGCTTCGACCATGCGAACCGAGCATCACAAGGTCAGCCGGCCATGTTTTGGAAATTTCCAATAACTCCTTCAGTGGCTCGCCGTATATCGCTTCTGCTGTAGCTATCGGTTGTTCGTATACTCGATTGATTCGTCTCGATGCCTCCAGGGCATAGCCTTTGTGTTTTTGAAGCAGCTCAGCCTGTTGTTCCTCAATTGTTTTGGTTAGATTTGAGTCGAGGTCGATATACATGTCATCGTTTATTTCTTTTACAACCGAAACGCATCGGAACTTAACGCCTCGCTTCCAAGGCAAGGCAATCACGTGGTCGATTAAATGACTGGAGTGTTCCGACTCATCGATGGCGATAAGCACATGCAGAGATTCGTCTCTTGAAAGTCTAGCTTGGGGAGTTCTCACTATCCTTACGGCGCATGGTGCATGCAACAGGACCGCTCGAGAAGTGCTGCCAAGCCAAAAGTTCTCAAAACCCTTCTTGCCATGCGATCCTATGATGATGAGATCTGCTAACCAATCCCTGCTCAGGTCAATAATTTCTTCGGCAGGGTAGCCGAACCGCAGTTCTCCGGTGATTTCAGAACAAGGCTGAGCTTTTTTCATTTCAGCCACGACGGTTTCTATGAGAAGCTCGGCTTTGATTCGCTCTCGTTCTTTGACTTGCTCGATTGGCGATGTTGAGAAATCCAGCGCTGTAATCACCTTCACCTCGGCCCCTATAGGAAATTGCATTTGCTCAGTTGTCTTTACTGCATCCATCGAACATGCAGAGCCATCGATTGCAAGAATTATTCGCATGATGATTATCCTGTTAAGTATTGATTATGTTGGAGTAGGTTCGAGAGACCACGAAATCAATGATGGCGCAGAAGATCAAACCGAGCATCGATAGCGAGGTTGATTCGGCCATCACTCTCCCGATACTCATACTCTTGTATGTCATCCGATCGGTTAAAAAAATCGTCCTTTCTGCTGATGTCTGTCCCTAGCCAGTGGGCGACAATTGCGTCTGTAGCAGTCTTTATTTTTGATTGGGGCGCCAGAAATTTAGCCGAAGTGCGATTTCCACAATTGGGGAGAAGTTGGGTTTCCGGTATGAAAGAAAGACTATCTGATGACCATATGGATAGTGAGCAAGAGCTATTGTCTAGTTTCAATCCGGTCCTTGTCAAGGAATCTTGCGCACCAAAAGGATGTCTTGAGTGCACCAGATGTGGTGCGCAGTATTATCTGAAGCATTGGCATAGCTTTAACCAGAGCCTTTTACAACCTCAGCCGATAGAACTCAGAAAAACTCTGTGCCCAGGTTGTTTTCGCGTGGCAAACAATATATGGCACGGTACGGTTGTACTGCAGGGTGATCTTCTTGTTTTTCATTCGCAAGAACTGATGGCTCTCGTACAACGAGTCTCACATGAGTGCTGGTTAGATAATCCGACATCGCGCCTATATGCTGTCATTGCCCAGAATGATCGCATTCAGATGAAGACGACGACCGAGTGGTTAGCTACGAGAATCGGTAAGGCTCTCAGAAAGGCGTACAAAGGAAGTCTTGTCGTGAAGGGCTCGCCGGACAGAAGAACTGTTGATGTCATTTGGCACTCGCCTTGATACTAAGAGTATCGATTGCTCAGACGGTCTACTCGTCCATGCACGCTGAACATTCAGGACCAGATCAGCACCGAGAATGATGTCTACTCTGCAACATTTTGCTAACCTCAAAGGGTTAGCAGTTTCGGAGAGACCATGATGAGTACAGCTCTTTCAGACCTCAAGTCGATTCTACAAGAAAACATCTTTCGCGCCGGTGAGAAGAACCGGTTGCGAAGCATGAAGGAGCAATTGAAGGAGCGAGAAGACGAGGCGCATGAGGACCTACTAAATCAGCTCCATGAAGATCAGGCAAGCGCCGATCATAGAAAGTCGATCGAGCATCATGGTCTTCGGTTTTGGAACTATTTTTTCGAAGGTGAGCATCCAAAAATCGATGAAAACCTTCCCGCATACATAGATGAAGCTTGGGACGAAAATATACGATTAGAGTCGCACATTATCAAACCTCCGTTCTCAACCGTAATGCCTGAAATTGACGGCATCGGCGAGCAGAGTGAAGGTATTGAAAAACAATGGATGCGACACATTTTGATTGCCCAAGCGGCTTTGAGAGCCGATGACTTTAGCGAAGCAGAGGCTTACTTCAGGCTCTCCCTCGATGATGCTGAAAAACTGGATAGAAGCAAGAGTCGACAGATGGCTATATCGGCAAAGGGTCTGGCGGATGCACTTGCACACCAGTCCAAGATGAAAGAGGCCGACCCATTTTACAGCGTCGCTTTAATGATTGATGAACAATTGTTTGGCAGTGGTGACGCCTATTTAGAGTCTGAGTTCTACGAAATTGCCAAGCATTTTGTAGACGAAGGAAATTTCTATGCAATGGAGGCCTTGTTCGAGGATCTCAATGAGCGATTGCGGATGTCCGTTGGACGCAATGATCCAATCACCATTCGTTGTCTCAACGAGCTTGCCATCATCTATTGTAGGGATGGAAAATGGAGGCAAGCGGAACCTCTCTTGGCGAGGTGCCTGGAGAAGTTGAACAAGTTTCTGCCATCGCAGAGGAACCAAATCGCTGCCATTCACAACAACTACGGAGCACTTTGCGAAGCGCTAGATCGACATGGTGAGGCCGAGCGTCACTACACTATGGCCCTCAAAGCTCTGCAAAATGAAACTGACAATGTAGAGCCTGGTGTGTTTCTCTCGGGTACACCCGTATGTAGCTCCGTTCCGGAGCAGTAAGGTTCCTAAGTAGGAAATTTGGGATAATGGATGGCTGAGGTTCACCTAATCTAATAATTACGAGGATGAGTTCTGATGTTGCATCAGCAGGAAGCCGGTTTTCGACGTTTGCCACCATTGCCTCCGCAATGGGATTCACTTGCTCATGCCTTTCTGCACCAAGCGAGGACTCGCCCCCATAGTCTGGCCGTAATCGACTCGTTTGGAACTAAATTGACATATCAGCGCCTCCTGGTGGCATCACTTGCATTGGCTAATAAGCTCGATCCACAATTGGGCAAACAGGTATGTATTGGCATTCTTCTGCCACCTTCCGCTGGTGCAGCAATGAGCAATGTTGCGCTCACTCTTCTTGGCAGGGTCCCAGTCAACTTAAATTATTCTTTTACGCGGAAGCTATTAAATGATGTTCTTATTCAATGTGGTATCAAGACCGTCATTACTTCGCGACGTTTTCTTCGCAAGCTAAAGCTTGAACTAGAAGAAGGTTGGATCGATCTCGATGAAGTGAAGAATGAGCTTTCTTTTCTGGACAAAGTAAAGGCATGGGCAGAAGCTGAAGTAGTACCGGACAATCTGCTAGGACACCTTTTCCATGGTTTGAGTGATTGTAGCTTTCAACGTTACGGTTACGATCTTGTTTCGGATCAATTCAACTCTGAATACCATATAGACGATCCTGCCACGGTTGTCTTTACTTCAGGTAGTACTGGACTGCCGAAAGGCGTTCTGCTTTCGCACAGGAATATTCTGTGCAATATTCATGCTGTGCGAATACAAGGTCATATCGCACCCGGTGAGGTGGTACTGGGTGTAATACCATTTTTCCATTCCTTCGGATTTACAATGACTCTTTGGTCACCACTTTGTCTGGGTGAGACTGTCGTCTACCATTACAATCCATTTGATGCCAAGCGCATAGGTGAGCTTGCAGAACGATACGATGCCACTACTCTCGTCTGTACACCTACTATGATGAGCACATATCTGCGTCGGTGCGATCCGTCAGAGTTTGCTACGGTTCGAACTTGTGTACTTGGTGGTGAGAAGTTGAAGGCACAACAGCGTATCGACATCGAGTCCAACTTGGGAGATAAAGCTTTCGAGGGTTATGGTCTCGCAGAGACATCGCCTGTGGTGGCGTGTAATGTCCCTGGCATTGTGGAACTTGCCGACGGTCGATTGGTTCCGGGCAGTGTTCCTGGTACGGTAGGACTACCTTTGCCTGGAACCCACATCCGGATTTCCGACCCCCTGGGTCAGCCGGTACCGCCAGGGCACTCCGGCATGATTTATGTCAAAGGTCCACAAGTTATGGTCGGTTATCTCAACCAACCGAGCGAAACGGCAAAGATTATGAAAGATGGTTGGTTGAAAACCGGCGACATCGGATGTCTAGATGAAAACGGATTTTTAACCATCACAGGACGAGAGAGTCAGTTTTCCAAAATTGCTGGTGAAATGGTACCTCATCTAGCTGTAGAAGACGAGATTATGAGCGTGACAGGTGCTTCGGAACAAACTGTTTGCGTGGTCTCGATGCCTGATGACCGACGTGGAGAACGACTGCTTGTAGCGTACTCAGAATTGGGAATGTCTCCCTTCGATGTGGTGGAGCGATTGAGAATGCAATCAGCTCTGTCACCACTATGGATCCCAGATCCAAAAGACTTCGTGCCTTTCCTCAAGATACCGACACTCGCAAATGGAAAGATTGATCGGATGCGAGTCAGAGAGACGATTTTGAAAGATGCGATAACATCTGTGCCTGATGACGACGCTCTCGTGCTACAGCATCGCTCCACCTAACAGTAAGAGATACGCATTTTGCAAATATCTCTCTGTTCCATGTCAGAGCCCTTTTTGTGTCTAATTCTTCTTGTCTGGAGATTCAATGAAAACCATTTTTGGTGCTAGCTGGTTCCGTGACCGAGAAATTTTAGATGACTCCGACGATCAAAATCAAAGTTAGCCATCACAAAAATACGATCGGCGCCCGCTAAGGACGATTCCTTGCCTTTGTTGTCCTCTTTAGGCGCATTAGCCACGGATCTCGCTTCCTCGATGGATATCTGGTTAAGGCGTAAACTGGGAGTTGGCACCATATTTGGTGCCAACTCCGCGACTCATCCCTCTGTCACTTAAAAATTGTCATTTAGCTGATTTTTTCTGTTGTTTTCCTGCGGACAAAGCCTTGTGCTTTGATTCATTCTTCAATTTGATTATCTCGACGGAACAAGGTGCTTTCTTCAGGACTTCCTCCGCGACGCTGCCCAGGAAAAAGTGAGACATGCCTTTTCTTCCATGCGACCCGAGAATTACAAGGTCTGCTTCCCAGCTATCGGCCAGGCGACAGAGTGTTTCTGCTACAAATCCGGCTCCAACTTGTACCTCGACTGAGTTTTCAGGCAGAGCGTTTTTTACTATCGAGGCAGCGTCACCGCAAGCCTTGGCACAGTCGTCGTAGTAGCGTTGTTCCAGCGCTCCACTGGGAGGTGGAACATACCCCAATCCAAATTCTTGTGGAATGGGCTCCACCACGCTTACGATAAGGAATTGATCTTCTTTTCCCCATGGTCTCTCCGTTATAAAGTCCACTGCCCGGGCAGAACAATCCGCTCCATCTACCGCTACCAAAATTTTCATAGTCGTTGTCCTCAATTCCGCTGTTGATGCAATCTTGACAGAGCAACGTCAAGTTTTCGTCGTCCCCTGGCCGTATGTTTGCCGTCGGGCGCTAGTCCTTTCGGTTGATCCAACCAGTAGAATGCTAGCCGACTCGGTCAGGATAAGGGCCATCGTGGACATCAGCTTGCGAAGTATGGGACTCGAGTGCAAGGCATCGAATACCCGAGGATTATGCTCAGACGCCATCAGGACTCACGAGCATTTTGCATACCAGCGGCGTCAAACCCATTATAATAAGTCTCAATCTCCTTCTGCAAAACAGAGACAACGTTGTTTTCTCGCTATAGCGTAGAACAGCGAATCTTAAGTCCCTCGAGTACCGAAACTAATGTCCAGTCAAACACTCGATCAGTTCGAAGTTTTCGACCCGCTGTCTCACCTGCCACCCGGGTCTTTGGAAAATCCATATCCGCGACTGTCGGCTATGCGCGAGCGTGCTCCAGTGCTATGGAGTGCGGCTGGAAATCAGTGGCTTGTGTTGCGCTATGAGGAAGCCTCGTCGATTTTGCGCAACGGCAAGTTCGGAAAACGCTTGGATCGCTGGAAGCATCCTCAATTCGTCATGCGCCAGGCAATGAAAATTTTTAGACGAGGAGGTAGTCAGAGCATATTGTTGCAAGATCCGCCTGATCACACTCGAGTTCGAAGTCTGGTCAATGCGGCCTTCACTCCAAAGGTGGTGCGTGACCTCGAGCTACATATTCAGGAGATTGCAGATTCGCTGATTGATAAGTTGAGTAGAGAAAAAAGCGTTGATTTGATTTCCGATTTCGCCTTCCCTCTGCCGGTTACGGTGATCGCTGAGCTTCTTGGTGTCCCTCTCAAAGATAGAGAACGATTCGGCGATTGGTCGCGTAAGATTACTCTCGGACTAGATGTTTCAGGTCATCCGCTTCGGCTAGTTAATTCCGTTTGGGCCATGGAGGAGCTTAGGCGATATCTGAGCAATACGATAAGGAAAAAGAGAGACAATCCGGGAAAAGATCTGATTTCCTCATTAATAACGGCGCAACTGGACAACAATAGCTGTCTGTCACAGGAAGAACTTCTTGCCAACACTATATTGATTTTAATAGCGGGTCATGAGACTACCACCAACCTTATAGGAAATGGGGTGTACAACCTGCTCAACCAACCGCATCAGCTAAAGCTGCTGGGGGAAGAACCTAAGCTGATTGGCGCGGCCGTCGAAGAGGTCCTTCGGTTTGATCCGGCCGTTCAGCTTATTCGGCGCATCGCGAACGATGACGTAGATATAGGCGGCGTAACATTAAGGCGAAACGATGGAATAACAATATTAATAGGCGCTTGTAATCGAGATCCGCTAGTATTCGAAGAGCCGGATACTTTCAATGTAGAGCGAAAAAACAGCAACAAACATCTTACTTTCGGTGCTGGAATTCACTTTTGTCTCGGTGCGGAGCTGGCTCGTACCGAAGCTCGAGTTGCGTTTCGCCAACTTTTTTCGCGGTTACCGCTTTTGAAACTTTCTGGCTCCGATCCGATTGCGTACAAAAAGCCCTTTGGCCTGCGTGGGCCGAAGAGACTTTCAGTGTCTACTCAATGAAAAATTGCGTGCGGGACGGGAACTAGTTTTTACACATTGACAATTTCTCCGATGCGATCATCCTCGCGACGGATATCAATCATTCGACCTGTCGATGTGTCGGCACATGCCAATATTGAATACTTGGTGAACGTACGCAACATTATGGATGTAGTCGATCCGCTTTCGAAAATGGTGAATTTATGGCGAATCAACATATTGGACCACTGCCCTGCATTGATCAGACCAAGAGACGATCTATCGAAAATCAAGTCCATATTGTAGCGGGATTTCTTGTAATGATCGGCATTGGGCTTGCCTATACCGTGTATCCACCATTCATTTGGCTGTCCGTCGTCGTGGCATTAGGAATGATTGTGTCTGGCTTTACCAACAACTGTGGGCTCTTTTTATTGATTTCGGAATTGCCGTGGAACAAGGAAAGTCGCCCCTAATATACCGGGTAAAAGATGTGGAGACTGAGCGGGGATAGATATGAAACTGACAGTATACGGCGCCGCAAATGAAGTCACCGGTTCGTGCAACCTGATTGAGGGGCCGCGCACGCGAATTTTAGTAGACTGCGGGATGTTCCAAGGGGCAGCAAAAGTGGATGGGAGGAATCGAATACCTGCTCATCTGGATGCACGAAATATCGATGCCGTCTTACTGACACATGGACATCTCGATCATTGCGGTCGCTTGCCACTGTTGGTCAAGAGTGGATTTACGGGCCCTATCTATGCGACTGAAGGGACCATGGCGATAACGAAGCTGATTCTCGCTGATGCGGCAGGAATTCAAAAGTCCGACATAGAGAGAGAGAACCGAATACGCGCAAGAGCTGGTCAGTCGAGCCTCAAACCGCTGTTTAGTGAAAAGGATGTTCGGCGAGTGATGGATTGTTTTCAACCAATCGCATACAACTCCCCGCTGAGGTTAAACGATGAGGTCAGCGCAAATTTTGTTGAAGCTGGACATATTTTAGGTTCTTCCTGTATTGAGCTTACCACTACCTTTGGTGGCAAGAAATTGAAAACGGTTTTTTCCGGGGACATTGGGCAATATGATGTCTCTATCATGCGGAACCCAGATGAAATCGATGGTGCCGATATTGTCGTAATGGAGTCCACCTACGGTGATCGAAATCATCGAACTTTGTCCGAGACGATTGATGAATTGCGAGACATAATCGTTCGAGCTGTTCACCATGGCGGTAAGATACTGATACCATCATTCGCAGTCGGAAGGACACAAGTGATTCTATACCACTTAGCAGAACTCTTCCGAAACGGCACCATTCCGCCCATTCCCATCTATCTGGATAGCCCAATGGGGGCAGCCGCGAGTCGCACTTACATTGATTATGCATCCGTGTTAAGACCGGAGGTGGCCGAGCTGATAAATTCTGGACAGTTAAGAAAAGATCTGTCGACCTTGGTTGTTTGTGAAAGTGGCGAGCAGTCTCAATCGCTCAATGCCGTAAGCGGTCCGTGCATAATAATCGCTGGTGCAGGCATGTGTAATGCAGGACGGATCTTACATCACCTGAAGCATAACCTTTTTAAGGAAGATTGCCACGTGATTATCGTGGGATATCAGGCTAAGTGTTCATTAGGCAGAGAGCTCCTGGACGGTGCTCCGACGGTCCGTATATTAGGTGATACCATTTGCGTTAAGGCGAAAGTATCCGCCCTTGGCGGATTGAGTGCTCACGCCGGACAAGGTGATTTGCTTCGCTGGCTCGAGCCCATGAGTCATAACAAGCCTCGGGTGATTCTGAACCATGGTGAAAGTCATGCACTGCGCATGTTATCCAACGAAATACTAACAAATTTCGGCATTCGTTCGGAGATTCCAAAAATGGCTGATACTTTGGTTCTACAAAAGGAAAGACAGTTCTATATGTTTCCAGAAAGGACCGCATAGCAAAATAACCAATCGGTCTGTGAAGTTGGTGAAGTTTACAGCGACCGATGCTGTGTCACTCGTTGCCCGCATATACAGCATTGATCGGTGTCTGATCTCGCTTGATCGTCTCATGTCGATTAAAAGAAAGCGATCATTCCAGACGAAAATTTACCACCGAGTCGAGACTAGCTGGCTACGCTAACGTTCGTTTTCTTGCCGCTAATTGCCGCAGCAGAAAGAGGCAGAAGTTTTTACCGAGTTAAGATCATTCGTCCTTCGATCCTGCGCGGGCATTTACTCCGGACAATGACTTCGATCTTTTCGCCTTCTGTTTGATCACTTCTACTGAGCATGGAGCATGCAGAGTAATGGCCCTTGAGACACTTCCAAGAAGATTGTGAGGACAGCTCCTGTGCCCATGCGATCCAATTAGGATCTTGTCCGCCGACCACTCTACTGCCGCATCTATTATTTCGGATTTGGGCGATCCCGTTCTGATTTCGTAGTGCACAATAGATGTCGGAACTTCACGGGCTAAAGTCTCTTTGTATTTTTTGCAGAGTTTCGTCGCTTCTTTGTTTCTCTGGTCCTCGAACTCGCCGCCGCAATCACCCAGATACTCCAGCAGGTTATCTTGTGAATCTAGTACGTTCAAGATTCGAAACTCAGTGTCACATCCCCATTCCCTGGAAGTAATCGCTTTCAGCATTTCGTCTGAGTAAGGCGAGTCGTCTATCGCTATCACTACTTTCATCATTCCCATCCTCTAAGAAGCGGCTCTTACCGGGGCTAGTGCGGACGCTTTGTAACGTGCTTCAGTCAAAAAATAGTTTCTCACCATTATCTGTTCGGTGCATCCATCTCCAGGATGAGCCTGAGGTGTTCGCTCGCGATAGTTTCAGATTTGGGATCAGCCGCTGGAATTATCTATCGGAACATCGGACGTTTCCATCCGCAGCATGATGTGGATGACTCGAAGTTGATTCACAATGCGATCAGATACTGGCGCAGCTCTCAGGAGAAATATATGAAAGTGCTGATCGCAATTGACGAATCGGAATGCTCGAAGATGGCTCTCGCATCGGTAATGAATCGGTACTGGGGGCCGACTACCGAATTCGAAGTTGTAAGCGTATTCGAGCCTGTCGCATCGCAGTACATAGGATGGCATACTACTTACGTGCCAGTATCAATGATCGACATGGAAAACGAACTTTTGAAAAGCAGGCGGGAGGCTGTAGAACAGCAGACTAAACTGTTGCGAAAAAGGTTTGGCGAACAACGAGTCAAAGGTAAGGTCTTGGAAGGCTTGGCGTGGCAATCTATCGTCAAGGAAGCGGACAGTTGGGACGCCGATCTGATTGTTGTGGGTTCGCACGGCCGAGCTGGTCTCAGTAAGCTTTTCCTTGGCAGCGTTGCTGATGCGGTGCTCGATCATGCCAATTGTTCTGTCGAAGTAATCAAAGGTCATGAGCTGAACGAATCTGGGGCTTGCTGACCGACACTCAATCGCTGTGCTTGAAATTCGATCGTGTCGTGCTGGAAAGTTTTCGAAGTATAGGCGAAAACTTTCCAGTCTTGTGCCAATGAAAACTTTCCGTCGCGGATTACTTTTCTGTTCCTTTGACAGAAGATGGTTTACTTTCTTCGCTCTTGACGTAGGCGTAAAGATCGCTGAGCAGCTTATCGTCTGCTATTACATGTTCGTAGTGCGGCATGTCGCCGAGAGGCTTATCTAAATAGCTTTTGAATGTAGCCATCGTCGATAGCACTTGCGAACTTCTAATAGGTTTGCCTGGCTTGACGCTATTCTCCAAGTCTGCGTGACACGATGCACAGTGAGTACCGAAAAGCCTCCGACCGCGCTCAATTTTGGTTGATGATTTTCTCTGTTTTACTTCTTTCTGCTTACTCGACGAACTCGTATCATCTTGCTTTGTCGTCTGAGCATATATTGGTATCGCAAGCGATACCATCATCATAGCCGTGCCAACCAAAAGATATAGTCTTTTCATACGGAATCTTAAATGCTCCTATTGTCAATGTTGTCGTGACGACTTCGATTACTTTATACCCAGGCCAACATTGAATCGGTTTAGATAGGGTATCCAACATTCAGCCTGGTAACTTCGATTTGCTCTTCTCCGAACCGCTTTTAGGGACGAACTGCCGTTTCTCCTTCACGACTTCTACTGAACAAGGCGATTTTCGGATTACCTCTTCCGCCACGCTACCTAGAATGAAATGTGGAAAACCCTGACGACCATGCGAGCCCATTATGATTAGATCAGCGTTCCACGCGAAAGCCACTTTGCAGATAACCTCTGCTGCCAAACCATTCAAAACCTTGCCTTCGATACTATGTTCCGGTAATCGTTCTGCAAGTAGATGGGTTGCATCATTCACAAAAGCGTGCCCGATTCGGAAGAGGCGGTTACGAATTTTCTCGCTGTCCTTTGATGTGAATGGTAATTCTTCAGGAACAGGACCGACTACTGTCAAAACCAAAAAGCTATCGTTCTCTCCCCAGACTCTGAACATTGCTGACTCTAAAGCTTTCTTCGAGCAGGTTGAGCCGTCCACGGCTATCAATATTTTCAATTTTGCATCCCCCGTTCCCGTTGGTCCAGCAAGATGATTCAGGCTGTCATGAATACTATTTTGAGTGAAATCTACGATAGTCTCATCGATAGGTGGATTGATTCTATTGGTGTCGAATGGCCGATGTCTGTGTGACTCGGTTATCCTGTTTTCGACTAGGCGTTCAACAAGTTGGAGTAGCACATTTTAGTAATCATCCGAAAGGATGATTACTATTGATCCGTCGGCTCCCATATATGAAAACTGTTAATCGAACCCAAAGATGCAGCGCGAGGTGAGGCGATTTTGAATAATCCGCTCAATCAAGAATGATGAATGACTAGTGAGCAGTATAGGTCTACTTAAGCGTCGTCAGATAGTTTGCCAAGTCGGAAATGTTTTGGTCTGTCAAATTCAATGGTGGCATGGTGGTGCCTCTAGGACCGTACTCTTGGTCCTCGTCGATCGTGAGTAGCTCAGCATTCTTCATTTGTGCTTTAATAAATCCTACGGAACGGCGATTGCCTATGCCGTCCAGCTTGGGAGCAAAACTGCCACCTAAGTTGCCGACAGAGTGACAGGCAAGGCAACCTTTGCTACTCAGCAACAGGCGTCCACTTCTTATCGAATCGGCATTGGCAGTCGCTGCCGATGTGCTGCTTGTTGACTCCGGCCTACCGCCATCGTGACCGATTACCTTAAACCCTTTTTGAGGTTTTGGAATCGTGAGGAGATATTCAACCACCACTCGTGCGTCTTCCGCCGGGATTCGTAAATGCGGCATAAGTTCTTCGCCGTATCTCTTCGCGAAATCTGATTCGTGCTTCGTTCCTTTTGTGATTCTGGAAAGCAAGAACTCTCTTGATCTTCTATCGCTTATACCGTCTAAGGGCGGAGCGAGGCATCCACCGATGCCTTCTACTGTATGGCAAGTATTGCATCGATTTCTTGCAAATTGGACACGGCCTTTTTTGATTTCTACAGAGCTGGGCTTCGAGGAGAGCGGCGTCTGCGTGGAACGCTGTCTGTCATTAGCCTCAGCGAAGGATAACAGCCCGAGTACTGCTGCGATTAGAATTGCTCGCTTCTTAATTTGACATCTGCGCATGCATCGCCCTCGTGTAGTCACTCTGCGCTAAAATTCAAGGTTGCCATTTCAGGAATAGTTTGGTTTTCGTCTGCAATCATACCTTGAATCGTTGTGAGCGCCCCAATGTCTTAGAGGTTGTCATACAACCGGAGATTCGATCCCAATTTGGTAGGTATTTATACGACATTTGAAAGACTAAGAACAATTTTCAACTCGGGTGGGACACTCGAATTCTATATTGGTGAGTGGCCCTTGGAGCTCTTTTCTTGTAACAAGTGGGCAAATGCAATCGTAAGTGATCGTTTCCGCAGCAATCTCCCGGAGCGAAAGCAAAACGTCGATAATTCTCAATCCGCGCGCCGTAATGTGATAAGCCCCTGCGGGCACTTTATTCATTGACGCCTCCCTTGAAATCAGTCCAGCAGCCGCTAGTGCTTTGAGGCGTTCTTGCAGGCATTTCATTTTAAGACCTGGAGTATTTCGGATAAACTCCGTAGTTCTAGTTGGCTTGATCGACAATTCGCGAAGGATTTCGACTGTCCATTTTGCGCTTATCAGTTTTAGCACTGTGTGGATTGGACATTTTGACCCTAGCGATTCATCTGACATGACTGGTACCCCGGCGTCTCCAGACCAACAGCTTAAAGAATCGTACCGCGAGTGTCATCCTCCGAACTGCTGATTTTATTCGTGAAAAGGGGAGGCGGAGATAAAAGTGTTTGGCACAGTTTGGTAATCGTCCGTCGGAAGGATGGTGCTTGCTAGCAATTAACATAGAATCAGCATAGTGAGACTTCCAGAAGCAAGAAATCGCCTACAGACCCTTGCTAAGAAAGACTGAGAGATACCTCCAACGAAAAATCGGCTTTTGCCGATTTTTCGCTTTTTGTCGGGTTTTCGAAGTGCTCTACTGAGTCAACTTTTCCATCCCCATGTGTGGCTCGTCCATCTCGTCTTGACTCGAAAATCGATAGTCTTTGCGAACATGACCGACAGGATCTTCTTCATAACCAACCTCGGTGCTGATGTCGCCATCATCATTGCGAAATTTAGGGTGCGATAGAAAATTAGACAATGCATAGAACGCGAGAATGCAGAAGATTGCGAATGTATAGAATGCGACAATCCAAAAGTTGAGTGACATCTTAGGCAATGCTTCCTCGCTTGAGTGTGCTGAGGGCCTTCTCAAATAGCAATGAAATGAGAATAGAACATGTTGAGTATGCGAATACGATGGACCAGTGTTGTGCTTCTATTGGTATCGTATTCAGTACCTTTTGAAGTTCCGGAACGTAGATTGCTAATGGTATAAGGGCATAGGAAATCGCCATCATCAGGTACATCAGCTTGTTGACCTTCACCCTTTCGTTCGTAGTCATATCGTTGGCTGTGCCAGTGGAAAGCCAACTCCATGCTTGATAGAGAAGGGCACAAGAGATAGTCGCGAAAACCATAGTTGTGAGTGTTTCCTGGCTGTGCGCTTGAGTTAAGCAATAGTGACAGACTCCAAGTGCGGCGAGCGAGACGAATAAGGCTCTTGCAAAAATCTGCGTCATCTCAAAATTTCCCAACAATTTTGCCGATGGATCTCTAGGCGGTCTGTGCATAATTCCTTTCGCTGCACCTTGTAAAACTATTCCGATACCAGGAAAAACATGCATTATGAGGTTAAGCCATAATAGTTGGAGTGGATTCATAGCAAGCACGCCGAGCGTAATCATTGCTGCAGCGATGCAAAACACCGATGCCAGAGATGCCGTCAACAGGTATCCGATAGCCCGGCGAATATTGTCGTAGATTATACGACCTTGTTCGATTGCTTGGACGATCGTACTAAAGTTGTCGTCAGTGATTATCATTTTAGAGGCTTCGCGAGCCAGGTCCGTTCCTGTTAGACCCATGGCAATTCCGATATCAGCTTGTTGCAAGGCCGGAGCGTCATTGACGCCGTCGCCTGTCATTGCCACGACGTTCGACTGAGCCTGTAAGGCTTTCACTACGTGGAGTTTCAAACTCGGTGTCACTCTTGCCAGTATCACCGCATCCTGAAGGCTGGCGGCAAGGCTCTTAGCGTCGAGCTTTTCAAGATTGACGCCGGACAACACGGTGTTGGTCCGCTCGTCATATATTCCCAGGTCTTTGCCGATGCTTTGGGCTGTCTGTATCTGGTCTCCTGTGAGCATCACAACTTTTATTCCAGCTTGCTTGCACTCGACAATGGCCTGCTGGACGCCTGCTCTAGCCTGGTCTTTCATCGCGACGAGCCCAAGGAATATCAAGTCATTGTTGACCACGGACTCATCAGCGAAGAACTCAGTCGCGCTATCCAGTTGCTTCATCGCAATGCCCAAAACTCGTAGCCCGTCTCTGGCGAGTTTTGCATTAGCGTCCAGATAACCTTGTTTTTGGTCCCTGGTGAAAGTAGTGATACCATTAGCAGTGGCGATCGAAATTGCATCGGAGATTATCGTCTCCGGCGAACCCTTTACAAAGACGTCAATCCGTCGATCTTGTGTATGGTGAAGCGTTGTCATTTTTTTTCTGATCAGATCGAACGGTAGTTCTCCTATTCTGGGTTGTTCGTTGCGCAGCGAGCGGTGATCGAATCCAGCTTTTGCAGCCACCACGAGAAGCGCTCCTTCTGTTGGATCACCTGTTATATGCCAGCTATCTTCGATTGCATTGTGTTGCAACCGAGCATCATTGCAGAGCGCTGAAGCTTTGAGTAGGAGCTGTAATCCCTTATCTACACCGACCTCTACTCCATTCTCTGAGAACGCTCCCTTTGGGACATAACCGCTTCCAGAGACTTTGAGATGTCTGTTATCCAACAATACGTCGGTTACCAACAACTTGTTTTCGGTTAGTGTGCCTGTCTTATCGGAACAGATTATCGTCGTGCAGCCGAGTGTCTCGACTGCGGAGAGCTGTCGAACGAGTGCGCCCGCTTTTACCATCCGCTGGGTCCCGACTGCAAGCGCAAGAGTCGCGACTACCGGCAATCCCTCTGGAATCGCAGCTACTGCCAGCGCTATGCTGGATTCAAGCATCGACCAAATGTCTCGGTGATGAGCCAGTCCGACCGCGACGATTATCACGCAAACCGCTACTGTGAGAATCGAAACCTGCTTTCCGAGCTCTTCCAGCTTGATTTCGAGCGGGGTAGGCACTGCGTGACCTTCCATCAGAGAACATTGCAATTGTCCGAGGCTGGTCTCTCGTCCGGTTTTTGCAACTATAGCCCTGGCTCTTCCGTTGACTATGTGCGTGCCGTGAAAACCAACGGTGCTGTTCTCGTTACCGTCATCTACGATTGTTGAAGATTTTGCAACCGGAATACTTTCACCTGTCAAAATCGACTCATCGATTTTAAGTGCAGCTGAATCAATCAATCGCACATCTGCGGGAATTCGACTTCCAGCGTCGAGAACGACAATGTCCCCTTTGACTAGGTCTGCTGCCGGAATGAAGCGATGTTTACCGTCGCGAATTACATGCGCGGTAGGGCCAGAAATCTTTTGTAAAGCATTGAGTGATAGTTGCGCCTTTAGCTCAGTCGCAAAGCCTACGGCTGCGTTAATAATTACGGCAACCATGATTCCGATTGATTGTAAGACATCATGAGTGGTGAAGAACGAAATCGCAGCGGCACCCAAGAGCAGCAATACCACGCTTGAAGTAAATTGGCGAATAAGAACACTAATGGCAGAGTCAGCGTGCTTGAACGCGACCTCGTTGGGACCTTGTTCGTTGAGACGAGCTCTTGCTACGTCCTCAGTTAGACCGACATTTATGTCGCTTCCCATTTGATGGAGCAGTCGGCGAATCGCGTCATCAGTTGCTGCTGATGGAGTTGTCTTCAGTGGTTGTACATTCTCTTGCTGTGATGTGTCTTCCAAAGTTTGGCCCATCATAAAGCTCGCTGCTCCGTTTCACTATTCGAGCATTGTCCCAAAGCCAGCAATTCCGTACCTCGACCTGTAAGATGACCTGGACAGAATTGACCTCATCCTTCAGACGTAATGGTCGGATGCTAGGCTAAGTTCGTATTCGTTACTATTATTCGAAATCCGGTTGAGCTAACGTGTTAACTGCTGTTGCCGATTCAGATCTCGAGTCATTGGCGTCTTCACGATGCCAGCGTCGACACTTCACCACTTTCCGTCGTTGGCTCTGTCGAATCCCATGCGATCCAGCATATAAACGGTCACTGGGAAGGTCATGATGATGAGAAGGATCATAATTGCGCAGATGTCCAACATGATTTTATCTCCATACGTCAGGATCATCTCTTAAGCAGTAGGTTTCTATCCCAAACAATAGGCAGAAGATGCCGACCGCCAATAGTACGAGCGCAGGCGCTGCATAAGTAATCGGCTCAATCGCTGAATTGGCCTGATCGAAAAATACGAATGCTGCCACGATCATCAATGCACCGATTGCCGTTTCCAGGCAATAAACTGCAAGTTTCATCTCTTTATAGTTAAACATTGCTCGGACCTCGCTCAGCAGCTGAAGAGTATCACTGAGGCGTTCGTCGGCCATCAATCGAAGGGATGATTGAGTGCCGCGGCGTACAAGTGTGAGCAAACGTCGCAGTGCACCGGATACTGCCCGAGATCAAGTAGATTCGTGATGCCAAGGCTGTGACAAAACCTGATAAGGATTTGGCGGCAATCCTGGGCCGAGATTGAGATTGCTTTTCCGAGCTGAGATTCGCTCCTGAGAGTTATCGATTTCCCAAGGGTGTATCGGTGAACAATCGCGGACCTAACGACGAGGGAGCGCCGGTTCTTGCAGGCGAGGTACCGTTCCGCCTACCCGCTGGAAGAGCGTCGAATGGTTCAAAGACGCGAGTTCTGAGTGCGTTGTAGAGAGCCTCGCAACCTTGCATCGCGGCGAAGCGCTCAGGCTGATAGAGAGCAGTCCTCATTTGCAGGAGATCTGCGTAAGAAGGGTTGCCCTGAACTTGCCGGCTCAAACGATAGAGGGCGTGCATTTCAGCAAACATCTCCGGGAAACAGTGATTGTAAAAAATATGATTATCCGAATACATTCCGGTCATCAGATGATTGAATAATCCCGGGAAATTGTTATGCAGGTTGCGGCCGGACTCTGTGTTTAGCAAAGCCGCTCGGTATGCATCTCTTACTTCGAGCCTTGTCGAATTGGGCAGGGTATCGAAGTACTGCTCTTGCAGATGGTGACCTACCTCATGGTTATAGTTGTGAGCAGCAGCTCTACCGCCGAAATCAGCTCCATTTCTCCATGGTCTGCGTATTACTTCCAAATCGATATCCATGGAGGACCAAGTGTAGAACCCCCGTTCCTGATTTGACGTGTACAAGCTTAGACTCTCCGGTGTGTTTCTGCTGCGTGGTATTTCGTCCAAAATTGCCAGTGCTGCATCGACCCTGAGCGGCATCGCGTCAATTGGTTGCACTATTGATAGCGGCAAGTTATCGGTTGCTACAACTGGATTGCCTACGTCCCGAATGCGATAGGGAGAGCCCGGTAGCGTCTCAGGCATTACATTCGACTCGAGGCAAAGTGCAATTGTCAGGGTTCGCTCGAGTTGTTGTGCGGCCGCAACCTGTTCTCGCAGTGTGACGTTGTTTGGTTCAGAATCTGAGCGTCTAGCTGCATTCATCCTGTCAGTTGATTGAATATTCAATCGTTGACGCAGATTCATTACTATTTCGCCCGTGAGTGAGCTTATTTGTCGCTGTAGTGCCCAAGCCTCTGCTGAGCGCTCGGCACCGCCTGCTCTTCTGGCTTCTGCGAGTTGAGCCTCCAACTGTGTCCGCCTGGCTCCCAGGTCAGCGCGGACGGTGTCTAACTGTGTCGCTGTAAAATCGCGCCACGCGGGATTTAGAGTTAGTCCACTGCGCGCCAATGGTGGTGTATCCGCCGCTGGTGCGGCTCCAGGTCGAGCAGGCGGCGCGTCACCGGCTGGTGCGGCTCCAGGTCGAGCAGGTGGTGCGTCACCGGCTGGTGCGGCTCCAGGTCGAGCAGGTGGTGCGTCACCGGCTGGTGTAGCCCCCGGACGAAAGGCGGGTGGTGCGTCACCGGTCGGCGCAGCTCCAGGTTGAACCACGGGTGGTGCGTCAGCGGCTGGAGCGGCTGGAGCGGCTCCGTCAGCAGGTACTGGGTTAACCGCGGGCGGTGAATTGTCTATCGAGAGTCTAACGTCCGGCGCTGCAGCCGGCCCGTGTGCTGGAGGGCGAGCTTGCGTCTGTCCCCAATTGTGAGTACCAAGAGCGACACCATCACCGTTCCGGAGCGGTATTCTCTGCCTGCCGGTGTCTAGGAAGAAACGGTCGTTCTCGATTCGCAACAGTCCAGCACTTGCGAGTTCTCTCACAACAGGCATTGAGTCGCCGTGGATGCGGATTGCCGTCGGCGGTGTCTGACGTGTTAGAGCACCACGAAGGAAATCGTATAACATACCCGCTCCCACCTCGGACATTCCGGCAGCGTCGCCCGCGTGTCCGATACCTGTCATAGCAAGGGAAGTACCAAGATTGTCGCCGATGTTCCGCCCAAGTTGGTTCAAGAAGTGACGTCTTTGGACCCCCGTTGTCGCTGTGATTAGTTCACGGGCACCCTGAGGCGAAGTCAGAGTTACTTCGCGCAAACCAGCTCGGTTCGCGCTTGAGAGCCCGCGGAGATGTGCAGCCCGAGAGAACCCCATCATTGCATAATCCAAACCGATCGATACGCCTGCCTCACGCAGAGTCTCTTCTGCCGTGACCGGAGTGTAGGAGCCATCAGCACGTAAGGCTCGATGCTCTCGTCCAGTTAGAATTGAATACATTTGGCTTCCGCGGCTTCTTGGATCTATGCCGGAGCGTAAAAGAGCTTCATCGGTCGCGCTTGTGCAAACGTAACTGACCAGAGGTAGCATGACGACCGCACCTTTTCCACAGGTAGCCACTGTTACACCTGCCGCTACTGCTAAAACACTAATTTTTATCAACTCACCGCGAAACTCTTCCCACCAAGTTGGAATGGCAAGCTGATCGTCATCCATCAGTCGAAGCATCTGCCTGATTCTGCTTTCCGGGCCTGTTTGTTCCAAGAAGGCGAGAAGCGATTGACTGGTTGCTCTAGCTTGAGCGTCTCCCGTGCTAGCCAGGTTGTTCAGAGCTGTTCGCAGTCGTTCTACACGAGGCCCGTCCAATTGCGCGAGCGCGGTTCTCACTTGCTCACCATTTTCACGAATGAGCTGCAGTAGCTCCGGTGTTCTTCTTCCCGTTGCTGCGGACGGCACGAGCTGTGCGAAATCGATGTGTCCAAACGCCGTCATAGCCGCAACTAACTGTTGTCCATCGTTTGATTGCAATAGGCTTTGCATTGCAAAGTCGCGTAACTCACCTGCCATCAATTGTTCTGCCGCCGGAAGAGGCTCACCATTACGTCGTCCAGTGCGGACGGACCTGTACAAATCGACAGCCTCTTGAGGTGTTCTCGGATTCGCCAATCGATCCGACGTTACTATTCCAGCAGCATGCAAGCGACTAAGAGCGCTCGACGAGCCGGTCGCGCCTGTGCCTTGTTGCAATTGCTCCACGAAGTAGTTAGCCGTCAGTGGGCAATTGCGAGTCCAGGCTGTCATCGCAAGAATATCCGCACTTTCTAGCTGTCCTGAATGAAGCAGTTGTTGGTGCCCGGCCACGCGCAACAACCCCTCCACTCCGTTGATGCGAGTCATCAATGCAGTTTGTTCGGTTCGCAATTGTTGCAGGGTTCGATCGAATCCGCGTAAGGCGGCGATCGAATCTCTTTGCACTCGTTGAAGCGCGTTATCGGTGCGCATGTTACCACCAATACCCTCTACATCATGAAGTTCGGGCACCCTGCGACTTGCCGCTCGTTCATCCGCGCCTCGAGCAGTGAACTGAGCACCACTTTCGTTGGTGATAGATTCGAACATATCGACGAAGTGCCGTCGTCGGCTTGTGGCTGCTTCACTCAATCTCGTCGCCAATCTTGCGGCATCCTGCAGCAAAAATTCTCTCTGTTGACCGAGACGCGCAGGCACTGCTCGCAATGCTTCCAGTTGTTCCGCCGAAATCGATCCGGATTTCATCAATTCAACGAAACGGGCGACGGCATCTTGTCTGTCATTAGAAAATTCGACCGGTATGCTATTCAACGGAGTGGCTCCAATGACACCAGCGCGCAATTCTGCAGGCATCATTGCCAGCAACTCGATGCCAATCAAACCCTCCACTACTGCTTTGTGTGCAGCTTCACCGCCGCCTGCCCGACGCACCATCTCGGATGCGACATCGTGCAGATCATTGCGGCGAATGCCAAGTCTGGCAAGCACCACAGTTAGTGGTGGCTGTAAAGCAAGTGCATAATTTGAAGTTGCTAACTGCTCCATACGTTCGGCGTCCGCAGACGCGTGAGTGGCATAGCGGCGCATGGAATCCAGCGTTTCTCTGTCAAGCCCGGTTCCAACTCCAAGACCGGCCGCATGGAATCGATCGAAAGCGATGTCGCGGACGCTGGAGTGACTCGTTCCCATACATGCCAGAAGCGAATCCACCAATGACCTCCGGGCTCGATCATTGTCGGCTCCGTTGCCACGTGAATCGCGTAATAACCTCGCCACCAGCTCTACGTCCTGCTGCTGAGCAAACCGTGCCAATGCTCGTACCGCCTGCGCATAGAGCACCTGTTCTCGTAACCCACCGCTTCCTGCACGGTATCTCAATTCTGAAAGGAAGAAGTTACTGTTGTCAGCGGAAATGCCGCTGAGAACGGTTGCGTTTCGCTGCAGCGCATCGCTGTCAGAAAGCCTTGCCGCAAGGGTCGCATCGTCAGGCGTCCAATGGCGTACATTGGCAAAATAGGCATCGAGTACCGCGGCTCGAAGAGGGTTAGCATTGGTGCTGGTGTCGGTACCAGTTCGTCCTTGTCTCGTCGACGCATCGAGCGCATCCCTCATTACACGCAAAGCTTCCCGCCGTACTTCGCTTGGATTGGCATTAGTGCCGCGAGATGTTAGCAAGCCGATTGTTTGTAACAGCATTCCACACTGTTGCGATGTACCCTGGCGATCAAGCAAAAGAGCTGTAACCTGCTCCTGACGCTGCTCTGTGGAAGCATATTCGAGTAAGGTTCGCTGGGCTCGTTGTTCCATTCCAGGAGGATTCAGTCCGGAAAGGACTCGAGCCATTATTTGCAGGCTTGTTGCATCGCCATTTGCAGCCCAGCGCTGAAACGTAGAGAAGTGGTGGGCGGGCAATGTTCTGACGTTTTCTAAATACAAGCGTCCGACAAACTCGCGATTTGAGCCATTGACCTGCAGTCCGTTAATCGTTGCTTCCAGTGCGGCTCCAGAAGACCTCGGTGATCTGATGTCCGCGGAAAGCATTTGAGAGGACATGACTCCGATATCGACGTTGCGCGTCGTCCCGCCCAGGAGGGCAAGAATATTAGCTTCTCTTACTGACAGCGGTTCGACCGTGGCGCTAGACAGATGTCTTTCGATTGTTCCAAGAGCGGTCGACGAGATGTCCTCTCTTTCACTAGTCGTCAGATGAGATAGGTTTACAGGAAGATTTGACGTGTTCGGCGCTGGGGGAAATCGGTCGTTGACATAAGCACGATGACCTTGAGTACCAGACGCTTCCGCGATGCTAAACAGCACCCGTCTTGCCTCCGGCCTGTGCTGCTCTGAATCAAGCATGTCTCGTAGTTGATTCATGAGTTCGTGGCGACGCTCCGCCGATGGTGCGGTCGAATCGTTACGCGCAAGTTCTTCTGCGACGATTAGCACTTCGACAGTAGATAGTGCTCTTCTGGCCGCTTCACTTGCAGGAGCAAGCTCGCGTAGTGAGTCTCGCATCTGCGTGAGTGTGTGCGAATTTGGAGCGCCCAAATCCAGTGCTCTTGTTGCTGCGCGGGTGCGCAACTGACCGAACTCGCCTTCCAGAGCTGGTAACTTTCGGCGCAGGTCCTGAAACGTTTGCTCTGTGATGTTTGAGATGTCTCGGCGTGGTGCACCATTTGCGCTACTACCCAGCACTATGTCGATGTACGAGCTCGCGCGTGAATTACCATTGAGAGAAAGCGCTTCCAAACCGCGGAGCGCACTCGTCATCTCCTCTGGTGATGCAGCCTCATGCAGTCTTGCAAGTCCATGTACCGCTTCGATGTCGGCGAAGTCAAGCGGCAGGCTTCGGTCGCGCAATGCTGAGAGGGCGTCCACTTCTTGGTTACCAGTATTTTCAGCTTGACCTGTCACGAATGCGCGCAGCGCTTCGAGGTGCTGCTGCCGCTCTTGCGGCGAAGCGGTCGCGGACAAAAATGACCGCTCCCTGTTACCAAACTCTTCATATGCTCTACGACGAATTTGTAAATCTCTCTCTAGCATACTATTGAAGTGTTCCTGATCTCCGGTCGCGCCTGCGGTGAGCAATTCCCGAGCGCTTCGACCTGCGACTGGCGCGACGTCAGATCGGATCTCTTCGGCAGCCCTTGCAATCGTCGCGCCGAATCTCGCAGCGCGCGTAACTCGAATCTCAGTGCTAGGCGGGTTGCCCCCCTCGAGATAACCCAAGACATCATTGAGAGATGAAAATGAATTTGGCTCATCAGCCTGCGCAGCCAAGCCGGCGTTGATCGCGAGGAGAACTCTTTGCTGAATTTCGGGGCTCGACTGATTGAGCATCCGAATCGAGGAAATCAAAGCATCACTACTCGGCCGTGGCGATCTGACCGACTCTGCCAATTGCCTGAGAGCTACGTGGTCATGGAGGCGACTGACTGTTTGAATTAGGCCGCCATGACCGTTCTCCGCCACACGTGTCAGCGTTGCCAATGACCGAGCACGAAGCGACGCGTCCTCACTGTTCAACGAATTGGAGATAAGCTGTTGTGCGAGAGACGCGTCCATCGAATGTGCTCTTCCGGCTGCCACAAGTGCGGCTAAACCGTCCTTTCCCCGTCCTCGGAGAATTCCGTCGAGCTGGCGATAGACCGTGTCGTCGGGATTTAGATAGTTGAAGTGGGAAAGTCTAAGCTGCCCCAGCGCGAGTAGTGCACTTCTGCGCTCTGCAGGGGTTGACGCGGAGTTTAGCCGCTCGCTTCCCAGCAGAGTCGATAGGTTGAGATACCATTCCGAGGCAGAACTATTACTTTCGCGACCCGCTTCTAGTCGCAGTCTCGACATGGCAGCCGCCGCCTTATCTGGTTCGTTCAACACTCTGTAAGCGAGCGCGGCATTCAGCTGTTCTGGTGTCAGGTTTGATAGTTCTTCATCCCTATGAGGTCCGAAGCCCGAGCGAGATTGAAAACGTGATAGAAACTCCGTTCGACTGGGCGAAGCTACGGAGTCGTTCCTCGCTTCACCATCATCTATGTGCGCGACGTAAGATTCAGCACCTACAGAATCATCGTCAATATGAATGAATTCATCAGCTGAAGCATCGTTTTCATCAGCGACAAGTTCCACTTCGTGAGAAAAATAGTTGCTATTGGCGACAAGTTCAACTTCGTCGGAAACATCGTTGTTATCGGCTCCAACGGCTTCGTAGTAAGCATTTCCATCAGCGACAACATCCGCTTCGCCAGAGGCAACTTCGATACCTGAAGTACCACTGGCAGTGGCATCTTCGCTCGATCCGTCCATGCTCGCCAGCACGTCTTGCCAATCATCGACATTACTATGCAGAGCATCAATCGAAGACTCGACACCGTCCGATTCTTGCAGGAACAGGTCGTCTCGAGAAATCCATGGCGCAACTGTACGAATCGATTGAAGGATTGCATCCGAGAGCATTCTTTGAAGTATGCCTGAAGTGGACGCGAATCCGGTTTCATCGCTGTCTGAGCGTCGAATCTGAATATCGCGGACTCTGCCGCTATTATTGTCCCGATCAGCGGTTAGTACACAGTTGACGTCCCATCGAACCGGCGAACCATCGGCGCTGGGAATCGAGTAACTGCCGTCGAAGGCCGCGAGAGAACCATCGACGATTTCAATATTCTGAGTATGCAGGGGCTCGCCATCCGGTTGCGAATAATGTATCTGATAGCTCCCATCGCCGCGGTCGTCGACCTGTCGTTCGACAACTAGATAAGGCAGTTCACCTGCACCAGTCGAAAGAGCCAGATATTCCTTTAATCCTTGCTTTTCATAATGCAGCCGAGCAAGTGGCGCGCTTCCGTCAGGAAGTCCGATCACATACTCCGAACTTTGAACGCTAATACGACGGTGTCCAATCGCCAACTCTGCGCCACGCTCTGTGGTCGAACCGGCTGCTGTGGAAGCAAGAATTTCCGGATAGCCGGAACCCACAGACGAACTGATTTTCTTGTCGTTGGAAGCGGAAATCGAGCTCGATTCAGACTTCGGTTTAGACTGCGTAGTTGACTCCAATTCTCCCAGGACAAAATCCATCAAACGCTGACCGGCCAGAACTTGATTGATACGTCCAGCTTCGGTTCCGCCTGCATCAAGCCCTTCGTTATTCTCTCTGTAGTTGCCATCAAATTGAAACATAGTATCTACCGCCGTTTAGCTCATAAACCCATCGTCTCGGCATCGTGGAACTCTTTTATGCGGTTGAATCCCAAAGATTGGTTCGCCGCCCTTGTCGAAATCCAGCTTGCCCTGGCGTATCCTCAGGCCGTTTCATGCAAATTCGCATAGGCGGTCAGAGCGCTAAGAACCGCTCCGAACCCGACCATACCATTGACCTCTTGAACCAGTCTCGATACCGCGATGTCGGATTTCGAACACTTACGTGCAGTATCGCCGAGCCGTTCTAAAAAACGATCACGTTCGGCTATTGCGATCTTTGGCAAGTTGTCTCTCGATGGGCCGGAGACCGGACTCACAATTAGCGAGAGGGATTCGGTTTTACGACTGTCGGCTGTTTTTCTAGTAAGTGGTTGGACATTTGCGTTTCGGACTGCACTATCATCAGACCTCTTTTCCTCCCCGCCATAAGGCGGTTCCGTGATAATTGCCAGGTCCGGAAGCACCCACGTAGGTGAGCCAGCCGAGCCTCGCGGAACAGGAGCTGACTGAAGCTCAGACCATTCCGACTGAAATACGTTGGACGGATTAAAATCCGCCGGCGTATACGATTCGTTGAATTCCCAATGTGACATTCCCATACCTCCCAATCCGCACTGCAAATTTAAGGTCAGGGCATTCACAATCGCCTCACAAAACGACTGCGCCAGATTAATAAGCTGCCGTGACAGTGATGCATGTGTCACATGTGTCACATGTGAGCCTTTCAAGCGCTCTTTTCCTGATGCCGATTGTGCAGTAAGACTTCTAATGCGTGAGCTTCCAATTCGGCGTTGGCTGGAGGCGTTTCGAATGTCGTCAATATGCCAGTAACATCTCAATCAACGCTAACCGATTAGATGAAATCGAGTGTTGCGCTTAGCCTACTGCATCTCACCCGAATCCCCAATAGTGCTATCGGATGCGGAGAGAATGTGCAGTTTGTATCCGAATCCAGGTTCTGCGACGATTGTTGTCTGGCAACCATATGAATCCAGTTTTACTCGAAGACGAGAAATAGAGACCCTGACTGCTTGATCTGTAACCGCATTATCGGACTTCCAAATGCGGTTAATTAGTGAATCCGTGTTGAAACACTTTTCCGGGTTTCGAATGAAAAAATCGAGGAGCGCAAATTCCTTCGACGTCAATTTGAGTTTTTGTTCTTTGTGAAAAACGGCATTCTTCGCCAGATCAAGCGTTAAGGAACCATATTCATATTCGGTCTTGCTTACCTGTACTTGTCTGCCTAACAGTGACCGAACTCGCAGTAGTAGCTCCTTCGGATGGAACGGTTTTGTCAGATAATCATCAGCGCCGGACATGAAACCCTTCTCTTTCTCTTCGATAGCCCCTTTCGCTGTCAGCAGCAGGATGGGTGTTTGCCCGTTAGCATCTCTAAATTCTTTGCAGATCTCTGGGCCGCTCTTGCCTGGCATTTGCCAGTCCATAATTACTACGTCGTAAGTAGTCGTGCGAAGAAGCATGGATGCGGCGGCTCCATCTGCAACCGTTTCCACTGTGAATCCCTGGGTAGTTAGCCAGTCCGCCACATTGCGCAGCAGTTTTTCATCATCATCGGCATAAAGAAGTTTCGGCATTCAAAGGTCGTCTCCTGCGCCGAATATACCTCAAACTCCGAGTAAAGAAACCGTGTCATCGAGAATAAAGCGAAGCTTGTAGTGCCACGTGGCGACGTACCTCACGCCATTTGTGCGGAGCGGGCACTTGCTATACGATGCCCTCGAGTGACCGCACATGGAAACAACTTTGACCAATAAAGAGAATTGGGGTTTATGATAAGTTGGGCGGGTAAGGCCATCGGCAGTTGAATCTTTTATACGACGCGAAAATCTATGAGCCGGAAGAAAGTAAATAGCAAGAGTCTGTCGTTGAAGCAGAAGCTAAGGCTACTAGTAGCGCTTCCACTGTTGTTCTTGTTTGTTTTCGTCATCTCTCTGACGGCTCTTCTAATAGTTGCGCAGACGGACGTAGAGCGCGTTGAACGAGCTAAGGAAACGCAGTTGGCCGGCAACGATATCGTGCAAGGCATGTACAAGATGGTGTCAATGGCTTATCTCTATTCTCAAAAAGGTGACGCGACCGTCCTTTCCGAGTACATATCCAGCAAAAAATCAGTGAAACCGCAATTGAAAAGATTGCGCGCTGTGTGTGCCACCAATGCCAGTGCAAAGCAATCGGCAGAGCGAGTCAGCGTCCTGTTGAACAGATTAGTCGATACGCTCGACGAATTGACGGACGCCTCCAAGTCTGGCTTTGTTGGATACGCGACGGCTTTATCCTCCTCAGTAATTACCTGTCGTTTGATCATGCAGGAGTGTGCCAAGATTGCTGAAGTTCAAAGACAGATTCATCCGCAGCCAACCACCAATACCGATTGGCAGCGAATTATTTTTATTGTGTTGGCGGTCGGTCTTCTTTCGTGCGTTGTGGTATCAGTTGGTACTTTGCGTTTTGTTCATCTCGATATCTTGCAACGTCTGTCTTTGATAATGCGCAATACTGAGTCTCTCGGTCGACGAGAACCTCTTACGGAATCAGTCGGTGGTTCGGATGAAATCGCAGATCTGGATCAATTTATTTATTCGACTGATGATTCGTTGCGTCAACTGGAGCGCACTCGACAGGAGTTTGTTTCCATGCTTACTCATGATATGCGAGCGCCGCTTACACAAATTCAGTTTTCTGTTGGCCTATTAGCCGAAGGAGCGTATGAAGATAATCCTGCAAAGCGGCAGGACATGCTGGTTACACTAGTTCCTGAGATTGGCCGCCTGAATCGGATGATTGATGATCTTTTGACTGCAAACAAACTTGATGCTGAACCATTGAAGTTGAATTTAGAAACATTGTCCGCCAGAGAACTGTTGAATCAGGTTTGCGAAGCGATGCAGATTGAGGCTTCGAGCCGAGAACGGAGTGTCAAAGTTACCGGCGACGACAGTAAAGTGTTGGCGGATCAATTTCAGCTCAGTAGAGTACTTACAAATTTATGCGCGAATGCTCTCAGATTCACTCCGGCCAATAGCGTTATAGAACTGCGATGCCGAGCCGAGGACGGACACGTTGTCCTGGAAGTTATAGATGAAGGACCGGGAGTACCCGACGAATTGGCACCAAACTTGTTCGAGCGCTATCGTCAAGGTTCGGAAGAGCAAGACCGCTCCGGCTTCGGTCTTGGCCTGTATATCGCCAAGTCGATAGTCGAAGCGCATGACGGAGAGATCGGTTTTCAAAATCGACTAGACCGAGGTTGTGTGTTTTATGTAACGCTAAAGGCTCACTCCTGAGCCTCTTCGGCGAGATGTTCGAATCGAATTCAGGCACTAATTAATTTGGCGAATTCAGAAACGTGCCACTTTTTGTGAGGCGTTTGTGAATCCGCCCCACTTATGCTTGCAGCGTTCGAAGCCCACGCGACTGTTTTATCCTGAACTAGAAGGAGTTCCTTTTATGCTAGATCCGAGAAATGATAATGCTCCTACAAGCAAAAGTTTGACTTTTTCCTTGTCCGACGCAGTAGCTTCACGATTTCTTGATGACTTCTACAGTCAGCAACCCGACCCTGAATCGATTCAAGATGCTGCTACTGCTAGCTCGGATGCCACTCCACCTACTCCCGGATCTTCCGATTCAAGTGTTTTCGTTCCACCTGTTCCAGGAAGCTCTGATGCGGCCGCTCCTAGCAGTTCAGGAAAGAAACCTTTTGTTCCACCTACACCGGGTACGTCAGACCCTGACGGATGGCAAGTTGGGCGTGGCAGCGTTAAACACGGCGATTATCTAGATGTTGATGCATCGACGCTGTTTAAAAAACCGACTTCAGAAAAAGCAGCGCAGGTTCGCATTGATGAACTTCGCAAACTCATGCAGAATGATCCGGAGCTGAAACAAGCATATTCAGACAAACTGCAAGCTTTGCAAAAACCTTCGAGCAAATTGACCGATACTAACTACCTGAAGCTAAAAGAAGGTGCAAAAAAATTCTTTGGATCTGAGAAAAAGGTTCCAGGTTTCAATGACAAACTAGATTTGCAAGACATTCCGTTAAACCAGGAAAAAACGGGACGCGAACGTGAAAATCTAACGGACGCCCAGATCGCTAAGATGAAAGCAGCGGCCAATAAATTTCCACTTTCGGAGAAGGTGACGCCATCATCCACAGGCAAACTAGACATGCAAGACGTTCCGAAACAGAAAGAAATCGATAAGACTTCGGAGCTAACCAATATCAAGAAAGACAAAATCGTTGGCGGTCAACATGGCGATGGCAACATTCAGCAAAAGCCTCTCAAAAAGCCAGCTCCGGTAAAAGATCGACAAGATGAACCCGCTCAGGTGAATGGAGAAGACGAAGCAATTCGAGAATTCGAAATGAGCCGTCAGCCCTCAGGGAAAAAGCCAGTGACTTTGCCTGAAGAAGACTCGACTATTCAACCCAAACCTCTCAAGAAGCCCGCCCCGATCAAAGACGTGCAGGAAACTCCTCAGACAAATGCAGAAGATGATGCAATAAGAGAATTCGAATCGAGTCGTTCTTCTTCGAGCTCAAGCGATTCTGGAGATAACGACACTGAGCCCGCTGATGAGGCAGAAGGAGAATCTGAAGAAAGCGAATTTTTCACTTCCATTGAAATTGCGGAAGCTGAATCAGAGAACGAGAATCCCGCACCAGCAGTTGAAAACGTTAACATCAATGATCTTGGACCAAAATCCGAGGATCTGACCGCTGAGAGAAACGAGCAAAAGAACTTCGTTGCACGCACCAATGACGGTAGCAATATTGAAGTGCGTCGAGACGGAACTTGCACACTGAACTCCTCCGAAGGGCGAACAAAGGTCAGTCCTGATGGAGTTGTAACAATCACAGCGAATGGAACAGAGCAACACTTTCACTTCGACAATGCCAGTCGAATCAAAGTACATCCAGATGGTTCTCGAACTCATTATTTTCGTGAAGGAACGACAGTCACTGAATTGAGGCAGGGCGGCGAGCCTAGCGGTCTTATTGTCAGACAACCGAAAGGTACGGCAGTTCGTACAGATTATGATCGTCCATCCCAGCTCCGATACTCTCCAGCGACAGAAAAATAACTAGCTCGAGAGTAAACTGCGTGTCAAGGGAAAGAGCAGACTCGTCGGAAGACGAGTTTGCTCTCCTTTGATTGTTGACTTATGCTATTTCCAGTCGAGGACAATAGTAAAAATGGATAGCCCTAATCTGCTCAAGAAGATAGTTCGTTCTATCATTCTTGTCTTAACAACAATAATTCTGCCGATTCAATGGTGCATTCCTGCGGGCGCAATACCGCCGCCGGAGATGATACGGGTTAGAAGAACTTGTAATTGGCTTGGAATCCGAGCAACCGCCAATCGGCTTTTGGCGCGAGATCCCGGCAACCAATATTGTCTCGAATGTCTTGTTGAGGCTAGCATTCAACTAAGGCGTTTCGATGAAGCAAGAGCTGTTTTGATTCGGCTGAGAAAAGACCACGCCAATCCGCAACCATATTTATGGGCGCTTCTGGAATCCATGTTGGGCAATTACAAGGAGGCCGATAAATACGTCGATGCGATGCTCACCTCTGGACCTCCCAGTAAAATTCAATTGCAGTTATCCGAAAAAATTGCATACAAGGTTGACCGAAATCGCTGGATGCAACTTTGTGTGAACCACTACAAATTGCATCACGCTTCATGGTATTTCTCCGGGGGCAACTCAGGAGACCACGACATCGCTCTCCGCGAAGTAATGGCATTAGCAAAGGATCGAAAACATGGTCCGGAAAATTTGAATGAGTTCTTCATTGCACTTATCACACCGGTTCCAAAAACAAAATTGACTCCTTCCGAGAAGCTTTTGGTGGCAAGAGCGCTTGTGCATCTGGGTAATGAAGATTCTGCTCTGGAGTGGTGCGATTCAGTCGCTCTTACCAATCCACAAGAGACGCTAAGCGTAATATCTGACCTGGCAGGTCTAAATTTTAAGTCGCACTCTAAATTCAGGAAACTGTTGGAGAAGTTGGAAGCTGTTTGTAGTAATGACCACGAGTATTGGTACATTCGAAGCGTCCAATCATGGAAAGAGGGACGTGCGGAAGACGCCTTGCAGTATTGTGAACGCAGCTTGGCTTTGAATTTAAACGAAAAGTCGCTATGGCTACGCTTTAGTATTGATCGCCAGGAGGCCTCGGCGCAAAAAAGCACGGAGGCTCGGAGTCGGCTTTTGCCGGATTTACAGCCACTGGTGCAAAAATACCCTTCAGTCCGAAGTTACTCTCAGAGAGCTACAGTCCTTCATGAGTTCGGCCGGCTTGAAGAAGAGACATCGGATCTCACTCACCTGATCGCGATGCTACCTCCCGGACCCGAAAATGTAGACAAGCGTTTGCACAAAGCAGAAGTCGAATACACTTTGGGCGATTTAAGAGCTGCTAAGAAAACGACCATATCAGTATTGCAAGTGCAGCCGGACAACGCTCGCGCAAAAGTTTTATTGGGCAAGATCGAGAAAGAGATGAAGCGCGCTTCTATGAAAGACTAGAGATGTTTTTTGTCACGCTGCGCAGAAGCTGGACTCGGGTGTGGATGTAGCAAACTCTTTAAACGCGATTCCGTTGACTGTCAGAGTGGTGCCGATAGTGTCGTAAAGCCCCTTCCATGCTTCCTTCGTGCAGTCCGTCGCAATTATTACAAGCATTGTTTTCCCTTCTCCAATTGCCTCGAAATTGAATTGAATGCCATCTGGCAGGGTTACCGGAATGGCGGATAGGACCGTGTCACAGAATCGGATCGTCTCGCAGAGGCCTAGTTCTAAGACCATTTCAACTGCCGACAGGTGGGGTAGGTCCTGGGTTTCTTCTTGAAGTGCACTCTGGTGCTTAATGAGCACATCGTTGTCGTTCATGCTCATTAGAACTGATTCGTCTGTCTCCGGGGCGAAGCAAATTTCTTCACCGGACTGGGGTCCTGTGTCCTCAGTTGAGTATTGGGATTCAAGATCCAACTGTTGTCCGCGATAAGTAGTATCCTGCTTCATCTCCCATCCTCCGCAACGCTGTTTGACTATAAAAGTTTTTGCGTGACGGAGTTCGGACTGAAGTGTGACAAATTCATGACGTCATGCCGAGTCAGACCGCGTGCTCTAGAGAAGGAGCGCTTTTAGCATCTTCATTTGTCCATGCCAAACCCAATAGCTGTTCTGCGTTTTTGCATGCTACCTGTTCGAACTCTCTTTCAGTCAGTGCTCGGCGAACCTCTGCGAGTGCCTGCCACTGTTGAAAAAGCGGAAAGTCCGATCCGAAGAGGATTCGCTCACTGCATGGCGAAGAATCTGGTCGTGTATACCTTCCGTCAGGTCAGCGATTGGCTCGACTATTGGGACGACGTGCTTGAAGAATCTTGATTGTCGAGTATGGGGAAAGACTTGCTCGATGCCGGCAAGCGACATCAGGTGCGTGTGGAAGTCGATGATATCGGGTTGCGCTGGGTTTTTCCCTGTTCGGGGTGCGCCAGGATTTGAATCTGATTGTGCAGAGACGACTCTGACTTCTTGCGTCAAATAACCACGCAAATGTGTGAGCACTCAAACATCCGGAGCGGGCGACCAACGATTGTTTAACGCCTATTGCCTGCGGAATTCGGACAACTCGTTCCACTTGGCGCGGTGCCCATCGTTGAGTATTTCGCAACCGATTTCGAAGAACATCGTGGCATCTTCCGCTGCGCCGCTCAGATCCCAATCCGGCTTGGGTTTGTCCGACACTTTGTGGTAGTCGTTTGCGATAAACTTTTGGCGTTTCTCCAGGTCGTCAATGCAGGGGAAGAAGAGAACTAGCGCTGGAACTCCTGCCTGCATGAACGGCATGTGATCGGATCGATAAATGTAGCCTTTCTCTCTTTGCGGCTCCGGCACGATGGTCTTATCGCGTCTGTGTGCTGCGCGGTCAAAATATTCATCTAGTGACGAATGTCCCATGGTCAGATTATTGATCGCTTTGGATTTACCCCAGGGGCTCAGCATCTCGAGATTTAGAATTGCCAGCGTATCTGAAACTGGCAGTATTGGTCTCTCGACGTAGAATTTCGATCCGAGCAAATTTTGTTCTTCCATTGTAGGAAGGAAGAATACAACTGATCTAGTCGGACGTTTATCCAGATGTGCAAACGCGCTGGCCATGCAGAGCACACCAGCAACGCCGGAGGCGTTGTCCACAGCGCCGCTCAATACACCTTCGTCGCATACGCCGAAATGATCCCAATGGGCTGAATAGATAATCGATTCGTTCTTCAGTTTTTCATCAGTCCCGGGAAGAACTGCAATGAAGTTGTTTGTTTCGACGTCTCTAAACGTTGATTCAATGGTAGCGTTGGCCTCAATTTCAAGTGGAATCGGTTTGAAATCTCGTCGCTGCGAAGCTGCTTTGAGATCTGCAAGGTTATGTCCAGTCAGTTTGAGCAGTTCACTCGCTTGTTCAAAAGACAACCAACCTTCAACGGCGGGATAGTCGTCTGGGTTGATAGACTTGAGCACAAATTCGTCACGGCCAAATGATTTTCCTACCACGTCCCAGCCGTATCCGGCGCGATCCGTTTCATGAATGATGAGCACTGCGGCTGCGTTGAGTGCACCAGCCCTTTCTACTTTGTACGTCCATCTACCATAGTATGTTAGATCGGTGCCTCTAAAAATGGTGTCATCGACTTTGTCAGGACTACCTGGCTGAGGAAGAATTGGATCTCCGGCTAATACGAGCAGGGTCTTATTGGATACATCGGCGCCTTTGAAATCATCCCAGTCGTATTCGGATGCGGTGATACCATATCCGGCAAATACCAGCTGTGAATGCTCGAGTTTTACCTTCGGCTGCATCTTTCTGGTCGACGCGACGAATTGTTCGGGTGTCCTGACTTCTATTGTCTCTCCCTTCACTTTGAAGTTCATTGAGCTTTTATAGCTGATCTCCACCGCTGGAACTTTCTGTTGGTATGTTTCGAAATTGGTGCCCGAGGTTTTGTTTAGCTCGGCAAAATGATCTTCGAAATACTTCATCGTGATGGCTTCACCATCGGATGCGGGAAGCCTTCCCTGAAACTCGTCCGAAGCTAGAGTCGAGATATGCTTCAGCAGTGAATCGTGTGAAATATGCTTGCTTGCCGATGAAATTGTATTGGTCATGGTTTAATTCCTTAGAGTAGATGGCGAAGAAGTAAACCCTGCGCGGGTTAAATTCGAGCCAGTTGAACCTTGTCGAAAATGCGTTCTAAATACTTCGTCAATAGTTTGTGAGCTACAGGCTGGCTGCGGAAGCCGACGTAGCCGTCAGGCCTTATGAGATACAGGCAGTTAGCTCCGGCACCATACTTGTGGTGGCAAGACATCTCCCAGTCCTCGACGACCATCACGTGCTGTTGCATCTCCGGCGCATGAGTTTTTAAGACTTTCTCGAAGTGAGGAGTGCATTTGTTTCTGCTGTCGTCTGAGTCCACAATTGCGACCACGTTAACCAGGTCTGAATAGGCATTGGTGAGGGCCCGCGCGATGCCGCCAAATATGTCGATCTCTTCGTTGCTGGTTTCATCACCTGAAAACAACAGAAGAGTGTGTTTGGTGCCCTGGAAGAGTTCAAATAGTCTCGTAGTTCCTGCTAACTGTGATGGCGGAAAGTATGCATCGCCGCGTTTGAAGGCACGCAGCGGACCCTGGGTTGCGGCGACAACGAAGCCGTCCGGCGCACGGTCGCCTGCTTGTGGACCGTTCTTGAAGGCGAAGCAATCTTCCAGGTTTGGCATGTCGTTCTTATGAGCGAGGGCATCGATCATAGAAGAATGGTGCTCTTCTACTATTGGGCTTTCTCTATAATTGAGCGATAGTTCTGCGATGCTGCTCTGCATTCTTTTCTGAATGACTTCATGAGCTGTGAGAACCGGCGCGAGCGTGTTCCTCAAATGCTTAGCCACCGGATTTTTCAGAGTATTGACCTTCATCATAAAGTCGGTCATCTTTAACACACCGAGGGCGATACCAAGCCTTTCGACACCATACGAGTCTAGAAGCATATCCTCCGCCTTTCCTTTGGTTACGAGCGCTAGTTTCCAGGCCAGGTTGTAACTGTCCTGAATACCGGTGTTCATACCCTGACCGCCTGCCGGACTATGAATGTGGGCCGCGTCACCGGCGAGAAAACAGTTGCCTTTTCGGTATTGCTTTACGTGGCGTCGATGCAGATAGATGCCACAAGACCAGAACTGCTCACTCAAAACCAAGCTGTAAGGGCTTCTCCGATCGACTTCTGCTTGCATCTCGTCAATCGAGGGCTCCTTAACGGACTTGAGCGCTTCAGCTTGATCCTGTTCTTCACCCATACTGCATGCTATGCGATAGCGACCGCCGCCGTATGGGAAGAGTGCCAAAATTCCATGGTCGGAATTGAATACGTAAATCTCGTCGGGATTAATTGCGCCTTCGATATGCACATCGTTGAGATACATTAGATCGGGATACTTCTCGCCGGAGAAATCCATGTTGAGCGCTTTTCTTACTGCGCTGTGGGCACCGTCGGTGCCTACCGTGTAACGTGAATTGATGATCCCTTCCTGTCCATCGGCATTTCGGACATGGTTTTCTACGCAGTCTTTGCCTTGAGTCATTCCGATTAGTGTGATCGAGCGCTCGACCTGCGCGCCAAGCTCGGCGAGTCTCTCCATGAGGATGCGTTCTGTGTCGCTTTGCGGCAAGGTCAAGGCGAAGCTATATGGACCATCCAGCTCGTCGAAGGTCATGTGGGCTATTTGCTTGCTATCGGCGAAGATGTTGATGCCCCGCATCTTTAGCCCGAAAGTCAAGAATCGATCGACGATTCCCATGTCTTCAAATACTTCCAACGATCTGGAATGAACTGCCAGTGCTTTGGACTTTTCTGAGGCGTGCGGTTCTTTATCGATGATGCGAAAGCTCACACCATATCTGGCCAACTCGCAAGCCAGGGTTAGTCCAGTCGGACCGGCACCCACTATCAGGACTTCGACATCTTTGGACATTTTGGTCTCCTTCGCTGAGAGCGAGATCTCGTGAGTACTCAATTCGGCAGTCAGACTATCTAGATTGTTGGATCAAACAAACCGCATATGCTGCAATAGCATCGCCATCGCCGATACTTCCCAATTTTTCAGCTGTTTTTGCCTTGACACCAACTCGATCCTCATCGATCTGCAAGACGCTCGCGAGTCGCTTGCGCATATCTGAAAAGTGTCTGGAGAGCTTTGGACTCTCCAGTACGACGGTGGCATCGACGTTGATTATCTCGTATCGCCTTTCGACAAGCATTGCCATTACCTTCTTCAGCATCTCCATGCTGTCTATTCCTTTAATGGATTGATCGGATGGCGGAAAATGCATGCCGATGTCGCCGAGGGCTAAGGCGCCGAGAAGTGCATCGATAATCGAATGCACGACAACATCACCATCGGAGTGTCCGACGCTGCCTTTGTCGTGAGCTATCTGCACTCCGCCGATAATGAGCGGAATACCGGTTTCCAATCGGTGAATATCGAAGCCATTGCCAATTCTCATTGTTGATGACATTCAGAACCTCGATTGCTGTTACTTCAAACTAGTCTCCAACGGTCATTAGCAGGATATCGCTTTCTACCGTTTCACCGACTTTTACCTTGATACCGGTTATGGTGCCGCTTCGAGGTGATACCAGATCCGATTCCATCTTCATGGCTTCGAAGACCATGACTTTCTGTCCGGCCTCGACCTTTGCGTTTTCTTGAACCAGGATCTCCTTAACTACTCCGTTCATTGCCGATCGAATCTCATTGGCGGAGCTGGTTGGATGTACTTGTGCCCGGCGCGTTTTCAAACTTACCGGGCTTTTCTTTTCGGCAACATCGGTGGGTTTGACCTGACCGGGAGCAACCAATTCCTGGACAGCAACTTTGTAGACTCGCTGTTCGACTTCGATTTCGAAGGACCGGGGTATGCTTCGCTCCACCTGTGGTGCGGACCCATTGGGGGCAGAATCCGTTGCTGCTGCACCGTTAGTCGGTGCTCCGTTGCTCGCTGCTTTCTGCGGGCAATACTTCGGAGCCAGGTCCTTCCAGTGCTTCATGAACTCGCCTTCAACATAGGAGGTATGAACTTCACCGGCCTGAAATGTCGGATCGTCCATTATTGCGAGGTGGAAGGGTATGGTAGTCGATACGCCCTCAATTTTATAATCACGCAGAGCAAGTCGTGTTCTCGCTATCGCTTCCTGTCTTGTTCTACCCCATATAACGAGCTTCGCCAAAAGCGAATCATAGAAGGGAATGACTTTGTAGCCTGGATAGCAGGCGCTGTCAACTCTGACCCAGGGCATTGACGGCTCTCGATACGCCGTCAGTTCTCCGGGGTTGGGCATGAAATTCTTGTTGACGTCTTCAGCGTTGATTCGACATTCGATAGCGTGACCGCGCTGGAATACATCTTCCTGCTCGAATGACAGCTTGTGACCGCAGGCGATTAGAATCTGCTCTTTAACGATATCCACGCCGGTCGTCATTTCTGTAATCGGGTGTTCCACTTGCACGCGCGTATTCATTTCAAGGAAGTAGAACTCGTCTTGAGTGACCATGAATTCCAACGTTCCGGCGGAGGTGTATTTCAACGCCTTTGTTCCACGTACGGCCGCTTCGAGCAATTTCGCTTTGAGCTTCGGATCGAGCTTGGCAGCGGGAGTCTCTTCCACCAGCTTCTGGTGACGTCTTTGACTCGAACAGTCTCTTTCGAATAGATGAACTACGTTACCGTGCTCATCGCCTAGAACCTGGACTTCGATGTGTCTGGGTTTATCCAAATATTTTTCAACGTACACTTCGTCTGAGCCGAAGTAGCTCGCGCCTTCCCTTTGCGCACCGGAGAGGGCATTATCGACATCCTCGTCTTTTCTGACGACGCGCAGCCCTCTGCCACCACCGCCGGCACTAGCCTTAATCGCCAACGGATAACCGTATTCGATACCGAGCTTTTTCACCACTGCCGGATCGGTTACGGGGTCAGTTGTGCCAGGGACGACAGGCACACCTGCCTGGGACATCACACGTCGGGATTCGACTTTCGATCCCATCCTTTTAATGACCTCCGGAGCCGGACCGATAAATTTGATCCCCTGATCGATACAGGCTTGTGCGAATTCGCTGTTTTCGCTGAGAAAGCCATAACCTGGATGAATCGCGTCGACCGATGCGCGTTTTGCAATATCAAGAATTTGCTTACAATCCAGATAGACTTTGCCCGGCTGCCCGTCGAGACGCCACTTCTCATCAGCCAGCTGGACGTGTTTTCCATCTTTATCCGGATCTGAGAATATAGCTACTGTGGTGATGTCAAGTTCGCGACAGGCCTGGATGACTCGTGCAGCGATTTCGCCTCGGTTAGCAATTAGGATTTTTTTGAACATTGCATCTCACTTTCGCAGCTGAAGCTAAATTCGCTCTCAGGCTGCGATATATCAATCGACATCACTCAAGCTATCAGCATTGCAATAAAAAGGAATTAGAAAACACGAAAAAATCATTTTTGTGTCTCCGAGCGGTCGATCCTGGCAGTTTTTATACTGTTGCGTTTGCCTCGACCACCTTTTCTATTTGATGCTAGGATCTTGCTGTTAGAAGTGTGGGTTACTAGGTAAGTTAAATGCCAACTGCGGCAACCTTTTCCAGGGTTTTCATGTCTGGGAGCGGCTTCATGGGTCGGGCGATTGCCTACCTGATCGCGACCAGGACCACCGCGACGGTGCATCTTTTCGATGTTTCCGAAGCGGCTTTGCAACTCGCGAGTAGCGAAATCGACAAATTCGGCAAAAAATCGGTCGAAAAAGGCGTGCTTTCAGAGAGCGAGCTCCAGGACGTCAAGAAGCGGATAGTCTCGACTACGTCTATCGATTCGGCTAAGGATTGCGATCTTGTCATAGAAGCGATTGTTGAAGATCTGAAGGCCAAACAAGACCTTCTCAAGAGGTTGGATGCGATATGCGGGCCTGATACCGTTTTTGCTTCCAACACATCCTCTTTGCCGATCACGAGCCTCGCCTCCGCAACCAATAGGTCGGACAAATTTATAGGAATGCATTTCTTCTCGCCCGCTCACGTAATGAAATTGCTCGAGATTATTCCGGGTCTGGATACGTCTGAGAAGACAGTCGACAGCATCAGGAAATTCGGCGGAGAGCTCGGAAAGACTATCATCAAATCGAAAGACTTCCCGGGTTTCATCACCACGAGACTGGGATTGTGTCTGATTAACGAAGCGTCTTTCGCGCTGATGGAGGGACTCTCCACGCCAGAGGAGATCGATCAAGGAATGACGCTCGGATACAATCATCCGATGGGGCCCCTGGCCTTAGCAGATTTTGTCGGATTGGATATAGTCCTGCATGTCATGGAGACGTTGCAGGAAGGCTTCGGCGATCCGAAGTACCGTCCATGCCCCTTGCTGAGACAGATGGTCTCGGCAGGACATCTGGGGCGGAAGACGGGTAAAGGGTTCTACGAATACAGTGCGGTTAAGGGGTGATATCCGTGTTTATTTTCTTGTTGAGCACCCTGTTGATGTTAGGCTTGTATGGCTTAACATGCGCCTTTTATTGTTTTTTAAAACCGGTGGAGAGATCACGGTTTGATAACAAGAGTTTGCCTCTTGTCTCTGTGATCGTGCCCGCACGCAACGAAGAGACGAAGATCGCGCGCTGCATTGAGTCGCTGCTCAAGCAGGACTATCCTAATTTCGAGCTCGTCATCATCGACGATCGCTCTACCGACTCGACCGGCAAGATCATTGCTGAATTCGCAGCCAAAGACAGTCGTATCAAGTTCGTGCAAGGTAAGGATGCGCCCTCCGGTTGGATCGGCAAGTGCAATGCTCTAGCCCATGCTGTTGGTTACGCCTCGGGCGATTTCTTCGTGTTCACTGATGCCGACACGTATCATCATCCCAATTCGATTCGGGATTCAATTTCTTACGCCATAACCAACAAGATTGATTTGATCTCATTCGTTCCCGTCCAAGAGTTGGGCAGCCCAGCGGAGCGGCTTATCATGCCGGTCTTGCTTGGCTCATTCTTGCTTGGCGATCCATTCCACACGGTTAATGATCCAGAAGCGAAGCGCGCCTATGCCTATGGACAATACATCGTATGCCGCCGCAGCTCTTATCACGCCATCGGCGGTCACCAGAGTGTTCGTGACGAAATTGTGGAAGATCATGCCATCGGCAGAGTGTTCAAGGAGAAGGGCTACAAGATTGCAGTTGCCGACGGTAAAACACTTTATAGCGTTCGCATGTACACCGATCTCGAATCGTTATGGTTGGGATGGACAAAGAATCTCTACTCCTTGATCGATGGAAAGATAGGCAATCTGCTCTATCTCCTCGCCTTGCTCAACACTGTTCTTCTCTTGCCTTATCTCGAGTTGGCCTGGGTCGTAGCCGAGTGGTGTCAGGGTGAAGTCTCCGGCAGTCTCTACCGTCTCACGTCGCTGGTTGTGGTTCAATACGCCATCTTCGCGCTCTGGTGGAAGAGAATCAGCGAGCACCACGCCGGCGTCAACTGGTTTCATTTCTTCCTTATTCCGTTCGGCGGAATAGGTGTGACGGTTCTCTATCTCCACTCCGCCTACATGGTTCTCTTCGGCGCGCAGGTTAACTGGAAAGGCCGTCGCTATGTCGTCAACAAACATAAAACGATCAGATCGGACGAAACTGTGCGCACATTAGAGAAGGCTAAACTACGAGAGTCGTCTGACGTTTAGTTAATCTTCGGCCGCTAAATGCTTTGAATGCTCGCTTCAAAGTTTCGGCGCAAGAGTCGGAGTCATTCTCTCGGAACCATGGTGGCTGTCAAGAGATCGTGATCAAAGGAAATTGCTCCTCATGTCAATGTCGACAAGTGAAGGTAAACCACCGTCAATAGCGGAGTTACAGCGTTATATCAAAGACGGAGAGCGACTCACTTTTAAGACCGTCGACGGTGGCAGCTACACCGGAAAGTTGCGCTGGTTCGACGACTTCACGTTCGCGTTAGCACTCGACAACGGCGATTTTACGCTGGTGAAGAGCAATGTAATCGGATATGGGATTAGTCGGAAGAAGTAATCTCTTCGATATCTAAGTGGTCATCGGTTATTTCTCGCTTTAGTTCTCAACATAAATTTTCGCTTGCATGCTAAACTTAAGCGTGGTAGCGGATTTTTACGCCCTATTGTGGAGTGACGAGAATTGGGATTCTTCAAAAGTTTCTTTAGCAAAGGCGTTGGCGTGGATCTCGGTACCGCCAATACTCTTATTTACGTCGAGAGTCATGGTGTTGTGCTGAGAGAGCCGTCTGTCATCGCGCTCGACAGCAACACCAATACACCTATATGTGTCGGTGAAGAAGCTAGAGCCATGATCGGCAGGACACCGCAGGGCGTTCGAGCCAGCCGCCCACTCAAGGACGGGGTGATTGTCGAGCTCAACGACGCCACCTACATGCTCAACATGTTTATGCAACGTGTCTCCCAGCAGGAGACGACTTTACGCAATCCCGAAATTGTCATCGCTGTCCCGGCAGGAATTACGAGCGTAGAGAAGATTGCCATCAAGCAAGTCGCTGAAAATGCCAAAGCCAGCCGCATCTATATGCCTGAAGAGCCGATGTGCGCCGCTATGGGTGCTGAGCTACCGGTGACGGAAGCGACGGGCAGTATGATTGTTGATATCGGCGGTGGTACCACAGAAGTGGCCGTTCTCTCCTTGTCCGGTATCGTCGTTCATGAGTCTATCCGGATTGCCGGAGACGAGCTCAACGATGCAATTCGCGTATATCTCAAGAAAGTGCATAGTCTCGATGTCGGGGAGAAGACGGCTGAAGAGCTGAAATTCCGTCTCGGTTCTGCCTGGAAGACCGAGGTCAACGACAAATTCAATGTCCGCGGACTCAACCTGATTAATGGACTGCCGCGCACGGTTACCGTCAGTCGCGGTGAAGTGCGAGAAGCCATTGCCGAGCCGCTCAAAGCGATTGTGGCCGCGGTCAAGCGTACTCTGGAGCGAACACCACCTGAGCTCGCGTCGGACATCTACAACCGCGGTATCGTCGTTGTTGGTGGTGGCGCCTTGCTTCAAGGTCTGGATGAGCTCATCTCGAGCGAAACCGAAGTGCCGGTATTTATCGCGGACGATCCGCTGTCCAGCGTTGTAGTAGGAACGGGCAAGATACTTACAGACCCGATGTATTCCCGGGTTCGCGATCTCTGCGAATTTCGTAAGTAGGAGATTGTTGCGTGGCCGGTGGCGAACGCGATCATACTAGTTCGATCGCCGAGGCGATTTTTCTCATCATAATTATCATTATGGTTGGGGGGCCGGCTGCGGGCTTGCTTCTGGGGGCCTCTACCTGGGTGTCCGGCGTGATCACCAAGAGTGCATACCAGGTCGAGTCGACGCGCAATCTAGCCGAAGAGGTCTTTGTCTCGTCTCAGCGAATTCGAGAACTCGAGCGCAAGCTTGCCGCTTCAGAGCTCGAACTTACGACGCTCAGACGGCAGGCGCGCGATACCAATAATCTCCGTGGTCTACTCGGTTTAAAGCAAAAATTGACGCGTAAGACAATCGCCGCCGAGGTCATCGCCCGCAACCCGGACAATTGGTTCGAACAAGTAGTTCTGGACAAGGGGATGGTTGATGGGATCACCAAGGGCAGCGCGGTTATAACGAGAGATGGAATTGTCGGACAGGTTGTTAGCGTCTCGCAAAATGCCAGTGTCGTGCGTCTTATTACCGACCCTGAGCAAAAGCTTGGTGTACTGATAAAACGCATCGGGCTGCCCGGTATCATCTCCGGTAACGGTCAGAATCTGGCATTGATGGAGTACATCCCGGTAGGCACCAATGTCGACATAGGCGATAAGATTGTCTGCTTCGGCAAAGGCGGAGTTTTCCCGGAAAACCATCCGGTTGGTACCGTTGCAGCGATCAAGCGTGATACAGATGGCGCTTCGATGCAAATTGACGTCAAACTCGCAGAAAATTGCTACGATTTGAATCAGGTGCTGGTACTTCCTCCGCTTTCTAAGTAAACATGTCTATTGTCTCGATCAGAACGAAAAGACGGATTGGTGCCATAACTATGGCCGTGATAATCGTGGCCGGTGCCTGGGTTCTGCAGCTCGGTGTGATCAGCCGCCTGTTCGTCACCGGTGTCCAGTGCTCACTGCCGCTCACGTTGATTATCGTCTGGGGAGTGACGTTCGGCTCGCCAATAATCGCTCCCAGCAAGGATGAGCTCAGGCTGAGCACCGTCAACGCAATCGTTTTGCGTCAGGCACTATCGGGCTCGATCTCCGGTGCGCTGCTTGGTGCGGCGTTTGCTGCGCTTTATTCGTCGGTGCTGCCTGCGTACCCTGTTGCTTATCCGCTCGTCGGTTGGATTGCCGGCTATTTTTGTTTGCGCAACTTCAATAAAGCGCTCATCCTTTGCATTCCGCTGGTCTTGATTTTGACATTCCTGGCCGAAGCGATTACTGCGGTGGAGCTGCTCGCGCTAGGCAGACCGAATGTGTTCGAGAGTTTTGTCGACATGGCGATGACAGAGGCAGTGCTCAATTCGCTAATCGCGCCGTTCGTGTTCCTCCCGATGAGAGGATGGTACGAATTCGCGCGTTACATGAATATGATGGAGTCGAGATGAGATGGCTCAGTCAGTCATGCATAGAGTAAATTCCGATGAACTGGCGTTCAAGGCGATTGTGCTAGCCAGCGTCGTCCTGACTGCTTTGGGTTTGCTTGTCTTGCGACTGGGTTGGTTGCAGATTCTGCACCACCAACACTATGTCAATCAAGCCGTGGAGAACTCGACGCGAGTCACTTTTCTTCGGGCGCCGAGAGGCAGTATATACGACAGGCATGGCAATCTGCTGGCCACTAATAAGCAATCGCTCTCGATGATTGCCGTGCCGAATCAACTCGAGCATCTTGAAGATCTCGCCACGAGAGTCTGCAAAATTCTGGCTCTGCCTTATCCAGAGGTCCTCGATCGTCTGATGAAAGCGAAAGCATCCGGTTCGGTATTACCGGTGGTGATCGAGCACGATCTAGATATGGATATCGTCAGTCGCTTTTACGAGCAGAAGATTTTTCTAACAGGTATCGACATTCTCCCCGACATAAGCAGAACCTATCCGTATGCCGAAGCCACGGCGCATGTCCTCGGCTATTGCAGGGAAATTACATCAAATCAGCTCAAAGATAGACCGGAGCGGAAGATGGGTGATGTCTGCGGACAGGCTGGACTGGAAAAACTATATGACGATCAACTTCGCGGTGTTGACGGCGAACAGCGGGTACGGGTCAACGCCTCAGGTCACGCGCTCTCTCCGGAGACCTCCAAACCTGTTATCACCAAAAAAGCCAAACCCGGTCTTCCAATCGTTATTTCGCTCGACGTCGATCTCCAACGTCACGCCTACAACATTCTAGCCGAGAAATCAGGAGCGCTTGTCGGCTGCGATCCTCGCAACGGTGAGGTGCTGTTCCTCTGTTCTCGACCGAGTTTTGACCCCAACGTCTTTACTCGCCGTATGACAAAAGAGGATCGCAAGGTCCTCAACTCTCCGAGCCATCCTCTCCATAATCGTGCGCTTTCCGGCTTTCCGCCGGGCTCAATCTGGAAGCCCGTGACCTTGCTTGCCGCCCTCGACAAGAAAGTCGTGAAACCAGATACGATGCTGCATGTCTCCGGCGGCTTGAGCCTGGGCGGCTTTACATTCCACGACTGGACAGGCAAGGCAGCTCACTACAATCTGGTGCAGTGCATGCAGTGGTCTCGTGATACCGCCTTCTACCAGATGGCTCTTGGATTGGAGCCTGAAGACATCAAAAAGTGGGGTAATCGCTTCGGCGCTGGTCGCCCAACGGGAGTGGAGCTTCCCAATGAGCGCTCTGGTCTCGTACCGGATTCGGCCTGGAAGAGAAGGCGGCTGCATGAGCCATGGTACAAAGGCAATACGTTGCATATGTCCATCGGTCAGACTTTTTTGCAGGTTACACCGGCGCAGGCCGCGCGGATGTATGCTGGGTTTGGCATGAAAGGACGTGTACCTTTCTTGCACTTCGTAATCAAGATTGATGACCGTCAGGTGCCCGCGCCGAAACCTGAATTCTGGAAGGTAAATCCGGTGCATATGAAGATTCTCTCCGATGGACTGAAAGCAGTCGTCGAAGCCGGTACGGCAGGGCGCTCGCGTATCCCGGAAGTGCCAATGTCTGGTAAGACAGGATCTGCCGAGGCGCCGCCCAAGGGCAGCAAGACTCACGGTTGGTTCGCCTGTTACGCTCCTTCGGACAAGCCCGAGCTTGCATGCTGCGGCTTCGTCGAGCACGGCGGTCACGGAGGAACGGCAGCAGCGCCTCTAGTGAAGCAGATGGTCGAGAAACATTTTGGTATCAAACGAGCTGCGACGGCATTACCCGGAGAGGCGGCTGCCAAGCCGAAAGCCAAGCCAAAAACCAAGCGCAAGCCCGAGTAAGTAGTGCTATAAAAAACATTTTACCTCGAAGCTTACACTGCAATGATGTCGTGAAACGGCTCGTCAGCTTGTTGTTTTCCTAAGGTTTGTACTGTTATCAATCCGGTTATCGGATTGTCGCATATCTACTGTATAGCCGGGTGATTGTGCAATAGCTGGAGGTGGCACTACATATGGTGCATGCGCACCGTATATAGCATCATGGTATCACTGGACAACCCACGATTCGATAGAGGATAATCTTGATGGAGTTGGCGGGAGAGTAGCATGAGTCAGTCACAACCACTTGGCGTGCCGGACCCTATTTCATTGGACGGTCTCGATCAGATGTTCTCGGGTGAAGAGCGACCCGCGGAAGATCAAGCTCCAGCGGAGCAAGCCGTAGAACAACAACAGCTCGATACTCCGTCAGAAGAATCTACAACGCCGCAACCACCGAGCGGCGTCAAGATACACAGAGAGTTGCCGAGCGATCTGTTCACGCGCGACATCGAAAATTTCGATCCGCAACCGGCCCCGGCCCAACCGGAATCATCGGGAGTCTTCAACATGGTCGACAGCGTAGGCAGCTTCGACTATTCCCAGATGCGAGCGAGCTCGAGCAAAAAGTCCAAGCCGCAGCCTGTACCGGTTGTTGGTCGTCCACCGAAGATCAACGAAATTACATCGGTGCCGACGAGCAGCGGTCCGGAGTCTTTTCAATTGCAAACGCCTTTTGTTGCTGAAGATGACCGTGTCTCGCGCTCCGATTTGGTCGGACTCTTGGAAGGCTTTGTCAAGATTCTTCGCAAAGACGGCGATCCAAGCGGCAAATTGAACTTGGCTAAAGCTCAAAAGCTGATGATGCAAGAGGAAGTTGAAGACATCCGTGTCGAAGACAAGACTCAGGAACTCGAAGAAATGCGCCGATTGGTCATCGAGGCGCAAGAGACAATTATCAAACTTTTGACCGATCGAGTCGAAGATCGGGCCCGCATTGCTACCCTGGAGACAGAGCTCCGACTGCTTCCCGACCTTCAGGAGCAGGCCGATCGCGCCATGGCCGTCGCATTCAAGACTGAAGAGTTCAGGTCCGAGCTTCATAAAGTCAAGTTCGAGCTCGAGCGCTATCGCTTTGCCAGTGTCCGTGGACACGTGGAGCGAGGACCTCGATTCTGGCTTACGCGCGTACGTCGGTGGTTGCTCAAAGCGCAAGGCGTTACCCTGCGTAACTACAGTGATGCCAACCGACGCATCGACCGGTAAGTTGCGAATAGCAGAAAATATCAAGACGTGAAATTTCTTACGATCTACCATTCTGGTTGATGGTGGGTTTATGGACTACCTAGACGGTACGAAGAAGGCAATAGCTTTCATCGAAGCGAATTTGCAAGGCGACCTTTCTCCAGAATCGGTTGCCGGCGAAATCGGTTTTTCGGAGTTTCACTTTCATCGCATTTTCAAAGCGATGACCGGAGAAACAATTGCGGAGCACATCCGCAAGCGTCGCCTGGCGCTCGCCGCCAGACGATTGCTTTCGTCCGATCAACCGATAATTGAAATAGCTCTTGAAGCTCGCTTTGAGAGTCAGGAATCTTTCACTCGGGCATTCAAAAAAATGTTCGGTGGAACTCCAAACAGTTATCGCAAGTCAGGTATACCGTCTCCCATTGTCGGTAAGGAGGTTTTCCTCCCGGAATTACTTATTCATTTGCGAAATGGAGTAAATATGGAACCGAAAATTGTAGATCGAGGAGAAGAGCTGGTCGTCGGTATGGCTGACAGCTTTCATGAAGGCGAACATAAAGAGATTGGCGAGCTTTGGCCGAAATTCATGGCGCGCGTATCTGAAATTCATGATACCAAATCCGGTTACACCTTGGGTGTATGCGCAGCATCGCATCCCGATGTGAAGCTCCAAGACGGTGACACTTTCGTGTACATCGCTGCTATGCCGGTAAAGGATCTGGAGAATCCGCCGAAAGGGATGGTGGCAATGAAGATCCCAGCGTCCAAATACGCTGTATTCACGCACAAGGGGCCGATATCGGAGCTTCCGCATACGATACGCTACATCTGGGGGACATGGGTTCCACGCAACTCTGATCGGCACAAGAAAAATGCGCCCGATCTGGAGATATATGATGAGCGCTTCAATCCAAAAACGCTGGATGGAGAATTCGATATCTACGTGCCGATCAACAACTGAAGCACGGCTATTTAGCGTGTTCTTCCAGGTAAGCGCTTACCTGGAATTCGCGCATGTTCTTGGTTGACGAAATTATTTCGTTAGCAAACCATGACTCGATAGCAATTCGAATGACTTCGTAACTAATAAACGAACCGATTCAACTCCTCGCCGAAAGAAGCGCCTCGCGAAGACTGGCGGCATCGGGGAATCGTTCGTCTGGATCTTTGTTTAAACACTTGTATATGATCTGCACCAATTCTGGATTCACATCGCTTCTGTGTTTGCTAACATCATCGGGTGGTTCGTTGACATGTGCCATCATAACAAGTGGCCAGGTCGGTCTTTGAAATGGTGGCACACCGCAAAGCATTTCGTACATTGCCGATCCTAACTGATAAATGTCCGTCAGCGCGGTTGCTCTAAGAGCTTTGCAAAACTCCGGACACATACTGTCGGGAGAACCGAATACATTTACCGTATTGGCGCCAGAAGACAAGCCTTCCCACTGCATGTTTTGAAACATTCTCTCTGCCAAACCAAAGTTGCCGACCAGGCCGATCTTTCCATCCACCTCTTTCTCGATCAGAAGATTTTGCAAAGTAATGGCACCATGAACGATACCGCGGTCGTGAACATATGCCAGCGCATCGGCAATTCCAGCAAAAACTTTTACCGTCTCTTTCGGAGACAGTCGCCCCTTGGTCTCTAACTCTTCCTTCATACTACGAGCATGAACATGATCAGTTATCAGGTACAAACCTAATAGATCGTCGTTGCCAGCTGCAAAAACCTCGATCAGATTGACATTGTGCAATCCCACAATCTTTCCGGCTTTTTCAAGTACTCGTTCTACAGTCGGCTTGTCGCTTAGATCAATCAACTTGACCGCGATCTCTTTCTGTGTGGCAAGGTCCTTTGCAAGATAAGTGTGCAGCGGGATGCTGCGATTTTGCGAATCTTGATTGGTTCGTGACGCTCGCGATGCCGCTCGGCGTCCATCCGTATTTCCGGAAACATAGGACAGCAACTGAAAGCGCTCGGCGATTAACGGTCCATCGGTGACTTCGTATCGGGCAAGCTCCTGGTCATCATATTCACAGAATTCTACGGAGTCCCCTCTGGCGAATTCGCCGCAAGAGGGGCAGTAGAAGTTGCCCGCCCATCTCACTCTTTGTGTCCAGATTTCTTTGTCGATGTCTTCTACTTTTTGGAGCTCGGGTAAGTACCCTTTACAGTCCGGGCAAAGGTGGAACGACGGTGCCTTAAATCGCTTATTGCAAGAAACGCAGATTCGATTCTTTCGGACTTTGTCTTCGCTCTCAGAGGATTTTGTCTGCTTCGGTTTCGGCGTCGGCGTCGGCGTCGCTGCAGACTCTGTCCGCGGCTTGCTTTCATGGCCCGCTGGATCTGATTGTTTCGATTTCTTCGCGTCGCCGGATTCAGATTGCTCTTTCTGGCGCTTGAGCCAATTCGAAAACATCACCCCTCCTTAGGATACGATCTCAAGCCCGGGTCAAACCACCGTCTACCTAAAATCGCATGAGTTTTACTCCAACTCTCAGGTCTGTAGTTGAAACAACGCTCTCAAATGATTCTATCATCGCATCGGGAAGTTGCAATTCGCTCTCCAGATTTCATCAAGGATTTTGAGTTTGCCGATCAGTAGAAATCATCGGAGAATATGGTGTGCCATGAGCTTCAGAGTTCCGTCCCATTCGATGAACACGTCGAAAGAAATCATCGCGACATCCTTGCTTGGGAAGCACACCAGTGGTGACAAATCGAGCCTTTGAATAGAGGCGATAAACTTGTCCAGGTATTCCAACGACCTGGGACCGAGCGTAGCGTCTTCAGGGCAATGAGTTCGACCTGAAGCTGCATCAAAGGTCGCCTCGCACGTAGGACATGTTCTCGCCTCGGTGAGGCGAAATTTGAGACCATCTTTTCCCATGCTAATATCCAGGCTTAAATGAGTCGATTCAGCATGGCAAGCCGGAGTCCGTATGTCAACAGGGGGAATGATGGAGTTAGGAACGACCAACGAGAATTAACAGCGCGATTGTTCAGCGGGCAAAGCGAATGATGGCTACTTGTTCTTCGACGAGATCGAGGCGTCATCAGGTTTGATCAAAATCACTGCGGTACCATCACTATAATGTTCTTTCCATGAGTACTCTTTTTTGAGTTTCTCCAAAATAGCAAATTGGGCCGGCAGGAAGCACCAGCGAAAGTCATAGCGGTCTACGAGATCGTGCCAGCCTGGCTTCAGGGCGACGATGGTATCATAATCGGTTACAAGCGGCGCGCCGTACATGTCGAAGCGGGTATCGAAAAACACTCTTGGCTTTTCCTTCACGCTGGTGATCTCTATGGGATCGCTGAACAGGATAGGGCGCTCCCGCGCGATCATATACCAGATCATCATGTCCCCGTATTGAGCGTCATTCAATACAGCGCCTTTGGGTAATCCGTTGGCGCTCAGATACTCGATCGCCTTGTACGGAGCTTTGAATGCGTCGCTGCTGGCTGGAATGACCGGTCTTGCCGCTTCCTTTGTAATACAGACAAGACCGAATATCGAGAAGGCTAGCATTACTATCTGCCAGCCTTGCAGGCTAAAGATTGCATTTAGTCTGTCGTTGGTACTCAGATCCTTAGCTGCGGTGACGCTGTAGTTGGCGCTACCCGTGCTATGTCCCGAGGTGCTATTTGTGGAGCCGTACGTGACGCCACTCGTGGTGTCGTTAGCGCCGTCGTTTTCGGCATCATCCGTGGCTTTGGCTAAGCTGGTTTCATCCGGGGCGCCACTGGATTTGATACCGTCTACGGTGCCCTCCTCGGTCGGCGCCCTTCCAGGTTCTTTAACCGCAGAAAAGTCTCCCTTAAGTAACCATGCAAGCTCCGCGACGATGAACAAAGAGGCGAAGGGAATCAGGCGTAGGCACTTGATTCCAGCTATGAATACTGCTATGGGAACGAGTATTGTGAAAAGGCAACCAATCGGAGCTTTCCCACTCGACTTCCACTTTCTCACAGATCTCAACTGGAAGAAAAGCGTGAGTGCACCAAGAATAAAGTATGGGTAGAATGTCCATTCGGTCAGGTGTTTTGGTGTTATTGCGCTGAGCTCCCGAATGAAATGATTGAGCGGTGAGAAAAACAGCTCTGGAATGTACTTCCACAGGCCAACTCCGAACGGATTAATGAACGTTGCTCCGAGCATGGCGATGAAAGCAAGCCAGGGCAGTACGAGTATGGATTTGTGGACCTTTGGTCTGAACGAAACTTCAATTGTGAGTGTGAGCGGCAATAAACTCGCGACTATCATTCCCGAGGTAAATCCCGTGTGGAAGTTGCACCACAAGGCCATCAAAACTGACAGAGGAATTAGGAGAAGCAGATCTCTCTTGTCGAACGGTTGATTACCCTCTACTTTGAAGCGAATTGGGATTAAGAGGTAAAAGAGGATACTAAAGAAAAGATAAGAGAATATCTCAGGACGCGCGATAAAGTGGAAACAGGCTGCCACTACTCCTAGTATCACAAATACTGCGGCAAGCACCATCGAGCAGCGGAGCTTTCGGTAAAGCATCAGCGGACCGATGAACATGCCGCCCAAAATGACGGAGGACGCAAGTGCGAGTACTCCGTATCCGGCAGCCAGCTTGTAGCACAGAAAGAAGCAGACCTCTGTGAGCCATTGGTATGGAACGAACGTACGATTATTCGGGACAGTGTCGCCGTTGACAAGGGCATCGAAGTTCACTGAGCCATTTTGAGATAAGGCGTGAAAAGTATATGAGAAAGGATCGCTCGACGGAACGGAGCCGGTTGCCAAAATATGCTTGCCCATTGCCAGAAGCCAACACGTGTCAGGATCATGGAATCCGACTCCAGCTACCCAGCCACCCATAATGAAGGCAAAGAAAAACAAGGTGCCGGCGATGCAACGTGCACCAATAGTGGTTATCCATTTTCGAACAACTAGTCGTCCGTTATTGCTTGTCATAGCCAGATTCCCTCAACACAATCATACCCGGAGGCTCCGAAAGGCAAAACCGGCTTGAACAATTGCTAACAGACCGGTAATATATGCCGATCCTGACTGCAGACCCATGATGATCTACCCATCTCTGTCGAATAAGTACAGCACTTTTCAGCCCAGCAAAGGGGCGGGGTCTTTCAATAATAAGGTGGCGATTTCTCTCACGACCTTGCTGCATCTTGCTGTCGGTGGAGCATTGTTCATCCCCACAGCTGGCTTAGCGCAGTCAGCTGCGGAAGACAAAAATCGACCGCCGCAGCAATCCACTCTACAACCTACGCAGGCGCCTGCGATCTCAGCTCCTTCGGCTCCAGCGCGAGATTCCTTAGCGGCCACATTTGCCGGTAAGGAATTGTTCGTCATCTACTCTGGCCGCTCAGATCAGCTGGCCTCACAACGGGCAAAAACTTTGTCTTCTCAACTCGACAAAGTGATCTCGGATCAACATTTCGAACCTGCGCAACTGCGAATCAGATTCTTCCCAGATCACAATGCCATCGTCTACGGTGACGCAACTCTCGTGACTGTAAGTCAGACTGATGCCAGCTCGGAATCAGTCGCGATGGAGGCTTTGGCAGAAAGGCGATTGGCGACTATTCGAGCCGTTATAGATTCTGAGAGGGCAAAACGTAATTTCAATGATGCGATAGATCAGGTTCGATTCGGGACCGTCAAGTCGAATTTGCTGTATTTGCTTGGTAATCCGCTCTCACTGCGCATCGGTATCAGCATTCTGGGACTTTTCATTCTGATAGTTGTTACCTACTCGATTCGACGGTCCATTCCGATATACTTTCACGAGTCGTACAAACGCTATACGGTCTCCAAGATCGCTGAGTTCTCCTCATACTTCTTAGGACTCGTGTTTCTCTCCGTCGTTTTCAGCGACACGCTTGGCAGTCTGGCTGTCATCATTGGGGCGGCAACCGCTGGTATCGCGCTTGCACTGAAAGAGCTGATTGTCAGTATGGCAGGTTGGCTCGCCATCACATTCGGTGACACCTATCGCGTTGGCGATCGGGTTCAGATTGCTGGTATCAAGGGCGATGTCATAGACGTCGGACTGTTGCGGACCACGCTAATGGAGCTAGGCGAATGGGTCAATGGCGACCTGTACACGGGAAGAATTGTTCGGGTCGCCAATGGTTCCATCTTTGCCGGTCCGACTTTCAACTACACCCGTGATCTCTCCTTTCTCTGGGATGAGGTGGTGGTTTCGGTTACCAACGATTCAGACGCCGAAGCGATGCGGTCCATCATTCAAAAGATAGTTGACGAGGTCGTGGGCGATTATGTGTTAGAAGCTAAACTTGGCTGGGAGCGGCTGAAAGAGAAGTATCTTGTAGAAGATGAGAAAATCGAGCCTCTTGTGACCTTCGCGATCTTGGATAAGAGTGTTGCATTTACTGCTCGTTATCCCGTCGACTTCCGCCAGCGGCGGATTGTGAAGGATGAGGTGTTCACCGCAATTATGAAGGAGATCCGCCAGAGCGAGGGTCGCATTCGGCTGCTCACTAAGGAATAGAGCAGACGGATCGAGATATTGCGGTTTCTGGCGTTCGTGAAAGCTCCGCTGTGCTGTGAATTGCAAAGATTGATGGGAAGTTCCTCTTGACAATTCGAACAATTCAAACGTACGATACCGCCATTGTTTGAGCAGTCTTCCTCCGTGACTGCCCTGGCGTTTGGATATTGACTGAGGAGAAATGCTATGAGCTGGTGTTGTCCATTTATGGTGCGACCTCCGGAGGACGAACGCAAGAGGCGTAAGCCTGGCGAACCTGAGCGACCGCCCTTCTTTCAACTTTTGACTGGTTTCATCCGACAGCAGACAACCGCCGTCTGGACTGCGGTCGCTTCGAAATTCAGAAGGGAAGTGCAGCTGCATACGGCACCGCTGGAGGTCCGTATGAAGAATGCTCGAACTGCTAGACTGACGCAGTTGCAAACCGAGCAACTGTTGCGCGATCCCAGCCCACTGGTGCGGATAGAACTCGTATTTAACGACACCATATCTGGTGAAACGCTGGAGCGCTTGAAGCGCGACCCGGACTTTACAGTCTCAACCGTCGCACGTAGAAAGGAAATGCAACTTCGTTAGCGTCGTTGTTCAGCTTTCCGGCGGGAATGCTTCCTGCTCAGTGTAATGCGCGAACTCCAACTCGTCTGCATTCAAATCCACATGAAAGTGGCTGGAGCTCGAAGAGTCGCATTGCAATAGCAACTTCGATAATGGAACCTGGATAAGTTGGCGAACCAGTCGTCGCAATGGTCTGGCACCATATGCGGGGCTGTAAGATCTCTTCGCCAAGTGATCCTTTGCTGCGGCGGACAGAGACACCATTACGCCTTGGACCTGCAGGCGTTCATTCAGCTGCGAAATCTGGAGCTCGACAATTCTGCGCAAGTCCGATTCGCTAAGCGGTGAGAATACCACAATGTCGTCAATCCGATTCAGGAGCTCAGGTCTGAAGCGGCTGAGCAAAAGTTGGCGTAAGCGCTCGGGAAGAGCGTCCACACCGCCAGATTGAGGCAGGCTCGAAGTTGCGTCGAATTTTTTTTCGTTGTCTCCAGTGCAGGTTGCCTTGCCAGAGGCGATTGAGCGATTGTCATCCGATTGTAGCTCTGCGGACTTATCCAGGACAAAGTCGGCTCCGATATTAGAGGTCATGATGATTATCGTATTCTTGAAGTCGACAACCCTTCCTCGTGCATCCGTCAGGTGTCCTTCGTCCAGAATTTGAAGCAAAATGTTGCCGACGTCTCGATGTGCCTTTTCCAGCTCGTCGAAAAGTATGCACGAATAAGGTTTTCTTCGCACAGATTCCGTCAACTGACCACCTTCGTCGTAGCCTATGTAGCCTGGTGCCGCGCCGATAAGTCGAGCTAGGGTGTATCGGTCGAAGTACTCGGACATATCGAGGCGAATGAGCGCTTGAGAGTCACCAAATACGGTATCGGCAAGGACTTTGGCAACTTCTGTTTTTCCCACACCGGTCGGACCGAGAAATAGGAAGCTGGCTAATGGCCTGGCAGGATCATTGATTCCTGAGCGCGCTATTCGAATAGCATCGGCGACTCGGCGGGTAGCCTCAGTTTGTCCGATTACATGTAACCCCAGGGACTGCTCCATGTTGATGAGTGCATTGGCATCCGTCTCACCGACCTTGGAAAGGGGTATGCCGGTCCATTCGGAAAGTTGTGCGGCGACGTCTTCTGTTGTTATCTCTGCAGGGACTGAAAACTGAAAATCTTCAGAACTCTCGAGATTGTCTTGCAATTCTTTGACGAGCGGCGCTTGCTGAGCCTCCAGATGGCTTACGGTATGAAAGTCCAGCCGGCGCTTGGCTCTCTCCAGCTCCCCGTCAAGCGCCTTGAGCTGCTGCTGCAGTATGCTTCGCCTCTGAATCGCGGCAAGAAATTGCCGCCATCGAGTGTTCATAATCTCCGACTGCTGCCTGAGCTCGAGTAGGTTTTTTTCCACGATCTTCAGGCGCTTTCTCGCACTTGCATCGTCATCGCCACGCAACGATGTTTGTTCCAGTTCGAGTCTGGCAGTCCCTTCGATGACCTCCCGCAACTCGGAAGGCATTGAATCTATTGCAGTCCTCCTTCTCGAAGCGGTTTCATCAATTAGATCAATTGCTTTGTCCGGCAATCTCCTGTCAGGAATGTATCTGGCAGTCAGGTTTGCCGCCGCTACCAGTGCGGAGTCTCGCACCTTCACCCCATGATGGGCTTCGAAACCTGGACGCAGTCCTCGTAATATAGCCACGGTATCTTCCACGCCGGGCTCTTTAATTTCGACCTTTTGAAACCTCCTGGCTAAAGCCGGATCGCGTTCTATGTATTTTGTATACTCACTAATGGTGGTGGCACCGATACATTGCACAGTTCCTCTGGCGAGATGCGGCTTTAAGGTATTGCTAACATCCAGGGCGCTTTCGCCTGCGGCGCCTGCCCCAGACATCAGGTGCATCTCATCGATGAATAGCAAGATCTCACCGGCCGCTTCAGTTACTTCGCGAATCAGCGTACTGAGCTTTTCTTCGAGTTGCCCTCGCATCGAGGTCCCGGCGATGAGATTGGCGAGTTCCAGCGAGAGTATTCGTTTGCCCTTCAACCTGTCGGGCACCTCGCCGTTGACTATTCGCTGAGCAAGACCTTCGACTATCGCGGTTTTCCCTACGCCGGCCTCTCCAATCAAAGCGGGGTTATTCTTCGTCCTTCTGGTTAAAATATTGATGAGACGCGCAATCTCCTCATCCCGACCTATCACTGGCTCCAGCTTCCCTGCTGATGCCAGTTGCGTCAGATCCGTCGCGGTGGTCGATATTACTCCGACTGTCGATGTTTCTGACATTACACTCCTCAACTTCCTGAGAAGTTCTAAGGACCGAATACATTGCAGGCTGGTATCGCGGAGCGCAAGCGCTGCAACGCAATATCGGTGATCTTGTTGTCTCGAATCTCCAGATATTCGAGATTCTTCAGTGGTTCAAGATTTGTCAGACCCTTGTCGGAGACCTTTGTCCCGCTGATGTAGAGCGTGCGTAGTTTTGCCAGACGCGAAAGTGCATTCAAACCAGCGTCACCAACGGCGGTATCATTGAGGCAAAGAGTCTGCAAATTAGCCATGGTCGACACGAATTCCAGTCCCTGATCCGTAACTCTGGTATTTGACAGGTCCAGGTGAATCAGATTGTCGAGATTGGCCAGCTCCTCGAGTCCATTGTCCGTTATTTCGGACGGCAAGAGCAGGGTGCTTAGCTGCTTTGCATCGCGCAAATGCACCAGACCACCATCTGTGATCTCGGTTTTTTTCAATATCAAATGTTGTAGAGATGGCAGTGATGCCAAATATCTCAGGCTCTTGTTACTGATAGATGTGTGAAGGAACCAGACAGTCGCGAGGTTCTTCATTGGTGCGAGTTTTGCGACATGGTTGTCCTCGAAGGGCACAAAGTCCAATCTCAATTCGACTGTATCTTCGAGTTGAGTGATCTCTTTGAGGACGTTGTCGGAGAATCTCACCGTCGAGAGATCGAAGGACTGGAGATTCTTTAGAATCGGCTGAAACTCCGCCAGCATTGATTCGGAGATGTGACCGCTGATCTGCAAACCCAATAACTTATCTTCTGCTAAAGCAGGCGCGACTTCGCCGACTGCCTCGCCAACCCACTTTCGTTGATGAGGGAATGACTTACCGGCCAAGTACAGTCCACCTAGTGATATGCGATCTGGGAAAGTGAATTTTGTTGCGGATGTCATTTTTATTGATTCCTAATCGAGTGCTTGTTGACTACTCTCAAGAAGCAGCTAGGCTGTTGAGTATATCATTGCTGTGCCTGCCGCTTGTCAGTAACGGCAGATACAATTCTGGATAGTTAATAATCGATACTTTGGAAATGGTTTGGTGATGGACGTAAATAGCTCATTGCTGCGCCCTTCTATCGCCTGAGAGCAGTAGTTGCTGCCGAGAAACGGACTCTGGTAGCCAGCTGCCATAGCCATTTTTGCAAAGATTGTTCGCGGAAACATTTTGCCGAAGTGGCTCAGCAGACCGGCATGAAACTGTTCGAGTAAATGAACACATAGTTCGTGCTTACCCCGGCTACAGGCTCCCTATCCGTCAGAGTTGGCTTGGGTTGGTCTATCGGTGTGGCGACCTTGCTTTTGTTCTGATTTTTTCTTTTCCTCTTTTGCTTTTGTAAGAAATTCCGCCGCCTCGTCATCTCTTTGAAGCGCCGCAAGGCAGCGAGAGTAGCCGTTAAAGACCTCGTACTTGTAAAGCTCGCCAATCTTGTTTTTTTCTACTTCAGCGACCGCTCTCTTGTAGATCTCTTCCGCTTCAGTCGGCTTATTCTGATTGACTAAGCAGTCTGCAAGTTTTAGATTGAGCCAGTCGAAATCGCTGCCGATGGGAGCCTCTTTGTATCGTGCTGTGCTTTGCGCTATCGATTCACGGTAATACTGCTCGGCTTTTTTGAATTGCTTTTTCTGATAGTAGAAATCTGCCAGAGGCGTAGCCGCATGAATTATGCGCCAGCCTCGCGTCGTGGGAGTCACTTGCTTGTTGTGGTCAGCTCTTGCGGCCAACTTGTACGCTTGCTTGTATGTGTCTTCCGCCTCTGCAATCTTTCCTGATTTCTCGAGTATCCTGGCAATGTCAGCGAGGCACTCGATATATTCACCGCTCTGATCACCGCTTTGTGAGACTATCATTTGCGCGGTCTTCTTATACAGTCGCAACGCCTCCGGTAGATCGCCTGCACTTTCACGTTGAAAGCCAAGACTGTGCATGGACATACTTCGAACTTCGTCCCCGTTTTCTTCCGTGCTCGCCTCGGAAATGGACTTCTCTTCGGATAGCTGGAGCTTCTTCGCTTCTTCTGTTCTATCTTGTTGCGTAAGAAATTTGCTATACGCCGTCAATGCGTGAGTGCGCTTCAATGTGTCTGACGTATCAATTGCTTTTTTGTACAGTTCTTCTGCCTCGACGATTTTCCCCTGCTTTTTCTTGATAGTTGCGATCTCGCAGAGTATTGACTGCTTGTCCTGTGATGGCAGTGGGAACCGAAGCCCCATGATGTCGCTTACCAGGAGCGGCAAAGTCTTCATCTCTATCGAGTCTTTAGAGCCAAGCAGTTGCAAGGCTCGATTGAAGTAAGCTTCTGCCTGTGAGGTGTCCTCGTGCTGATTGGCGCACGCTGCAAGTATGCAAAGAACACTTACTTGACCCCCAACATCCTTGTTTTGTACAAATTCTTCTAGATTCTTCTGTGCACTTTCTTCTATTTTTGGCCAATCGTTCGCCGCACAGTATTGTGCTGTTAACAGGTTGCGTACGTACGGCTTGTGATACTCGTCGGCTGAGTCGACGAGTCGCTGGAGACCTGGTAGAGTCTCGCTGGTCGTCGGTCCAGCGAGTGTCTCGGTGAATTTCATAAATTCAGATTCCCATTGCAAGCGCTGGACCAGCCCGCTTGATGCCACTACCGATAGTACGATGACATCAAGAAGTACGAGGACAATGCAGATCACTGCTGCCTTCCTCATTTTTTCCGATTTCAGTAGAACCTGCATGCTTGGCAGAACCTCGGTGTTTTACTCGGGCGGTGACTGTTGCTCTTGCACCAGAGTCAGCAGATCACTCTTGAGCGATTGGCAATCCTGATATCTCGTTGATAAACCGAGCGAGGTGCATTTTGCTACGATCTCATCTAAGCTGGTGCTGATCTCTGGACGCAGTCTGCGTGGACGCGCCTGGGAGATGGGCTCGGGATCTTTGCCCGTGAGAAGGTAGTCTAGCGTAGCCCCAAGGGCATAGATATCACTTTGTGGAATGGCCTTCCCTCGGAATTGTTCTGGTGGGATGTAGGAGTGCTTCCCAACGACGGTTTTTGTCGTCTGCGCCTCGAGTTGTTGTGCTACGTTGAAGTCGATGAGTTTGAGCTTTTCGTCTTGGTCCATAATCAAATTGTCCGGCGTAAAGTCACGATGGACTACGGAAGGCTGCCGACGGTGCAAGTATGAGAGGATGTCGCACATTTGGATTGCGAGTTGTACGACCTTTTGTTCCGGCATGATACCAGAAGTGGTGACCACGTCCTTCAGGGTAGTCCCTTCCGCATGTTCTAGCACCAGATAAGCGCGCTGATCTTCGACAAAGAAATCCAGCAATCTGACTATATTGGGATGACGCAGCTTTTTCCAGAGCTTAGCCTCTCTTTGAATATTGTCGAGCACTCGCTTGCGAATATTGACTCCGGCTTGCGCTGGAAGTACAAATTCCTTGAGCACCACCTCTGGTAGCTCGGTCTTTTCTCCGCTTTCGATTGCGATTGGCAGATCGGAGAAGTCGACAAGCGTCTCACCCTTCTTTCCGTCTAAGCCTGCGCCGTCCGGCAACTCGCGGTGCATCGAAGCTAGGTAAACTAATGCCTGTCCTCCAGCGCCTATGTGACTGATCACCTTGTATCCACCGCCAGCAAGTTCAGTCCCTGCTTCCAGTGCTGAATCTCTCTGACGGCTGGACCCATCTTGCAGTTTGTCCAACCAGAGATCAGTGTACGAGTCCTGGCGGATGTACATGTTCAGATCGTCGGCCACCTTAGGTTCGATTCTGTATGATGGCAAAAACTTTTTTAAGGCTAGTTGTAATCGCTTCCTATCGTCACTGGAGGCGATTGCGTCGACTTCAAAGCGAATCAAGGCTCGGTCACTGCTCAGCCATCCCCATGTCAGAACAGGAGCGAGTACAAAGTAAGCCAGTCGCTTTTTGAGCGGGATACCACGGGCGATGGCATTAAATTCTATCGTTATCTCCTCGGTTTTGTTGACGGTGGTGTTGACGGTCGTGACGTGTGAGATTCTGTCCCAGCTCAGAAGCGGCGTGCTGAGCTGGTACAACAGGTGCAGCCAGTGAAATTGCAGACCTTTGTCGCTGAGTTCAATATGAGTCGGCGCGATCAATTTCCAGGGGCCAATTCCGGTCATAGTAGAGAACGTCATATAGATTGCGGAAGCGATGAGCGAGTATCCCACCAGGGACTGTTGAAGAAATAGCATTCCTGCGCCAATTATCGCAGTCGCCAATATAGTCAGCGATAGTATCAGCTTTGCGCCAGGTCGCTTGAGCCTTTGTCTGTTGAGTCGCTCCGGCTTGTACCTAATCCAGAATGCCGTATAGTCCTCGGCGCTCTGGCTGGTTTTTGAGAAGAAGTATCTCTTGGCTAACGATTGTTTGGAGTATGACATCGATTAACTTTCGCCGTCGCGGGCGTGAATATCGATAACGGCACCAGGGCCCTGTTCCAAAAGTTGTTCTGCTGCGGCATAAAAAAAGGTGGCATCTGCGATGCGCTCTTGTAATTCTTGAGCCGTTGCGCGTGCCACCAGGTCGTCGACATCGGGTGAGATATCCGAATTGAGGCTGCGTGGGTGTGATTCAGCGAGAGCCTCAGGATCTTTTCCCGTCAGCATATAATGGAGCGTGCCGCCGAGTGAGTAGATGTCGCTCTGTGTCTGAGCCCGACCGCGGAACTGCTCTGGCGAGATGTACGCCTGCTTGCCGACCAGCGTTCCTGTTGCGGTGCCTAAAAATTCGTTGGCTGCGCCGAAGTCGATAATAACGATCTCGTCATCCTCTCTCAAGACGATGTTGTCGGGTGTGATATCTCGATGGATGACCGGCGGAGTTTGACAGTGCAGATACTCCAGAATGTCGGCGATTTTCATGGAGTATGTAAGTACATCGCTTTCATTGAATGGTCCGTTCTGTCTTACTAGCTGTCTGATTGTGTGCCCAGGGACGAACTCCAGAACCAGATAGTCGCGATTGTCCTCCACGAAGTAGTCCAATACGCGAGCAATCTTTGGATGCGAGAGACGCTGTAGAATTGTGGCTTCTCTGAGGAATAGCTCTTTTGCTTTTTCTCTAGTACTCTCCGCGAGAGTCAGTGGAAGTGTCGCCTCTTTCAGCACACGAAGCTCTTTCTCGGGTGTTTCTGCCAAATATACGGCGGATAGGCCGCCAGCGGCAATCTGCATCAAAACGCGCAAGCGCCCTGCCTTCAAGAGTTTCCCTTTCTTTAATGGCACAAAGTTGGTCGCCGAAAAATGATCTTGCATCTCCTGCTCCCAGAGTTCCGTAAAACTTTGTGGGATTTCTTTTTCGGGATTGGCTTGCTTTCCGATAAAACGACTGTCATCGCTATTTTCGCCCAGGCGCAGTTGTGGAGAGCGGCTGAACTCTAGGCACCAGGATTCGAGAGCGACGAACAAAAGCTCAGCGCCCTTTTTCGACATGCGATTGAGGTCGATCGTGGCGTGACCACCAGATTTGAAATAGACGAACAGTTTTTTGCTATCGTCTGCCTTCTCCAGGTCGAACTCATATGCACCTTTTGCGTCGTTGAGCAGCATCGAACCAAGAAGTATGTTGGCGATGTCGGACCAGGGGCGCATTGGGCGAAACAGCATGTCGGGTTTGAACATGTATGGAAAGGTAATACCTTCGTCGCAGACTTTGATCGAGATGCGTTTTGCAATATCCCGCTCGAGAGTGATGAATGCGCAGATAACAGCAAACGCAATCACTGTCAGTGGAATGGTAATAGGCAACACATATGCAGGCATGTTGATGAGCTGACTTGCTACGATGCATGCGATGGACGCTATCCCCATGACCAGCGCCGTGCCGGCGACGAGATATCCGGCTCTACGGCTGAAGGGAAGGTAGGGGATAATGTAGGTTTTCGTGCGCAGCTCCCGCTTCTTCTCGGCTGAGCTGTTCGAGGGCTCACGCTGTGCAGCGGCTTCCATGGTCTCCTTATTCGTCTTGATATGCGACCCGGACATAGCCATCCCAATCTGGACTGTCCTACACTATGTGCCCGGTAGACGAGGTCTGGAGACAGTTAACTGGCGTTCCTGGTTTTTTTTCTCTCTTCTGCCTTTTCCCTAGCTTCAATAAGCTCCTGGGCGTGGACCTGAGCCCACTCTTCCAGCTTATTGAGTACAGGGACCAGTGTTTCACCCAACGGTGTCAAGGAATACTCCACCCGCGGTGGCACTTCCGCATAAATTTTGCGCGACAGTATTCCGTCGTCTTCCAGCTCTCGGAGCTGACTTGTTAGCACTTTCTGTGTCACACCTTTCAAGGCACGCATGAGTTCGTTGAAACGCATCGTGCCGCCCCTCAGTTTGCAGATTATTAAGACCTTCCATTTATCAGAAATCATGGCCATCGTTGACATGATTGGGCATTCTAGTTTCCCTGGCATTGGCTCTCCTTGGTATCAAAAAGGATACTACGGTTCAAAATGGATACTACAGCACTTTTGGGTGTCTACTTGCGACTGGATACTGACTCATTCTATTCTGAGGGCATGAAAGTTGCAACGTCTGGAAATGACCGTTGCAATCGCCATTCGCTTTTTTTTTGAAAAGGAGAATCAAAATGACTACCGATTTACTGACAAAACAATCTGCTAAAGCAGTTGAATACTTCGAACAGAAGCTCGCTTTCGAAATTGGACCTATCGGCCTCAAGTACGCACTTGAAGCTAAAGAACCGCTCACGATTATCGATCTTAGAACACCTGAGCTTTTCGCTAAGAGCCACGTGCCTGGCGCTATCAACGTCTCATTTGAAGAGCTGGACAAAGCTGCCGATAAGCTCAGCAAAGACAAAACCACAGTCGTCTATTGCTACGGAATTACCTGTCATCTCGCCGCAAAAGCTGCATTGCTTCTGGCGAAGAAAGGTTTCCCAGTCAAAGAGCTTTATGGCGGATTTGACGAATACCATGCGGCTCAACTGCCCACGGAAGGAACTCATACCAAGAGCAGCTGCGGCACTTCGAGCTGCGGCTAATTGCAGGAGACACATGCGCGAGGCTTGTCCTCGCGCATGTTCCTTTGCTTTCATTATGAGGAGGAACAGGGCATGAATTTGAGTAAAGTCGCTGCTGAGCAGAACATTCCGTCTGCAAAAGGTAAGAATTTTTCCCTCGTAAATGTAGGGCGTTTTGCGGATTTACTCCAGTACGAACTGAAAAATCCGTTGAGAGATCGTAAAACTAACGGCAAGCTGTTTTTGAAAGATCATCTTGGGCTCACGGGTATGCAGGTGAGTCTCAATCTACTTCCGGCTGGTGCTTCTATGCCGTTTTATCATCAGCATCAACAAAATGAAGAGCTGTATATTTTCACGCGAGGCAAGGGACAGATCCAGATCGACAACGAAACATTCGATGTCGAGGAGGGCACAGTCGTTCGCATTGCACCTGCCGGTGAAAGAACTTGGAGAAACAATTCCGCCGAAGACCTTGAGTACATCGTCATTCAGGCACGTGAGAACTCGCTTGCACAGGACACCTTTGACGATGGTCTCCCAGGTGAGAGACCGGTAGTTTGGCCTGAGTAGACACAGTACTTCCGGACTCTTGTTCGAGTTGCCACATCACTGTAGTACAGTTATCCGCCGAAAGTGTATGATCCCTACTACCAGAAGTGAGTGAGAGCGGAATACACGGTGGAAACCTGTCCAAAGTGTGGAATGAGTCGAAGCAACGCCGGACCGGGCAGTATCACTCAGTGGATTGCCACGTGTCATTGCAGTGAGCTAGTCATTCCGGATGACAGTATCGGAAAAGATCCGATACTACTTTGTACACTATGCAACAAACGCATCTCAATGGGACGAGTCGGAAGCCTGACGCAGTGGGTTTTTCGTAGCGATCTCTGCCGTTGCGAAAATCCTTCGCCGGTCCAGGCAACCGAGGCCGAGGTGCAGAGCGCCGTCGGTACGATGATGGATGACTTGACGCTCAGTCAGGAGTTCGGTCAGGCTGTAGAAGGTCTGCTCATCGATGAAGATGTCTTTCCAATCGATCGATATAAACCTTTGCGCGAAATTGGCAGAGGCGTCTCTGGCATCGTGTATATGTCAGTCGATCGGATGCTGAGAAAACATGTTGCAATCAAGTGCTTGCAAACGCTTACTGCTAAGCAATTAGTGGCCTTTCAGAAAGAGGCTCAGGCCACGAGTAAGCTCGATCATCCAAATATTATCAAGGTCTTTGACTTCGGGGCGACCGAAAGCGGCGCACCATATATGGTTATGGAGTATGCCGAGGGTAACAGCCTCGATCATTACATCGAGACCAATGGAGTCTTATCCGAGCCGATGGCTTTGTCTGTGTTGATGCAGCTCGCCAGCGCGCTTGGGCATGCGCATGCCAGAGGTATCTTTCACCGTGACATAAAAGGTTCAAACCTATTGATCGTGAAAGGAAATACTGAAGACGATACCACTCCGGCACCGCTCGAAGTGCGGGTTATAGACCTGGGCATCGCGACGCTCAAGGAGGCATTGTTCGAAACGAACAAAGGAAATACTATTGCCGGAACACCTGCATATATGTCGCCGGACCAATTCTATGGAAAGCCTTTCGACGCCAGATCTGAGGTGTATTCGGTCGGTTGTTTGTTTTTCGAGATGCTGACCGGTCGCCCTCCTTACGTCGCGCAAGGAGCGATCGAGGTTGTCAACCTTCATGTTAATCAAGAGATTCCCCGTCTCTCCGAGGCTAACCCTGATTCCAGTTTTAGTCCGGTTGCTGACGAGATTGTTCAGCGTTGTCTTGCCAAAGAGCCCGACGAACGATTTCAAACTATGGCAGACCTGCAGGCCTTTATTGAAGACCCAGACTTAGCGGTTCTGGAAGCGCCGCTTTCCGAGAGTCAAGTCGCGCTAACACCTGTTGTCTCGGGGCGGAAAGATAGCGTTATGCCATTGATTGCTTTTCTTGTGGCGACTGTTTTCAGCATATTCGGCGGGATAGCCTACTCAATTTGGCAAAACCGTGATGCTGCAACTACTCCGACTATTGCTCTCCGTTCTGCAGACACACCGACCTTTTCTGAGAATGAGGATGCCGTTGATCGAGTGCTCAAGGGCGCATCACTTGGTGAAAGTCAGGCATTTAAAATTGTAAGTACTGCTCCGAACCAAGTCGTTGTGGAAGGTGCCGACACAACGTCGTCGTTAGCCAAACTCAGGTCGATCGTAGGTCTGAATGATGTTTTCCTGCGCAACAGCACCGTTAACGAGTCCATGCTAGCGGTTCTCCGAGACTGTAAAGTTACAACGCTGACCATTGAACTTTGTCGGTTTAGTAATAGCGCTCTTGTCGGGTTGTCTGAATTGACGACGCTTAACCGTCTGACCATTCGCAAGACTCCTGCATTTGCCGATGACGGCTTGAAGTATCTCAAAGGGCTTTCATTGACTCGCTTGCTGATTGAATCGATCGATCTGAGTGAAACCTCTCTCAAATTGCTTGGCCGAATGCATTCTCTCTCCGACTTAACCATTCAAAACTGCACAACATTCGACGAGCATGGTCTGGTTTATCTTCAAGACTTACATCTTAAATCCTTGCAACTCTGGGATACACCTTTTGCTGCTGACGGATTGAAATCCATTCAGAAGATGGACTCTCTTCAAACGCTGGCTTTGACGAGCACTGATTTTGTTGAACGTCCGGGCTACAGTGAAGAAATTAAGCACACTCTGGGAGCGCAAAGGGACAACCACACTCCTTACGAACCTGAGGCTTTCGCTGGGATTGCTTCGCTTCGGTCTCTTAGTACGCTGGCTATTGATTGCGATCGGATGGAACTTAGTCAATTTGTCGCATTGAAGAATTTTGCCAATTTGGAATCTCTATCTTTAGCTATCCGGCGACCGATGATTGATGACAACTGGGAAGCTCTGTGTGACCTCTCGAACTTGCGGTCCCTCAAGATAATCGGGGCGATAAACGGAGATAATTTATCCAAAATTGCAAAAATGAATCGGCTTCAGGCGCTCATACTCTGTAATTCTGAGTTGACCGATAGCGATGTGAGCGAACTAGCTGATTCGAATCTCGAAACGTTGTCGATTTTGGGAGACAACACACTTTCGGACAGCGGTTTAAACTCGCTTAGTAAAATGCCGATGTTGGTAAAACTGAGACTTCCGGAGGTCTCGTTCATTACTGCTTACGGTTTGGAAAGATTTGTCAAACTCAAGCCTGACTGCCGGTTAGTCAAAAGCGACCTATGACACCGATTCGTTGCGAAAGCCATACTCGTCTGTCGTCCTTTCGCGGTCCTTTCTGATTCTGAGGATCGTTCGGTAAAGCTCTTGTGCTCGCTCTAGATATCCGTGAGCGTGATAAAAATTGGCGAGTAGCTGGAGCTCCCGAGCACTGTTGTCGAGGTCCGCATTGAGCGCCTCATTTTCGAATTCTGCCTTCCTATCTCTGTTACCCGACACTGTTCTACCCTCGTCAACGTCATGTTTTTTTTATAGCGCAAGTCAAGAAAAATGATGCTTAGTTACAGAGCAGGACCATGTCTCGAATTGTTTTTCTTGGACGTATTTTGTTGACTATTATGCACAATTGAAAAAAGGCGCAAGGACCGAAAGTCCCATGACTGCTAGGATCGACTATCTTTTGGTTTGTTGTTGTCGTCTGAGGCTGGCTTTCCAGGCTGATATCGGCCAACTGCGGTTCGGGCGGGAGGTGATTTTTGCCGGTTCGAAGAACAAGCAAGTTTGGACGGATCGGATGACGACGGTGTTTAAGCTGGTCTGAAGTTTATATTGCTGTCGGCGGAGACAGCCGCGGGGAGCACGATTCCCGTTCCGTCTTTGTTTCGCCGGCCGCGTTGGACGTCATCGCAGTGCTCTTGGAATACGCTCCATCTCGACGCGAGAGCTGTCCCATCTTCCTTCTTGAGCAGCCATCGAACCGCTTCCTGGCAGACTTGCGAGGCTCGGGTGTATTTACCGGTTGTGTAGTAAAGTTTGAAAAGTTTGCTGAAAACAGTGTCCAACTCCAAAACCGATAACTTGGATGCAATGCGTGAAGTCGAAAGAATTTCCTGATATGTGCGGGACGACCTTCGTGGCTTGTCCCAGCGCGCATATAGATCGGACAGTTGCATAAGGACACGATACTCTGATTCGAAATCCTTTTGCTCACGGCAGATCGTGAGTGCGCTTAAAAAACAACTTTCCGCTTTCTTGTAGCGCTTCTGGTGACAGTAGTACAGCCCGAGGTTGAATCTAATCATGCATAAGGTTTCGCCTTCGCAGTTCGCTTCACGCGCTTTTTTCAATGCCATTATGAACATTCGACCAGCTTTTGCATACTGTCCGTTGTTATAGGCTGTGCAGCCAGAATGAATGAAATCGTTCGATGCTTGGAGCGGATGCATGGTGTTTAGTCCTCCTCTGTATATGTGTCAGGTTGGTCGAGCAGCTTTGCTCGAACAATGTGTGGAGAATGTTTTGAAAATTAGTGGGCTATTGTGTACAGGGCGTCCAGGCCCCGGATTGCAGGAGTCGCAGTTTTGCCAGGATAGGAGGACTTTCGGGAAGATCATCCGACTCGTTATCTTTTGTGATACCAGATTTGATGTCGCTGCCCAGGCGCATCGATTTGATCCAGATTTTGCGAGAACGGTCTGTTACAGCTATGTAGTCGCTGAGCCCGAATGCCCGAGGCAACACTGTTAGGTCCGCCAGAACATTGACTCCAAGGGGGAGACCGGCTCTGCTCTTAACGAGTGTTTCCAAATCGCCGCCGAAGACCTCTTCGATTCGCTGGTCGCCAGTCTGCCCGTTGTGATTGGGACTTTCGACGTAAGTAGCGCGAGCCAATGAATCCAAAAGCTGGAACGCCGAGATCAATGATTGTGATGTGCCTGTTTCAATAGATTGGTCCACAATTTTCAGAACACCTTCGCGATGTACATGATTGTTTCCGTACCACAGTTCGTGGAGTAGAGAACGCGATAAGTTGTCGCGAAGCGGCGAATCCTCGCCGAAAAGATCATCGAAAAGATTGCGTTCCAGCCCGAAAGGACTTTCATACAAGTCTGAGACGGACTGGCGTTGAGCCAGATCCATTGAAGAGAAAATGTGAATCAGTTTTTGTTCGATACTGTCGAATTCGTCTGTGGTAAGAAGGTATCGCTTGAAGAGCTGCTTCAAGTTACGAGCCGTAGCCCAAGCGCTGTCCGTAAATCTGCGATCGAGCAAATTGAGAACCGTGCGCCATCCGTTTTCCCACATTCTTTTTCGCAACACCGCTCGAAGCGATACACCGTTGCTGCGAGAGTCCGATTCGAAGGACTCCTCCAACATTCTTCGGGACACTGGGTTTTGCGCGGCTATGATGTCGATGACCGCCTGCTCACTGATGTACGGCTTGGAGATTTCGCCGAATAACAAATCGACGAAGGCCTCTACCTGAGCCAGTTCTGCTTGGATGATCTGTCCGTCGACTCTATAGACAGTTCTGTCGCCGTTAGCATGGGTGTATTGCACAGAGCGGTCTGACAGGATATCTATTGCTCTGAATGCAACACCATCGCGTTCGCTCATCCACAGACCGTTAGCATCGACAGTGAAGCTCTGCTCCAGGGCGCCGTCGACAAGCCTCACCACCGCGGCCAGGCTCGTGCTCTTCCATCGCATCTCATGCATGATGGTACCACAGACGATGCGCACTGGTCTTTGTCGTACGTCGCTTTCCACGAAGTACGTCTCATTGACTCCCACGTGACCTACTTCGGTCCGTCGACGGCAAGTGCGCGTGTCTATTCTGGTCAAGTTGTCGAAGTCGATGAGTGAGACCGTTCCCGACTCTTGATCGAGTTCGATCGAGCCGCGCCAGGGCTGGCGTCCCGGTTGAAGCCAGCTGTACATCGGTGTTGGATCCGTGGCGAAAATCATGTTGCCGCGGACATATTCACCGGTCGAATCTTGAAACCATTTGATACCACCTAGATTGTCGTACTTGACCTCGAGCGTCTTTCCATCAGGGTATCTGATTGACATTATTCTGCCGCTTCTGTCGAAATTTAGCGTCGATCCATCGGTTTTTTGTCGACTGCCTTGTATTGCCGATTCGTATCTCCCAAATAAAATCCATTGTGCAAAAGTCATTAGTCATAACCTCTTTGCCAACCCCATGAGTGACATCATAGTTAGTCGATGATGGCGGAATACGGACGGATTTGTGACAAATTTGGGACAACTCTGTTAACTTCGCATCGACGGAAGTCGGTTCACGCATTAGGTGCTTGGATCGGACTACGGAGATACCAGCTTATAGCCGACCCCATGCAGGTTTCTTATAACTGATGACCCGTCGCCGGCCGCGCTCGTTTTTTTCTCAGTCAGTCCAGGATTGCTGCCTCCTTTATAGGTTGTGAGCAGCTCATAGCCAGCCTCTCCGCTCGAGCTGGTCTCGACCTTCATGTGGGAAAAAGACTACATGCGCATCACTAATGAGCAGACGAAGTTATGGGAAAAATTCTCATCGCAGACAGTCGAAGGTCTTCTCGACACTGTAGCCAATTGGCTCACGTACAAGTATTGGAGAAAAGACCTTCGCACTTCCGACTCGGCGGCTTTAGACAGTCGTTTCGTGTTGATCCGAACGGCTTAAGGGCCTACTCAGGCTTGAGCCGACACACATCCGCCAGATTGATCTGTTTTGTTCTAAGCCATCAAACCGCTGCATTAACCGCGTCTTCCGCTGCCAACTCGAGACGTTTGAATACAGGGCCCGTTTGATTGATCTTCATGCCTGGACGAATCATATCGAAGAAATCGTCGTCTTTCTTGTCGCCGATCACGCCGATGTCGTCGGTGTAGCCGAGTTGGTGCCAGATGTCGTTGGCTAGTTGTGGGGTAAACGGATACAGATTCATGGCTATGCGCCGAAGCACTTCGAGGCAGGTGAACAGCACCTCTTCGCCTTCTTTTCTCTTCTCTTGTTTGAATAGAGCCCACGGTTTTTCGTCGTTGAAATACTTGTTGCATTGGTCGGACAGCGCGAAAATAGCTTCCAGAGCCTTCGCGAACTCGAGAGACTCCATATGTTTTTGCACAACCACATGAATCTCGTTAGCCTGACTTCGTAACGTGTGCTCGGGATCGCAGTTGGGGACGACTGCTCCGCAATGATCCGTGACTAACTTGAGAACTCGATTGAGCAGGTTGCCCAGGTTGTTCGCCAATTCGGCATTGACTTTCTCGATGAAGTCCTTGAGAGAAAAGTCACCGTCATTGTCGAACGGGGTGCCTGCAAATAGATAGAATCGCACGGCATCTGCACCGTAATTGTTGACCAATGCGATTGGATCGATGACATTGCCCAACGATTTGCTTAATTTCTGTCCGTTGACAGTGATAAAACCGTGAGCAAAAACTTGCTTAGGCACTTCGATATCCGCAGCCATCAATAGTGCCGGCCAGAATATCGAGTGAAACTTATTGATGTCCTTGCCGATCAGATGCAGGTCTGCTGGCCAATAGCGCGCGAACCTTTCCGGATCGTGCGGGTAACCTGCGCCCGTGATGTAGTTGGAGAGGGCGTCAATCCAGACGTAAATTACTTGATCTTCTTTCCCGGGAACCGGAATGCCCCAGGTCAACGACTTTCTCGATCGTGTGACGCTGAAGTCGGCGAGCTCGGGATCGACCAACTGATTAATAATCTCCTTTTTTCGACCTTCTGGTCTAACCGCGTTGGGGTGCGTGTCGAGCCAGGTTCGAATTCTGTCTTTGTACTTGGTCAGGCGGAAGAAGTAGTTCTCTTCCTCGAGAGTTCTTGGTGGACGCTTGTGATTGGGGCAATTGCCGCTGTCGTCGAGATCTCGCTCTCTGACGAAGTCTTCGCATCCCTCGCAATACAGTCCGGTATAAGTGCCTTTGTAAATGTCACCCTTCTCCAGCAGTTTCAAAAATAAAGTTTGAACTGCTTTTTCGTGATAATCATCGGTGGTGCGGATGAAATGATCGTAGGAGAGATTGAGCTTTCCCCACGCAGCTTTGAACTTGTCGGCCATCTCGTCGCAAAATTCTTTCGGCGACTTTCCGGCATCCTGAGCCGATTTCTCGACCTTGCTGCCATGCTCGTCCACACCGGTCATGAAGAAAACGTCTTTTCCCCGCATGCGGTAATAACGCGCGACGATATCGGCGGCTATCTTTTCGTAAGCGTGGCCGATATGTGGGGTGGCGTTGACGTAGTCGATCGCCGTTGTGACGTAAAACTTTTCCATCTCTCTTCCTCTAAATTCGCGTGATCGAGCGCCCTTGGCTGATACGAGCAATCGATCCAATAGTCCGAGCAAAAGTTAACTTATGAAACCGAGATCCAGTCCCAAAAATTACACACTTGATTACTTCATGTGTGTAGCTAATTAATGCAAGTAGAATCATAATAATACAGGGAAAGCTGCGCTCGAGGTGGTTATGAAAAACAAGGGGCAATCGAAGTCTTCTAAGGGAAAGGAGAAAAAGCGGCACGGCGATGAGCTGGACAACTTCGTTCCACTTGAAAACAAAACTATACTTTTAGGTGTTTCCGGCGGGATCGCTGCCTACAAGGCCTGCGATATCGCGTCTGCGTTAAGGCGCGCCGGAGCTGATGTTCACTCGGTTCTTACACCTAATGCTCGTGAGTTCATCACCCCGCTCAGCCTCACCACTATTACGCGCAACCCTTCCCATTGCGAGCAATTCGGGCAGTCCGGCAATTGGAGACCAGAGCACATCGAGCTCGCTAAGAAAGCCGACCTGATTCTTATTGCCCCAGCCACCGCCGATATGATCGCCAAGCTCGCCAACGGCCACTGTGACGATCTCCTTACAACTATGGTGTTGGCTTCACAGGCCAAGGTCATGATTGCACCGGCGATGAATCCTAATATGCTCACCCACCCGGCTACTCAGCACAATCTAGAGATTCTGGAGAATCGCTTTCGCTATGACATCATCCCGCCAGAGTTCGGTGAAGTAGCGTGTGGTGACATCGGCTCCGGAAAGATGGCTTCTGTTGAGTCTATCGTAGCGGCAGTAGCTGCGCGGCTCTTGGCGCACCGAACGCTCGCCGGCAAGCAGGTAATGGTCACCGCTGGCGGCACCAGAGAACCAATCGACCCGGTTCGATTTATCGGCAATCGCAGTTCGGGCAAAATGGGGATCGCAATGGCCGACGCTGCCGCGGCACGGGGTGCTGAAGTGATTCTGGTTTCGACGGTTCAGGTAAATCGCAGCTACCCCGTTATAGTGGTCGAAACTGCCCAGGATATGCAGGAAGTGGTCGAATCCGAATTCGACAGTTGTGATGCTCTGGTAATGACCGCAGCCGTAGCCGATTTCAGACCGCTGCGAGTTTCCAATCAAAAAATCAAGAAGACCGAGTCTGAGGACTTTACGCTCGAGCTTACGAAGAATCCCGACATCATCGATCTGCTCGGTCGCGTCAAGCGTCGAGATCAAGTTATCATCGGCTTTGCCGCTGAGTCGGAAGAGTTGCTCACCAATGCTAATCAAAAGCTGAAGAGAAAAAATCTCGATATGATCGTGGCTAATGACATCACGGTTCCCGACATCGGCTTCGGCAGCGATGATAATGCTGTCATCATTCTCAATGCCGACGGCGGTCGCGAGAATTTGACTCGTATGCCAAAACGCGCTATTGCAGAGCATCTTTGCGATCTACTTGTGGAGCAGTTTCAGCGAATCGAAGAAAAGCAGCCCGTTTCCTGAATTAAGCAGCCCAGGTGAAAACGCCCATATATTGCAACAATTCGGTGCTCTCCATGGGCCGATTGCGAATTTTTTTGGTAAAGTAAGCAGATTAAAGCTAAGTCAAGTGGTCTTTCGGAGTAACTTACATGGCTAACGAATCCAGAGAACGAAGCTCCGGTGGCGGGATCGCATCCTGGCTTGCTGGTGCTTTGATAGGTGCGGTTGGTGGCGCGACGCTAGCTCTGCTCACCACGCCCAAGTCCGGCGACGAAGTTCGCGGAGTTATCAAGAAAACAGCGAAGGATGTGCCGGAACGGATGGGTGAGTTGGTAGACGACTCGCTCGACCTATACGCTTCTGCTCTCAACTACTGCCAGTTGGTCGTGGAAGAGCAGACCGTGCGGCTCAAGCAGGCTGTGGCTGCCGGTAAGCTAGCCGCCGCGAAAAGACGCGAAGAGCTGGAGCTAGGTGGCGGAGCGGTTCTGCCCTTCCAACACAAATAGGCTTCCTTCCCGTCACTCATCTCGAGGCTGTCATTGTGGACGCTATGCCAATACTGGACATAATTGTTGTTGTTCTCTTTCTAATCCTTGTTGCTGTAGTCGTATTTATGGCGACGCCGTTAAGCAATTTGCTCAAGCAGTCGGAGCGCACGCTCGACGCCACGGAGAGCTTGATAAGGACGCTCGATAAAGAGCTTGGACCGACACTCAACGAAGTAAATCTCGTGTTGGGAAGTGTTCAAGAGATCAAAGCGATTGCGGAGCAACGCATCACCGATGTAGGCACCAAGGTTGAAGATGTGACCGGCAACATCACCAAGGTTGCCGATCAGGCGAAGACGAGTTCGTCGATTTGGGGCGCCGGACTTATGGCTGGCTGGAAAGCTTATCTCGAGGCCAAGCCCCCCAGCAAGGAAGAGAAGTCCGAAAAAAGACTCGGGAGTTCATCACGCGCATAGACAGTCGTGTGACGAGATATTGTGGTTTGATGAAGGTATCTAAGTAGACACAGGAAGGTGAGGTGACGACAATGGCTGATAATTCCGGACGATTTCTCGAGGGACTTGTTGTAGGTGGGCTTATAGGCTTCATTTTCGGCATTCTTTCCGCTCCCAAGTCTGGCGCAGAACTGCGCAAGCAGTTGGCCGACAACAGCGAAGATCTCTACAAGCAGGCCTCCGATCAACTGGGTGAACTGTCCAGTTTGACCGGCTCCAAGCTTCACGATCTCAAAGACAAGAGCCAGCATGCCATTGAAGATATCAAAGGCAAAGGCGGCGACGTAATCAAAAAAGCCAGCGATAGCGTACAACAGACCAAAGATCAGGTAGCCACCAAGATTCAAGAGATGGCTGGTCAGAGTACGCAGGTTCTCGTTGATGACGTAGAGTCCGCGACCTCGGGTAGTTAAGAGTAATTCAGAAGACTTCAACTCCATTTCTTTTGACGGATAGTTGATTTTGAATTCGGACCACGTGCAACGCCACGCCAGCTGCCATTATCTGAGTGCTGGCGCAACTCTCGATAGCGCACTGCATATGGTGCATTGGCAGGACTGTTTAATCCAGGGTTGTATTCGTGGCAGAATCAAAGTCGAATAGTGGTAGTCTTCGATTGAATCGCGCGCTTGCTTCGACAGGCGCCATGTCTCGACGACAGGCTGATGTAGCCATTGAGGCTGGTCGCGTCAGAGTCAATGGAGTCGTCGTCACCGAGTTCAATCGTTTGATCGACCCCGTCCGTGACAAGCTTTCCGTGGATGGTAAATCTCTTTCGTTCAAAAAGAAGATCTATATCGCGCTCAATAAGCCGAAAGGTATCGTCACTACTGTAGCTGACGAGCGCGGTCGCGAAACTGTCGTCGACCTTCTGCCGAAAACTCTGTCTCATCTCAAACCTGTCGGGCGTCTTGATAAAGACTCTGAAGGTTTGCTCATCATGACCAATGACGGCGACGTGGCATACAGGCTTACCCATCCATCGAAAGATGTATGGAAGAAGTACCAGGTTACCGTCAGAGGGATACCTCCGGATAGCGTTCTTGCACAACTAGAAGAAGGTATCGAGTTGTCAGATGGTATCACTCTTCCAGCGCGCATAACAGATATTCAGGACAGGACCGATCGGACATCCTTTCATATTGCTATTTGCGAAGGCCGAAACCGGCAGATCAGGCGGATGTGCGATGAAGTTGGCCATCCAGTGATTCGTTTGGTCAGAGTTGCCATTGGTAGGTTACAATTGAAGCCGATGGGGCCTGGAGAGTGGCGTTACCTATCGCCAAAGGAAATTGAGTGGTGTTGCCATTTATAGGAGTTATCGGGGTGTCCAGCCTAGAGCAAATTGGTCAAAAGCTGAAAAACACTCGCGAAAGCAAGGGTTTGACCCTCGGTCAGATATACGATAAGACCAAGATCCCGACCAGCAATCTTGAAGCAATCGAGACGGGCGACAGCGAGCAGCTGCCTGAGCCGGTTTATGTGGCCGGTTTCATCAAGCGTTATGCCGATATTCTTGGATTGAACGGTCGCAGTCTCTCCGAAGAGTACAAGCAATATATCGAAAACGCCCATGATAACGGCAAGGGCATCTTTGCTAATTTCGTGGCGCCGAAGACCAAAAGCGTTGCTGTGCAATCACATCCGGTCATGTCGCCGTCGATGAGCAAGGTAACGATGCTGGAGCCGCCCAAGCCTGGATTCCTCAAGACCTTCTTCTGGCCTACCGCATTGATTTTTCTGGTGCTCATGGGCATGGTCTACATTTTCCTATATCAAAATCGCATGTATATGGAGCAGCACGATCCCTCCATTCTTGCCTTGAAAGAATCGGCTTCTCGATTTAACCAGGTTCAGCCAGCAACTCCGCCGACGCCCACTACATCGGCCTCGCCGGCGACTGCGCCGACCGCTACCGTTGGTGAGAAAGACTGCCGCATCACGCTGTCCGCCAGCCAGCACGTGTACGTTGCTGTGCAGTCGGTTGCTTCAGGAGAGTCGAAGTTTACCGGTTTTCTCGAAGCTGGCGATCGCCGCGATTTCCAGGATGAGCAAGGGCTCAAAGTGCGCGCCGGCAACGGAGCCAGCGTTACAGTCAATTACCTCGGCAAGAATGAGACATTCGGTGCTGCTGGGCAGCCGGTCAACCGAGTCTTCATGGCGCAGACCGGGCAGCCGGGTGTAGCCGCGCCAGGGGCAGACGTCGCTGTCGGCGACGCGACGACCGCTGCTGTTAAGCCGATTGCGGTCAAGAAGCCGAAGCCGGTGGTTCGTAAGCCCCGGCCTCAACCCACACGTCAGCTCGACGTTGCCCCCTCCCGTTACATTCCAGGGGAATCGAGTGGCTCTACTAGATCTATAGGCGTACCTTACCGCTATACTGAAGGACGTCTTGACAGCGAGTAACAACGGTTTCTGTTAAGCGCATCTAATTTGTCACTTTTGCGCTCTTGCACGGCAAGGGCATGGAGCACTATCTCATGCGTTATCCGAAGGTAGGAGTCGTCACGCTCGGCTGCCCCAAGAATGCGACCGACACTGAAGTGATGCTGGGCTTGCTTAATGAAGCTGGCTTTCAAGTCACGTTTGATCCTGACGATGCGGAGATGTGCCTGGTCAACACCTGCTCTTTCATTGGCGACGCCCGCAAGGAGTCTGTCAGAACGCTCGTTGAGCTTGCCGATCAAGGTAAGGAGCTAATCATCGCGGGCTGTCTGGCGCAGCATTTCAAAGACGAGCTTTTGGTCGAGATTCCGGAAGCGAGAGCAGTGGTCGGCACCGGCGATATCTATAAAATTGTCGATGTTATCAAATCGGTGGCAAGCGACTCATCGCTGAGAGTGGTCGAAGTCAGCCCCATCCCCAACGATTATTCGGACGAAGTCTTGCCGCGCATGCTCACAGGGCTTGGAGCCTCCGCGTACTTGAAGATCGCCGAAGGCTGCGATCACACCTGCAGTTTTTGCATCATCCCGATGCTCAGAGGAAAGTTTCGATCGCGTTCTATCGAATCGCTTGTAAAAGAAGCTCGGATCCTCGCCAAATCTGGAGTCAAAGAGATCATTCTGGTTTCGCAGGACTCGACCTATTACGGACTTGATTTGTATGGTAGGTTGGCGCTCGCGGATCTCTTGACCGCGCTCAATGAAATCGAAGAGCTGGACTGGATTCGCGTAATGTATTTTTATCCGACCGAGACCACCGACGAAATTCTCGAGGCGATTAATCGTCTAGACAAGGTCGTGAAGTATGTGGACATTCCGCTTCAGCACAGTCATCCGGAAGTATTGAAAGGAATGAAACGCCCGCTTCATCCAGAGAAGGTGATGGACAAAGTCCGGAAGCTCGTGCCGGATGTTAAGGTGCGTTCGACATTCATCGTCGGTTTCCCTGGTGAGACGGAAGAGCATTTCGAACACCTGCTCGAATTTATCACCCGATACAAATTTGACCGACTTGGCGTCTTCACCTATTCCAAACAAGAAGAGGTCCCCAGCGGTCACATGCCGGATCAGCTTCCTGAGCGCGTTAAGAAGGCTCGTCGAAGTAAGCTCATGAAAGCCCAACACGCAATCGCGACCGAATTGAATCAAGCGATGGTTGGTCAGGAAATTGACGTTATTATCGAAAGATACGACGAGGCTAAAGACGTCTATATCGGCCGGTCTCAGTGGGATGCGCCGGAAGTAGACAATCTCGTGTATGTTAAGGATACAGTGGAAAACCTGGTTGAGATGGCCGAAGTGGTGAAGGTGCGAATCGATTCTGCAAAGCCATATGATCTATTCGGAACTGCAGTAGCCAGCGATCGGGATGCCACCACCTCTGATGCCCGCACTCTGGTGGCGAGCTCTGCCAATTAGACAACGAGTGTGTTTTCGCATGCCTGGAGAACGAGACAGCGCTCCACGACCAAGACCCGTCGCTAAAGTAGCTGGCGCGAGTTTGTTCGGACTCTGCGCATTCTTAATCTGGATGATGATGGGCGCGATGTTCTCGCTTGCATTTGCCGCATCCGATCCAGTACTTCGAAGTCTTCTCGTGATCCTTGTTCTGGTTTGGTCGCTGCTCGGACCTTTTGCACTTTCGTTCTTTCTTGTAGAGCTCGGTGCCTGGTTGGTTCAGAGCGGTGCATTCAGCAAAGCTCTGTCGGTGGCTCGAGTCGGTGTGGCGGTAGACAATGCCGTCTTGCCGTTGGTCAATCTTTTTGGCATGGTTGATTCACCGCTGGCGGTGCTTAATCTGCTCAACGAAGCCACCGCAATGATGTTCCTGTCTAGATTCGACGAAGCAGCCGTGAAGCTCGAAAGCGCAGTCGATAAGTCTCAGGGTGCCCTGGGATGGGATCATAACCTGACGCAAATCGTCGTCGGCCAGCTGGCTAAGTGTCTGTGTTATCTAAGCCGGTTTGATGAGGCGGAGCGATATTTCAAAAGAGCGACAGCCGCAAAGAAGCTCGTTCTGAAAAATCTAGAAGAGACCAATGATAAGCCAGCGCAACTGCCAGTGGTGGCAGCTATGAGCATGGATCTCTATGGTCTCGGCCGTATTTCGGAGAAGAAAAGTCTTTTTTCTCAAGCCGAAGAAAACTATAACGCCGCGATTACGTTAATCGACAAATACATTTTCGAGGACACTGAATATCTCGCCAATCATCTGAGCGCGCTCGGCGAACTCTATGTCAAACTCGGAAGGGTGGACGAAGCCGAATCGCTTATCAATCGTGCCCTTGTCATTCGCAAAGAGATCTATGGCACCAACCATGTCGTGCCTGCGGAGTCATATCATGCGCTTGGATTTCTGTTCTTGAAGCAGGGCAACTTTGTCGAAGCTAAGCGCTGTCTTAACGATTCGGCTCGGATCAAAGAGAGATATATCGGTACCGATCATCCGGACGTAGCAGAAACTTATCGTGCTTTGGGCGAGCTGGAGTGTGCGCTCGGCAACTTTGAGCAAGCCGACATGTTTTTGACGAAGGCTCTGAGAATATTCGAAGATTCACACGGATCGCCCTCCGACATCCTCGGTGTACTTGCTGCATTTTGCCAGCTTTATGATAAGTCTGGAAAGGCAGAAGAGTTTGAGAACACCAGGCAACGCGCTGACGAGTTGCATGCGCGACTGGCGCAATAGTCTCGTTTCGTCATCGTATTTCTGAACGTCCGAGATTCTAGTAGTATCAGTGGTGGTGCGTATTCAGGGGCGGGAACACGGCGCGGTTCGATTTAGGCGAAGTACGATATGTGCGTATTCATTACATCGTTGACTTTCCTCGTGCTGGGCTATGGTTGGCAAAAACTTCGGCGAGTAAGGTTTTAAAAAGTGGCGAGGCGGCCAGCCAGTGACATTGACCTCTAAGTCAGCGTCTGCCGTGTCTAAGCTGCCTTCAACGAGGAGCAGCAATCTAATTGAATGCGATTCCTTAAAGCTTGGTCAATTGCTGCGCCCTGGCTGCGTGCTCAAGCGCGATTTTGAAGAGATTGCTCGCCATACTCAGATGATCGTAATCGTAGTTGTTGCAAAAATGGTGTAACTCATCCAGACCATCGGACGCCTGTGCGATGGAATGGCGCATCCAGCGGACCGAACCGACGAGTGTTTCGGGCGACTCGTTGATGGTGAAGGAGTTGGACGCTTCGCGCAAAGTTTTTTCAATCATATCGACGTACTTGCTGAACTGCTCCAGAAGCTCGTCATCATAGATGTCCTGTTCGAGGAGCGATAGCCTCTTCTTGTATTGATTCAAGATCTTCACTATCGAGCGTCGGGCGGGATTAAATACTTTGCCGAGAAATTCCTCGCGCCTGCGTTCTTCGTCCTTGGTAGAAAATGCATTCTCTTGTTTGACGCGCCGTAACGCGCTTCCCAAGCCGATGGTGTGGTCGTAGGCCTTACGTTTCTTTTTGTCAACCAGGGTTTCATACGCCTGGTTGATTTGTTGCATGAGCTCTTTCGCTCTCAGTCGCTCGGAGTCACTCTGCCGGCTGTACTCGAGGTCCGGGTGACATTTTTTGACGAGTTGTCTGAAGGCTTTTTTGATGTCACTTTGCGTGACATCTGTTTGTACGCCCAGTACTTCATAGTGATTTTGGCGCTTGACCATACAGTCTATCGAGGCGGGAAAACTTTTGTGGGGAGACGCTGACAGTCATTATAAGAGCCTCAAACGAGGAATTTCGAGCTTTATACTGGGCTGGCATTGTTGTGCACTTTCTATTTACCACACTAATAAGGTCTCGTTACAGGCCTTCCTCTGTCATCTGGCGAACAGTCTATAATTCTCGTATGTTCTGTCCATACTGCAACAAAAAAGACAGTCGCGTTCTCGAGTCTCGCTTGACCGGAGAAAATTCTGTTCGCCGCAGACGCGAGTGTGAGGCTTGTAACAAGCGCTTCACAACGTATGAGCGTCTTGAAGTCATGCAGGTTCTGGTCGTAAAACGGTCTGGCAGTAGGGAGCCTTACACGCGTGAAAAATTGCTCGCCGGTGTAAGACGGGCGTGCGCCAAAACGATGGTTACGGCGGAGCAAATTGATGATCTTGTCGACTCTGTGGAGAACGAATTGGCTGTTCTCGGCAAAAAGGAAGTGCCGGCGCTTCTTTTGGGCGAGATTACTTTGACCAGATTAAGACAGTTGGACGAAGTTGCTTATGTTCGCTTTGCCTCGGTTTATAGGCAGTTTCGCTCGATAGAGGACTTTATCTCCGAGTTGAAAACGCTAAAAGACGCACAGACATTGCTTGATGCCTCGCGCGCCACTATAGGTAGTGGCACCTCCGAAGTCTGAATCGACCAGTCCTCGTCCACGACTCGGCCGCTAAGGAATTAGCCCATCGTTCGTCTTTACCTTCGTCGGTCTCTTGCAGATATCGGCTTAGACTTTCTGACCTTTTGTCGCGGGTATTCGTTATTGTTAGAAGCCCTTAGAAGCGCTTAATGGTGGGGTGCGGTTTCGTACAATTCGTCACATCTCTCGACCTCTCAAAGCGACAGAAATTGCCTACCAGGGGTGTTCCTGAGTCCTATTTTATGAAGCTATTTGAATGCCGATGACACATGTTGGGGCGGTTAAACTGCCGGGAGTGATAGAATTTTGGACTACTTACGCATATATGCAAAACACCACTGGTAGGAAGCCATGAACCAGATCATTCGTGACATTGAAGCCGACTATATCAAAGACGAGCAGCCCGAGCTCAACGTGGGCGATACCGTCAAAGTATTTGTCAAAATCATCGAAGGCGGAAAAGAGCGCACACAAGGCTATGAGGGCGTCATCATCAAACGCCGCGGCAGTGGCGTCGGCAAGACCATCACCGTCCGTAGAGTATTTCAGGGCATCGGTATAGAGCGCGTGTTTCCAATCAACTCGCCTCGCGTAGAGAAGATCAAAGTACAACGCCGCGGACACGTCCGCCGCGCCAAGCTTTATTACCTGCGCAAGCTGACCGGTAAAGCGACAAGAATCAAAGAGAAGGTGGGCGCCAAGAAAGAAAAGCAAGCCCCTGTCGCCAGCTCCGAATCCGAATCCAACTCATAATCTATGCCGTCGAAAGGCTCGCCTCAAGGGCGTAAGTCCGCGCAGGGCCGGTCAGGTTCTGCGCGTCCTGCTGGGGCGAAGTCGACACCTTTTCAACACCTGACAGAACTCATAAAGTGGGTCGATCTTGTTATCGAGGTGCTCGATGCTCGAGTTCCCTTGTCTACAAGGCATCCTAAAGCGGACGAAATTTTCGGGAATAAACCCCGCCTATTGGTTTTTACCAAATCGGATCTCGCCGATGCAGACAGAACCAGGCGTGTGATCGCGGAGATCCAGGAAGAGACCGATTATCCGTGCCTCCTTGTAACTCTCAGGAGCGATGCGGCAAAAGGTCAGATAATGTCGGCATGCATCGATGCTACCAAAGAACGCCTCGATGCCCTCATCAAGAAAGGTCTACTTCCTCGTCCGATGCGGGTTTGTGTAGTGGGATTGCCCAATGTAGGCAAGTCTTCCTTGATCAACTGGTTGATTGGTCAAAGAAAAACCAAAGTCGGCGACCGTCCAGGCATCACAAAAGGCACGCAATGGGTTCGCGTTCATCCGAAGCTCGAACTTCTGGACACTCCGGGTATCTTGCCGCCGGCACAGTTTCCCAAGCCGGTGAAGAGTAAGCTTGCGATTTGCAACCTGATTCCAAGTTCTACTTATGATCCGCTTGAGGCAGCAGAAGAGGCTCTGATCTTGCTGCAACAGGAGTATCCTTTTATTCTCGATCAATATATTTCAGGGCTGTCGAACGAGGGAAAAGGGCTCAGCGACGTGGCTCAGGCTAGAAATCTTCTAACCTCCGGTGCAAAGCCCGATATCAACAGGGCTGCGACTCTATTTCTGTCTGAGCTTAGAGATGGCAAAGTAGGAAGATTCACTCTCGATCCTTAAAATAGGAAGGCAACGAAACGTTGTCTCCAACAGGATCCCAACATGCCCAGGTCCAGCACGCAAAGTGATGTCGTTGAGAAGCCGGTCAAGACAAGGCGGACGAAAGATGCCTCTGTAGATGAGCGCAAATCTTCTGTGCGCCCTAGAAAGATGGAGCCTTCGAAGAAGCGCCGCTCTTCTAAGATCAAAGGTCCGCTCGGTGAGCGCCTTGCATTTGACGTCGATCGATTCGACGAGTTTGTCATGGGAAGCTCAGATCCTACGAATTTCATGCGAGAAGCCAGGCTTTCAACTGAAAGTTTTGGGCAAATGAAATTATTCAAGCAGAAGCAACGATGGATCATCGGAGTCGATGAAGTCGGTAGAGGTTGTCTTGCTGGGCCGGTAGTGGCATGCGCAGTGGTTTTGCCGGGCTTCGAACGAAAATCTGAAATAGCAGAGCGATTGGCTTTGTTGGATGATTCGAAAAAGCTTGCCGCCTCGGTGCGGGAAAATCTTTCGACGACCATTCGGGGATGCGCCCAGTTTGCGATTGCCGAGGCGTCGCCAGAGGAAATCGATACAATCAATATTTTTCACGCTAGCCTGCTCGCGATGAAACGAGCGGTGAACTCTCTAGTGTCATCAGCGATGATTGATCTTCGAGAGGCCTTGATTCTGATTGACGGAAAGTGGACCTTGCCCGGCCTCGACGCCAATCAACTTCCGGTCATCAAGGGTGATACCAGATCGGCGGCGATAGCGGCGGCTTCGGTCGTGGCGAAGGTCTATCGCGATGCCCTCATGAAGGGCTTGTCGGAGAGTTTTCCCCATTATCAATGGCAATCAAATAAGGGTTATCCATCTGGAGTTCATCGCCAGGCCATTGTCGAGCATGGCATGACGGAGTGGCACCGACGCTCGTTCCGATGTCTGCCTGAGGGCGACACGGATGATCGGTCCGGTTAGCATCTTGGAAAGTGCGTCGGCGTCTACAGTGGTATTGCGGTCCGTGTGTATGTGACTGCGCGCGAGGTTGCGCCGGAGGTTATCGAACGTCTTGGAGTGCTTGAACACTTTCGCATCGAAAAAGAGACGATTGCTCGTCTCTTCCTCGTTTTCTCATTGACCTGGAAATAGGTTATTCAGCTTCCGCAGGCTCACTCGGAGCTGGTGTGTTGACGTTGACGTCAACTTGTTGCGGTTCTGCTTCAGGAGCTTTGACTTCTGGTACTTTGATTTCAGGCACCTTCACCTCTATGTTGTTAGACGGTGCAGCTGCTGGTGGAACAATTTGCGGAATATTGGTGCTCAGAGACTGATTGTCGCGTCTCAATTCTTCAAGGCTTTGTGACGTTCTCAGCTCACTTGCGGCCTGGTTGTTCGAGAATGCTACGAATCCGAAGCCGATCGCCAGAATCAGTACGATCAACGCAACAGCCCAACCTGTGCCATTATCATCAGTCGGTCTTTCCACTGTCTTGTTCACATATACTTCTCTATCCGTTGTAGAGGAATATTCCTTGTTCATTGTTACCCCCTGGTATTGCGGTACTTTAGGTAAATTACGATCGAATCAACCACTGTTGTTTCGTTTCTACACAGTACTTAGCTCAAAAAACGCTAGTCGTTGCTTGTGAGACTGGCAACATATGAGCGACTTCTGGTCAAAGGACTTTCAAATCGACGAGTTTCGACCTTATATATACTGTAGAGCTTTGTCTACAAACGGTTGAAGCTGACTAGAAACTGTCGTGATTTGTACTATATATAGTTCATGAAATTCAGAAGGTGTAGAGCTTCGTCTACAGTCAAGATCTAATTCGTCTTTAGTTGAGTGAACGCGTCCTGGGCTGTGCCGGGTGGACATCAGAGTGTCAAGCTTGACTGTCCTTTGTGCTCTTGGACCGAATTCAGCCCAGGAGCGGGTGGTCGGCTGGTGAGTTTGAGGGTTTCATGAAAGCTAATTCGCCGCGTTCCACGGTGGTTTTTTTCGCAGCTAAACCCAATAAGTCGCGCCTGTCCTGATTTAAGCCCTTTCTATCAGTTTGAGTCTACACCTTGTAGTTTGCTGTAGAGTTTTCTCTACAAATTTATCTAAAACAGTAGACTTTAGATTACTCTGTGTGATATATTGTCTACAGATAGAGTAATTGACCAAGCGAGGTCCAGGAAAATGATGAAGCGTGAAGACACAAGCAGAAAGAGCAACGTAATCGACATGTTCTCCAAGAAGTCGATCAAAGTTGAGAGCAGCAATGTAGATTATAGTCTAGTTGACCAGCTCGAGAGCAGACGTCGTTCCGCCAAAGGTTCGAAGAATGCTCACAGAGATAACTTGTTGGTATTGTTTCCTGGTTTCTGCGCATAATTCCTTCTGTAGACAGAAGGATGCAGAGCTTAGGTTGAATGACGTACCGATTGGTTGACGTAGAACAACAGTACAAAAGATCCCCAGAGACAGAGTTCATTCCTCATTCAGAAGAGCGTTTGAATCTGCAGGTGGGAGAAGTCGTAAGACTAATGATAGAGACCAGCGAGAATGCTGGCAATCCGGAAGGGATATGGGTTTCAGTAAAGTTTGCCAAGCAGAGTAAGTACATCGGTACTCTGCTTGAGGCACCAAATACGATACCGAGTTTGGAGATGGGATCGGAGATTCCATTTTCATCGGAGCACATCGCGCACATCTGGGCAGAAGAAGGCGGTGAGCGCTGGTTCGACGTGGGAAAGCTGGCCCTTGTCAGCAAGTACATGTTCGACAACAAGCTCTGGCCTGGAAAGATCGTAAGGTTTAAACCAAGTAACGAAGAATATAGTGGCTGGATCATCTCCTCTGGAAAGGAACCGCGAGGCTACGAAGGAGATCCGGGCAATTTCTTTCCATTGCGATTGGGAGAGTTGGCTAGACGATTTCCTCCGATGGCAGCCGTATTGGCACGCCCGGTTGGCGACACCTTCGTTTGGAGCGTAGATTTGAAGGAATTCAAAAAGGTTGTACCGTTGTAGGTGATGGATTGAGCGCATGAATTTCCGGCGTGGGCAAAGACATTGTCTTTCAGCGAGGGAATATCTAATCTAGTATTCTCGTAAGAGTATTCGAGGTCGAGAACTATGGGTCAGGTAAGCGACGAATGGTACAACCTTCACAGACAAGCTGAGGGTGCATTCTCCCGTGATAGCTATAGTCGAGCCGAAGAGCTCTGGATGATGGCGATGCCATTTGCAGAGCAGTTGGGCGAGGATGATGACCGCCTTCTCAAGACGGTAACTGGAATATGCCGTGCCATGATCATGCAGAAGCGAGATTGGGACGTAATTCCGTGGCTCTATCGCTCGCTTGCTCTCACGGAAAGGCACCACGGTCTCAATAACGAAAACTGTGCGCGTATTACATTCAGACTTGCCAAAACGTATAAGGCGTATTCAATGCCGGTTGAAGCCGAGGAGCAGTTCAAGCGATCTCTAGCGATTCATACAAAAGTGTACGGGCCAGCCGATAGCTTTACCGTCGAAGTCTTGAGTGAGTATGCGGAGCTGTTGCAAGAGCTCCACCGCGAAGACGAAGCCCAGCATATGATGTACTGTGCTCTCGGCTACCTGGGTGGCGAGTGGAAGCCTGTTTCACAGTCACCGCAAGAACATCAGCAGCAACAAGAACAATACGAGCAGCAACAGCGGGAGCTACATCAATCACAGCAAATACCTCAAAAACCGCAACAACAGCTGTCTCAAAACATTGATAATAACTCCACTCCGGAAGATCAGAGCGAACAAAGTGGATTTAATCGGGTACTGAAGCGCAGGCAGTAATAACAATTCCTCCTTGCTCCCAATCTACGCAATCCGACTGCGATATATTCTCAGTTTTCAAGACGTCTCAAAAAAAACGGAGCAGCACGCTATCCGCTGACCCATCTTTGAGAGGAATCGATTAACGGGGAATGACAGCCGGTACTCCGCCCTCAACGACCTTCTTGACCTTTTTCTCTGTATCAGACTCGCCGAATGTAGTCGGTTTGGATAGCTGATCCACGATATAGTCGACACCATATGCGGTGATCATGAAAAGGCGATCTCCCATTTCCAGGTAACCTTTTTCGCGAAGATACCAGAGTGCATATTCAACCTCTTCGACATCCTTGAGATCGAGAATGTCCATGATCATTTTGGCTGATGCGCCGCCGGTTTTCGGTTTTTTCTTGCGAGCATCAAGCAAGATTTGCAGGATCGCCAACCGAAGTTCGATTTCGTTCCACGACACACCCGTTTTTAGAACCTTCGGCAACAGTTCGCGCTTCATTCCACTTGGACCGGGTTGTTGTCCAGGTTGTTGTGGGCGGGGTTGTCCAGGTTGAGCCTCTTCGGCTCCGAGCGACATGTCGTAAGCGGCCCTCTTTCCTTCATCGGAAAGAGTTCGCCAGGCTTCTGTGATGATGCGGAATTTCTCAGCATCGCCAGTTTCCGAGTTATCGGGATGGTACATTGCGGCGAGAAATCGATAGGCGTATCGGATAATAGTGCCGTGCGCCTCTCGGTTGACTTGCAGCAACTGGTAATAGTTCATATCCTTCCAGTCGCGTTGAGGTGCGCCCTGTTGGGGTTGCTGTTGTTGTTGCTGTTGTTGCGGCTGTTGACCGTAAGGACGCTGACCACCAGGTCCGCCTGGTCCGCCTGGTTGCGGTCCGCCCTGGCCTGGTCTGGGTGGAGGGGGTGGTGGCTGCCAGTTCATGATTAATTACCCTTCAATAAGTTGCTCGCTATTACCAATCTCTGGATTTCGGAGGTTCCTTCGTATATCTCCGTAATCTTGGCATCGCGCATATAACGCTCAGCCGGATAATCAGTAACATACCCATATCCGCCAAATATCTGCACGCACTTCACAGTGCTTCGCATGGCTACTTCGGCGGCAAAGAGCTTGGCATGAGCCGCTTCGGTCGTGAATTTGTCTCCACGATCTTGGGCAAGGCTGGCATGATAGGTCAAAAGTCGGGCAGCATCAATCTCAGTCTGCATGTCAGCGAGCATATGCTGGATAGCTTGTAAATCACCTATGTATTTGCCGAATGCCTGTCGCTCTCTCGAGTATTTATAGGCGTGATTCCAGGCGCCTTGGGCGATACCGACCGCCTGTGCGGCAATACCGATGCGTCCGCCATCCAGAGTCACCATCGCGACTTTGAAACCGTCGCCCATTTCTCCTAGCATGTTGGCTTTTGGAACTTTGGTGTCTTCGAAGATTACCTGGCAGGTTGAAGAACCTCTGATACCAAGCTTGTCTTCGAGTTTTCCAAAAGTAAAACCTTCAGAACCTTTCTCGACCATGATGGCCACTAGACCTTTGTGTCTTTTAGCCAGGTCTGTCTGAGCAATAATGAGGTACCAGTCTGCTTCTATTCCGTTGGTTATCCAGTTTTTCGAACCGTTAAGAAGGAAATAGTCGCCCTTATCTTCGGCCATGCAGGTTGCAGCTGCAGAATCCGAACCGGTGCCCGGCTCGGAGAGGCAGAAGGCGCCCATCTTTTCGCCTGAGCACATTGGTCTCAAAATTCGATTTCGTTGTTCTTCGGTTCCGAAGATATATACAGGTGTTGCCGTCAGAGAGACGTGCGCGGAATACATTACCGATGTCGTCGCACATGCTTTAGCGAGCTCCTCGACAACAATGGCATAAGTCATGTGGTCGAGACCAGCGCCGCCATATTCCTCGGGAAACGGCAGCCCACATAGATCAGAGGCTGCCAACAAATCCCAATTTTCTCTGGGAAATCGGTGCTTTTGATCTACCTCGGCGGCTCTTGGAGCGAACTCCTTTTCAGCCATCTCGCGGACCATCTCTTCAATGAGTCTCTGGTCCTCAGTCAATTCGAATGTTATAGGGTTTTCTTTCAATGTTGTAGTTGTTTGCATAGAGTATCCGTGCGCCTTTCGGGCTTGAAATGCACTGCCAGCCATCGCTGACCTTCGATCATATCATCTGGAGCGGCGCCTTATCAGGGCAGGTATGTTAATTGGATCTGGATTTGAATGGTTCAAGAGGCGGTAGAATGCTAAGCGGATTCTCTTTTGGTTGGAGAGACAGATGCCTGATTCCAAAGTGATTTTTGTTGTCAACTCGGCAGATGCTGGTTGGCTTGAACGCGAGAGCCTGGCCGAAAAGGGCTATCAGCTGGTCGTTTGCTCGAGCGGTCTGGATGCGCTCAACGAGATTTCTGCCAAAGGGGCGGATATATTGATCGCCGAGACGTCGCTTCCTGACATCAATGGCTTTCGGTTGGCGTCTCTCATCAAGTCGAATGATCCGACCACGGCTATGCCTGTCACACTCATCGACAACGGCACTGGCGACAGTGCCTTCTGGAACAGAGCAGCATACGCGGAAGAAATCGTGCCGCTTTCCGATTTGACCGAAGGGAAACGCTCTATTGATGACATTCTTGAGAAGGCAAGAGAAGCCGGTAATGCTCGTGAGTGGCAAGCCGAACGATCGATTGGATTGTTACCAACTGATACGTTTTTGAATTCGCAAGATGTCCAAAAGAGCTTCGGCAGTCTGATCGATGCCTTGTTAATTGAAAAACTGATTTCAAGAATCGTCAGAGCTTTGACCGGAATCCTTGAGCCAAGGCGGCAGTTCCTCGATGGCTACTATCATCTAGTGGGCAATCTCTTTGCTGGCGACATTCTCGGAATCGTTGTCGCCGACCAGGAGAATCCGTGGATGTCGGTGAAATCCAGAAGCCCGATCACGTCTAGCGCTTATGAAGGTCTTTTGATAGATCTATTGTCTAAAATGCAAATTGCAAATCAGCCGCACGTTGATAATCGAGTAGAAATTTCTGATGACAGTGGTTCCAGCGTCGAAGAGCTGCTCATTCTGCCGGTCGCTGGTGATCGATCAGGAATTGGCGCAATCTTTTTTGGTTCATTTTCAAAAAACGAATACGATTTGACTACGCGAGCATTCATCAATCAGCTGCGTAACCACATACAGCCGGTATTCAAGCTTTTACTCGCTAATCAAGAGATTGAGGTCTTGCACAGCAAAGAAGCTTACAGAGCGAATGTCGATGCGCTTACAGGTCTCTACAATCTCGAATTTCTCGTCGGATTTCTCCAGCAGCAATTGCTATTCTCTTACCGGCAGCGTCTTCCAGTAGGGCTTGCCATAATCGATGTCGACCAGCTCGGAGAGATCAACGAAGCGTTCGGAGCCGACATGGGTGATGTGATTCTGACTGGTATTGCCAACCGCCTTCTTGCGGTCACACGTTCAAGTGATCTGGTTGCTCGATATGGTGGTGATGAGTTTGCTGTTGTATTGCCGAATACAGACGGTTCCGGTGCGCGGATACTCGGTGAAAAGTTGCGAGCCGACATCGAGCAGGTCTCTTTCTTGAAAGGTAGAAAGGGTCCTAAAGTCACCATCAGCGTCGGCTGCGCCAATTTCAACATGGAAGATCTTAATCCCGAGACCATTCTTCGAGATGCGAAACTGGCTCTCCAGAGAGCAAAGAGCGAAGGTCGCAACAAGGTATACATTTAAGTTCCTTGCGCAACTCAATGCCAGACCAAAATGCAGAGGGCACGACCATACACCGTTTGGCTGTTAGCAAGCAGGTTTTTTGCCCACACAAAATTTAGAGCTACCTAAGACGTTGGCGTTGCTTCATTGCACCGGCGTTGGGTTTTGCCATGGAAAGAATGATTCCTACTCTTTCTTTTCCACGCTGGTAATCCGCACGCTCGGTTGCTTATTCGACGATCCGTAGTCGACTTCGAACTTCATTTCTTTGAACGGATGCTTTTTATTCTTTTGTTCAATCTTGAATTCTGATAGATCATCCGCCTCTAGCTCCCCGCAGATGGTGAGCTTTTTCAACGGTTGTTTGCTCAGCGCGGTTCCGGACAGTTTTGTTCCGTTGTCGCTCTTCCTTGTCTCGAATCCAAAAACTGCTATTCCTTCAAATGTACCAAAGTATGACCCATACTGGTTTTCGAAATCTTGTCGCTCGCTTGTGCTGTAACCGCTCTTAGAAAAATCTTCAGATGTTAGGACATGTTTCGCGCGATCTGCAATCGTCGAAGACTTGGATGACCACGACTGAGAATCGCTGCCGAGCGATTCAGTTATATCCTGTCCAGAGCAACCAGCGACGAGGATCACAAAGAGAGCTTTGAGTGGGAGGGTCTTATAGGATGTGGAAATTGATCTATTCATAGTATTACCAACACCAGTCAACTCTGTACTTTGTCGCCAGGCACCATATCGGCGTAGGCTCGATCGATTGCGTCGATTAATTCTTGATTCGAGTATTTTCGCAGCAAGTGTGCGAGAACAATCGATGCTCCGGCACCGACACCTTCTTTGACGTGTCCGTCTTCGTAAGCGCGCAGTCCGGCATGAGCCGATTTGTGGAAGTCCAGCATTGAGCATGCGAATGGCGCTTCGACAGTCTTTGCGATGTCGCTCACTCTGGCGTTCTTGTCATATGCGACCCAGGAGGTCGTCACTACGCCGACGTTGTGAGCTGAAAATTTCGGGACCACGTTTTCACCGAGAGCGCTGCCGGCGCTACTCGAGGCACGAGGCTCGGGGAGCTCTCCAGGACAGTCTTCTTGCGTTGTTCTACTCCATGGACCTTCGTCGAAGTGGCGATGGCTACCTTCGCCGCCATATGGAATTTCGGCAGGCTCACGACTAAGAGCTCTCGCCAGGGAAAACACTGCTAGCATCTGACTGCCGCCTCCGAGAATCACCTTGCTTCGAGTTGCCGCTGCAAGAAGTATTCCGGCGGCAACCGGCTGCATCGGATCCCCGACCGCCGCCACTGCTCGTAGTGGCTGTCTCAGACGCCGTTGAGTGCCGAGGGGATTACCAGCTTGAATCAGGTCCGTCAGTCCAGAGCTGCCCAGTCCAGCCGATGCCAACTGCCGGCGAATGTCGTGATTGAGATTCGGCACACTGCTCGAGACGGAATTCTGCACATCATAGCCAAGCGCGGTCAAAACGGCAAATGCGGTACTCGTTCCTGCCGGGACACACTCCGCGACGATCATAAGATCGCAGTCTGACGACAGTTGTTCTCCCAACTTTATGCCGGTTTGGAACAGCGATTCGACATGCTTCAGATCCATGGCGGCACCGGTAGAGAGGCAATCGGCAGGGCGATTGCCTGCCTGAATAACTGTGCCCTCGCGCGGACTTTCGAAAGCACCGCAATCAACGATCGTCACGGGCACATTGAGCAACTTCAAGCAAGCAGAAGTAATAACTACTGGTGATACTATCCCTTCAGGAGAGACGGGCAACGCGCTGGTCTTGCCGGCTATTCCATTTATGAGCGCTTCTGCATCACAGCGAGGGGTCGCGCGTCGGTCTTGAGGTGTAGCGCCTGCTCCTGAAAGCCCATCAATGTCGCTGGTCTTCGTACCTCCCAGGCAGAGCACGAATTTGACACGCCTGGCGCTTTTGGCGTGCTCGAAGAGCGCTGACATTCTTGAATCAGGATCGTTGATAATCGAATAAGGCATCAGTCTGTATAATTCCTCACCATCTCACATGGTATGAGCAAAGTGAAGGGAACAAAGAACAAAAATGTGACTAAGTGCCAGAGAGCTTTGACGCTAAACAAGACATAGCGGACAACTGTTTCAGAAGCGATAGTCGGGTTCGCGATGACGAGTGCATCCACGGGCGCTGCGAAAGCTGCGGAAAGCAGGTACGTTAACAGCGAATACATAGTGATGGCCGGTAACACTTTGATCGTAAGCAGCAGGGCCTTTCTACCGACAATGCTACCTGATTCTTTCGCTCTCGCCGACACCGGCGTTAGAATCATCGCATAGTTTGTCATTATCACTGCACTGACTCCGCTAGCGACAGCCATTGTGGTCACCATTAGCGGTGGCAGATTGATCTGAACCGGCAACGGCGCAGCGCCTGCAGGAACCGGAACTCCCAGCATCAATACGAATAGTGCGGCAAACAGAATCGAGCTGGGAACTATCATAAAAATGGAATACATCAGCCAAACAGTCGCAAGGTAAGACTTGCGATTCCGGAAGTAGGTTATTGCCTCCGCCTGGACTCCGGCAATCCACTCATTGAGCTGTGGTTTGTCCTCGCTGATTGCATCGGAGGGCAGCGGTTCAAGGAAGCTGCAGCATAAGCAGGTTAGCAGGCGCAAGCTGGACAAGAGTCCCCACGTCAAACAGACAAACGCCGCAACGTATGTGAGTAGCATTGCAATCAATGCTACTCCGAAGGTGCCGAGGATCTCGGAAGCCCCCCCGTAGTAAGTACCGTGCTTCGAGATCTTTTGCAGTGCTACGTCTAATCCGATATAAGGCAATGTCATTGCTAGTGCTAACATCGCTGACGGTTTAAGCAAATATCGTTTGAACTGCCATAGGAAGGCAAAGGCATGGCGCCACCAGCGGGCTCTCCGGATCCGCTTCAGGCAACCGAATCCCATCGAAAGACTGCCACCGTCTCCAGTTGCGTTGATGGCTTCCGACGGTGACTTTGGATCTTGAGCGTATTCCGGCTGGGACGTATCTTCTATCAATGGATTCTCTGGTTCAAACCAACCTTTTGTCGGACTGACGCCAACTGTCGTCAATCGTCGCTGCTTTGCTAATTCTAAGGACTTTGGACCACTGTCGCCAACCTGTTTAACGTCTTACAATTATTTCCAGTTAATGGAGGCGTTAACAGAGGTTAACTAGAGCCTCGTACCGATCGATTCGTGAAAACGTAACCTGGCTAAGAATTCAGGCGGTCGATCAATTGGCCTTCAAAGTCGGTTGTCTACCCAAGCTACCTCTAACCTCCGTTCTTGACAAAATGTGGGAAGATCGATGCCTGAGTTATCGCGGGCTCCGTTGTAAGGTCAATATCCGAAGAGCCCAGATTGACCCTCAGGATTAACAGGAAGACACAGTGTTACTCGTACTAGAGCCGGCTCTCGAAGAGAAGAATATTGAGCGAGTGGTCAGGACGCTCGAGGAGCTGGGAATTCGCGCAGAAATCGTGCGTTCCGCTTCTCAGGTTGTCGTATTCGTGCATAGCGATGTTCGTGCTCTGCCAACCCACAAGTTCAGTCAGATAGATGGTGTGGCGCGTGTTGTCCGCATCTCATCTACTTGTCCGCTTGTGACGTCGAATACGGACAGCGCCATCGAGGTTGCTCGAGAAATTGATGGTCGTGTCACTATTGGTGGTGGCGCACCTCCGGCTTTGATTGCAGGACCCTGCTCGGTCGAAGGTTTGGAACAGATATTGGAACTGGCTCGCCGCGTCAAAGCCGCCGGAGCGACGATGCTCAGAGGTGGCGCATTCAAGCCTCGCACCAGTCCTTATGAATTTGCCGGTCTCGGAGCGGAAGCGCTTTCCTATCTGAAAGAAGCGCGTCGCCTCACCGGACTTCCGGTAGTCAGTGAAGTAATGTCATGTGAGCAGGTCGAACTGGCGCTCGAGTCCGTCGACGTTCTTCAAATCGGCGCTCGGAATATGTACAACTACGAGTTGCTCAAAGAGGTCGGTTCGACCAGCAAGCCGATTTTGTTGAAACGTGGGATTTCCGCCACAATCGATGAATATTTGCATGCTATCGAGTACATTCTGCTCGCCGGCAATAACCAGGTAATACTATGCGAACGTGGAATTCGCACCTTCGAGCAACGCACTCGCAATACTCTCGACCTGAGCGCCGTGCCGCTGCTCAAATCGATGACCGGGCTTCCGGTCGTGGTCGATCCGAGCCATGCCACCGGCAAGCGAAGTCTCGTCAGACCGATGTCGCGGGCAGCCATTGCCTGTGGTGCAGATGGAGTGATGGTGGAAGTCCACAGCTCTCCGGACAAGTCGATTAGCGATGCTGAGCAGGCTATTAATCCGGCGGAATTGCAGAAGATAGCGATGGATGTCAGCCACCTATACAAGTCCTTGATTTCTATCGACGAAACCGAGTCTGGCTTGGCGTGCAGCCAACCTGGTGAAGTTAGATTGGTTGCTGCATCTTCCAGTAAGTCTCTAGGTTAATTGATCGCCTCACCGTTTGGCCTGCGGGTTGCATAGCCCCGTATTGGCGCTTAACGGAAGTAACAAGCCTGTGTCCAGATCGAAGAAGGACGTCCAATCTAGCTCTGGCTCGTAGAGCCAGCCCTGGAGCACGAGTTTTCTTTCTCGAAGCTTTGGTTCGAGTTCGATCATTGTTGCCAGACCGCGTAATTGCTCCAAAATCTGCTTCTCGTACGGGTGCAGTGCGATGTCATTGGAGAGAGTCACGTCTGGTGAAGTGCTGGATACTCCTTTCAATATTCTCAGTCGTCTTTTCTTTTGGCTCGATTCGAGAGGCTTTTCGATATACGAACAGCCGGAATGAAAGCAGACGATCAGATGCTCGACTTTGTTGGCGGTCTCGAGAAGCTGAGACAAAAAACTCAGACCGTCATGATCTTCCAGTTTCGGATCAAAGGCTTTGGCTCCGGCCATGGTTATTGAAGCTAACGGAAGTAACTCCTGCCAGTGATCCAACTCCGGCAACGAGTTGCTTTCGCAACATCCGATGATAAGGGTCCTAAGATCAGTGACTGTTCTCTCTGGGATCGTCAAAGAAATTGATTGAGAGCAATCGGAAGCGTCCTTGACTTGATATCCACACATACCAAATCCTCCTGAATAAAAAGTACTCGATACAAGATGCATCGCAACTGCAAAGCAGGGCGACACGCTCAGCGGGTCTAAACATGACGCGCTGCTTTTCTCGATCAGTCTTCAGATCAGTAGGGATTGGAACCGTAGCCAGAGCGGTTCGGATTTGGTGGCTTCTTCGTGCAGGCTCTCTTTGTCGAGCCAGGAGACAATTCTTGCAATTTCGGCTCTGTCATCCAAGCGCGAATATTGCGTGATTCGCTCTGTTTCCGACCCTGTAATCCAGCGTTGGTCGCTTATAGAAAAGCTGTTAGCTACCAGAAACACGCGATGTTTAATTCGCGATTCCGGATCGCTATCTAACTCTTCAGAAAGTGGACCGTTTATATCGCTTGCCAGTGTCGAACAGTTGACTGCTCCAATTTCTATATCGGAGCCTGAGCCGGGTGCTGCATGGGAAAGATCCATGCAAGTCAGACATTGAATGACAAACAAAACCAAAAGGAGAAATGGCCTGAACTGATTGCGCGAACGCATAAGCTGACCTCCTCCCTTGTAATTCGCAATATTAGCGCTCGGTCGCGGTTCGACCTGAGGACAATCAGCTTGAGATCGACCTGCACATCCGGGAACCCAGCGATGTAATTGTCTAGTAAGCTGCTCTTTCAATAATATAGCGATGTTATAATATGACAATACTTAAGCATATCAGAACAAAAGTTCTGCCGTCAAGTGAAGCGACTTCTGCGGATCAACTGTTGCGTTGCCGTTTTGCCTTCTTTACTGTATCGCTGGATCGTCCTTCCCATGCGGATCTAGCGGAATCCATCGCGGACGAAATTCGTTGTGTCTCTGATTTGTCTGGCGAGATAAAGGAGATAAATTCGACCACGAGCTCGGCGAGTTCTGGGTGACGGAGATGGTAGAAGACATGCCTTCCTTCTCGGCGCTCCAGCACAACTCGATTGGCCCGAAGAATACCCAGATGTTGCGAAACAGATGCTTGCGGTACCATGAGCGCGTCTTTGAGATCTGTCACCGTCAGTTCGCCATTGCGCAGTTCTTCTACAATCAAGATTCTCAACGGGTGAGCAAGTACACCAAAAAAGCGCGAAAGTTCTTCCGAGACTACTTTTCTATCCATCTTCTTGTAATGACGCCTTGCTGATACCGCGACATCGTAACATACGATTTCCACAGTCATAGTATATGCCATCAACGCCGTTTAGTTCACGAGTCTTTCGGTTGGCTCCGTTGACAGATTCGAGCGAAATTGGAGAAACCAAAAGGAGGAGTTGCCTCCTCCTTGTTGTTTTTTTTGTAGTGCCCAACTCTGCCTTTGCTAGCTATCCTGTAGTCGTAGTCTGGACTGTTTGGGCTGTTGTCGGGTCCGCTTGGAGCTGATGATTGCCTGCTTTGCTTCCCTAAATATGCAGGCGCTCGTCAACGGAAGCCTAAGATCGCTGGTTTTCTATGCCTGAGGATTCACCATCCGTGCCGTTTTTGTTGTGTCCTCTGATTCGAGTCTTTGACGGTTGTCTGGATCAAATCTCGAAGTCTGTCGTGTGCTATCACCATTCGATTCGACGTTAGAACTTTTATCGAATGCGATTTTTTTCGCTCTCATAGTGTTGAGCATGTGACCGTAAGCCATATTTGCCGTTATTCCTTCCGGGGCGGTGTTAATCACCATAACTACTTCCTTCTTCACCATGGGCTCGCCATGCTTGTTGCGAGCACCTGGAAGCTCGACAGGTTTGCCGTCGCGCATGACCGGATTTAAAACTGCGGCTCCGATAATACGACTTTCTTGTCCGATGAAGCGCCATAGACCAGCACCTTCAGGACCATGACCGCGCTGAAGTCGCGATACGTCGATGAACGCCGGAGTATTGTTGGCGTGCCTTTCGGCTGAAGCGGCATCTTTCGCTCGAGACTGATAGGCTTTGGGCGATACTTTGAGTTCCGACTGATACAACAAGGTGCCGTCCGTCGTGAAGAAAACCAGGGAACCTTCCTTCGGGAGCTTGCCTTCGTTGAAAAGTCTGAATATCTCGCTGAACGTGGCATTGTCCTTAACTACATTGACGCGCTGTGCCTGGGCACCATCTACAGTATTGATCTTCGCTTCCAAATGAGTTTGAATCTGACTGAGACGCTCTTCCGGCCAGATTGGGCGATCGCCTGGTGTTTTCGCACCGGGTCTTGGCAAATCTGCGGTTTTACCGACGATGCCATTCCATATGTTATCGATTGGCGCCATGAGCCCTTCCAGTCGAACAACCGAATCACGCATCATCAAATCGCGAGCGGCGGCATTTGTTTCGACCTTTGCATAATCCTCGACGGCTCGAATAAATTCGTTGAGCTTCTTGAGAGTCTGAGCGTACTTCGGCGAATTGTCTTTCAACGCAACATCCGCGTTTGCTTTTCTGTCGCGTGCTTCCTGCAAGGCAGCTTCCCGTTGAGTCGAATCCAAGAATCTCTTGCGATTGGTCTCGATGTCGGCGATGTCTCTTTCTGCTTGGCGTTGAGCTTTTTGTCTGTCGAAAGAGTCGCAATGGCGTTGAGCATCATTGAATGCAAGTTCGATTGCTCTTGCTTTGGGCTTCGCCAGTGCGCTGATGCTTGGTTTGTCAATTTCGGCAACAACGGACTGCGTACACTCCATCTCCGGTGCTTGAGCGGTGTTCGATTTCACCGCGCTGGGACCCGGCGCCGGGTTGATCGACTCGACCGGCGTGGTCAGTTTCGATGTTGTGTTTTCTACCACTTGTAACGTATGAACTTCTCTAATTGCAGCAGTCACGGTTGGTAGTTCTCCTGTTCTATAGTCGCCACCACTAGTGGTGCTGGCTGTGGAATCTGTTTGGCTCTCGGGTTCCAATTTTGAATTTTGTCGTTGTTTTAGTTGAGACTCAGGAATCTCAGCAGTCTCCTCGTTAGACCCGCTTTGTGACTCCGTGGTCCTGCTTTTGAACGCATTGAGCGCCTCGCTCAAATTGCCTGTAAGTTCTTCCATCCGACCGGTAATGCGAAGCGATGTCGCCAGAGCCAGCGCTTCTGCGCTGATGTGACGACCGGCTCTCCCGTCCCATTCCTTGGGCGAGATCTTCGCACCGAACGCGAATTCTCCGGCTCCAGCCGGCATAACTATTGTGTTTTCCGCAGCTAGACTTCTCAGGCTTTGGTTCGCCGGTCGCCGGCTGGCATCTTGATTGACTGGCGACCTGTAGCTCTCGACGACTGATTTAGCGAAGCCGCCCCAGCGATTTCCGGAGAGTTCATTCTTCACCCAGAAGGCAGTCATGATACCGCCGGTAGAGGCAGCTATTTGAGGACCGTATCTGACAGGTCTCGAGATTGCGCCTAAGCCAAAACCCATTCCGTTGCCGGATGTTGCTTCCGGTGCGAACTGCTGATAGTTGGACAGGGCACTGTCGCTTACTTGTTTTGCGCGTCCACCAATCGCCTCGCCTATGCGAAAAATCTTTTCAGTTTGCGAAAAGCCCTGATTTTGCTTGATCTTACCTTCCAATATCACCTGCTTGATGAGCGGGTTATCGGTAAGATCGGATGTCGAATTTCCGACATCAACTCCAGAATCAAATTGCCTCTGGGACATTTAGGCTCCCCGCATATTGCGGTTAGAAACTTGTACTTGACAGCCTGAATCGTAACGTGGTTCACCGCAGGTAGTCGATTGGGGGAATTCCCGACGCCATTAGTAATTTCACCATGGTGAATACCCCAAAATACCACCCACTAAAAGCCGCTAACCTACTTCTATAAACGGCTCTCACGTTTTGGACAGACGAAGATGTCATAATGCTCTAAATATCCATAGTTTCTGCCGTTTAGGCGGTTTCGATAAGGTTCAATTACAGTTAGCGAAAATCCCGGCTGTTTAACGGTAAGATTCATTCCTTCCGCCGGTTCTACATTAGATTCGAAAACAACATCGCAGTAATGAAGATTGCCGAAAAAGATTCAAGACCCGCCAAGGTGAGTGACCGCGTGACCTTGCCTCTCGCCGATGAGTATGCGCCTGCCTCGATCGACAAGGGCGCTGTTTACGTCAAAAGCTTGTTGTTGATTCTTGCTGCCTCTGCCGCGTTCTACCTCAGCCTCGCTTACTTCTGGCCGAAATTTAGCCGAGCCGAGGTATTCTTTGCCGAATGCGCTCGTGAAATGATTGTTGCGTCCAACTACATAACGCCGCTCTATCATGGAGTAGCTTTTTTTGATAAACCGATTCTATGTTATTGGCTGATTATTGGATGTTTCAAGGCATTCGGAATTACACATTTCGCATCACGCTTGCCGTCAATCGTTGGCTCTCTCGCCGTTTTAACGATAACCGCGTCTGCCTGCCGGATGGTATTTGGTAGCCGTGCCGCTCTCATCTCGGCGATGATCCTGGCGAGCTCCTTCATGTATCTGTCGTTCAGCGCGTTGTGCATGTCGGACATAATGCTCGTTCTATGCGATCTGGTCACGCTCATCCTTTTATATGCCGGTCTGAAAAGCCAGGAGCCTGGCGAGGGGAGACCCGCCAATTTGACTTCGCCTTCGCGGGTGCTGCTCTGGAGTCTGGCAGCCGCCATGATGGGTGTGGGTTTTGTCACAAAGGGCCCGGTGGCAGTTGTTCTTCCAGCCGGATTCTTTTTTCTCTTCCTGGCTGTGACGAGGCAGCTCAAAACGATCAAACCAAAGCATTTTCTCTGGGGCGCTTTGGCCCTCGGCGTCATCGGCGCTCCATGGTTTTTCATGGCCTATAGCGCCAATGGAATCGAATCGATGGCGTACTTCTTTATAAGGGAAAATGTGCAGCGATTTGCCGGGAGCACCTATGACACGCGGAAGCCTATATGGTTCATGGTGGTGTCGCTGTTGGGAGGCTTTTTACCGTGGTCTGTTTTTCTGCCATCCGCGCTCTGGGCCTCCATCAAACTGGTCTTGAATAATCGCAAAGAAATCAATGTTCGGCCAGAGTCGACCCATCTCTACCTGTTGATGTGGACTGGTCTGCTCATCGGTTTTTTCTCCCTGTCGCGCGGAAAGATCGATTACTATGCGTTGCCTGTCTTCCCTGCCTGCGCGATGCTCACCGCGCACCATCTCAATCGTTGGCTTGCAACCGGCAACAGGGCCGCCTGGATCGCGATATCCGGGTTGAACGGCACGTTGATTCTCGCCGGTATAGTCCTTGGTATCTTTATCGCCGGCTTGCCTCTGTCTTCGAGTGTGCCACCGCTGTTGGTGGCGCTTCCTCCTTTGCTTGTCGGTTGTATCGGATGCTGGGCTGCGCTTAAACGTAAGGTATTGGTCGCACTTGCAACCATATTTGCTGGTCTACTTCTTACTGGTGGTCTGTATACGTCTGTTGCCATGCCGGTTTTGACCAAGATGCAACCGGCGTTGCAGTATGGCGATCTGCTCAGGACCGAACCCAAAAGCTCCTCAGTCGGTATCTACCTGGGACTGGAGCACTGGATTGACGAAGTGACCTTCAGATCAGAGAAAGAACCGGTCAAACTGGCGAGTCCAGCGGACTTGACCAACTTCCTTTCGACCGCCGGTAGCCATTGGCTTATCATAAAAAGCGACGAGTTTGCGACCTTGCCCGACGATCTGCGTAGTCGTTTTGTCGTCGAGGAGCGCCGCATGTTTATTCCGAAAAGCATCAGCCCTGCGTATATTCTCCAACACAAAGAAGACCTGACCGGTGGAAGTGAGCTCATACTTGCACGAAGTAACTGAACGAGTCATGCTCAATGAACATCTTTCCGAAGGCGATATCTTTAGTATTTTCGGATTCAATGGTGACGGTGTCTTCAGGGTCACCAAGCTCGTAAAAGTCCGGGCGAACTGTCTTCACCTGTTTGTCTATGATGGCGAGTACAATAAGCGCCCCGCGGACACAGAGTTGGACTCGGTAATCAAGATTCCGGTTTGGATTGACTCTCAGCTATCCAGAGAGATGTCGCTGCCGGTATCACGAAAGCTGTTCAGCTTGATGCGACCGGTTTACATGGGCACTCGACCATTGGATGATTTGGAATTGAACGGCTACCGTCAGTGGTGCCTGACTGGTGGTGGTGAGATTGTCGGAAGCCGGGTCAGTCTGGATGACGAGATCGACAAGAATTCGCGTGTATATGGACGAATCTTTCTATCATTTTCCGTGCCTTCATTCCTTTCGTCTGGTCTCTACTTTCTGGCTTACAGTGTGAAATCCTGGCTGCTGTACTCGGTTTTAACGGGTATCGCTTTCGGTGCCATCATGGTTATATTGCAATGGGGCAGTATTCGCCGGTATCGGCATGATACGCTCAGAAAGATATCGGCGTCATCGATTCAATTTCATGAAATCGAGATGACATCTTCATACAACGAAGCTTTCGAACTGGGTGTAAGGGCTCTTTCTGACATAAAGAGCTGTAATCCAATACTGATAGATCGAAAGGGTGGAACTATCGAAGGCCGGGTGCGCTCCTCACTGATGGAGGATGGGCAGGAGATTCTTCTCGTCTTTCACAAAAGTGAGTCGGGGCAGGTTGGTTGCGTCGTTTGGAGCGAGTCTATCGCTGGGACTACCACTGTTGATATGGGCAGAAACTTGCTCAACGTGAACACAATTATTTCGCATTTGAAATCATCGAGTGCATCAAAAGAGCCAATTTCGATGGATGTCGTGGACAATAAGGCAGCTAAGCCGGAAAGCAAGTTTTGAGATTCTAAACGAAATCTCACAATCCTCGGTACTTACCACGTCCGGCATTCCATCTTCGTGAGGGCGTAAATCTATGGCGAGAGTAGTTGTCGGCATGCTGGGCCTGGGCACAGTCGGCACCGGCGTAGTGAAACTCTTAAGCAACCACAAGCATCTGACGCTCAAACGCGTGGCTGTAAGAGATCTTGGCAAAGAGCGAGCCGTAGACCCGGGCTGCCACGTAACTGACAATCCGGAAGAGGTGGTCAACGATCCGGAGATTGAAGTACTGATAGAGGTGATGGGCGGTGAAAAACCAGCGCTTGACCTAATAGTGAAGGCGATTGAATCGCGTAAGCACGTAGTGACAGCTAATAAAGAAGTGCTTGCGAAGCATGGCCCTGACCTGTTCAAGCTTGCTCGGGAAAAAGAGGTGGCGATATTTTTCGAAGCGTCAGTGGCAGGTGGCGTTCCCTTAATCTCTACCATTCAAAAGGGTCTTGAAGCCAATCAGATCGCATCCATCCTTGGCATTCTTAATGGCACGACTAACTTCATTCTGTCCCAGATGGAGGAAAAAGGCGAGTCTTTCGAAGCAGCTCTAGCTAAGGCGCAAGCGCTTGGATTTGCTGAAGCTGATCCGACGAGCGATGTTGAAGGCTTCGACGTGGCCTATAAGGTTTCGATACTTGCCGCTTTAGCGTTCGGCAATTTTGTGAAACCGGACAATATTTTCAGACGTGGAATTACTCATATCAATTCCGTTGATCTAGAGCATGCGCGCGAGTTTGGCTACAGAATAAAATTGATCGGTCGAGCCGATCGGCAGAAGGACAATGTGGCGGTGAGAGTAGAGCCATGTCTCGTGCCGATCAGTCATCCGCTCGCGTCCGTCTCTGGTTCTAACAATGGTATCGTCGTAAATGGGCATGCGGTCGGCGAGTTGATGATGGTCGGTCCGGGCGCCGGTGAGTTGCCAACCGCGTCTGCTGTAGTCGGGGATGTGATCAACCTGGCGACGGCCCTTCGACTGCAGGACTTTGCCAGCTATTTCCACAGCGCGATTGGTGCTGAGTGGCAAGAAGTAACGTCTGCGGATCAGTGGATAAGCCCTTATTATCTTCGTCTTGAAGTTGAAGATCACCCGGGTGTGATTGGTAAGATTGGCAACATATTCGGCGCCAACCAGGTAAGTATTCAGAGCATCATTCAACGTGGTGTAGCCGATCAAGGCGCGTCAGTCGTGGTTATAACTCAACCTGTTGAGACGGGTCGCATCGAAAGCGCTATCGCTGCAATGAAATCAGAGGATTTCTTGAAAAACACCGGCACGTGTCTTGCCATTTTTTCAAACAAGAACGGCGCTAAGGGAGGTTAGTCGATGAGTACTAGAGAAGCTTTGCGCGGTAGCAGAGCGCTGATTGAGCATTACCAAGAGTATTTGCCGGTCGATGAAAAAACACCGATTGCAAGCCTTGGCGAAGGGTTCACACCGCTTGTCGCAGCACCTAATCTGGCTCGTCACCTTGGTATTGAAAAGGCTGATGTTCGGCTGAAGTTGGAAGGTTTGAACCCAACCGGTAGCTTCAAGGACAGGGGTATGACTATGGCCATTTCGAAGGCCGTAGAGGAAGGATCCCGTGCGGTCATCTGTGCCTCTACTGGTAATACCAGTGCATCGGCCGCAGCATTCTCGGCTAAAGCCGGCTTGAGCTGTTATGTGCTGCTACCTGCCGGCAAGGTGGCGATGGGCAAGCTCGCTCAAGCGATTCTGTACGGATCCAAGGTTATCCAGGTCGACGGCAATTTCGATCAGGCTCTCGATCTGGTCCGGCAGGTTGGAGAGAACTATCCAGTGACGATAGTCAATTCCATCAATCCCTTCCGCTTGGAAGGGCAGAAAACAGGTGCTTTCGAAGTAATCGACACGATGGGTGACGCACCCGACTTCCTCTGTATACCGGTGGGCAACGCCGGCAACATCACGGCCTACAATCGCGGATTTCGGCAGTGGAACAAGCTCGAAAAATCGACCAGGGTACCGCGCATGTGTGGCTTCCAAGCTGCAGGTGCGGCGCCGATGGTGCTCGGAAAGCCCGTGGAAAACCCGGAGACTCTGGCAACCGCGATTCGCATAGGAAATCCGGCCAGCTGGAAGGAAGCGCAGGAAGCAATCGACACATCCAACGGTTTGATCGATAAAGTGACAGACGCAGAAATTATTGAAGCCTATCAACTGGTTGCCCGACTGGAGGGCGTCTTCTGTGAACCTGCAAGCGCAGCCTCTATCGCCGGACTGAAGAAACTGGCAGAGCGTGGTGTCGTCAGTGGTGACGCATCCGTGGTCTGTGTCCTGACCGGTAATGGCTTGAAAGATCCGGACTGTGCTCTCAAGCATAGCAATGTAGAGCTAGACCCGGTCAAGCCCGTCTTGAAAGACTTGATTGCGGCGATGGGGTTGTAACCGTGAAAAAGATTACGGTTCGAGTCCCAGCTAGCAGCGCTAACCTTGGTCCCGGGTTCGACACCCTCGCCCTTGCATACAAGCTGTATTGTCGGCTGACTTTCGAGCTGGATGACAACGGTTCTGCGCCTGCTGGATTGCGAATCGAGATACCGGGAAAGTCTTCGGGACTGCCTCTCGATCGAAACAATCTGGTTATTCGTGTGTTAGAGGAATACTTTCCTGCGATTCGCTCGTCTATCGACAAGTTGAAGGTCACTATCGACTCCGACATTCCACTGGCTCGGGGCCTGGGCTCGAGTGCCGCCTGCATCGCCGGAACCGTTTGGGCCGGACTCTATCTTTCCGGCGCACAACCTGACCGCAAGACTGCGCTTCAGTACGCGGCCAGTGTTGAAGGACATCCCGACAACGTGGCGGCAAGCATCTTTGGCGGACTGACGGCTAGTGCATGCGTGAAGCAAACAAAGGAATATGTAGCGGCGAGTCTGAAATGGCCGTCGCAGTGGCGACCGATACTGGTTGTGCCGGATCGTGAGGTAAGCACGGCTCATGCGCGCTCCGTGCTGCCGAAGAGTGTGACAATGCCTGATGCGGTGTCCAATATTCAAAACACTGCACTGTTGCTGATGGCAATTGAAAAAAGAGATCGCAATCTTTTTAGAGCCGGATTGAATGACTGTCTGCATGAACCTCACAGACAGGCGCTCGTGCCTGAAATGCAAGAAGTCAGGAAAGTGCTGCGTGACGTCTCGACACTAGGAGTGGTGCTGTCCGGTGCTGGTTCTTCCATTCTTGTTTTGGCTGAAGAGCGCCATGTACACCAGGTCGTCGAAGAGTTGGAAAGGTGGTCTCAGAGCAAAGGCGGTACCGCCAAAATTATGAGTCTAGAAGTCGATGAGGAGGGTCTCACCGTTAGTCATGAGTAGAGAGATAAAAGTTCTGAAGTTCGGCGGTACGTCGGTTAAGAGCATCGGGCGTATCGAGCACGTGGCGGGTATCGTTGCTGAGTGCGCGAAGAAATACAAAGTTATAGTCGTCGTGTCCGCCATGGGCGATACAACTGATTATCTGATTAAACTCGCCCGTAGCTGTTCGGCGACACCAGAAAAGAGAGAGTTAGATCTCCTCCTTTCGACAGGCGAACAAGTATCGATAGCATTGCTGGCAATTCGGCTGCACGATCAAGGAATTCGGGCTCGCAGTCTGACTGGCGGGCAAGTCGGAATTTTTACCGAGAGCATTCACACTAATGCTCGTATCGTAGACATTCGAAAGGAGACGCTGGAGCGGCAGCTGGAAGAGAATGATGTTCTCGTGGTTGCTGGTTTTCAGGGCGTCACCGAATCGGGCGATATAACCACGCTTGGACGAGGCGGATCTGATACCACGGCGGTCGCACTTGCAGCGGCAGTTGACGCGGTTGGCTGCGATATCTATACCGATGTAGACGGAATCTACACAACCGACCCTAACCTGGTCAAGAATGCTTCACTGTTGAGGAAGCTCTCTTATGGCGAAGTCCTCGAGATGGCGCGCCTGGGAGCCAAAGTTTTGCACCCTCGAGCTGTAGAACTGGCAAGACAGTACGATGTGAAGCTGCGAGTCCGCAATACGTTTAAACCTGAAGATGAAGGTACTTTGATCGTTGGAGGAGAAATGGAAATCTTTCGTGCAATCAGCTCTGTTGCAATAGACAAGGATCAGGCGGCAGTTGCCATCATGGACGTACCCGATCAACCTGGTATCGCCGGTAAGATCACACACGCACTGGCGAAAAAGAATATCGGTGTCGACATGATTGTGCAGTCGTTCCACCCGTCTATGGATCACAACAGCATTACTTTCACCGTTAGCGAAGATGCGCTCGACGACACGGTCAAGGTCCTGGAGGAGCTTAAGGCAAGCCTTGGTGCTCGTATCGTGCAGGTTGATCCTGATTGTGCCAAAGTCAGCCTCATCGGTGCTGGTTTGGTGGAGCAACCGGACATTCCTGCAAGAATGTTTAGCACTCTCGGTGAGAACAAGATCAACATCAAAATGATCTCGACCAGCGAGATGAAGTTGAGCTGCATTGTCTCCCGCAAGGAAGCCGACCAAGCAGCAAAATTGATTCATGAGGCCTTCGAGCTGCATCTCGTCGAGCAGCCAAGTGCGGTAACTACCGGCAAGTAGACCGAACATTCGCGTAGATATTTGTGTGGCTACGGTCTCTCGATAGCACTACAGGTGGTGCCTATTGAATGGGTCCGAGTAAATCTGTAATACTCGAACTCTGTGCAACTCATTTGGTAACTGCCTTGTATAGCTAGCAGTCCCTGACTGTAAATAGTCACTGCTGGATGTGGCGACTCGCCACTGGAGCAGTTTTTCAGAACATCCTATGCCGCTTGTTCTCGCGGAAAGCTGCCTCAAAACTTCCGCAAAAGAACGTTAACCCCTGACTGGCTTGCATCCTGTGGCAGGAATGTTTGCTGAATTGCCAACGATGTCTTTGATAGTTGCGTCTGTACTGGTTGACTACAAAGTTCCGGCTATCGCTTTTGATGCAATCTTTGCCATCAGCGCTTCGCGAACTTTGAGTTTTGCTCGTGAGCCCTTTGTGAAGACTGCGATGTAGATTGTCTGACCTTTGGGTCCGACAATTACGCCAACATCGTTGGTACCTGCATTTTGACCTGAGACGTCTGCGCCGGTGCCGGTCTTATGAGCCAGCTTCCAACCTCTAGGTAAACCAGCCTTCAATCTCGTCACGCCGGTCCTACAGTTAAAGAGATCTTCGAGGATCAAAGCGGTTGATTCCTTCGACAGTAAACTGCCGCCGTAAAGCTTTTGCAGAAGGTCAATCATAGATTCCGGAGCAGCAGTGTCCCTCGGATCTTGGAGGAACTTGGAAATCTTCATGCTATCTGGCTGCATGACGGACTCAGAACGGTCCACTCTGACTCCTTTGATTCCAGCCTCTGATAGTAGGCGCGCGATTTCACCTGTTCCACCGGCGCGCTTGATCAAGAGGTCGCTGGTAGTATTGTCGCTATCGCAAATAGTGCGTGTGATTAACTCCCGAATCGTGAATTCTGTTTTCCCAGCATCCACTGCATCTTTGATCGGACTTCGGAGTGACTTGAGTACATCGGTCTTACGAATTGTGATTTTCTCTTGGACGGAAAGTTTTCCCTCATCAGCAAGACGCAGAACAGCTATTGAAATGGGAAGCTTGCATACGCTCTGCATGGGAAATTGCTTACTCTGGTTGAGCATGAACTGTTTTTTTCTTGATGTGTCTACCATGGCGACGCCGACTTCGCCTTTTACTTTCGCTAACTCCGCCTTTGAAAGCCCCGCCTGGATAACAGGTGCAGCGACGGCGGCGCTACAAAATACTGATACCGCCAGAAGTGCTCCAGTAGTTGCCAAAAAAAATCGTGTAGACGTCATAAGAACCTCTTCCCATCTATAGTATATGTGGTGCCGAATTGAGTCTCGAAATTTATGCGTGCTTCTGACTGCGCATGACGCAATAATACTCCTATCTCTGTTAAACGCATTTTTTTAGCGTTAAATTCAGGCTAAAATCAAACAATCCTTTCGTATATTCCACGACGGTAATTGGACTGGCGTTGCTTACATGTATAATTTGAACCGGCTCAAGTACAAGGATGCGAGCGATGAAATTAACCATTCGAAAGATTGACGATATGCACGTACATCTTCGGCAAGGAGAAATGCTTCAAAGTGTTCTTCCGTTCACCATGTCGCAATGTGCGCGCGCATTGGTGATGCCAAATACGATGCCGCCAATTGTGAATGTTGAAGACGTAGTCAACTATAGAAAAGCGATTCTTGAAGCTCAACGAGGTCGCCATGAATTCGAGCCATTGATGACCTTCAAAGTCGTTCCCTCCACCTCGCCGGAAGAGGTTCGTGCACTTAAGCAGGCAGGCGCGATTGCCGGCAAGTTGTATCCTGAGGGAGTTACAACCAACTCCGATGATGGAGTCGGTGATTTCGATGCACTGTATCCGGTGTACGAGGAAATGGAGAAAGAAGGGCTTGTGCTCTGTCTTCATGGCGAGATGCCAGGAGTATTTTCACTTGATCGTGAACATGCATTCCTCGATGTACTAATCAAGATTGCGAAGGACTTTCCATCCTTGAAGATTGTGCTTGAGCATGCTACCACCGCCAGTGCCATTTCCACTGTTAAGGATCTACCTGAAAATGTCGCTTGTACGCTAACGGTGCATCACATGTACATTACGCTTGATGATTTAATTGGGGACAAGCTCAATCCTCATGTTTTTTGCAAACCAATCGCTAAGCGCCCGGAAGATCGTGACGCCGTGCTAGACGCTGCGTTGAGTGGAAATCCAAAATTCTTTTTCGGTTCTGACAGCGCACCGCATACGATAGCTTCGAAGGAGTGTGCATGTGGTGCTGCAGGTGTTTACTCCGCGCCAATCTTATTGCCTGCTTTGTGTCAATTGTTCGAACGAAACGACGCGCTCGAGAGGCTGCAACCGTTTACCTCAGAATTTGGCGCAAACTTCTACGGACTGCCTTTGAATACAAGGATGATTGAGCTGAGCAAGAAGCGCTGGACCGTACCAGATCAATATGATGGTGTTAGACCTTTTCTGGCGGGAAGTCAATTAGACTGGCAGCTCGATTGAGCGCTTCGATTCCATCTCAGTTCGTCGAGCAGCGTTATTCCTCGTCGTCGTCCGCAAACTGACGGTTCCACTCGGCAGCCGTTGCTGGAATAATGCGGGCCACTTGCCAGCCCCGATCTCGGATCATTGATATCTGGAGATAGGGATAGCGAGCTTCCAAGTTTGCAGGTGAGCGGACCAACAAGGTGCACTGCGGACCGCTCATGTCGACAAGCTTGAGGTCCTCGTTGGGTGAAAACGGGCGATTTGTGGCTCCGGCATTCGGAGTCGACAGATCTACTTCTGACGAAAAATTGGCGGTTGACCAGGACTCTCGGAGGGGGTCCAGTGGTTGACCGTCCATAGTTCGAGATAAGTCCTTGAGCATGCGTTCGATCGTTGATTCTAGATCATCAAGTTGCTGCGGGCTATTGGCGATTCCATCAAACTGATGATCTTCTAAAATCAATTTCCCATTTTCGATTCTGTATTTAAGGTCCCAGATTTCACCGAGCCGAATGGTGCTACGCTTTTTCTCTGGTATTTGCAGCACGGGACCTTGGGCCCATAGCTCATAGGGCTGTATGCTTCTGTCTTCGTTCCATGTTCCATGCCAATCCAGAGTGGGAATTGGTGGGAGGTTGAATTCAGGACGCTCGATCACTATGGGTAGTATCGTACCATCTTCGATCTCCTGGAGTTCGACCAAACCAGGCGTACGATTTGAAGCCGGCTTATAGTACGTAACAATGCCTTCCACAGTCACTCTAGGTGCGGCAACCAGACTGACGTATCCCAATAGTTGTATCGCGCAGATAATCAAAGTAAGCGAACATAGGACTAGCAAGGCTTTGTTTCGTCCTTCTCGCGCAAAAGCCGTAAGACCTTCCGCCCATTTTGGTCTTTGAAAACTTGGACTAATTGGCGGACTGGAGCTGACGAAAAAATTTACGTTGAATGCGGCGGCTGGCGCGTTTAGTTGTGTGTTGCTTGAAACAGATTGAGCGTTCGCAATACTATTCGCTAGTCTAGGTGCATTGTTCTGCCGAGAATTTTGATTCTTAGAGCGTGGTGTAACCGGCTTCGAGACCGGATCGGCTCCTGATTGGCGCATTTCGTTTGAGTCGTCGGCCTGGACATTCCTTACCTTAGGGATGAAAGCAGGCGGTTCTGAAGTATCCTGGTCCAGGTCTTCAACTGAGTCGGCGACTACTAAGCGAACGCTGTCCGGTTCAATTTGTCGCGTTGCTGAGTTGCCAGACTCGTCCGTCGTGGTTGAGAGTTCTATCTGCTGGCCTGTCTGTTTGCGGCTCCGAGGCGGCATTAGTTGTTCTGGACCGGTGGATTCAGGATTGGAGTCGTGGTGGCTCGGACCAGACACCCTGACTGGGCTCGCCCTATGCTCGACGGTCAATACTTGAGTCGACAGTTCTTTGAGCGCGTGACGAACTTCCTGCATTGTCTGAAATCTGTTGTCGGGATCTTTCGCGAGTAGCTTTGCTATCAGAGCTTCAGCTTTGTGAGGATAAGATAGTCCCTTCTGAGCTTGCGCCAGGCTCGGCGGACCCCTTCGAACCATTCGGCTCACTGTCTCTTCCGGGTCACCTTCATAAGGAGTTCTTCCTGTTATAGCCTCGAATACCGTGCATCCTAGTGAGAAAATTTCAGAGCGTACATCGTATTCATTCAAGACAACCTGTTCGGGCGACATGTACTCTGGCGCCCCGTAGATCTTGCGACCATCTATCGTAATCGGCTCTCTGGTCGCTGCTCTCGGTCTGCCGGTTGCTGAATTCAGCAGGACAAAACTGCTGTCCACGCTTGCTGCGTTGATCAAGAGTAAGTTGGAGCAACTTAGGTCGCAATGCAAAATTCCGTTGGAGTGCATGCTGCTCAGCGCTTCAACGGCAGGGAGGAAGGCTTTGAAGGTATGTTGAAGGGAAAGCGGCTGCTGTTCGTCGAGATAGGATCGAAAGTTCTCGCCCGCTACGTAATCATACACGAGATACGCGATACCACCAGTAGTAGCACCAAAGTCAATCAGCTTCGCAAGACCCTTGTTGTGCAGCTTGCATAAGGTAAGCGCATCTCGATGCAGTCGCATCAGGTTGTTCATGTCGATTTCGCCGATCAATTTGACGACCACGTTCTGTTCGAGGAAGTCATCGAAGCAGAGCATAGTTCCGCCGATCCGATTGTCCTTCAATTTCCGGATCGGCTTGAATCTGCCGACTGGGAAAATAGTCGGATCCAGTTCAGTAAGTAGCTCCGTCGAAGTCATGGCGAATCTGGTCAGGTATTGATCCTTAGATCTATACCCAACCAGTGGCGTTTCGTACCGCAGAACCGTCCTATTTTAGAATCGCCTGAATACGTTGGAAGCGCCATTGTTGCCATACACGTGGAAATCGAATCGGAACTCGATATCAACCGACTCGGGCGCACCCTTTGGAAGATTGGCAAATGGTGCTGCATTTGATACTGCTTTCAGTGCCGCGTTGTCGGCGACCGACGAGCCAGAGGAGTTGGCCAGTCTCAGACCGCTCAGCGTTCCATTCCGTTGAATTGCGAACCGGACCAGGACTACCTTGGTCGAGAATTCTTTAGGAGGAAACCAGTTTGCTCTGATGCGTCTCTGTAGTTGTTGCATATATGGACCATAGTCGATGTCGATATTGCATCCGTTCTGATCTAATTTATCCTTCCCTCCGCCAATGTAGCATCCTTTTCGATTGTCTTGGGTGGTCTCCTTGCTATCTCCGGCGGTGCCAACATCAGGCTTCACGCCTGTTATGCTGGCAAGATCGTTGCTCTTCGTGCTAGATCTCTTGGGACTGGGTCCCTCGCCTGGAGCGCCTGCCATAGCCAGGTCTCTGTTGCCTGTGCCATGATCTCTGTCTTTCGGCTCGCGGATGGAGCCTGATTCTCGTTTCGTCGACGATTCCGACACTCCCGGTTGCACGGACGTACCGGGTGTCGACAATGCTTGACCACCTGGTAGCACTGGTGGTGCGGAGCGTCCGCCCGACTTCACCGTCAACTGCCCAGGCGAGAAGGCTGATGCAATCTTGGTTGGTGCAGCGGCTGGTGTGAGGTCGTTAAGTAGTTTTGCTGCGTTATTGAGAATATTTTGCGAGTTGGATGGAGCTGTAAGCGCAGGTAGATCATTCGAGACCGCTTCTGCCATCGTCCTGACGAGTGGATTGAGCGGAGTCAGATTCGATCTGCTTGGTTGGACAGGCTTATTGACAGGCAAGGGTATAGAGGGACCCTCGATGGGTGGTTTCTTTTCTGCTTTGATAGGCTGCGTGGAGTCCGGATTCGCCTGGAGTTTCGCTGGTGCTGGTTTGGATTCTTTTTTGTTTGGTTGTGAATGATTATCAACTTTGGGTCTAGTTGGCTTATCTGCTCTACTGGTGTCAGGGCTGGCTGCGGCAGCGGATGCACCAGGTAGTCGATTGTCCCTACGGGGTCGGTTGGAACGCAACAGATCAGCATCGATGATTGCGCGATTAGGTGTGCGAGGTGGTGTCTTCGTCGGTTGTATCGGGTTTTCGAAACGAATCTCGGTTATCTGTACCTGTGGAGGGGCAGGAAGAAGAAAGAAGAAAGCGAAGATCACGAGGGTCGCCATCAAAACGTTATGAACCAGATAACTACCGCTTGCTGCTTCAGAAATGTGCATGACGCATGGTGGATAGATTGTGTTTCTTCTGACCGTCTTCGCTCTATCGAATGCATCGCGCATTGAAAAAGCGATGAAGGCCAAATAGAGTAACAGCAACACATTACATGCTGGGCTGCCAGCATGGTACGCCGAGAGCGCATCAACGATATCTCTGTTCGGAGTTATGTTGAAATTTTGACCAACGGACTGGAGACCACTGATCAAGGCTTTATTGAAGGTTAGTACCGCCAAGATCACCATGTTGGTGAATGCCACCATGAAAAACAGCAGCCCTTTTCGAGGTTCTGAGTTATAGATTTGTCCCAACCCAGGTATAAGCGAAAGTGAGCTTGCCACCTTCGGATCCCGCATCATTGGAAAATCTAAAACAACTTCATTGTTATTTTGTCTGATCATAATCTTAGTCCCAAAGCGCCTCGACACAACTTCAGTCTATTGGGAGCCGGCGACGAATAGCACTGCTAAAACGGTGGGGCGTAACTGGGACTTGCCCTGATCGTTTTTCAGGGATTAACCGACTTGCGCGATTTGAGGGATAATGATTCGGTGCTCGAGGCTTTTCTCTTGATCCTTCGCGACACGAAATCAATTTTTGCCATAGTATGTGCGGCTCTATCAGCCGGACTCTTCTGTGAACCAGCTTTTTCTTCGAAATCGGATATGCAAAAAGTGCAAGTAGAAAAGAGTGCCCCGACAGTTGCCAGGCGCATGTTCATTCCCTGGAATCCTTTCGAGGAGAGACCGACGCTGGAGCCCGGACAGAAGGCACTTACGCAGTTTTACTTCAAACTATCTGCTGGCGCCGATGATATCGAGGTGCTTGATGAAAACCAAAAACATGGACGCTGGTTTGTCGACGTGCAGATCAAGAGCCTTCGACTGAAGCTATCGTTGCCGGTCGTGATCTGGACTCCGCATGGCGCCCCTCGCAAGTGTATTCAACACGAAGAGGGTCACAGAATAATTGCAGAGCGAATTTACGAATTCGCTGATGACATCATTACTTATCTAGCCAATAGGGTAATTGTTCAAAGCGTTCGTGGTGAAGGTGGCGATCGCTCTTCTGCTGTGCGTGATGCCGTAAGGCGAGCGACGACAGAACTCAATCAATCATATCGGACTGCGGTTCTAGACTATTCTAAGTTGGTAACTGAAGAGTATGACAAAATCACAAAACATGGTCTTGACGATATTTCCGAGGAAGATGCGATAGCCAAGGCTTTTGAAAGCTGTGAACCGCAGATGTCCCGCCTTCTGGAAAAGAGTGAACCATCCTATGCACCGGTTAAACAGGTGCCCGGACCGATGACCAAGCTCCGAAAGTCCGATACTGAATAACGGGCGTAGCTGTTTGGTATTCTTGCGGATCTGCGCGTTCCACCAGATTAGGGGTTCCATTTCTTGATGGCGCCGATTGGAAGAAACTTGAAACTTGAAAGTTGAAAGTTGAAAGGACTGGCAAATCACCCCTCAGGCAATCGCTGCAGTTTTATTCACTGATCGTTTGGCGTGTGAAGATGGGTCTTCTGGATAATCTTCGTCTATTTGAGTGATATCTTTGTCGCTGCGCTCAAGCAGATTATGTTACATTCCATCGGCGATTCGAACGTACTCTCGCATGACAAGGAGAGTACAATGTTGTCCTGCATTGCTCTAGAGTGTTGTCAAAAAGCACGTTGATGGTACCTGCCGCGATAATCCTTATCTTTCTGATTATGGCTGGCCTCATGTATACGAGGCGGGTGTCTGCGCTTTTGGCTCTTCCGATAATGGCTGTCTTGATGGCCGCGATAGGCGGAATTCCAGGACCGGAAATTCTCGAGGAGGTTATTACCAAAGGGTCGGTCAAGCTTCACATGGCATACACGACGACCATGTTCGGCGCGATTCTGGCCGAACTGATGAACAGGCATGGTATAGCGAAAGCATTGGTTCGCTGGGTTGCTGAATTTGCCGGTGACAACCCGTACGTTCTTGGTGTGATACTGACTATGGTGACAGCGCTGCTGTTCTCCACTCTGGGCGGACTTGGAGCGGTGATAATGATCGGCACCATTATTTTACCGGTCATGTTGTCGATCGGTATCTCCGCCACTACAGCCGGCGGGCTCTATCTCTTTGGTATTAGCCTTGGTGGCATGTTCAACCTGGCTAACTGGCAATTGTACTCGGATGTCTTAAAAGTCGCACAGCCCACGATCGTGCAATTCGTCGTCCCATTTTCGTTTGTTCTTGGACTTGCTATTTTGCTATTCCTCCTCGTCGAGCTCAAGAATTGGCGCAATTTAAAGTACTTTTTCGCATTCTCCGGGCTGGCGCTCGTGTCTCTAGTCGGTGTACTTCGCGGCGGTTTGCCATCCGTCTCGGGTGACGCCGTTCCTTCGGCCTTAGCGACTCCGGTAGCGCCGAGTGTGGCACCATGGTCGATACCGACAGCAGTGTTTGTCATTGCTTGTCTGACGGCATTTGCGATCTATCGCAACTCGAGTAAGAGTACAAAGGTGTCCGGCTTTGCGCTGATTACTCCGATCTTGCCGCTCCTTCTAGTCCTCGGTTGCGGATGGGGGATTATGCCGGCATTTGTGGCGGCCATCTTCTATGGGACCCTTATCACCTGGCAGAGAGACTCGATCAACCAGCTTACGCGTGCCATTATAGATGGTATTACTACGGTGATTCCGGCGATGTTCTTGATGATCGGAATTGGAATGCTTATTTCGGCAGTAAGCAACGAGCGAATCGCTGGCGCGATTGCGCCGTTGATTGCGCAACTTGTCCCGACAACGGCATTCTGGTATGTCCTTGTATTTACTCTCTTGACTCCGGCTGCTCTATACAGAGGACCGCTCAGCCTCTGGGGTATGGGCAGCGGTCTTGTGAAGCTTATTCAATCCTCCACACCGCTCAGTGGTGCAGCAATCATGGGGATGCTACTCTCAGTCGGTCAAGTTCAAGGTATTTGCGATCCTACCAACACTCACAACATATGGATCGCCACCTATCTGGGTAGCGATACGCAAGCGCTTTTTCGAAAGACGATTCTGTACGCATGGCTTTGCGCATTCTCCGGTTTAATCCTCGCATGCGTGATGCAATTTGTACCCTTTATGGCTCCAGCGAGGTAGCTCACGGATGAGCGGCATGATCAGAGTTGGTATTGACGTAGGTGGCACGTTCACGCATGCGGTCGCTATCGATTCCGGGAGCATGAAGATCGTCGGAAGCGTGAAGGTCCCAACTTCGCATCGTGCCAAAGAGGGAGTTGCGCTCGGAATAATTGAAGCGCTCAAGAAGTTGTTGACCGAGGCTTCGATATCGGCAGAGTCGGTGGGTTTCATCGCTCACAGCACCACCCAGGCTACCAATGCGCTTCTCGAAGGAGATGTTGCGCCTGTCGGGATTGTTGCTATGGGAAGCGGTATCAATGGCGCCATTGCACGTCGAGTGTCCTCTCTCGGCAAGCTCGAATTGGCACCGGACAAGTATCTAAATACGTTTCACAAATTCATCGATAGCGGTCGACCCGTTACTGCCGAAGCTGTCAAAAAAGCTGTCGATGAACTCGTAAAACAGGGTGCCAAGGCGATCGCAGTCAGCGAAGCATTTTCAGTCGATGACTCGGCTAACGAGGCGATGGCCGTCTCCGTTGTACGGGAGATGGGTCTACCTGCCACGGCCGGCCATGAAGTGAGTCAACTCTATGGTTACAAGGTGCGGACAAGAACAGCGGTAATCAATGCATCGATGCTGCCGAAGATGATTGAAAGTGCGGATATGACGGAGTCCAGTGTTAGAGAAGCCGGGATCACTGCTCCAGTAATGATCATGCGCTCGGACGGCGGCGTTATGGATATCGACGCGATGCGCAAACGCCCGATTCTGACCATGCTATCCGGACCGGCCGCCGGCGTGGCCGCCGCAATGATGTTCCTTCGAATTTCCGATGGGGTGTTCCTCGAAGTGGGAGGAACCTCGACTGACATATCAGCAATCAGCAACGGACGCGCCAAGATCAAAACTGCCGAAATTGGCGGGCACCGTGTGTATATGAGGACTCTTGACGTTAGAACAGTTGGCGTCGCGGGTGGTTCGCTCGCCCGAATCAGAGGAGGCAAGCTCCTCGATGTTGGGCCAAGAAGCGCTCATATTGCCGGGCTTGCATACTCGGCATTTTCAGAACCGATGGCAAAACCGAAGGTTGAGTTAATCAAGCCGATGCCTGATGATCCATCCGATTACGTGATGTTGAGTGATACAGATAACAGCGAACTCAGGCAGTGTGTCACGCCGACTTGCGCCGCCAATCTACTTAAGCTTGTGCCCGCTGGTAACTGTGCTGTGGGCAACGATAACTCTGTATCGTCGGCTCTAGCTGCGGTCGGCGCAACTCTCGGTCTGTCTGCGGAGAATGCGGCCACCGAGATGCTCAGGCTTGCCGCCAAGAAATGCATTCCCATAGTCGAAGATCTGATTAAGGATCATAAGCTGGACGGCGAACTCGTCATGTTGATTGGTGGCGGTGGCGGTGCCGCCGCGATTGTGCCGTTTGTTGCCAAAGAGATGAGTTTGCGCTTTCAAATTGCCGAGCATGCTGATGTAATTTCCGCTATTGGTGTAGCGCTTGCTTTGATTAGAGAGACGGTCGAGCGTCAGATTGTCAACCCAAGTGATGATGACATTTTGCGTCTCAGGCAGGAAGCTCATGCGTCTGTCGAGAAGATGGGAGCGGATCCGGCATCAATTGAGGTGCATATCGAGATTGATACCAGGACCAGTGTTGTGCGCGCTACCGCATGTGGTGCAACCAGCATGACAAAGGACGGAGCGATTCAAGAGGCGACAACTCCAGAGGACAGAAAATCTCTGGCGGCGGAATCGATGAGGGTAGCCGTGGCCGAGGTCAGCCTTGGATTTGAAGGCAAGTTCTTTCAAATCTATTCGACGGACAAGTCCGAGAAGCGGATGCTGGGATTGCTGTCACACCGCTTGAAATCGATTCGGGTTCTGGATCATACCGGCGGAATACGACTGCAATTCCGTAATGCGGCGTATCAGGCATGCAAAGTGGACGATTTAGACAGAACGCTAGGCGCGCTCATCGAGCAGCATTCCGAATGGGGCGATGCCGGGAAGGTAATACCGGATATGGTGCTGCTCGCGGGTCCCAAGATTATCGATCTGTCCGGTGTTCTGGACGCTCACCAGGTGCAGGCTTTAGCTCGAGCTGAAATGGAGTTGGTCCCACGCGACGCGGAGGTTGTTGCTATCGCCAGATTGAATTGAGATTTGACAAGAGACGACAGAATATTAATTTTTGCCAACAGGCGACTATGTCAGGTTTATCCCCGAACTATCAAGACCTTCTAGAGCGTGGAATCAGAGAATTCAATACGCGCGAGTTTTTCGAGTGTCACGAGACGCTGGAGGAGCTCTGGCAAAAGTATCTTGAACCGGATCGAGAGCTGATTCAGGGAATTATTCAAATTGCGGTCGGTTACCACCATCAGTTGCGAAACAATTCGGTGGGTGCGTTAAAACTGTTAAGACGAGGTTTGCAAAGAGTCGAAAAATTCTCTCCGGCACACTTTAATCTCGATCTGGTGCCGTTTATGGAAAAGGTTTCACAAGACATACTCTCAATCGAAAAAAACGCCGATCCGCCTCCCGTCGCCCTTCACATACCGACCATAGAATTTATCTCCCCGTCCCCCAATTGTTGAATTGTTTCCAACCAGTTATTATCACAAACACGAGCTCTTCATGGTTGGGTTTTCATGAGCTCTAGACGATCCAGAAAGAAGCAACAGTGAAAACGGGTCAGAAAATACTTGTAGTCGACGACGAACAATCCAACACCTTGTTACTTTCCGAGGTGCTGAAGGATGCTGGATATGTTGTCGATTCCGCCAACGATGGCTTCAAAGCGATCGCTGCTTGTAAAGTGCGTACTCCTGATGTCATCATCCTCGACCTGCACATGCCCCTCATGGGTGGGATGGCCGTATATCAGCGGCTGAAGAAGGAAGAAAAAACCAGCCATATCCCTATTATATTCTTAGGCTCGCGCGAAGAGCCGGTGCCGGACATCGTCGGCGACGAGCCGGGCAATGAGGACATTATCTTCAAGCCGGTGCAACCGGCTGAGCTTCTTACTCGTGTCAAGAGCATACTTCGAGAAAAGGCTCTTCGAGACGAATTGCGCAAGAAAGAGAGCCAGATAAGGGAGCTCTCTCTTACCGACAATTTGACCGATGTGCGCAGCCTGCGCTATCTTCAGGAGTTCTTAAAGCTTGGTATCAAGCAGGGTCGACGCTACGGAGTGCCGCTGAGCGTGGTGATTCTCGAGGTCGATAATCATAAGGATCTACTTAAGCATTACGGACAGAAGACCGCGGATACGGTAGTTGCACAGATTGCGACCGTGATCTGTAATCAAATGCGTGATTCCGACATAGTTGTCAGGTCTGGTTCTTTTGAATTTACAGTCGGATTGACCGTCACTCCTCGTGATGGAGCAATCGAAGTTGCCGAGCGTCTCCGTACTTCAATACAGGATGCCAATTTCCGCGCCGATAACGATACGGTCAGCATTACAGTTGCTGTCGGTATCTGCCAATTTGCGCCTCATATGGATGACGAAGGCAAAGTTCTTTTGTCGCATGCTCGGGCCGCGGTCGAACATGCCCATCAAGATGGCGGCAATCGCAGCCTGATGGCAGAGTAATCTGGGGACGCTCCCGTCACCCTACCTAATTCCTAATCTATATGAATTACGCACTGGAAGATGTGGCGCGAAATCAACTGTCGTGTGACAATTATTCCAGGCCTGCCGCGAAGTCAAGGGACTATTTCAACACGCCGTCGGGGCGTAGCGCAGCTTGGTAGCGCGTCCGTTTCGGGTGCGGAAGGCCGGAGGTTCAAATCCTCTCGCCCCGATT